>CAVXTD010000001.1:0-141466 GCA_963764565.1 uncultured Actinomycetes bacterium
CGGCCGGTCCGGCCGAGGCCGAGAAGCTCTTCTAGCTACGACTGCGAGAGCCACGGCCCAGTGTCTGACACCGCGCACAGAACGTGACACGAACGTGACGGAAGCCACGCGGCTCGGCCCCGAGTTCTTCGCCCGCGGCGTCCTCGACGTTGCTCCCGAGCTGATCGGGGCGACGCTCCTCGTAGACGGGGTCGGTGGAGTGATTGTCGAGGTCGAGGCCTACGATCGCGACGACCCGGCGAGCCACGCATTCCGCGGCCGCACGCCGCGCAACGCCGCGATGTTCGGCCCACCCGGACGCGCCTACGTCTACCGCTCGTACGGGATTCACTGGTGCCTCAATTTCGTCTGCGAGGAAGAGGGGATCGCGGCCGCAGTCCTGATCCGCGCGCTCGAACCGAGCGACGGTCTCGAGCGGATGAGGGAGCGCCGCCTCCTCGAAGACGCGCGACTTCTCTGCGCCGGCCCCGGCCGACTGTGCGAAGCGCTGGCGATCACACGCGACCACGACGGCCTCCGGCTCGACCGCGCCCCGTTCGAGCTGCGCAGCCGGGTCGCGACGCCGGAGATTGAGATGGGTCCGCGAGTCGGGATCAGTCGCGCGGTCGACCGTCCATGGCGTTACGTCCTCGCCGGCTCGCGCTTCCTCAGCCGCGGCCCAGCCAGAGCGTGACCGGCAGACCCGGTGCGGCGGCGACGCCCGGCGATGGCCGTTGGCGCACGATCTCCACTCCGCTCCCGCGAATCGAGACCTTGAGCTTGAGCCCTTCGAGCTTCGTACGCGCGACAGGCAGTCGCATCCCGACCACACGCGGAACGACCCCGTGCTGCGCCTTCGCGAACACGATCGTCACCTTGTCGAACGAGGACAATCGACCGCCGCGGGGGAGCTGCTTGACGACGACACCGATCGGCTGCCCCGGCGCTGCCGGCTTGTAGATCACCAACGGGGTCAGCGGCTGGGCTCGAAGCCGCGCGGCGGCGACGTCATACGTGGAACCGACGACGTTCGGCACCTCGACCTCGTTCGGTTTGCAATTCGCCGTTCGGGTAGGCTCGCGCCCGGCGAAGTAGACGACGGAGATCGTGTTCCGGCAGAGCCCGTTGTCGAGCTGGAACATGCCGTCGCGAAGGACGAGACGCCGCGACTCCGCGGCCGGCAAGCTCGGATACGGCGAAGCTCTCCGGTTCGTCCTTCAGATACGGGAGGGCCTGCTCCATGAAGCTCTTCCAGATCAGCGCCGGAAAGGTGCCTCCGGCGACAGCGTCGCCTTGGAACTCGGTCAGCATCGGCCTGAGCGTGTCCGGATACCCGACCCAGACTGCGACCGCGAGCTGCGGCGTATAGCCGACGAACCACGCGTCCCCGTAGTTCTCGGTCGTGCCGGTCTTGCCGGCGACCTGCCGGTCCGCCAGCGCGGCTCGCTTCCCCGTTCCCGACTGGACGACCTGCTGGAGGATCTGATTGACGATTTCCGCATTCGTCTCGGTGATCACCTGTCTCGGTATCGGCCGGTTCTCCTTGCCGTTCACCGAGGCGACGACTCGCGGCCGGTTCTGGAAGATCGAGCCGTCGACGCGCTTCCCGTTGTCGGCGAACGACCCGAACGCGCGCGCCATCTCGAGCGGGTTGACGGACTCCGCCCCGAGTCCGATCGCGAAGTAGCTCCGGAGTGGGCTCGCGATCCCAAGCTTCTGAGCGGTCTCGACGACGCTCTTCGGCTGGACGATCTGCGTCAGCTGTGCGTAGACCGTGTTGTCGGAGTAGATCGTCGCCGTCGTCAGGTCGATCGGTCCGAGGTTCGAGCCCTCGTAGTTGCGGACGTACCAGTCGCGGTCGCCGAGCGAGATCGTCACCGGCTTCGACTCGAGCACGGTCGTCGGCGAGATCCCCTGCTGGAGCGCGGTTGCGAGCACGAACGGCTTGAAGGACGAGCCCGGCTGCCGTTCGCCCTGGACGGCCAGGTTGAACTGGCTCTCGCGGTAGTTGTTACCGCCGACCATCGCGAGGACTCGGCCGTCTCGCGGGTCGAGCGCGACCAGAGCCGCGGCGGGCCCGTCGGAGCCCGGCAGCCACTTGCCGATCGCCTCGCGCGCTTGCCGCTGGAGCTCGAGGTCGATTGTCGTCACGACCTTGAGCCCCCCGCCGAAGACCTGCCGGGTCCCGTACCGGTCGACGAGCTGCTGCTTGACGTAGTCGACGAAGTACTGCGCGGGTCCGCGCGTGCCGGGCAAGTGCACCTCGCTCGGCTTCGGCAACGGTGTCCGGTTCGCGGCCCGGTACTCGTTGTAGGCGATGTCCTTCTGGTCGAGCATTGCCTGGAGCACCTCGCGGCGCCGGACGTACGACGCCTTCGGGTTCGTCACCGGATTGAAGAGGCTCGGGTCGGCCGGAATCCCGGCGAGGAGCGCCGCCTCGGGCAACGTCAGGGCCGACGCTCCGTGTCCGAAGTAGACGCGTGAGGCCTGCTCGACCCCGTACGCACCGTTCCCGAAGTAGATCGTGTTCAGGTAGGCGGTCAGGATCCGGTCCTTCGACCAGACCTGCTCGAGCTGCCACGAGAGCGCCGCCTCCTTCAGCTTGCGGCTGATCGAGCGGGAGCTGCGCACATACGTGTTCTTGACGAACTGCTGGGTGATCGTCGAGCCGCCCTGGACGACCTTCTTGTTCCGGATGTCCTGCCAGACGGCGCGCACGATCCCGCGGACGTCCACGCCCCGGTGCTCGAAGAAGCGGCGATCCTCGATCGCGACGATCGCCTGCTTCATCACCGGCGCGATCGCGCCGGAGTCGACCACGACCCGCGCCTCGGAGCCGCGCAGGACGGCGAGCACGCGCTGGCCACTCGAGTCGTAGATGTAGCCGTTCCGCTCGAGCCGGCTGCTGCCCCGCGTCGGGTCGAGCTGCGGGATGTCGCTGCGGATCCCGAGCACCATGCCGTAGGCGAACGAGACGAAGCAGAAGAGGCCCACCAGCAGAGAGGAGGGTGAAAAGGCGGAGCTTGCGGATCCGGCGCCGGCGCTTGCCGTTCGCCTCGGGAGCGGGGGCACTGCCGACCAACCACCCGATTCTAGCCCGGGGGTGCCCGTCTAGACTCGGCACCGGTGAGCCTCGCAGAGCTGATCTGGAACGCCGTCGACGTCCTGCCTGAGGGCGAGATCGAGCGCAAGTTGGCCCTCGGCCGGCCCCTGCGAGTCAAGCTCGGCATCGATCCGACCGGTCCCGACATCCACCTGGGCTTCGCAACCGTGCTCAACCGGCTGCGTGCGTTCCAGGACGACGGCCATGTCGCCGTGCTGATCGTCGGGGACTACACGGCCAGGATCGGCGATCCGTCGGGCCGCTCGAAGGAGCGCGAAGTGCTCCCGGACGAGGTGCTCGACAGCAACGCGAAGCTGTTCGCCGAGCAGGCATACCGCATCCTCGATCGTGAGCGGACGGAAATCCGCTTCAACGGCGAGTGGCTCGGCATGCTGGACTACGCCGAGATCGTCCGGCTGACGCGAACCGGCACGGTCGCGAGGCTGCTCGAGCGCGACGACTTTGCCAAGCGCTTTGCCGCCCGCGAGCCGATCTCGGTCTCCGAGCTCCTCTACCCGTTTGCCCAGGGGTACGACTCGGTCGCCGTCGAGGCGGACATCGAGGTCGGCGGCAGCGACCAGCTCTACAACCTTCTGATGGGCCGGGACGTGATGGCTCACTACGGCCTCGAGCCCCAGGCAGTGATCACCTACGAGCTGCTGGTCGGGACGGACGGCATCGACAAGATGTCGAAATCGCTCGGCAACTACGTAGGGATCGACGATCCGCCGGCCGAGATGTTCGGCAAGGTGATGTCGATTCCGGACCGCGCGATCAGTCAGTGGTGGCGGCTCTGTCTCGATCGCGAGGCCCCCGGGGGTGAGCCGATGGAGTCGAAGCTGGCTCTCGCGCGCGGGATCGTGGAGCGGTACCACGGTGACGGTGCAGCGAGCTCTGCGGCGGAGCACTTCACACGCGTCGTGCGGGAAGGAAAGGCGCCGGACGACGTCCCCGAGGCGTCTCTACCTGGCGGCGATCCCGTGCATCTGCCCGCGCTCCTGGCGGGGGTGTTCGGGATGTCGACGAGCGAGGCCAGGCGAATGATCGCCCAGGGGGGTGTCCAGCTCGACGGCGAGGTCGTGACGGAGCTCGATCTGCCCCGTTCGAGGCTCGAGAACGGGCTTGTTCAAGCCGGGAAGCGCAGATTTGTCCGCTTGACACCCCCCTGAGGGTTGCTATCATCCTCCGGCTGCCCGAAGGGCGGCGTGGAAACGTCCCGACGACCAGGAGTTCCCAAACCGAGCGATCCGAGACGGAAGTCGAAGGGTGCGAGCGAGGGGCCTCCGGTGTGAGTCGGGAGGCCTTTTTCACGTCTTCCGGAGATCAGCGCGGTCTTTGAAAACTCAGCAGCGTGCGTTTACGTCGAGACCTCTCGCCGGCTTTGGCCTGCGTGAGGCACAAGACCCGTCGCCCGAGCCCGGGACCATCCGGGGGAGGGGGACACTTTGAGCACAAGCTCGAAGCGAAGTTTGCCGCCGATCGTTGACGGCAACCATCTTCACGGAGAGTTTGATCCTGGCTCAGGACGAACGCTGGCGGCGCGCTTAACACATGCAAGTCGAGCGAGAACCAGGGCTTCGGCCCTGGGGACAGCGGCGAACGGGTGAGTAACACGTGGGTAATCTGCCCTTGACATCGGGATAGCCCGGGGAAACCCGGATTAATACCGAATAGCCTCCGGAGCCCTCGGGCGCCGGAGAAAAGGTAGCTTCGGCCTCTGGTCAAGGATGAGCCCGCGGCGGATTAGCTTGTTGGCGGGGTAACGGCCCACCAAGGCGACGATCCGTAGCTGGTCTGAGAGGACGATCAGCCACACTGGGACTGAGACACGGCCCAGACTCCTACGGGAGGCAGCAGTGGGGAATCTTGCGCAAATGCGGGAAACCGTGACGCAGCGACGCCGCGTGGGGGAAGAAGGCCTTCGGGTTGTAAACCTCTTTCAGGAGGGACGAAGCTACTCGGGTGAATAGCCCAGAGGGTGACGGTACCTTCAGAAGAAGCCCCGGCTAACTACGTGCCAGCAGCCGCGGTAATACGTAGGGGGCTAGCGTTGTCCGGATTTATTGGGCGTAAAGAGCGTGTAGGCGGCTAGGTAGGTCTGCTGTGAAAACTCGAGGCTCAACCTCGAGCTGTCGGCGGAAACCACTTGGCTAGAGTCCGGAAGAGGAGAGTGGAATTCCTGGTGTAGCGGTGAAATGCGCAGATATCAGGAAGAACACCTATGGCGAAGGCAGCTCTCTGGGACGGTACTGACGCTGAGACGCGAAAGCGTGGGGAGCGAACAGGATTAGATACCCTGGTAGTCCACGCCGTAAACGATGGGTGCTAGGTGTGGGCGGTGTCGACTCCGTCCGTGCCGAAGCTAACGCATTAAGCACCCCGCCTGGGGAGTACGGCCGCAAGGCTAAAACTCAAAGGAATTGACGGGGGCCCGCACAAGCAGCGGAGCATGTGGTTTAATTCGACGCGACGCGAAGAACCTTACCAAGGCTTGACATGCACTGGAATGTCGTAGAAATACGGCAGCCCTTCGGGGCCGGTGCACAGGTGGTGCATGGCTGTCGTCAGCTCGTGTCGTGAGATGTTGGGTTAAGTCCCGCAACGAGCGCAACCCCTGTCCCATGTTGCCAGCGAGTAATGTCGGGGACTCATGGGAGACTGCCGGTGACAAATCGGAGGAAGGTGGGGATGACGTCAAGTCATCATGCCCCTTATGTCTTGGGCTACACACGTGCTACATTGGCCGGTACAAAGGGCTGCAAACCCGTGAGGGGGAGCGAATCCCAAAAAACCGGTCCCGGTTCGGATTGGAGGCTGAAACTCGCCTCCATGAAGGCGGAGTTGCTAGTAATCGCGGATCAGCAACGCCGCGGTGAATACGTTCTCGGGCCTTGTACACACCGCCCGTCACACCACGGAAGCCGGCAACACCCGAAGTCGGTGTGCTAACCCGCAAGGGAGGCAGCCGCCGAAGGTGGGGTTGGTGACTGGGGTGAAGTCGTAACAAGGTAGCCGTAGCGGAAGCTGCGGCTGGATCACCTCCTTTCTAGGGATACCGGGGCGATTACCTCGGTGGGCTACTCGTCCGTGATGGCAGCTCGATCGCCGTCCGGAGCCGAGCTCGCCTAGAAATTATGTCGACCTCGACGTACTGTTAGTCACGCTGCTGAGTTTTGAAGGACCGTGCGCGCAAGCAGCGGTTCTTTCTGGTTGGGCGGGCAGGGCTCGCGTGCACCTTGAAAACTCCATAGCGGCAAATTAGGTGTTCTTCATGATCAAGAGATGAAGGGCACACGGTG
Source organism: uncultured Actinomycetes bacterium (assembly GCA_963764565.1). Taxonomy (GTDB): domain Bacteria; phylum Actinomycetota; class Thermoleophilia; order Gaiellales; family Gaiellaceae; genus DATBLE01. The sequence continues at coordinate 6,382 of CAVXTD010000001.1, forward strand.
GATGCCTTGGCGCCAAGAGCCGATGAAGGACGTGGGCGGCTGCGATAAGCCCGGGGGAGGTGCTGACCAACCTTTGATCCCGGGATCTCCGAATGGGGAAACCCACACGTGGTAATGCGCGTGTGTCCCTGCCTGAATACATAGGGCAGGCGACGGCAAGCCGGTGAACTGAAACATCTTAGTAACCGGAGGAAAGGAAAGAAACCTCGACTCCCTGAGTAGTGGCGAGCGAAAGGGGAAGAGCCCAAACCGCGACGACGTGACAGACGGCAGTCGTTGTCGTCGCGGGGTTGTAGGGCCTGTCTTGATCCGTCTGCCGGCGGGTCGGGAAGTTACAAATCCGCGCGTTAGTCGAAGCGAATGGAAAGTCGCACCACAGCGGGTAACAGTCCTGTAGACGAAAGCGCGTGGACTTCCTTGACGGGTACCTGAGTACGGCCGGGCACGGGAAACCCGGTCGGAATCTGCGGGGACCACCCCGTAAGGCTAAGTACTCCTTGGCGACCGATAGTGAACTAGTACCGTGAGGGAAAGGTGAAAAGTACCCCGGAAGGGGAGTGAAATAGTACCTGAAACCGTGTGCTTACAAGCGGTCGGAGCAGCTTCGTGCTGTGACGGCGTGCCTTTTGCATAATGAGCCAGCGAGTTACTCTTCGACGGCAAGGTTAAGGAAACGGAGCCGAAGCGAAAGCGAGTCCGAATAGGGCGTCTAGTCGTCGGAGGTAGACCCGAAACTGAGTGATCTACCCATGGGCAGGTTGAAGCGGGGGTAAGACCCCGTGGAGGACCGAACCCACGTCGGTTGAAAACGGCGGGGATGACCTGTGGGTCGGAGTGAAAGGCTAATCAAACTCAGAGATATCTGGTTCTCCCCGAAATATATTTAGGTATAGCGTCGTGCGTTCATTACCGGTTGTAGAGCACTGTTTGGGCTAGGGGGCCGACCAGCTTACCGAACTCAGGCAAACTCCGAATGCCGGTAATCCAGAGCACGGCAGTCAGAGTGCGGGGGATAAGCTTCGTGCTCAAAAGGGAAACAGCCCAGACCGTCGGCTAAGGTCCCTAATTCCATGCTAAGTGGGAAACGATGTCCGATTGCACAGACAACCAGGATGTTGGCTCAGAAGCAGCCACCATTCAAAGAGTGCGTAACAGCTCACTGGTCAAGTGGTCGGGCGCGGACAATGTAACGGGGCTCAAGCATGGAACCGAAGCCACGGACTTCGTCGCAAGACGGAGTGGTAGGGGAGCGTTCCCAGGCCGGCGAAGCGGCGGCGGTAAGCCAGCCGTGGAGGCCTGGGAAGTGAGAATGCTGGCACGAGTAACGAAAGAGGAGTGAGAAACTCCTCCGCCGAATGCCCAAGGGTTCCTGAGTAAAGCTAATCTGCTCAGGGTTAGTCGGGACCTAAGCCGAGGCCGACAGGCGTAGGCGATGGACAACAGGTTGATATTCCTGTACCACGTAGCCACCGCTATCACCGATGGCGGGACGGGGTAGGCTATGGCATCCCTGGCGATGGTCGTCCAGGGGTAACCGCGTAGGACGTCCGGTAGGCAAATCCGCCGGGCACAAGTCTGAGACGGGATGCCGAGCGCCGCAAGGCGCGAAGTGCCAAAAGCCATGCCTCCTAGAAAAGCGTCTAGGGAGGTGGCGCGTGCCCGTACCAAAACCGACACAGGTGGGCAGGTAGAGAATACCAAGGCGATCGGAAGAACCCTCGAAAAGGAACTCGGCAAAATGGCCCCGTAACTTCGGGAGAAGGGGCGCCCCGGTAGAGTGAAAGCCCTTCGCGGGCTCAGCTCGAGGGGGCCGCAGTGAAACGGCCCAAGCGACTGTTTACCAAAAACACAGGTCTCTGCGAAGTCGAAAGACGACGTATAGGGGCTGACGCCTGCCCGGTGCCGGAAGGTCAAGCGGAGAGGTTAGTCTTCGGACGAAGCTTTGAAGCCAAGCCCCGGTAAACGGCGGCGGTAACTATAACCGTAGGAACCGAGGTTGTTACTCGGAAAGGGCGGTTGAAAAATCCGACTGTATGCTGGGACATCCGAGCATCCCGCGCTACTCATCGTGTCGTCCGATCGGGCGTTTACGATAGTGACAACGTGACGGGTGCGGAAAATCAGCAGGAAAGACTCGGAAGCACGGAAGCGGCAAGCTGGTTCCTTGCGGGCTTCGTCGAAGGCGAGGGCTCGCTTTGCGTCAGTATCAAGAGGCACGGCACGTGCCGGCACGGCTACTACGTCGATCCAGGATTTTTCCTGTATCAGCACGAGAGTGGTCGCGCGATCTTGGAACTCGCAATGGCGACCTTCGGCGGTGGGCGGATTTATCCGAAGTCAGGCAGCCAATCATGTCCTGACGTACGAGGTCTCGTCGACCGCGATCCTCCGCGATCGAGTTATCCCGTTCTTTGAGCGGTACGTCGTACCGCTCAGCTGCAAGCGGGAGACATTCGAGCGATTCAAGGAGATCTTGGAGATGATGGAACGCAAGGAGCACCTGAGGGACGACGGTCTAGCAGAGATCGTTCGCAAGGTGTATTCGATGAATCCAGCGAGCAAAGGTCGAGCTCGGCTACGGCCACTCGACGAGGTGCTTGCGAGAATCCTCAGAGGCCATACGTCGGACATCCCTTCCTTGGGATGAAGATATGGTCCAGTCCTCACGGCGACGTGAGGGATAACTGCCTAAGGTAGCGAAATTCCTTGTCGGGTAAGTTCCGACCTGCACGAATGGCGCAACGACTTGGGCGCTGTCTCTTCGAGGGATCCGGTGAAACTGTAGTCTCGGTGAAGATGCCGAGTACCCGTGGTTGGACGGAAAGACCCCGTGAACCTTTACTGCAGCTTGACATTGGAGTTTGGGGTACGTTGTCCAGGATAGGTGGGAGGCTGTGAAGCGGGAGCGCTAGCTCTCGTGGAGCCAACCTTGGGATACCACCCTTCGTGTTCTGGGCTTCTAACCCGATTCCGTGATCCGGGTCGGGAACAGTGTCAGGTGGGCAGTTTGACTGGGGCGGTCGCCTCCTAAAATGTAACGGAGGCGCGCAAAGGTTCCCTCAGCACGGTTGGAAATCGTGCGTAGAGCGCAAAGGCATAAGGGAGCTTGACTGCGAGACAGACATGTCGAGCAGGGACGAAAGTCGGCCTTAGTGATCCGGCGGTAACGAGTGGAAGTGCCGTCGCTCAACGGATAAAAGGTACTCCGGGGATAACAGGCTTATCCTTCCCAAGAGTCCACATCGACGGAAGGGTTTGGCACCTCGATGTCGGCTCGTCGCATCCTGGGGCTGGAGTAGGTCCCAAGGGTTGGGCTGTTCGCCCATTAAAGCGGTACGCGAGCTGGGTTCAGAACGTCGTGAGACAGTTCGGTCCCTATCCACCATGGGCGCTGGAAGCTTGAGAGGAGTCGTCTCTAGTACGAGAGGACCGAGACGAACGGACCGCTGGTGTATCAGTCGTCGTGCCAACGGCGCTGCTGATTAGCTACGTCCGGATGGGATAACCGCTGAAAGCATCTAAGCGGGAAGCCCACCTCGAGATGAGGCTTCCCATCCTCTAGAAGGAGTAAGGGCCGTGGGAGACCACCACGTCGATAGGCGGGACGTGCAAGCACAGCAATGTGTTCAGCGGACCCGTACTAATTGCCCGAGGTCTTGATTTCGAACACCGAAATGTCGCTATGGAGTTTTGAAGGTGTGCGCGCTGCTGGTGCGTTCCGCACGCAGCTTGGTAATCGCGACGCCTTTGACAGCTTCCGGTGGTCATAGCGGCGGGGGTACACCTCTTCCCATTCCGAACAGAGCAGTTAAGCCCGCCAGCGCCGATGGTACTCGGAGGGCAACCTCCCGGGAGAGTAGGACGCCGCCGGATTATCTCAACGGCCGGAAGTCTCGCGACTTCCGGCCGTTTTCGTTCCGGGTCCCTGAGCTAGGCTGCGCGCAGCTTCTCGCGCCAGCCCGGGTCGAGATCGCGCAGCCGGCGAACACGCTCCGCCACCGGCGGATGCGTTGTGAACAGGCCGCCGAGGCCGGTCTCTGCGAAGGGATTGATCGTGTACAGCGGCTCAGTCGCCGGGCTCGCCTGGAACTCGACCAGCTCGCTCGCCTGCTCGAGCCGGACGAGCGCATCGGCGAGCCCGTGCGGCGACTCGCAGAGTTCCGCGGCAAGCCGGTCGGCCTCGAACTCTCGCCGCGGCGAGAGCAGCAGGTGGACGAACGAGGCCGCGACCGGTCCGAGGACGTACAGCAACGCGCGCGACAGGAAGCCGCCGACCCGCGAGAGCTCGACCAGCGACGCCGCCAGCACGACGGCGGTCGTCTGCACGAGCACGTCGCGGTTCCGGATGTGCGCGATCTCGTGGGCGATCACGCCCTCGATCTCCGCCGGAGCGGGCAGCCCGAGCAGGCCGGTGCTGACCGCGAGTGCCGAGCTGGTCGCGCCTCGTCCCGCCGAAAGGGCATGTGGAAAGCCGTCGGAGATCACGTAGAGGCGGGGCTTCAGAACACGCGCGCTCATCGCGAGCCGCTCGACCGTCGAGTGCAGCGCCGGCGCCTCGCCGGGCAAGAGCTCGCGTGCGCCGGCCATGCCCATCGCCACGCGGTCCGCGTACCAGTACGCGGCAACCCCGAGGAGCAGACCGCAGAAGACGAACACCGAAGCGAGCCGAAAGCCGCTCAGCCACCAGCCGAACGAGCCGAGCGCCGCGCACAACCCGAGCAGGAGCGCCCACGCCTTGACGATGTTCCGAACGACCGGCAGCGCCCGGCCCACGCCCTACGCCTCGTCGTCGCGCTCGTCCTCGGCGAGCCCGCGCGGCGGCCAGTCCGGCTCCGGCGCGTCGCAGCGGCTCGAGCAGTGGAGGGACGCGACGTTCTGCAGCGGGATCAGGATGTGGCCGTTCAGCTCGACGTGCGCGACCTCGTCGATCGCGCAGTACGACGTCAGAACGCCGTCCTGGTAGTCGCCGTTCATCAGCGCCACCTCGACCTGCTCCCCCTTGTACTTGCTCGTGTAGTCCTCCACCGCGGGTCAGTCTACTGCGCGGATCATGCGGCCACCGACCTCGATCCGGACGACGTGGCAGTTGTCGATCCGGTCGACGCCGTCGACGCCGCAGTGCGCGAGCACCCTGCGCAGCGGGCCACCGTGCGAGACGACGAGAACGCGCTGGTCCGGATGTGCCTCCGCGATTCTCCGGAGGGCCGCAAGGACACGCTCGGCCATCTCCTCCTGCGTCTCCGCATCGCCCCACGGCGCGCCCTCGCGCACCTCGGGGAAGCGGGTGAAGATCTCCTCGTCGGTCAGGCCCTCCCAGGTGCCGAAGTGGCGTTCGCGCAGGTCGCGGATCGCGGTCACGTCGAGGCCGCGCTGCTCGGCGACGATGCGGGCGGTCTCGTGCGCGCGGAGCAGGTCGCTCGAGTAGACGGCGTCGATTCGCTCGCCGTCGAGCTCCTCCGCGAGCGCCCGCGCCTGCGCGCGCCCGGTGTCGTTCAGCGGCGTGTCGGAGTGGCCCTGCACGCGCCGATGGACGTTCCAGTCGGTCTCTCCGTGCCTGACGAGAAGGATCGTCGTCACGGCCGATACGCTAGCGGCGCATGGATCTCGGCCTCTCCGACCGCGTCTGCATCGTCACCGGCTCGACCGGTGGCATCGGCCTGGAGACGGCGCGGTTGCTCGCCGCCGAGGGGGCGCGCGTCGTCACCTCGGGCCGCGGCGAGGCTCCGGTCGTCGGCGAGGCGCTGCACGTCTCGTGCGATCTCGCGCAGCCGGGCGAGCCGGAGCGGCTGATCGAGACCGCCGTCGCCGCGCTCGGTCGGCTCGACTGCCTCGTCAACAACGTCGGCGCCGCGCGGCAGGCGGTGTTCGAAGAGGTCGCCGACGAAGAGTGGGACGCGTACTGGCAGCTGAACGTGATGAGCCACGTCCGCGCGATCCGAGCGGCGCTGCCGCATCTCCGCGCCGCGGGCAATGCTGCGATCGTGAACGTCTCGTCCACTGCCGGAAAGCGCCCCTCGACCGGGATGCCGCACTACTCGGTGACGAAGGCGGCGATGCTGTCGCTCTCGCGCCTCGTCGCCGACCTGTACGCGAAGGACGGGATCCGCTGCAACGCGGTCACGCCCGGGCCGACCGCGACCGACGCGTGGCTCGGTGAGGGCGGGCTCGCCGACCAGCAGCCGGGCGACCGCGACGAGGTGCTGGCCAAGGTCGGCGCCGGCCGGCCGCTCGGCCGTCTCGCCCAGCCGGAGGAGATCGCCGCCGTGATCGTCTTCCTCTGCTCGGACCGCGCCGCCTACGTGACGGGTTCGGCGTGGAGCGCCGACGGCGGCACCGTCCCGATCATCATCTGAACGCGGCCGCAGCCGGCCGCGGGCGAATTCGGCGCGGACCCGGCTCACCCGCGTGTGTCCTTTCCCGGTAGCGTTGCCCTCGAGGGCGGTGGGTTGCTTCCCCACCCAGGGTGGGGGACTAGACATGGCGCACTGGCTGTCGCTGCGTCGAAGCGCGGGGCCGATCTCGCCGTGTCAGCGACTACTCTGGAACGCGATGCCCGAGCTCGCCGGGAGAGTGGCCGACACCTTCGAAGCTCTCGTTCGAGAGCACGAGGAGTCGTGGCTGTCCCCGCTCGCCGTTCGTTCCTACGAGACACGCGGGCGCGAGCACGACGAGGAGCCGTGCGGCGTGCGCACGCCGTTCCAGCGCGACCGCGACCGGATCGTCCACTCGAAGCCGTTCCGGCGCTTGAAAGGCAAGACGCAGGTCTTCATCGACCCGCAGGGCGACCACTACCGCACGCGCATGACCCACACGCTCGAGACGACGGCGATCTCGCGAGTCGTCGCGCGGGCGCTGCGCCTGAACGAGGATCTGACCGAGGCGATCGGGCTCGGGCACGACCTCGGGCACACGCCGTTCGGCCACGCGGGCGAGGACGCGCTCGACGAGGCGCTCCGCGAGCGCTTCGGCGGCGGCTTCCGCCACAACGAGCAGTCGCACCGGATCGCGCGCGGGCTCAACCTCACGCACGAGGTCTGCGAGGGGATCCTCACGCACACCGGGCCGGTCGAGCCGGCAACGCTGGAGGGCCGGATCGTGCGCCTCGTCGACCGGGTCGCCTACATCAACCACGACATCGACGACGCGGTGCGCTACGGGCTCCTCGGCGACGCCGACCTGCCGCGCGACGAGATCGAGCTGCTCGGCCCGACCGGCTCGAAGCGGATCGACCGGCTCGTCCACGACCTGGTCGAGACCTCCGCCGAGGCGGGCGACATCCGCCAGAGCGACGAGATCGGCGGGGCGATGCACCGGTTGCGCGAGTTCATGTTCGAGCGCGTCTATCTGGCCGAGCACGCGCAGGGAGAGCACCGCCGCGCGCACGCCGCGATCGCCGCGATCGTCGACCACCTCGTGCGACGCGGCGACTCGCCCGACGAGATAGTGGAATACGTCGCCGGCATGACCGACCGCTTCGCCCTCGCCTACGCCGAGAAGCTGGCGTTAGTGGCCCGGATCAAGGACACGTCGGTCGAGTCGGTCAAGGCGGCGATCGACATGGTCGAGCTGGTCTCGGGCTACACGTCTCCCCGCAAGGCGGGTGCGCGCTACACGGCGCGCTGCCCGTTCCACGAGGAGCGGACGCCGAGCTTCTCGATCAACGCGGTCGACAAGCTGTACTACTGCTTCGGCTGCGGCGCGAAGGGGGACGCGATCACCTTCGTCCGCGAGAAGGAGGGCCTCGACTTCGCGCAGGCGATCGAGTGGCTGGCCGACCGCTTCCGCGTGCCGCTCGAGTACGAGGAGGTCTCGCCCGAGGTCGACGAGCGGCGCCGCCGTGCCGACCGGCTGCACGCGCTGCTCGAGCAGGCTGCCTCGTTCTACGAGCGCTATCTCTGGGAGTCGGCAGCCGGCGAGCCGGCCCGGGCGTACCTGAGCGGCCGCGGCCTGGGCGAGGAGGTCTGCAAGCTCTACCGCCTCGGGCCTGTCGCCCACCGGGCGGCCGGACGCTCGCGCAGAAGGCGCGCGAGAAGGGCTTCACCGACGACGAGATGCGCGCCGCCGGGCTGCTCAACCGGCGCGGCTCCGACTACTTCCAGGGCCGGCTGATGTTCCCGCTCGCCGACGCCCGCGGCCGCATCCTCGGCTTCCAGGCGCGCAAGCTCCGCGAGGACGATCCGCTCCAGGCCAAGTACGTGAACTCGCCGGAGAGCGACCTGTTCCAGAAGGGGGCGCTCCTCTACGGGCTCGACAAGGCGCGCGCTGCGATCGCAAAGGAGGACGGCGTCGTGATCGTCGAGGGCAACCCGGACGTGATCGCGCTCCGGCAGGTAGGGCTCGAGCGCGTCGTCGCCTCGATGGGAACCGCCCTGACCGAGCGCCAGTTGAAGGACATCGCGCGGCTGACGACGCACGTCGTCCTCTGCTTCGACGGCGACAAGGCCGGCGAGGACGCGACGCTCAGAGGCATGGACCTCGCGGTCGCGCAGAAGCTCGACGTGCGCGTCGTCCCCTTGCCCGACGGAGTCGACCCGGCCGACTCGGCCGGCACGCTTCGCCGAGCTCCTCGCCGGAGGCCGAGAGCTACCCCGTGTACCGCGTCCGGCTCGAGATCCAGCGCGAGCCGGACCGCAAGAACGCAGCGGACCGGGTCAGCGAGATCCTGGCGCGGATCCCGAGCTCGGTCGACCGGCAGGACGCCGCGCAGATCGCCGAAGATCTCCTGCGCCTGCCGCCGGGGACATTCGCGCTGCGTGCCAACGGACGCACCGGGAGCGTCTCGCCGAAGCTGATCGACGCCGGTGACCGGCTCGAGCGCGACGCGCTCGCCGGTGTCGTCGCCCATTCCGGCCTGATCCCGATCCTCGCCGGGCTGCCGCCCGAGCACTTCGATCTCGATCTGCACCGCCGTGTCCGGGAGCATCTGGTGTCGCAGACCCCGGCGGACGAGGACGTGATCGGCGCGCTTGCCGAGCTGGACGCCCGTGCCGCGGCGAACGAGCTCGACGAGGTCGGTACGAGGCAGGCGCTCCTCCGCCTGGGAGCGCGGGCGATCGAGCGCGACCTCGTCGACGCCAGGGACGACGGTCAGAAGACCACCGAGCTGCAGGGGGCGCTCGCCCGTATCCGCGAGGCGATCGACGCCATCTCCTAGCTACGCTGGCCCTGTGAACGACCCGCTCGTCATCGCCGGTCGCGAGTTCCGGTCGCGGCTGATCACCGGCACCGGCAAGTACCCGTCACCGGAGGTCATGCGCGACGCGGTGCTCGCTTCGGGCTGCGAGCTCGTCACGGTCGCCGTCGGCCGGATCGATCTCGACAACGTCGAGGAGGCGATCGTCGACTACCTTCCGGAGGGCGTCACGCTGCTTCCGAACACGGCCGGCTCGGCCACCGCCGACGAGGCGGTCAGGATCGCGCGGCTGGCCCGCGCCGGCGGGCTGCCCGACTGGATCAAGCTCGAGGTGATCCCCGACCCACGCTGGCTCCTGCCCGACCCGGTCGAGACGCTCAAGGCGGCAGAACGCCTCGTCGAGGAAGGCTTCACCGTGCTGCCGTACGTGTTCCCCGACCCAGTGCTCCAGAAGCGGCTCGAAGATGTCGGCTGCGCCGCCGTCATGCCGCTCGCGTCGCCGATCGGCAGCGGCCGCGGGTTGAAGCTGCGGCACGCGATCGAGATCATGATCGAGCAGGCCGAAGTACCGGTCGTCGTCGATGCGGGCCTGGCCGCGCCCTCCCAGGCTGCGGAGTGCCTGGAGCTCGGTGCCGACGCGGTGCTCGTGAACACCGCGATCGCCCGCGCGGACGATCCGGCGGCAATGGCAAGCGCCTTCCGGCTCGCGGTCGAGGCAGGCCGCGGGGCCCGTCTGGCCGGATTGATCGAGGAACGCGAGACGGCCGAGCCGTCCAGTCCCCTTGGCGGCCTCGCCGGGCGGCCGTGACCGTCACCGTCAACGGACGCCGGCAGACAATGGCTCCGGGTGAGACGGTCGAGTCGCTGCTCGACCGGCTCGGGCTCGCCGCCCGATACGCGCTCGTCGAGCGCAACGGCGAGCCCGTCGAGCGTGGCCGGTACGGCGAGACGGCGATCGAGGAGGGCGACAGGCTCGTCGTCGCGCGCCCGGTCGCAGGTGGATAGCCGGCTCTACCTCATCACCGCGGCCCGCCCCGACCTCGAGCCGTTTGTCGAGGCGGCGGTGGCGGGCGGGGTGGACATCGTGCAGATCCGGGAGAAGACGCTGCCGGACGGCGAGCTGCTCCCCATTCTCCAATCGGCCCGCGAAGTCACCCGCCGTCTCGATGTCCCGCTGGTCGTCAACGACCGCCCCGACCTCGCCGTCCTCGCCGAGGCGGACTACGTCCACGTCGGCCAGGACGACCTGCCGGTCGCCGACGCGCGACGGCTCGGTCTTCGGGTCGGGCAGTCGACGCACTCGCCAGGCGAGCTCGACGCGACCGACGCCGACTACGCCGGCGTCGGGCCGGTATGCGCGACGCCGACGAAGGCGGGGCGACCGGCCGTCGGCCTCGACTACGTGCGCTACGCCGCCAGGCATGCACGTGTGCCCTGGTTCGCGATCGGCGGAATCGACGAGACGAACGCCGCCGAGGTGATTGCCGCGGGTGCGCGGCGGATCGCCGTCGTGCGCGCGATCGGTGACGCGTCCGACCCCGAGCGCGCCGCCGCCGGGCTCCGCAGCCTGCTTCGTTCGGGTGATTGACGTTCGGGCGCGGCATGCGTACCGTGGCACGCACTTCATGCGCACACGGTTCGCCTGGCTCCTGCTCCTGCTGCCCGTCCTCGTCGCCGCGGCGGCGGCGCCTGCGTCCGGGGTGGCCCTGACCTGCAATCCGAGCGGTTCCTGGGTTGCGGGCACTGCCGCGGCAAATGAGTTCTTCCAGCGTCTCAACCCGACGCAGACGACGATCTCCGTCGAGCGCGGCGCCCTGTCGGCGACGTTCGACCACGGGCATCTGACCTACGGATCCCTCAGCCTGACGCTGGCCGGGACGCTCGGCGCGACCCGGATCAAGGAGGTCGTCGACCTCGAGACCGAAGCGCCCTACCACGTTCGCGGAGCCAGGCTCGTGCTCGGGGCGGGGACGTACTCGCTGCACTACGTCTCGGTGACGCTCTACCCGCGCGGCGGCGGAACGGCGCATCCCAGGCTTCCCGACCAGCACATCGCGACGCCGCCCACCTCCGTGGCGATCAGCTGCACGAGGAGCACGCTCCGGTGGACGGTGCCGGTGCCGCACAGGGCGGGCGTCCCGCTGACGTTCCACCGCGACCGCGGGTAGCGCGCCGCCGCGCACGCCTCTTCCGGGCGCTAGCTACCATTCCGTGTCGGCCGCTCGGCAGCCGTTCCCCGGTAGCTCAATTGGTAGAGCATCCGGCTGTTAACCGGAGGGTTGTTGGTTCGAGTCCAACCCGGGGAGTTGGAAAGGATCCGCAAGCGATGTCAGCACCGGTTAGGAACGCCAGCTCGTCGCTCTCGGTGAGTGCGTACGCCGGGGACGCAAAGACGCTTCTCGCCTTCGACCTCCTCGACAGGAGCAACGCGAAGAACCTCGCCGGCTTCACGATCGAGTGCCGGCCGGGCGGCAATCAGCCGTACTACTTGCACAACGCACTGCAGTTCCGGACCCCCGGAGACCACGCGCAGGACGCAACCGAGCCCGCGTATTCGAGCATCAATGCGCCGTTCCACAAGTTTCGCTGGTTGCACGTGCCCGGCTCGGTTCACCAGGGTCTCAAGCCTTTCCTGGGGAAGTACACGTACACCGTTACCGCGAGGTACTTCGACGACCATCAGTCACTGCTGCCGCTCGACCCGAATCTGGGCGTATCGGTGAGCGTCGACGTCGTGCCGTTCCGGAAGAAGGGGCTGGCGCTCGGGTTTACGCGTGGCTTCACGCAGTCGCAGGCCTTCGTGCACCACTTTGGCTTGAAGGCGCTCATCCGCCCCGCAGGCGATGACCTGCTCTTCGATACGACCCAAGTCGCCGGCACGGACGCCTCGGGGAAGCAGTACACCTTCGCGGACGAGTACGAGTGGTCGGGCTTCACGGCCCGTACGCAGATCTTCGCCCTCTTGAACGAGGTCCTGAAGAACAAGGCCCTTCGTCTCGACGTCTTCGCCTACGACCTCAACGAGCCCGACCTGATCGCGATCCTCCTGCAACTCGCAAAGCAGGGCCGAATCCGAGTGATCCTCGACAACGCCGCCCTGCACCATTCCGCCGCGAAGCCCAAGCCCGAGGATCGGTTCGAGGCGCTGTTCAAACAGCAGGCGACCGGGGCGGCAGAGATCCAGCGCGGGCATTTCGGTCGCTACGCACACGACAAGATCTTCGTCGTCTCCAAGGGCGCCAAGGCAGTGAAGGTCCTGACCGGATCGACCAATTTCTCGGTGACGGGCCTCTACGTGAATTCCAACCACGTCCTCGTCTTCGACGACCCGAGGGTTGCCGCGAAATTCGCCGAGCTGTTCGATGACGTATGGACCGGCGGGGCGAAACTCAAGGCGTTTCTGGCGTCCGACCTGGCCGGCGAGTCGGCGTCGTTCTCCACGGCGGCGACGCCGCGCACGGAGATCACGTTCGCGCCCCACACCGAGGACTTCGCGACGGCGACGCTCGACGGTGTCGCGGCCCGGATCGGAGAAGAAGGCAAGAAGTCGGCAGCAGTCGGCAGCGTCCTGTTCGCCGTCATGTCCATCGATCAGGGGACGAGCCCGGTTTACACGGCGCTCACCGAGCTCCACGCCGACGAGCGCATCTTCAGCTATGGGATCTCCGACAGCACCGCCGGGATCTCGCTCTACAAGCCGGGCAGAAAGACAGGCGTGCTCGTGACCGGCAAGCCCGTGAGCACCCAGCTCCCCCCACCGTTCAACCAGGTCCGCAACATCGGTGGCGTCGGTCACCAGGTGCACCACAAGTTCGTCGTCTGCGGATTCAACAGCGACGACCCGGTTGTCTACTGCGGATCTTCGAATCTCGCGCTCGGCGGCGAGCAGCTGAACGGCGACAACCTGCTCGAAATCCACGACCGGGACGTAGCCACCGCCTTCGCAATCGAAGCCCTCGGACTCGTCGACCACTTCCAGTTCCTCGATCGCGCCTCGACCGCGAAAGGCCCGAAGACCAAGGCTCCGCCGGCATCAAAGCGCCAAGCAGCTGCATCGGCCGGCTGGTTCCTGTCGACGACCGGTAGATGGGCCGAGCCGTACTTCGACCCGAACGACCTGCACTGCGTCGACCGGATGCTCTTCGCCTGATCGCGGTTACGACTTGTTCGCGAACGCCATGGGCTGAGACGTTGAGCACTCGCAGGCATCTGCCTGCCGGCGATGCGGCTACCCTGTGTCCGCGCCGGGCAGCGGTCAATGATTCGCCTTCACTCTCATAAGCACGGCCCGCGCGTGTACGTGCTCGGTCGCCGCATTCACGAGTGGCAGCTCGGGCTCGTCGTCCTCGCCGTCGCTTTCACCGGGCACGCGGCCGGCGCCTGGCGTCTGTCGCTCGTGCCGCTGCTCGCGGTGGGTGCGGGGGCCTGGCTCGTGGTCAAGGACTGGCGTGACCTCGTCCCGTCCAAGCGGGATACGTCCTCGTGGCGGGTCGGGCTCCATCGCAGAGCGGTGCCCTTGCGCGAGGCACGCCGGACCGACGGCCTGCCTGCGCTCGCCGCGAGCGTCGCGTTCGCGGTCGGGCTCGTCAACCTGCTCTCCGCGCTGACGCCGAACATCGGCTGGCGCCACCATCTACTCCTCCAGCTCGAGCCGGTCGAGGTCGTCCCGCTCTTTCACACGCTGGCCGTGCCTGTGAGCGTGGCGCTTGTCGTCTCGGCCTTCTACCTACGCGCCCGCCGCCGGCGCGCCTGGCAGGCGGCGCTGGTGCTTCTGCTCGCGCTCGGCGCCCTCGCCTTGCTGAAGGGCTTCGACTTCGAGGAGGCGGCCCTCTCGTGGGCGGCCGCGGCGATCCTCTGGTGGGGGAAGGGCTCGTTCTACGTCCGCCACGAGCGGCTCCGGCCGCGCTCGGCACTGATCGTCGGCGGAGCGTTCATGCTCGCCGCCTCGGCGCTGACGGCGATCGCCGTCTGGATTGCGACCAGGGCGGAGCCGGGCGACGTCATCCGTGAGGTCGGGAGCTTGCTCTCGTGGACGAAAGGATCGATGTCGTTCTCGGACGAGTTCTCGTGGGTGCCCGTTGTCTTCGGGGCGCTCGGCCTCGCCGCAATCGTGTGGGTCTCGTACGTCGTGTTCCGCCCGCTCGGGCCGCCGCGCTCGCTGCCGGGCGACGAGGATCGCCGGGATGCAATCGACCTCGTCAGGGCACACGGTCGCGACACGCTCGCCTTCTTCAAGCTCCGCGAGGACGCCCACTACCACTTCGCGCCCGACCGTGGAGCGTTCCTCGGCTACCGGGTTGCCAACAAGGTGATGCTGATCTCGGGCGACCCGGTCGGGGTGCCCGAGGCGATGCCCGAGCTCGTGCGGGACACGTGCGCGTTCGCGGAGACGAGGGGGCTTCGGGTCGCGGCGCTCGGAGCGAGCCGGCGCTGCTGCCCGTCTACCGGCAGGCGGGCCTGCGATCGCTCTACCTCGGCGACGAGGCGATCGTCGACACGAGCCGGTTCACGCTCGAGGGCCGAGCGATCCGAAAGATCCGCCAGTCGGTCAGCAGGCTCGAGACCGCGGGCTACTCCGCTGAGGCACGCGACTTCGAGAGTCTCGATACGGAGACGCTCGACGAGCTCGACCACGTGTCCGCCCTCTGGCGGGAAGGCGCGGTCGAACGCGGCTTCACGATGGCGATGGACTCGCTTCGCGGCGAGCATCAGGCGGGCAGCGTCGTCGTCGCCGCGCGGGACGCAGCGGGCAAGGTTCGCGGCTTCATCCACTTCGTGCCCAGCTACGGCCGGCCGGCAATGTCGCTGTCGTTCATGCGCCGCGACCGCTCGACCCCGAACGGCCTGATGGAGTTCCTCGTGGTCTCGCGCGATCGAGCTGCTGCGCGCCCGCGGCATCGAAGAGATCTCGCTCAACTTCGCGGCGTTCGGGCGGTTGCTCGACCGGCCGGACGGGTTTGTCGAGCGCACCCTCGGCCGGGTCGTCTCACTCGGCAACAGGTTCTTCCAGATCGAGAGCTTGCACCGTTTCAACGCGAAGTTCTCTCCGCGCTGGGAGCCACGCTACCTCGTCTACGAGGGAGCGCTGGGGCTGCCGCGGGTCGGGATCGCCGCGTTGCGGATCGAGGGGCAGCTGCCCAAGCTCAGGTGAACGGTTGGCGTCGATGGGCGACTGTCCTGCTCGCGGTGTTCGGGGTCGGCCTCCTGCCTTGGACGCTGTGGCTGGGGCTCTCGCTTCCCTCGAGAAAGGTCGCGGAGCACTGGGACCTCGCCTGGGTCGGCTTCGACCTCGTGCTCGCAGCCTCGCTGCTCGGCACTGCCGCTGCCGCTCGTGCGCCGCTCGCCGTGGCTGCGGCCCATCGCCGCCTCGACCGGCACCCTGCTCTTCGCCGACGCATGGTTCGACACCGTTACCGCGAGTACGAGCAAGGAGCGGTGGTTCGCGGTCGGCCTGGCGGTGGTGGGGGAGCTGCCGACGGCCGCTCTCTGTCTCGTGTTGGCCAGGCCGCGAGCCGCTCGTTAGGATCGGCGCGTGCGCAGGCAGCGGCTGAGACCTCTGACGGAAGCAGAGGCATATGCCCGCTGCCACGGAATGCGCGACGCCGAGGTGAGGATCGTCAAGCTCGAGCCCCGGCGGCCGCGCTACGACCTCGACGTCTCGGGCGAGGATCTGCGCCGCTCGTTCGAGCAGAAGCTAGCGGGCCGCGAGCCTGAGGGCGAGGCGGTCGGCGGCACGGCGTAGTGGTCGAGGCCGCGCCCGCGACCTGTCCTGGCGGCGGCGTCTAGAATGCGGGCGTGAGCTGGCTCTTCATCGGCTTGCTCGCCGCGGCGGTGATCGTGCTTGTCGGCGCCGAGTGGCCGCGGCTTGGTGAGCGCGTCGGGTCGCGTGCCCGGCAGAAACGTGCGCGGGCGAGGCAGAAGGCTCAACTTCGTCTGCTGCGGACCGAGAGCGATGAGTTCGCCGCGAGCGTCCAGCGCGACCTGGAGCGTCTGCCGACGATCGAGGAGCACGACCCGAGTCGTTAGCGCACGGTGAACGACGTGCGGACGACGCGCGTGTTCGGAAGGATCTGCGGCACGTTCTCCATGTTCTTCAGTTCCTGGTAGTCGGCTGCGGTGAAGACGAGCTTGTGGCGCCCGCGTCCGACGCCGACCAGAGCGATGCGTGCACGCCCACCCGAGAACGTGACCTGAACCGGCCCGCCGTCCACCGTTGCCCGCAGCGATAGCGGATCGACGCCGGAGCCCGCGTCGGTGACGGCCAACTCGAGGCTCGTGCTCGGCGCCTTTACGACTGCGGCTAGGAGCCGGACGGCCGGCGGTGTCACGTCGTTCACCCAGAAGCGAAACGCGAACGCCCCGGGGCCTTGGGCGACAGGCGTCTCGAACACGATGTCGTAGTCTCCAGCCGCCGGGCGGATCGCACCTGCGACCGGGCGCGACGTCCCGTACGACAGCAAGTAGGGGTTGATTACGAGCGGCACCCCGGGGATACCGGTGAGCCGGTTCTCGTTCCCGGCGAGGACGACCCGCGGGGAGACCCGCGTGCCCCCGGAGACAAAGACCCCGAAGTTCGCGACCGGCTTGCGAAGGGTGAAGCGGAAGACCTGCTCAGGCCCGGTGGCCGCGTTCGCGACGCCCGGCGGCGAATCCGGATAGCGGTAGGAGCTGACCAGCGACGGCTTCCCGCGAGTCTGGCCCTGGTAGGTTCCGGTCACTCGGAGCGTCGCATGCGGCTCGGTCCCGAGCAGGGGATTGTCGGCCCGAAACCAATAGGGAATTCGCCGGATGAGCGTTCCGAGTTGAAGGACGACGAAGCCGGTCACGTCTGCCTCGGCAGCACCGGTCTGAACTGCGGCGGTGACGTCGAACGTACCGGGCACGGTGACGGTCCCTGGGGCGGTGACCGTCACTCCGACCGGACTGCCTTGAGGCAAGACCGTCACCGTCCACACGCCGGCTCCACCCCCCGCGTCGGTGAGCTCGACCGTGCGGGTGGCGCTCGCGCCGCTGCGCACCAGTCCGAAGGCGAGGTCGGTGGGGGAGGCAAAGATCGCGGGCGTGTTCGCGGCGACCAGATCGATCACGCCTCCACCCTCGCGCGTCGTCGGCGCTTCGGCGGAGGTGAGCCGGACCGGTTTCCCGGTGAGCACCATGGCGGACTTGATCTGGGCGACCGTCCAGTCGGGATGGCGCTGCAGCAGAAGCGCTGCCCCGCCCGCGACGTGCGGAGACGCCATGCTCGTCCCGCTGAACGGCGTCCACGTCCCCCTGAGCGCGCTTCCCGGCACCGACGACCAGATGTCCACTCCGGGAGCGCTCACATCGGGCTTCATCTCGAGTGAGAGCGGTGTCGGCCCGCCGCTCGAGAACGAGGCGACGACGAGCTGCTTGGTGACCGCCGCCGCCGTGATCGCCTTGGCGGCGCTCCCCGGCGACGAGACGCTGCCGTGCCCGAAGTCGTCGAATTCGTTCCCGGCTGCGATCGCGGGCACCACACCCGCGTCGGCGGCTGCGTTGATTGCAGCGACGACGAGGTCGCGCGTCGGCTCGATCTCGGGCTCGCCGAGCGAGAGATTGATCACGTCCATTCCGTCCCGGACGGCCGCCTCGATCCCGGCGGCGATCTCGGGTGCATTCCCGTTCAGACCGAAGCCCTCCGTCGGGACGGTGAGCACCTTGTAGTTACCGATGTACGCGTTCGGCGCGACGCCCGAGAGCGGGCCGCGGCCGGCGATGACGTTGGGCGAATAGTCACCCGCGGCGATCCCGGCGACATGGGTGCCGTGCTCCGAGTGGACGGGATCGAACGGCTTGTTCCCGTTCACCCAGGTGTTGGTCGGCGGGGAGAACGCTCGGGCGGCGATCACCTTCGCGGTCGTGTACGCGGCGTCGCCCTTCGGGAAGCCCGGCGGCATCGTGTACCCGGTCGGGTCGAAGAACTGGTGCGCCTGGTCGACCCCGTCGTCGACGATGCCGATCTTGATCCCGTTCCCCGCGGTCGTGAATGCGGGCGCGCCCCAGAGCTGGTCGGCCCCGATCAGCTCGGGGCTCCGGTCGAGAAGCGGCCGGTAGCGGACGCTCGGCCACGCCGTCTCGACGCCGGGGACGCTCGCCAGGCGGTCGAGCTCGTCCCGCGGGAGGAGGACGGCAAGTCCGTTGAGCACGACCTGGTATCGCCAGGTCACGCGCGCGCCTGGCACGGTCGCGACGATGCGGGAGGCGAGGGTGCGCTGCGCAGCGGTGAGCGAGCGGACGTAGGAGACGCTCGACGGCGAGCGGAGATCGAGCCGGCGGGCCTTCGTCCGGGCGGAGAGCACGCGGCTTTCCTGGACGGCGCGGGCCAGTGGCGGTGCTTCGAGCGTGACGACGACTTCCGCGAGCTGCGGCCGAGCCGCGTGGGAGGCGGGTGCAAAAACGGCGGCGAGCGCCGCCGCGAGGAGGAGAACGACCCGCTTCAGGACGGGAATGGTAGCTGTGCCGGCTCGGCGAGCCCGCCGTCCTCCGGATCGACGACCGCGCGGGCGGGCGCACAATCTCGGGGAGAAACACAATCTCTTAGCGACGTTCGCGTGTCACAAACTCACTTGATATGCTCGCCGCGCAGATGGAGCCTGCGCGCCAGACGTTCGATCCCGCCGGCGCGGGCGCCCTGTTGATCACTGGAACCGCGGCAGGCATCGGCGCGGGTGCGCTGATCGGCTGGGCGGCCGGGTCGGTTCCGTACGGCCTCCTCGGCGGGGCCGTCGCCGGCGTGCCGCTCGGCGTCGCCGCCGTCTACCGCCGATACCGGGGATCGATGTGATGCCGTCCGCGCTTCTGACGCCTCGGGCAGAACCCGGGCACCTGGTGCCCGCCCTTGCGGGGGGCGCGGTGCTGCTGCTCGCGCTTCCCCTCTTCCTCGTAGCCGATTGGCCGGTCAAGGGCTGGGCGCTCGGAACGGCGCTCTACGCCGCGGTCCACCTCCTCGACTACGTACTCGGGCGGACGCGCGCAGGGAACGCGGCGCGAGTGTTCGGCGTGTTCTTCAAGGCGATCGGCCTACTCGTGGTGCTCGTCGCCGTGGCCGCGTCCGACAAGGGTCTCGCGATCGCGACCGTGCTGACCTACGGGCTCGCGTATACCTGCGAGCTCGGACTCTCGCTCGCCATGTACTACGGAAAGGAAGGCGAGCGTTGAGGCGCGCCTTCGCACTCGCGACGACCGTGTCGCTCCTCTTCCCCGCAGCGGCGTTTTCCCGCGGCAAGTTCGACCCGACGACCGAATTCGAGCAGCACGAGTGGGTTTCGATCCACCTCGGCAGCTTGAACCTCTCGATCACGAAGGCCGTCGTGTATCTGATGATCGGCACGGTTCTGACGATCATGCTCGGCATCGGCCTGATGCGGCTCCGCATGAGCTCCGGCCGTGACCTGGGCCGCCGTCAGACGATCGGGGAGCAGATCTACGAAGTGGCGCAGGTACAGGTTGCCGAGCAGGGCCTGCCGACGAAGGCGATCGGCCGATGGTTCCCCTACGTCACCACGATCATGCTCTTCATCTGGGTCGTGAACATGCTCGGGTTCATCCCACTGCCGCTCACCGGAGAGCGCTGGCACGGGGTGCCGACCTGGGGAATCTACGCTGCGACTTCGTCGCTCTCGGTCACGCTTGCGCTCGCTCTACTGACCTTCGTGTTTACTCACTACGAGGGGATCCGCTGGAACGGCCCGCGCAAGTACTTCAAGAGCTGGATCCCGGAAGCTCCGAAGGGGCTGCTCATCCTGATCGTTCCGCTCGAGGTGCTCGGTCAGTTCATGCGGCTGATTTCGCTGAGCGTCCGTCTCTTCGCGAACATGCTCGCCGGCCACATCCTGATCCTGACGTTCATCGGCCTGATGTTCATCCTGGAATCGATCATCCTTGCCGTGTTCGTGGTGCCGATCGCGGCGATCTTCTACCTCTTCGAGGTCGTGATCGTCGTGTCGATTCAGGCGTTCATCTTCGCCGCCCTGTCAGCCATCTACATCGGCTCGGCGATCGAGCCGGAACACTAGGAGGAAGTCAATGCTCTCTGCTCTGCTCGCCGCGACAACGGGCGACGTCACGAAGGCCGGCAAGGCCATCGGTCTTGCGCTCGGCGTCGGCCTCGGCGCTCTCGGTGCCGGTATCGGCATCGGCAACATCTTCGGCTCGATGATCCAGTCGGTCGCCCGCCAGCCAGAGCTCCGCGGTGAGCTCCAGGGCATCCAGTGGCTCGGCTTCGCGCTGACCGAGGCGGTCGTGTTCTACGGCCTGCTCGGCTCGATCCTCGCCTTCGTCCTGGTTTAACGGATGCTGTCTAGTTCGATGCTGCTCCTCGGCGCCAACGCACTGATCAAGGTCACCCCGGGGCTGATGATCTGGACGATCGTCTGCTTCCTGATCGCTCTCTTCGTCCTGCGCCGGTACGCGTTCGGGCCGATCCAGAAGGCGATCGACGACCGGCGCGAGAAGATCCGCCAGTCGATCGAGGAGGCGGACAAGGCTCGCGAGGAGGCCCGTCATCTGCTCGAGGAGCACCGCAAGCTCGTCGGCAAGGCGAAGGCGGACGCGGAAGACATCCTCGTCGAGGCCCGCAAGGTTGCCGACTCGCAGCGCGAGCGGGTCAAGGAGGAGACCGAAGTCGATCGGCAGCGCCGGCTCGAGGAGACGAGGCGGCAGATCGAGGCCGAGACCGAGCGGGCGCTGGAGCAGATCCGGGCCGAGGTCGCCGAGCTAACCCTCGTCGCAGCGTCGAAGGTGACCGGCAAGGTGCTCGACCGCGACGACCACCGCAAGCTGATCGAGGATGCGATCGGCGACCTCGACTTCTCGGTACTCGAGAGGGACCGCGTCTAACCGGCGATGTCGGTCGTCCACCGCACCTATGCACGATCGCTCTTCCAGGCCGCGAAGGACGCCGGCCGGCTCGCGGACGTCCGCGAGCAGCTCGGCGACTTCGCCGCCGCGATGGGTGACGTGCCCGAGCTGCGGAGCCTCCTGCGCAATCCGCAGCTCGACGCTCGCGCGAAGAACGCCGTTGTCGACGCGATCGCCGGCGACTCCGACCCGCTCGTCCTCAACCTGCTCCGGCTCCTGATCGCCAAGAAGCGGGCCGGCGAGGCCGACGAGGTCGCGCAGGAGTTCGAGCGCCTGGCCGCGGTCGAGGAGGGGCAGCTGAGCGTCCAGCTCACGACCGCCTTCGAGCTCACGGACGGCGAGGCCGGCGCGATCGTCGGCCAGATCGAGAGAGCTTCCGGGCGCAAGGTCGAGGCGACCCGAGCCGTCGACCCCGCACTGATCGGCGGCATCGTCCTTCAGGCCGGCTCGCGTCGAGTCGACGCAAGCATCCGCGGCCGTCTAGAGCAATTGCGTCACGAACTCGTCACAAGGAGCTGATGTGAAGCTACGCCCGGAAGAGATCACCGCCATCCTCAAGGAGCGGATCAAGGACTTCGAGGTCGAGACCGACCTCGCAGAGGTCGGCCAGGTGCTCCAGGTCGGCGACGGCATCGCCCGCATCTACGGGCTGGAGAGCGCGGTCGCGATGGAGATGCTCGATCTCGAGCACGGCGTCACCGGCGTCGCGCTCAACCTCGAGGAGGACAACGTCGGCGCGGCCCTGCTCGGAGAATGGGAGAAGGTCAAGGAGGGCGAGCCCGTGCGCCGAACGGGCCGCGTGGCGAGCGTTCCCGTCGGCGAGGACCTGATCGGCCGGATCGTCGACCCGCTCGGCAACCCGATCGACGGCGGCCCGCCGCTGAAGACGACAGAGCGGCGCCCGCTCGAGTTCAAGGCGCCGGGCGTCGTCCACCGCCAGCCGGTGAAGGAGCCGCTCCAGACCGGCCTGAAGGCGATCGACTCGATGATCCCGATCGGCCGCGGCCAGCGCGAGTTGATCATCGGCGACCGGACCACCGGCAAGACGGCGATCTGCATCGACACGATCCTCAACCAGGCAGGCGAGGACGTGATCTGCATCTACGTGGCGATCGGCCAGAAGGCCTCGACCGTCGCGCAGGTGTACGAGCTCCTGAAGGAAGAGGGAGCGATGGAGTACACGATCATCGTCACCGCTCCGGCCTCGGAGGCCGCGCCGATCAAGTGGATGGCCCCGTATGCGGGCTGCGCGATGGGTGAGTACTTCATGTTCAAGGGCGGCCACGCCCTGTGCATGTACGACGACCTCTCGAAGCACGCCGACGCCTACAGGCAGATGTCGCTGCTGCTGCGCCGCCCGCCGGGTCGTGAGGCCTATCCGGGCGACGTCTTCTACCTGCACTCCCGGCTGCTCGAGCGGGCGTGCAAGCTCTCGGACGAGCTCGGCGCCGGGTCTCTGACCGCACTGCCGATCATCGAGACGCAGGCGGGCGATGTCTCCGCCTACATCCCGACGAATGTGATCTCGATCACTGACGGTCAGATCTTCCTGGAGAGCGACCTCTTCTTCTCGGGCGTCCGCCCGGCCATCAACGTCGGCATCTCCGTGTCCCGCGTGGGTGGCAACGCCCAGGTGAAAGCGATGCGCCAGGTCGCCGGCCGGCTCAAGCTCGACCTTGCGCAGTACCGCGAGCTGGAGGCCTTCGCCCAGTTCGGATCGGAGCTGGACACTGCAACGCAGCGGACGCTCGCCCGGGGTGAGCGGATGGTCGCGACGCTCAACCAGCCGCAGTACTCCCCCTGGCCGGCCGAGGAGCAGGTCGTCGCGATCTTCGCGGGCATCAACGGGTTCCTCGACGAGGTGCCGACCGCGCAGGTGCCGCGCTTCCAGGACGAGCTGCGCGAGCACATGCGCACCGAGGCCTCGATCCTCGCAGCGATCCGCGAGCAGAAAGAGCTCTCCGACGAGCTGACCGAGAAGCTGAACGCGGAGCTGAAGCGCTTCGCCGGTATGTTCAACGTCCAGGAAGAGAACGAGCCTACGGAATCGAGCGAGTAGATGGCTTCGGTACAGGACCTCAAGCGCAGGATCCGTTCGATCCGGAACACGAGGAAGATCACGAAGGCGATGGAGCTCGTCGCCAGCGCCCGCCTGCGCCGCGCGCAGGCGCGGATCGAGGCGATGCGGCCGTACGCCGACCGGATGATGGAGCTGATGGTCGGCACCGCTCGCGCGAGCTCGTCCGTCCGCGGGCTGCCGCTCCTCCAGCGGCGAGACGAGGAGCGCTCCGTCGCGATCCTCCCGCTGACCGGCGACCGGGGCCTCGCGGGCGCGTTCAACGCGCAGGTGCTCCGGCACGCGCTCGCGCTGGACCGGCAGCTTCGGGACGAGGGAAAGCGCGTCCGCTGGCTCGTCTCCGGCCGGAGGGGGGCGTCGACGCTGCGCTTCCGTGGCTTCGAGGTGCTCCAGGCGTGGACCGGCTTCAGCGACCGCCCTGCCTACGCGGACGCGCAGGCGCTCGCCCACAAAGTCTCCGAGCTGTACGTGGAGGAGGAGGTCGACCGCGTCGTGGTCGTCTACAACCACTTCGTCTCGCCGCTGGTACAGCAGGTCGTCGAGCAGGACGTGCTGCCGATCCCCGAGCAGGTGCTGGAAGCGGACGACGACGCGGAACGTGCCGCGGCATTGCTGGGCGACTTCATCTACGAGCCCGAGCCGGAGCAGATCCTCGAACGGCTGCTTCCGGTCTATGTCGAGACCGAGCTCTACCGGGCGCTGCTCGAGTCCGCCGCGTCGGAGCAGGGTGCGCGGATGACCGCGATGCGGAACGCCTCGAAGAACGCGGGCGAGCTGATCGACCGGCTGACGCTGGCGATGAACCGGGCGCGACAGGCCGAGATCACCCAGGAGATCCTCGAGGTGGTCGCGGGCGCGGACGCACTGACCGCGTAGGTCGGCGTCGAGCGCCGCGCGGTACTCCGCATCGGCGCGCCGAGATACGTACGCCTCGCGCACGAACAGGCTCGTAGGCACCAGGATCAGACCTCCGAGCAAGATGCCTAGCGGGACGAAGATCCACAGGCTCGAGAAGTGACGCGCGTGGTATGCCGCGGCAACCACCGATGCCGGCGTTGTGCGTGCGTCCTGGTCGATCTGGCTCTGCGAGACACCCTCGGGAACCCACCCCGAGACAGTCCAGCCGTACGGCGCTCGCGGGAGGCGGTGGAGCTCGATCTGGAACGTCTTGCGCACGAGGTGCGATTTCGGCGCCGGTTCGAGTACGACCTCGATCAGCGCCGTTCGCGTCTCGAGCGACTGCACGTTGAGCAGATCCACGCCAACGGCCGGATACGGCACGACCGGGATGTTCCCGCTGCTCCACTGCCGCTTCGTCAGGCCTTCCCGCAGGACATGGGCGACGATCGGCCACGATCGCTCCGGGTGGTGGCGTGCCACAGACGTGTTGACGAATAGCGCGATCGTGGAGCGGATCTGCTCGCGGTCGGCGGCGGTGAGATGAATCGGCCGGGAGGCTGGGACCGACCCAGCCTGGGCGGCCCGAGGTGGCATGCTGGTCGATCCGCGATCGGGCTTCTCTCCTCTCGGCAGAAGCAGCGCCGCGGTTGCGATCCCACTTGCGATGAGCGCAAAAGAAGTCAACGCGACGAGGCGGCGGCGGAGGCGATACGACAGTTGCCTGCCTCGCACGAGGTGACCTTCCGCGTTAGTTCGCCGGCTTGGGCACGAGCGTGGAGCCCCTGGGGAGCCAGTTGTCGACGACCCAGCGCCGCTTCCCGCCGGAGCCGGCAATTCGTTTCAGTTCGAGATAGAAGGTCTGCGCCTTGATCTTCGCACCTGTCTTCGGCAACAGGGCAACCTCGATGAGCGCGCGGTCGCGGTACGAGTAGTCGATCTTGAACGGCGCGACCGCGAGTGACGTGAGCGGGTAGGGAACGACCGGGATGTTGCCCGTCAGCCACTCTCGGTACGTCAGGCCTCCGCGGAGGTTCGGCCCGGCGATCTTCCAGGCTGCGGCAAGGTTCGTGCGCGCAACTGCGCTCTTGATGAACAGCCGCGCCACGTCCTTCGCGGCCCCTTCAAGGGGAACCGATTTCTGCTTGACCGGCACCTTCGGGGGCGTCTGCGATCAGGACCTGCGGCGCTGCGTTCCGGCTCGGGACGAAGGTGACGACGGCCGTCGCGATGCCGGCGGCGAGCAGGAGCCCTGCGATCCACGGAGCAAACCGGCGCACGCGCACAGGCACCCCTCGCCGTTGTGTATCGACTCCGCTCGTGCTCACCCGACATCCATGTTAGACACAGATACGCGAACTTTGTTAGACGCGGCGGGCTAACAAAGGGCACCTGCTGAAGTCCCATTGAAACAAGCGGAGAGCGGTCGGTATGCTCCCCGGCGGCCCATACATGGCGACTGAAACCGAAAAACACACGAGCTATCCAGGCGCGGGAGACGGAGACGTCGCGGAGGCTGAGACCGGGCTCGCCGAGGGAGAGACCGCTGCTGTTCGCGCCCGCGGGTACTGGGAGGGCGTCTGGTTCCGCGTCCGGAAGGACAAGCTTGCCCTTGCGGGTGCGGGCTTCATCGTCTTCCTCGTCGTCCTTGCGTTCGGCGGCGCGCCGCTCGCCGCTCATCTTCTCGGTCACGGGCCGAACGAGCCGTTCTTCTCGAATGGCGGCGTCGACTCATTCCTGAACCCGGCCAAGCCCTGGTCGCACGTCACAGCGTTCAGCGCGAGCGGCAAGACCGAGCACCAGCTGCTCGTCCTCGGCGGTGACTCGACCCTCGGCCGCGACGAGTTCCTGCGCGTCCTGTACGGTGCCCAGGTCTCGCTTGAGGTCGGCATCGGAGCGACCGTCCTCTCGATGGCACTCGGCCTCCTGCTCGGTTCGGTGGCCGGGTTCTTCGGCGGGTGGCTCGACACGCTCATCTCGCGCCTGACCGAGATCACGATGGCGTTTCCCTACCTCCTGTTCGTGATCGCGCTCGCCGGGACCGTCGGCACCCGGCTCGACTCGATCACCTTCGGCTTCCTCGGACAGGGAGTAATCACGCTCGTGATCGTGTTCGGCCTCTTCAGCTGGTTCTACCCGGCTCGCGTCTTTCGCGGAATCACTCTCTCCCTGCGCGAGAAGGAGTTCGTCGAGGCGGCGCGGATGGTCGGCGCAAACGACTGGCGGATTATCCGCTCCCACATCTTGCCGCATCTGACCGGCCCGATCATCGTGCTCTCCACGCTGAACGTCGCGCAGTTCATCCTCGCCGAGGCAGGGCTCTCCTTCCTCGGCCTCGGGATCAAGCTGCCCACGTCGAGTTGGGGGAACCTGCTTGCGCAAGCCCCCCAGTTCTTCACCACGCGGCCGCAATTGATGATCTGGCCCGGCATCGCGCTGATCCTGACCACGCTCGCGTTCAACCTGCTCGGCGACGGCCTGCGCGATGCGTTCGACCCGCGCGGCGGCGGTCGATAGTGCGTAGCTTGCCTTTCCCCGCGTCGCACTAACTAGACTGGCGCTGCGTCGTCATACACGAAATGGAGGATCTTCGTTCACCAAGTGGACGAGGAGTCGTACGGCTCGCACGAGTGTGCGACCCGTGTTTCTGGAAAGGAGACCAGATGGAGAAGAAGCTCTGGCTCTCGATTGCCGCAGCGGCGATCGGGACGGGCTTGATCATCGTCGCCAGTGCCACCGCGGCGCCCTCGAAGTCTGCGGCGGCCAGCAAGGCCGCGGCGGGGGGGACGATCGTCACCGAGCTCAACTCGGACGTCGACTACACCGACCCGCAGCTGACGTACTACGTGCCCTCGTGGGAGATGCAGTACGCGACCGCGTGCAAGCTGATGAACTACCCGGACAAGGAGGCTTCGGCCGGCGGCGGAGAGGTGCAGCCCGAGGTAGCGGCCGGACTGCCGGTCGTCTCCAAGGACGGGAAGACGTACACGTTCACCATCAAGTCGGGCTTCAAGTTCTCGAACGGGAAGCCCGTGACAGCCCAGAACTTCAAGTACGCGATCGACCGCCTGGCCGACCCGAAGATCGCCTCGTCCACGGCCTTCCTGGCCTCCGACCTGATCGTCGGCGTCCAGAACGTGCTCGACGGCAAGGCCTCGAGCGCGTCGGGAGTCGTCGCGAAGGGCAACAAGCTGACGATCAAGCTGACGCATCCGGGCCCGGACCTGCTCGCGCGCCTGGCGACGCCGCCCTTCCAGGCGATCGACGCGTCGCTGTACCAGAACCGCGACGCCGCCGGGGCGAACACGTTCCCCAGCTGCGGTCCGTACTACTACGCGGCCCGAACGCCGAACCGCTCGATCACGATCAAGCGGAACACGTTCTACAAGGGCACGCGCCCTCACAATCCGGACGCGATCCAGGTCAACATCGGCAACTCGCCGGACGTCATCTACCAGAACGTGGTCAAGGGCACGACCGACTACGCCGAGGACGGCGTCACTCCGACTTGTACGCCGGAATCGCCCAGAAGTACGGGATCAACAAGAAGCAGTTCTTCACCCGGCCGGAGCTCGAGGTCGACTACCTCGCGCTCAACCACGATCCGGGCAGGCTGTTCCACGACAACCCCAACCTGGGCAAGGCCGTGAACTACGCCGTCGACCGCCACGCGTACCTGGCGCAGCGCGGGTACCTCGCCGGCGCCAGGACGAACCGGATCCTGCCGCCCGGCATGTCCGGCGTGACCAAGGCGACCGAAGTCATCAAGAACGGCTACCCGATCGCGGTCAGTCCGGCGACGGTCGCCAAGGCCAAGTCGCTCGCGACCGGTCACACCGGCAACGGCAAGGCGGAGATGTGGGCGCCCAACTCCGGCCCCGGTCCGCTCCAAGCGCAGATCGTCCAGTTCGGCCTGAAGCAGATCGGGGTCGACGTCTCGATCAAGCTCCTCCCGCGGGCGCAGCAGTTCGTGACCGCGCGGAACCGCGCGCAGGCGACCTACGACATCAACTGGTCGGCCTGGGGTGCTGACTACAACGACCCCTACGACTTCATCAACATCCTGCTCGACGGCACGACCATCGGCCCGACGGCGAACAACAACGACGCGTACTACAACAGCGCGCAGTTCAACGCCCAGATGCAAAAAGCGTCGCTGATCTCCCCGGGTCTTCGCGAAATGCCGCGTATGACGCCCTCGACAAGGCGATGATGAGCCAGGATCCCCCGTGGGGGCCGATGTTCAACCGCCTCAATCGGCTCTTCGTGTCCTCTCACTTCGGATGCTTCGTCTACAACCCGGTGGAGGAAGTCGACCTGGCCGCAGCCTGCAAGTCGTAGCCGGCTGACAGGCAACACGGGCGGCGCGGGCCTCGGCCCGCGCCGCCTTCGATTCCCAGCCGAAACCGCAGCCAAACGCCGCTACTCTTCAGCCTCGTGTACCGGTACATCATCCGGCGCCTGCTCTGGGCCATCGTGCTGTTCATCGCCGTCACGATGGTTACCTACATCATCTTCTTCGTCATTCCGTCAGATCCCGCCGTGCTCGCCGCCGGCAGGAGCGCGAGGCCGGCCGACGTCGCGCGTGCCCGCCACTACCTCGGCCTCGACCACTCCGTGCCCTACCAGTACGTCCTGTTCCTGAAGCGACTCGTCCTCGAACAGTCTCTCGGCCGCTCGTTCGTGAACCGGCGCACGGTGGACTCGATGGTGGGCGAAGCCGCCCCGGTGACCGCGTCCCTGGTGTTCGGCGGTGCGACCCTGTGGATGCTGCTCGCGTTGCCGATCGGCGTCCTCTCGGCCTTACGACCGAGATCCCTCATGGACCGTTCGGCGATGGTCTTCGTGCTGATCGGAATTTCGATGCCCGTCGTCTGGATCGGTCTGGTCCTGCAGTATCTCTTCGGCTTCAAGTGGTCGGTCCTGCCGAACGCCGGCTACTGCGACGTGATCAACCCTCCGGCCGGCGCCACGTGCGGCGGTCCGATCGACTGGTTCACGCACATGGTGCTACCCTGGATCACGTTCGCGATCCTCTTCACCGCGATCTACGTCCGGATGGTCCGCGCGAACGTAATGGACACGCTCGGCGAGGACTACGTCCGCACCGCGCGCGCGAAGGGAGCCCCCGAGCCCCAGGTGATGACGAGGCACGTCCTGCGAAACGCGCTGCTGCCGGTGGTGACGATGCTGGGCATGGACATGGCATCGCCCTCGGCGGCGCGATCTTCACCGAGACCATCTTCGGCCTGCCGGGGCTCGGCCGTCTGGCAGTCCAGAGCTTGCTGAACTTCGACCTGCCGACGATCGAGGGCGTGGTCGTGTTCGCGACGCTCTGCATCATCATGTTCAATCTCCTCGTAGACATCCTCTACGCGTTCATCGACCCCAGGATCAGGCTCGCGTGACGCAGGGGCCGGCGCCCGATGCACCTCGCACGGCAAGCGGCGAGCCCCTGCTCGACGTCCGGGATCTCCGCACCTCGTTCGTCACCGACGACGGGGTCGTCGGGGCAGTCGACGGGTGTCGTTCTCGCTCGGGGCGCGGCAAGACGCTCGGCATCGTCGGCGAGTCCGGCTGCGGCAAGAGCGTGACGAACCTGACGATCATGGGGCTGAACCCAAGACGGCGCGCGGTGTCGGCGGCGAAGCGCTGTTCGAGGGGCGAGGAGCTGCTGCAGGCGGCGCCGACGACGCCTGCGTGAGATTCGCGGCGACGAGATCGCGATGATCTTCCAGGATCCGATGACGTCGCTGAACCCGGTGCACACGATCGGCGAGCAGCTGGTCGAGGCGGTTCTCCTGCACCAGGACGTCTCGAACGCGCAGGCGCGAGGCGCGGGCGCTCGAGGCTGCTGAAGGACGTCGGCATCCCGCGCGCGGACGCGGCGGCTCGACGACTACCCGCACCAGTTCTCCGGCGGCATGCGCCAGCGCGTGATGATCGCGATGGCGCTGATCAACGACCCCGAAGCTGCTGATCGCCGACGAGCCGACGACGGCGCTCGACGTGACGACGCAGGCGCAGATCCTCAGACCTGATGAGCGAGCTCCAGGCGAGTCACGGGACGGCGATCATCATGATCACGCACGACCTCGGCGTCGTCGCGGAGATCGCCGACGACGTCGTCGTCATGTACGCGGCACGCGTGGTCGAGACGGCGACGGTCGACGACCTCTTCGAGCGGCCCCAGCATCCGTACACGTGGGGCCTGCTCGGCTCGCTGCCGCGGCTCGACGCCGGAGGTCGAGCGGCTCGTGCAGATTCCCGGTCAGCCGCCGTCGCTCCTCGCGCCGCCGACGGGCTGCCGGTTCAATCCGCGGTGCACGTACGCCTTCGGGCGCTGCCGGCAAGAGCGAGCCCGGCTGCTGCCGATCGCGGGCTCGACGGGATCACCTGCAGGCATGCTTCCTCGACGAGGAGGACCAAGGCGCGGAGGCGGGCGAAGGCGCTGCGCGCCGGTGGCGGCCGGCGAGGGACGATCGCGTGGACCGACGAGCATCTCCGGGTCGAAAACGTCAAGAAGCACTTTCCCGTCACGCGCGGGATCATCTTCCAGAAGCAGATCGGCGTCGGTGCAAGGCCGTCGACGGGGTCAGCTTCACGCGTGCGCGTGGCGAGACGCTCGGCATCGTCGGCGAGTCGGGCTGCGGGAAGTCGACGACTGGCACGGTGCGTCATGCGCCTGCTCGATCCGACGGACGGCGCGCATCATCTTCGACGGTCGCGACATCACGCAGCTCTGACCCGTCGCGAGATGCGGCCCGTGCGCCGCGAGATGATGATGATCTTCCAGGATCCGTACGCATCGCTGAACCCGCGGAAGACGCGTCGGCTTCATCGTCGGCGAGCCGCTGCAAGTGCACGAGATCGGCACCGAAGCGGAGATCAAGCGTCGTGTCCAGGAGTTGCTCGAGATCGTCGGTCTCAACCCGGAGCACTACAACCGCTTCCCGCACGAGTTCTCGGGCGGCCAGCGCCAGCGGATCGGCATTGCCCGTGCGCTGGCGCTGAACCCGAAGCTGATCGTCTGCGACGAGCCGGTCTCGGCGCTCGACGTGTCGGTGCAGGCGCAGATCCTCAACCTGCTCAAGGACCTGCAGCGGGACTTCGGGCTCACCTACGTCTTCATCGCGCACGACCTGAACGTCGTCCGCTACATCTCCGACCGCGTGATGGTGATGTACCTGGGCAAGATGGCCGAGATCGCGAACTCGCGAGGAGCTCTACTCCGCGCCGAAGCATCCATACACCGGCGCCCTGCTCTCGGCCGTTCCCATCCCCGATCCCGAGCTCGGTCGCGCGCGTGAAGCAGTCGTGCTCGAAGGCGATGTTCCGAACCCGATCAATCCACCGCAGCGGCTGCGTCGTTCCACCCGCGCTGTCCGCGCTTCCACGAGGGTGTCTGCGACGTAGAGGACCCCGCTGCCCGTGTCGTTCGGCCAGGGCCACGAGGCGGCGTGCTACTACCCGCTCGAGCGGTGGCCGATGAGTGCTGAGGAGATCCATCGGCGGCCTGCGGATAGGGCTGAGGCTGCGGTCGCGCAGTAGCTCGCGGTACGGCCCTCAACTCTTTCCGCAGGCGGGCGTCAAACAAGGTGCCATGGAGGCCCGCCCCGCATCCTGCGAGCGGACGGCCCAGTTTGTATCGCTTGACCTGGACGGAGAGCTCTCGCAGTTCGAGCGCGTAGTGCTCGACAGGCACCTCCGGAATTGCCAGCGCTGCGCCGCCGACGCGCAGATCATCGTCGAACTAACCGAGCGGCTGCGAGCGGCGCCCGTCGAGCAGATCCACGTGTCGGTCGTCACGCGCCCGCGCCCCCGGTTCGCCCGCGTCGTCCAGGGCGCGGTCTCGGTGGCCGCCGTCGCCGTGGTCGGAGTCTGGTTGGCCGTCTGGTTGTCGGGTCCCGCTCGGCCCACCAGGCCTCCCAGTCCTCCGGTCACCGTCAACCCGGGGGATGCGTCGTCCGCTGCCGACGGCCTCGTACGACTGGTCGGCAGGCTTGCCGCGGACACCCCATATGATCCAGCTCGTACCGGGCGGTCTGTACACCTCGAGCGTCGGTTTCTGAGTTCGCAGGAGCGGGAGGCGACCGGTTCGCGTACCCTGAGAACGAGATCGTGGCATCCCGCCGGCTCGCATCGGTACTGTTGAGCGCTCGACCACGCCGAGCGACGTCGCGGTGACCCGTCGCTCCTCAGGCGTACTGCTGAGCGATACGGACCGGCTGGCCACGCTCACGCGGAATATCGCAGTCCAGAGGCGCCGCCCCTGTTCGGTAGACTCCGGGCGCTCGCCCGCCCGCACGCGCGCTGGGTAGGGCGTTTCTTTGCGCAACCGCCTCTTCAGGAGTCCAATGGCTAACGAGCAGAACGTCGGCAGTGTCGTCGAGGTGAAGGGCGTCGTGATCGACGCCGTCTTCTCCGGGACGCTGCCCGAGATCAACAACGCCCTCCGCATCAGCGTGCCCGCAACAGACGGCTCGGCCGGGCTCGAGCTGATCGCCGAGGTGCAGCAGCACCTGGGCGACGACCGCGTCCGCGCGGTGGCGATGGATTCGACGGACGGCCTCCCGCGCGGGGTCGACGTGATCGACACGGGTGGGCCGATCAGCGTCCCGGTCGGCAAGCAGACGCTCGGACGCCTCTGGAACGTGCTCGGTGAGCCCGTCGACGGGGGCAAGGCCGCCGAGGGCGAGCGCTGGCCGATCCACCGCGATCCGCCGCCGTTCCGCGACCTCTCGCCGAAGGCGGAGATCTTCGAGACCGGGATCAAGGTCATCGACCTGATCGCGCCGTTCGTCCGCGGCGGGAAGATCGGCCTGTTCGGGGGCGCCGGTCTCGGCAAGACGGTGCTGATCCAGGAGTTGATCCACAACGTCGCCGAGCAACACGGCGGCGTATCGGTCTTCGCCGGCGTCGGCGAGCGGACGAGGGAAGGCAACGACCTCTGGCTCGAGATGACCGAGTCCGGCGTGATCGACCGCGTCGCGCTCGTCTACGGCCAGATGAACGAGCCGCCCGGCGCGCGTCTCCGCGTCGGCCTCTCCGGGCTGACCATGGCGGAGTACTTCCGTGACGAGGGCCAGGACGTCCTCTTCTTCGTCGACAACATCTTCCGGTTCGTGCAGGCCGGCTCCGAGGTGTCGGCACTGCTCGGCCGCATGCCGAGCGCCGTCGGCTACCAGCCGACGCTGGCGACCGAGATGGGCCAGCTCCAGGAGCGGATCACGTCCACTCGCGTGGGCTCGGTCACGTCGGTGCAGGCGATCTACGTCCCTGCCGACGACCTCACCGACCCGGCGCCTGCGAACACGTTCGCCCACCTGGACGCGTTCATCGTGCTCTCGCGCGCGATCTCGGAGAAGGGGATCTACCCGGCGATCGACCCGCTCGACTCGAACTCACGGGCCCTGCAGCCGGGCGTCGTCGGACAGGAGCACTACCGGACGGCGACGCGCGTCCAGGAGGTGCTCCAGCGCTACAAGGAGCTCCAGGACATCATCGCCATCCTCGGGATGGACGAGCTCTCGGACGAGGACAAGCTCGTCGTCCAGCGCGCCCGCAAGATCGAGCGGTTCTTCTCGCAGCCGATGTTCGTCGCCGAGGCCTTCACCGGCCGGCCCGGGCTCGTACGTGAAGCTCGAGGACACGGTCAAGGGCTTCGCGGAGATCCTCGACGGAAAGCACGACGACCTCCCCGAGCAGGCGTTCTACATGGTCGGCACGATCGACGAGGCCGTGCAGGCCGGCCGTGAGGCCGAGCCCGCGGCCGCGGCCGCGTAGCATGGCCGACGAGCAGCACACGTTCGAGGTCTCGCTCGTCACGCCGGACGGCTCGGCCTTCGACGGCGAGGCGGAGATGCTGATCGTCCCCGGTGCCGACGGGGAGATCGGCGTCCTCGCGCGCCATGCGCCTCTGGTCGCGATGCTGAAGGCGGGCTCGACGCGCGTGCACGTCAAGCGGGGTCAGGAGGTGCGCGAGTTCGCGACCGGTCCCGGCTTTTTCAAGGTCGAGCAGGATCGCGCGCTGGCACTGGTCGACGACGCCGTCGACGTCGGCGAGATCGACGTCGCGCGTGCGCAGGCGCAGCTCGAGGCCGCCCAGGCCGAGCTGGGACGCGTCGAGGCGGGGGAGTCCGACGCCGATCGCTGGCAGCTCGAGCAGCGAATCCGCCACGCGGAGAACCAGCTCGAGGTGGCATCGGGCGGCGACGGCGGCCCGATCCGGCCGCTTGTCTCGGCCGGCCCTGAGCACGCCTAGTAGCACGGGGAAACCCATCCATCCGTTGGGCTCTCATTCCTCCCTTGCGGGGTAAGCTGAGACGGCCTGGAGAGCTTTGAACGGCAGCTTGGCGACCAGGGTAAAAAACGCCTAAAGAGCCCGCGAGCCGGCCGGCTCCCGACCTCTTAGGCGGGGAGTCCGATGTGACCGACACGCGAACGACACTCGACAATCTCCTCCGCGAGCGGATCCTCGTGCTCGACGGTGCCTGGGGCGTGATTCTCCAAGGGCGCGGGCTGAGCGAGGAGGAGTGGCGTGGCGAGCGGTTTGCGGGGCATCCGTCCGACGTCCGCGGTGACCCCGACCTGCTCAACATCACGCAGCCGGAGATCGTCGCCTCGATCCACGACGCCTACTTCGCCGCCGGCGCCGACCTCGCAACCACGAACACGTTCACGGCGACGTCGATCGGGCAGGCCGACTACGGGCTCGAGCACGCCGTGCGCGAGATGAACCTCGCGGGCGCGCGGCTGGCGAGAGAGGCGGCGGATGCGTGGACGGCGAAGGATCCGGCACGGCCCAGGTTCGTCGCCGGTTCCGTCGGGCCGCTGAACGTGACCCTGTCGCTTTCGCCGCGCGTGGACGACCCGGCGTATCGAACGCACACCTTCGACCAGCTGCGGGAGGCGTACGCGGAGCAGATCGAGGCCTTGCGCGACGGCGGCGTCGATCTGCTGCTGATCGAGACCGTGTTCGACACGCTCAACTGCAAGGCGGCGATCGCGGCCGCGCGCGAGGCCGCGCCGGAGCTGCCGCTGTGGCTCTCGGTGACGATCGTCGACCTGTCGGGCCGGACGCTCTCGGGCCAGACGGTCGAGGCCTGGTGGACGGCCGTCGAGCACGCCGACCCGCTGATCGTCGGGGTGAACTGCTCGCTCGGCGCGACGGAGATGCGGCCGCATGTGGAGGCTCTCGCCCGGGTTGCGCCGACCTACGTCAGCTGCCATCCGAACGCAGGCCTGCCGAACGCCTTCGGCGGCTACGACGAGCAGGCCGCCGGACACGAGCCGGCTGCTCGCCGCGTTCGCACGGGACGGCCTGCTGAACGTCGTCGGCGGCTGCTGCGGCACGACGCCCGAGCACACCAGGGCGATTGCGGACGCGACCCGAGGCCTGCCGCCGAGACCGGTCCCGAAGCGGCAGGAGCTGACCCGGCTCTCCGGGCTGGAGCCGTTCACGATCACCGACGACACGGGCTTCGTGATGATCGGCGAGCGGACGAACGTGACCGGCTCCACGCGGTTCCGGGGGCTCGTCGAGTCGGGCGACTTCCAGGGCGCTGTCGAGATCGCCCTCGAGCAGGTGCGAGGCGGCGCGAACGTCCTCGACGTGAACATGGACGCGGACCTGCTCGACTCGGAGCAGGCGATGACGACGTTCCTGAATCTGATCGCGACCGAGCCCGAGGTCGCGCGGCTCTGCCGATCATGGTCGACAGCTCGCGCTGGTCGGTGATCGAGGCCGGCCTGAAGTGCGTCCAGGGCAAGGGGATCGTGAACTCGATCAGCCTCAAGGAGGGGGAGGAGGCCTTCCTCGATCACGCCCGGCATGGCGCGCGACTACGGCGCCGCCGTGGTCGTGATGGCGTTCGACGAGCAGGGCCAGGCGGCGACCGCCGACCGGAAGGTCGAGATCTGCGAGCGCGCCTACAAGCTGCTCGTCGCCGACGGCTTCCCGCCGGAGGACGTGATCTTCGACCCGAACGTGCTCGCCGTCGCGACCGGGATCGAGGAGCACGACGAGTTCGCCAAGGCCTTCATCGAGGCGGTGCCGCAGATCAAGGCGCGCTGCCCCGGCGCAAAGGTGAGCGGCGGAATCTCGAACCTCTCCTTCGCCTTCCGCGGCAACGACACCGTCCGCGAGGCGATGCACTCCGCGTTCCTCTACGACGCGATCCAGGCGGGCCTCGACATGGGCATCGTCAACGCCGGCCAGCTGATGGTCTACGAGGACATCCCGCCCGAGCTGCTTGGAGCTCGTCGAGGACGTCCTCCTCAACCGGCGCCCCGACGGGACCGAGCGGCTCGTCGAGTACGCGGGCCGGGTCGCCGGCCAGGCGACGAAGCGTGAGGTCGATCTCTCGTGGCGCGAGGGGCCCGTCGAGGAGCGCCTCTCGCACGCGCTCGTCCACGGGATCGTCGACTTCATCGAAGAGGACGTCGAAGAGGCGAGGCAGGCGCTGCCGCGTCCGCTGGACGTGATCGAGGGCCCGCTGATGGAGGGGATGAAGGTGGTCGGCGACCTGTTCGGCTCCGGCCGGATGTTCCTGCCGCAGGTGGTGAAGAGCGCGCGGGCGATGAAGCGTGCGGTCGCCTACCTGGAGCCGTTCATGGAGGCCGAGCGCGGCGACGGAGTCTCACGGGCCCAGGGAAAGGTCGTGCTCGCGACCGTCAAGGGCGACGTCCACGACATCGGCAAGAACATCGTCGGAGTCGTGCTCGGCTGCAACAACTACGACGTGATCGATCTCGGGGTGATGGTGCCGGCCGACCGCATCCTCGACACGGCCGCGGAGGAGGGAGCCGACTTCGTCGGGCTCTCGGGACTGATCACGCCGTCGCTCGACGAGATGGTGCACGTCGCGCAGGAGATGGAGCGCCGCGGCCTCGCGTCTGCCGCTTCTGATCGGCGGGGCGACCACCTCGAAGCAGCACACGGCGGTGCGGATCGCGCCCGCCTACTCCCGTCCGACCGTGCACGTGCTCGACGCCTCACGGGTCGTCGGCACGGTCTCGAGCCTGCTCGATCCGGCGCGCATCGACGCCTTCGACCGGGAGAACCGTGAGCTCCAGGAGCGGCTGCGCGGTCCAGCACGCCGAGCGCGACCGCAAGCCGCTGCTGCCGATCGACGCTGCGCGGGCGAACCGGCACCGCGTCTCGTTCGACGACCTCGCGGCGCCTCCGTTCACCGGCGCCCGGCCCGTCGAGCCCGACCTCGCAACGATCCGTGAGCTTCGTCGACTGGCAGTTCTTCTTCCACGCCTGGGAGCTGAAGGGCAAGTTCCCCGCGATCCTGGAGCGGCCCGAGGCGCGCGAGCTGTACGACGACGCCTCGACGCTTCTCGACGAGCTGACGAGCAACGCTGTGCTGCAAGGCGCGCGGGGTCTACGGCTTCTGGCCCGCGCGCGCGGACGGCGACGACATCCTGCTCGACGAGGGGACCCGCTTTTGCTTTCTACGCCAGCAGTCCGACTACGGCGACTCGCGGCCGAACCGGTGCCTCGCCGACTACGTCGCCCCGGCGACGCTGGAAGCCGGCGACGCCATCGGGGCGTTCGCGGTCGGAATCCAGGGCGTCGGCGAGCTCGCCGCTCGCTACGAGGCCGAGCACGACGACTACCGCTCGATCATGGTCAAGGCGCTCGCCGACCGCCTCGCGGAGGCGTTCGCCGAGTGGCTGCACGCCGAGGTGCGCCGCGCCTGGTACGCGCCCGGACGAGGAGGTCTCGGGCGAGGATCTGATCGGCGAGCGCTACCGCGGCATCCGGCCCGCCTTCGGCTATCCGGCCTGCCCGGATCACAGCGAGAAGAGCAAGCTGTTCGAGCTGCTCGGCGCCGCCGAGGCCGGGCTCGAGCTGACGGAGACCTTTGCGACCATGCCTGCCGCCAGCGTCAGCGGGATCTACTTCGCGCACCCCGAGGCCCGCTACTTCTCGGTCGGCCGGGTCGGCCGCGACCAGGTCGACGACTACGCCCGCCGGAAGGGCGTGACTCAGGCCGAGGCGGAGCGCTGGCTTCGACCCAACCTCGCCTACGAGCCGGCCGCCGACTGACCGGCGTGCGATGATCTGCCCGTGAAGCTCGCCGCGTTGCTCGTTCGTTGCCCTCGCCCTGCTGGTGCCGGCCGCCCTGGCGGCGAACGGCGAGCCGCAGCACCAGTTCACGAAGGCCGACCAGGCGCGAGCCCGCGCTGCGTCGCTGCGCCAGTCCGACTTCGCCGCCGGCTGGAAGGCGAAGACGTCGAAGGACGACAGCGGGTCGAACCCGCGCTGCTCCATCTACAACCCCGACCAGTCC
Source organism: uncultured Actinomycetes bacterium (assembly GCA_963764565.1). Classification (GTDB taxonomy): domain Bacteria; phylum Actinomycetota; class Thermoleophilia; order Gaiellales; family Gaiellaceae; genus DATBLE01. Next base: position 44,672 of record CAVXTD010000001.1, read on the forward strand.
GACCTGATCGAGACCGGCAAGTACGACTCGCCCGACTTCACCCGCTCCGACGGCTCGTTCGTCTCGGTCTCGACCGGCGTCTTCAAGACGAGGGCGATGGCCCGAACCGCCTACGACCGCGTCGCGCGCCCGGAGCTTCCCGCCTGTTTCGGCGAGCTGTTCTTGAAGCAGATCAAGAAGCCGAGCTCGGCCCGGGTGACCTCCTCGGGGCCGCTCGGCTTCCCGAAGGCAGGCGATCGATCGAATGCCTACCGGTTGGCGGTCTCGGTCACGACGAAGGGGGTGACGCTGGCCGTGACGGTGGACATGGTTCTGTTCACCAAGGGCCGGATCGACGTGGCGCTGATCTTCTTCGGGATCGGCAAGCCGCTCCCCTCCTCGCTCGAGCAGCCGGCGGTCGGCGCGCGTCCTGTCGCGCGCCGGATAGTCACTCTCGACGACACCTGAACCCGCAGTGGCGTCGGGTATCCTGAACTCCGTCGGCGCCTCGTGTTGGGGCGCCTCTCACTGTTTGCGGACGAAACGCGCTTGAAGACCACCCTGAAGCGAGGAGTCGGCCGGGGAGCTGTCCTCGACGGGAACGGCCACTCGGTGCTGCCTCCGGCCGCGCTGACGCCGATGACGCGCTACCGGCAGCCGGAGCCACCGCAGCGTTCGGGGCTGCGGGTCGTCGGGCGGATCCTGCTCTGGATCGCGGCCGCCGTCACGATGCTGGCCGTCGCGCTCGTCGCCGGTATCTACCTCTGGTTCCACGAGAGCGTGGCCGCGGTCCAGGCGCACTCGAAGGACGTCAAGGAGGCGCGGAATCAGTTGGCAGCGCCGCTCCCAGGTCATGCCGCGATCGCCCTGGTGATCGGCTACGACCATCGCGCAAACGAGGCGGTGACCCAGCCGTCGCGCTCCGACACCGTGATGCTCCTGCGGACCGATCCGAGGACCGGGACCGTGTCGATGATGTCGTTCCCACGCGACATGATCGTCAACGTCCACTGCCCGGGCCAGGCGGAGTTCGCTGCCAAGATCAACGCCGCCTACGCAACCTGCGGGGCGAAGGGAACGGTTCAGACCGTTCACGACCTGGTCGGGCTGCCGATCAACTACCTGATCACGGTCAACTTCCGCGGGTTCAAGCAGATCGTCAATCGCCTCGGCGGTGTCTGGATCGACGTCGACCACCGCTACTTCAACGACAACGCCGGGCTCAGCCCGACGTTCGGGTACGCGACGATCAACCTCCAGCCCGGGTACAGGCTGCTCACCGGCGGGGCGGCGCTGGACTACGTCCGCTACCGGCACACCGACTCGGATTTCTTCCGCGTCGCCCGCCAGCAGCAGTTCGTGAAGGCGATGAAATACCAGTTCGCCCACAACTTCGGGGTGACGAAGATCCCCAAGATCATCGGGGCGCTGACGAAGAACATCGAGGTCGCCGCCGGCGGTGGCGGCAGCGTGTCAGGGCGGACGATTCTCAGCTACGCGCAGTTCGTGTACGACCTGAAGCCGGGCCACTTCTTCCAGACGCAGATCCAGGGTCTGACCGGCTATGCCGATCTGCGCACCGATCCCTCGAACATCCAGGCGGCTGTACAGGATTGGCTCAACCCGGACGTCGAGGCGGCAAAGACCGCAACCAACGTCGCGCTCGGCCGCAAGGTGACGACCAAGACGCCCCCGGCCTCCCAGACCACGATCACGGTTCTGAACGGGAACGGCGTTCCCGGCTCGGCAGGGGATGCCGGCACTGCGCTTGCTCAGCGCGGGTACCACATCCTCCAGCCCCCTGCGAACGCGACCGGGAACGCGCCGAGCTTCGACTACTTCCATTCGACCGTCTACTGGAACCCGCAGATCAAGCAGTCCGCGGCGGCCGCCAAGTCGGTGGCGAAGCTGTTCGCGCCCGCCGACGTGAAACGGGTGACCCGGGCGGTCGCACCGCTCGGGAACGGCGCGATGCTCGTTCTCGTCGTCGGCACCACGTTCAAGGGTTCGATCGCGCCCGCGCCGCCCCCGCGTGTGCCGACGACCCGCGAGCCCGCGCACGTGGTCTCGAATCCCTACGACACGTCGGGCCCGCTGTCCGCCGCTCAGAGCAAGGTCGGGTTCAAGCTCTACGTGCCGTCGGTGATCGAGAGCTCCTCGGCTCCCGACCGGGTCAAGCCGCAGTACGCCTATCGCATCGAGGACAAGCACAAGGCGGTTCGGCTCGTCTTCCGGACGGCCGGCGGCGCCTACTGGGGTATCCAGGAGACCGATTGGGAGGACGCACCGGTGCTCGGCGACCGCAGCTTCCGCCACGTGCTCGGCGGGCGGACCTACGACTTCTACTACAACGGGGCGAAGCTGCACATGATCGTGCTCCGAGCCGACGGGGCGACGTACTGGGTCGTCAACTCGATCCTCGACGCGGTCTCCAACGAGACGATGATCGCGATCGCCAAGGGGCTGAAACCCCTGGCCCCGGCGAAAAAGTAACCTTCGCGGCCATGGCACGGATCACATTCTTCGGCGCCGGGTACGCCGGCCTCGTCAGCGGGGCGTGCCTCGCCGACCTCGGGCACACGGTCGTCATCCGCGATGTCGTTCCGGAGCGTGTCGATGCGCTTCGCAGCGGGAAGATCCCGTTCTACGAGCCGGGGCTCGAGGCGCTGATCGCGAGGAACGCCGACCGGCTGAGCTTCTCGCTTTCGATGGAGGAGGCGATCGAGGGCAGCGAGTTTCTCTTCGTCTGCGTCGGCACGCCGCCGACGCCGTCCGGCGACGCGAACCTGTCGGCGGTCTGGTCGGTGATCCACGAGCTGCCGGCCGGCCTCGACGGGGTGGTGCTCGTGATGAAGAGCACCGTGCCTGTCGGCACCGGCGAGAAGGTGCGCGCCGAGCTCGATCGCCGGGGCCTGGAGCAGGTCGGGTATGCCTCCTGCCCGGAGTTCCTGGCCGAGGGCACCGCAGTACGTGACTTCATGGAGGCCGACCGGGTCGTGGTGGGCTCGTTCGAAGACTCCCACGGAGACGCGGTCGAGGCGTTGCACGAGAAGCTGGGAGCCGAGGTCGCGAGGATGGACGTTCCGTCGGCGGAGATGGTCAAGCTGGCGGCGAACGCGTATCTCGCTACCCGGATCAGCTTCATCAACGAGATCGCGAACGTCTGCGAGCTGGTCGGGGCGGACGTCGAAGACGTCGCGCGCGGCATGGGACTCGACCGGAGAATCGGCACCCACTACTTGCGCGCCGGGCTTGGCTACGGGGGTTCCTGCTATCCAAAAGACATTTCGTTCCTCAAGCTGCTCGCCGGTAACTCCGGGTACCACTTCCATCTCGTCTCGTCGGTGATGGAGGTGAACGAGCTCCAGATGCGGCGGCCGGTGGCGAAGGTGCAGAAGCACCTCGGGACGCTCCGGGGCAAGCGCATCGCGCTCCTCGGGCTTGCCTTCAAGCCGGACACCGACGACATGCGGGAGGCGCCGAGCATCGTCCTGGCGGCGCGGTTCCTGGCGGAGGGGGCAGAGGTGGTCGCGTGGGACCCGGTCGCCGATGCGCACGGAATCCTCGCGGGCGCGGAGATCGTGGACTCTGTCGCCGAAGCTGTTCGGGACGCCGACGCCGCAGTGATCGTCACCGAATGGCCGGAGTTGCGCGATCTGCCCTGGGGTGAGCTGCGCGCGACCATGCGAACGCCGCTTGTCGTCGACGGGCGCAACCATCTCGACGGCGCCACCATGCGCGCTCACGGCTACGTCTACGAGGCGATGGGGCGGGCGACCTCGCCCTCCGCTGCGCCGGCGGAGACGCCCGAGCCCGAGCTGAAGCTTCCAAGCGCGTAGTGGAGGCGATCATCCTGGCCGGCGGCAAGGCCGAGCGCCTCGGTGACGCCGCGGGCGGCCGCCCGAAGTCGCTGGTCGAGATCGCGGACAAGCCGCTGGCCGCGTACCAGGTCGGTCGCCTGGCCCGCGCGGGCGTCGCCCGGGTGATCGTCTCGTGTGCCGCAGGGCAGGGCGAGCTGTTCATCCGGCAGCTGTCCGGCCTCGGTCCGGAGATCGTCTGCGCCGAGGAGCCGGAACGCCTCGGCCGTGGAGGCGGGATCAAGTTCGCGGCGAGGCAGCGCACCGAGGACGGGGACGTCTACGCGCTGAACGGCGACGAGCTCGTCGACGTCGACTTCGCGGCGCTTCTCGCCCTGCACCGTGAGACGGCGGCCGCGGCGACCGTCACCGTTGCTCGGCCCGCCTCGCCGTTCGGCGTCGTCGAGCTCGGCGACGGGGATGTCGTCACGGGTTTCAGCGAAGGCGGCAGAATTCCGTATTGGGTCAACTGCGGTGTCTACGTCCTGTCCACCGAGGCGATCGAGCGCTTCCCCGACCGTGGCGACCACGAGTCGACCACCTTCCCCGAGCTCGCCGCCGAGGGACGCCTCCGCGGCTACCGCCACGAAGGACTATGGCTGACCGTGAACACGCCGAAGGAGCTGCGGCGCGCGCAGGAGCACGTCTCCGCCCACCCGGAGTGGCTTGCGAGGCATAGGATCGGCCGGCGATGCACCGGGATCTCTCCTCACCGAACCTGCGCGGCATCGACCACTTCGCCTTCGATCCGCGGAAGGTCGAGAAGCCGTGGGGTTGGGAGCTGATCTGGGCGCTGACCGACGCCTACGCGGGGAAGATCCTGTTCGTCGCCGCGGGCGAGTCGCTCAGCCTCCAGTTCCACAACGTCAAGGACGAGTCCTGGTACGTGCTCGAGGGACGGGCGAAGCTGGAGCTGGGCAGAGCGGGGGAGGCGATCCTCGACGAGGTGGTGATCGCAGCGGGGGAAGCGTTCCACTTCCCGCCGGGCACGGTGCACCGCGTCACCGCTCTGGAGGACACGCGCGTCCTCGAGGTCTCGACCGCGCACCTCGACGACGTCGTCCGGCTCGAAGACCGGTACGGGCGGGAGGGTACGAGCGAACCTTGACATAGTTGTGGTAAGGTTCTGCCGATGGAATTGACCGTGGGCGCTGCGGCGCGGCAGACGGGCTGGTCGGCCCGGATGCTTCGCTACCTGGAGGAGACCGAGCTCGTCGTGCCGCCACGGCGCGAGAGCGGCTACCGTCTCTACGGTACGCGTGAGCTGAACCAGCTGCGCTCGCTGCGCGAGCTCAGGCGGGTGTTCGGCGTGGAGTTGAGCGAGCTCGCGTTCGCGTCTCGTCTGCGGCGCGAGCCCGGCCTGCGCGACGCGGTGCACACGTGGCTGGCCGGCGGCGACGGCGCGCTCGAGTGGGAGCAGCGTAAGCACGAGCGGCTCCTGGCCGCCTAATCGACAGAGAACCGACAGAGAGGATCCGATGGCGACGACAAAGCGATTCGACGTAAAGGACATGGCGCTTGCGCCCGAGGGGGTGCGGCGTATCCAGTGGGCCGACCGGCAGATGCCGGTGCTGGCCGCGATCAGGGAGCGCTTCGAGGCCGAGAAGCCGCTGAGCGGCTACCGGGTGTCGGCATGCCTGCACGTGACGACGGAGACCGCGAACCTGGCGCGGACGCTGAAGGCCGGGGGCGCGGACGTCGTGCTGTGCGCGTCGAACCCGCTGTCCACCCAGGACGACGTCGCTGCGGCGCTCGTCGACGAGTACGACATCGCCACGTTCGCGATCAAGGGCGAGGACAACGAGAGCTACTACGCGCACATCGAGGCGGCCGTCGACCACAAGCCGCACCTGACGATGGACGACGGCGCCGACGTGATCGGCGTGCTCCACTCCGCGCGGCGCGAGCAGCTGGGCGACATCATCGCCGGCACCGAGGAGACGACCACCGGCGTGATCCGGCTGAAGGCGCTGGAGGCCGACGGCAAGCTCGGCTTCCCGATCATCGCCGTGAACGAGGCGAAGACGAAGCACCTGTTCGACAACCGGTACGGCACCGGCCAGTCGACGATCGACGGAATCATCCGCGCGACCAACGTCCTGCTCGCCGGCAAGCGGTTCGTCGTCGGCGGCTACGGCTGGGTCGGGCGCGGTGTCGCGTCGCGGGCCCGCGGGATGGGCGCGCTCGTGATCGTCACCGAGGTCGATCCGATGCGTGCCCTCGAGGCCGTGATGGACGGGTTCGAGGTGATGACGATGGAGCGGGCCGCCGAGATCGGCGACATCTTCTGCACCGCGACCGGCGACAAGGGCGTGATCACCGCCGAGCACATGCGGCGGATGAAGGACGGCTCGATCCTCTCGAATACCGGCCACTTCGACGTCGAGATCGACAAGGGCGGCCTGCGCAACCTGGCCGTCGACACCCGCCACGCCCGCGAGTTCGTCGAGGAGTTCACGATGGAGGACGGGAGGCGCCTGTACCTGGTCGCCGAGGGCCGGCTCGTCAACCTGAGCGCCGCCGAGGGGCATCCGGCGCTCGTGATGGACATGTCGTTCGCGAACCAGGCGCTCGGGGCCGAGTACGCGGTCCAGAACGCCGCGAAGCTCGAGCGGAAGGTGTACCCGGTGCCGGACGAGATCGACCGCGAGATCGCGCGACTCAAGCTCGCGACGATGGGAATCGACATCGACCAGCTCACCGAGGAGCAGGCCAAGTACCTCGCCAGCTGGGACGAGGGCACGTAGCCGGGTCTTGGAACCAGTGTCTGACCCCTCCGGGGTCAGACACTGCTGTTGAAGCGGCCCGGCAACGCCGGGCCGCGCGTGTTTCCGCGCCCTAGACTCCCCACATGCTCGAGCCAGAGAGGATCATTCGCCTCGAGGACGACCGCGTCGTCCTCCTCGACCAGCGGCGCCTGCCCGGCGAGGAGGTCGACCTCGTCTGCCGCTCGGCCGAAGAGGTCGCCGAGGCGATCCGGACGCTCGCCGTGCGCGGGGCTCCGGCGATCGGGATCGCCGCCGCCTACGGCTACGCGCTGGCAGTACGGACCGGGGAGGACCTCGATGCGGCCGTGGCGACGCTGGCCGGCGTCGCGCCCGACCGCGGTCAACCTGGCCTGGGCGCTCGCCGAGATGCAGCGCTGGGACGGCGATCCCGCCGAGCGTGCCCGCCAGATCCACCGCGACGAGGTCGAGCGCTGCCGCGCGATGGCCGGGCACGCTGCGGGGTTGCTCGGGCCCGGCACGCGCGCGCTTACCCACTGCAACGCAGGCGGGCTCGCGACCGGGGGCTACGGGTCCGCGGTCGGCGCGCTGCTCGCAGCCTGGGAGCGGGGTCTGCTCGCCCACGTCCTGGTCGACGAGACCCGGCCGCTGCTCCAGGGAGCGCGGCTGACCGCCTGGGAGCTCGAAACCGCCGGAATCCCGCACGCGGTGATCGCCGACTCGGCCGCCGGCCTGATGATGGCCCGCGGCGAGGTCGACGCCGTCTTCACCGGCGCCGACCGGATCGCCGCCAACGGCGACACCGCGAACAAGATCGGGACGTACTCGCTGGGGGTGCTGGCCGCGCACCACGGGATCCCGCTCTACGTCGTCGCTCCGACCTCGACCGTCGATCTTGCGACGCCGACCGGAGCGGAGATCCCGATCGAGGAACGCTCGGGCGACGAGGTGACTCCGCGGTTCGCGGCGCGCAATCCCGCCTTCGACGTCACGCCGGCCGACTTGATCGCCGCGATCGTCACCGAGCAGGGCGTGCACCGGGCGCCGTACACGGAGTCTCTCGCCGCGGCGGTGGTCGGATGAAGGCGATCATCCTCGCCGCCGGCTATGCAACCCGCCTGCGGCCGCTGACCGACTCGATCGCCAAGCAGCTGCTCTCAATCGGCGGCCGGCCGATGCTCGACTGGGTTTGCGACAAGGTCGAAGAGGTGACCTTGGACATCCACCTGGTCACGAACTCGCGCTTCGCCGGAGCGTTCGAGCGCTGGGCGAGCGGCCGCGCCGGCGTCACCGTCCACGACGACGGGACCGCCTCGAACGACGACCGGCTCGGTGCGATCGGCGACATCGCGTTCGTCCTCGACCGCATCGGCGCCGACGACGACCTGCTCGTCATCGCCGGCGACAATCTGTTCGACTCCGGTCTCACCGACTTCGCGAGCTTCTGCACCGCGAAAGGGACGGCGAGCGCGGTCGCCGTCTACGACTGCGAGGACCTCGAGCTGGCCACGCACTACGGCGTCGTCGAGGTGGGGGAAGACGACCGCGTCGTCGGCTTCGAGGAGAAGCCGTCGGAGCCGCGCAGCACGCTGGCCGCGACGGCGTGCTACCTCTACCACCGCGACCACGTGCCGCTCGTCGCCCGTTACCTGGCCGAGGGCAACCCGCCGGATCAGCCTGGCCGGCTGATCGCCTGGCTCTACCGGCGGGAGCCCGTGTACGGGTACCGCTTCCCCGGCGCCTGGTACGACATCGGGAACCCCGAACAGCTCCTCGAGGCCGACAACCGCTGGCGCGCGAAGGCCGGGCTGCCGCCCCGAGACGCGTACACCACGCTGAGCTAGGAGCGGTGGGCGGCAGGATCGTGCTGCTCGGCGGGCCCGCCGGTGCCGGGAAGTCGACCCTCGCCCGAGGCTGGGCCGCCGGCCGCGCGCGAGCAGTGCATGTCCAGCTCGACGACGTGCGGGGCCTCATCGCCGGTGGGCCGGCCGACCCGCAGCAGGCCGGCGAGCTGCAAGCCGAGCAGTATCGAGCCTCTGTCGCGGCGACGTGCGGTCTTGCACGCGGGTTCTCCGCGCGCGGGTACGACGTGGCGGTCGACGACGTGCTCGAGCCGGACGCGTTCGAGCAGCACTGGCGGCCCGAGCTCGACGGCCTCGATTGGCAGGTCGTCATCGTGCTCCCATCGCTTGGGGAGACGCTCGCCCGCTCGGCCGCCCGCCGGAAGCGCGTCCTGGAGGAGCACACGCGCGCGCAGCACGCACTGTGCTCGCACTGGCCGGCGAGCCGGCGGATCGACACGACCGGGCTCTCGGTGGCGGAGAGCCTGGACTTGCTCGACCAGGCACTCGCGGTCGAATAGCAAACGTCCCAGGTTCGGCGCGAAGCCGGCACTGACGCGCGCGCCGGCGATGCCTACCGTGCCAGGGGGTGCTGCTCGACCTGCTCCTGCCGCGCCGGTGTGCGATCTGCGCGCTTCCAGGCTCCACGCTCTGCGCGGGCTGCGCGACCGCGCTCCCGCGGATCGGCGGGCCGCTGTGCGCACGCTGCGGCGCGCCCGTTGCCTGGCCGGTCGAGCGCTGCCGCGAATGCGCCGGTCGCCGAATTGCGTTCGCATCGGCGCGCGCCGCGGTCGAGTACGAGGCGGGCGTCCGCTCGCTCGTCTCCGCCTGGAAGGAGCACGGGCTCCGCGGCCTCGCCGTGCTCGCCGCCGAAGTCGTCGACGAGGCAGTCGCGCGACCTGATGCACACCTGATCACCTTCATCCCGCCCGACGGCGACCGCAGCGTCCGGCGCGGCCACCATCCGCCGCAGCGCCTCGCCCGGGAGCTCGGCCGCCGCTGGGAGCTCCCCGTCGAGGCGCTGCTCGGACGCACGCGGCCGCTCCGACCGCAGCGCGGGCTTCCGCGCGACGAGCGGCGGCGCAACGTCCGCGGCGCCTTCAGTTCCCAGCCGGCTCGTGGCCGGATCGTGCTCGTCGACGACGTCTACACGACCGGCTCGACCGCCTCGGCTGCCGCCTCGGCACTGCGCGCCGGCGGCGCGGCCCGCGTGGACGTGATCACCTTCGCCCGTGCAGCTCGTGGCTGACATCGACTAGATTGCGAGTGGAGACCGCTTCCGAGAAGGGAGACCGAGATGCGCTTGCAGGTGAAGGGCAAGAACGTCGAGGTGAGCGAGTCGATCCGGACCTACGCGGAGGAAAAGCTCGGCCGCCTCGAGCGACAGCTGGCCGACCCCACCCGAGTCGAGCTCGAGCTCGCGATCGAGAAGAACCCGTCGATCGCCGACAACCACGTCGCCGAGGCGACGATCTGGACGAAGGGTCCGGTGCTGCGTGCGAAGGAGGCATCGAGCGATATGCGTGCGTCGATCGACCTCCTGGCGGACAAGCTCGAGCGGCAGGTCGGTCGCTACCGGCAGAAGCGCCGGCGCGGCCGGCACGGGAACGGCCGCGTCCTCGAGCCGGGCGTCCCGCGCCCAACCGACGAGGAGGGCGGACCGATGATCGTGAAGACGAAGCAGTTCGCAATGAAGCCGATGACCCCCGAGGAGGCCGTTCTTCAGCTGGAGCTCGTCGGGCACGACTTCTTCGTCTTCCGCAGCAGCGACTCCGGCGAGATCAACGTCGTCTACCGGCGTGGCGACGGCGGGTACGGCCTGATCGAGCCGAGCTAGCAACGGTGCCCTTCTGGCGCCGCGAGCCGCTCCACGAACGGCTCGCCCGTGAGGGTGGGCTCGGCCCGGAGCCGCTACCCGAGGTCGCCCCACCCGCGTGGATGGAGACGGGCATCCACGGCGTCCAGCGCCAGCGCGAATGGGATGCGGTTCTCACTGTCGAGGCGGAGGGGGTCGAGGGCGACCGTGCGCGCTTCGTCGCGGTTGGCGACGAGACGCTCGTGATCGAGGAAGGAGCCGACGTCGAGCCCCTTGCGGCCGCGCTGGAAGCCGCCGGCGCAAAGCCGCCGTACCGGGCCGAGGCGGTGCGCCGGGGCGAGTCTCAGTGGGCCGTGGGCGTCCGCCGAATCCAGGTGATCGAGCTCCCCGACGATCCCGAAGGGGAAGAGATCACCCTGACCGTGCGCGAGGGCGAGCGCACGCTGCTCGTCGACGGCCGGCCGGTTTTCGGGTCGATACCGGCCCTCGAGCAGGTCGGGGCGGCGCGCGGGGACGACTACGTGATCCAGGCGCGGCGCCTCGCCGACTCGCTCTGGGAGGTCCGGGCGCTTCCCCTCTAACGGCTACCCTGTACGGGATGGCTGGGCAGGAATACGGCGCTCTCGACAAGGTTCTCAGGGCCGGCGAAGGCCGGCGCGTCAAGCGGCTCGCGCAGCAGGCGGCTTACATCACCACGCTCGAGCCCGAGTTCCGGGCACTCTCCGACGACGAGCTGCGCGGCAAGACCGCCGAGTTCCGCTCCCGGCTGGAGAAGGGCGAGGCGCTCGAGGAGCTCCTCTTCGAGGCCTTCGCCGCCGTGCGCGAGGCGCGCCTGCGCGAGTCCGACCAGCGCATGTTCGACGTCCAGTTGATGGGCGGCATCGTCCTGCACGAGGGAGACATCGCCGAGATGAAGACCGGCGAGGGGAAGACGTTCGTCGCCAGCCTGGCGCTCTACCTCAACGCGCTGCCGGGGAAGGGCGTGCACCTCGTCACCGTCAACGACTACCTCGCCAAGCGCGACGCCGAGTGGAACGGCGGCGTCTTCGAGCGGCTCGGGATGACGGTCGGCTGGATCGAGAACATGATGCCGTTCAGCGAGCGCAAGGCCGCGTACGACTGCGACGTCACCTACGGGACGAACTCCGAGTTCGGGTTCGACTACCTGCGCGACAACATGGCCGTCTCGCTCGACCAATGCGTCCAGCGCGGCCACAGCTACGCGATCGTCGACGAGGTCGACTCGATCCTGGTCGACGAGGCGCGCACACCGCTGATCATCTCCGGCGAGCCCGAGACCGCCGCAAAGGTCTACGTCGACTTTGCGCGCATCGCCAAGACGCTGAAGGGGATGCCGAGCAGCCGAAGGCCAAGCCGGGCGGTTCCGAGGAGATCCCCCCGGGGATCGACTACACCTACGACGAGAAGTTCAAGACGGTCGCACCGACCGAGTCGGCGATCGAGAACGTCGAGCGCGCGCTCAGGATCGAGAACCTGTACGACCCGCGCAACGTCCAGCTCGTCAACCACCTGAACCAGGCGCTGAAGGCGCAGGCGCTGTACCAGACGCGACGTCGACTACGTCGTCGCCGACGACGAGGTGAAGATCGTCGACGAGTTCACCGGCCGGATCATGGAAGGGCGCCGCTGGTCGGAGGGGCTGCACCAGGCGGTCGAGGCGAAAGAGGGCGTGCGCATCCAGGAGGAGCACGTCACCCTGGCGACGATCACGCTCCAGAACTACTTCAGGCTCTACGAGAAGCTCGGCGGGATGACCGGTACCGCCAAGACCGAGGAGAAGGAGTTCGTCGAGATCTACGGCACGCACGTGGTCGAGATCCCGACGAACCAGCCGGTCGCCCGCGACGACCGAAACGACTACATCTACAAGACGGTCGAGGGCAAGTTCACCGCGGTGATCGAGGACATCAAGGAGCGCCACGCCAAGGGGCAGCCCGTCCTCGTCGGCACGATCGCGGTGGAGACCTCCGAGTACCTCTCCGACCGGCTCACGCGCGCGGGGATCAAGCACAACGTGCTGAACGCGAAGCAGCACGAGCGAGAGGCGCAGATCATCATCGACGCGGGCCAGCCGGGGACGGTCACGATCGCCACGAACATGGCCGGCCGCGGCGTCGACATCAAGCTCGGCGAGGGAGTCGTCGAGCTCGGCGGCCTGTACGTGCTCGGCACCGAGCGTCACGAGGCCCGCCGCATCGACAACCAGCTGCGGGGCCGCTCCGGCCGCCAGGGCGACCCTGGCGAGTCGCGCTTCTACCTCTCGGCGCAGGACGATCTCGTCCGCCTGTTCGCGGGCGATCGGATCTACCGGATCATCGAGCGCTTCAAGATCCCGGACGACCAGCCGATGGAGGCGAAGATCCTCTCCAAGCAGATCGAGAACGCGCAGAAGAAGGTCGAGGAGCAGAACTTCGTCTCGCGCAAGAACGTCCTCAAGTACGACGACGTGATGAACAAGCAGCGCGTCGTCATCTACGAGCAGCGCCGAAAGGTGCTCGAGGGCGAGGACTTCTCCGACGAGGTGAAGAGCTGGATCGCAGAGGTGATCGAGCGGGCGGTGGAGGCGTTCGTCGATCCGGAGACCGGCGACATCGATCTCGACGCACTGGCGCAGGCGATGCAGCAGCTCTACAACTCGGAGATCACCGCGGACGAGCTGCGCGAGGAGCGGATCACCGAGCGGGGCGCCCTGATCGATGAGTTCACCGAGGACGCGGCCGAGGAGTACGCGGCCAAGGAGGAGGAGCTCGGCGCCGACCTGATGCGCGAGCTCGAGCGGTTCGTGATCCTCCAGGTGGTCGACACCCGCTGGCGCGAGCACCTCGAGAACATGGACTACCTGCGCGAGGGCGTGCACCTGCGCGCGATGGCGCAGAAGGATCCGCTCGTCGAGTACACGGCGGAAGGCCACGCGATGTTCCTGGAGCTGAACGGCCTGATCCGTGAAGAGGTGCTCAACCTGCTCTTCCACGCGCAGCTCCAGCCGGAGGACGCCGAGCAGCTGCGCATGGCGCAGGAGTCGGCCGTGCACGAGAACGGCGGCTTCTCGTACGAGCACGAGTCGCTGGCCGGCGCCGACGCGATCGCCGCCGCGGGAATGGGTGCGGGCGCCGAGGCGGGTGCCGTGCTGACCGCGCCACGTCCACAGCAGCGGACGGTCGGTGAGCACGAGAAGCTCGGACGCAACGATCCCTGCTGGTGCGGCTCGGGCAGGAAATTCAAGAAGTGCCACGGCGCCTAGCGCCGCCGTCGCCCACGCTGACCGACGAGGTCGTCCGGCTCGAACCGCTGGTCGAGCGTTTCGTGCCCGACTTCGACGCGCTGACCCGCGACCCCGACATCCAGCGCTTCACCCGTGTTCCAACGGCGCTGCCCGACGGATTCGCCGTCACGTGGGTGGGGCGCTACGTCACCGGCTGGGAGGACGGCTCGCGCGCGGGCTTCGCCGTCCTGGACAGCGAGACCGCCACGTTTCTCGGGATGGCGGCGCTCGTCGAGATCCGCTGGGACGAGAGCGAGGCGGAGCTTGGTTACATGGTCGCTCCGGCAGCCCGTGGCCGAGGCGTGGCCGGTCGCGCGATCCGGCTCGTCTCCGGCTGGGCTCTCGAGCTCGGGTTGGCGCGCGTCGAGGCCCTCATCGATATCGCCAACGAACCGTCGCTGCGCGCTGTCGAGCGGGCGGGCTACACGCGCGAGGGCGTCTTACGCTCGACTCACTTCAAGGACGGCGAGCGTGCGGACATCGCCGTGTACTCGTTGCTGCCAGGCGACCCCCGGTAGGAGCGGCGATTGACGCGGCGGTCGCCGCTCGAGGGTCGCTCCATACCCCCGCCCTGGGTGGGGGAGAACCCCTTTCCCCTTGCCGGCGAGGCTACCCGATCGGGGCACACGCCTCTGTGTCGGATCTGTGCCGATCTGCGCACCCAAGAGGCGGAGAACGGATCCTCGGCTACGCTTGATTCATGGCCGACGCCGATCAGCCGCTCGACCAGCAGCTCGAGGACATCGGGGCCCAGCTTGCCTGGGTCCGTGATTACCTTTGACCCCGCTCGCCTAGAGACCCGTGCGGCCGCGCTCGAGGCCGAGATGGGCTCGCCCGGCTTCTGGGATGACCAACAGCGCGCGGCCGCGACCTCGACCGAGCACTCGCGCGTGACGAAGCGGCTCGACCGCTATCGCCGCCTCGACCAGGAGTACCGAGATGCGGCCGAGCTCGCCGCGCTGGACGGGGACATGCAGGACGAGATCGCGCGGTCACTCGCTCCGCTGCGGGCCGAGCTCGCCCGTCTGGAGGAGGACGCGCTCTTCAACGGGGAGTACGACGCCGGCGATGCCGTCGTCACGATCCACGCCGGCACGGGCGGCACGGACGCGCAGGACTGGGCCGAGATCCTGCTGCGCATGTACCTGCGCTGGGCGCAGCAACGCGGCTTCCAGACCGAGTTGATCGAGGCGAGCCCGGGCGAGGAGGCCGGGCTCAAGTCCGCGACGTTCACGGCGCGCGGCGAGAACGCTTACGGCGTCTTCAAGGCCGAGCGCGGCGTGCACCGGCTCGTCCGCCTGTCGCCGTTCGACTCCGCGCATCGCCGCCACACGTCGTTCGCCCAGGTGATCGTCAGTCCGCTGCTCGCCGACGATGCCGCCGCCGAGATCGACGAGGGCGACCTGCGGATCGACACCTACCGCGCGAGCGGCGCCGGCGGTCAGCACGTGAACAAGACCGACTCGGCCGTGCGGATCACGCACATCCCAACCGGCATCGTCGTCCAGTGCCAGAACGAGCGCTCACAGACCTCCAACAAGCAGACGGCTCTCCGCATCCTCCGCTCCCGCCTCGCCGAGCTGGAGGCCGAACAGCGCGAGGCCGAGCTTGCAAAAGAGAGAGGTGCCGCGCAGGAGGCCGACTTCGGAAGTCAAATTCGAAGCTATGTGCTCAATCCGTACCAGCTCGTCAAGGACCACCGGACCGAGCACGAGATGGGAAACACCCAGGGTGTCCTCGACGGCGACCTCGACGGGTTCGTCCACGCCTACCTCCTTGCCAGGGCGGCAGGGAAGGTTGTCTAGCCATGGACTCGGCTAAACTGGGGCCATCTCCGACCGCTGCGGCCCCGCTCGGGACCGCGCTCGGGCGTGACCCGGTGCAGGAACCAGACCTCGAGATCCAGACACCTGTGGCGATCGCGGAGGCCGAGGTGCGCTCGCCGCCCTCGACGGCGAGCGCGATGATCGTGTTCGAGGCCGTGACGAAGGTCTACGAGCCGGACGTCGTCGCGCTGCGAGAGGTCTCGTTCGTGATCGAGAAGGGCGAGTTCGTGTTCGTCGTCGGTGCCTCCGGGTCGGGCAAGTCGACGATCATCCGCCTGCTGCTGAAGGAGCTCGAGCCGACGAGCGGCCGCGTGATCGTCGGCGGACGCGACCTCGGCCGGCTGAAGCATTCGAGGGTCCCGCTCCTCCGCCGGAATCTCGGTTGCGTGTTCCAGGACTTCAAGCTCCTGCCGAACCGGACCGCCGCCGAGAACGTCGCCTACGCGCTGAAGGTGCAGGGCGATCGGTCGGAGTCGATCCGGAAGAAGGTGCCCGAGGCGCTGTCGCTCGTCGGACTCTCGCACAAGGCGACATCGCTCCCCGACGAGCTCTCCGGCGGCGAGCAGCAGCGCGTCTCGATCGCGCGCGCCGTCGTCAACCATCCGCCGCTCCTGATCTGCGACGAGCCGACCGGGAACCTCGATCCGGACACCTCGGTCGGGATCATGCAGCTGCTCTACCGGATCAATCGCGCGGGCACGACCGTGCTGATGGTCACGCACGATCGAGAGATGGTGGACAAGATGCGCAAGCGCGTGATCGCGCTCTACGACGGGCGGCTCGCGCGCGATGAGCGGCGCGGGGGGTACGCAACCGAATGAGCCGGCTGAGAATGGTTCTGGCCGAGGCCGTTCGCTCCGTCACGGCCAGCATGTCGACGACAGTCGCCGCGACGATGACGGTGCTCGTGGCGATGTTCGTCCTCGGGACGACGATCGGTCTCGGTACGTGGGTGCTGTCCTACAGCAACCACATCAAGAAGCAGCTGCTCGTCAAGGTCTACTTCGACACGAACGTGACGCCGAAGCAGATCAACGCGATCGGCGCGAAGTTCGACCCGAAGACGAACTCGCTCGTCAAGAAGATCACCTTCATCTCCAAGGCGGAGGCGCTCAAGCGCGAGCGCAAGCGGCTGCCCGACCTGACCAAGGATCTCGTCTTCAACCCGTATCCCGACGCCTACGAGATCCAGCCGCAGAAGGCCGAGTACCTGACTCAGCTGCGCGACCAGCTCAAGCCGCTGCCGCCTGGGGTGAACAAGGTCAACGACGGCGGCAACACCTCGAGACGGGTGCTGAAGGTCGGCGGGGTGATCTCGATCGTCTTCCTCGTGGGGGTGATCGTGCTGCTGATCGCCTCGACGATGCTGATCGCGAACACGATCAGGCTGTCGATCTTCTCGCGGCGGCGGGAGATCGAGGTGATGAAGCTCGTCGGCGCGACGAACTGGTTCGTCCGCGGCCCGTTCATGGTCGAGGGGCTGATCTGCGGCCTGGGCGGCTCGCTCGCCGCGGTGCTGCTGCTCGTGCTCGGCAAGGAGGTCGTCCTGCCCCTGATCGACATCGGGCACTCGAAAGATGCACACGCGATGCCGTTCGAGTTGAACGCGCTGATTCTGATCGGGATCGGTCTGGCGCTCGGCGCCTCCGGCACCGGCCTGACCCTGCGCCGGTTCCTTCAGGTCTGACCCCACGCCTGCAAGCCCAATGCGCGGCAAGGGCCTGACCGAGGTGCTCGAGCCGACCCGCACCGTGGTCGAGATCGCCGGCCGGGGCAAGCTGGTCGTCGGGGAGCCGTACTTCGAGGCGGGCGTCCCGATCGTTCTCGACCGCAAGTCTCTTCGGGGCGCCGAGCGCGGCGAGCTCGCAGTGGTCGCGAAGGGCAGAGGACGAGCCAAGGTCGAGCGCGTTCTCGGCCGGGCCGAGCGGATCGAGGTTGTGCTCGAGGGCCTGCTCGTCGAGAAGGGCGCGCGCACCGGCTTCGAGCCGTTCGATCCGGCGCCGGCGGCGATGGACGGGCGCGCCGATCTGCGCGAGCTGACCACGTTCACGATCGACCCGGACACGGCGAAGGATTTCGACGATGCGATCTCGGTCGCGCGTGAGGGCGGCGGGGTCCGCGCGTGGGTGCACATCGCCGACGTCTCGCAGTTCGTCCCGGCCGGCTCGCCGCTCGACGACGGCGCCGCGGAGCGCGCGCTGTCGACCTACGTGCCCGGGCTTGTCGCTCCGATGCTCCCGCCGGAGCTCTCCGACGATCTGTGCTCGTTGAGGCCGGACGTCGAGCGGCCGTGCGTGACGGTCGAGTTCGCACCCGACGGAACGCCGAGCTTCTATCGCTCGGTGATCCGCAGCAACGCGAGGCTCACCTACGGCCAGGCGGAGCGGCGCGACGTTCCCGCCGATGTCTCGGCAGAGCTCGAGTTGGCCGCCGTCTACTCGGCGGAGCTCCGCCGCCGCCGCTTCGCCCGCGGTGCGCTGCGGATCGAGTCGCCGGACATCTCGTTCGAGTTCGACGGCGAGGGTGGCGTCACCCGTGCCTGGCGCGAGAGCGAGCCGGAGGCGCACGCGCTCGTCGAGGAGCTGATGATCGCCGCGAACGAGGCGGTCGCGGGCCTGCTCGCCGGCCGGCGGCGCGAATCGCTCTACCGCGTCCACGAGCAGCCCGACCCGCAGTCGATCGCGCTCCTGCTCGCCAAGCTCGCCGACCTCGATGTGCCCACGCCGCCCGCGCCTGAACGGCTCTCGCCCGCCGATGCGGCCCGCCTGGCCGCGGAGGCGAGCGAGCAGGTGACCGAGTACGTGACGAAGTCGGGGCGGGGGAGGGCGGCGTTTCCGTCACTCGTCCTGCGTGCGCTGAAGCAGGCGCGTTACGACCCGCGCAACCTCGGCCACTCCGGGCTCGCGAGCCGCGCCTACTGCCACTTCACCAGCCCGATCCGCCGCTACCCGGATCTGATCTGCCACCGCGCGCTCCTTCGGGAGCTGGGCGCCTCGGACGAGCCGCTCCCGGAAGACCTCGGCGAGCTCGCCGAGCACACCTCCGGCCGCGAGCGCGAGGCGGCCGACATCGAGCACCTCGCCGACGACATCTGCCTCGCCTGGCTGCTGCACGCCGAGCTCCACGAGCGGGGCTGGGACGCGTCCTGGGAGGGCGAGATCGTCGGCGTGATCCCGTCCGGCCTGTTCGTCCGCTTCGGCGAGGTCTTCGAGGGATACCTGCCGGCGCGCCGGATCCCGGGCGACTACTTCGAGCTGAACACGCTCGGAACCGCGCTCGCGGGCCGGCGTGGCGGCGGTGTCTTCCGGCTCGGCGACCCGATCGAGGTGGTCGTCGAGGAGATCCGCCGCTCGGAGGGGAAGGTCGAGGTTTCACTTGCGAGTCGGCGTCGTGCCTGATCGACGGCGAGCCTCTGTGGACGAGCCGGCGCCTCCACCGGTCGGCTCCCTGGTGCAGCAAGCACGGCTTGCCTGCGCTGGCTAGGATCGGGCGTCAGCGAGCAGCGCGACCTGGAGGAGGCTGGACATGGTTGAGAGCGGCACCACGCTCGTGGTCGGGGCGACCGGTTCGCTCGGAGGCCTCATCTGCCGGCGCCTCGTGGACGGCGGCGCGCGCCTTCGCGCTGTCGTGCGTCCCACCTCTGACCCCGAGCGTGTGGGGGTGCTTCGCGCGCTCGGCGCAGAACTCGTTGAGGCCGACCTCAAGGAGCCGGCGACGCTCCCGGCAGTTTGCGCGGACGTGTCGGCGATCGTCAGCACCGCGGAGGCGGTCGGGCGGCAGCCGGAGGACACGCTCGACAGCGTCGACCGCGATGGCCAGTCGGCGCTCGTGGACGCTGCTTCGGCTGCGGGCGTCGGTCACCTCGTCTTTGTGTCCCACTCGACGAATGTGCTCAGGGTCGACTCCGCTTTCGAGCGCGCCAAGCTCGCGGTCGAGCAGCGTCTGCGCGAGAGCGGGATCGTCTACACGATCCTGCGCGCGACGTTCTTCACGGAGTTCTGGCTCGGCCCGGCCGGTGGTTTCGACTATGCGAACCGCCACGCGACCGTCTATGGGGAGGGCACGAACCCGGTCAGCTTCATCTCGCAGAATGACGTTGCCGAGTTTGCCGTCCGCTCCCTGGACACGCCCGCGGCGAGGAACGCCGTTCTCGAGCTCGGCGGCCCCGAGCCCGTGTCGCCGCTCGGGGCGATCGAGATCTTCGAGCAACTGACCGGCGACACCTTCGAGCGTAGCTTCGTGCCGTTGCCCGAGCTCGAGGCGCAGAAGACGGCGGCGATCGATCCGATGCAGGACTCGTTCGCCGGGCTGATGGTCGCCCTTGCCCGCGGGGACGCGATCGACATGCGTCCGACGCTCGAGCGCGTCTCGATCGAGCTGACCTCGGTGCGCGACTACGCCCGCCGCGTGCTCGCAGCCTCCTGAAGCGCGCCATCGATCGAGCCACAGTCACGCTGAGGCACGTGCCTGCCGTCGCAACCTGCGACGCGGGCCGTGCTCTGCACGACGAGTGACACCAAGAGCCTGGCTCGAACGAGTCCCAGGTGGGTACTGACATTCGTCAGAGCCCGATCCGCCGCTGCCCGGATCTGATCTGCCACCGCGCGCTTCTTCGGGAACCGGGCGTCGCGGGGGCGGTGTCTTCCGGCTCGGCGACCCGATCGAGGTCGTCGTCGACGAGATCCGCCGCTCGGAGGGCAAGGTCGAGGTGGGGCTATGATCGGTTGCCTTGAGGTGGCGGACAGGCGGGGGTAGGAAGCTCATCGGCGGCGTCGCACTTCTGGCGACGCTGTTCGCCGGTGGGTTCTTCGCGGTCGGCGCAGTGGGGCGGGTCTCGGTCGACTCGCCGCTGATCGTGATCGACCAGTCGATCGGTGGAGTGTCGATCGGCATGTCCCAGGCCGACGTCGAAGCGTTGTTCGGGCAGCCCGAGAGCTCGCTGGAGATCGCGCTGCGCGGCGGCGGCACCGGCCTCCTCGTTCGCTACCTGGTCCACGGCGGCCTCTTGACCGTCGTCTACGCAGGCGGTCGGGTGGTCAGCGTCGAGACCGACGCATCGTTCTACCGGACGGACGGCGGGATCGGGCCGGGGACGTCGAAGGCCGGCCTGCACGGCTTCCGCGAGGACTTCTGCTCGGGCGGGCTCTGGGACGGCAGCGACGCGATTCCTCCCGACGGAGTCGTCACGATCTTCCAGCGAGACGGCGACATCGTCGCCAGCGTGACGATCACGGAGCTCGGCTACTACGACCTCTGCGCCTCCGTCCCGGCCGACCAGGAGGTGCCGGATCCGCGTCCGGGCAGCTTCGTGCTCTCGGTGCAGATCGATCCGGACGGAGCCGGCTGGGTGCGCAGCTCGCCGTACAAGATCGACTGCCCGACCGCGTGCTCAGAATCGTTCGACCGAGACGCGATCGTCACGCTCGAGGCCCATCCGACGTCCGGCTTCACGTTCGACGGTTGGACCGGAGCGTGCACCGGGACCGGCGTGTGCGAGCTGGTGATCGACGGGGCGAAGGAGGTCGTCGCCCATTTCAGCGGCCGGTACGTGCCGACCCCGCCGCCCACGCCGCCGACCAGACCGTCGAGCACCACGACGACCACGGGCACCACGACGGGCACCACGACGGGCACGACGTGAGCGTGATGAGCTCGCGCATCTCACGAATGCTGATCAGGGGCGCCTCACTGCTGGGAGCGGCGATCGTCGCGGTCGCCCTCACCGGTGCCCAGCCGGCGTTCGGCGCGTATCTCGTCACCCGCGATGTCGCGGCTCCGACGCTCAAGGTGGACGCTCAGGGGCGGGCGCTCGTCACGTACTCCGAGAAGGGGAAGACGAAGCGCCTGCTCGTCTGGGGCGCGGTCAACGCTCTCCCTCCGCGGGCCGGCGGCCGTCAGGTCGCGTTTCGCATCGACTACTCGGCCGGGTGGAAGTCGCTGAAGAAGCCGAACTACTACAAGACGCTCAAGAACGTCTGCAGCCCGGCCCGCTACGACGGGCCGCCGCTCGCGTTCGGGGTCTTCGCCTGCAAGGCGGCCGACGGCAGCTACTGGGCGCTCCAGCGCTGGCAGCGGATGCTGCCCAACCTGGGCTTCGCGCCGTGGCGGCCGGAACAGTCCGCGCAGGAGCTGTACATCTCCCACTGGACCGGCCCGCTGCCCGAGCTGAAGGTCACGCAGAACTGGGCGTGGGGTGGGCGCTACCAGCAGATCGTCGGTACCTACTCGTACGCCGGCAGCCCGATCTACGGGTTCAAGTCGACCTCCTCCGGCGTGCCGCTCGACACCTGGGGACGGAACGTCTACCTCGACACCTTCAACTCGGCATACGGCGCCGGGTACAAGCGCGAGAACTCGTTGCTGGCCCAGGGGACGAACGGTCGCTTCTGCTACTCGCTCGGCCCGCGGCCCCCGTACCCCGGCTACCCGGCCTCGCCGCCCCGGCAGGGGAACGGCGAGCGCTACCGGCTGACCGCCCTCGGGCCTGGTGTGACGCCGATCGTGTCCGTCGAGGTGCCGAGCATCGGCGATTGGGACGCGAACGACCCGGCCAAGGTGCAGGCCGAGAACGACGGGAACGCGCTGGTCGACAGCCTCGGCTTCAGCGCCACCCAGTGCCATCACTGACCCCCGGGCGGTGCGGCTGGCCGCACCCGAGACGCCTGCCTGCCGTAACGACGCGCCGTCCGGCGAGTCCTATCGTCAGGCCATGCCGATTGCACTTGCATACGTCCTGAGCGTTGTGCCCTTCGCGGCGATCACGGGCAGCCTGCTCCGCCTGACGCGCGCGTAGGCTTCCTCCGGTATGGCCGGAGAGAAGCTGATCGTCGACAACCGTCGCGCGCGCCACGACTACGAGTTGCTCGAGCGCTTCGAGGCCGGGCTCGTGCTGACCGGGACGGAGGTGAAGTCGCTCCGGCAGGGGCGCGTCTCGCTCGGCCAGGCGTACGGGGACCTGCGCGACGGCGAGGTCTGGCTCGTCGGCGCCGAGATCGCCACGTACGACCAGGGCAACATCGCCAACCACGAGCCGAGCCGCGACCGCAAGCTGCTCCTGCGCAGCGGCGAGATCGCATCGCTGATCGGCAAGGTGCGCGAGAAAGGCCTGACCCTCGTGCCGACGCGGATGTACTGGAAGAACGGCCGCGCGAAGGTCGAACTCGCACTCGCGCGCGGCAAGCAGACGATCGACAAGCGGCGCGACATCGCCAAACGCGACGCCGACCGGCAGATCCAGCGGGCGCTGAAGGCTCGGAGATAGCCCGCTACACTGGAGGCGAACACACATACGGGGGCGACCAGGTCTCGACGTGGTCGGTTCTCCGGCTGAGCTGCAGGTCGAGGTCCCCGGTCGGCCTCGTTAATCAACCGGGAAACAACGTAAGTGCGGATAACGAACTCGCACTCGCTGCCTAACCTAGTTAGGTGACGCGTCGCTCCGGACTCGGCCCGTGGTTCGGGGAGCGGCGTCAGAAACGGGCTGGCTCCGAAGGAACGCCAATCGCCGGAGGAGCGAGACCACAGGATGGCTGGCCCGGCGGTAGGTCGCTCACCCACCGGCCGTCCGGGCGAGATCAAAAGGGCGAGCTATACCTGTAGAGGCTCTGTCCGGTGCGGCCGCGGACGCGGGTTCGATTCCCGCCGCCTCCATTCTCCCTGCTAATCAACCACTTTTTCGGTGGGGATCGAAACGCTGAACTGTTGCGCCCGTCACGGACGGCGGGTGCGGTGTGCTTGACACAGCGAGCTAGCGGCCATACCCTTACTTCTCATGAGAGGAAGTAAAGAAAAGGCGGCGGGGATTCACGCGCATCAGCGCGAAGCATCAGGCGACGCTCCCGGTTCAGGCGCTCAAGGAGGCGGGGCTCGAAGCCGGGCGACGAGGTTCGCGTGGTTGCGGCGGGCAGGGGACGCCTCGTGCTCGAGCGGGACCTCGAACCTCGTCGAGCGCCATGCCGGCAAGCTCAAGTAGCGTCTACGAGCCGGGCGAGCTCGACCGCCTGCGTGACGAGTGGCGCTAGTCGTCCTCGACGCGTCGGTCGTCATCGCGTTTCTCGATCCCGACGATGCGCTTCACGATGCGGCGGTTGACGCTCTCACTGAGCACCAGCACGACGAGCTGGTGATTCCTACCTCGGTGTACGCCGAGATCCTGGTTGCGCCCTATCGGAGTCGGCGGCGAAGCTATTGCCGAGGTCGAGGCATTCCTCTCGGACTTCGCCGTTCGTACCCAAGCGATCACAGCTGAGATCGCGCGCGCCGCCGCGCGTCTCCGCAGCTGGCCTCACGGGGCCTGCGGCTCCCCGATGCCCTCGTGCTCGCAACAGCCGACGAGCTCGAGCGGCCGACACGTACTTACCGGGGACGATTCCTGGGCTGCGCATCAGCCGACCGCGTCACGCTGATCCAGCACTGAACGCTCCGAGTGGAATCTTCGCGGGTTCGATTCCCGCCGCCTCCAGTCCCGATCGAAGTCCGGCGCCGCCTGCGGCGGCACCATGACGACTTCGATCGGATCGCATCACCAATAGCCGTGCTGCCCGGCGCCAGCGTAGGTCGGGCGCGGCGACGACGTGGCCGTGCCAGACCTGGTTGTGAGAATGCGTGGGTGGTTTATTGGCGGCGACGGAGGTATGAGCGGGTGTCGGAGATCAGCTCGTCCTGGGTTGAAGGTCGAACGTTAGGCCCTGGAAGTACAGAGAGGAGAGCACGATGAGCAACGAACAGGCGGCACCTGAGACGAAAGGTGTTACGGCGGAGTTACTTGCAACGGTTGACCTTGGCCCTGAGATCGAGGGCATGGCAGGGCGCCAACTTCGAATGCGTATGGTGACCATCGAGCCTGGAGGCGTCTTCGGCCCGATTCACGACCATAAAGACAGACCAGGCATCGTCTACATACTGCAAGGAACGATCACTGACCATCGAAATGGAGTCGCTACGGACTATGGGCCGGGAGTGGGCTGGCCCGAGGATAGGAACACCACACACTGGCTCGAGAACAGGGGAACGATTCCGGCGGTGGAGATCTCGGTCGATATCGTCAGGCAAGAGTAGGCTCAGGCCCGACGTCTGCCGGTAACTCCCCTGGGGAATGCCGCGCGGGTTCCGATTCCCCCGCCTCCACTCCTCGGTTTCGAGGGTACTTGAGGTTTGCCGCCAGGCGTCGCCAGATCAGGCGCGCTTGTGCGTTGCGCCGTTCGACCGCCCGCCTGAGCCTTCGGCTTGCCTGCAGCGTCGTCAGATCGCGCTCGCTCTCTCGAGGAAGCGGTTACCGGAGCCGTGACGGAGTGGGTGAGGGGAGTACCCGCGGATCCCGGCCCGGACACACACTCGCTCCACCATCCGCCCGAGCGCCTGCGACGACCGTGGCTTCTTAGGATCGCGGCGCGCAGCTGCGAGAGCAAGGGGCCCGAGGCGACCGTGCGGAAAGTGTCGGGCGAGCGGCAACGGCTACCGGCAGCGGGGGTGGAAGCGCGGCCGCGCCCTCCAACCACCTGAACGTCCATGTGACGACCAGGAGCGCTACACCACCCAAGACGACTTGACTAGTGGTGTAAGTTACTTGTAAAAGTAGGTAGTATTACTTTTGTCAGCGGCAGCCAGTCCCTAGTGGCTTGTGCGGGCGTCGCAATGTCGTGTGCGGGGGCAGTATTGGAAACTCGCTTGAGCCTGGCGAGGCAGGTCGGTGGGAATGGCTTGAGTTCGCTCGAGCGTCACGGAGCGGGGCCGCCTCTCTCCCCGATACCTGAAAGAGAATCCAGCCGATATGCGTGGACTCGAGAGACGCTTTCGGGTGTGCGCAATGGCTCGACCCACCGACCGCGCGGACGCGATGACCGACCTCGACGATCGCCCCGATGTCCGGATTAGTGAGCTGCTCGGCCAGCAGTCCGCTTTGCGCGAGTTGGCGATCGCCGTCGCCGAGATGCGCCCTCCAGAGGTGATCTACGAGCTGGTTGCCAAGGAGGCCGCGGAAGTCGCCGGCGTTGACTCTGGTGCCGTCGTTCGCTTTCGTGTAGACGGTGTCGGCGAAGTCGTCGGCTCCTGGCGCCTTGGCGGCAGTCACGTCGGGAGCACGATTTCTCTTAAGGACACGCCGGGGTTGGCGGTTGTGGTCCAGACGGAACGCGCGTCGCGCACGGCCCCGATATCGCCGATGCCTCAGCCGAGTACTGACCTACCGATGACTTCGCAATGGAGTGTCGCTGTCCCGATCAGCGTGCTCCAGCAGCTTTGGGGCTGCGTGATCGTCTTCGCGCCCACCGAGAAGTCTCTCCGGCCCAACCTGGAGGAGCGGCTTGCGATCTTTACCGACCTCGTCGGGCTCGCGATCACGAACTTTGATGCGAGCTCTCGTCTCGTGGCACAGGCCACCAGCGACCCACTCACCGGCCTCCTGAATCATCGGGCCTTCCAGGAGCGGGTAGACAGCGAAGTGAGTCGCGCGCAGCGCTATGAGCGGCCGCTTGCACTTGTGCTACTCGATCTGGATCATTTCAAGACCATCAACGACGCCTACGGCCACCAGGCGGGAGATTCCGCGCTGATGCATGCTTCGCGCCTCCTCAGCGGGTTCGCGCGGTCGGGCGACGTCATCGGGCGGATCGGTGGCGATGAGTTCGGGCTGCTCTTGCCGGAGACAACCGCAGAACAGGCTCGATCGATCGCTGAACGTTGGGTAAGGGACTTCCGGGCCGCCCCGGTCGGCATAGCGGCTGACCTGACGATGTCGGTTGGCGTGTGTGATGTGATCCATGCTGGCGGCAGCAGGGAGTTGCTGCGGCTCGCGGACAACGCGCTCTATCACGCGAAGGCCCGGGGCCGCGACACCATTGTCAGTCTACTCCCCCGACGCGGTGCCCGACATCTCCGATACGGATCGGGCAGACCGCCTGGAGCGCATGCAGGCCTTCACAGCGATCCGCTCCCTGGCACGCCTGATCGACGCCAAGGAACCCATGGCCGAACGCCACTCCGAGCGAGTCGCCGCCTTCGTCCAGCCGCTGGCCGAGGCCGCCGGGTGGCCGCTAGGACGGATCGCCGAACTGGCAGACGCGGCTCTGATCCACGACGTAGGCAAGATCTCCGTCCCGGATTATGTCCTGTGCAAGCCCGCGGCGCTCACTCCCGCCGAGTACGAGCTGATCAAGCCGCACGCTGCGCTCGGCGCTCAGATGGCAAGCGACTGCGTCAGCGACGAGCAATCCCTCTGGATCGCGCAGCACCACGAGCGGTTCGATGGTGCCGGCTATCCGAACGGTCTTGCCGACGCGCAGATCGCGGAGGGCGCCGCTCTGCTCGCGTTAGCCGACAGCTGGGACGTGATGACAACCGAGCGCCGCTACAGTCCGCCCCGGCCTGAGAAGGAGGCGCTCGCCGATTGCCTCTCTCTTGCAGGAGCCCAGTTCAGCCCCGCAGCCTGCCAGGCGCTCGCCGCCATCATGTAGAGCCCTGAACGCCCGGCCGCCGTAGGACGCGCGAGATGGCCGAGTCGAGCATCTCCCTCGAGATGCCGTGCGCTCTTCACTTTTCGAGCTGAGGCTTGACCTCGGAGGCGAACAGCTCGAGCGTGCGCCGGGCCTCGTCGAAGGTCATGTCGCCCGTCGGGAGCTGGAGCGCAACGTAGTCGATCAGGCCCGGCTCGAGGATCGCAGCGAAGCGCTCGGTGATCTGCTCGGCGGTGCCGGCGCCGGCGGCGACGGCCTCTTCCATGTGAGCGAGGATGCCCCGCAACGGCCCGAGGGCCCGCTCGCACTCATCCTCGGGCAGGACGAGATGGTCGCGCGTATGCACGGCCCGCGCGCGGCGCACGAGGCCGTCCATGCCGCGACGGGAGACTGCGAGCGCCTCCTCCTCGGATGGGGCGATCGCGAGAACCATCGTGCAACCGACCGTCGGCCGGGCGTCAGGCCCGTCCAGCCGAAGTGTGCCGCCCTTGTGTCTCTCCCACGCGTCGAGGTACGCGTCGTAGATGTCCTGACCGATCGGGCCCGGCCACATCAGGCTCATCCCGTGACGGCCGGCGGTCACGGGGCTCCCCGGATACCAGAAGGGGATCGGGTCCTGCAGCGGTTTCGTCGCCAGCGGTGCGGTCGGGAAGTCGTAGTACGCGCTCCCTTCGCTCGAGATCTCACCGGTCGCGAACGCGTTGCAGATGATCCCGAGCACGTCCTCGAAGCGCGCCCGGCTGTCGGTCCAGCTGCTTCCGAACCAGGCGTGCTCGATCGGCGCGACCCCGCGGCCGACGCCGAAGTCGAGACGGCCGCCGGTGAGCTGATCCGCCACGCACATGTTCTCGAGGATCTCGATCGGATGGTGGAGGGGCAGCAGCTTCACCATCGGCCCGAGTCGGATCCTCGTCGTGATCTGCGAGGCGGCGGCGATGAAGACTTCCTGGTTGGGTGCCATGCACAGGTCGGAACCGTGGTGCTCAGCCAGGTGGAATCTCGTGAACCCGGCCTCGTCGGCCAGCCTGATCAGCTCGAGCCGATCGCGGAAGAGCCGCTGCGTCGGCGTGCCCGGGATGTCCTCGATGTGGTCGAAGATGCCGAAGGTGGGGGTGGCCACGTCGAGTGCGTCCTTCCGGGTTCGCGCAGACGTTTTTCGGGCTGCCGGCTGGAGGGGCTGTGGACAGGGAGCTTACGTGGGTTCGAACCGAGGGTTGAGGGTGCGCACGACGACGAACGCCTCGTCGTTGAACCAGAGGCCGCCGTGCTCGTTCAGGAGCTCCTGCATGACGTGGAGATACGCGCCGTCGTGCATCACCTGCTCGAGCTTCTCGTCCTCGACCTGGTTCACGTAGATGACCGCGTTCCACGCCGCGAACAGCGTGGACGTCCCGATCCGGTCGCCGATCTCCGAGGGCAGCGTGTGCATGCGGTAGCGGAAGATCGCCTCCTCGTCAGAGGGTGGGGTCAGGTCAAGTCGTCCGCGCCCTCGCCGAGTTCCGTCCGGAGCGCGTCGAGCAGCGCGTGACGGTCGACCTGAAACGGGTCCTCGCCGGGCCAGAGCTGCTGGACGGCCTCGAGCGCCACGTCGCGGCCCCACGACTGGATCGTGAGCAGCCGTCCGCCCGGCGCGAGGCTACGGGCCATCGGGGCCAGGATCTTCTCCGCCTTGAACGTCGCCGGCATCCGCGCGCGCCAAGGCTGGGACGCCAGGATGAAGTCGTACGCTCTCCGGCCGGCGCCGGGGTGGGGAATGACCGTGTCGAGCAGGAACTCGTGGTCGGCGCGGTAGAGCACGAGCACAGAGGGCCGGACGACCATCGGGTTGCCGGTGGTCGGGCTCGGCCGCGTCTGCCAGCCGCGGGCGAGGAGGGGCTCGAGCGCCTCGATCTGCTCGTCGAACTCGGAAGCTGACGTCCCCTCCAACGGACGGACGTGCCAGTCCAGTGCGACAGCCTCGTCCGGGCGGCTCGGGCGCAGCTGCGGAGCGTCGGCGTAGCGCAGGTTCGTCGTCACGAGCACGGTGTGCGGATGCTGGTGGAACCGGTCGGGCATCTTCTCGAGCGCGAGCCGGACGTCTTCGAGACTGATCTCCTTACCGACACGAGCAGCGGGACGGTGGGGAAGGTGCGGTGGGTGGTACGCAGCAGCCGCGACAGGACGGTCGCGTCGCCGACGCCGGCGTCGAAGATGCGCAGCGCGGGCGGGGTGGGCCTCACCTGGACAAGTTGCTCGGCCGCCTTCGCCGCGATCTCGTGCTTCTCGTTGCAGGTGTTGATGAACGCCAGGTACTTCTGCCGGTTGTCGTAGAACCGAAACGGCGTCGTCTGCTGCTGCTCCGTCCCGGCCGCGTCCGGCATGCCCGAGGTAGTGGACCCGGGCTAGGGCTGCGGCCAGGGGGGCGGCACGAAGCCCGGCAGGAAGCCCGGCACCGTCGCCGGCGGCCCCGCCGGGGGGACGCGCGTGGCGACCCAGTCGTCGAGTGCGTCCACAGCAGCGACTATCTGCGGGTTGGTGAACGCGCAGTGCTCCTCGCCGTCGGTGAACCACTGCCTGAGCAGCCGGCTCCGGCCGGCGGCTGCGACCGTCTCGGCGTACTTCGATTCGTGGCTGGCCGGGATCAGCGTGTCGACCGCGGTGTGCATCGTCAGCACCGGACGCCGGATCAACCCCGTGGGCGCTCCGTAGCGCTCCAGGTAGCTCCGGGGAACACGGCGCGCCGAATAGCGCGTTCCGTTCATCGTCGCCAGCCAGCTGTCGATCTGCACCTCGGGCAGCCCCAGGCTAACCAGATGGTTCCGTTGGTCGGCCGTCAGCGAATAGGTGTGATCGAGGTTCTGCACGACCGGGCCGTGCGCCCGCCGCTCGAGCTCGCCACGGTACTCAGTGGCCAGCGACAGGTTCGTGTAGATACCGCTCGTGTAGTACGTCGGCGCGGCCGGCACACCGGCTACGAGGCGCGCGAACTCGAACTTGGCGTAGTTGGATGGGTCGCCCAGCCAGCCGGCCAGCGTCGCGCTCACGCCGTCGCCCTCGAAGTCGATCGTGTTGTTTCCGTTCGCAACCGTGCCCCAGAAGCTGGGGATGCCGTCGACGTTCGCCGTCAGCGGATCGTCGAAGACGACGTTGTAGGCGAGCAGGTTGACGGCCATACCGTCCCACAGGCGCGGTGCTCCGGCACCCGGCGCACATTGCGCGAGATAGCCGTCGAAGTAGCCTCCACGCTCGGCCCGTAGCAACGTCGTCAGGCCGCCCATCGACTCGCCGAATAGCAGTCTCCGCACGGGCGTCGCCGGGAGGATCCTCGTCTCGACGTACGCCGCGACCGCCAGCACGTCGGTCAGGGCCTCCTGCACCGCCCAGCCGTTCGCGCGGTACGACGTCGTCGCAACCGCGTACCCCGAACCGGCAAGGCCAAGTGCTCGCCCCTCCAGGCCGGGTGAGGTGTCGTCCACTTCGCCCGGGTAGTCGGCGAGGTCGCGGAGGCCGTGGGCGAGCACGACGAAGGTGCCGTTCCAGCCGGTGTCCGGCACGACAACGTAGTAGTTCGAGCCGAGGAATCTGCCGGTGTACTCCGCCGCAGAGGCGTTCGGCGCCGACAGCAGCAAGAGCAACGCCGCGAGGAGCATCGCCTTCTTGACCACGCCCGCCTCCCTTCCTTACCACCCTCCGGGTCACCCTCGGCCGAGTTCCCGGCCATTCTAACCCCCGAGCGACCCTATGACGAGGCGAGAAAGAGTCGGTAGGCGGCGTTGCCGGTCTCTTCGCGGTGCTCGTAGCCGAGGTTTGCGAGGAAGTCGCGGAACGCCTGCTTGTCGGTCGGCGGCACCTGGAGGCCGGCGAGGACGCGACCGTAGTCGGCTCCGTGGTTTCGGTAGTGGAAGAGGCTGATGTTCCAGCGCCGTCCGATCGCGTCGAGGAAGGCCATCAGCGCGCCGGGCCGCTCCGGGAACTCGAAACGGTAGAGCACCTCGTGCTCGGCGCCCGCCCGGCCGCCGACCAGGTGGCGGATGTGGAGCTTGGCCATCTCGTTGTCCGAGAGGTCGAGCGCGGGGATGCCGCCGGCTGCGAGCGAGCGCAGGATCTCGTCCTTCTCCGGATCGTCGCGCACTGCGACGCCGACGAAGACGTGCGCCGCCTCCGGGTCGTCGTAGCGGTAGTTGAACTCGGTGATGCTGCGCCGGCCGAGCAGCCGGCAGAACGCCTGGAAGCTGCCGGGGCGCTCCGGGATCGTGGCGGCGAAGACCGCCTCACGACGCTCGCCCAGCTCGGCACGCTCGGCGACAAAGCGCAGTCGATCGAAGTTCATGTTCGCCCCGCTGAGGATCGCGACCAGCGAGCCTCGGTTCGCCCCGCGCGCCGCGTACCGCTTCGCTCCGGCGACGCTGAGTGCGGCGGCAGGCTCGACGATCGAGCGCGTGTCCTCGAAGACGTCCTTGATCGCGGCGCACACCTCGTCCGTGTCGACCTCGATCACCTCGTCGACACAGCGGCGGGCGAGCCTGAACGTCTCCTTGCCGACCTGCCGTACGGCCACGCCGTCGGCGAACTGCCCGACCTGCGGCAGGACGACTCGCCGGCCGGCCTTGAGCGAGCGTTGCATCGCGTTCGCATCCGCCGGCTCGACCCCGACGACCTTCACCTCCGGACGAAGCGCCTTGAGGCAGGCCGCGATGCCGCCGATCAGTCCGCCGCCGCCGACCGGCACGAAGACCGTCTCGAAATCGCGGTCCTGCCTGATCAGCTCGAGCCCGATCGTCCCCTGGCCCGCGATCACGAGCGGATCGTCGTAGGGGTGAACGAACGTGCGGCGCTGACGGCTCGCGAGCTGCACGGCGAGCCGGTGCGCCTCGTCGTAGGAGTCGCCTTCGAGAACGATCTCGGCACCGCGCGACGCGACCGCCTCGACCTTGATGTGCGGGGTCGTCGTCGGCATCACGATCGTCGCGCTGATGCCGAGCCGCTCGGCCGCGAGCGCCACGCCCTGCGCGTGGTTGCCCGCCGACGCCGTGATCACACCTCGCTTCGCCTCGCGCGGAAGCAGGCGCGACATCTTGTTGTAGGCCCCGCGGAGCTTGAACGAGAACACGGGCTGCAAGTCCTCCCGCTTGAGGAGCAGGCGGGCGCCCAGTCGGGCCGAGAGGTTCGGCGCCGTATCCAGTGGGCTCTCGAACGCGACGTCGTAGACGTTCGCATTGAGAATCGCCCGTAAATACTGTGCCGGCATCGGAGGGGCCATGCTACTCGCGCCTCGCGAGCCGGACATGGCTCTCAAGCTATGCATCGGTTAGCCTTGACGCGACTGCGGCACGGTGCCGCGGCGATCGCTGAAAGGAGCGGAAATGTCGGCATCGGACGAGTCGGTCGTGCGCCGCTTCTACGAGGAGCTGTGCAACGGGCGAAAGAACGACATCGCGCCCGAGCTCTTCACCGCCGACCACAAGTTTCACGACCCGCAGATCCAGGCGGGTGACGGCCCGCAAGGAGTCGTCGACACGGTCTCGACGTACCAGGTGGGAGTCGACGGGCACTGGCAGATCGACGAGCTCTTCTCCGCCGGCGACCGCGTGGTCGTTCGCTGGACGGGAACCGGCACGCACGTCGGCGAGGTGAACGGGATTCCGCCGACGAACAACAAGGTGGACGTGGACGCGATCTCGATCCACCGCATGCAGGACGGCAAGATCGCCGAGACCTGGGAGGTCTGGGACACCCTGGGCTTCCTTCAGCAGATCGGGGTCGTGCCCACGGGCTAGGTGTGCCCGCGTCAAAGACGAGGCGGAGGAGGTGCCGCATGACGGATAACGGACGGGAAATCCAGAGGCTGACCGACGATGAGCTCCGCTCGGTGCGCGGCGGCAGGTCGTTCTGGAGTCGCGTGAAGGGCGCCGCGAAATGGGTCAAGGATCACGTCGTCATCGGCCTCAAATCGATCGGTATCAAAGGCAAGTTCTAGCCTCCAGGTCGTCGCAGTGAATGCCCGCGGCAGGTTCCGGGGCGGCTCGTCGCGAGAATTCCCTCTCGTGCGCCAGAGGCGGGGCACCGATTGCGGCCCGGCAGCGCTCGCGACCGTTGCGGCCAGTCACGGTTGCGAGCTCGACTATGACCATCTCTCCCGCGAGGTAGCGCGCGAGCGCCACGGTACGGATCTTCTCGCCCTCGCGCGGGTCGCCGAACGCCTGGGCTTCCGGGCCAAGGGCGTCAAAGCGTCGTACGACGCGATCTCGAAGTGCACGTTGCCGGCGATCGCCCATACCCGTCGCCGGCTCGGCGGCGGGCACTTCGTCGTCGTCCATCGCTGGACTCCCGCATACGTCGTGCTCGCGGATCCAGCCGTGGGACTTCGGAGGCTCTCGCGGAGAGCATTCGCCGGCGCTCGACCGGGCACCTTCTGATCATTGAGCCGCCTGCGGGGTTACGGCCGCCGACGACCGCCAATTCTCGCTGAGGTGTCCCGCAAGCGCCGGCTCGACCCTCGTTTCAGGGGTTGGTCGCGCGCGTGACAGCGCCGATGGTCAGTCCATGGTCGCAGCTCGTGTCTTGAGGCGGCGCGTCGGGCTGACCGTCGCTGTTGCCGGACTGCTCGCGGTCGGGACGGTCGCGGTCGTTGTCGAGTTGCAGATGCGGGCCGACAGCCAGAGGCAGGCGCAGGTTCGCCTCGGGACGGTCGAGACCGCGGTCGAGAAGCTGGCCACGGTGCCGCTGGTCGCGCTCTACGTGGGGACGGATCAGTCGCGCCTCCAGCTCGCCCAGTCTCGGGAATCCGTCAATGCGGAGCTGACCGCCCTCGATCGGACTGCGCCCAATCGCTACCTGCCCCGGATCCGGAAGGCGAGCGCCGTCTTCGCCGCCGACCTGGACAACATCGTCGGCCTCATCGTCATCTTCAAGGAACAGCAAGCCGGCGCCTCGGTCGCGTCGCTGCCGGATCCCTCCTTGCTCCCCGGCTACAAGGGGATCGAACGCCGCTTCCAGCAGGAGCACGACGGGATCGTCGAAACGGTCCGGGCGGCGTCGACCGACTACAGTCGGGCGGCCTCGCGAGCGACGATCGAGGCCCACGCCGGGTCGGCGCTCGCGATCCTGCTCGCCTTCGTCGGATTCGTCGTGATGCTGCGCTCGCTCGCCGGGGCCCGTCGTAAGGCGGAGCAGGCGCTCTCCCGCGCCGAAGCGCTCGCCGTCGAGAACGAGCGTCTGCTGGACGCCGCGACGGTCGAGGCGCAGACAGACCCGCTCACCGGATTGGCGAACAGACGCAAGCTGATGAAGGACCTCGGAGAGGCCACGGATTCCCTCGGCGAGGGCGAGAGACTGCTGCTGGCCGTCTTCGACCTGGACGGGTTCAAGCGCTACAACGACGAGTTCGGCCATCCCGCCGGTGACCAGCTTCTCATCCGCCTCGGGCGCGAGCTGGACACCGCAGTCGCCCGGTGGGGAACCGCCTATCGGCTCGGCGGGGACGAGTTCTGCACCATCTGCAGGCTCGATCAGGACGATGACTCCGATTCGATCAGAGAGTCGGCCGCGGACGCGCTCCGCGAGCGCGGCGACGGCTTCTCGATCAGCTGCTCGCACGGGGCGGTCGTTCTACCGCGTGAGACGCGCAACGCCGAGCAAGCGTTCCAGCTCGCCGACCAGCGACTCTACGCGCACAAGACGTTCTCGCCGCTGCGCGGCCCCCGTCAGGCCCGAGACGTGCTCTTGCAGGCGCTCGTCGAGCGCAGCCCCGACCTCGGCGCCCACCTCACCCGTGTCGCCGACCTCTCAGAGCTTCTCGCGCGGCGTCTCGGGCTCGACGACGACGAGATCGCGCGCATCAGGCTCGGCGCCGAGCTCCACGACATCGGCAAGGTCGCGATCCCGGAATCGATCATGGACAAACCCGCTTCGCTGACCGACGAGGAGTGGCTGTTGATCAAGCAGCACACCTTGATCGGAGAACGGATCGTCGCTGCCGGCTCCACCCTCCAGGACGTCGCGCAGATGATTCGAGGAAGCCACGAACGGATCGACGGGATCGGCTACCCCGACGGCATCGCCGGCGATCGGATCCCACTCGGCTCGCGGATCATCGCCGTCTGCGATGCCTACGACGCGATGCTCACCGATCGCCCGTATCAAGGTGCCAAGACCAGCGAAGAGGCACTGGCCGAGCTCGAGATCAACGCGGGAACGCAATTCGATCGCGAGGTCGTCGCCGCGTTCGCTGCGCTCGCCCGCGCAGGTTCGACGCTGGCCGAGCTCGCGGCCTGAGCTGTCCGAGCCGTCACTTCGATCCGGCGCTGCTGTGGTCAACATTGATCAGGCTGGTGACTGGTGCCGCGACGCATAGTGGCGCGCAGCGAACACGCGTCGCGGCGATGTCGCCACGAACGCAGAACCGTGCATTCGAGAGGAGTGAAAGCGATGCGTAACCCGTTCTCCAGCGAGAGTGAAGCCTTCCACTTCCTGATCATCACAGTCGCGGCGTTCACGGCAATCGTCGTGGCAGGCATCGTCGGCGGTCCCTGGGTGGGAGTGCCGGTCTGGGCTGTGTTGACTGTCGCGGCAGCCGGGTTCTACGTGAGGCGCGGTCGGGGTCAGCGGCCGCTGAAGACGGCGCCCCCGCACGTCGGTGCACCGGACGAGCGCCGGATCCTCGTGCTCGCCCACGAGCCGGTCGCCGAGCGGCCTTCGGCCGAGGTCCGCCGGGCATCGGCCGGCTACCGCGCTCAGGTGCTCGTCGTCTGTCCGGCCTCCCGTGTCGTCCGTTCGTCACTGGACCTCTGACGTCGACTCGGGGAGGGCCGAGGCCGAGCGGACGCTCGAGCGAGAGCCTGGCTTACCTACGAGCGGCAAGGATTCGAGGCGCAGGGCGAGATCGGCGACGAGGACTCGCTCCGAGCGATCGAGGACGCGCTGCGCACGTTCGGCGCAGATGAGATCATCATCTCGACCGGGCCTGGGGGAGACCGGATCGGGAGCGTTGCGGCCGCGCGCGAGCGGTTCGCCCTGCCGGTGACGCACGTCGAGGCCGGGATAGCGGCGCAGGCGTAGTTCGGCGGCAGCCGCGCGCGACTCCGCCCAGGAGGCGACAACCGCAGCGCTAGGACGACCTCACCGGAGGCACCGGCTGGAACGCCAGGACGAGTTCTGACGCGCCCGAGCCCGCGCCGCCGAGAACGATCGCCTTCCGGCCTACTGTGACACGGCGGCCGCATCGGCGAGCGGCTCCCGGTAGGCGCCCGGCAGTTGTCACCTGCCCGGAGACGGGATCGATTCGCAGGATCGCATCGCCCGGAGCGCCGGCGGCGTCGGTGCCGCCGACGAGATAGAGCATTCCGCCGAGAGCAACGAGCGGCGCGTGAGCGACGGGGGCGGGCAGCGTCGCAACGACTCGGACGCTACGACGCACCGGGTCGATCTCGACGAGCGAGGAGCTCTCGCCCGCAGGCGTTACGCCGCCGGCAACGAAGATCCGACCGCCCAGCGCAGCCACGCCCGCGTAGCGCAAGCCCTGCGGGCAGCCGCGCGACGAGCGCAGGCGGGCGGCCCGGCCGGAAACGCAGGACAGCGGTCGCGAACCGGGTGCCGGTGTAGCCGCCGACGAGGTACACGCGACCGCCGACGGAAACCGCGCCGAGATCGGAGAGCGGCTCGCCCAGCGTGCCCGCCCGGCGAGCCGCACCTGTTCCCGGCTCGATGCGGACGACCGCGTCGGTCGAGACAGCCTCGCCGCCGCCGAAGAGGTAGGCGGCGGCCGCCTGACACGGCGAGAGCGGCGTCATGGGTCGCCACCGGCAGCTTCCCTGCGATGCGCAAGTGCTCCGGCGGGCCGATCAGGATCTGATCCGACGACGATCCCGAGACGAGGCCGCCCGCGGCGAGAATCGCGGCCGCCCGGAAGCGCGGTCGCCGCGAGGCGCGAGGTCGGTGCCGGCAGCCGGCCGATCACCTCGACCTTGAGCGTGGCGGCGCGCTGCTGCCCGAGGGCCGGGGTCGTCGCCGCCGGGAGGAGGTCGAGCCCGTCCGGCTTCGAGAGGAATCCGGCCGCAGCGCGAGGGAACGCCGAGATGGCCGTACTGCCAGACGATCTGCTTCGTGCGCGGGTCGATGACGACGATCCGGTGGTGCCAGTCGTCGGTGACGGCGATCATCCCGTTGGGCCAGCGCACGGCGAGCGAGGGCCGGTCGAGCGCCCCCGGGCCGGACGATGGGCCGTACGTCCAGACGATCGTTCCCTGAGGCGTGATCTCGTCCACGCGGCCGGGCGTGTTGAAGCCGGCGACGAGCACGTTGCCGTTCGGCAGCAACTGCGCGTCGGACGGGTAGCTCGTCGGCGTTCGCAGCGAGAAGACGAGATGGTTCCGGGCGTCGAGCCGGTCGACCCAGCCGCCGATCTCCGTGACGAGCATGCCGCCGTCCGGCAGCGGCGTGGCGCCGTTCGGGGAGCTCAGCGTCCGCGGAGGGTCGTGCCCGCAGTTGCCCGCGCTGCCGATCTCGGCGACGACCCGGCCCGCCCGGTCGATCCGCTGCACGCGGCAGTTCTTGATGTCGGCGACGGTGACGGTGCCGTTCCGCCATACGTACGCATCGTCGGGGTTCGAGAGCTCGCCCGACCCCGAGCCGGCGACGCCGGGCCGGCCGTAGCTCCACACGATGCGGTGCGTGGCAATGTCGATCTCGGCGATCGTGTCGTTGAACTCCTCGTTCGTAACGATGCTTCGAAACCCGGGCGTGAAGAACGCGTCGTCCGGGTTGAAGAACGACTCTCCGGGGCGCAGGTCGCCGGACCTGGGGAACTGCCAGACGATGCGCTTCGATGGCGAGACGATCAGGAGCTTGTTCGCGTTCCGGTCTGCGATCAGCAGATAGCCGGGAACAGGGCCGGGGGCGACCGGGGGCAGGCCGAGCGCGCGCGCCGGCGGGACTCGCCTGAGCCTTCCGCGTGACGGCCGTCGGTCGGCTGGGTGCCGCGGAGCGAACCGTCCCGGCGGGCCGGCCGCCGCATGCCCTCGACCGTGGCGGTCGACGATGACAAGCACGGCTCCTGCCACTGTGAGGAGCACCGCGACCGTGACCGCCGCCTGCCGCATCTAGCGGAGCCAGGGCTCGGCGAGCCTCACTGTCGCTGCCGCCAGCCCGATCCCGACGAGGAGAGCGGCAGCGACCGTGGCGAAGCGAAGGAGCGCGCCGCGCGCGGCGCGCTCCGAGACGAGCAGGCGCGGGAGGCGCCTGGCATAGACGAGCACGTGGATGCCCATCGCCCCGAGCCAGAAGACGAAGCTCGCCTTGTGCAGGCCGGACAGGATGCCCGTGCGGCGGCCGAGGGCGAGCATCAGGATCCCACTCGCGAAGATTCCGACCGTCGACGCGACGAGCGCGGGCGCGACGACGAACCGCATCAGCGGGTGCGGCGGCCCCTTGGCGACGTACGCGCGCCGGCGCTGGTAGTAGCGGGCGAGCCGGTAGCCGGTGCTGCCGAGCTTGAGCGCCACCGGCGGGACGAGCAGCATTCCGACGAACACGTGCAGCGACAGCAGGGGGCGGAGGAACAGGATCGTCACCCCCTCGACCATGAGCAGGGCCAGCAGCACGGCCGCGGTCGTCGCGGTCAGCCGCTCGTTGCCCTCGGGATTGCCGGCGCGCGCGCGTTGCACGGTCGGAGGAGAGCAGCGCCAGATGAGCGGCTGATGAAGCCCGTTCATCGCGCGCTCATCCTCCGCGCACGACAATGCGCCCATGCGTGTGCTTGTCGTCGAGGACGAGCCGAAGATGGCGGCCCTGATCTCGCGCGGCCTGCGAGAGGAAGGGCATGCGGCCGACGTCGCCGGAACCGGCGAGGATGCGCTCTGGATGGCACGCGCGGTTGCCTACGACGCGATCGTGCTCGACGTCATGCTCCCCGGCCTCGACGGGTTCGGCGCCTGCCGCGAGCTCCGGTCCGCGGGTGTCTGGTCGCCCGTGCTGATGCTGACCGCCCGCGACGCGGTCGAGGACCGGATCGTCGGGCTCGACGCGGGCGCCGACGACTACCTGCTCAAGCCGTTCTCGTTCGGTGAGCTGCTCGCGCGGCTGCGGGCGCTCGTCCGGAGGGCGCCCGGCGACGCGTCCGACGACAGTCGAGGTCGGCACGCTCCGGCTCGACCCGGCCGCCCGGCGGGCATGGCGCGGGGAGACGGAGATCGAGCTGTCGGCCAAGGGCTTCGCGCTGCTCGAGGCCTTCATGCGCCGCCCCGGGGAGGTGCTGTCCCGCGGTCAGCTGCTCGACGCAGCGTGGGAGCTCGCCTTCGAGACCCGCTCCAACATCGTCGACGTCTACGTGCACTACCTGAGGGAGAGGATCGGTTCCGGCACGATCGAGACCGTCCGCGGCGTGGGCTACCGGCTGCGGCGCGGACGGCGGGTGATGTCGCGGCTACCGATCCGGCTGCGGCTGACGCTGCCGTTCGCCGTCGTGATGGCGATCGTGCTGGCGGCTACCGGCTTCTTCATTCGCCAGCGCGTCGCGAGCACCCTGCTCGCATCCGTCGACCAGGGTTTGCGAGGGCAGGCCGTCGAAGCGGCCACGCGGGTCGAGCGGGGGCTGAGCGTGCTCGACCGCGACGCGCCCGGTGGCTCCT
Organism: uncultured Actinomycetes bacterium; assembly: GCA_963764565.1. Classification (GTDB taxonomy): domain Bacteria; phylum Actinomycetota; class Thermoleophilia; order Gaiellales; family Gaiellaceae; genus DATBLE01. The sequence goes on from CAVXTD010000001.1 coordinate 84,052, forward strand.
CGGTCGGGCAGTTGATCGCCGCCGACGGTCGAGTGCGCAACTCGACGCCGTCGCGCCTGCCCGCCCTCGTCGCCGGGCCGGACTTGCGCCGAGTGCTCGCGGGACACCCGATGCTGCGCAGCGGCCCGATCGGCACGCTCACCGGCCAGTGGCGGATCCTCGCCGCACCGGTCAAGATCGCGGGCTCGCCGGCAAGCGTGGTCGTCGCAACGTCGCTTTCGCCCCGCGAGGAAACCCTCGACCGCCTGACCCGCGAGTTCCTCATCGGCGGACCGCTTGCCCTGGCGATCGCGATCCTCGCCGGCTACGGGCTCGCCGCCGCCGCCCTCGCGCCGGTGGAGGCGATGCGCCGGCGGGCGGCCTCGATCGGAGCGTCCACGCCCGGCAGCAGGCTGCCGACCCCCCGCGGCCGGGACGAGCTCTCGAGGCTCGCCGAGACGCTCAACGACATGCTCGCGCGGCTCCAGGCGGCGTTCGAGCACGAGCGGCGCTTCGTCGACGACGCGAGCCACGAGCTCCGGAGCCCGCTCGCCCTGCTGCGCACCGAGCTCGAGCTGGCGCTCCGGCGTCCACGCTCACGTGAGGAGCTCGAGCTGGCGGTGCGCTCGGCGGCGGAGGAGTCGCTGCGCCTGAGCCGGCTCGCCGAGGATCTGTTGCTGTTCGCCCGCTTCGACCAGGGGCGCCTGCCGCTCGACACCGAGCCCGTCGACGCCCTCGCGCTGCTCGGCGATGTCGCGACACGCTACGCGAAGAGGGCCGGCGAGCAGGGCCGGCAGCTTCGGGTCGAGGACTCGCTCGCGCCTCGATTCGAGGGCGACCCCGCCCGGCTGGAGCAGGCACTCGGCAACCTGGTCGAGAACGCCCTCGACTACGGCGCCGGCGAGATCGTGCTCTCGGCACACGCCGGGAACGGCCGCGTCGAGCTCCACGTCACGGACGAGGGGCCTGGTGTCGCCGCCGGCTTTCTCCCGCGCGCGTTCGACCGCTTCAGCCGCGCCGACGAGGCACGCGCGCGTGGCGGCACGGGGCTCGGCCTGGCGATCGTCAGCTTGATCGCGACGGCGCACGGCGGCGAGGCCGGCCTGGCGAACAGGCCGGGGGGTGGGGCGGACGCGTGGATCAGCCTGCCCGCGGCTCCTATGAAGCCTTAAGGTCGCCTTCATCTGCCTCTCATCCGCGCGTGGTTCCCTGGTGCCACGATGCGTGACGAACGACAGGCACACCGCCGCGCGGCCGGCGACCGCGACGCGGCGCGGACGCGGGTACGCCGGGTGACCGGCGTGGTGTTCGCGGCCTCAGTCGCCGTCGCGGGGTCGATCGCCGGGTACGTCTCGAGCGCCGCATCCGGCGGCAAGGCGACGCCACAGGCGACCGCGGCCGGGACGGCGCCGCAGAAGACAACGGCGAAGCGGACGACCCAGGTAGCGGTTCCGGCGACACCGGCCGCGCCGCCGCTGATCGCGTCCGCGGCCCCTTCGCAGCTGAGCGCGTCGCAGGCACCGGTGCAGTCCCAGTCTCCACCGGTCGCGGTCTCGGGCGGGTCGTGACCGTCCGATGACCGTCGTCTCCGACTCGTTTCCCGCGCTCGGGACGACCGCGCTCGTCGCGGTCGCCGAGCCCGACGCAGCTCGGCACGGCCCGCGCACGATCCTTCGTGACGAGCTCGCCGCCGTCGACAAGGCCTGTAGCCGCTTTCGCGCCGACTCGGAGCTGACCATGCTGAACGGCGCCGCCGGACGCGAGATGCGGGTCAGCCGCCTCCTGCTCGACGCCGTCCGCGCCGCCCTCGACGTCGCCGCGCTGACCGGAGGCTTGGTCGACCCGACGATCGGAGCGACGCTTCGCCTCGCGGGCTACGACCGCAGCTTCGCCGAGATCCGGCTGCGCGACGGACGCGTCGTCCGGCCTTCCTTCGCCCCGGTGGCCGGCTGGGCATCGGTCAGGCTCGACGCGCGCCGCCGAACGATCCGGCTCCCACCGGGTGCCGAGCTCGATCTCGGCGCGACCGCGAAGGCCCTCGCCGCCGACCGGGCGGCGCTCGCGGCTGCGCAGGCGACCGGGGGCGCGGTGCTCGTCAGCCTCGGCGGCGATGTCTCCGTCGCCGGCGATCCGCTCGAAGGTGGCTGGCCGATCCGGATCGCCGACGACCACGCGGCACCGCTCGACGCGCCCGGGCCGACGGTCGCGATCTCGAGCGGCGGCCTGGCCAGCTCGGGAACGCACGTGCGCCGCTGGACGACTGCGGGCGGCGACCTCCACCACATCATCGACCCGCGCACGGCCCGACCTGCGGTCACGCCCTGGAAGACCGTCAGCGTCACGGCTGCCTCGTGCCTGCACGCAAATGCGGCGAGCACGGCAGCGATCGTGCTCGGCGCGGCGGCGCCCGCCTGGCTGGAGCAGAGCGGCCTGGCGGCGCGGCTGGCCGCCGAGGACGGGACCGTCTTGACGATCAACGGCTGGCCGGGCGAGGCAGTGTGAGCGTCGCTCGCGCTTGGCTCGCTCCCGTGGAGGACAACACGGGGGAAACCATGTTTCCCCCGTGCGCCCCCTTCTTTCCGGGTGATCCCGGTTCCCCCCGGCCCCTCCCCGCTCATGGGCCAAAGGTTGGCCCATGAGCTCGCACGCTCTCTGGTACCTGACGCGCGGCTCCGGTGTCGTCGCCCTCCTGCTTCTGACCGCGACGACGCTGATCGGCGTGATGTCGGCGTTCCGCTGGCGTAGCCCGCGCTGGCCCCGCTTCGCGATCGCCGGATTGCACCGCAATCTGAGCCTGCTCGCCCTCGTCTTCATCGGCACGCACGTTGGGACGACCATCGCCGACGGCTACGCGCCGGTCGGGGTGAAGGACGTGTTTCTCCCGTTTACCTCCGCGTACAGGCCGATCTGGGTCGGCCTCGGTGCGCTCGCGCTCGACCTGCTGCTCGCAATCGCAGTGACGAGCATGCTTCGCAGGCACATCGGCTACCGCACCTGGCGCGCGCTGCACTGGGCCGCCTACGCGACGTGGCCGCTGGCGCTCGCCCACGGGTTCGGCTCGGGCTCGGACGCGCGGTTCGGTTGGATGGCAGCGCTCTCGTTCGGCTGTCTCGCCGCCGTCGTCGTTGCCGGCTCGTACCGCCTGGTACGCAGCGGCTCTGCCGGATTGCAGCTGGCGGCCGGCACGGCGACGCTCGGCCTGGTCGTGCTCATCGTCAGCTGGTACCGGACCGGCCCGGCCAGGCACGGATGGGCGGCGAAGGCGGGGACGCCCGCGTCGCTGATCCGAAGCACCGCTGCGACGTCGACGAGGCAGCTTGCGTCGGTCAGCGCTCCGGTTGCCGAGACCCGATCCTTCAGCGGACAGCTGGTCGGCCGCGTCTCCACCTCCGGGCCCGATCAGTTTGGCGATGCCGCGGTTGCGATCGCGGCGGCCGTTCGAGGCAAAGAGCCCGGTGTCGTCCGGCTGACGCTCTGGGGCACCGCGATCGACGGAGGTGGGCTCTCGATGAGCAAGAGCGACGTCAGCTTCCGCGACGCGACGACGGGCACGGTATTCACGGGCTCGATCGTCGGGCTGGACGGGAACCGGGTCGTCGCCGATGTCGCTTCGTCCTCCGGCACCCGCCTCCGGCTCACGCTCGTCCTGCGGATCGACCTCCAGGCGGGAAGCATCGGCGGCTCGATTTCGGGAACGAGGCAGGCGGCAGGCGAATGAGCGTGGCCGTCGACCATCCCTGGGCTGCGCCTCCCCGCGGCGTGTCGCGGCTGCTCGCCGGCATCCGCGAGGACGGACGCACCGTCTCGCTGGACTCGCATCTCGACCGTTTCGGCCGCCGGCCGCAGCTTGGCGCCGCACTGATCGACCTCGTCGAGCAGAGCGGCCTCCAGGGGCGCGGCGGTGCAGGCTTTCCGGCGGCGCGGAAGATGAGAGCCGTCGCCTCGCGCTCGGGCCGCCCGCGTCGTCGTCGTCAACGCCGTCGAGGGAGAGCCCGCGAGCGCCAAGGACCGGACACTGATCCGGCACGTGCCGCACCTCGTTCTCGACGGTGCGGCGTTCGCGGCGGAGGCAGTCGGCGCGCGGGCGGCGATCGTCGCGGTGGGAGGTGCGTCCGAGATCGAGCTCGCCGCGCTGAAGAGCGAGATCGCCGCGCGGGCCCGCCGACGGTTCGACGGCCGGGTTCAGCTCCGTGCCGTTTCCGTGCCGGCCGCTTTCGTCGCCGGCGAGGAGACGGCACTCGTCCGCTTTCTCAACGGTGGGCCGGCCAAGCCCACCTTTACGCCGCCGCGCCCGTTCGAGCGTGGAGTGGGCGGGGCGCCGACGCTCGTCCACAACGCCGAGACGCTCGCGCACGTCGCGCTGATCGGCCGGTTCGGGCCCGACTGGTTCCGAGCGGTCGGCGGCGCAGCGGAGCCCGGATCGGCGCTCGTCACCTTGACCGGCGCCGTCAGCCGGGTCGGCGTGTACGAGATCGCGCTCGGCACGACGATCGAGGAGCTGATCGGGCAGGCCGGCGGCCCCCGCGAGCCTTTGCGAGCCGTGCTCGTCGGCGGCTACTTCGGCGGCTGGCTGAGCGCAGCCAACCTCGGCCTGCCCCTGCTCGACGCCGCGCTCGCCCCGCACGGGGCCGCGCTCGGCGCGCGTGCCGTCGTCGCTCTGCCCGAGAGTGCCTGCGGGATCGTCGAGACCGCACGCGTCGCCCGGTACCTGGCGGACGAGAGCGCGGGGCAATGCGGCCCGTGCGTGTTCGGCCTCGGCGCGATCGCGGATTCGCTCACCCGGCTCGCGCGCCGCGAGCGGGACGGCCGCCGCGCCGAGCTGGGCCGCTGGGTCGAGGAGGTTCGCGGGCGCGGCGCGTGCAAGCATCCCGACGGCGCGTCCCGATTCGTCGCGAGCGCGCTCGAGGTCTTTTCGGACGAGGTCGAGCTGCACCTGCGCGGCCGGTGCAGCGGCGGCAACCGCGCGGTCCTGCCGCTCCCGAAGCGGGAGCGTCGGACGGTGAACGGCCGGACGGTGCGGGTGAATCCGATCGCGTGCGAGGCCCACGGCCTCTGTGCCGAGCTGCTGCCGGAGCGGGTCCGCCTGGACGACTGGGGCTATCCGATCGTCGACCCGGCGCCGCTGACGGAGGCACTGAAGAGGAACGCCCGCCGGGCGGCTGCGGCGTGCCCGACGCTGGCCCTGCTGCTGCAGGACGCGACCCGAGCGCCGAACGCATCAAGCGCCGACGCTCGGAATCGGCCTACGGCACGCGCCCGCCGGTAGCTACCTGACGACGAGCGTGCCGTGCATGCCTGCATCCTCGTGGCCCGGCACGGAGCAGTAGAAGTTGTACTTGCCCGGCTTCAGCGTCACGTAGACAGACGTCGTTCCGCGCCCGATCGTTCGAGTCTTGCCGAGCTCGGTCTCGCCGTTCTCGACGTTCACGTTGTGCTTGAGCGTCGAGTGATTCACGAACACGATCTTGATCCGGCCGGCGTGGGCACGGACAACCTTCTGGTCGTACCGCAGGCCCGATGCCGGGGCGCTGATCCTGGCGATGTTCGGCGCGGCGGCGAAGGTGGCGGGAACGGCGGTCACGGCTAGAACGCCGCTGACGGCCAGGGCAAAGCACAGTCTGCGCATCGCGTCTCCTCGGTAGGAAGTGCGGCGGGCTCATCCCACCGCTCGACCTCGATGCTAGGAGGAGCGGATGAGGGAACGATGAAAGCGCACGGGGTTGCCGCTCGGTCGTAGGTCGACTACCTCGTGAGCGCCGATGGATGGAGCAGTGGAACCCGCGGCCGCCACCGCGCCGCGAGGACGGCGACCAGCGACGGCGGCGTGATCACCATCGCCTGCTCGCCGGCCGGGCGCGGCTCACGCTCCGTGTAACCCGCCGCCGTCCACGACAGCAGGGTCGGCCCGAGCAGCAGCCGGGGCGCGCCGTTCCAGAAGACGAATGCGCCGTCGGGGAGGCGATCGAGCCGCGCGGCGTGCCGCCGCTGTCCTCGCGTGGCGGGATCGACTCTCTCGCCGTGTAGCTGCGCGTCGATCGCATCCGCTCCTACCGCGCCCGGGTGGCGCGTGCCCCAGATCTCGGCAAACCGGTTGAAGTCCTCGCGGCGACAGAGGGCGCAGGGGCGGTGGCCGGCGGCGAACGCAGTCGCCTCGTCGAGGAAGAAGAGCTCCGTGAAGCGGCCCGGCTGCATCAGCGGGCTTCGGTGCCAGCCTCGGAACTCGAGGCGGCAGGCGATCCAGCGCTTGCCGGAGTAGCGCCGGCGGATACGCCCGTTCCCGTCGTGGAGACAGCCACGGTTTCCGTACACCAGGCCGCGTCCGTGATCTGCGACCAGCTCGCCGAGCGGCGTGACCCTGTTCTGGCGCGGCATCTCTCGGCCCACCCTAGATCGAGCCGGAGAACGTGTCGCAGGCGGCAGGCTTGCCATTCTCGTAGCCGCGCGAGAACCAGCGGCGGCGCTGCTCGGACGAGCCGTGCGTCCACGTCTCCGGGTTGACCTGGCCACCCGTCTGCTTCTGGATGCGGTCGTCGCCGATCGCGGCCGCCGCGTCGAGGCCGGAGTTGATGTCGGCCTGCGTCAGCTCGACGATCAGCCCCGTCTCGACTGCGTGGGCCGCCCAGACACCGGCGTAACAGTCGGCTTGGAGCTCGCTGCGGACCGACTTGCTCTCGGGCCCCTGCCGGTCGCCTCTGATCTGGTCGAGGACGCCCAGCTGATCCTGGACGTGGTGGCCGTACTCGTGCGCGATCACGTATGCCTGCACGAACGGTGCATCGCCGACTCCGAAGCGGGACTGGAGCTCGTCGAAGAAGCCGAGGTCGATGTAGACGAGGTTGTCCTCCGGGCAGTAGAACGGCCCGACCTGGGAGCTCGCCAGTCCGCAACCCGTCTGCGTCTGGCCGGTGAAGAAGACCGTGTCCACGTACTCGTATTTCCGGCTGCTGCGCTGGAACACGCCGTCCCAGAACTTCTGGACGCTGTTCACGACGGCGACGATGCGGCAGTCCTGCCGCTCGTTCGCGTCCTGGCCGGTTCGGCAGTCCTGGGAGATCGTCCCCGGCGTGTCCCCCTGGCCGACGCTCCGGTTGTCGAGCGGTGCAAGCTGCCCGAGGCCGCCGCCGCCGGAGAGGAGCGAGATCAGCAGATAGACGACGAGCCCGGCGATGCCGAGGCCGCCGCCGCCGAGTGCGAGCCCGCCGCCCATGCTCCGGCCGCGAGCGTCGGTGACCTGGCCGGTGTCGAGCTGGAGCGTCCTTGCGAAAGCGCATCCGCTACGCGTCTCGGTGAGCCGAGTCCGGGCTGAACGCCGGAACACAGATCGCGATGTACTCGGCGCCGCCGGGTGTCGAATAGCGCACCCGCTCGCCTGCCCGGGCAAGCACAGCCTCGCCCGGGCGTGCCTCGATCGATCCGCCGTCGTGCTCGACTACGACCGCGCCCTCCAGCACGACCGTGACCTCGTCGAACTCCGGTGTCTGAGCCGGCTCCTCCCAGCCGGGCGGGCTCGTCATCCGGGCGACACTCATGCCCTCGCTGGCCGTGTTCACCCGGCCGACGAGCTCCCGGATCACCTTGGTGCCCACGCCTGGGACGACGGTCGGACTGGAGATGTGGACGGGCATGCGCGAGAGACTAGCCGTCGAAAAAATCCCCATGCGGGGTGATGCGCGAACGTCTTGCGCGCGGCAAAGTGGGGTCATGCTGTCGAGACGCCTCGGGGCTGCGCTCCACTACGCCCGGATCCGCCGCTGGCGCGTCGTCTGGACGATCCTGCGCAGTCGGCACTAGGCGGAAGGCACCCGCTCCGGGTAGCGCGGCAGGCCGTCGTCGGGGATCGGCTCCCAGGGGGCGGCGTAGGCAACGAACTGCCGGTACGCGGGCTTGATCCCGGGGTCGGCGTCGAAGGTGCCCATTCGAACGAACATCACTTCCGGGTCGGCAGGGCTCTGCGCCCAGAGGGCGCCGCCGCAGGCAGAGCAGAACGCCTTCTTGAACCCAACGGGCGGGTCGAACGAACGGATCAGCTCCTCGCCGCTCGTGAGCCGCAGCGACCCGGGCACGATGCGCGCGGATACCGAGGCCGCACTGCCGGTCCGCCGCTGGCAGCGAGTGCAGTGGCAGTAGCCGGCGGAGACGAGCGGCTCCGTCACCTCGAAGCGGACGCTGCCGCAGAGACACGATCCGGTCAGAGGCGGGCCGGGCATGGAGGCAAGACTACGTGGTCACGGGCCGGAGGCGATTGCCAGCGCTCTCGCCCGTGCCGCTTCGACTCTCGCGGCCGTCGTGGCGTCGTGCGACCACGTCGGCCACGAGTACTTGGTTGCGCTCTTCAACTCGCAGCCGAGCGAGCACGCGAGCCTGACACCGCCGGCTGTCGCGCTGAAAAGCCCGGCGTCTCCGAGGATCGTCCGCACTGCCGATGCTCCTCGCTTCCGCCGAACCTGGTCGAAGATCGCCCAGTCCTCGATCCCGTCTCGAATCTGCTCCAGGCGCGCGCTCGCGATCGGCGCCTTCGCGCCCGGGTACACGAGGACGAACTCCCCGCCGTCGGGGACGCTGACGAGCGGGTTGCCCTTGCCGTACGAGGTCATCCCCTGGCCGTAGAGCGTGCCCCGGATTCCTTCGAGAGCGTTCCAGAGCAGGAACATGCGCGAGTCCGAGAGCGGCTCGGTCGCCGCGTAGCCGGGCGAGCCGGCAACGCCGTCGTAGGTGGACGACCAGATCATCTTGCCCGCGCGGCGGGCTCGCGCGATCAGGTCGAGCTTCTCGCGCGGCCGGTTGAACTGACCGTAGTAGCGGCGGGAGAGGACGGCCCAGATGTCCGCGTCGTCGCCTGCTCTGTTGTCCCAGAGGAAGCGGTTGCTCTCGCTCGGGTTGCCGGTGACGAGCACCTTCGGAGCCGGGAAAGCACCGGTGGCCGGTGGCCGCCTGCTGTGCCACGAGCCTCATGCCGTCGAGGCCGGGCTCGTCGAGGGTGTACAGGTACGGGACGCGGCCGTCCAACCAGCCGTGCTCCTCCCAGAAGCCGCGCACGGACCGAAGGTATTCGCACCAGCTCTCCGGCTCGAACGGCGAGATCCCGGCGATCCTGTTCCGCCGGCTCGCCCGCTGGTTGGAGATCGGGATCCGCATGGTCGCGAAGCCGAACTGGTTCTGCTTGACCATGTTGCCGGCCGCGTCGAGCCACCACTTCGGCGACGTGGTGTAGCCGACCGGCTTCCGGGGTTCGCCGAAGCCCCAGCCCGCGGGGGAGATCCTGTAGTCGGCGAGAAACGCGAACAGTGACTCGTTGGCGGCCGAGCGCTCCGGGTTCGAGCCGAGGTGGTAGAGCTGGTCGGCCTTGCCGACGTAGCTCTCGGGGACGACGTGGAAGGAGGTCAGCAGGTTGCCGGCCATCGCGTTCGGCGGGGGCAGCCTCACCCCGAAGACGGTGATCGTGACCGGAACCGCCGTCACGCCGCCGTCCACCGCGACGTGGACAGTCGCCGTGTACCGCCCGGGCTGCGCATCGGCCGGCACCACCACCTGGAGGTAGATCGGCTGGTTCGGCTTTTCGAACGCTCGTGCGGTCCCGTTCCAGGGCAGAAGGGCGTCGGGTATCGGGTTGCCGCCGAAGCTGACGAAGTGAGCGAAGTAGACGGACGCCTTCAGCGGGCCGAGCCCGGAGTCGTCGACCGAGGCGGCGAGCTCATGCCCTCCCGAGGCGACGATCCAGGCGCCTTCACGCTCGCCGATCGCCGTCTTCAGCGTCACGGCCGGTGCGCCGCCCTGGGGGAGCCGTCCGGCCGCCGGGATCGACTGCGACGAGGGGTAGGCAGAGACGCCTGCGGCCGCCGCGGGGGCGAACGCGAGCAGCGCCGCGAAGGCCGCGATTCCGCGCAGCATCAGCGCGGGTCTCTGGAGATCGTCTGGGCGCCCTAGATCCACCTCGTCCTCGCTCATTCATCGACATGGGCGGCCGCGCACTCGATGACTCGATCGATTAGTCGCCGGTGACGATTGATCAGCCGACGCTGTCGCGCCACGCGAGAGCGTCCTTCAGCGGCCCGAGGTCCCAGTCGGGGCCCTGGGCGCTGACGACGAAATCCGTGAAGCCGAGCTCGAGGAGCTCGTCCGCGTTCTGGCGCTCGCCGCTCAGGCGCGTGATCGAGGTCGAGCGCTGGATCGCCGCAGGGTCGCGGCCGACCTTCGCGCACCAGTCGTCCAGGATCTGCGACTTCCGCTTCATCGTCGAGGCGTCGCCGAACGAGTGCCAGATGTCGGCGTGCTCGGCGACGATCCGCAACGTGACCTTCTCGCCGCCGCCGCCGATCAAGATCGGGATCCGGCGCAATGGTGGCGGGTTCAGCTTCTCCCAGCGGGCCTTGATGATCGGCAGCGCGCGGTCGAGATCCCGGAGGCGGCTGCCGGCGGTGCCGAACTCGTAGCCGTACTCGTCGTAGTCCTTCCGAAACCAGCCGGAGCCGATCCCGAGGATGAAACGCCCGCCCGAGATGTGGTCGATCGTCCGCGCCATGTCGGCGAGCAGGTTCGGGTTTCGGTACGAGTTGCAGATCACGAGCGACGAGATCTCGGCCCGGCTCGTCAGCGCCGCCATCGCGGCCTGGATCGTCAGCGACTCGAAGTGCTTGCCCTCGGGGTCGCCCGCCAGCGGGAAGAAGTGATCCCAGTTGTAGATCCGGTCGGTTCCGAGCTCGTCGGCCTCGACCCACGCGCGCTTCATCGCCCCGTAGTCGCCGTGTTGCGGGATGACCTGGAGCCCGATCGTCACGCGCATCCAGCGAACCCTAGCTGCGAGGTCGGCGAGGGCCGCCGCACGCCCAAGACGCCGCGTCTTTACAGTGCCAGGCACGGTAAAGAAGCTGTTAAGGCCTCCTATGTGAAGAAGGTGTCCTCGTGCCGGTAGGCGGGAGCGCAGCAGCAGAGAAAGCGCAGCCGCGTGGCAGGGGCAGCGCGGATCTGGTGCCACTCTCCGGGTGGGATCAGCACCGCGTCGCCGACCTCGACCTGCCGGGAGTCGCCGCCGAGCTCGATCTCGCCCGCGCCCTCGACGATGTAGTAGATCTCTTCCGTCTGCGCGTGGTAGTGGCGCTGTGTCGCCTGGCCGGGCTCGAGCGTCGCCTCGGCGAGGCTCTGGTTCACGACCGGAGCGGTGGGGATGCCGAGGAGCTCGCGGATCGTGCTGCCGTCCGCGGTCGTGAACGGCTCGGCACCCTCGAGCGAGCGGACGATCACGAGCGGAACGCTACTTGACGACGACCACGGGCAGGCCCGTCGTCTTGCCCTTGTCCGGCTTCGCAGGCGCCGCGCCGAACGTGATCTGGCCGCCGGACAGCGCGGCCTTCGCGTACCGGTCGCAATCGACGTTGCGGGCGGAGACGCTGCGCACGGCGTCCCTGAAGACGCCATAGGAAGGCTTGGGCGTGAGGTCGGCCCAGAGCAGTCCCGACTGCCAGCCGGCGAGGTCCCTCTCGTCGGCGAGCTCGAAGTTGAAGAAGGCGGCGACACCGGGCTGGCAATAGGCAAGGCGCAGTGCATCCACGAGCTGTGTGCCTTGATCGGGAGCCGGCCCGTCGGTGCTGAGCGTGCCTCGACCGAGCCAGGCCGGGAGCGCCTGCCGGTCGGTCTCGGTGCCGCTGTACAGGCCGGCCTTCGCCGGGTCGATCGTCGTCTGGAATCCCTGCTCCATGTACCAGATGCTGACCTGGCGCTGACCGGGCAGCGGCTGACCCGTGCCCGCGAACGCCTCCTGGAGGACACCGATCAGCTTGTCGTAGTCGCCCTCGCCGATCGTGGTCGAGTTCGCATGTCGCACCCAGGGCCGTTCCGCGTTCGTGACCGGATACGGGTTGTGGCCGACCGTGTCGAGGATCGGCCTGGCGCGTCCGCTTGTCCGGTACGCCTCGCCCAGCTTGCGATAGAAGTTCACCGGCGAGTGCGAGACGTTGCCCGATGCCGAGGGCTTGTCGGTGCCGCGCGGGGCGGAGGCGGCGATCACGTTCACGTTCGACCGTGTCGCGTGCAGGAGGTCCCAGCAGCGCGCGAGGAGCGCTTCGTACTCCGCCGGCGCCACGCTCGTACCGTCGGCGGCGAACTGCGGTCGCCAGAACCGGCTGCTGTTCGGCTCGTTCCAGATCACCACATCGCTGACGCCGGGATAGCGTCGAAGCAGGCTGGCCACGAACGTGCAGTACCCATTCCGGTCCGCGTCCGTCTGGGGCGCGTCGTCCGGCCGACCGTAGACGGCGAGCACGACGCGAAGGCCGCCGCCCCAGGTAGCCAAGATCATTCGGTCGACCGGCTGGCGGTCGACGAGGCTGAGGCGCGTCTCGCCGGGCCGCCACGGCACCGTCACGCGCACGGCGCGCACACCGAGGTCGCGGGTGCGGGCGAGCGCGAGTTGCGCCTGCGGCTTGTCCGTCCACTTGAGGGTGTCGTCGGCGACGCCGACGAGCAGGCCGGGAGCGGCGTGGGCGGCGCCGGTCAGCACGCAGGCGAGAGCCGCGCAGCCAGCGAGTGTCCGAGCGGTGCGTTGCACACACTTTCCATCGGCGCCGCCGCGGCGAAACCTGAGGGTCAGGATGGGTGAGAGCAACCCCTGGAGGTGGTACGGCGACCCGGAGGTGCTCGCGCTCGAACGGGAGCGTATCTTCCGGTCGGCCTGGCGCTACGTCGGCCATCTCGGTCGCCTCGCCGAGCCCTCGGCGTACGTCGCTGCCTCGCTGGTCTTCCAGGAGCAGAGTCGAATCCAGCGCGGCGTCGACGCGCCTGCTGGATCGAGGCAGGTTGCTGCCGGAGAGCGAGCGTCTGATCGCGGGCTTCCAGCAAGCGGTGGCGCAAACGCTTACGTAGGCATCGCCCGGCCGTCCGGCCGGGTTGCTACGGTACTGGGGCAAGCGGAAAGCTAGACGGCTGAGCGGCCGCGGCGTGCCTCAGGGCGCGCGCACCCACGTGGATGACTGCTCGCATGTCGTCGCCAGAAAGACGGAGGAGATCAAGCGGATGAAACGCGCATGCCTGCTGTTCACGCTCGCGGTGCTCGCGGTGGCGCTCGTTCCACCCGCGACGGCACGTCAGAGCGCAGCGCGCAGGACGCAGCGCGTCGATGCAGGCGCAGCTTGCGCGGCTGCTCGAGCGAATCGGCGACAACCGCGACGAGACATGGCGCTGGCAGAAGCTGATGCACCGCCCGCGCACGCCGTACGCGGGCAGCGCCAAGCGGCTACGCACGCTCGCGTACCGAGAATGGGCCCTTCGCCTCTGGCGCAGTCGTGCAGCCGCCGCGAAGAAACGGGCTCTCAACCCACCGCACGCCAGGGAATGGCGGTGCATCCATCGCTACGAGGGCTCGTGGACCGACCCAGCCGCTCCGTACTACGGCGGCTTGCAGATGGACCTCGAGTTTCAGGCCACCTACGGACCCGAGCTCCTTCGGGCCAAAGGGACGGCCGACCACTGGACTCGGCTCGAGCAGATGTGGGTTGCCGAGCGGGCGTACCGAACCCGGGGTTTCTACCCGTGGCCGAACACCGCCAGGTACTGTGGGTTGATCTGACCCCGAAACGGTTACGCTGCCCGTGATCGGGGCACCTTTTCTTCTTGGAGCCACCATGGATCGACTGACGTTTCTGATCGACCAGGCCGAGGAGCAGGGCTGCGTCAACCTGTCGCAGTTCAGTGAGCTTGTCCAGGAGCTCGACCTTGACGAGGAGGAGCTTGCGCGCATCTACGAGGAGCTGGCCGATCGTGGGATCGAGCTTTCCGACGACTGCGGCCGGGTCGGTACGGAGGACCCCACGTTCGACAACGAGGAGCTGGCGCACGCCACGACCGACGCGCTCCAGTTGTTCCTCAACGAGGCCGGCCGTTACAAGCTGCTGACCGCCGAAGAGGAGGTCGAGCTCGCCAAGCAGATCGAGCGTGGCGACAAGGCGGCCAAGGATCTGATGATCAACTCCAATCTGCGCCTCGTGGTCTCGATCGCGAAGCGCTACCAGGGACACGGCCTCTCCCTCCTGGATCTGATTCAGGAGGGGATCATCGGGTTGATCCGAGCGGTCGAGAAGTTCGACCACCGCAAGGGCTTCAAGTTCTCGACGTACGCGACGTGGTGGATCCGCCAGGCCGTTCAGCGCGGGGTCGCCAACAAGTCCCGCACGATCCGGATCCCCGTGCACATCGTCGAGCGCGAGCAGAAGATCGCGCGCGCCGAGCGTGAGCTCGTCGCGAAGCACGGCCGCCAGCCGACCGAGCACGAGCTGGCCAGAGCGGCGAAGCTCCCCTTGAAGCAGGTGCGCGAGGTGAAGTCGGCCGCGCGTGCGGTGACCAGCCTCGACCGGCCGATTGGCGACGATGGCTCCGGCTCATACGGTGATCTCTTCGCGGCCGAGCACGACCGGCCGGAGGAGGAGGTCGAGATCAGCCTGCGCGAAGAGACGGTGCGCAAGGCGCTCGCGCAGCTGCCGGAGCGCGAGCGGAGCGTGCTCGAGCTCCGCTACGGGATGGGGGCCGCCCAGGAGCCGCTCTCGCTCGAGGCAATCGGCAAGCAGCTCGGCCTGACGCGCGAGCGCGTGCGCCAGATCGAGGCTGGCGCTCTCGAGACACTGTCGATGCTGCGCGAAGTCGACAGCCTCCGAGACGCTGCGTAACGCTCGCGGCGGCTTCGCCGCCCGGCTCGCTCGCGTGGGGGAAACAGCCGGTTTCCCCCACGGGCCCCCTTCCCCAAAGGCGGCGTTCTCACCGTAGGCGGTGGTGTGCCGCGCCCGCCAGGTCGGTCGCGGCGGCGGAAAGGCTAGTGCCCGACGACCTGGACCAGCCAGCGGCGGTCGCGCTCACGGTCCAGCTCGAGGAAGAGCACGCGCTGCCACGTCCCGAGCTGTAGCTCGCCCTCCCGGATCGGGATCGACTCGCCCGCGGTGCCGAGCAGCATCGCCATGCAGTGCGAATGGCCGTTGCCGAAGTCCATGTCCTCGGGACAGATGTTCTCGGTGCGACGGTCCCAGTCGTCATGGGCGTAGTAGGTCTCGCGCGGGACGAGGCGAAGGAGGAGGCCGGCGAAGTCATCGAGGAAGCCTTGCTCGAACTCGTTGACGCGCACGCAGCAGGTGGTGTGCGGGGAGTAGACGCACGCGATCCCCTCCTGGACACCGCTCTCGCGCACGGCCTCGATCACCTCGTCCGTGATGTCGCGGACGGTCAGCCCGCCGGCCGTGCGCAACTGCTGCTCGTGCTGGAAAACCTTCACCGCTCGCTCACCCCCGAGTTGGCCTTGAACGTTGCCGCGTATTGTGCGGGATCGGCGCACGATGCGCCAACGCAGCTTCGCCGCCGATCAGGGAGTGATCGTATCGGCCCAGGCGACGGTGAAGCCGCGGCCGTCCGGGGTCGGGTCGCCGGGCACGGCACCGGTCGTCGCCGCGTTCGGCGCCGCGCGGAAGCGGGCGTCGAGACCGCCGAGTCCGTTCTCGGCGAGGGTGATCGGCGTCGCCGACCAGGCCGGGTCGGTGATCGTTCCGGCGTGGCCGTCGCCGGTCGCGGCCGCTTGCAAGAACGTCACCGAGCCGAAGTTCGTCAGCGGCAGAGTGCGGCAGCGGCCCGAGCGCCCGCAGACAGACGGAGCCTCGGCGATCCACTCGGCTGAGGAGAGGTCTGGCTCGGCCAGCACCGTGCGCTGCGTGAAACGCGTGTGCCGCGTCCGGTTCGTGATCTGGAGGATGACCTCTGTTCCGCGGACGAGCACCGCTCCGGTGATCGTGTCCCCTGGAGCGACCTTCAGGCGGATCGTGACGGGCGGTGCCGGGACGATCTCGTACCAGAGCGAGTACTCGGGCGTGCCGTCGGCCGTGCAGTTCGACTCGCTGCCGACCTGTTCGAGTGCCTGGGAGGTCTCGGAGAAGCCACCGAGGCCGACCCAGAACGCGGAATAGCTCGCCTGGCCGGCCGAGCATGTGGGCCGGGGCAGTTTCCAGGTTCCGGTTACGTTTGTGAACGCGGTCGGCACGCCGGTCGGTGCCGTGCCGGTGATCGCGTACCCGGCCCAGTTCGAGGAGACAGAAGGAGACTGCTCGGCCCGGAGCGGCGCGAAGGTCGGCCCCGCCGGCTCCACGGACGCCGCTGCCGCGGGCGTGAACGCGAGCGCCAAGCCGAGACAGAGCAGCGCAACGGCAATGCTGCCGCGGTCGCGCGTCTGCTCGCCGAGTGTCGACACCGTCACCACAGAAAAGCAGATGTGCCTGAGAAGCGGCTGAGAGCGAGCCATCGCTCGCGTAAAGCGGTCTCGAATGGGCCCGCCTGGATTCGAACCAGGTGTAGCGGCGGCTGGCCACGGCCCACCGGGGTCGTCTGAGTCGTCAGTGCTGGAGCGGGGGCGCGGAGCGTCAGGCGGGGGAAGGCGGAGCGGAGGTAACGAGCGCCAGATGGTCGGCGTCCGGGAGGGGGCGCTCGACGCGGTTTCGGCCTCGCGACTTTGCCAGGTACATGGCCCGATCGGCGATTCGAAGGAGCTGAGTTGGCTCCGTCGCGTCATCCGGTGCAATGGCGACGCCGAAACTGGCCGTGACCGTCTGAGGAAGGCCGGGAACCGTCGTCTCCGCGATCGTCGCCCGAAGCCGCTCAGCCGCCTCCAAGGCCCCGTCATGGTCTGTGTCGGGGAGAAGCAGCACGAACTCCTCGCCGCCGAAACGGCCGGCGAAGTCACTTGTCCGCAGGCGACTGGGAAACTGCCGCTCCGACCGCTGCGAGTAGCTCGTCACCTCGCTCGTGCCCGTAGACGTCATTGACACGCTTGAAGTGGTCGAGGTCGAAGACGACGGCCGCAAGCTGTCCGCCCGTGCGTTGCGCGAATGCACTCATTCGCTTGAGTGTCTGCTCGATCGAGCGCTTGTTCGGTAGACCGGTGAGGGCGTCGGTGAGAGCGCGGGTGTTTGCGAGTGCGAGGTTGCGGAGGTTCGCGAGCACCGGAGCGGCTTGGCTCACGGAGTCTGTGATGCGCCGCAGTTCGTCAGGGGTCGCAGGTGCGCCACTCTGGACGAGTACAGATCCGATCACCTCGCCTCCGACGAGTGAGGGGATGCATGTCGAGCAGGTACCCGAGCAGAGCTCGCAGGTGAGGAGGGGCTCGTCGTCCCCGCCGCACTCGTAGGGTCGGGCGAACCGGACCGCAAGACACGAGTCGGGCTGTGCCTCTTGGAGTCGCGCTCCCAGGGGAGAGTCGTTCGGGAGCTTGGTCATCGGCTCAAGCCTGTTCTCACTGTTGTTGCGGTTGAGGACGACGACCGTGCTTGCGCGGACGCGGCGCTCGAGGTGACGCTTGAGCAGGTGATGCGCCTCTTCCTCGCCGCGCGTGACCTGGAGGATCTCAGTGAATTCGCGTTGCGATTCGTGGTACTCGATTTCCTCCGCGCGGCGGCTGGCACTCTCCTCCATGTGCTGCTCGTTCTCGGCGGAAATCCGGGCGTGCTCGCGACCGCGACGAAGGTAGAAGAGACCGAAGACGGCCATCGCGACAGTACTCAGAGCGCCGAGTATCAAGGCGAGCACCCGATTCCGGTCAACGCTGTGCGTCCGGCTGTCGCTGGCGGAGAGAAAGCTCTCGAACGCTGCTGTCGTCCCAGCAGCGTAAATCCGCTTCTGCTGCTGGTACTCCGTGCCGGTCAGGAGCGCGATCGCGTGAACGTGATCCCCCAGGCGGCCCAAGTCGAAGGAGCGTCGCTCCATTCCCACGAGCGCGCGATTCGCCGCATCCGTTTGCGCGATCGCCGCAGCCGCCTCGCGCGTGCCCACAAGTGTGACCGTTTCTCGGATCAGGCGGTCGAGCTGGGGGGCGAGTTGGCCGTATCGCCGCTCGTACACGGGGTTGCCCGTGACGGCGCCGAGGCGCGCAGAGCCCGTCAACGCCTCGTCGTAGTACCTGATTCGCTCGATGTTCTTCGTGATGACGGCACGCTGCTCGTAGATCGCGATCGTCTGGCTCTCAAAGTGACGGGTGCTGAGAACGAGCCCGACCGTGATAGCCACAAGGAAGCACACCGCGAGGTAGGGACTCCACCGCCTCAGCAGCCTCGCCAGGCGGTGCTTCCGCGGGAGCCCGCAAATGTTCACGACAGTGGTCCTATCGGCGGACCCGCGGGCTCCCTGGATCCCCACTACGAACAAGACGATCAGGATCGCGGATGCCCCTGCGCGGTCACGCCAACCCGGCGCCAGGCTGGGCGGGCGGGGGGCTGCTCGGTGCGGCGTCGAGCTTCCCCCGCCCTGGTTACGCCGATTGAGGAATGGGCCCGCCTGGATTCGAACCAGGGACCAACGGATTATGAGTCCGCTGCTCTAACCAGCTGAGCTACGGGCCCGGCACTCGGGAGCGTACTCCCACCGAATTCGGTGGGGTTGCCGTGCGCGGCATCGAGGCCCGGCCGAGCCGGATGCCGAAATCGGCCCGATCACGTCCGACGGCAGGACCACAATCCGGGCGGTTCGGATGCATAGGACCGATGAACAGCAGGCGACGGCCGAGGCCTTGACTGGGCGTGCGCCTGAGTACGAGTATCACCCCGCAGGCGTACATGGACGGGAGGAATCCAGGATGCGAGCTCCGGGTAGACGAGCCGCCTCGGATTGCCGAGCGCTCGACGCGACCCTGTTGTCGCACGTCGCCCGACCGACCACGCCCTGCAGCTCTCTCCGCGAGGCGAGCAATCCCTCTCGTCCTCGAGCGGGGAGGCCGGCCGGCCGCCGAGTGGGCAGTCGGCCGCATTCTGTCGTAGACCAAGGGAGAAAGGAGCTCTTGTGCTAGAGCTGTCATTGGTGGTGTGGGGCCTCGCGGCTGCCACGCTCGGCTGGTACTGGGCGGGCGTGTCCGAAGGCCGCACCAGCTGGGTGCCGCTCGCGGGCGCGAGTGTGATTCTTGCGGGGATCACGATCTTCGCCGCAGGCGACACCCCGATCTCGGTTTGGGGATTCGCAGCCGTCGCAGCTGCCGGGGCGGGTCTCGCTGCGGCGGAGACGGGCTGGGGAGTCGTTTCCGACCGGACGCTCGGGTTCTTCTCACTGGCCGCAGCGGGGGCATTCGCGCTTTCCTGCGCCAGCTGGGCGAAGGACACCGGCCCGGGCGGTCATTTCGACATCCTGGCTCTCGGACTGCTGCTCGCGGCGATCGCAGCCGCGCTGGCGTTCGTCGCTGCGGCGCTCGTGCCGCCGTCGGCCGTCTTCCGGCGGGTGCTCGGCTGGGGGCTGGTGCTCGCGGGCTTCGGCGTCGGGTTCTTGGGCTACGCTCCGTCCCTCGGCGTGAACATCGGCTAGTAGCGAGGGATTCACGAGATCGGGACGAGAGGGCCGGTACCTGTCGCCGGCCCTCTCGTTCTTTCGGCCAGGGAGGTAGGGGAGTTGGATCTGACCACGCTGATGAAGGGAATCCAGCAGGACGCTCGGGAGCTTGCCCGCGAAGTCCCCTTCGAGGCGTACGTCGACATGGTGCGGCGCGACCGGCGCCTGGCCCGCCTCTCGCACGAGTTGATCCACGACATGATCATCGCCGGGGGCACGCGCCCAGGCGTCGGCGGCAGCGTGCAGTACGAACTCTTCGGCGACCGGCTCTTCGGTGTTGACGACGCGGTTGCGCAGGTCGTCGAGTACTTCGCCGCGGCGGCCCGCCGGCTCGAGGTGCGCAAGCGCATCCTGCTTCTGATCGGCCCGCCCGGCTCGGGCAAGTCCACCCTCGTAAACACGATCAAGGAGGGGCTCGAGGACTACACCCGCAGCGCGGCCGGGGCGGTCTGGGCGATCAAGGGCTGCCCCGTCTACGAGAACCCGCTGCACCTGATCCCGAGGCAGCGTCGACGCCAGCTTCGCAACATCTACATCGAGGGCGAGCTGTGCCCCTACTGCGGCTGGCTCGTCCGCAACGTCTACAAGAACGACGTCACGCGCGTGCCGGTGCAGCGCTTCTCCTTCAACGTCTCGCAGGGCATCGGGATCGGCACCTACGTCGCCACCGATCCGGGTTCGGAGGACCTCAGCCGCCTCGTCGGCACCGTCGATCTTTCGCAGTTGCGCGCCAGCACCGATCGCCACGCGGCCCGACAGGCATACCGGCTCGACGGCGAACTGAACGCCGCGAATCGTGGGCTCGTCGATCTGATCGAGATCCTGAAGATGGACGAGCGCTTTCTCTCGGTCCTCCTCGCGCTCAGCCAGGAGCAGGTGGTGAAGCTGAGCGGCCGCGGAACGATGTACGCCGACGAGGCGATCGTCGCGCACAGCAACCTCGCCGAGTACGACGCCCTGATCGCCGACCCGAAGGCAGCGGCGCTCCTCGACCGCCTCGTCGTGGTGCGCATGCACTATCCGCTTGCGATCCGGGACGAGGTACGGGTATACGAGAAGATGATCGGCGACTCGGGTCTGAAGAAGGCAATCCTCTCGCCGCTCGCCCTGCCGGCGGCGGCGACGTTCGCGATCCTCACGCGGCTGTCCCCGGCACCCGGCGGTTGGACGCTTGCCCGCAAGCTGCACTACTACGACGGTCGCTTCGTCCAGGGTGTGCGTCCCGGCGACCTCGACGCCGTCCGCGAGGGCCCGAACGAGGACGGAACCTTCGGATACTCGCCCCGCTACGTGATGAACCAGCTCTCCCGTGCCTTGAGCAGGGAGGAGGGCTGTCTCAGCGGTCGTGCGGTGCTCGAATCCCTCTGGAGGGGGCTCGGCCAGCGCGCCGGCTTTGGCGATTCCGACCGCGCCGGTGCAACCGACGTGTTCGCCGTCGCAAACGCCGAGTACGAGGAAATGGTCAAGCGGGCGGTTCGCCGCGCGTTGATCACCGGCTACGAGCGGCAGGCGAAGGCCCGCGCTCGCGATGCACTTCGGGATCTCGAGAGCTGGGGCAAGGGCGGGAGTCGGAGCCTCGACGCCTTGAAACCGCTCGAGCGCGCGCTCGACGTGCCGTACTTCCGCCGCGACGACGTGCGCAAGGACCTGCTGGGCCAGCTGAGGGCAGCTCACGACCCGGAGCAGCTGTACAGCGCCGATCCTCGGGTCGAGGAGGCGATCGAGCGGTCGCTCCTGCCCAGCTGGCAGGAGGCGGCCGGGGCGCTCACGTCCGACAAGTCCGGCGCCCGCACTCGCATCAAGAACAACCTGATCGGCGAGTGGGGCTACCCGGAAGGGTGCGCGGAGGACGTAATCGCCCATGCGGCCGAGCTGGCCGGCCCCGAGAGCGATCGCAGAGGCATCCTCCGCCGCGGCGACTGACGCCTCTGCGGTCAAGCCGCTCGCAATTTGCGCACGAATCCTTCGGACACCCCCTTGCGGCAAGGGGGAACGGCAGAATAGGGTTCCGCTTGCGCCGAGCACGGAGCGCGAGTAGGTCGAGGCCCCGCCGGGCGGCAGTACGCGGAAGCGGAATGTCAGCCGGTTGGGTGGACGAAAGCGCAACCGGCTCGGCGAATTCTTGGTCCGAAACAGGTGTGCCGCGTCGCGGTCGAGCTCTTCAGTCTCCTGCCAGGACGCGCATGATCTCGTCGCTTTCGTAGACCGGCATCTCCCGCTCGACGCCGTCGGCGCGCAGCATCACCGAGCCGGGTTGGTCGGTCACCTCTCCGATCGCAGTCAGCCGGAAGCCGGCGGTGCGGCTGGCGGAGATCAGGCCTTCGACTGCACCGGGGTCGGCGGCTGCGAGGAGACTGCCGGAGGCGAGCATTCCGAGCGGGTCGAGACCGAACGCGGCGGCGATCGCCGCTGTCTCCTCCAGAATCGGCACCGTATCGCGGTCGACAGTCGCTCCGCAGCCGGCCGCGAGCGCGAGCTCGTGGACGCCGGCCGCGAGGCCGCCCTCAGTCGGGTCGTGCAGGGCGGTGACGCCGCCGGCATTCAGAAGAGCCATGGCTTCTGGGGCGACGGAGATGCCCGGATCGGCAAGGAGATTCGCGGCCCGCTCGACGAGTTGCGGGTCGACCGCGGGACTGAGCCGGGCGCCTAGCTCGCGCGCGATCAGAGCGGTCCCCTCGAGGGCGATCGCTCCTGTCAACAGGATGCGGTCACCGGCGCGTGCGCCGCCGGGGCGGAGGAGCTTTCCGCTTTCGACCTCGCCGATCAAGACGCCGACGAGGATCGGCCGTGCCAGCCCGAGCGTGATCTCCGTGTGGCCCCCGACGAGCGAGATCTGCCGCTGGAGGCAGACATCTCGCAACTCCCGAAAGTGGGCCTCGACACGCTCCTCCGTCGTTCCTTCCGGCAGGAGCGCGGTGACCATCATCCAGCGTGGCGTCGCCCCGAGGCAGGCGAGATCGTTGGCATTGACGTCGACGAGATACCTCGCCGGGCTTTCGCTCGCGAAGGTGATCGGATCGGACTTCACCACGAGCGTCGTGGCGCCGAGATCGATTGCCGCCGCGTCGCCGCCCACGCCGGGACCGACGATCACCGTTGGATCGCTCGTCGCGTACGTCGCGATCAAACGCCCGAGGAGCGGCCCCGGAAGCTTGCCGACCGGCAGACCCTGGCCACCCTCGGCCATCAAATGTCCGTTCGAGGGCAGGGTGGCCCTTTGACGATCGGGTCAGTATCGGCCGGCACGACTCCCCGTAGCTTAAAATGGTGCGGTCGAGCTCACCGCACAACCGTTCCTCTCCGCGGAAGGAGAGGGGCGAGGGGGAACCGTTGGTTCCCCCGGAGGAAGGAGGGGGTTCGCGGGGGAACCATGGGTTCCCACGCGCCTATGTCCGGTCATAGCAAGTGGTCGTCGATCAAGCACAAGAAGGGCGCTGCCGACGCGAAGCGCGGCCAGCTCTTCACGAAGCTCACGCGCGCACTGATCGTCGCTGCGAAGGACGGAGGGCCTGACCCGACCGCGAATCTCGCGCTCCAGAACGCAATCGACAAGGCGCGTGCCGCCTCGATGCCGAAGGACAACATCGAGCGCGCGATCGCACGCGGTAGCGGCGCGGGCGAAGACGCTGCCGCGTACGAGCACATCGCCTACGAGGGTTACGGGCCAGGCGGGATCGCCGTCTTCGCGGAGGCGCTGACCGACAACCGAAACCGAACGGCCTCCGAGGTCCGGCACATCTTCTCGAGGCACGACGGCAACCTCGCCGAGACCGGCTCGGTCGCGTGGCTGTTCGAGCGGAAGGGTGTGATCCTGGTCGATGCCCAGACGGCCGGCGAAGAGGAGCTGACGCTGGCCGCCGCCGACGCGGGTGCGGAAGATGTCGCTCTGGAGGGGACGAGCTACGAGGTGACCTGCGCCCCCGAAGACCTCCACAGCGTGCGCGAGGCACTCGAGGCCGCGGGGATCGCGGTCGAGTCCGCGGAGTCGACGATGCTCCCGAAGACGACCGTCGAGATTGACGACGAGGCCACGGCAAGGAAGGTCATCCGGCTGATCGACGCGCTCGAGGAGAACGACGACGTCCAGGACGTCTACGCGAACTTCGACATCCCCGAAAAGGTGCTGGAGGCCGTCGCCGTCTGATCCGCCAGTCTCTCGATGTCGCCGGTGAGACGATGAGCAAAGCGGTGCCGGCCGAGAGGGTGGGTCGTCGCGAGAAGCGAAGCAACCGGTCATCGCCGCGTCACCCGACCTGTGCGGGCGCCGCACACACCCATGACTGTGGTGCGAAGCGCTTTAGGGAAGGGGGTCCACGGGGGAAACCGGCCGTTTCCCCCGTGAAGCGAGCGGAGCGAGCGTCGGAGGAACGTCCGGGCCGGCGCCTAACCTCGACCCGTGAGGGTTCTCGGCATCGACCCGGGCACGGCCGCGTGCGGGTACGCCGTCGTACACGAGCACGACGGGCGCCTGCGGGCGCTCGAGCACGGCGCGTGGCGAACGTCGGCGCGCGAGCGTCCGGAGATTCGGCTGAGAACGATCTTCGAGGGCGTCCGTGATCTGGTCGAGCGGTACGAGCCCGACGCCGCAGCGCTCGAGGAGTCGTTCGTCGGGGTTGATGCCCGCACTGCGCTGTCGGTCGGCCAGGCACGAGGCGCCGTGCTCGTTGCGTCCGCGCTCGCCGGCGTCGAGTGCGCCGAGTACGCGCCCGCGAGGGTGAAGCAGGCCGTGTGCGGGTACGGTCGGGCGGAGAAGGCGCAGGTCGAGCGGATGGTGCAGGCGATCCTGAGAATGACGTCGCCGCCCGGATCGACGCACGCGTCCGACGCGCTCGCGGTCGCGATCTGCCACGCGATGGCTCCACCGCTCCTCGAGGCGGTCGGATGATCGCGAGGCTGCGCGGCAAGCCGGTCGCGCGACGTCCGGACGGGCTCGTGCTCGACGTGAACGGCGTCGGGTACCTCGTGGCCGCGACTCCGAGCGCGCTGCGCCGAGCGGAGGGTGCCGACGAGGTCTCACTGGAGACGTACCTGCACGTCCGCGAGGACGCGCTCCACCTCTACGGCTTCGCCGAGACGGCCGAGCGAGAGCTGTTCGAGCACCTGTTGTCGGTCAGCGGGGTCGGCCCGAAGGTCGCGCTTGCGATCGTGTCCGGATCCGCCCCCGACGAGCTCCGGCGCGCGATCGTCCTCGAGGACACGGCTCGTTTCGAGGCGATCCCCGGGATCGGCAAGAAGACCGCCCAGCGCGTCGTGCTCGAGTTGAAGGAAAAGCTCGCCTACGCCGCTGATGCGCCGGAGGCCAGGGAGGCGTCGGGCCCGCACCTGATCGCTCGCGATGCGCTCCTGGAGCTCGGGTTCACCGTTGTGGAAGCGGAACAGGCCCTGGCGAGGACGGATCCGGCGTTGCCCCCCGAAGAGAGGGTGCGTCTGGCTCTGCGGAAGGCGGCATGAAGGACGCCCTGCTGGCCGGCGTCCGCCAGGACGACGGCGAGGACGAGCTCGACCGCTCTCTGCGCCCGCACCGGCTCGCCGACTTCGTCGGGCAGGAGCGCCTGAAAGAGCAGCTCGAGGTCGCTCTCAAGGCGGCGGTTTCGCGCGGAGAGGCGCTCGATCACGTTCTGCTCGTCGGCCCGCCCGGGCTCGGCAAGACGAGCCTCGCCTACATCATCCGCGAGGAGCTCGGCGCCGGGATCCGCACGGTCGCCGGGCCGGCGCTCGAGCGCAAGGGCGACCTCGCCGCGATCCTGACCTCGCTGGAGCCGCGCGACGTGCTGTTCGTGGACGAGATCCACCGCCTGAACGCGGCCGTCGAGGAGATCCTGTACCCGGCACTCGAGGACTTCCGGCTCGACATCATCGTCGGACAGGGTGCGGCCGCGCGCACGCTGACGCTCGACCTCCCGCCGTTCACGCTCGTCGGGGCGACCACCCGGACGGGGTTGCTGACGACGCCGCTGCGAGACCGTTTCGGCATGACGTACCGCCTCGGCTTCTACGGGCCGGCGGAGCTCGCGTCGATCGTGCGCCGCTCGGCGAGCATCCTCGGCGTCGAGATCTCGGGCGATGCGGCCGAGGAGATCGCCCGCCGCTCGCGCGGCACGCCGCGGGTCGCCAACCGGATCCTCCGTCGCGTGCGCGATGTCGCCGACGTCCGACACGAGGGTGAGATCACATCCGCGATCGCCGGCGAGGCGCTCGAGCTGCTCGAGGTCGACGGAGAGGGGCTGGAACGCACCGACCGCGAGCTGCTGCACACGATCGCGCACAAGTTCGCCGGCGGGCCGGTCGGACTCTCGACGCTGGCCGTCTCCCTCGGCGAGGAGCGCGACACGATCGAAGACGTGTACGAGCCCTACCTGCTCCAGCTCGGCTTCATCCAGAGAACGCCGCGCGGCCGCATCCTGACCGAGCTCGGGCTCGATCACGTCGGCGCCGCCAAGGCCGCCGCGGACAGCTTGTTCTAGCGGTGCCTGAGCTCTGGCTACCCGGATTCGCAGGCCCACTCGACGACCTGATCGACCGCATCCACCGGCGCATCCAGCAGTTCGCCGAGGAGGCCGGGCTGGAGCAGGCGTTCGTCGAGGTCGAGCTTGCCGACGGGGCCAAGTTCGCGGTCGAATCGCTCAGCCCCGAGCCCGGCTACGGGTTCATCACGATCCGCCCGCACCCGGGCGAGGGCGTGCCCGGCGAGGTGATCGTCGCCGTCGGAACAATCAGGCGGATCGAGCTGAGCAAGGCCGCCGAGGAGCGCGCGACACTCGGCTTCTCCGTCCCGAGGTGATCCGCCGGCTCCGGCCCGGCGACGGAGAGGAGCTGCGCGAGCTCGACCGGCGATTCAAGGAGCACGTCCCGTCGGCCGAGGCCGCGAGCGGCGTTCCTCGCCGACGCCCGGCACGTCGTCCTGATCGCGGGAGAGCTCGACGCATTTCTGCTCGCCTACGTGCTCCCACGCATCGACGGCCGCACCGCAGTCTTCCTGTACGAGCTCGAGGTCGCGGAGCGGGCGCGACGACGCGGCCTCGGGCGCGCACTCGTCGAAGAGGCCAAACGGATCGGCCGCGAGGCCGGCGCCTTCGAGATGTACGTCCTCACGGAGTCCGAGAACACCGCCGCGAACAAGCTCTACGAGGTGACGGCCGCCGCCGCCGAGACCGCCGTGATGTGGACCTGGATGCTCTGAGGCCGCGCACGCCGGCCGCCGCGACCGACATGGCGGGCGCGGCCCTCAACCGCTGGCCGTGAGACGAGCGCGAATGCCCGGAGCCGAAGGCGACCGGCAGAGCGGGGGAAGGGGGGAACTGGGGGGAAACCGGCCGTTTCCCCCCAGCGAGCGAGCGCGCGACGCCGGAGGCGTCGCGGCGAGCGTCAGTCGCGCGAGCGGAATTGCAGCTCGTGCCACGAGGGCACGGGCGCAAGCTCGAGCAGGGCGCGGCCGCCCTGGGGGTCGCGGTAGGCGAACTCGGAGCTGTCCTCGTCCCAGACCACCTCGAGCAGGCTCTCCTTGACGCGGTGGTCGAGCCAGGCGCCCCGGAAGACCAGCTTGCGCAGCCAGTAGACGAGCGACTCGCCCTCGACGAGGGAGATCCGTTCCCAGTGGCGGACGACATAGCGGCCGAGCGGACTGCGGGGCTCGCCGATACGGCCCTCGGCGGCGAGATCGACCAGGTCGGCCGTCTCGTCTCCGTCCAGCTCGTTGACCTTGACGAGGCCCAGCTTGACCGCGGCCGCGGTGACGCGCTGCTCGAAATCGTCGGCGTTGAAGCTGAATCTGTAGCCGAGGAACTCGACGACGTAGTCGTCCCCTGAGGCGTAGTTGGTGGCGCTCAGACGGCCGCTCTCCACCCGATCAGGATACCAACGGCCGATTGACGCCAAGTGCTCTGCCCCAGAAGCTCGGTGATGATCCTGGCGGGCGAAAAAGCAAGTCGGGCGAGGATGCAGGGAGCCCCGATATGGAGGCATATCGGGGCGACTGAGGACGACGATCCCGGCGGAGCTTTGCAGCCGCCAGGGCGCGCCGCATTTCTGGGACAGAGCACTACACTCGCCCCGACGTGCGAATCCGGGTCGTCCTCATCTCCGCTGGCCGGGTGCGCCGCCCTGACGGCGGTCGCCGCCGTGCTCTTCGACTGGTCGTTCGAGCGCGCCGTCATCCTCTCGCCCGTCGTCGTTGCGACCGCCGGTGCGACGGCGTTCCTGTTCGTGCTCTGGGCCCGCGTCGCATGGGAGTCGATCCGCGGCCGCCTGCGCCGCCGCGTCTGACCCCGGCCACGTCGTGCCCGGTGTCAGACATTGGGTATGGGCAGGCGCCTGTGCGATGTTTGTTACCGGTCAGGGTCAGTGTCCGACACGGGGTCGGGCATCGCATCGAGATGCCGTCCGGTCTCGGGCGTACCGTCGCTTGTCCATGCTCGACGCAACGTGGACGATTCGACCATGTGATCCCACGCAGGCGGCTGCGCTTTCCCGTGAGTTGGGCTTGAGCGAGACGGCGGCGCGGGTGCTCGTCCGCCGCGGCTATTCCGAGCCTGCGGCGGCGGCAGCGTTCCTCGCCGGAGAGTCGCCGGGGCACGATCCGTTCCTGCTCGGCGACATGCGCGCCGCCTGCGAGCGGATTCGGGTCGCGATCGGCGCCGGCACCCGCATCTGCGTGCACGGCGACTACGACGTGGACGGAATCTGCGCGACCGCGCTCGCGGTTCTCATCCTCCAGGAGTTGGGCGCGCAGGTCGACTGGCACCTGCCGAGCCGCTTCGAGGAGGGATACGGGCTCTCCGGCCAGACGCTCGACCGCCTTGCCGACGAGGGCTACGGCCTCGTCCTGACGGTGGACTGCGGAATCACCGCTGTCGATGAGATCGCCGCCGCCCGCGCGCGGGGGCTCGACGTGATCGTCACCGACCACCACCGTCCCGGGGATGAGTTGCCCGCCTGCCCGATCGTCGCAACCAGGCCCTCCGAGTACCCATTCCCGGAGCTGTGTGGCACGGGTGTCGTCTACAAGCTCGCAGAAGCCCTGCTCGGGGTGGGCGACGGCCGCCTCGCCGGCTACCTCGACCTCGTCGCGCTCGCGACGATCGCGGACGTCGTTCCCCTCGTCGACGAGAACCGCGCGCTTGCGATCGCCGGGCTGCGCCGCCTCGCGACGACGACCCGGCCCGGCCTGCGCGCGCTCATGCGCGCCGCTCACGTCGATCCGGCCGCGGTCGACGAGGGCGCGGTCGGCTTCCGGCTCGCACCGCGGATCAACGCCGCCGGCCGTCTCGGCCGTCCCACCGCGGCGCTGGAGCTGCTGCTGACCGACGACGAGGGCGAGGCCACCCGCCTCGCCTCCGAGCTCGAGGAGCTGAATCGCGAGCGGCAGTTGGTCGAGGAACGGATCCTGCGAGAGGCTTCCGCCGCGATCGAGGCATGGCCGGAGGCGCGGAAGCGGCGGCACGGGTACGTCGTCGCCGGAGAGAGCTGGCACGAGGGCGTGATCGGGATCGTCGCCTCGCGGCTCGCCGAGCGCTACCACCGGCCCGTCGTCCTGATCGCAGGCGCCGAGGGCGACTGGAAGGGCTCCGGGCGCTCGATCCCCGCCTTCGACCTGCACGCCGGCCTCGCCGCCTGCTCGGGGCTGCTCGAGCGGTTCGGCGGCCACCGTGCGGCGGCAGGTCTGTCGATCCGTCCGGACGCGGTGGACGCATTTGCAGACGCCTTCGGCGCCTATGCCGACGAGCACCTCACCGACCTCGACCTGCGCGCGGTCACGATCGTGGACGCCGTCGTGCCGGGCACGGCGCTCACGCTCGGGCTCTGCGCCGAGCTCCGGCGGCTCGAGCCCTTCGGCCTGGGCAATCCCGGCGTCACCCTGCTCGTCGCCGGGTGTGAGCTCGCCGAGCTCTCGACCGTGGGTGAGGGCAAACACCTGCGCTTCCGCGTCCGCGACCGAGGGCGTCCGGCGGGCACTGCAATCGCGTTCGGCCTGGGCTCCAAGCTCGACCGCTATCGGCAGGCGGAACGCTACGACCTTGCGTTCCGCCTTCAGGAGAACACCTGGAACGGCACGACCGCTCCGCAACTCGTCGTCCGGCGGATCTTCGAGACGCCCGACCGGTACGCCGAGCTCCGCGACCGCTTCGCAGAGGAGTGGCGAACGAAGAAGCTGAGCCCGGAAGCAAGGGCGGTACTCGACGAGCTCGGTCTGGCCGGCGGCGGGGGCGCAGGCTGGCGGAGCCTGCTCGAGTCGGAGACCTTCCGCGCGCTGATCGAGGACGCCCCGGTGCTAGACCGGGCGGCGTAGCACCGCGACGAGCAGCAGGGCGAGCCGGTCGGCGCGTTTTCGCCTGTTGACGAGCCGTTTGCGCAAGGAGGCCCCCTTCTCCGCCCGAACGTCTCCTCCTTCCGCACCGCCCGTGCCGGGGCCTGAGGATCGAGCTCCGCGAGCCCGAAGTACACTGTGACCATGGCCGTGCTCGAGGTCTCCGGGCGTCACCAGGAGCTCATCGACGAGCTGATCGAGGCGGTCGAGCAGTACAAGCCCGAGCTCGACCGCGACCTGCTCGCGCGCGCGTTCTCGTTCGCAGCCCACGCTCACCAAGGGCAGCAACGCCGCTCCGGAGAGGAGTTCATCAACCACCCGTTCGGGGTCGCGAAGATCCTGACCGAGCTGCACCTGGACGAGCAGACGATCGCCGCCGCGCTCCTGCACGACGTCGTCGAGGACACCGACGCCGATCTGAAGGCCGTCACCGACGAGTTCGGCGACGAGATCGCCCAGCTCGTCGACGGCGTCACCAAGCTGACGCGCATCCAGTTCCAGAGTCGCGAGCACGCCGAGGCGGAGAACTACCGCAAGCTGATCGTCGCGATGGCGCAGGACGTGCGGGTGATCCTGATCAAGCTGGCCGACCGGCTCCACAACCTGCGCACGATCGAATACCTGGGCAAGCAGAAGCAGGTTCAGAAGGCGCGCGAGGCGCTGGAGATCTACGCACCGCTCGCGCACAGGCTCGGCATCCACGCGCTCAAGTGGGAGCTCGAGGATCTCGCGTTCGAGACGCTGCACCCGCGGAAGTACTCGGAGATCAAGGCGATGGTGGCCGAGCGACGCGCCGACCGTGAGGAGCACGTGCGCGAGGCGAGCGTCGTCCTCCAGCGCGAGCTCGACAAGGTCAACATCCCAGCGCTGATCTCCGGGCGCGCGAAGCACTTCTACTCGATCTACGACAAGATGGTGAAGAAGGGCCGCGAGTTCAACGAGATCTACGACCTGACCGCGATGCGCGTGCTGGTCGAGCGGACGGGCGACAAGGGAACGCGCGACTGCTACGGCGCACTCGGCCTGATCCACTCGCTGTGGAAGCCGCTACCGGGCCGGTTCAAGGATTACGTGGCGATGCCCAAGCTCAACCGCTACCGGGCGCTGCACACCACGGTGATCGGGCCGCAGGGCCGGCCGCTGGAGATTCAGGTGCGCACCCTCGACATGCACGAGACGGCCGAGTACGGGATCGCCGCACATTGGGCCTACAAGCGCGGCGGCAAGGCGAAGAAGACCGAGGACTCGGACTGGACCGCCTGGATGAAGCAAGTGATGGACTGGCAGCAGGACGAAGCGGATCCGCGCGAGTTCATCAAGACGCTGCGCACCGATCTCTTCGACGACGAGGTCTACGTCTTCACTCCCAAGGGCGAGGTGAAGACGTTGCCGGCCGGGTCGACCCCGATCGACTTCGCCTACTCCGTGCACACGGACGTCGGCCACCGAACCGTCGGCGCGAAGGCGAACGGCCGGATCGTCCCCCTGCACTACCGCCTGAAGAGCGGGGACATCATCGAGATCATGACCTCGAAATCCGGCCGCGGGCCCTCCCGCGACTGGATGTCGGTTGCCGCCTCCTCGCGCGCCCGCAACAAGATCCGGCAGTGGTTCTCGCACGAGCAGCGCGCCGACGCCGAGTCGAAGGGGCGCGAGGCGCTCGAGCACGCTCTGAAGGGACAGAACCTGCCGTACCGGAAGATCGCCGGCTCGGCGGTCCTGGCGCAGGTGATCCGCGAGACCGGCTTCAAGAAGGCCGAGGACTTCTACGTCGCTCTCGGCTCGGGGAAGCTGCCGGCCAGCCAGATCGTCAACAAGGTGATCCAGCGGCTGAAGACGGCAGAGGTGGTCGAGGAGGAGGCGATCACGCTCAAGCCGCCGAAGGCCAAGGACACGGCGGCGAGCCAGACCTTCGGCATCAACGTCTCGGGCGTCGAGGACGTGCTCATCCGCCTCGCCAAGTGCTGCACGCCCGTTCCCGGGGATCCGATCGTCGGCTACATCTCGCTCGGCAAGGGGATCACGATCCACCGCGAGGACTGTCCGAACGTGCGCGCGTTGAGGAAGAACGCAGAGCGGTTCACGCCGGTCGAGTGGGAGGGAGGATCGTCGCAGAGCTTCCGGGTGCAGATCGCCGTCGACGCCTGGGACCGGCCGCGCCTGCTCGAGGACGTCGCCCGGACGTTCTCCGAATACGGGGCGAACATCGTTTCTTACGGAGGCGGCGTCCAGGATCAGCTGGCGAAGAACTGGTACACGGCGGAGCTCGGCGACATCGAATCGCTGCGCGCACTGCTGGCGGCGTTGCGCAACGTCGAGGCCGTGTTCGACGCGTATCGCGTGACCCCGAACTAGACCGAGGACTACGCCTTTCGGTGTACCGTGCCCACCGATCGGGGCACTACAGTGAAGATTGGTATGGGGATGGGGGAGGCACCTATGTCGCGCCGCTCGAGCGGTGTGCTGCTGCACATCACGTCGCTGCCCGGCGGTCGGCTCGGGCCGGACGCGTACGAGTTCGTCGACTGGCTCGAGAGCGCCGGGCAGAGCTGGTGGCAGGTTCTGCCGCTCGGTCCGCCCGATCCATTCGGCTCTCCGTACACGTCGTCGTCTGCCTTCGCCGCGTGGCAGGGATTGCTCGCCGAGCCCGATGCACGGGTGACCATCGCGGAGCTCGAGGATTTCCGGCACCGACATTCGTACTGGGTGGACGACTGGGAGCGCTATGCCGGGGCGGGGGCGACCGCCGATCAGGTGCGCTTCGAGCGCGAGTGGACGGCCCTGCGCGCGTATGCGGCGGACCGCGGCGTGAGCCTGATCGGCGACATCCCGATCTACGTCGCCGACGACGGCGCCGATATACGTGCACACCCGGAGCTCTTCGCCGAAGGTCTGGTCGCCGGCGCCGCTCCCGATGTCTCCCATCCGGAGGGCCAGCTCTGGGGGCAGCCGGTTTACGATTGGGCCGCGTTGCGGCGGGAGGGGTACCGCTGGTGGATCGAGCGGTTCCGCCGCACCTTCGATCTCGTCGACCTCGCCCGAATCGACCACTTCCGGGGGTTCGTGTCGTACTGGGCCGTGCCGGCCGGCACTGAGGACCCGCTGAAGGGCCGCTGGCATCGCGGTCCGGGGGCGGCGCTCTTCCGTGCGGTCGAGCAGGAGCTGGGCCGGCTGCCGCTCGTGGCGGAGGATCTCGGGATGATCACCCCAGCCGTCGACCGGTTGCGGACCGAGCTCGGTCTGCTCGGCATGCGGATCGTCGGTCGCGGCTTCGTCAAGCGCCATCGCCGCCGCCACGCGGTCGCGTCGCACCCCGAGGACGTCGTCGTCTATACGGGCACGCACGATCACGAGACGCTCGCGGGCTGGCTCGCCGGGGCCGGGGACGCTGACCTCGCGCTCGTCGAGGCGGATCTTGCCGCGGCCGGGATCGAGGAGACCGACCTCGAGTGGGCAATCGTGCGATTGGCGCTCTCGTCCCGCGCGCGGATCGCGATCCTGCCGATGCAGGATGTCCTCGGCCTCGGCCGCGAATCGCGGATGAACAACCCGGGGACGGTCGGGAACGGCAACTGGCAATGGCAACTCGAACCGGGTGAGGCAAGCCGGGAGGCGGCCGAGCGTCTGCTTGAGGCGACCGAGGAGAGCGGCCGGATCGCGCGCGTCGCCCGGCGTACGCTCGCTGCCTCTGCATAGGCGGCTCGGTGCCCGCCGGGTATGTCGGCATTCTCTCGGTCGAATTGCACTTTCCCGAGGCCGGGTCGCTGAAAGGCAAGCGCAAGCACCTCGCTTCGGCGAAGGCACAGCTCCAGAACCGTTTCGGCGCATCTGTCGCCGAGGTCGACCATCATGAGCTCTGGCAGCGCTCCCGGCTGACGATGTCGTGTGTCTCGCGCGAGGTTGCCGAGCTGCACGAGTTGCTCGACGCCGCCGACCGCTGGCTGCACGCCCAGGAGTGGGTGGTCGCCGGCATCGCGCGCCGGATCGTGACGCTCGACGACTGACGGATACCGTACGACGCGTGAGCGGCCGCATGCGCAGAGTGAACGAGTCGGTGCGGCAGGTGCTGTCGGAGGCAGTGCCCGAGCTCAAGGATCCCCGGATCGGGTTCGTCACCGTGACCGGAGTGGACACGACCCCGGACCTTCAGCACGCCCGCGTCTTCATCAGCGTCTTCGGCCCGGAGCGAAAGCGACAGGAGACGCTCGACGCGCTGACCAGCGCGCACGGTGTGCTCCAGGCGCGCATCGGCCGCAGGCTGCGAATGAAGCGGACTCCGCAGCTGGTGTTCGAATACGATCGAACGGTCGAGGAAGGGGTTCGGATGAGCAAGCTGATCGACGAGCTCGATGAGCCGTAGGCTCGAGCGGAGGCTCAGGCGCCGGAGCGGGTGAGCCGTAGGCTGAGGCTCACGGAGCGGAGGCGATGGCGCGTGAGCGGAGCGCGAGTGCGCGAGCGCGGTCCGCTCGCATGACCGTTTCCTTCTGGTCACCCACGAGAACCCCGACGGCGACGCGCTCGGCTCGATCCGAGCGGTGAAGCTCGCTCTCGACTCGATCGGCAAGGACACCGTCGCCTTCCTGGGCGGCGACATGGACATCCCGCGCGACCTGACCTTCATGCCGCTCGGCTGGCTCGAGCGCATCCTGCCGGCCGATGTCGGCGACCGCGTCGTGCTCGCACTCGACTGTGCAACCGCGCCCAGAACCGCGATCGACGAGGAGCTGCTCGCCGGGGCGCCGCTCGTGATCGACATCGACCACCACCACGACAACACGCGGTTCGGGCGCATCAACCTGATCGTCCCCGAGGCGTCGTCGACGGGGGAGATCGTCCGGGACCTGCTCGCAGAGCTGGAGATCGCCCTGACACCCGATATTGCCGAGGCGCTGTACGTTGCGCTCGTCACCGACACGGGGCGGTTCCAGTACTCGAACACGACCAAGGCGGCGCACCTGATGGCGGCCGAGCTGTACGACGCGGGCGTCGACGTCGAGCGGCGGAGGCGTGTCTTCCAGGAGATCTACGAGTCGCTCGAGTTCGCGAAGCTGAAGCTGCTCGGGAAGGCGTTCGAGCGCGCCGAGCTGTACGAGGGCGGCCGGCTCGTGATCTCGTACCTGCTGAGGAGCGACTTCATCGAGCTCGGAGTGGGTGAGGAGTATGCGGAGGGGCTGATCGACTACCTACGTGCCGTCGACGGAGCCGAGCTGGCAGCGACGATTCGCGAGCCGCCGGAACCGCCCGACGCCG
Organism: uncultured Actinomycetes bacterium; assembly: GCA_963764565.1. GTDB lineage: Bacteria > Actinomycetota > Thermoleophilia > Gaiellales > Gaiellaceae > DATBLE01. The sequence continues at coordinate 118,907 of CAVXTD010000001.1, forward strand.
GGCGGCGGATCTCGATGCGCTCCTCGAACGACGAGCTCGACGTCTCGGCGATCGCGCGCAAGCGTGGCGGAGGCGGCCACCGCCTGGCGGCCGGGTTCTCGAGCGCGGAGTCGATCGACGAGATCAAGGAGTTCATCCGTTCGGAGTTCGTCCGTGCCACCGCGCGGCCTTAAGCCCGCCGGCTTGATCCTGGTGGACAAGCCGGCCGGTCCGACGTCGTTCGACGTGATCGCCCGCATCCGCCGGCGGACGGGGGCGAGGACGGGCCACGCGGGCACCCTCGATCCGTTCGCGACAGGGCTGTTGCTTGTGCTCTCCGGGGCGGCGACGCGGCTCGCGCCTTGGCTCGTCGGTCTCGACAAGCGCTACGTGACCGACATCGATCTGACCGCGCGCACTTCCACCGGCGATCCGGAGGGGGACGTCGTCGAGGAGGTCGAGCCGCCCGAAGCCGCTGGAGCTGGAGCGGCGGCTCTCCGGGCTCCGCGGCGAGGTCGATCTGCCGATCCCGGCGGCCTCGGCGGTGAAGATCGGCGGCGAGCGTGCGTACGCACGTCATCGTCGCGGCGAGACGGTGGAGATGCCCGTCCGGCGGTCGCGTGTCGAGGCGCTCGAGCTCGTCTTCTACCGCGGAAGGAACGGCGCGGCTCGATCTGCGCGTCGGCTCGGGCACGTACATTCGCTCGATCGCAGACGTGCTCGGCGGGCACTGCCGGACGCTGCGCCGCACCGAGGTCGGCCCCTTCTCGGTCGACGACGCCGACGAGGAACGCATCCTGCCTCCGGCCGAAGCGCTGCCGTTCCTCCCCGCAGTCGAGGTCGGCGAGGCAGAGGCGGTCGCGATCCGGTCGGGCCGCGTCCGCGCGCAGGCCCACACGAGGACGCTGCGCGACGGCGAGCTGGTCGCCGTCGGCAAGGTGGTGATGCCGGCCTGAAGGTCGCTCATTCGGTCTCGGAGCTCGAGTGCAAGGAGCGCACGGTTGCGCTCGGCACCTTCGACGGCGTCCACCTCGGCCACCGGCTCGTCGTCGAGACGGCGGTCGCGGCCGGCCCGGCGCCGACGGTGGTCACCTTCCACCCGCATCCGCGCCGGGTGCTCGGCTACGGCGTCGAGCTGCTCACGACACTGGAACGGCGGCTCGAGCTGCTCGCGTCGCTCGGCGTCGAGGAGGCGCTCGTGGTCGAGTTCTCGCTCGACTTCCAGCGGGTCGAGGCGGATGAGTTCGCCCGGGAGTACCTCGACGCGATCGGAGCGCGGATCGTCGTGGCGGGCGAGGATTTCCGCTTCGGCCACCGGCGCGACGGCGACCTCGACCTGCTTGCCCGGCTCGGGTTCGACACGCATTCGGTGCCGCTCGTCGAGGGGGTCTCGTCATCGGCGATCCGCCAGCTCCTGCACGCAGGGGAGGTCGATCGTGCTGCCGCACTCCTCGGCCGCCCACACGAGGTCGAGGGGATCGTCGTCGAGGGCGACGCTCGTGGCGGGACGCTCGGGTTTCCGACCGCGAACGTCGCCGCCGAGCCCGATCTGCTCGTCCCGGCGCACGGGATCTACGCCGGTTTCGCCGCGGGCCACCGCGCAGCGGTCTCGATCGGGACGAATCCCCACTACGGCGGCGACGAGCTGCGCATCGAGGCATTCCTGCTCGGTTTCGCCGGGGACCTGTACGGCCGGCGGCTCGTCGTCGAGCTTTGGAAGCGCCTGCGCGACGAGCGCGCCTTCGCGAGCGAGCGGGAGCTGATCGACCAGATCGCCCGCGACGTCGAGGAGACCGAGCGGGCCGAGCGGCCGATCTTCCTCAGGGTCTGACCCGAAGGAGCCTGACCCTGCGTTCGAGTGTCTGACCCCAACGGGGTCAGACACTGCTCTACGTGGAAACCGCGGCTCCGCTTCGACGCGGGTCGGCCGCCGGGCCGGCCGACGATACGAGGCTGACACCGCCGAAGTAGTGGTGCCGTGCCGCCCACCGCCGCACGGCCAGCCCTCGCGCACTCCAGTTCCGCGAGCGCCTGCTTCGTCCGCGCCAGGCTCGGCGTTGACCACCTCCCCCGCGCGGTGGACTCGCGGGCGGTCGACGGCCGCCTGGGGCGCGAGACCCTCGTCCAGGACCCCGGCCGCGACTCCGACGAGCGCGGTTCGCAGCCGCGTCCCGCCGGCGGCGCCGATCGCCAGCACCGGGCCTTCTCCATCGAGCGCGATGCTCGGAGCCATCATGCTCTGCATCCGAGCTCCCGGCTCGAGTACGCCGACGAGCAGGTCGGTCTCACCGAGCATGCTGTTCAGGTGCAGGTCGAGGCCGGGCACCCAGTCGCCGGAGCCGAGGCCCAGGCTCGTCGTCAGGACGCAGACGCTGCCGTCGGCGTCGACGGTGACAAGGTTGGTCGTGTGGGTTTCCGGCCCGCCGGCGTCGGCGAGCGCGTCGATCAACGCGAGGGTCCGGTCAGGCTCGTCGAGGCAGTCAAGCCTCGGGATCCGTTCGAGGGCGGACGCGACTCCCGCCAGCCCGCCGCGCGTCAGGAACCGCGTGCCGGCATACGGCACCACGATCGGGTCGTCCCAGCCCGCTTCATACCGGTCGAGGTCTCCACGCGTGACGACGCCGTCGCGATCGGCGAGGAGCGCGAGCAGCGACTCGGCGATCGAGCCGCGGTAGACGCTCGAAGCGCCCTCCTCGGCGAGCAGCTCGAGCGCAGACGCGAGACCCGGCTGCTCGAGCCGGTCGCCGGTGCGAAGCAGGCTACCGCCAGGTGCATAGATCTCGGCCCCCTCGCGCATGGTCATCACGGGCGCGAGCATCTCCAGGCAGGCTGCGTGGGCCGGCGGCATCGGCACGCCCTCTCGTGCGAGGCGGAGCGCAGGCGCGCACAGCTCGGCCCACGGCAGGCGCCCGTGCTCGCGCCAGAGCGCGTCGAGGCCGGCAGGCACTCCGGGCACGGCACAGGAGGCGGGCCCGACCGCGTAGTGGACGAGCTCATCGCCGAACGGGACATCGAGTTCGAGCAGCGGGCCGCCGTTTCCGCTCGGAACAGCACAGAAACAGTCGAGGTTCCGGGTCCGGCCCATGCCCGCGTCGTGGTAGATGGCGTGGCCTCCGCCGAGCAACCCCGTCATCACCGTCTCGGCGACGCAGGAGGCGAGACAGGCGGCGACGGCGGCGTCGGCGGCGGTGCCACCGGCCCGAAGCACGCCGACGCCGGCCTCGACGGTGGCAGGATGACCCGCCGCGACGGCAGCGCGCAGACGCCTCCGGCGCCCGCGCGTTAGGAAAGCCTTCATGAGCGCCACATCAAGTTGATTCGAAGCCTCTCGAGCCGTCGCCGAAGGCGATGCTGCTACCCTACGGCAGACCGCCTTCTCGGCCGCCCGTGGAGCTTCCCACGGCGTGCTGGGATCGCGGAGACATCTATCTGGAGGTCACATGACCCTCACCAAGGAAGCGAAGCTGGACATCGTCGGCAAGCACGGCCGGCACGGCACCGACACCGGGTCGCCTGAGGTGCAGGTCGCACTGCTCACGACCCGGATCAACGAGCTGACCGAGCATCTCCGCACGCACTCGAAGGACCACACGTCGCGGCGCGGACTGCTCAAGCTCGTCGGGGGCCGCCGTCGCCTGCTCGACTATCTCCAGCGCACGAACCTCGAGAGCTACCGGGCACTGATCAAGGAGTTGGGCCTGAGGCGCTAGAGGTCAGACCAGCGACCGGAGAGTGGAAGTTTGAGCGAGCCCCGTGCGACGGAACGAAATGTGCACGGCGCTGACTCAAACCTCCACTCTCCTCAGAAAAGTGGAGGAACAACATGAGTGTTGCCATCGGCAACCCCACCACGGTCTCGTTGACCGTCGGTGAGCAAGAGATCAGCTTCGAAACCGGCAAGCTCGCCAAGCAGGCGGACGGCGCGGTCGTCGTCCGCTCCGGCGAGACGATGGTGCTGGCGACGGCGCAGGGCCGGATGGAGGCGCGCGAGGGCGCGGACTTCTTCCCCCTGACCGTCGACGTCGAGGAAAAGATGTACGCCGCCGGGAAGATCCCGGGCGGCTTCTTCAAGCGTGAGGGCCGCGCAACCGAGCGGGCGACCCTCACCGCTCGCATGATCGACCGCCCGATCCGGCCGCTGTGGCCGAAGGGCTTTCGCAACGAGGTGCAGGTGATCTGCACGACGCTCTCCGCCGACCTCGTCACCCCGCACGACATCCTGTGCATCAACGGCGCCTCCGCGGCACTGATGATCTCGCCGCTCCCGTTCTTCGGGCCGGTCGGCGCAGTGCGCGTCGGGATGATCGGCGACCGGCTGGTGCTCAACCCGACCCTCCAGGAGATCGAGGGCGAGAGCTCACTCGACCTGATCGTCGTCGGCACGAAGGACGGGCTGACGATGGTCGAGGCGGGCGCGGCCGAGGTTCCCGAGGACACGCTGCTCGAGGCGCTCGAGCTGGCGCACACGGAGATCAGGAAGCTCTGCGAGGTGCAGGAGGACCTGGCGCGGCGCGTAGGCAAGCCGAAGTGGCTCGATACGTCCCTGACCGAGGAGCTGAAGGCCTCGCACGGCGACCGGATCCGCGAGCGGATCCGCACCGACGGCCTCCGCGAGGCCGCGGGTGCGGTCGAGGAGATCTTCGGCGAGCTCTCCCCGGAGCTGACGATGGAGTCGACCGAAGAAGACATCACCCGCCAGGTGCAACTGCGGCAGAGCCTGAACAGCCTGCTGGAGACGCTCCGGCTGGAGGCGGCCGAAGGCCCCGTACGCCAGCAGTTCGAGGCCGACCTGCGGGCCCTGACCGACGCCGAGCAGGATTCGAAGGAGCTCAAGTCGGCGAAGCGCAGCCTGCTGTTCGACCGGATCATCGAGGGCGTCGAGCTCCCGTTCCCGGTCGGCGCTGCGCCGGCCGAGGGCGAGCCGGCGGTCAAGGACTCGCTGACCAGGCAGTTCGTCAAGCGCGCCGCCGAGGCGATCTACAAGGACCTCGTCCGCAAGAAGATCGCGGTCGAGAAGCGGCGCCCGGACGGTCGCTCCACAGACGAGATCCGGGCGATCGAGTGCGAGGTCGGCGTCTCCCCGCGCACGCACGGCTCGGCGCTCTTCCAGCGGGGCCAGACGCAGATCATGACGCTGCTCACGCTTGGCACGGCCAAGGAGGGCCAGCGGATCGACGACCTCTCGCTGGAGTCGGATCGCCGGTACATGCACCACTACAACTTCCCGCCGTTTTCGGTTGGGGAGACCGGGTTCATGCGCGGGCCGAAGCGCCGCGACATCGGCCACGGTGCGCTCGCACAGCGGGCGCTCCAGCCGATGATCCCGCCGGCGGAGGACTTCCCGTACACGATCCGTCTAGTCTCGGAGACGCTCGAGTCGAACGGCTCGTCCTCGATGGGCTCCGTCTGCGGCTCGACCCTCGCCTTGATGGACGCGGGTGTCCCGATCAAGGCTCCGGTCAGCGGGATCGCGATGGGCCTCGTCAAGGAGGGCGACGACTACGTGATCCTGACCGACATCCAGGGTGCGGAGGACCACCTCGGCGACATGGACTTCAAGGTCGCCGGCACGCGTGCAGGCGTGACAGCGCTTCAGATGGACATCAAGATCACCGGCGTCACCCAGCAGATCATGCGCGAGGCACTCACTCAGGCGAAGGAGGCCCGCGAGTTCATCCTCGACCGGATGGCCGAGACGCTGTCCGAGTCGCGCACCGAGCTCTCGGACAACGCTCCGCGGATCTCGTCGGTGAAGATCGACCCGGAGAAGATCGGGATGGTGATCGGCAAGGGCGGCGAGACGATCCGCGCACTCGAGGCCGAGAACGATGTCCAGATCGACATCGAGGAGGACGGGACGATCCTGATCTACGCCACCGACGGCGAGAAGGCCCGTCAGGCGATCGAGGCGGTCCAGGCGATCACGAAGGAGCCCGAGGTGGGGGATACCTACACCGGCAAGGTCGTCAAGACGACGCAGTTCGGCGCGTTCGTCGAGCTGAAGAAGGGCACCGACGGGCTGCTCCACGTCTCGAACGTCGGCCCGGGGCGGGTCGCCCACATCGAGGACGTGATGGAGCGCGGCGACGTGCTCGACGTGATCGTCCAGGAGGTGGACAAGGCCCGCGGCCGGATCGGCCTCAAGCTGGTCGCCAAGCACGAGAACGGCTCGCTCGTCCAGCCTGCCGAGCTGATCGAGCGCGCCAAGGACGCGCCGCCTCGGCCTCCCGAGGAGGAGCGCCCGCGCGGCGACCGTGACCGCGGTCGGGGCGGGCGCGGCGGCCCGCGCCGCTAGAGCAGAGCACGGGTGCGCGGCGTCGAGCCGCGCACCCATTCCGTTGACTAGGCGGCCTCGGCCGGAGCCACGGCGAGCTCCTCGCGATGGATCATCGTGAGCGTGGCGAGCAGACCGGCGCCGGCGAAGCCGACCGCGACCCAGAATGCGAGGCTGAAGCCGCCTGTGAGCGCCGACGGCAGCGCTTCGCCGCTTGCCTTCAGATGGTCGGTGCGGCTCGTCGAGACCGTCGAGAGAACGGCAACGCCGAGCGCTCCGCCGATCTGCTGCGAGGTATTGATCAGCCCTGATGCGAGACCGGCTTCGTGGCCCTCGACGCCGGCGAGCGCGGCGATGGACATCGGGACGAACGAGAAGCCGATCCCGACGCCGATCGCGAGGAAGCCGGGCAGCAGATCGACGGCATACGATCCGTCGGCCGAGACCTGGGTGAACCAGACGTTCCCGAGAGCCATCAGGGCGACGCCGAAGGTCATCGTCGGCTTGACCCCGATCCTCGTCACGATTGCCTGCGCGGCGCCGGCGGAGACGACGGCGGTCAGGGCGACGGCGAGGTATCCGGCCCCCGTTTGCAGCGCGGAGAGCCCGAGCACCTGCTGCATGTACAGCGACAGCATGAAGAACATCGCAAACGTCAGGCCACCGAGCAGGAAGCCGACGACGTTCGCGCCGGCGAGCGTCCGCAGCCGGCGCGAAGATGCCGAGCGGAACGAGCGGCGCCTTCGATCGCAACTCAACTGCCAGGAACAACGCGTGGAGGACGGCCGACCCGGCAAGGACGAGGAGCGTCTGGGCCGAGCCCCAGCCGACCGTGTTCGCCCGGGTCAGCGCGAAGACGAGCAAGACGAGCGCGCTCGTGATCAGCACCGCGCCGGCCGCGTCGAAATGGCGGGTGGCGGCCTGGACGCGGCTCTCGCGCACCACGCTCCTGGTGAGCAGAACGACCGCTGCCCCGACCGGCACGTTGACGAAGAAGATCCACTCCCAGCCGAGCCACTTCGTCAGCACGCCACCCATCAGGACGCCGACCGCGGCACCGCTTCCGCCCATCGCTCCCCAGACACCGAGCGCCTTGTTGCGCTCGGAGCCCTCGTCGAACGTGGTCGTGATGATCGACAGCGCCGACGGGGAGAGGATCGCCGCGCCGAGTCCCTGCACTGCTCGCGCGGCGATCAGCTGCCCCTCTGAGTTCGAGAGGCCGCAGGCGAGCGAGGCGAGCGTGAACAGCGCGACACCGAACATGAAGACGCGCCGCCGCCCGAGGATGTCCGCGGTCCGGCCCCCGAGGAGCAGGAAGCCGCCGAACGTGAGCGCGTACGCGCTCAGGATCCACTGGAGATTCCCCTGCGAGAAGTGCAGGTCGCGCTGAATCGACGGCAGCGCGACGTTCACGATCGAGACGTCGAGGATGACCATGAAGAAGGCGGAGCAGAGGAGGGCGAGCGCCCACCAGCGTCTGGGATCGGGAACGGCGTGTGCGACGGCTTCCAATACGGTCTCCTTCTCCCGGGGTCGCGGAAGTCAAACGCGGTCCGCGGACGGCCTATTCCGACGACGAGCCAGGGGACGGAAATCGACAGGCCGCGAGTACGATCCGGTCGTGCAGGAATACGTCCTCTCGGAACTCGACTCCGGCGAGCGGCTGATCACCGAACGCGTCTCCAGCGTCCGCTCGGTCGCGCTCGGGTTCTGGATCGGCGCCGGTGCCCGCGACGAGCCGGAGGCGAAGGCCGGAGTCTCACACTTCATCGAGCACCTGTTGTTCAAGGGGACTCGCTCCTACGACGCGCAGCGGATCGCGGAGGTATTCGACGAGATGGGCGGCGAGTTGAACGCGGCGACGTCGCGCGAGCACACCGTCGTCTATGCGCGCGTCCCCGACCGCCATCTCGAGGATGCCCTGGACGTGATGGCGGACATGGTGTTCGCGCCCACGTTTGCCGACCTCGACGCGGAGCGCGAAGTGGTGCTCGAGGAGATCGCGATGGTCGAGGATGCGCCGCAGGATCTCGTCCATGACCTGCTCTCGGACGCGATCTTCTCGGGGCATGCGCTGGGCAGGCCGGTGATCGGCCGCGCCGACGTGATCTCGTCGATCGGCCGCCGGGCGATCGGCACCTATCATCGCGGCGCCTACGTGGCCGGGAACGTCGTGCTCGCCGCCGCGGGCAACCTCGAGCACGAGCAGCTGGTGAAGCTACTCGAGCAGGCGGCCCGTGAACGAGTCGAGCCGCCGGCGAGGAAGACGAAGGTGCGCCGGCCGCTGGTGCGCGTGCCGGCGCCGAGCGTCCGTTTCCAGCGGAAGGACACCGAACAGTTCCACGTGTGTGTCGGCGCGCCAGGGATCTCGCGCTCCGACCGCCGCCGCTTCGCCGCCTCGCTGCTCGACGCGATTCTCGGCGGATCCGCCTCGTCGCGCCTCTTCCAGGAAATTCGCGAGAAACGCGGCATGGCCTACTCGGTCTACAGCTTCGCCTCGCAGTACACGGACACCGGCCTGATCGGGATCTACGCCGGCACGCGCGAGGAGAATCTCGCCAGCTGCCTCGAGATCATCGCCGAGCAGATCGCCGACATCGCCGCCGGCAATCTGCGAGAGCGCGAGCTCGAGCGCGCGAAGGAGAACCTCAAGGGCCGGATCGTGCTCGCGATGGAGTCGACCTCGAACCGGATGAGCCGGCTCGGCCGGTCGCTGATCACCGACACGGAGCTGCTCTCTCTCGACCGGATCATCGCCGAGATCGACGCGGTCGACCCGATCGCGGTCTCCGAGCTCGCCGGGCTTCTGCTCGACCCGTCACGGCTCTCGGCCGCCGGGATCGGGCCGAGCGAGGAACGCTTCCTCGAGGGGGTCGAGCGGATCCATCCCGGGCTGGCGGATGCCGCGTGAAGATAATCGTCTTCGGCTATGAGGGCAAAGTCGGTGCCGTGATGGCTGCGGGGCTCAGCGGCGCCGGGCACGAGGTGCTCGGTGTCGAGATCGGCGACCCGATTCCGGAGGGTGCCGACGCGGCGGTCGACTTCACGCAGCCCGACGCCGCGGTCGCGAACATCGAGCGCTGCCTGGAGCTCGGCGTGCCGGTCGTCGTCGGGACGACCGGATGGGAAGGGGAGCGGGCGCGCATCGACGCGCTCGCGCAGGAGCGTGGCGTCGCGGTCTTCGTCGCGCCGAACTTCTCGGTCGGCGCCGTGCTGATGATGCGCTTTGCCGCCGAGGCCGCCAAGCACCTGCCACGCGCGGAGATCGTCGAGCTGCACAACGAGGCGAAGAAGGATGCGCCCTCGGGCACTGCGAAGGCGACCGCAGAGGGGATGGGCTGCAATCCTGCTATCCACTCGGTCCGTCTTCCGGGGCTCGTCGCGCATCAGGAGGTGCTGCTCGCCGGCGACGGGGAGCTGCTGACGATCCGGCACGACACGCTTTCACGCGACTCGTTCGTCCCGGGCGTCCTGCTCGCGCTCGAGCGGCTGCCCACTCTGCCTCCGGGCCTGACGGTCGGCCTCGAAGCCCTTCTCTAGTACGATTTCGGACATGCTCGGCGAGGTTCTGACGGCGATCGTCACCCCGTTCCGGAGCGACGGCTCGGTCGACTACGACCGGTTCCGGGAGCTCGCCGCACACCTCGTCGAGAACGGCTCCGACGGGCTCGTCGTCACCGGGACGACCGGCGAGGCGCCGACCCTGACCGACGAGGAGCGCTTCGAGCTCTACGCCGCGGCCGTCGAGGCGGTCGGCGATCGGGCCACCGTGATCGCCGGCACCGGCACCTACTCGACCGCGCACTCGGTTCATCTGACCGAGCGGGCGCACGAGCTCGGCGTGCACGGCTTTCTCGTCGTCACGCCCTACTACAACAAGCCGCCGGTCCGGGGAATCGTCGAGCACTTCAAGGCGATCGCCGACGTCAGCGACCGCCCGATCGTCGTCTACAACATCCCCGGCCGGGTCGTGCTCAACCTCGAGCCCGAGACGATCGCGCTCCTCGCCGAGATCCCGACCGTCACGGCGGTGAAGCAGGCGTACGACGACATCGACCAGGCTCGCCGGATCGTCGAGCTCGGTCTCGATCTGTACGCCGGCGACGACAACCTGATCTTGCCGTTCCTCCGCGTCGGCGGCGTCGGCGGCATCTGCGTGCACACGCACGTGGTCGGGCCGCAGGTGAAGCAGCAGATCCGCGCGTTCAGGGACGGCGACGAGGAGACCGCGCGGCGGATCGACGAGCAGCTGGAGCCGATCTACGAGCTGCTGAAGGTCGCGCCGAACCCGCTTGCGATCAAGGCTGCGCTGGCCCTCCTCGGCTTCGAGGTGGGCGGCCACCGGCTGCCGCTCGTGTCGGCATCGGACGAGGAGGTCGCCCGTGTACGCGACTGCCTCGAGCGGGCGGGTGTGAGCGTTCCGGCCGCCGTCTGAGCTCAGGCTGCGGCTTCGCCGACGACGCGGAGGTTGGTGGCGCCGAGGATGTCGGGCTGCTCGCGGTAGACCGCCTCGAGCGCCTCGATCACAGCCGGGCAGAACTGGGTGCCGGCGTGTGTGCGCAACTCCTCCATCGCCGTCGCCACAGAGCGAGCGCCGCGGTAGGGACGGTCGCTGGTGAGCGCGTCGAAGGCGTCGGCGACGAGAACGATCCGGGCGGGCAGCGGGATCTGGTCGCCGGCGAGCCCGTCCGGGTATCCGTGGCCGTCGATCCGTTCGTGACTCGACCGGGCCACCTGCAGGACGATCGGGTCGAGGTCGACGTCCTGGAGGATGTACTCGGAGATCACCGGGTGCTCCTTCATCACCTTCCACTCCTCGTCGTCGAGCGGGCCCGGCTTGTGGAGGATGCGCTCGGGGATCCCGATCTTGCCGATGTCGTGGAGAAGGGCGCCGATCTCGATCGCGTCGAGCTCCGCGCCGCTGTAGCCGAGCTGTTCGGCGAGCGCGACGGCGACGTCGGAGACCCGCTCGGTGTGCCCGCCGGTGTAGTAGTCCTTCGCCTCCATGCTCCGCGCAAGCGCGCCAACGGTCTCGATCAGCTTCTTCCGCACCTCCTCGACGAGGCCTGCGCTCTCGATTGCGGTCGCGAGCTGCGGCAGGATCGCGTCGCGCAGGCGCTGACCAGCGCTCGCTTTCGAAGCCCGGCGCCTTGCCGAGGTGCAGCGCTCCGATCCGCGCCCCGCCGGTCTGAAGGGCGATCCCGTCCTCGCCGTCGCCGAGTGAGATCGTGGTGCGCACGCCGGTGAGCCGGGTGAGCGCCTGCTCGGCGTAGCCGGTGAGCGACGTGCGGTCGTGGGCGAACGCGGCGAGACCGCCCGCGAACTGGAACAGCTCCTGGAGGTCGTCGTTCCGCTCCGCCAGCTGCCTGTTCGCTCCGCGCAGCTCCTCGTTCGCCGCCCGCACCTCTTCGACCGACTTGCGCGTTCTGCTGACGTACTGGCGGACCGAGAACATCATCGCCGCCGGCGGCAGCGTGAACGCGAGCAGACCCGTCAGGCCTAGCTTCTCGTACCCGAGGGCGAGGGTCAGCGCCAGCGGGCCGGCCGCAAGGTAGTAGGGGGTCAGCCAGCGGAAGCGCTCGCGCCAGACTCCGAGTTGGCTCTGGCCGTCGGCGAGGCTGATCGCAAGTGAGAGCAGCCCGACGTTGACGGCCATGTAGATCGCCCCTGCGCCGACGGCGGGCAGGATCTGGGCGGTCGGAGACCAGCTGCGGGCGCCGATGGCGATGTAGAAGGCGGTGCCGGCGCCGGCGGCCAGGCCGAACTGCGCAGCGTCGAAGACGCCGCGGTTGAGGCGCCCTCGCCGGGCGACGAGGTTGACGATCCCCATCAGCGCGGCCGCCGCCATCGCGCAGCCGATGCCGAAGGTGAAGCCGAGCGCGAGCAACCCCGCGCCTCCGAAGCTGAACGAGCCGCGGCCGTAGACCTCGATCGAGACGAGCTGGAGGACCAGCGTCAGGACGAGGAAGGGGAGCAGCGACCAGGGCCGGTCGACGAGCGACGTCCCACGATCTCGACGGCGTGTCAGCGCCAAGCACCGCGGTCGCCGTCGAGGCGACCAGGGAGATCAGAACGTTCGGGTCTCGCCGCGCCGCGGGCGGCGAGACCTCGAAGGCGTCCGGAGTGCACGGCTGTGCTCCTAGCCCCAGTCGGTCGTCGAGTTCCAGGAGGAGTGCTGCCGGAGGACGCGTTCCAGGCGGAGGATGCGTTCCAGGCCGAGGATGCGTTCCAGGCGGAGGAGGCGTTCCAGGCGGAGGAGGCGTTCCAGGCGGACGACGCGTTCCAGGCCGACGACGCGGAGTAGCCGGCGCCGTTCCAGGCGGAGGAGGCGTTCCAGGCCGAGGAGGCGTTCCAGGCGGAGGAGGCGTTCCAGGCCGAGGAGGCGTTCCAGGCCGAGGAGGCGTTCCAGGCGGAGGAGGCGTTCCAGGCGGAGGACGCGTTCCAGGCCGAGGACGCGTTCCAGGCGGACGAGGCGTTCAGGCGGTCGGCGGCCGCGCTCGGCGGTGTTGCCCGCGGCGTCCCAGGCGATCGCGGCCTTGTTCAGGGCGTCGAAGGTCGACTGGCGGACGAAGCCGGCCGCCCACATGGTCGCGGCCTGCTCCATCACGATCGCGGCGTTGCCGTAGGCGCCCGCCGCCATCCAGGCGCGTGCGGCGAACTCGAGCGACACCGGCGCCCACTGCGGGAAGCCGGCCTTGGAGACGGCGTCCGCGGACGCGACCCAGGCGGTGGCGGCCTTGTCGAAGCTGCCGCCCGCCTGCGCGAAGTCGGAGCCCGCCTTGTCGTAGGCGACGGCGGCCTTGATGAAGTTCGCGCCCAGCGCCCACGAGTCGCCGGCGCTGTTCCACGACTTGGCGGCGTCGGCGAGCTTCCCCTGGCTCTCCTTGTCGACCGCGTCGTAGGTGAGCTTGATCGCGTCCTTGCTCGCGTTGGTGTTCAGCGCGGCGCTGTTCAGGAGGCCGAGCGCCGGGCCGGTCGAGGGAGCGAGGCCCTGGTTGGCCGACTGGACGGGGCCGTTGTAGGCCAGCGCGGTGGCGAGGTCGAGCCCCGGCGCGCCCGTGGTCGCGGCGGCCTGCGCGACGGGGCGGCCCGAGGCGGCGAGCAGCCACTTGATCTGGTCGGGGGTCAGGGCCGGGTTCTTCTGGAGCAGGAGTGCGACGGCGCCGGCGACCTGCGGGGCGGCGAAGGAGGTGCCGTTCGCCATCAGGTACCCGGGCTCGACGTGGTTCGCCGCGGGTGCGAGCGTGTCGAGCGTCGAGCCGGCCGGGATGTTCGAGACGATGTGGCGGCCGGGAGCGAGGATCTCGGGCTTGACGATGCCGTCGGCGGTGACGCCGGACGACGAGAAGCTCGCCACGTAGTCGTCGCTCGGATCGACGGTGTCGTTCGAGTCGGAGGCGCCGACCGTGATCACGAACGGGTCGTTGCCGGGCGCGTAGTAGACGGAGTCGGGGCCGTTGTTGCCGGAGGTCGTCACGACCACGATCCCGGCCCGCCAGAGCGCCTCCACGGCCTGGTCGAGGGCGCTCGTCTGGTACGAGCTCGGAACCGTCTCGGCCAGCGAGAGGTTGACGACGCGGATCGTTCTTGCCCGTCGCGTTCGCCAGGACCCAGGCGAGGCCGCTGACGATGTCGCTCGTGTAGACGCTGCCGTCGGCGCTGGTCACGTTGACCTCGTAGATCTTCTTCAGCCCCGGCGCGATGCCGACGTAGCGGCCGTCCTTCGAGTGGGCGGCGAGCACGTCGCTGACGAAGGTGCCGTGTCCGACCTTGTCGATCAGCTTGTCGGCGCCGGGCTGGCCGGGGAGCGAGACCTGCTGGATCTGGCCGTCGTCGATCGCGTCCGCCTGCTTGTCGATGCCGCTGTCGAGGACGGCGACACTGATGTCCTTGCCGGTCAGGCCCTGCGCCCAGGCCGCGGTCGCGCCGCTGATCTGCGGGTAGAGCGTGGTCAGCTTCGGATACGGCGTCAGCGCAGGCGGCACGATCGCGGAGCCGTAGGTGACCGGGGCCGGTGCCGCCGTCGTGGCCGGCGTGGTTGCCGGCACTGACGTGGTGACGCGGTTGCGGGCGCGGTCGTCGCGGCGACGTGGTCGTCGTCGTCGGCGTAGTCGTGGTCGTCGCCGGATCGGTGGAGGTCGTGGTCGTCGCCGTGGTCGTGGTGTCGTCGGTCGTCTTGACGGGCGAGTCGACGACGACCGCCGTCACGCCCGGCTTGAGACCGAGCTCGGAGAGGAGGGAGGCCTTGATCGAGCCTGCCTGCGGCTCCGATCAGCGTCAGCTCCTGGACATCGGTGGCGCCGACCGCCGTCAGGGCCGCGCTTGCGCCCGTGCCGTAGACGATCACACGGATGGCCGCATCGTTGTTCTGCGTCGCTTCTTGCGTGATCTGCGCGACCTGAGCGAGCGTCGGGTCGACGGTGGGGACGACGCTCGGCGGGATCGAAACCGACGCGGCCGGTGCGGAGGCAGCCACGGGGGCGGGCGCGGCCGGAGCGGCGGGCGCGACCGGGAGCGCGACGGGCGGCGCGACCACCGGCTGCTGCGGCGCGGTCGGCTTCTGACCCTCGAGCGTGGCGGAGCCGATCGGCCGAGCCTGCTGCCGGGCCGCCTTCTCCGGGATCGCCCTGGTCACGACCCGCTGCTGGGCGGCCTTCTTCTGGGCTTCCTCGTCTTCTGCGCGGCCTTCTTCTGCGCGGCTTCTTCTGCGCGTCTTCTGCGCCGCCTTCTTCTGCGCCGCCTTCGTCGAAGCCTTCTTCGTACTCGCGTGCGCCTTCAGCGCCTTCGCCGGGGCGAACGCGCGCGCCGGCCTGGTGCTGCGAGCAAGGGCGCCCGCAGGGAGGGCGAGCACCAGGCTGACGGCGAGACAGACCAGGAGCCGCAGCGAGACGGGAGGCCGCGTGAAGATTCCCATGGGCTTGTTCTGGTCGCAAAGGCCGTGCGAATCGTCACCATAAAGGGTGATTTCTCGGCTGGGCCGCAACTCGAGGCTGCGCGGTGCCGGGGGGTCGGACGGGCCGCGGTTACACTTCTGCGGTGACAGCGGCGTCCCTACGCGTGATCCCGCTCGGCGGCCTCGGCGAGGTCGGCAAGAACATGACCGTGTTCGAGCACGAGCAGGGGACACTCGTCGTCGACGCCGGCCTGGCGTTTCCGCGGGACGAGCACCTCGGCGTCGACCTCGTCCTGCCCGACTTCTCGTACCTTCGCGACCGGCCCGGGCAGGTGCGCGCGGTCGTGCTCACCCACGCGCACGAAGACCATGTCGGTGCGCTCCCGTACCTGCTGCGCGAGGTGAAGGTGCCGGAGGTATGGGCGACGCGCCTGACGCTCGGCCTCGTCAAGTCGAAGCTCGACGAGCACGGCCTGCGCGAACGCGTCCGAGCTGCGCGAGATCGACCCGGAGGGGCCGCCCGTCGACCTGGGGCCGTTCCGGCTCGAGTTCGTGCGGATGGCGCACTCCGTTCCCGACAACGTGGCCGTGATGATCGAGACCGACGCGGGCCGGCTCCTGCACACGAGCGACTGGAAGCTCGACCACACGCCGGTGGACGGCTTCCGGACCGACGTCGGCCGGCTGGCGGAGATCGGCAACCGCGGCGTCGACCTTCTGCTCTGCGACTCGACGAACGCCGAGCGCGCCGGCTTCACGGGCTCCGAGCGGCTGGTCGGCGAGGCGTTCAGGCAGATCATCCCGCAGCGCCGCGGGCCGGATCCTGATCGCGTCGTTCGCCTCGAACGTCCACCGCATGCAGCAGGCGATCGACGTGGCCGCCCAGACCGGCCGCAAGGTCGCCGTCGTCGGGCGCTCGATGCGCAAGAACCTGAACATCGCCGGCAACCTCGGCTACCTCGAGGTGCCGGAGGGGACGGTGATCCAGCCGAAGGAGCTCGGCGGGTACGAGCCGGACGAGGTGCTGATCCTCTGCACCGGCAGCCAGGGCGAGCCGATGTCGGCGCTGACACGGATCGCCTACCGCGACCATCAGACGGTGTCGGTCGAGCGGGGCGACACGGTGATCCTCTCGGCGCGGCCGGTGCCCGGGAACGAGCTCCGCGTCCACGACACGATCAACCAGCTCTCGAAGGCCGGCGCGGAGGTGCTGCACGAGGAGAACGCGATCGTCCACGTGTCCGGCCACGCGAACCAGGAGGAGATCCGCACCCTCTACGGCCTCGTCAGGCCGAAGGCGGTGATGCCGATCCACGGCGAGTACCGGATGCAGGCCGCGAATGCCCGGATGGCGCAGGAGGCCGGGGTTCCCGCCGAGTCGATCGTTCTGGCAGAGAACGGCTCGGTCGTCGAGCTCCGGCCGGGCGGCGTTGCGATCGTCGACCGGATCGAGTCGGGCGTCACGCTCGTGGACGGGCTCGGCGTCGGCGATATCGGCGACGTCGCCCTTCGCGACCGCCGGCACATGGCCGAGGACGGCGTCCTGATCATCGTCGCGACGCTCGCGAGCTCGAACGGCAGCCGGTCGGCCGCCGCAGAGCTGATCGCGCGCGGCTTCGCCGAGACAGGGCCGCTCATCGACGAGATGCGCACGGAGGCCGAGAGCGTCCTGCGCACGTGCCTGGCCGACGACGTCGTCGAGATCAAGCTCCTCCAGGAGCACCTGCACGACGGCGTCGGACAGCTCGTCTACGACCGAACGCGCCGGCGGCCGATGATCCTGCCCGTCGTCGTCGAGGTGTAGTGACGCTCGCTCCGCTCGCTTCACGGGGGAAACGGCCGGTTTCCCCCGTGGGCCCCCTTCCCAAAACCCGTTGCACTCCCGGCGAGCGGTCGTGTGCCGCGCCCGCCATGTCGGTCGCGGCGGCGGAAGGCCCTGGGACGGGCTTCAGTCTGCGCCCGCTCTACGGCGGCCTCCGATGAGCGTCGCCCTGGACGGCTGGGCGCGCGTGCTCGCGGGTAACGCCGCCGAGGAGACGACGGGCAAGCGTCTGATCTCTCAGCTCTCGGCCTGCGAGGTCGCGGCGCTGGCGTTCTGCCGGCTGCTCGAGCGCTGGGCCCGCGGCGACGCCGACCCGCCGACGCCCGGCGGCCGTCAGGCGGCGCTACGCCGGGCAGCCGAGCGCGCGGAGACCGCGCTGACCGGCCTCGAACGGCCGCTCGGCCGCTACCTGCTCGAGCTCCAGTCGGAGCGGGCGGAAGGTCGCTCCTGGTACGGCGAGCCGGGCGCGGGGGAGCTGCGCGACTGGCAGGACGTGCTCGTGCGTGCCGGGGTGAGCGTCTCGCCGGTGCGGGTCGCGCAGGCGTATCTCGAGCTGGCGGTGCTCGTCCGTGCGCTGGAGGGGCTCCGCTCCGCGGCCGACATCGGTTCCGAGCCCGACCGCTCGTCGCTCTGGGCCGGCCTCTTCGACCTGCGCGAGAACCTGCTCGGCCGCACGCTCGAAGACCTGCGCGCGATTGCCGCCTAGCCGTCTCGATCGCGGTCGTCGGGTCGATCAACCTCGACCTCGTCGCCCGCTGCGAGCGGCTCCCGCGGCCCGGCGAGACGCTCACCGGGGCGACGTTCGAGCGCGTCCCCGGGGGCAAGGGGGCAAACCAGGCCCTGGCCGCCGCCCGGCTGGGCGCGGAGGTCGGCCTCACGGGTGCCGTCGGCGGCGACGCGTTCGCAGACGAGGCGCTCGCCCTGCTGCGCGAGGGAGGCGTGGACCTGACGCGCGTCGCTCGCACGGGCGAGCCGACCGGGGTGGCGCTGATCCTCGTCGGCGACGACGGCGAGAACTCGATCGTCGTCGCCCCCGGGGCGAACGCGGCCGTCGAGGCGGGCACGCTCCCGGACGGCGGACGCCGTCTTGTGCCAGCTCGAGATCCCGGTCGAGACGGCGGTCGCGGCGGCCGCGCCAGGCGCGGTTCTTCTGCCTGAACGCCGCCCCGGCCCGGGCGCTTCCGTCCGAGCTCCTCGCAGCGGTCGACCTCCTCGTGGTCAACCGCTACGAGCTGGAGGCCGCCGGCCGCTTCGAAGGCCTGACCGCGCTGACGCTGGGCGCCGAGGGGGCGGTCCTGCTCGAGGGCGGCCGGGAGGTCGCGCGGGCGGCGCCGCCCGCCGTCGAGGCGGTGGACGGCACCGGCGCCGGGGACGCCTTCACCGCCTGCCTGCTCGTCTCGCTGCTCGAGGGCCGGCCGCGCGACGGAGGCGCTCCGCCGCGCGTGCGCGGCAGGCGCGCTCGCCGCCTCGCGCCCCGGAGCGCAGCCATCGCTGCCCACCGCCGCCGAGGTAGACGGGATACTGGGCGCGTGAAGGTCGTCCTCGACTGCGACCCCGGCCACGACGACGCGATCGCGCTGCTGCTCGCACTCGCCAGCCCCGAGGTGGAGCTGCTCGGCGTGACCACCGTGCACGGGAACCAGACGCTCGACAAGACGACCGTGAACGCGCTGAAGCTGCTCGAGTTCGTCGGCCGCACGGAGATCCCGGTCGCCGCCGGCGCCGACCGGCCGCTGCGCCGCGAGCCGTTCGTCGCCGCCTACGTCCACGGCGAGAGCGGGATGGACGGGCCGTCCCTGCCGGCGCCGAGCGCGGAAGCCGGTCGAGCAGCATGCGGTCGACTTCATCGCCGAGACCGTCCTCGCCGCCGGCGAGCCGGTGACGCTCGTCCCGACCGGGCCGCTGACCAACATCGGGCTCTTCCTCGCCCGGCACCCCGAGGCCGCTGCCCGCGTCGAGCGGATCGTGCTGATGGGCGGCGCGATCGGAGAGGGGAACGTCACCCCGGCGGCCGAGTTCAACATCTGGTGCGATCCGGAGGCCGCCGACCGCGTCTTCATCGAGCGGCCTCGACGTGACGATGATCGGCCTCGACGTCACGCACAAGGCGATCGTCGACGTCGGCCCACGCGGACCGGCTGCGCGCCGCCGGCCGCGTGGGGGCGATGGTCGCCGAGCTGCTCGACTTCTACGGCCGCTTCCACCGCGAGGCGTACGGCTGGGACGGCTCCCCGATCCACGACGCGGTCGCGCTCGCGTACGCGTTCCGGCCGGGGCTCGTCGAGACCGTTCGCACGGGCGTCCGCGTCGACTGCGGCGGCGAGCTGGGCCGCGGGCGGACGAACGTCGACCTGCGCGGCCGCGTCGGCTGGGAGCCGAACGCGACCGTCGGCGTCGACATCGACGCGGCAGGCTTCATCTCGCTCCTGCTCGAGCGGATCTCGTCGCTCGGGTGAAGCTCGGCGTCATCACGCTCCAGAACGCGCCCTGGCCGGAGCTCGTCGAGCGCTGGCACCGACTCGAGGAGCTGGGCGTCGAGACGATCTGGGTCGCCGACCACCTCGGCCACGACGGGCTCGAGCCCGGCGAGCCATGGTTCGAGGCCTGGAGCTGCCTGACCGCGCTCGCGTACGAGACCTCGGCGCCGCGGATCGGGCCGCTCGTCAGCCCGATGACGTTCCGCAACCCGGCCGTGCTCGCCCGGACGGCGCTGACGGTGGCCGAGCTCTCCGGCGGCCGGCTGGAGCTCGGCGTCGGCACCGGCGGGTCCGGAGTTCGACCACGAGCATCGCCGAGGTGCCGAGTGGCGACCCGAAGGAGCGCGCCGCGGCATTCGCCGCCTGGGTCGAGCGCCTGCTCGAGGTGCTCGGCGACGAGCGCTTCCACCCGAAGCGCGAGATCCCGCTGACGATCGCGGGCCGCGGCCCGACGATCCTCGGCGCTCGCCGCGCGTCACGCCGACCGCTGGAACACCTTCGGCGGCTTCGGCTCGACCGCCGAGGAGGCAATTCGGCGTCGCGCGCGAGGACAACGCGCGGCTCGACGAGCTCTGCGCCGAGACGGGCCGCACCGTCGCTCCGCTCGGTGCTGCTCGGCTATCACGCGTTCGTCCGGGAGACGCCGTGGCGCTCGGACGAGGCGTTCGCCGACGTCGTCGGCCGCTGGGCAGGACGCCGGCTTCGACGAGATCGTCTTCTACTACCCGCCGGACACGGCGATGCCGGAAGGCACCGTCTCGCAGGGCGTGTTCGAGCGGGCGTTCACCCACCGCCGGCGCGGCAAAGGGTTAGCGCCACAAGCGTCGAAGTCGCCGCGGAATGGCGCCGAGGAAGCGTCCGAGCAGGGCACGCCCGAAGACCTCGTCACGGGCCAGACCGCGTGCGCGCCGCAAGCCGCAGGCGCGCCGGCACCAGCATCCAGAGCTGATCGGCCTCGGCCTGGCCGCGTTCGGCCTCTTCATCGGCAGCGTGCTCTGGGCCGGCTGGAACGGCGGCTACGTCGGGAAGGCGATCGGCGACGGGCTGGTCGCACTGCTCGGCGGCACTGCCTACGCACTGCCGGTCGCGTGCACCGCGGTCGGCGCGCTGATGGTCGCGAAGAGCGACCTGCCGCGCTTCGCCCCCTTCCGCACCGGCCTCTTCATCACCGCGTTCGCGCTCGCGCTCGTGCTCGGTCAGGCGCGCGGCGGCTACCTCGGCGGGGGGCTGGAGGCGGTCTTCGGCCGCCTGGTCGGCGCGACCGGCACGCGGCTTCTCGGCGGCTTCCTGCTGCTCGCCGGCGGCCTGCTCGTCAGCGGCGCCTCGGCCGGCGCGCTCCTGCGACGATCGGGCCACGCCGTTCGCAGCGCTGCGAAGCGCCGCCCCGCCCGTCGCGGCAGGCCCGCGCCGCCGGTCGAGCCCGTCTTCGATGAGCCGTCGGCAACCGCCGTCCGTGCTCCGGCAGCCACCCCGGTGGACGGCGTGCAGGACTTCCCGGACGTCGTCGAGCCTTCGCCGCTCCTCGTCTTCGAGGGGGAGACGGCCGAGGAAGCGGCTCAGATATCACTCTTCGACGTGACCGAGGCCGGCGACGACGATGCGTACACGCTGCCCGACCCGGCGATCCTTCGCCGTTCGAAGGCGGCCGCCCGCGAAGGTGGCGACGGAGGTCGCGTTGCCGGCCTGCTCGTCCAGGCGCTCGCCAACTTCGGCGTGGATGCCACCGTGGTCGGCGAGATCTCGGGCCCGCGCGTCACCCGCTACGAGCTCCAACTCGCGCCCGGGACGAAGGTGGCGAAGGTCGCGTCGCTCAAGGACGACCTCTCCTATGCGCTCGCAACCACGGAGATCAGGATTCTGGCGCCGATCCCAGGGAAGCAGGCGGTCGGTGTCGAAGTGCCGAATCTCTCGCCGAACCTCGTCACCCTCGGCGACATCTACGACGACCTGCCGGCGACCTCGAGCCCGCTCTCGGTCTGGCTCGGCAAGGACATCTCCGGCAACGCCGTCTGGACCGACCTGGCGCGGATGCCGCACCTGCTGATCGCCGGTACGACCGGATCGGGGAAGTCCGGCTGCATCAACACGATTCTCAGCTCGATCCTGCTGCGTGCCACCCCTGACGACGTGCGGATGATCCTGATCGACCCGAAGCGGATCGAGCTCGGCTTCTACGAGTCGATCCCGCATCTGCTCACGCCGGTCGTCTCCAGCCCGAAGACCGCCGCCGCCGCACTGGCGAACGTCGTCGGCGAGATGGAGCGCCGCTACGAGCGGATGAGCCGGTGCGCGCCCGAAGCCTGCCGGAGATGAACCGCGCGCTCCGCGGCCGCGGCGAGAAGCAGCTGCCGTACCTGCTCGTCGTGATCGACGAGCTCGCCGACCTGATGATGATCTCGCCGCAGGAGGTCGAGGACGCGGTCATCCGGCTCGCGCAGAAGTCGCGCGCGGTCGGCATCCACCTCGTGCTCGCGACGCAGCGGCCGTCGGTGGACGTGATCACCGGGATGATCAAGGCGAACGTGCCCTCGCGGATCGCGTTCGCGGTCTCCAGCCAGACCGACTCGCGGGTGATCCTCGACCAGGCGGGCGCGGAGAGCCTCCTCGGCCAGGGGGACATGCTGTTCAAGCCGCTCGGCACGTCGCGCCTTCAGCGCCTTCAGGGCGCGTATGTCAGCGAGGAGGAGATCGCGCTCCTCGTCGAGCAGTGCCGCGCCAGCGCGAGCAGGAGCTCGACGAGTCGCTGCTCGAGCCGCCCGAGCGGGCGCGTCGAGGACGCGGACGACGAGGACGGCGAGTTCGACCCCGACGAGGATCCGCTGCTCGAGCGCGCGATCGAGATCGTCGTCCAGGCCCAGACCGCGTCGGTGTCGCTCCTCCAGCGCCGCCTTCGCGTCGGCTACACGCGCGCCGGCCGCCTGATCGACATGCTCGAGCGCCGAGGGATCATCTCCCCCTACGAGGGCTCGAAGCCGCGCCGGGTCCTCGTCGGCGAAACCGAGACGCTCGCGTCGTAGGCCGGGCGGGCCAAGGCCCATCCGGCCGTGTCCGAGGGACAGTCCCTGGAACGCGAATGTGACCGGCTCTCCACGGAAGGGACACGGCTGGAACCGTC
>CAVXTD010000002.1:0-308620 GCA_963764565.1 uncultured Actinomycetes bacterium
ACGTGGTTGCGGTCGTCGCCGTCCTGCTGACGGTCGTCTTCGCGTGGCCGCAGGTCTTCCGGGCGTTGCGTCACGGGGTGCACGGTGTGTCGGCGGGCGCGATCACGCAGTCGATGGTGGCCGCGGCGGCGTGGCTCGGGTACGGCATCGCCCGCGGCCTGGTTCCGGTGCTCGTCGCCAACCTCGGCGTGATGAGCGGTCAGCTCGTCGTGACGATCGAGCTCGTCCGGAACGGCGTGCTCGCTCGTGGCCGCGCTGCTGCCGCGATCGTCGGCGCCTTCGCATTGATCGGGCTCTCGCAGGTCGGCGCGCTCACCGAGCCGATCGTCGCGGTTGCGGGTCTCATGGCGGTCACGAGCGTGCTGACCCAGCTCCTCGAGGTCCGGCGCGAGCCGCATCGGCTCGAGGGACTCTCGGCGAGCACGTACACGCTCCTTACCGGGATGTGCGTGGCCTGGTTCGTCTACGGACTGCTGCAGTCCGATGTCGTGATCATCGCGACGAACGTCATCGCCTTCCCGATGGCGGCGTACGTCGCGTGGGCCGCGTCGCGCTCGCACCACGAGCTCGAGGACGTGCTCGACCCGCGCTGAGCGTCGGTCAGGTGCCGAAGCGCGGCTCGGGTCGGGGTTCCCGACGCAGCAGATCGCGCAGCCGGGTGACGCGGGGGTCGTCGGCGCCGAGCAGGTCGACGAGCCAGCCCAACGCCGCGTGCACGTCGGGTGTATGGGCGTCGAGCATCGCCTCGATGTCGGCCCAGTCGCGGGTGCGGTCGAAGAACGCCTTGAAGACGACGAGCTCGGTGGCACCGAGGATCGGGATCGTCGTGCCGGCGAACGGCACACGCTCGAGCTCGAGCCAGGCCACGTCGTGGAACGCATGCGTCGAGAAGAAGAGGTCGATCGGTGTCTCGTCCCAGAAGACACGAACCTGGCCGTCGGTCTCGATGAACGCGATGTCGGCATCGCCGTAGGTCACGCCATCCGGGAGGCGGCCAGCACCTCGGCCGCGCGTTCCGGCGCGACGAACAGGTTGACGTCGATGTCGCGCGTGTCGCGCGTGGCTCCTCGATGTGGAACGCGAGCGCGAGCGCCCCGCCGAACGCGTGCGGCACCGAACGCTCGTCGAGCGCCCGATCGATCTCGACGATCTGGTCGACGAGCGACGGCATCAGGCCGAGCGCGGGAACGGTGGATACGAGAGGCGACGCGCCGCGCGTCGGCGAGGCAGGTGCTCGGCCAGCTCGAGCACCTGGGCGAGCAGCTCGCCGGCCGTGCCGGCGCCGGACGGGCCGGGCGCCGGCTCGACATCGATCTCGACGTCGGCCCCTGCGGCGGCGACGAGCCGCACGAGGGTTCCGACCGTCGGATCACGGGTGCCGGCCTCGTAGGCGACGATCGCCGCCGGCGAGGTGTGGGCCCGCCGGGCCAGCTCCCGCTTCGAGAGCCCGGCGTGCTCCCGGGCCTTCTGGACGATGCCGCTCGCATCCATCCCCTGATGTTATCGGATCCGATAACACTATCGCTCGCGACCAGGCTCCTCGCTCCCCAGCTCGGCGACGATCCGGTCGAGCTCCGTGACCGCGTACTCGATGGCCTCCTCGTAGGTCATCGCGCCGCCCGCGTGCGAGGAGCGCCTCGAACCGCTCTTGCGCCGACGGCTCGACGCGCGTTCTCGATCGCGCGGTCATGGATCTCGCGCTCGCGACCACCGACGGCCGCCATGCTCATTGCGGAGCTCCGAGTGACGACTCCCTCGAGGACACCGACGACCTCGGGCTCGATCCCGGCGTTGCCGAGGATCTCGGCCATGAACAGGAGGTTCCCGGCAATCGAGAGGCGGTTCCCCGCCGCGACCGTGCCGCGGACGGCTGAGCGCTGCATGGTGAGCGCATCGAGCAGATTCGCCGGCGTTGGCCTGCAGTCGAGCCAGCAGCTGCAGCACGTTGCCGTGCGATGACGTCGCTCGCACCGCTCTCCGTGAGGGCCATCGACTCCTCGAGCGCGGCGCGCGCCGCTTCCGGGTCGTCGATCCACCGGGCCGCGGCCCAGCCGAACGCTCGCCATGGCCATCGCACTCGGGTTGCCCGAGCCGACGCGCGCCGCGCCAGAGCCTCCTCGCTCGCGCTGAGCGCCGTCTCGACGTCGCCGGCGGTTCGCGGCATACACCCCGATGTTGCGACTTGGAGGATCGCCGCCCCGAACTCGTCTCCCATCCGCTCCGCGATGTCGCGCTCCCTCGCGGAGGATGCGCAACGCCTCGTCGAAGTCGGTCGCGGCGATGACGATCCCGAGCGCTGCGTAGGTCGTCGAGTAGTTGACGGCGTTGCTCGGCACGCCGTTCGCCATCGCGACGTCGAGCAGCTCTCGTGCGCAGCTCGAGCTCGCCGCGTTGGACTGCGCTGAACGCCGCGCCGCCGAGCACCATGAACCGCAGGTCGGGCGGCAGCATCGAGCGCGGCCGGTAGCGCAACGTTCGACGTACCACCCGAACCCGAGCGCCCGTTGCTGGCCGACGATCATCGACCAGGGGGCCGGCGATCTGGACGGCGAGCTGGTGCTCGGCCTCATCCTCCTGCTCGAGTGCCCAGGTGATGGCGCTGCGGAAGTTCTCGATCTCGAGCGACGATGCGGCGCCTGGCCGGGATCTCGTCGCTCGTCCTGAGCCGTAGGCCGAGCTCGGTGGCGAGGTCGGCGTAGTGCGCGGCGTGGCGGCGCTGGCGCGCGTCGATCTCGTCGGCGCCGAGCTCGCTGAGCCGATCGCGGCCGTACTGGCGCAGCGTCTCGAGCATCCCGAAGCGCGTCGTGCCGTCGCCGGCGTCCTCGCTCGTGAGCATCGACTTGGCGACGAGCGACGCGAGTGCGTCGAGCACGTCCCATCGACTCGAGGCCGTCGCCGGCCGCGACCGCAGCCGCGGCGTCGGCGTCGAACGATGCCGGGAACACGCCGAGCCGGGCGAACACGAGTCCGCTCGGCGTCGGTCGAGGAGCGAGTACGACCAGTCGACGGTCGCCTGGAGCGTCTGGTGGCGCTCGACGGCGGCGCGCCGTCCGGCGGTGAGCAGCCGGAACCGCTCGTCGAGACGGCTCGCGATCTCCGCGGGCTGCATCGTGAGCACGCGCGCCGCCGCGAGCTCGATCGCGAGCGGGCATGCCGTCGAGACGCCGGCAGACCTCGGCGACCGCGCGTGCGTTCCCGGTCGTCGAGCGCGAACTCCGGCCGGCTCGCTCGGGCCCGTTCCACGAAGAGTCGCACCGAGTCGGCCGCTGCCACGATCGTCGAGGCGCCGGTCGCCGTCTCGGACGGCATCGACAGGGAGCGCAGCCGCCACACCTGCTCGCCGGGGACGCCCGAGCGCCTCGCGGCTCGTCGCCAGGATCCGCACGTCGCGGGCACGACGCAGCACGTCGGCGGCGAGGTCGGCGCGCCGGGTCGAGCAGGTGCTCGCAGTTGTCGAGCACGAGGAGCATGTGCTTCGTGCGCGAGGAAGTCGAGGACGCTCTCTCGCCGGGTCATGCCGGGCCGGTCGATGGCGCCGAGCGTCGAGGCGACGATGTCGATCATCGACTCGGCGTCGTTCGCCGGCGCGAGCTCGCAGAACCACGCGCCGTCCTGCAGCTGCGGCACCAGCTCGGCGGCCACCTCGAGCGCGAGGCGCGTCTTGCCGACGCCGCCGACGCCGATGATCGTCACCATCCGGTGCTGCTCGAGGAGGGCTCGCGATCGCCGCGACGCTCCTGCTCGCGACCGACGAAGCTCGTGAGCTGCACCGGCAGGTTCGATGCGTGCGCGTCGAGCGAGCGGATCGGCGGGAACTCGGTCCCGAGGCCCGGGGCGACGAGCTGGAACACGCGCTCGGGGCGCGTGAGGTCGCGCAGGCGGTGCTCGCCGAGGTCGACGCAGATCGACGTCGGCGGGGAGCACGTCACGCGCGAGCTGCTCGGTCGCGTGCGAGACGAGCACCTGGCCGCCGTGCGCGATCGACATCAGCCTCGCCGCCCGGTTGACCGCGGTGCCGTAGTAGTCGCCGTCGCGAGCCTCGGCGCCGCCGGTGTGGATCGCCCATGCGCACCGTGAGCGCGCCGGTCTCGCCCCACTCCTCGGCGGCCAGGCTCCGCTGCGCGGCCGGCCGCGACGGCGATCGCGTCCTCGGCGCGGTCGAACGCCGCGTGCACACCGTCGCCGGTCATCTTCACGATCTCGCCGCCGCCGCCTTCGACCGCGGCGCGCAGCAGCTCGTCGTGGCGGGCGAGCGAGCCCGCATCGCTGTCTGCTGCTCCTCCCACATGCGCGTCGAGCCCTCGATGTCGGTGAAGAGGAACGTCGCGGGACCCGACTTCACCATGGTCGCAACGCTACCGACCGCCGGGGCAGGTCGACCGGAGAGGCGCCGCCCGCTGCGATCTGCTGGAGTGTGCAACGTGAACACGGAGCTGCTCACCCGCGTGCGCGACTCGCTCCCGGAGCGTTTGAACGCCGGCGTGCTGATGGCCGACGGCGGCTTCTGCATCCTCGGGTGGATCGTGCTGAGCGCGGGCTACCACCCCATCGCGATCTACGGCTCGACGTTCTGGGTGAACCATCCGGAGGAGGGCGGCACCGCGGTCGACGTCGTGGCGCGCCTCTGCGATCTCCCGCCTGAGGACGTGCGCGCGCTCGGCGAGCTCAACGACGCCACGCCTGCCGAGACTCGCGTCGACGCGGTGCGCCGTCACCTCGACGAGCTGTTGGCCTCGGCATGAGCCCCGAGCGCGACGCCGGGCAGCTCAGCGTCGATGCGCTCGTCGCCGAGGGCGTCACGCACGTGTTCGGGCTCGGTGGTGGTCACATCAACCCGACGTGGTGGGCGGCGCCCGGCGCCGGCCTCAGGATCATCGACGTGCGCCACGAGGCGGCCGCCGTCTACGCGGCCCACGGGTGGGCGCTGGCGACAGGGGAGCCCGGCGTGTGCCTCGTCACGGCCGGCCCGGGGGTGACCAACGCGGTGACCGGGCTCGCGACCGCGCTGCACGACGGCGTGCCGCTGGTGTGCCTGGCGGGCGCGGCGACGAGTCGCGGCGAGGACCTCGGCGAGGTCGAGTACCTCGACCAGCTCGAGGTGGTGCAGCCGGTGACGAAGTGGGCGCGGCGCGTCCAGCATCTGGAGCGGATCCCGGAGACGATCGCCCGCGCGTTCACGGCGGCGACGAGCGGGCGGCCCGGCCCCACATACGTGGAGATCGCCATCGACCTCGCCCACGCGCGCGTCGACACGGCTCGCGTCCGCGCCGCCGGTCCGTCGCAGTGGCGCGAGCGCCGCGCCATCGGTCCGCCCGACGAGCTCGTGACGGGCGCCGCCGACGCTGATCCGCCGCGCACGACGGCCGGCGATCGTGGCGGGCAGCGGTGTGTGGTGGTCGCCCGACGGTGCCGCGGCACTCCAGGCCTTCGTCGACGAGACCGGAATGCCCGTGGTCACCCGCCAGGCCGGGCGCGGCACCGTGCCCGACGACCATCCGCTCTCCATGGGGCGCGACTGGCAGCAGGTCGTGGCGCAGGCCGACGTGCTGCTCGTGGTCGGGAGCCGCATGAACTACTTCTTCGGGTACGGCGCGTTCGGTCATCTCGACTCGCTCATCCAGGTCGACATCGACCCCGAGGAGCTCGGCCGTTCCGTCCGCGCCCCCGATCTGGGCGTCGTCGCCGACGCGGGAGCGTTCCTGCGTCGGCTGACCGACGCTGCTCGGCCCGCTCGACCTCGGCGACTGGAGTGCCCGCCTGCGGGCGCAGCGCGACGAGATCACCGCGGCCAAGGCGCGCCTCGCGGCGTCGGACTCGACCCCGTTGCACCCGATGCGCGTCTGCGCCGAAGTCACCCGGCGCCTTCCCGATGGCGCCACCGTGATCCCCGACGGCGTCGAACAACGTCCTGTGGTGCAACGTCGGCTTCGACGCGCCGGCGGGGGGCACCGTCACGAGCATGGGGCCGCTCGGCACCATCGGTCACGGTGTCGGTCTCGCGCTCGGCGCGGCATGCGCGCGGCCGGGTTCACCCGTGGTGTGGATGGTCGGTGACGGGTCCTTCGGCTTCCATGCGATGGAGCTCGACACCGCGGCCCGTCACGACCTGCCGATCGTGACCGTGATCATGAACAACCGCGGCTGGTCGGCGCAGTGGATCCCCCTCGGCGTGCGCAACTACGAGCGCATGACGTCGATGTGGGACGGCGTCGGCGAGCTCGTCGAGACCCCCGATCAGCTCGGCCCGGCACTCGACCGCGCCTTCGCAGCCGACGCGCCCGCGATCGTGAACGTGCTCGTCGACCCGGCGGCGGAGTGGTTCCCCGGGCGCGCGTTCGGTCCCTGAAGCCGCCACGCCGCGCGCGCCCGTTACCGTGATGGCGTGATCGAGAGGCGTGCGCCGCGCTCGCGATCGCCGTGATCGGTCTCGCGCTCCGCGGGGGCGGTGAGCGCGCGGCGTGCCCGCGCACTGCGGCACAGACCGGCACCGGCGTCGGGCACCGTCTGGCTGTGCCGTCCGGGCACCACGCCGAACCCGTGCGAGAGCAGCCTCGCGACGACGATCGTTCGCCCGAACGGTCGCACCACCGTCATCGACCCGAAGCCCGCGAAGAACGCCGCCGATCGACTGCTTCTACGTCTACCCGACGGTCAGCGGTCAGCCCGGCCCCAACGCCGACCTCACGATCGACCCCGAGGAGATCGCAGTCGCCGAGACCCAGGCGTCGCGCTTCTCGCAGGTCTGCCGCGTCTTCGCGCCGATGTATCCCCAGCTGACGGTCAGCACGATCCGCGACGCCGACGCCGACGCCCATCGCGGCGCGGGTGAAGGCGTACCTGGGTGTGCTCGCCGCGTGGCACGACTACCTCGACGCACGACAACGACGGGCGCAAGGTCGTGCTCATCGGCCACTCGCAGGGCGCGGTGATGCTCACGGCGCTCGTGAAGCGCGAGATCGACCCGAACCCGCAGGTGCGCAAGCAGTTGCTGTCGGCGCTGCTCATCGGTGGGCAGGTCACCGTGGCGAAGGGTCAGCGACGTGGGCGGCTCGTTCCAGCACGTGCCCGCGTGCCGCACGCTCGACGCAGACGGGCTGCGTCGTGGCCTACTCGAGCTTCGACCAGCCTCCGCCGCCCGACTCGCGCTTCGGCCGGGCGGGCGTCGGCCCGGTGCCGCTCGCTCGGCCAGGACCCCGCGACGCTCGAGGTGCTCTGCGTGAACCCGGCCGCGCCGGCCGGCGGCACCGGCGCGCTCGACTCGTTCTTCCGCACGACGCCGTTCCCGGGGCCGCTGGGCATGAGCCGGCCGTCCCGGTACACGGCCGCCACGCCGTGGGTCGAGCAGCCTCGGCTCTACACCGGCACGTGCACCCAGGCCGACGGCGCGTCGTGGCTCCAGATCGACGACGTCGGCCGTCCGAGCGATACGCGGCCTCGAGTCGTCGACGCCCTCGGGCCGACCTGGGGACTGCATCTCGTCGACGTGAACCTCACGCTCGGCAACATCGTCGACCTCGTGCGTCACGAGATCGCCGGGCGCTAGTCCGCTAGGCGCACCGCTGGCGCGTCGGCGCCGGCTGCCGCACGCGATCGGTCGGACTCCCTAGATTGACGGCCGTGCGGGAGGAGCGCTGATGGGGATGCTCGACGGCAAGGTCGCGATCGTCACCGGGGCCGGGCACGGCGTCGGACGCGGCGAGGCGCTGGAGCTCGCGGCCCAGGGCGCGAAGGTCGTGGTGAACGACCTCGGCGGGTCGTCGACGGGCGAGGGTGCCGACAGCCGGGCCGCCGACGAGGTCGCGGCGCTGATCCGTGACCGCGGCGGCGAAGCCGTCGCGAGCTACGACGACGTCGCCGACTTCGACGGGGCGCGCGCGATGGTCCACCAGGCGATCGACACCTTCGGCAAGCTCGACGTGCTGGTGAACAACGCCGGGATCCTGCGCGACCGCATGATCTTCTCGATGACCGAGGAGGACTTCGACTCGGTCATCCGCGTGCACCTCAAGGGCACGTGGGCACCGTCGCACCACGCCGCGGTGTACTGGCGCGAGCAGTCGAAGGCCGGCAACCAGCCGCGGGCGTCGATCATCAACACCTCGTCGGGCGCCGGGCTCCAGGGCAACGCGGGGCAGACGAACTACGCGTCGGCGAAGGCCGGCATCGCGGCGATGACGATCACCTTGAGCCTCGAGCTCGCTCGCTACGGCGTGCGCGCCAACGTGGTGTGTCCCGGAGGCATGACGCGGCTCGCGGGCACGATCGTCAAGGACCTCGAGCTGAAGGAGCCCGAGGAGTACACCGAGTTCACGCCGATGAACCCGGCGAACTCCGCGCCGATGGTCGTGTTCCTCGCGTCCGACGAGTCGATCACGATCACCGGTCAGGTGTTCCGCGCCGTCGGCGACTCGATCGCGCACTACCAGCCGTGGACCGTCGGCACCGAGATCGTGAAGGACGGCCAGCGCTGGGAGCCCGACGAGATCGGACCGGCGGTGTACGCGGAGATCTTCAAGAGCCGCCACCCCGGCCTGCAGATCTGATGGCAGCCGGATCGAACGGGTCGGGCGGATCGGCGGCGCCGCGCTGACCTGCGGTTCGCGGTCATCGGCGCGGGGATGGCCGGCATCCTCAGCGCGATCAAGCTGACCGAGGCCGGCTTCACCGATCTCACCGTGTACGAGAAGGCCGACCGTGTCGGCGGCACGTGGCGCGAGAACACCTATCCCGGGATCGCGTGCGACGTCCCGTCGCACCTCTACCGGTACTCGTTCGCGCCGAACCCCGACTGGAGCCACACGTTCTCGCCCGGAGACGAGATCGAGGCGTACTTCGAGCAGGTCACCAAGGACCACGACGTCGAGCGCTGCATCCGGTTCGGCGAGGAGGTCACACGCTGCGAGCTCGTCGACGGCCGCTGGCACCTCGAGACGGCGACGGGCACGAAGGACGTCGTCGACGTCGTGATCGCGGCGACCGGCGTGCTGCACCAGCCGCGCTACCCCGACATCGACGGGCTCGAAACGTTCGCGGGCCACGCCTTCCACAGCGCACGCTGGGATCACAGCGTCGGATCGAGGGCAAGCGCGTCGGCGTCATCGGCAACGGGTCGAGCGGCGTGCAGATCTGCGCCGCGGTCGTCGGCGACGGTGGAGCACCTCACGCTCTTCCAGCGCACCGCGCAGTGGATCGTCCCGCAGGACAACCTGGCGTACACCGAGGAGGAGAAGGACGACTTCCGTCGCCACCCGGAGAAGATGCAGGAGCTGCACGCCGGCATCGCGGAGCTCTTCGCCGCCGGGTTCGGCAACGCGGTCGTCGACGCCGACTCGCCGCACATGCAGATCATCGAGGACACGTGCCGCACGCACCTCGAGGAGAAGGTGAAGGACCCGGAGCTCGCAGCGGCTCCGCCCCGACTACCGCGCCGCGTGCAAGCGGCTCGTCGTGTCGGGCGACTTCTACGACGCGATCCAGCAGCCCAACGCCGAGCTCGTCACCGACGCGATCGAGCGCATCGAGCCGAAGGGTGTGCGCACGCGCGACGGGCGGCTCCACGAGCTCGACGTGCTCGTGCTGGCGACCGGCTTCCGCGGTCGACGCGTTCATGCGGCCGATGGAGGTCATCGGCCGTGACGGGGTGACGCTCGCCGACGCGTGGGCGAAGCGCCCGATCGCGTACCTGTCGATCTCGATCCCCGACTTCCCGAACCTGTTCATGCTCAACGGCCCGAACGGACCCGTCGGCAACTTCTCGCTGATCGAGGTCGCCGAGCTCCAGTTCCGCTACATCATGCAGCTGGTCGAGCGGCTGCAGCGTGGCGAGTGCCGCGAGATCAGCCCCACGCACGACGCGACCGAGTCGTTCGAGGCGGCGCGCACCGAGGCGGCCAAGACCACGATCTGGGCGACGGGGTGTCGCAGCTGGTACCTCGACGACCGCGGCGTGCCGTCGACGTGGCCCTGGACGTTCGACCGGTTCCGCACCGAGATGGCCGCACCCGATCTCAGCGCGTACGAGCTGCGGTAGCGAAAGCCCGTGTGATGCAGCTCGGTTGGGGACCCGAGGAAGAGGCGTTCCGCGCCGAGCTCGTTGCGTTCCTCGACGAGCACGCGCCGCCCGAGGGCGATCGGGCGGGGGATGGAGCCGGCGTGGGGCGAGGGCGGCATCCCCGACTGGGCGCGCGAGTGGCAGGCCACGCTCTACGACCACGGTTGGCTCGTCCCCGGGAACCCGCCCGAGCTGGGCGGCCGCAACGCGACCGACGTGCAGACCCTCGTGTACTTCGACGAGCTCGCCGCCCGTGGCATCACGCGCTCGATGCACTTCCCCGGCCACGCGATCGTCGCGCCGAGCCTGCTCGAGTTCGGCACCGAGGAGCAGCGCGAGCTCGTGCCCGCGGCGCTGCGCGGCGACACGGTGTGGTGCATCGGGATGAGCGAGCCCGGCGCGGGCTCCGACCTCGCGTCGATGCGCACCCGTGCGGTCCTCGACGGCGACCACTTCGTGGTGAACGGCCAGAAGGTCTGGACGTCGTACGCCATGTGGGCGCAGATGTGCTTCCTCTACGTGCGCACCGGCGCGCCCGACTCCAAGCAGCGCGGGATCAGCGTGCTCATCCTCGACATGGCGACGCCGGGCATCGACGTGCGCCCCCTGCGTCAGGCCACCGGCGGTGACCGACTTCGCCGAGGTGTTCTTCACCGACGTGGTGGTGCCGCAGGAGAACCTCGTCGGCGAGATGAACGACGGGTGGCGGGTCACGATGGGTTCCCTCGCGCACGAGCGGGCCGGTCTCTGGCTCGAGTGGGTCGGCGCGCTCGATCACGTGTTCCGGCGCATGGTCGACCAGGCCCGCGCCAAGGGTGTGCTCGACGACCCGACCGTGCGCCGCACGCTCATGGCCCGGTACGAAGAGGTCGCCGGGCTGCGCGCCCTCGGCTACAAGGGCTTCGCGAGCTACGAGAAGTCGGGCGCGGCGCCCGAGCACGCGCTGCTGAAGCTGGCGACGTCGGAGCTCCGCAAGCGCCTCGCCCAGCTCGCGTTCGAGATCGACCCGTCGCCCGAGAACCGCCGCGAGCTGCTCGGCACCTTCTCGGGCACGATCGGCGGCGGCACGTCGGAGATCCAGCGCAACGCCATCGCCCGCCACGTCCTCGGCTTCCACGTCATGACGCGTCCGACGACTGCGGAGCGAGCGCCCGCGGGCGTACTGATGGACTTCTCCCTCACGCCCGATCAGGAGCTCCTGCGCGAGACCGGGCGCGCGCTGGTGCGGGAGCACTGCCCGACGTCGCTCGTGCGCGCGTACCTCGATGATCCGAGCCGTCGCCGATCCGCTGAACGCACGGCTCACCGAGTTCGCCGGCCTCGCGACCGGCCCCGCCGTCGACCTCTGCGTGTTCCTCGAGGAGATGGGCGCCGCGCTCGTGCCGGGTGCGTTCGTGCCGACGGTCGCACTGTTCGCGCCGGTGGTCGCGGCGATCGGTGACGACGCGCTGCTGGCCCGGGTTGCCGACGGCGAGGTGACAGGCTCGATCACGACGCGCTGGCCGTACGAGCTGCCCGCGATCGAGGGCGACCGCGTCGACCTCGTCGCCGATCGTCGACGAGGACGGCGATCGCGCTCGTCGAGCGGCCACGCCGGGCAGCTGCTCGAGCCGTTCGACCTCTCCCGCGGATGTTCGAGGTCTCGCCCGACGTACAGCTCGCGCCGGTGACGGGCGAGTTGCGGCGATCCGTCACGTGGGCTGGCGCGCGCGACGGTCGGCGCTCAGCGCCGAGCTCATCGGCACGACACGCTGGATGCTCGACGCCACGCTCGACTACGTGAAGACCCGCGAGCAGTTCGACCGGCCGATCGGGTCCTTCCAGGTGCTCCAGCACCGCCTCGTCGACATGTCGTTGCTGTACGAGCGCGCGTGGAGCAGCGTGTACTGGGCCGCGATGGCCATCGACGACAACGCCATCATCGGCACGCCGCCTCGAAGGCGGGCCGAAGCGCGAGCCAACCTCGATTTCATCGCTGCGGGCGCACGCCGCTACGGCACCGGCTGGGCCGGCGGCGCGTGGTTCGTGCCGATCCTCAGCCTCTTCCGCCCGGTCCAGATCGTCAACGACATCCGCCGCGGGGCCGCCGGGGGCCGCTACGGCGCGCTCGTCGGCTTCTGGTGGGCGGCGTTCCTGGTCCAGGGCTGGTGGGGCTTCTTCGCCTCGCGCGCGGGCCGCAACACGGACGACCCGACGACGCTGCGCTACGCGACGACCTCGATGCTGATCGGCGAGCTGCTCACGATCATCGGCGCGATCCTCGCCGTGGCGGTCGCGGGCAAGCTCACGCGCGCCGTCGAGGAGTGCGCGCGCAGCGCGCCGGCGCCGCAGCCGTCCCAGCCGCGCTTCGAGCGCCAGGCCTGGCCGGAGCCCGAGCCGGGATCGCCGCAGCCGCCCTACCCCGCGGGGTAGGCGACGAGCGAGAACTCGAGCGTTCCGTGGGAGGAGACCTTCACGAGCCCGGCGACGCTCGGCGGCTCGATCCCGAAGTCCTCGAAGGCGATCCGCGCCTGCCCGACGAGCTGCAGCCGCCGGCCGCGCAGCGCGCCGGACACGGTGAGCGTGATCGGCGCGCGCACGCCGTGGAGCGTGAGCGAGCCCGCGACGCGCTGCCGGCTGCCGATCGTGAACGGGCTCGAGAGCGCGAACACCGCCGCCGGGAAGCGGTCGGTCTCGATCGCCCGGTGGCGCAACGTGTCGTCGCGCTCGCCCTGGTCGCTGCGCAGCTGGGTCATGTCCGCCCGCAGGTCGGCGCCGATGACCCGCGGTCCGCGCAGCGCGAGCGTGCCGGTGACGGCGCTCGTCCGCCCGACCGCGGTGCGCACGCCGGCGCCGAGGTAGTCCTCGTCGACGCGGTAGCCGGCGAACGAGCCGGCGCCGACCTTCCACGCGGGGTCCTGGACGGCCTCGAGCACGCCGCGCTGGGCGAGCTTGGGCGGCGGCGGCGCGTCGCCTCCCTGCAGGGCGAAGACCACACCGCCGGCCACGACGAGCACCACGGCGGCTACCAAGACCAGCACGGCGCGTCGCACGGCGCGAGGATACTGCCGCATAACGGAGAAATGAGCGCACACGATGCGCAACTTCTCCGGCGCTCATGAGTTGCGAGCCAGCGTGCGGAATCTGCATCTGATCGTCGCGCCGGCTGCGCCGGACGGCACCTTGACGCTCTACAAGATCAACCGGGGCACGAGCACTATCATGCGGCGCCTCGGCGGCAAATCCGGCTTCAAGCTCAGTGCGCACGTAAGCTGCCCTTAGAGGCCCACTTGCTGTTCCAATACCTTTCGCACCCGTGCGTTTCCCGATCCCAGATGCAGACATGAAGGAGTTCCAGGCCGCCGCGACGACCGCACCGGCCCGCTTGAGCAACCTGGACTTGCTGGAAGCGGAGAGCGTGCACATCATCAGGGATGCCGTGGCGCAGTCCGAGCACCCCGTGATGCTGTATTCGGTCGGCAAGGACAGCTCGGTCATGCTGCATCTGGCGCGCAAGGCGTTCTACCCCGGCCGCCGCCGTTCCCGCTGCTGCACGTCGACACGACGTGGAAGTTCCGGGAGATGTACGCGTTCCGCGACCAGACGGTCGCGAGCCTCGGGCTGGAGCTGATCGTCCACGCCAACCAGGAGTGCGTCGGCGCAGGGCATCAACCCGTTCGACCACGGCTCGGCCGTCCACACCGACATCATGAAGACCGAGGGCCTCAAGCAGGCGCTCGACGAGCACGGCTTCGACGTCGCCTTCGGCGGCGCCCGCCGCGACGAGGAGCGCTCGCGGGCGAAGGAGCGCGTGTTCTCGTTCCGCAGCGCCAGCCACCGCTGGGACCCCAAGAGCCAGCGGCCCGAGCTCTGGCGGCTCTACAACGCGTGCAAGCGCGCCCGGCGAGATCGATCCGCGTCTTCCCGCTGTGCAACTGGACCGAGCTCGACATCTGGCTCTACATCTACCGCGAGCAGATCCCGATCGTGCCGCTGTACTTCGCGCGCCGAGCGCCCGGTCGTCGAGCGCGACGGGATGCTGATCATGGTCGACGACGAGCGCCTTCCGCTCGAGCCCGGCGAGCAGCCGGCGATGCGCAAGGTGCGCTTCCGCACGCTCGGCTGCTACCCGCTGACCGGCGCGATCGAGAGCGACGGCGGACACGCTGCCGGAGATCGTCGCGGAGATGCTGCTCGGCGAGGACCTCCGAGCGCAGGGCGGGTGATCGACCACGACCAGCGCGGATCGATGGAGACGCAAGAAGCAGGAGGGCTACTTCTAATGGGCGCATCGAGAAGGCCGCGCCGAGACATCGACGGGTACCTCGCGCGGCACAAGGCCAAGACGCTGCTGCGCTTCATCACCTGCGGCAGCGTCGACGACGGCAAGAGCACGCTGATCGGTCGCCTGCTCTACGAGTCGCAGATGATCTTCGAGGACCAGCTCGCGGCGCTGGAGGCCGACTCGCGCCGGGACGGGACGCAGGGCGGCGAGCTCGACCTCGCGCTGCTGCTCGACGGCCTCGTCGCCGAGCGCGAGCAGGGCATCACGATCGACGTCGCCTACCGATACTTCTCGACCGACCGGCGCACGTTCATCGTCGCCGACACGCCCGGCCACGAGCAGTACACGCGCAACATGGTCACCGGCGCCTCGACCGCCGACTGCGCCGTCGTGCTGGTCGACGCCCGCAAGGGCATGCTCGACCCAGACCCGCCGGCACACGCTGCCTCGCTCGCTGCTCGGCATCCGCCACGTGGTCGTCGCAGTCAACAAGATGGACCTCGTCGACTACGACCAGGCGCCTTCGACGAGATCGTCGAGAGCTCCCCGCGACCACGCCGCCGACATCGGCCTCGACGACATGACTGCGATCCCGCTCGTCGCCCTGACCGGCGCCAACGTCGATCACGCGCGGCGAGGCGATGCCGTGGTACGACGGCCCGACGCTGATGCGAGTAGCTGGAGACGGTCGAGCTCGACGAAGAGCGGATGCAGTCCGCGCCATTCCGGCATGCCCGTCCAATGGGTCGATCCGGCCCGACGCGACTTCCGCGGCTTCGCCGGGAACGGTGTCGCGGCGGCACGGTGGCGCCCGGGGACGAGATCGTCGTGCTGCCGGCCGGCCGCGAGAGCGCGTCGAGCGGATCGTGACCTGCGACGGCGACCTCGACGGGCCGTTGCCGGGCCAGCCGTCATGGTCGTGCTCGAGGACGAGATCGACGTCAGCCGAGGCGACACGATCGCCGCCGCCGACCGTCCGCCGGATGTCGGCGACCAGTTCGAGGCGACGATCGTCTGGATGGCCGACGACGCGCTGCTGCCCGGCCGCAGCTACATGATGCGCGCTCGGATCGGGCATCGGCGTGCGCGACTGTCAGCAGCCCAAGCGCCGGATCGACCCCAACACGCTCGAGCGCGCTCGCCGGCACGAAACGCTCGGACCTCAACGAGATCGGCGACGTCAACATAGCGCTCGACCGGCCGATCGCGTTCGATCTCTATCGCGGAGAACCGCGACACTGGGCGGCTTCATCCTCGATCGACCGCGTCAGCGCTGGACGGTCGCCGCCGGCATGCTGCACTTCGCGCCTGCGCCGCGCGGCCAACATCCAGTGGCAGGCGGCTCGACGTCGACAAGCGGCGCGCGCCGCGATCAAAGGCCAGAGCCCGCGCGTACTCTGGTTCACCGGGCTGTCGGGAGCCGGCAAGTCGACGATCGCCAACTTGGTCGAGCAGCGACTGCACGCCGACGGCGTGCACACCTACATGCTCGACGGCGACAACGTCCGTCACGGGCTCAGCCGCGACCTCGGCTTCACGGCCGAGGACCGCGTCGAGAACATCCGCCGCGTCGCCGAGGTCGCCAAGCTGATGGTCGACGCCGGGCTGATCGTGATGGTGGCGTTCATCTCGCCCGTTCCGCGGCGAGCGGCGCGCGGCCCGCGACGCTCTTCGAGCCGGAAGAGTTCTTCGAGGTCTTCGTCGACGCGCCGCTCGCGGTCGCCGAGGAGCGCGACCCCAAGGGCCTGTACCCAAGGCGCGAAGGGTGAGCTGCGCAACTTCACCGGCGTCGAGAGCTCGCTACGAGCCCCCGCAGGCGCCCGACCTCCACCTCGATACGACGCGCCTCTCGCCCGAGGCCGCGGCGGCGGAGGTCGTCGAGCAGCTCCGCGCGCACGGCCTCTGGAACAGCTAAGCCTGGATCCAGGCTGATATGGACGCCCGTGTCAAGGCGCGGTTGGGGCAGCGGGTTTTTCGTCCTGTAGAGCCGTTGTGTGGGGATGGGTGTGGTCATGTGAGCGGGGGTGGGGTTGGTGCGAGCGTGTGGCGGCGCAGCTTGCGTCGACGGCCGTGGCGGGCCGTGAGGCGTGTGGGTGGTGGCGGGGGCTCGGCGGCCGGTGCCGGCGTGCTTATCGACGGCTGGTCAGTCTGATATGCGCGGGTCGGGACCGCATGGCAGTGTCCGGTGTCGTGAGGTGCCTCCGACTAAGTTCGCGAGTCCTGGTGGTCGCATAGCCTGTGTCGAGGTTCCTCGGACGCGCCGGGCACCGGCCGCCCAGCCTCCGCCGGGGGTGAGCGGGGGCTCTGAGTGATGTGCGCGGGGCTCTGTTCAGGCGGCGGCGGGCTCCTCGCGCAGGGGCTGTTCGGTCATGGCGGCCCAGAGGAAGCCGACGAGCTCGCGCGCGACGGCGACGTTGGCGACCGTGGCGCGCTTGTTGCGCTCGCGGGTGAGGACGCGGTGGCGGTGGTTGAGGCGCACCTGGGCCTGCCAGGCGCGCGCGGCGATCAGCGGCGCGAGCTCGGGCTCGCCGTCACGGCGGGCGGCGTTGGCGGCCTCGCGTTGGCGTTCGGTCAGCCTCGGTGGGTGACGGTAGTGCCAGGCGGCCTCGATCAACAAGCGGCGCGTGTGCACGGGCCCGGCCTTGGTGATGTGCCCGCGGTGCTGGGACTCGCCGCTGGAGTACTCAGACGGCGTCAGCCCG
Organism: uncultured Actinomycetes bacterium; assembly: GCA_963764565.1. Taxonomy (GTDB): domain Bacteria; phylum Actinomycetota; class Thermoleophilia; order Gaiellales; family Gaiellaceae; genus DATBLE01. Next base: position 17,018 of record CAVXTD010000002.1, read on the forward strand.
AGGTAGCGCATCAGCTCCCTGGCCGATCCGAAGCGGCGGAAATCGCCGATCTCGGCCAACAGGCTCAGCGCCGTCAGCGTCGCGATCCCCCGGAAGCTGGTCAGGACCCGCACGCCGGGCTGCCAGCGCTCTTGGCCGGCGATCCGGTCCAGCTGAACATCGAGCTGGCGCAGTTGGGTCTCGGTCATCTCCAGGTGCGCGCGCATCGTCTCCAGCGCCAACTGCGCGACCGGGTCCTCCAGCCGCCGCGCCGCGACCCAGTTGCGGTGACGGATCGTCCAGTGCTTGCCGTCGGTGAAGACGTGCCCGTGGCGCAGCAGCGCCTTGATCACGCGCTGGCGGGCGCGATCGCGCGCGTCACGGAGATCCTCGCGGCAGCGGATCAAGTCGCGCAGGCCCTCCTGCTCTGGCGTCGGCGGCGCCACGAAGGTCAGCTCGCCGGCGCGAAGCAACCGGACCAGCTTCTTCGCGTCGCGCCGGTCGGTCTTGACGCGATCCCCCGGGCGCACCGGCACCAACGAGGGCGCGATCACATCGCACGCCACCCCCAGCGAGTCCAACAGCCGCTTCAGCGCCCAGCCCGTCGGCCCGGCCTCATAGGCCACCGCCAACCCCGCCGGCCCGCCAAGCTTGGCGATCAACGCGCGGACCGCCTTCGGCGTGTTCTCGATCCGCACGACCTCCGGCCGCCCGCCCGCCGGCGGCAACGCCGCGGCCACGATCGAAAGCTTATGAACATCCAACGCCACCCACCGACGCACCTCCGCAGGCGCGCACGAGCTAACGTCAGGCATGGCTGGTCCTCCTTCGCATGCGGCACTGACCGCGACGGCTACACGAACCGGCGAGGCTAACCCGCGACCCGGCGAACGCGGGGGCCAGCCTCCTCAAGCGTCCATGCTGACTAAGCGGTGGGCCGGGACGGCCACTGACGCGCGGTAGTTCTGGATCGTCGCCAGCGCGCCGTCGACGATCAGCCAGCCGAAGGCCTCGGTGTCGTTGATGTGGGGGAGGCCAACCTCGGGCACCGGCAGCTCGAGGAAGTCACACAGCGGCTCCCAGCCGTCCTTCGGGTTCCAGACGAGCAGCCGCTCGGCCGGGACCGTCGCCTGGACCTGCTCGTTGTAGCGGTTGAACGCGTCGGCCATCCCTTCGTCGGTGGTCTCCTTGCCGTTGAGCAGCCCGCGGGCCGTCCACATCTCCTTCAGCGTGGACATCCAGCCGTCCCACAAGGGGTCGATGCGACAGCGCGCCTCGGACATGTGCCCGACGAGCCCATCGCCGTACAGGCACTCCCAGATCGTGTTGCGCATGCTGCGCGCCCAGCCCTCGCCGTCGCGCACGCTCAGCAGCACCTTGGCGTCGGGGAAGTCCTCGATCAGCTGCTCGTAGAAGTACGAGCTCGGCCAGTCGACGGCCGACGGGTGGTCGCCCAACAGCTCGGAGGCCCGCAGGTCGCCGTCGAGCACCGCCCGCCAGCGCTCCCACATCGGAAGGTCGGCGAACACGCTGACCATGTGATGGCAAGGACCAAGGCCGAGGATCTCCAGCGAGGCGTGCTGGGTCAGGGTCGCGGTACGCGGAAGTCCTGCTCCGATGACCTTCATGTCGATCTCCTTCGTGGGATGTTCAGCGTGCCACGGCGTCCGACGTGCCGAGCACCTGGCCCTGGCCGTCGAGCGCCTGGACCTGGTAGCGCTTGCCGCCGGCGGGGACCTTGATCGCGGTCTCAAAGCCGCTGCGCGGCTTGGTGGCGACCGCGGCGCCGTCGGCCATGACCCTCCACTGCGCCACCTCGGTGGCGCCGTTCCAGCTCACCAGCACCTGCGAGTCGCGCACGGCGGCGCGCGGCTTGCTCGCCGGCTTCCCGACCCAGTCGCGCAAGCGCGACCGGTAGCTCATGTTCGGGATCGGGAAGGCGGCGTCGAAGATCAGCTTGCCGGACTGGTCGAACTCCGAGATGAACGGCACCTGGCCCCAGCCGACGAACGTGTGCCCGTTGGGCAGCTCCTGCACGTTGCCCATGTACTCCGCCGCGAAAGTCGCCCCGTGCGAGTACTGCTTGTCCACGCTGGCCGTGTGGCTGCTCGTGTCGAGCTTGAGCACGAGCCCGCGCGAGGGATGCGTCGCGGGCAGGTAGTCGCCCGCGCCGGTGATCTCGCAGCAGTGGTTGTCGAACAGCGTGACCGTCGAGTCGTCCTTGCAGCACGGCGTCGTGCTGCCATTCGAAGGCGGCGCCCTGGCCGAGCTCGAAGCTCGAGTGCCGGCCGCCGAGCTGCCAGGCGATCTTGCCGCTGTCGAGGTCGACGAGGTAAGCCGCCCAGGTGTTGCGCATCGAGACCAGCGAGCGGCCGTCGCCGGTCAGGTCGAGCGAGTTGATGTGGTAGGCGTCCCACGGGAACCCGTTCGGCGGCGGCTGCGTCTCGGAGTCGGCTCAGCGGGATGTGGTCGCGCGCGCTCCAGGTGTAGAGCAGCTTGCCGGTCTGAGGTCGTACTTCTGCACGCGCCGAGTCGACCAGCACGCCGTTGTTGACGCCGCCCTACGTCCGAGAGATCCTTGGGCACGTTCTTGTTCGCCGTGACCCACGCGCTGTCGCCGTCGATCGCCAGCGCGTGCAGGGTGATCACCCAGCCATCGGTCGCCCTCGAGCGCGCGAGCGTGCGGTAGTCTGGTCGACGAGCGACGACCTTCGCCGCTCTCGGTCGCGCCGGTGTCGCGTGACCTCGCCCTGCCACCAGCCTAGCGCGGGCTTGCCGTCATAGGCTGTAGACTGAGGTTCGCGGCGACGACGTCCTGGGCACCGGCTTGTACCAGACCGGCTGAAGGTGGCGGTCGAGCATCAGCGGGCCGCTCTGGCCGACGATCGGCGGTTGGTTAGGTCGAGGAAGTTCGCCGTCATGATGTAGCCGTCGGCAGCGAGGGCTTGCGCGTCTTGGCGATCGGCGGCATTTGGGCGGGTGCAGCGCCCGGCGCGGATGGCAAAGCTGCAGCGTGCCGTTGGTGGTGTATGCGCCGGCCAGCGCGGCGATGCGAGCGCGGGACGGCGATCTCGACCGCGACGAAGACGGCGAGCGCGATGGCCACGCTGCCCAGCGCGAAGCCGCGCACCCGCGCCTTGCTCGAGCGCCTCGTCCGGCCGGCAGCAGGAAGAACGTCAGCAGCGCCGCCGTGGCCAGCCAGCCGGCGCCGACATGTAGGCGAGCTTGAAGCCCTCGCGTCAGCGCCGCGGGCACGGGCTTGCCGGTCTCCGATCAGTGCGCTCGTGCGCTGGGTGGCGATCGTGATCAGCACCGCCAAGCCCGAGGCCGCCGCCGACCTGGCGCGCGGTGTTGACCAGGCCGGAGGCAGTCCTGCCTGGCGGGCCTTCGGTCTGGTCGTCGCGGCGATCGTCGAGGGACGATCGAAAGCCGATCCCGACCGCGACCAGGATGCCGGGGACGATGATGTATGACGATGCCGCTGCCGCCGGGGCCGACGGAGCCAGCAAGAGCAGGCCGGCGGTCAGCATCGACAGGCCGCCGACGAGCACGGGCGCACGCCCGCAGCGGGTCGCGAGCTTCCCGGCCGGCGCGCGCGGCGAGGAAGATCGCCACGAGCGTCATCGGCAGGAAGGTCAGCCCGGTCTCCAGCGGCGAGAGGCCGAGCACCTGCTGCAGGTAGAGCGAGCTCAGCAACCACATCGGGAACAGCGACGCGCTGAAGAGCAGCACGACGTTGATCGCGGCTCGCAGCTCGTGCGTCAGCGCCTTGAACGGGACCAGCGGGTCGACGCGAAGCGCGCCTCGACAGCGCCGAACACCCCAGCAGCACGAGCCGAGGACGATCGGGACGAGCGCGTCGGCCGAGCCCCAGCCCTTCGAGCCCGCGGTCGACGCCGCCGTAGACGGCGATCAGCAGGCCGGCGGTGAGCGCAGCGCGCCGGCGAGGTCGAAGCGTCAGCTCGCGCTTGCCACGCGCTCGGCGACGAACGCGCGCGGCCGCGATCGCCGCGCCGATGCCGATCGGCAGGTTGATCAGGAGCACCCAGCGCCAGCTCAGCGCTTCGGTGATGATCCCGCCGAAGAGCACGCCGCAGGCGCCGCCGAGGCCGTTCATCTCGCCCAGATGCCGATCGCCCGGTGGCCTCGGCCCGGGCGGGAACGACGCGGTGATGATCGCCAGCGAGCCGCCGCCATCCCGCGCCGGCGATGCCCTGCACGCCGCGGGCGACGATCAGGACCAGTCCGTCGGGCGCGGCGCCGCCGATCAGTGAGGCGAGCGCGAACAGCACGAGCGCGACCACGAAGTGCGCGGCGCTGGCCGAAGCGTCGGCCGCGCGGCCGCGCGAGCATCAGGAAGCCGGCGAAGATGATCGCGTACGCGTCGACGACCCACTGCAGGTCGGGCGGCGAGAATCCGCAGCGCCGACTGGATCGAGCGGCAGCGCGACGTTGACGATCGAGAGGTCGAGGATGACCATGAACTGCGCGACGCAGCACACGATCAGGATCAGCGGCGCGCGCTTGTCGGGCTCGGCGGCGACCGCCCGCTCGCGTTCTTCCACGCTCGTCATCGGCGCCCGCCGGCTTCGGAGACGTAGGGGATCAATAGCCGCCGGTCGCGGTGGTCTTGATCGGCTCGCCCTTCGGAGAGACGAGGTACCACGCGCCGCCCAGCAGCTTCGTGCCGATGCCCGCGAGCTCCTCGCCCGTGTAGGTATAGAGCGCGTGCCCGTTGTAGAGCACCTGCCGGCCGCCGTCGCCGCGCTTGAAGCTGTCGAGCTTCGACGAGTCGACCTTGCCGTCGGCCGAGGGCTTGCCGCCGGTCAGCGGTGGCCAGTCCTTCACGCACGAGCCCGTGCACTTGCTGCCGCCCTTGGGGTCGGCGCTGAGCAGGTACAGCGGCTTACCGGAGGACGTTGCGAGCACCGTGCCGTAACCGGGGACGTCGCGGGTCGTGACCATTGTGGGCTTGCTGTCGGCGGTTGAGTTGCCGCCGCTCGGCGTCTTTGCGTCATCGCCCGAGGAGCCACCGCAGCCCGCCACGAGCGCCAGCGCGCAGAAAACCGTGACGACGCTCCGGTGCAGGCCGATCACGCGTTGCCTCGAAACGCTGACCACGGACGCGAACGTAGCACAGGGTTCTCGCCGTCGACTCATCTGGCCTTGACCGCGACGGCCGCCGAAGTGCCGAGCGTCGCCCCGTCGGCGCCGAGCGCGCGGACGGCGACGTAGCGCTCCGTGGTTTTCGCGCGCAGGGTCGTCTCAAAGCCGCTCGCGGTGGCCGTGGCGACCGTCTCGAGGGCGTCCTTGCCTGGGCCGACCAGCAGCTCCCAGCGCGCGACGCCGGTCGCGCCGTTCCAGCTCGCGTGTGCGCTCACCGACCGCTCGAGCGCCGCGCCTCGAGGTCGGGGTGCGCGCTCGGCTGCCCGTTCCAGGGCGGCCGGAAGGCACGGTAGCTGTCGTTGCCGCGCGCCAGCTCACCGCTGTAGAGAAGCTTGCCCTTGGGGTCGAACTCGGCGAAGTAGCGCTGCGACCCCTAGCCGACGAAGCTGTCGCCGTTGGCGAGCGTCTGCACGCTGCCCTGGGTGCCGCGAGCACTTCTTCGGGTGCGCGCTCGCCGGCACGAGCGTGGCCTGTCTTCGCCTGTCTCGTCGACGCGCACGACGACCGCCGCGCGAGGCCTCGTGCACCGGCGGCGAGGCGCAGTTGTCGAAGATCCGGATCGTCCCGTCGGGCTGCAGCCGCGCGTCGTGCTGCCACGCCGAGTCGTGCCCGTGCCGAGCTTGAAGCTCGACTTCGCTTGCCGCCCAGGCGCCAATCCATCCGCGCCGTCGCGCGATCGATCCTGTAGATGCCGCACGTGTTGCGGCGGAGATCAGGAAGTTCGCCGTTCGGGCACAGGTCGACCGAGTTCAGGTGCATGTAGTCGTACTCGCCGCCGCGCTTCTCGGGCAGCGGCTCGTTGCTCTCGTCGAGCCCGATGCTGCCGATCGAGTGCCACTCGAAGAGGACGAGCCCGGTCTTGATGTCGATCTCCTGGACGACGGCGTCGATCACGGTGGCGCTGACCGGCCCGCCGAGGCTTGCGCAGGTCGGCCTTGACGCGGTCGTAGGACATCATCAGCGCCGTGCCCTCGAGGCGTGATCGTGAACTCGTGCAGGTCCATCGCGTAGCCGTTGCCGGCATGGACGTGCGGATCCCGGTGGTAGCGCTCGTCGTAGATCACGCCCTAGCCGTGCCCGTCGCCCGACCAGTCGCGCCCTGCCACCAGGTCAGCACGGGCTTGCCCTGGTAGCTCTGCACGCGGAAGTCGGTCGGCATGCGGCCGCCGGGCATCGGCTTGAACCAGACGGCTGGCCCTTGTCGTCGATGATCATCGGGCCGTCCTGCCGCGGCCCGCCCTTGGGCGCGATGAAGATGTCGCCCTGAGTGTCAGGCCCGCCTTGGACGTCGAGATCTTCACCGCCGGCGGGATCAGGTCCGGGCGGCTGGCGAGCTTGACCGTCGCGCGCGGCCAGGTTGGGCGGGTTCTGCGGGCGGATCGGGCGCAGCTTGGCCGGGCGCTCGACCGTCAGCTCGAAGTCGCCTTCTTGGCGCCGGCGATGTCGAGGTCGGTCTTCGACCTCGACCTTCTCGCCCGGCCGGAAGGCGCTTGGCGGGCAAGAAGCTTGCGCCCTGGCCGTCGGAGTGCGCGCGCAGCCTGCCCTTGTGCTCGCCGCTGCGCGAGCCGCGGACCTCGACCTTGCCGATCTTGTCCGGGGCGATGCCGCGGAAGCTGATCTGGGTCTCGGGCGAAGCGGAGATCACGCCCGGCGCCGGGTAGACCATGACGGCCTCGGGGGGCACGGGCGTCGGCGTGGCCGTCTGCGCGGTGGTGACCGCCGTCGGCGTGGCCTGCGGGTCGTCGTTGCCGCTGCGCGCGAGCGCGGCGACGGAAACCCCGCCGATGACGACGACGAGGCCCAGGACGGCGAGGATCAGCTTGTTCATACGGCGGCGCAGGGTCAGTACCCGCCGGCTGCGGTCGTGTTGATGGCAATCCCCGAGGGGTCGACCAGGTACCAGGTCCCGCCGCCGTACTCGACCCCGGCGCCGGCGCCCACCCCCGCGTCCGGGCGGACGTAGGTGTAGAGCGCGTGACGGTTGTAGAGCACCTGCGAGCCGCCGTCGTCGCGCTTGAACGTGTCCAGCATGTCGGCGTTGACGCCGTCGCCGGCGGTGAGGTCGCCCTTGGCGGTCAGCGGCTTGAACTCCTTCGTGCAGGAGTTGACGCACCTGGTCGCGCCGTCCGGGTCGGAGGTCAGCAGGTACAGCGGCTGCCCGCCCGCGGTCGCGAGCACGGTGCCATAGCCGGGCAGTTCGAAAGCTTTGACCGTCACCGCGTCAGCGGATCCGCCGCCGTCAGACCCGCCACAGCCGCACACGGCGAGGCAGGCGATCGCGAGCGTCGCGAGTTGACTTGACCAGCGACGGGCCAGGAGAGAGCCGATCACCGTCGCGAACCTAGCAGAGCTTCCCGACGGTCACTGCACCTTCACGACGGGCGAGGTGCCGATCGGCGCCCCCGCGAGGTCGAGCGCCTGCATGGCCGCGTAGGCCTTGCGGGGCGCGGTGATCGCGGTCTCAAAGCCGGCGTGCGGTACCGCCGCGACGGGCTTGAGGTTGGTGCGCGTGTTGCCCGCCAGCAGCTGCCAACGGGCGACGGTGGTGGCGCCGTTCCAGCTCGCGCGCACCGTCATGCGCGAGCTCCCCGCGGCGCGCCACCACGTGCGGCGCGGTGATCGGCGTGCCCGTCCAGGCCAGGCGGAACGCGCGATAGGTGTCGTTGCCGGGCGCGAGCTGGGCGTCGAAGACCAGCTTCCCCGCGGCGTCGTACTCCGAGAACCAGCGGCGTGAGCCCCAGCCGACGAACGCGTTGCCGCCGGGCAGCAGGCTGACACTGCCCTGGGTGGCGGCGAGAAGCCCGTCGGGATGGGAGAGGCTGCGGGCCAGCGTCGCCGTGTGGCGTTGGGTGTCCAGCCGCAGCGTGACCGCGCGCGACGCCTTGCGCAGCGGCGGCGGCGTGGCGTTGTCGAAGAGCGTCAGCGTCCCGTCCGGCTGTGGCCGCGCGTCGTGCTGGGAGCCGAACGTCGCGCCTGGGCCGAGCTTGAAGTCCGAGTGCTCCCCGCCGAGCCGCCACAGGATCTTGCCGGTGGAGCGGTCGAGCTTGTAGACGGTCGAGGTGTGGCGCGCCGAGACCACGAGGTTCCCGTCGGTGTCCAGCGCGACCGAGTTGAGGTGCATGTAGTCCCACTGCCCATGGCCCTTGGGCGCGCGCTCGTGGGTGTCCTCGAAGCTGACGCTACCGATGCTGTGCCATTCGAAGAGCACGAGCCCGGTCGCCACGTCGATCTCCTGGACGACGCCGTCGACCACGATGCCGTCGCGCGGCCCGCCGAAGGCCCGGAGGTCCTCGATCACCGGGTCATAGCTGATGATCAGCGCCGTCCCCTGTGGCGTGAGCTCGAACTCGTGCAGATCCATGCTGTAGCCGTTGCCGGCGCGCACGCGCGGCAGCGCCCGGTAGTGGTCGTCGTAGATCACACCCTCGCCACGCCCGTCGCCGCCGATCAGCCGCCCCTGCCACCAGGTCAGCACCGGCTTGCCCTGGTAGGTCTGGACGCGGAAGTCCGTTGCCTCTTCACGGTGGCCCGCCGGCCTGAACCACACGACCTGTCCGTCATCGTCGAGGATCATCACGCCGTCCTGCCCGCGTCCCGCCTTGGGGGCGATGAAGATCAGCCCGGCGTCACGGCCGGCCGCGCGCGTCGTCACCGTCACCGCCGGGGGAACCAGGTCCGGCCGCGTCACGAAGCGCCGAACCGCGCCGTGACCGTAATCGTTGGGCTCCGCGCCGCGCGTCGGCTTGGGCGGGGGGCGGCGTGCGACCGTGAAGCCGTAGTCGCCGGCGTGCGCGCCGAGGATGTCGAGCTTCGTGCGCACGGTCACGCGCTCGCCCGCGGTGAAGGGCTTGTCCGGCACGAAGCTCGCCCCGAGGCCGTCTGAATGTGCGAGCAGCCGTCCGGGGTGCCGGCCGCTGCGCGACCCGCTGACGACGACCGGAGCAAGCGCGCTGGGCGGCGCGCCGCGCAGGCTGATCTGCGTGCTCGCGCCGGCGGTGCGCACGCCAGGCGCGGGGTAGGCGGAGATCGCCGCGGCGGCCGGGGCGGCAAGGGCGAGCGCGGCGCCGAACGTGACAATGACGGCGAGTGAGGTTCTCGGCACGCGCGTCGCAACCCGCGGGCGCGCCGACAGTTGCGGCGCGACCGTCAGCGCTCGGCGGCCGAGGTCGCGAGCACGCGGCTCCCCGCCAGCGCGCGCACGGCCATGTAGGCCGCGTCGGTATGCGCTCGCAGGGTGGTCTCGAAGCCCGTCCGCGGCGCGGTCGCCACGACGCGCAGCGCGGAGGGTGAGTCGCCGGCCAAGAGCTGCCAGCGCGTCACGTCGGTGGCGCCGTTCCAGCTCGCGTACGCGGTCACGTCATCGCCGTCGCGCTCGACGGTCAGCGCGGGCTTCGTCGTCGGTGTCCCGTGCCAGGCGAAGGTGAATGCCCGGTAGCTGTCCCAGCCGGTCTGGAGCTTGACGTCGAAGCGCAGCTTGCCGTTCGCGCCGAACTCGGAAGCGCGGCCGACGATTCCCCAGCCGGCGAAGCTCCCGCCGCCCGGGAGCGGCTGGAAGTCGCCCTCGGCGTCGGAGACGATGTTCAGCGGGTGCGTGAGCGCCCGCTGCAGCCGCGCCCGGTGGTGTGCCTCGTCGAGCCTGAGCGTGAGCAGGCGCGAAGCGTCGGCCTCCTTGGGGGAGGACTCGTTGTCGAAGATCGTCAGGCTGCCGTCGGGTTGCCGGCGGACGTCGTGCTGCCAGGCGAACTTGGCGTCCTTGCCGAACGTGAAGTCGTTGCGCTTGCCGCCGAGGCGCCACATCACGCGGCCGGTCTTGCGGTTGACCTTGTAGACCGTCCAGGTGTTGCGGGCCGAGATCAGCAGGTTGCCGTCGCGATCGACATCGACCGAGTTGACGTGGAAGTAGTCATACGGGAAGTGGTGCCCGGGGGCCGGCGGCCCGGCGTAGGAGTCGGTGATCTTCACGTGGTCGAGGCTGTGCCAACGGAAGAGCACGCGCCCGCTGGGCACGTTGACCTCCTGCACGATCGAGTCGACGGCCTGGCCGTTCTTGGCGGAGCCGATCGGCCGCAGGTCGGCTTTGACCACGTGGTAGATCGTCAGCAGCGCCGTGCCGTGGTCGGTGAGCTGCATGTCGTGCAGGTCGCCGGAGAGCCCGTCGCCGGCGCGCACGCGCGCGATCTCGCGGTAGGACGAGTCGGCGATCACCCAGCTGCCCCGCCCGTAGCCGGCCCCGTTCGTCCTGCCCTCCCACCACGTCAGCACGCGCTTGCCGCGATAACGCTGGATCTTGAAGTCGTCGGCGAGCATCCTCGCGGCGAGCGGGTGAAACCAGACGAGCTTCCCGGTCGGGTCGAGGATCATCGGGCCCGACTGCCCCTTGCGGGTCTTGGGCGCCAGCAGCACGTCGCCGCTGGCCCGGCCCGTGGCCTTCAGTGTCGGCGGCTTGAGATCCGGCCGCGAGCGCGGCGGCTTCGGCGGTTTCGCGTCCGGGCGCGGCAGGACCAGCGGCGTTGCGACGAGCGCGATCCCGACCAGCGCCGCGACCGCGCCCCGCGTGCGCCGCCGCACTCGCCGGGGCGACGTCTTGGTCACGCCGCCGGGGTCGCCGGGGTGCGCGCGGCCAGCTGGCCGCAGGCCGCGTCGATGTCGCGGCCGCGCGTCAGCCGCACGGTGGCGCGCAGGCCGTGCTCTTCGAGCGCGGCCTTGAAGGCGTCGATCGCGGCGCGCGAGGACCCGTCGTAGACCGAGTCGGTCGGGTTGTACGGGATCAGGTTGACCTTGTAGATCGCGGGATCGAGGAGCCGCGCGAGCTGGACGGCCTGCGCGTAGCCGTCGTTGACGCCGGCGAGCATCACGTACTCGATGAAGACCTGGCGCCGCTTGCGTGCGTAGAAGCGCCTCGCAGGCCGCGAGCACCTCGCGCGAGCGGGTAGCGCTCGTTGACCGGCATGATCTGCGAGCGCAGCGCGTCCTCGGGCGCGTGCAGCGAGAGCGCGAGGCGGATCGGCATGTCGGTCTCGGTCAGCTTGTCGATCCCCGGCACCCAGCCGACGGTGGAGATGCCGGTGCGGCGGTGCGTGATCCCGACGTCGGGCAGCCGGCGCGCGGCGGCGAGCACGTGGTCGAGGTTCATCATCGGCTCGCCCATGCCCATGAACACGAGGTGGTCGAGCGGCTCGATGCGGCGGAAGTGCAGCACCTGGTCGAGGATCTCGGACGCGGTCAGGTTGCGGCCGAACTTCATCTGGCCCGGTGGCGCAGAACGTGCACGTCAGCGGGCAGCCGGACTGCGAGGAGACGCAGATCGAGCGGCGGCCGTCGCGGTAGCGCATCAGCACGGCCTCGACGGCGCGGCCGTCGGCGGTGTGGAAGAGCGCCTTGACCGTGCCGTCCGACGCGTGCGCCTCGCGCACCAGCGCGAGCGTCGAGAACGGGACCTCGCCGGCGAGCCGCGCGCGCAGCGCGGCCGGCAGGTCGGTCATCTCCTCGTAGCGAGGCGGCGCCCGAGGACGCCCAGCGCCAGACCTGCCGGGCGCGGAACGCCGGCTCGCCGGCGCGGCAAGCGTCGGTCAAGCAACGCGAGGTCCACGACCACCTATGGTGGCAGGCGACGATGCGACTCGCCAAGTACCTCGCCCATGCCGGCGTCGCCTCGCGGCGCGCCGCCGAGCAGATCATCGCCGACGGCCGCGTGACCGTCGACGGCGCCAGTGGTCACCGATCCCGCGCGCGACGTCGACGACGCGCGCGCGGTCAAGGTCGACGGCAAGCGCGGTCAAGGCCGCGGCCACGCCCACGTCGTCTACGCGCTCAACAAGCCCGCCGGGCGTCGTCTCCACCGCCCAGGACCCGCAGCGGCGGCCCGACGGTCGTCTAGCTGGTCCCGAGCGCGCGAGCGCCTGTACCCCGTCGGCCGGCTCGACTACGACACGACCGGGCTGATCCTGCTGACCAACGACGGCGAGCTCGCCCACCGCCTCACCCACCCCTCGCTTCGAGGTCCCGCGCACATACCGCGCGCGCGTCGCCAACGCTCCGATCAACGAGCCCGCGCTCAGCGCGCTCCGCGAGGGCGTCGAGCTCGAGGACGGGCTGACCGCGCCCGCGAAGGTCCGCCGGCTCAGCTCGAGCCACGTCGAGCTGACCATCCACGAGGGCCGCAAGCGCCAGGTCAAGCGCATGCTCGAGGCGGTCGGGCACCCGGTGAGAGCGCTCGAGCGGACGGCCTTCGGCCCGCTGCGGCTGGGCGGCCTGGAGCCCGGCGAGCACCGCGCGCTGACCCCGGCGGAGGTCGAACGGCTGCGTTCGCTTGGTTGAATGCCCGCTGATGCGGCTGGTCGCGCTCCGAGGCGCCAACACGGTCAACGAGAACACCGCCGAGGCGATCCTCGCCGCCACCGACGACGCTGATGCGCGAGATCCTCGCGCGCAACGCGCTCGCCGCCGAGGACCTCGTGAGCTGCATCTTCACGCTCACGCCGGACCTCGACGCCGAGTTCCCGGCGGTCGCCGCGCGCGAGATGGGGCTCTCCGGCGTCCCGCTGCTGTGCGCGCGCGAGATCCCGGTCCCGGGCGCGCTGCCGCACGTGATCCGCGTGCTCATCCACGCCTACATGCGACCGGCGCGCGCCGGAGCACGTCTATCTCGGCGAGGCGCGCCAAGCTGCGGCTGGACCTCGCGGGCGCCCAGTGATCAGTCGGTGTGCCGTCGGGCGACGTGCCGACGATCCCGCGGTCGCGCCCAGCCGGCTCAGCTGTCCAGCCGCTGGTAACGGCGGATCGACAGCGGCACGAAGATCGCCATCAGCACGGCGGCCCAGGCGAGCGAGGTGAGCACCGGGTGCTGGAGCGTCCAGACGTCCGGGACGGGCCGGTCGGGGAGTGGAAGAGCTCGCGCAGGGCGGTGGCGAGCGGCGTCAGCGGGTTGATCTCGGCGATCTGGCGCAGCCCGTCCGGCAGGCCGGCGACGGGCACGAAGATCCCGCTCAGGAACATCATCGGGAAGATCACGGTCATCGCGATCCCGTCCGCGCCGTCCGGGTCGCGCACCATCAGGCCGACGAACACGCCCGCCCAGGTGACCGCGAAGGCCATCAGAGCAGCAGGCCGAACGCGCCGAGTCGTCTCCAGGATCGAGCCGTGCGGCGCCCAGCCGACGATCAGACCGCACACGCGCCACCACCACCATTCCCGCCGAGAGCTCGACCAGTTCGGCCACCGTGCGCCCGGCGATCACCGATCCGCGCGCGATCGGCAGCGTCCGCAGGCGGTCCATCAGGCCCGAGCGGATGTCCGACGCGACGCCGACGGCGATGCCCGGCACGGTGCCGATCATCGACTGGGCGAAGATCCCGGACACCAGATAGGCGTGGTAGGAGCCGCCGCCCGGGACCTGGATCGCGGAGCCGAAGACGTAGGCGAACAGCAGCACGAAGACGAGCGGCAGCAGCACGGCGCCGAACGCCTTCTCGGGGATGCGCGGGATGTGGCGCAGCGAGCGGCCGGCGAGCAGCCGGACCTCGTTGATCGTCGCGGTCATCGGCGACGGTCTCCCGCTCCGGCAGGGCGAAGAACGCGTCGTCGAGCGTCGGCTGGCTGAGCGACGCCTCGTCGACCGTCGACGCCGGCCGCGTCGAGCGCGTCGAGCACGGCGCGCAGGTCGTCGCGGGCCGTCCGGCGCGGGGAGCGAGAGCCGGCGCGGCGCGCTCGTCGAGCTCGGGCTCGTGGCGCTCGAGCACGCCGCGCGGCCTCGCGAGCTCGCCGCGTACGGTGAGCGCGACGTGCACGCGGCGGTCGCCGACGCGCGCCTTGAGCTGCGGCGGGCGTGCCCGGCGGCGACGGTCGCTCCCGCCGCTGAGCACGACGATCTCGGTCGGCCAGCCGGTCGGCCTCCTCGAGGTACTGCGTGGTCAGCAGAGCGCGGCGCCGTCGTGCGACCAGGCCGCCGATCGCGCCCCACATGTCGGCGCGGCTGCGCGGGATCGAGGCCGGTCGTGGGCTCGTCGAGGAAGACGACCGGGCGGTGCACCACCAGGCAGGCGGCGAGGTCCAGCCGGCGGCGCATGCCGCCGCGAGTAGGTGCCGACCTGGCGGTCGGCGGCGTGGGCGATCCCGAAGCGCTCGAGCAGCTCGCCGCGTGCGCGCGATCGCGTCGCGCTTGGGCGAGCTTCTGCAGGCGGCCGAGCAGCATCAGGTTCTCGCGCCCGGTCAGGCGCTCGTCGAGCGAGGCCTGCTGGCCGGCGAGCGCGATCAGCTCGCGCACGGCGCCGCGGCTCGCGCGACGACGTCGTGGCCGGCCACGAGCGCGCGGCCGGAGGTGGGGGCGAGGAGCGTGGTGAGGATGCGCACGGCGGTCGTCTTGCCGGCGCCGTTGTGGCCCAGCAGGCCGAGCACGGTGCCCGGCTCGACGCTCGAGGTCGAGCCCGCGCAGCGCCTCGGTGTCGCCGAAGCGCTGCCAGGTCCCGGCGAGGACCGCAGTCGTTCGTACGCTGTACGTCATGGTACGGCGTACGATAGTGGTACACTGTACGAGATGTCAAGCGATCCACAAGCCGCCGATCTGGGCCCGCCCCGAGCCGCGCGGCCGCGGCCAGCGGGCCGCGCTCTCGCGCGCCGAGATCGTCGCGACGTGGCGCTGGACATCGCCGACGCGGAGGGCCTGGACGGCGGTCTCGATCCGGCGGATCGCGCGCGAGCTGCGCTCCGGCGCGATGTCGCTCTACCACTACTTCGACACCCGCGACGAGCTGCTGGACCTGATGGGCGACGACGGTCGCGGGGGAGATGCTCGTGCCCGAGCTGCCGGCCGACTGGCGCGACGGCGCTGCAGGCGATCGCGCACCACAGCGCGCGACACGTTCCTCGCGCACCCGTGGCTGCTGACGACGCTGCAGGACCGCCCGCGCGTGACCCCGAACATGCTGCGCCACATCGAGCAGTCGGCGCGCGTCGGTCGTCGCCGCTCGGCCGAGCGCGGGCGTCGCGCCGGAGCTGCTCGAGCGGGATCGTGATCGCGGTCGACGACTACACGGTCGGCTTCACGCTGCGCGAGCTGGCGCGCGGGCGGCCCGAGGCGCACGGCGAGGGCGTCACGGCGCGCTTCGCGACGCCTTCGACGAGCCCGACGTCCGCTACCTGCTCGAGAGCGGCGAGTTCCCGCTGCTCGCGCAGTTCGTCGGCGCAGGGCGGGCGAGCTGCCGGTGCACGAGCTTCGAGCACGGGCCTGGACTGGCTGCTGGACGGCTTCGCGGCGACAGCTGCGCCGATAACCTGCTGTATCGCCGCATGGCGATCGAGTTCGCCGAGAAGGTCCGCCGCATCCCCGTCTACCCGGCCGCCGAGGGCTACGCTTCGAAGGGCCGGTCGCCAAGCTCGCCTCCAACGAGTCGCCCTACCCGCCGATCCCGGCGGTCATCGAGGCGGTCACAAGGTCCTGACGGGCCTCAACCGCTACCCGGACCCGACGAACGCCGCGCTGCGCGCGCGGCTGTCCGACGTCCACGGCGTCCCCGCGCAGCGGATCGCGATCGGCAACGGCTCCTGCGACATCCTGCTCGCGGCCGGCGACGCGCTGCTCGAGCCGGGCGCCGAGCTCGTCTACGCGTGGCCGTCGTTCAGCGTCTACCCGCACCTCGCGGCGGCCTCCGGCGCGCGCGCGATCGAGGTCCCGCTCGACGACGCCACTTCCACCAGCTCGACAAGATGGCCGAGGAGATCACCGCCGCCACGCGGCTGGTGATCGTCTGCAACCCGAACAACCCGACCTCGACGGCGCTGCCGCTGGACGAGATCGCCGACTTCGTCGCGTCGGTCCCGCGCCACGTCGCGGTGATCCTCGACGAGGCCTACATCGAGTTCAACGTGCTGCAGGACCCCGACGAGTCGGTCGCGCTGCTCGACAAGCACCCGAACCTCGTGCTGCTGCGCACCTTCAGCAAGGTCTACGGGCTCTGCGGGCTGCGCGTCGGCTACGCGCTGTGCGGGTCGCGAGGCGCTTCCGCACCGCGGTCGACCAGGTGCGCCAGCCGTTCTTCTGCAACGCGGCCGCGCAGGCGGCGGCGCTCGAGGCGCTCAACCACCAGGACGAGGTCACGCGGCGCGTCGAGCGCAACCTCGCCGAGCGGATGGGGCTCGAGGACGGACTGCGCGAGCTGGGCATCGAGCCCGCCGCGTCGCAGGCCAACTTCGTCTGGTTCGACCTCGGCGAGGAGCGCGTCGAGGCCGACGTCATGCGCGGGCTGGCCGAGCGCGGCATCCTCGTGCGCGCCGGCGGGGCGCTCGGGCGCGAGGGCGCGCTGCGCGTCACGGTCGGCACGCAGGCCGAGAACGAGCGCTTCCTGGAAGCGCTCGCCGCTGCTGCTGTAAGCTCGCCTCGGCGCATGGCATGACGCCCGCCATCACCATTTTCACCGCGGGCGTCCTCCTACGCGTATTCACGGCTGGCGATTTAGCTAGGCGCTCGGCCGGCGCATGTGCGTCTCCGCCGCATCAAGGCCCAAGGGCCGAGCGCCGGAGCTCCACAGCGTCGTACCGTTCTAGCCAGCCTTGCCCAGGAGTACGCAAATGATGATCGTCATGAAGCCGACGGCCACCGAGGAGGACATCCAGGCCGTCATCGCCCGCATCGAGAGCTGCGGCGCCCGCGCGCACCTCTCGCGCGGCGAGGAGGTCACCGTGATCGGCGCGATCGGCGACCGCGAGCACGTCCAGCGGCTCGGCCTCGAGGGCCACGCCGGCGTCGCAGCAGGTCGTCCCGATCCTGCGCCCCTACAAGCTCTCCTCGCCCCAGTTTCGTCATGGCGAACGCGACCGTGATCGAGGTAGACGGGCGACGGATCGGCGGCGACAACTTCTCGATGATCGCCGGGCCCTGCACGGTCGAGTCGCGCGATCAGGTGCTCTCCACCGCGCACACCGTCGCCGCCGCCGGCGCCTCGATGTTCCGCGGCGGCGCCTACAAGCCGCGCTCCTCGCCGTACAGCTTCCAGGGGCTCGGGTCAGGAGGGCCTGAAGCTGCTCGCCGAGGCCAAGGCGCAGACCGGGCTGCCGATCGTCACCGAGCTGCATGGACGCGCGCGACGTCGAGCCGATCCTCGAGGTCGCCGACGTGATCCAGGTCGGCGCGCGCAACATGCAGAACTACCCGCTGCTGGCCGAGATCGGGCGCACCGGCAAGCCGGTGCTGATCAAGCGCGGGCTCTCCTCGACGCTCGAAGAGCTGCTGATGGCGGCCGAGTACGTCCTCAAGGAGGGCAACCCGAACGTGATGCTGTGCGAGCGCGGCATCCGCACGTTCGAGACCGCCTACCGCTTCACGCTCGACATCATGGCCGTGCCGATGCTCAAGGAGCTCTCGCACCTGCCGGTGATCGTCGACCCGTCGCACGCGCCCGGGCGCCGCGACATGGTCCTGCCGCTGTCGCTGGCCGCGGCCGCGGCGGGCGCCGACGGGATCATCGTCGAGGTCCACCCGAACCCCGAAGAGGCCATCTGCGACGGCCCGCAGCAGATCTACGCCGACGAGTTCGCGGCCTACCTCGAGCAGGTCGAGCGCGTCGCGGCGGTCGCCGGCAAGGTTCTGAGCGCCGCCGCGTGAAGGTCGCCGTCGTCGGCGTCGGGCTGATCGGTGGCTCGATCGGGCTGGCCGCCCGCCAGCGCCTCGGCGCGCACGTGAGCGGCTACGACCCGTCGGCGGCGGCGCGCGAGGCCGCGCTCGCGCGCGGCGCCGTCGCTCGAGGCGTGCGCGACCATCGCCGAGGCGGTCGCGGACGCGGACTTCGCGTTCGTCGCCGCGCCCGGTGCAGGTGCTGGCGGGCGTCGTCTCCGAGGTGCTCGCGGCGCCCGGCCCGGACTGCGTGGTCACCGACGTCGGCTCGGTCAAGCGCGTGGTGGTCGGCGCGCCGTCGACGACCCGCGCTTCATCGGCGGCCATCCGCTGGCGGGCGCGGAGACCTCGGGCGTCGAGCACGCCCGCGCCGACCTCTTCGCCGACGCGACCTGGTACCTGACGCCGACGCGCGATCACCCAGGGCACGGCCTACGAGCGGCTGCACCGGCTGATCACGCGGATCGGCGCGTGGCCGACGGCGATCGAGCCCGAGACCCACGACCTCGTCATGGGCACCGTCTCGCATCTGCCGCACGTGCTGGCCAACGTGCTCGTCGCCCAGGCCGCGCGGGTGCTCGTCAGCGGAGGGCGAGCGGCTGCCCGCGACCGGCCCGTCGCTTCCGCGACGTGACCCGCGTGGCGGGCGCGAACTCCGCCGTCTGGGGCGGGCATCTACCGCGCGAACGCCGACGCCCTGGTCGGCGGCGATCGACGACATGGTCGCGCGCCTGCAGACCGTGCGCGACGCAGCTCGCAGCCGGCGACGACGAGGGCATCGCGCGCCTGGAACGACGCCGCCCGCGAAGACCGCCGCGCGGCTGCTCGAGTCCGACCTCGCCGGCGGCGAGGTCCACGAGCTGCGCGTGCTCGTCCCCAACCGCCCGGGGATCGTGGCGGAGATCGCGCTGGCCCTCGGGCGTGCGACGATCGACATCGTGGACATGGGCTCTGTATCCCTCCTCCGGCTCGCATGGCACGGTCGCGCTGTGGATCCGCGGCGGGCGTCGTCGCCGAGCAGGCCGAACGCCTGGTGCGCGACCTCGGGCTGGAAGTGGCGCGCGCGTGAAGCGGCGCTTCTCGCCCGACGGCGCGTTGCGCGGCACCTGCGCGCGCCCGGCGACAAGTCGATGTCGCATCGCGCGGCGCTGTTCGGCGCGATGTGCGCGGACCCCGTGCACGTCACGGGCTATCTCGACGCGGCCGACACGCGCTCGACGCTGGCCGCCGTGCGCGGGCTGGGCGCGCTTGTCGAGGAGGGTGCGCCGGGCGACGCTGACGATCCGCGGGCCGGGGCTGCGCGGCGCGCAGCAGGCGCACGTCGACGTCGGCAACGCCGGCACGCTGATGCGGCTGCTGCCGGGCTGGCTCGCCGGCCAGCGGGCGGCGAGTGGACCTTCGACGGCGACGAGTCGATCCGCCGCCGGCCCGTCGACCGGATCGCGCGCCCGCTGCGCGAGATGGGCGCGCGGATCGACGCGCGCGAGGATCGCTTCGCGCCGTTCACGGTGTACGGCAGCCGCTGCAGGGCATCGAGTACGCGCTCCCGGTCGCGTCCGCGCAGATCAAGTCATGCGTGCTGATCGCGGGGCTGCTCGCGTCGGGCATGACGACGGTGATCGAGCCCGAGCCATCCGCGACCACACCGAGCGGCTGCTCGCGCGCGCCGGCTGCCGGATCATCGCGCGACGGCGACCGGATCTCGCTGACCCAGCACGACGAGCTCGAGCTGGGCGCGATCCACGTGCCCGGCGACCCCTCCTCGGCCGCGTTCCACATCGCCGCCGCGGTCCTGGTGAAGGGCTCGCGGATCGTCATCACCGACATGAGCGCGAACTGGACGCGCACCGGGTTCGTGCGGATCGTCGAGCGGATGGGCGGGATCGTCATCGGCGACCTCGAGGCGCCGGGCGGCGATCACGGCCGACGAGCCCGTGTGCGAGCTCGACGTCGGCCGCGGGTCCGCTCGTCGGCACGGTGGTCGAGCCGCACGAGGTCCCGCTGGCGATCGACGAGCTGCCGCTGGTCGCGCTGCTCGGCTGCTTCGCCGAGGGCGAGACCGTCGTCACCGGCGCGGCCAGGAGCTCAAGGTCAAGGAGTCCGACCGGATCGCCACCGTGGTCGACGGCCTGCGCGGCCTCGGCGCCGACATCGAGGCGACCGACGACGGCTTCGTCGTCCGCGGCACCGGCGGCCTGCGCGGCGGCACGATCCCCGCCCACGGCGACCACCGGCTCGCGATGCTCGGCGCCGTCGCCGGCCTCGCGTCAGCCGAGGGCGTCGAAGTCGACGGCATGGAGGCGGCGGCCGTCTCCTACCCGGGCTTCGAATCGGACCTCGCCTCGCTCCTCAGAACCTAAACGGGGTCAGACCCCCTTTAGGTTCGCGCCGTCAGGCGGGCCGCAGAGCCAAACCGCGACCGCTCCCGGCAGACAAACGGGGTCAGACCCCGTTCAGGTGCCCTTAGGTGCGCGGTTCACTCGGCTCTCGCTCGCCGCTGTCGAGGGCACGATCCTGCCGCGCTATGCCCGTCCACGGCGCCAACGCGGGCGCGTTCCTCGTCGGCGCGCTCGAGTCGCACAGCGCCCTTGCCGTGCGGGTGCTGCTGATGCGCCGCCTCGGCGGCCGGCACGCGCCGCGCGCCGACCAGATCCTGCTCTGCGACGCGCCGATCTTCCTGCTCGAGGTGGTCGCGACGGCACTGGTGCTGTGCGTCGTCACGCCGTTAGCGCTGCTGCTGCTGACCGGCGCCGTTCTCGTCCTGCTGATCGGCGGGCGCACGACCCTGCGCGGGCTGCACGACCGCCGCCCACGTCGGCACCGTCTTTGCGGGCGCGGGCGCCTACGCGTTGCTCCCGGCCTCAACCTCGATAAAGGGTCTGACCCTTTATGGAGGTTGAGGGTTCGCGGGGCATTGACTTGTGCCGCTGCCGCGCGTGATGTCGCCGGACAACCCGTTCCTGCTCGGCCGCACGTCGAGCTCGTCCTCGCCGAGCGTGAAGATCGCCCGGCCGCGGAAGACGAGGTAGAGCTCCTCGTGGGCGCGGCCGTCGGTGGCCTCGACGTGCGGCTCGATCACCGTGTCGCCCGGGCCGCCGGTGTAGAACGCGGCGCCGAAGGCGCGCAGCCCGAAGCTCCATGCGCAGCGGATGCCAGGTGATCCCGCCGGGCCAGGGCACGCCCTCGACGTCGGCGACGTGCAGCGCGGTGTAGCTCACGTCAACGCGTCCAGCGCGGTGTCGACGTCGCGCTCGGTGTTGTAGACGTGGAAGCTCGCCCGCAGGCGGCCGGCGCGGGTGGCGGCCATGATCCCGGCGTCGGCGAGCTTGGAGGCCGCGTCCTCGATGTCGCTCGTGACGATCGCGGAGTCGCCCGGCGGGAGACCGAGCCCCGTGCGGAAGCGGTTGGCGAGCTCGAGGTCGTGCGCGTGGATGGTCTCGACGCCGATCTCGTTGATCACCTGCAGCGCGGGCTCGGTGCCGACCCACGAGAACCAGGCGGGGCTCGTGTCGAGCCGGCGGGCGGTGGGCGCGAGCCGCAGCGGCGCGCCGAACTGGTCGGTGAGCGGGTTGGCCGCCGCGTACCAGCCGGCCTGGTGCGGCGTGATCTTCTCCGCGAGCTCCTCGCGCACGACCATGAACGCCGTGCCGCGCGGGCTCATCAGCCACTTGTAGGCGGCGCAGGCGACGGCGTCGAACTTCGACGCGTCGAGTGGCAGCCAGCCAATCGCGTGGGTCGCGTCGATGACCGTCAGCGCGTCGGCCCCGGCGATCGCGTCGAGCGCGGCGAGCTCGCCGGTCGAGGACTGCACCGCGGAGACGGCGATCACGTCGATCGTCTCGTCGATGTGGTCGACGAGACGATCCAGCGGCACCGTCTTGACGGTCACGCCGCGCTCCGCCTGCGCGAGGAACGGGAACAGCAGCGACGTGAACTCCGGCTCCGGGGAGAGCACGTGCGCCCCATCGGGGATCGCCGCCGCCACCTGGGCGATCAGCCCGGAGACCGTCGCCCCGACCGCGATCTGCTCCGGGCGCACGCGCACGAGCGTCGCGAATTCCGCTCGTGCGCGATCGGTGACCGCCGTCCAGTGCTCCCAACTCACCCGGCCGGCGCGCCAGTCCTCCTGGGCGCTGACCAGCGCTTCGTAGGCCGGGTCGGGCGGGAGCCCGAAGCTCGCGGTGTTCAAGTAGGTCGTCTCGGGGTGCCAGAGGTCCGGGATCACGCCCGGGAAATTAGAGCTTGATCTCCTTCCAGATCGCCACACCGTCGGCGGCCTTCAGCTCGGCCTCGTGCACCTTGGTGCCGGCGGTCAGCTTGTCGGTGCCGCAGCCGTCGTTGCTCGCGGCCGGCGCCGGCGTGCTCGGCGTGGCGGGCGCGGGCGTGCTCGGCGTGGCGGGAGTGGCGGACGCATCCGTGCCGTGGTCGTCGCCGGGCTCGTCGTGGTTGCCGTGGTCGTCGCCGGCGGGGTCCGCGGGGGCGGGCCGGCCGTAGTAGCCGGCGCCGTCGTCGCTGCCGCCGTTGTGGCCGCCGCCGCCGCCACCGCTGTTGCCGCCGCCGTAGTAGCCGCCGCCGCCTCCGCCGTGGTCATCCGCCGCGTGGGCGGTGCGCGGGCACTCGATCCGCGTCGCGTCGGTGACCTTCGCGCTGAGCGTCCCGCCCTTGGCGAGCGCGATCGCCAGCACGCCGTTCGCGAACGACGTCACGCTGCCCGCGTTCTCCTTGCCGTCAGCGATCCCGTCGCCGTCGGAGTCGCGCTTGTGGGGATCCATCCCCGCCCGGTACTCGCCGCGGTTGTTGAGCCCGTCATGGTCCTGGTCGCGCCGCGACTGGTTGACGTGCAGCGAGAGGTGATGCGAGCGCTCCCAGCGATCCGGGAGCCCGTCGCGGTTGCGGTCTGCGCCGCTCGCGTGGGCGGTCCCGGTCAGCAGCAGTGAGAGGGCCGTGGTGGCGATGATGATCTTCATGCCCGGGAGACACGGCGAACCGCGCCACGTGACTGGGACTTAAGTCGCACTCACGCCGCGCGCGTGCGCCGCGGCGGGTCGACCGCCGCGGCGAGGGCGGCGGCCAGCGGCGGAGCCTCTTCCTGGCGCAGGGTCGCGGCGGTGATGCGCACGGCCGAGGAGGCCCCGAGCCGAAACGGGGCGCCCGCGGCGGCGGACACGCCCACGGCGAGGAGCGCGCGGATCGCGGCGTCCTCGTCGGGGACCGGGATCCAGACGTTCAGACCACTCGGCGCGCTTGCGGACAGCCCAACCGCGGCGAGTGCCTCGACGAGCGCGCCGCGCCGCGCCGCGTACACCGTCGCCGCGAGCTCGACCTGTTCCAGCACCTCCGGGTCCGACCAGAGGCGCGCGGTAAGGCGCTGCAACAACTCGCTGACCCAGCCCGGCCCGAGCGACATTCGCCCTTCGACACGGGCGAGCGTGAGCTCGTCGCCGGCGAGGATCGCACAGCGCAGGTCTGGCCCAAGCCACTTCGAGACCGAGCGCACCGTGGCCCAGCGGCCACTCGCGCCCGCCGCGGAGTGCCACGGCACGCCCGCCACCGGCCCGAGATGGTCGTCCTCGACGACGAGCACGTCGCGCAGGAGCTCGCGCAGGACCGCGGCGCGCTCGGCGTCGAACGCCGCGCCGGTCGGGTTCTGCCCGCGCGGCGTCAGCAGCGCCGCCCGGGCACCGTGGCGCAGCGCGCTCGCGAGCGCGTCCGGCCGCATCCCGCGCTCGTCCACCGCGACCGGCACGAGTCCCAGCCCGAGCGCCCTCATGAGGTCGAGCACCCCTGGCCAGCCCGGGTCCTCGACCGCGACGAGGTCACCCGGCGAGAGATGGGCCGCGAGCACCCGCTCGATCCCGTCGAGGGCACCGTTGACCACGGTCAACCGCTCCGACGGGATGCCATCGGCTGCGAGCGCTGCCGCCGCGACTGCCGCAAGCCCCGGATCGATCGGTGCCTCGCCATACATCCGCTGCCGCACGCCGACCGTCGGGCCGGCAACCACGGGTTCTGTGCCGCCCGCCACCGCGATCGTCGCCGCCCCCAGATCGGGGAGGAGGGAGGGGTCGGGGTTGCCGAGGGCGAGGTCGCGGACGCCAGCCGGAACGGTCGCGGGCGCGCGGGAGGGGCGGAGCGGCGGGCGCTCCGACACCCGGGTGCCGCTGCGCGGGCGCGAGACGACGACGCCACGGCGGCGCAGCTCCGCCAGCGCCGCGGCGACCGTCGTCGGCGAGACGTCCAGTTGTGCGGCGAGCGTGCGTACCGCGGGCAGCCGCTCGCCCGGGGCCAGCGAGCCTGCGGCGACCGCGCGCTCGACGCTCGCGGCGATCTCGCTTGCGGAGCCGCCCGAAATCATGGCATACTGTTCCGACACAGATATCAAACTGTACTGTAACAGATGAAGACACCAAGAACAAAACTCAGCCGCCTCCCGCAGCGCGGCAGCCACGACCTCGAGGCCGTCGACGCGATCCTTGACGAGGCGCTGATCGGCCACGTCGCCTGGGTCCAGAACGGATCCCCCGCGGTCATCCCGACGCTCGTCGCGCGCGACGGCAACAAGCTGCTGATCCACGGCAGCTCGAAGAGCCGCACGCTCAAGGCACTGCGGGCCGGCGCGGAGGCGTGCGTCGAGGTCACGCTCGTGGATGGGCTGGTGCTCGCGCGCAGCGCGTTCCACCACTCGATCAACTACCGCAGCGCGATCCTCTACGGCACGCTCCAGGAGGAGCCCGACGCCGAGCGCGCGCTCGAGATCTTCACCAACAAGCTCGTCCCCGGCCGCTGGGAGTATGTGCGCTGGCCCACCCGCCACGAGCTCAAGGCGACCGCGGTCGTCAGCCTCCCGATCACCGAGGGCTCGGCGAAGGTCCGCACCGGCGGCCCCGTCGACGACGACGAGGACTACGCGCTCGACACCTGGGCCGGCGTCGTACCGATCACGCTCCAGCGCGGCACACCCGCTCCGGATGACCTCCTGCGCGAGGACATCACGCTCCCCGAGCACGTAAGGGCGCTGACGCACGCCAGCTAGCCTCTCCCGTCATGGTCATCGCCATCGACGGGCCCGCAGGGGCGGGGAAGTCCACGGTCGCCCGCGCTGTAGCGGAGCGGCTGGGCTTCACCTACCTCGACACCGGGGCGATGTACCGCTGCGTCGGGCTCGCCGCCAACCGGGCGAACAGGCCTGCAGCCGAGGTGGTCGACGGCCTCGAGATCGAGGTCGCCGAACGCGTCTACCTCAACGGCGAGGACGTCACGCAACAGATCCGCGAGCCCGGCGTGTCCGACGCCGCCTCGCGCGCCGCCGCCGACCTGGACGTGCGCCGCGCGCTCGTCGCCAAGCAGCAGCAGATCATCGAGCAGGGCAACTGGGTCGCCGAGGGCCGCGACATCGGCGCGGTCGTCGCGCCCGACGCCGAGGTAAAGGTGTTCCTGCACGCCCACGCCGAGGAGCGCGCGCGCCGGCGCGCGACGCAGATCGGCCTCGACGTGACCGAGGTGCTGGCCAAGCAGCAGACGCGCGACGCGCGCGACTCGAGCGCCGGCCGCACCACGCTCGAACCCGCCGAGGGCGCGATCGACCTCGACACCACACAGCTCTCGCTCGACGAGGTCGTCGACCGGATCGTCAACCTCGCGAAGGAGGCCTACGCGTGAGCGGCGGCGAACAGTTCGGCCAGCTCGATCGCCGGCAGCTCGAGTGCCACGGCCATCAGCGTCGCGCCGGCGCCCAACTCTTCCACGAGCCGGTAGCGCTCTCCCGCCGGCTGGCAGTGCCGTACGACGCGGCGACCGCTGATGTCGACGACCCAGTATTCGCGCACCCCTGCGCTCGCGTAAACGCAGCGCTTGGTCACCAGGTCGTGGTGCAGCGAGGAGACGGAGACCTCGACGACGAGCTGAGCCGTGCCGGGGTGGTACGGACGTCGGACGCTCGGCCGGAACACCACGAGGCCCGGCTCGGGCTCGGAGTTCCCGAGGGTCAGGGCCCGCCCGGCCCCGTGCTGGAAGCGATCATGATCGAGCGACTTGGCCAGCCACTTCAGAAGCCAGTCGATGGCCTGCTCGTGTTCCTTCGTCCTCGGGCTCATCTCGACCAGGAGGCCGTCGATCAGCTCCACTCGCGCATCGGGCTCGAAGCCGCCGGCCTCGATGAACGTGTGGTACTGCTCGATCGGGATCCGGTAGAGCCGCTCAGGGATCTCAGTAGCCACATACCGGATCATAGGTCCGCAACCGCTATTTCTCTCCCCCTATGAAGGTCGCGGTCGTCGGCTATCCGAACGTGGGCAAGTCGTCCCTCGTCAACCGCCTCACGCAGTCAAGAGAAGCGGTCGTCCACGAGCGTCCGGGCATCACGCGCGACCGCAAGGAGCTCTCCACCGACTGGAACGGCAGGACGTTCACGCTGATCGACACCGGCGGCGTCGACCTCGAGGACGTGGACCCCCTCGCGGTCAGCATCCAAGACCAGGCGCGCGCCGCGCTGGCCGACGCCCAGGTCGCGCTGTTCGTCGTCGACGCGCGCGCGGGGATGCGCCCGGGCGACCAGGAGATCGCCGACATCCTGCGCCGCGGGGACGTCCCGGTCGTCGTCGCGGCCAACAAGATCGACGGACCGGGCGACCTCTCGCTGGCACACGACTTCCACGGCCTCGGCCTCGGCGAGCCGCTGGCCGTCAGCGCCGCCCAAGGCCTCGGCACGGGCGACCTGCTCGACCGTCTCGTCGAGCTCCTGCCCGACGAGGACGAGATCGCCGAGGAGGACGAGGACGTCGTCCGGCTCGCGGTCATCGGGCGCCCGAACGTCGGCAAGTCATCGCTCGTGAACGCGTTCCTCGGGCGTGAGCGCGTGATCGTCTCCGAGGTCGCCGGCACGACGCGCGACGCGATCGACACCCCGATCGAGGTCGACGGCCGCAAGCTGATCCTGATCGACACCGCGGGCATCAGACGCGCGGCGAAGGTCAAGGAGTCGGTCGAGTACTACACGGCCCTGCGCTCGCAGCAGGCCGCCTCGCGAGCCGACGTCGCGCTTGTCGTCTGCGACGCCCAGGACGGCGTCACCGCGCAGGACCTGCGGATCGCCGACCTCGCGATGAACAGCAAGTGCGCGACCGCGCTCGTGCTCAACAAATGGGACGTCACCGGCGGCGATCGGGATCTGCGCGCGGTGGGTGGGAATGTATCTGGCGTGGGTGCGGAGGAGCTCGATCGCGAGCGCCGGCGCGTGAACCAGAAGCTGCGCCTGCGCCCGCGCCTGCTGACGGCGAGTGCCATGACCGGCCGCAACATCCAGCGCCTGCTCACCGAGGCGCTGAGCATCGCCGATCGCTCCCGCCACCGGATCGGGACGCCCGAGCTCAACCGCTTCCTGGCCGACGTCGTGGCCGGCCGCCAGCCGCCCGCCAAGCAGGGCCATCGCCTGAAGATGCTCTACATCTCGCAGATCGGCGAGAACCCTCCTCGCTTCGCGATCCAGGTCAACTCGCGCCAGCGCGTGACCCGCGACTACGGCTACTACGTCGAGAACCGTCTACGCGAGCGCTACGGTCTGGAAGGAGTGCCGGTGATCATCGACTTCGTCGAGCGCAAGAGCAGCCGTCGCGGCGCCTAAACCAACGTCGGATTTGAAAACCGACCTAGCCGCTAGGCTTTTCTTCCAATGCCCGATAACGAGTACCTGTTCACGTCCGAGTCCGTCACCGAGGGCCATCCGGACAAAATCGCCGACCAGATCAGCGATGGCGTGCTGGACGCCGTCCTGAGGGACGATCCGCTTGGCCGCGTGGCGTGCGAGACGCTCGTGAACACGGGCCTCGTCGTCGTCTCCGGCGAGATCTCCACGACGACCTACGTCGACATCCAGGAGATCGCGCGCGAGACGATCCGCCGGATCGGCTACACGGACGCCGACCTCGGATTCAGCGCCGACTCGTGCGCCGTCATCAACGCGATCGACAAGCAGTCGCCGGACATCGCCCAGGGCGTCGACCAGGCCTACGAGGCGCGCACCGACGTCTCCGACGACGATGAACTCGACATCGCCGGCGCGGGTGATCAGGGCATGATGTTCGGCTACGCGTCCAATGAGACCGAGGAGCTGATGCCGCTCCCGATCTCGCTCGCGCACAAGCTCGCCCAGCGCCTGAGCGAGGTCCGCAAGGACGGCACGCTCGACTACCTGCGCCCCGACGGCAAGACCCAGGTCACGGTCCGCTACGTCGACGGCAAGCCGGTCGAGATCGAGAAGATCCTGATCTCCACCCAGCACCGCGAGGGCGCCGAGTCGCTGATCCCGGACGACCTCTGGAAGCACGTCGTCACGCCGATCCTGCCCGACCTCTACGACCCCGAGAAGCTGCGCAAGAACTTCCTCGTCAACCCGACGGGACGGTTCGTGATCGGCGGCCCGGTCGGCGACGCCGGCCTCACCGGCCGCAAGATCATCGTCGACACCTACGGCGGCATGGCCCGTCACGGCGGCGGCGCGTTCTCCGGCAAGGACCCGTCGAAGGTCGACCGCAGCGCCGCCTACGCCGCGCGCTACGTGGCCAAGAACCTGGTCGCCGCCGGGCTGGCCGACCGTGTCGAGGTCCAGGTCGCCTACGCGATCGGCGTCGCGCACCCGGTTTCGGTGATGGTCGAGACGTTCGGCACCGAGAAGATCGGCCGCGGGCGCATCGTCGCGCTCGTGGACGAGTTCTTCGACCTGCGCCCGGGCGCCTTCCGCGAGTACCTCAAGCTGCACCGTCCGATCTACCAGAAGACCGCCGCCTACGGCCATTTCGGCCGCGAGGACGAGGACTTCACGTGGGAGAAGACGGACAAGGCCGCCGCCCTGCGCGAGGCCGCAGGGCTCGCTGCAGCGGAAGTGGCCTAAGGGCAACGTCGCCCGAGGTCCGAGCTTGCGAGGACGGAGGGCGAAACCTGGGTAACTGGTCTCCCCATGAGGGAGGCTCCATGAACCAAGTCCGCCTCGACGTCAACGGCGTCGACTACGCGATTCTCATCACGTACTTCGCCGTCGTGCTCGGCGTCGGCTTCGCGGCCAAGCGCTACATCAAGAGCAGCCTCGACTACTTCCTGTCGGGGCGCTCGCTGCCCGCGTGGATCACCGGGTTGGCGTTCATCTCCGCCAACCTCGGCGCCACCGAGGTGCTCGGCATGGCCGCGAACGGCGCCCAGTACGGGGTCGCGACCGTCAACTACTACTGGATCGGCGCGATCCCGGCGATGGTCTTCCTGGGCCTCGTGATGATGCCGTTCTATTACGGCTCGAAGGTCCGCAGCGTCCCCGAGTACCTGCTCCAGCGCTTCAACCCGGCCTCGCACCAGTTCAACTCGTGGACGTTCGCGCTGGCGACGATCCTGATCGCGGGCGTGAACCTCTACGCGCTCGCGCTCGTCCTGAAGTTCCTGCTCGGCTGGCCGATCATCGTCGGCATCATCGTCGCGGCGGTGATCGTCGCGGTCTACATCTCGCTCGGCGGGCTGAGCAGTGCCATCTACAACGAGGTGCTGCAGTTCTTCGTGATCCTCGCCGCGCTGATCCCGATCGCGATCGTCGGCCTGCACGACGTCGGCGGCTGGGGCGGGCTGCAGGACAAGATCAAGGACTCCAAGATCGGTGAGGCGGGCCTGCACGCGCTGCAGGGCACGGGGACCGGGCACGTGGTCAACCCGATCGGCGTGTCGTGGATCGGGATCGTCTTCGGGCTCGGGTTCGTGCTCGCCTTCGGCTACTGGACGACGAACTTCGCCGAGGTCCAGCGCGCGCTGTCGGCGAAGGACCTCTCCGCCGCCGAGCGCACGCCGCTGATCGGCGCGATCCCGAAGCTCTTTCTCCCCTTCATCATGATCCTGCCCGGGATGATCGCGCTGGTCGTGATCCCGAAACTGGGCACGACGGACGACCTGCAGTTCAACAACTCGATCCCGCTGCTGATGAACAAGTACCTCCCGAACGGGATGCTCGGGATCGCGCTGACGGGGTTGATGGCGAGCTTCATGGCGGGCGTTGCCGCCAATGTCTCGGCGTTCAACACGGTCGTCACGACCGACCTGGTGGAGCCGTACTTCAAGCCCGGTCAGCCGGACGAGTGGTACGTGCGCTTCGGCCGCATCGCAACGGTCGGCGGCATCGCCATCAGCATCTTCACCGCCCTGATCGCGTCGACCTACGACAACCTCATGAACTACCTGCAGGCGCTGTTCTCGATCTTCAACGCGCCGCTGTTCGCGACCTTCATCATCGGCATGTTCTGGAAGCGCATGACGCCGGCCGCGGGTTTGTGGGGGCTGGTCGCGGGGACGATCGCCGCCGCCGGGACGTTCATCCTCTACAAGACGAAGGTGATCTCCTTCGGGTCCGACCTCGCCGAGTCGATGGTCGGCGCGAGCCTCGCCTTCGTGGTCGACGCGATCGTCTCGGTCGCAGTGACGATCAGGACGCAGCCGAAACCGGTCTCGGAGCTGCAGGGGCTGGTCTACGGCATGGCCAACGTCGACGAGAGCGTCAGCCACGGCAACACGCCGAAGATCCTCGGCGCCGGCGTGCTCGTCGGCGCGCTGATCCTGACCATCGTCTTCTGGTAGGGGGTGACCGTGTCAAGTACCGAAACTCGCGAGGAGCGGGCCGCCAACCTCTTCGACCTGCGGCGCATCATCGGCGGCGTCTTCGTCGTCTGGGGCGTGCTGCTGACGATCCTCGGGCTGACGGACTCCGACGCCGACATCCACAAGTCAGCGGGGATCAACATCAACCTGCTCGCCGGGCTCGGGATGCTCGTCGTCGGGCTGATCTTCCTTGCGTGGGCGTTCACGCGCCCGCTGGGGCAGGAGCTGCGCGAGGCGTCAGAGGAGGCGAGCGGGAGCGCAGGGCCGGACGGCGAGGGCACTCGCCGGCCGGGCGACCCCGGGGGGGAGTAGGGCGAGCACGCTGCCGCCGAAGCCGCCGCCGACCATCCGGGCGCCGGCGGCTCCGGCGGCCTTGAGTCGTTCGACGGTCTGCTCGACCTCGGGCACGCGTCGCCTCGTAGTCGTCGCGGAGGCTGGCATGGGACTCGTCGAGAAGTTGCGCGACGGTCTCGAGGTCGCGCGCGTCGAGCGCCCGCGCGGTCTGCTCGACGCGCTCGTTTTCGGTGAGGACGTGGCGGGCGCGCTTGAGCAGCACGCCGCCGAGCGCGCTGAGGTCGGTCGCGTCTCTGAGCGTCGAGATCCCGAGCGCCTCGCAGGCCGCGCGGCACTCGGCGCGGCGCTCGTTGTAGCCAGAGCCGGCGTGCGTGTGGGTGGCGCCGGAGTCGATCGTGATCAGCTGCCAGTCGCCGAGGTCGAGCGGGTGCGGCTCGACGTCGAAGGAGCGGAAGTCGATCTTCAGGACGTGGTTTTCCTTCGACATCAGGCTCGCGGACTGGTCGAGCAGGCCGGTCTCGGCGCCGACCCAGTCGTTCTCGACCTTGCAGCAGAGCTTCGCGAGCCCCTTGAGGTCGTCGGGTGGTCCGTGGAGCAGCGCGAGCGCGAGCGCGGCCTCGAGCGCGGCGGAGGACTGCTCAGGCCGCTGCCGAGCGGGACGTCGCCGGTGATCGTCAAGGTGGGCGGGCGCAATCTCGAAGCCGGCGTCGGTGCAGCTCGGCGACCATCCCGCGCGCGAAGGCGCGCCAGCCGCTCGCGGGTCCGGGCGCGTCGAACTCGTCGCGTTCGCCGAGGTCGAGCGCCTGCGACCTCGAAGCGCGTCGCGGGAGTGGCCGTGACGGTCACGCCGCGCTCGATCGCGAACGGCATCGCGAGCCCGTCGTTGTAGTCGGTGTGCTCGCCGATCAGGTTCACGCGGCCGGGACCGAACGCGACGATCTCAGGCAAGGCGCTCCCGCATCACTCGCACGGCTTCAGGGCTCTCGTCGATCAGCACGTAGCGGCGCCCGAGCTTGCTCGCGACGGCGCCGAGGGTCCCCCGAGCCCGGCGAACGGGTCCAGGCACAGGTCGCCGGGCCGGCGATGACGCCTGCACGAAGCGCCTGAGCAGGCCCTCGGGCTTCTGCGTCGGATAGCCGGTCTTCTCGCGCCCGGTGGGGGAGACGATCGTGTGCCAGATCACGCTGACCGGGCGCTTGCCCTTCGCCGCCTTCTCCGGCGTCACGAGCCCGGGCGCCATGTAGGGCTCGCGGTCGACCGCCTCGCAGTCGAAGTAGTAGGCGCGCGGGTCCTTGACGTAGACGAGGATCGTGTCGTGCTTTTGCGGCCAGCGGTTGCGCGGCTTGGCGCCGTAGTCGTAGGCCCAGATCAGCTCGTTGAGAAAGCACGCGCGCCCGAACAGCTCGTCCAGCAGCAGCTTGACGTAGTGCGCCTCGCGATAGTCGAGGTGCAGGTAGAGCGTGCCGGTGGGGTGCAGGACCCGCCGGATCTCCTCCAGCCGCGGCGCCAGGAAGCCGAGATAGTCGTCGAAGTCGTCCTTGTAGGAGGACTCCGCGAGCAGCCTCGTCGCGTACCGGCGCCCGCCGAAGCCCGTGCGGTCGCCGTTCGCCGCCCCTGCGGTGACGAGCGTCTTGCGCGTCTGCGTGCGGCCGGTGTTGAACGGCGGGTCGGCATAGACCATCTGCGCGAGCCCGTCCGGCAGGTCCCGCAGATGCGCGAGGTTGTCGCCCTCGAGGATCAGCGACGGCCGCCCGTCAACGCCGCCGCCGTCCCGAGCGCGATGTACACGACCCCCGACACGCGGTGCCCGTGCTTGGCGCGCTTGAGGCGCTTTGCCGCACCGCTCGCCGCCGAGCGCGTACGTGCAGTCCATCGCGAACCCGAGCGTCCCGAGGATCGCCCCGAAGATGAGGATCTGCGTCGCCACGGGCCCCTTGTGCGGGTCCACGAACTGCGGCAGGAACGCGAGGAAGAACAGCGTCACCTTCGGATTGAGGAGTTGCACCACGATCGCCTGCCGGTACGCGCTGCCGCGTGGTCGCCGTTGCTCTGCGCTTTGCTTGGTCGTCAGCGCTCTGATCCCGAGGAAGATCAGGTACGCCGCGCCGGCGTAGCGGATCGCGTCGTAGGCGAGGTCCGAACTTGCGATCAGGGCGGAGAGCCCGATCGCGGCCGCCGCGACGTTGATCGCCGTGCCGGTCAGCAGGCCGAGCGCTGATGTCAATCCCGCCTGCCGGCCCTCGCTCATGCTGCGCGTTGCGATGTAGAGCATGTTCGGCCCGGGGATCGCGATCAGGGCGATCGCGGCGAGGGCGAAGAGGGCGAGCGTGGAGGGGGCGGGCATCGTGTGTGCTCGAGCCTATCGGGCGGTTCGGCGCGTTTACGGCGAGCAGACCGTCTCGCAGGCGTCAAGGCGATCGCGCTTCGCGCGACGGGCCTTCGGCCCGCCCTGTCGGGTCGTCCTTGACCCCCGCGGCCCGGTCTGCTTCAAGCGGAATACGGCCCGCCCACCCCCGCTTGAAGCAGGGCGGCCCCCGGGGGTCAAGGGCGGGCGGGTGGGGGCGTATCCGGGCCGAAGGCCCGCCGCGAAGCGGTCGCCTTGACAGCCCGGCAGACGCTCTGCTCGCAGTACACGCCGGACGACGACCACCCTCCATGCCACGCTAAGCGGCGGCGCCCCGTGATCGCAAAGGTTGAGCCCCTCACCACCACCCGCCGCCTCAGCGGCCCCTTCGACTACCGCGTGGACGGCGACGTCACCATCGGCTCGCTCGTGCGGATCCCATTCGGGCACCAGAAGCTCGACGGGGTCGTCGTGGCCCTGACCGAGACGACGGACGTTCCCGACGAGAAGCTCGTCGAGCCGATCTCAACAAGGACGGACACCCTCCCGCGGGACCTCGTGGACCTCGCGAAGTGGATGGCCGAGGAGTACTGCTCGACGCCGGCGCGGGCGCTCGCGCTCGTCACGCCTCCGCCCGGCAACCCGAAGACCTACCTCTGGGCGGAAGCCACCGACAACGAGGGGCGCGTCAACGAAAACCAAGCACGGCTGCTCGCGCGGCTGCCCGGGCCCGCCGGCAAGGACCTCGCGGCCTTGCGGCGGCTCGAAGCCCGCGGGCTCGTCACGATCACCGAGAAGACCCAGCGGCGGGCGCCGCGCATGGATGTTCCGGCCGATCGGGCCGTCGAGTTGACGCCCGCGCAACAGGACGCGCTGGAGGCGATCGACCAAGCCCCCGACGAGGCGCGGTTGCTGCACGGCGTGACCGGCTCGGGCAAGACCGAGGTCTACCTGCGGGCCGCGGCGGCGGCGCTGCAGAGGGGCGAGGGGGTGATCGTGCTCGTGCCCGAGATCGCGCTCACGCCGCAGACCGTGGCGCGCTTCGCCGCGCGCTTCGGGGATACGGTCGCGCTCCTGCACTCGGCGCTCTCGGAGGGCGAGCGCTACGACGAGTGGCGGCGGCTGCGCACGCACGAGGCGCGGATCGCCGTCGGGCCGCGCTCGGCGGTGTTCGCGCCGGTGGGCAACCTCGGGCTGATCGTGGTCGACGAGGAGCACGACGCGTCCTACAAGCACGAGGGCGACCCGCGCTATGACGCGCGCCACGTCGCCGCCTACCGCGCCTACCAGCACCGGGCGCGGCTGCTCTACGGGTCCGCGACACCGCGCCCCGAGACGGTCCAGCGCACGCGCGCGCTGAAGCTGCCCACGCGCGTGGCCGGCGGTCGGGACCTGCCGCCGGTGCGGGTGCTCGACATGCGCGAGGCCCAGCACGCGCTGCACCCCGAGACGCGGCGGGCGCTCACGCAGGCGCGCAAGTCGATCGTGCTGCTCAATCGCCGCGGCTGGTCGAACTTCCTCACCTGCAAGGCGTGCGGGAAGGCGTGGGAGTGCCCGCGCTGTGACGTCGCGCTCGTGCTCCACAAGACCGAGAACGCGATCGCCTGCCACCACTGCGGCCACCGCGAGCGCGTCCCGCAGCGCTGCGACCACTGCGGCTCGCTGGCCGTCGCGCGCCACGGCGCGGGCACCGAGCGCGTCGAGGCCGAGCTGCGACAGGCGCTCGAGATCCCGGTCTTCCGCCTCGACGCCGACACGACGAGCACGAAGGACGCCGTCCCCGAACTGCTCGCCCGCTTCCACCAAGCCGAGACCGGGCTGCTGCTCGGCACCCAGATGGTCGCCAAGGGCCACGACTTCCCCGACGTCACGCTCGGCGTCGTGCTCGACGCCGACTCGACGCTGCGCTTCCCCGACTTCCGCGCCGAGGAGCGCACGTTCGCGCTGATCGCCCAGCTCGCCGGCCGCGCCGGCCGCGGCCCCAAGGGCGGCCGCGTGCTCGTCCAGACGCGCTCGCCCGACGCGCCGGCGATCGCCGCCGCCGCCCGCCACGACTCCGAGGGCTTCCTCAAGAGGAGCTCGCCCGCCGCCGGGAACTGCGCTACCCGCCGTTCGCCGACCTGATCCGCGTCATCACGACCGCGCACGACGCGACGCTTGCGCGCGCGGCGACGAACCGCATCGGCGAAGCGATCCACGCCGCCGAGAAGCTCGGTCCGGCCCCGCTCTTCCGCCTCAGAGACCGCGAGCGCTACCAGCTCGTGCTCAAGACGACGAGCCGAGCCGAGGCGATCGCCGAAACCGGTGCCGCCGTCGAATCAGCCGCGCGCGAGAAGGCCTTCAGAGACGTCAACTTCTCCGTTGACGTGGACCCGGTCTAGCGGGCGCTCGCCGAGCTTTACGAGGACGATGCCGCCGAGCACGAGCGCTGAGCCCGCGACCTGCACCACGCCTGGCACCTGGTCGAGCAGGATCCACGCGGCGACGACGCCGCCGACGACCTCGAGCAGCGCGACGAACGAGGCGACCCGCGATCCCAGCCGGCGCGTCGCGGCGATCCCCGCGCAGTAGGCGACGCCCGCGGTCACCACGCCGAGGCCGAGCAGCGGCAGCCACCATGCCGTCGTCGTGCCGGCGTAGGTGGGCGCGGCGGTCGTCGCACGCAGCGGCAGCGCGCCGATCCCGCCGAGCAGCCCGAGCGCGACCGTGCCGACCACAAGCCCGCAGCCGGCCAGCGCAAGCGGCGGGATCCCCACGCTGGTGTCGGCGCTGAGCACGAAGTAGACGACGCAGCCGGCCATCGCGATCAGCGCCCAGATCGCGCCGATCGGCGCGAGATCGGCGCCGCCCGCGACGAGGTCGAGCACGAGCACGAGCCCGACGGCGACGATCGCGCCGCCGAGGACCGTGATCCGCGTCGGGCGCTCGCCGCGCCGCAGCCACAGCCAGAGGACGACGACGGCCGGCGCGGTGAACTCGATCAGCAGCGCCGGGCCGACGTCCATATGCGAGACCGCCGAGAAGAACGCGAATTGGGTCAGCGCCATCGGCACCGCGCCGTAGATGACGATCAAGCGTGCGTTCCGGCGCAGCAGAAACCAGCGCCCGCGCAGCGCGACGACGACGAACGGCGCGAGGCAGAGCGCCCCGATGGCCACCCGGCACAGGACCACGGCGCCCGGGGTCCAGCCCGTGTTCAGCAGCCCGCTGGCGAACGAGCCCGACAGTGAGAACGAGGCGGCCGACAGCAGGGCGAACAGCAGCCCGCTCGCTCCGTCATGGCCAAAGCGTCTCATGACATGTGACCCTAGCGTGCCCTCTGTAAGCTGTCAATGTGCTCTTCGCCCATGACAGCGAGGCGTCGCTGAAGTCAGCGGTCGAGCTGGTGAACTCGGCGGAGCCGCCCGACACGCTGACCACGCTCGACGAGCTCCACGCCTGGTATGAGCGCCACGGCTCCACCGGCCGCCACGACCGCGACGCCGCCGAGCTGCGCGGCGGTTCGCGCCCTGCGGCCGAAGCTGCGCGAGCTGTTCACGGGCACCCGCGACGCCGCCGCCGAGCGCGTGAACGCGATGCTCGCCGAGGCACAGGCGCTCCCGCAGCTCCGGCGCCACGACGGCCTCGACTGGCACATCCACGCGATCTCGGGAGACGCCCCGCTCGACCGCCGCGTGCTCGTCGACACCGCGATGGCGATGATCGACGTCATCCGCGCCGACGAGCTCTCGCGGCTTGCCGTCTGCTCCGACGACGGCTGCGAAGGGCTCGTGCTCGACCTCTCGCGCAACCGCTCGCGCCGGTTCTGCTCGACGCGCTGCGCGAACCGCAACGCGGTCGCGGCCTACCGCGCCCGCGCGCGCTCATAGAATGGGAAGGCGTGGCGGAAGAGGTGCACACCGAGGCGCACGGCGAGGTCGCGGAGCCGACCGAGCGGCTTGATCCCGAGACCCGCGCGCGGCGCGCCGCGGCGCTCGAGCACGTGCGCAAGTACGGCGATCCGGTGCTGCGCTCGCGCGCGCTGGAGATCGAGCGCTTCGACGCCGCGCTCGTCGAGGAGGTGCGCCGGATGAGCCGCCTGATGCACGACGCCTACGGGATCGGGCTCGCGGCGACCCAGGTCGGCGTGATGAACCGCGTGCTCGTCTACCGGACCGAGCTCGAGGGCGTGATCGCTGCGCTCGTGAACCCGGTGCTCGAGTGGTCGAGCAAGGACAAGGAGATCCTCCGAGGAGGGCTGCCTGTCGCTGCCCGGCGTCGGGGTCGAGGTCGAGCGGCCGGTGCACGTCCGCGTGCGCGCGCAGGACGAGTTCGGCAAGCACATCCTGATCGAGGCCTCGGGCCTCGAGGCGCGCGTGATCCAGCATGAGATGGACCACCTCGACGGCGTGCTGATCCTCGACCGCACCTCGCGCGACCAGCGCAAGCAGGCGATGCGCACGCTGCGCGAGCAGCTCGAGGCCACGGCCGCTTGAGGAACGTCTACCTCGGCACCACGGCGTTCGCGGCGGTCGTCCTGCACCGGCTCGCGAACTCCGCGCACCGCCCGCAGCTCGTCATCACGCGGCCGGACGCCAAGCAGGGCCGCGGCCAGAGGCTCACGCCGCCGCCGGTCGAAGTTGAAGGCCGACGAGCTCGGCATCGAGTGCATCCAGCCCGAGAACCTGCACGCGCCCGAGATCCTGGAACGGATCGCCGCGGCGCAGCCCGACGTCCTTACGACGTGCGCGTACGGCGTGCTGATCAAGGAGCCGCTGCTCAGCGACTACGAGATGATCAACGTGCACCCGTCGCTGCTGCCGCGCTGGCGCGGGGCCGCGCCGATCGAGCGCGCGATCATGGCCGGCGACGAGGAGACCGGCGTGGCGATCATGCGCGTGACCGCCGGCTGGGACTCCGGGCCCGTGTACAAGCTCGGCAAGGAGCCGATCGGAGCAGACGACGACTACGGCTCGCTCGCGCCCCGTCTGGCCACGCTCGGCGCCGAGCTGCTCGTGCAGACGCTCGACGAGCACCCCAGGCCGGTCGAGCAGGACGAGTCCCAGGTCACCTACGCGCAGAAGATCGGGCCGCGAGCGCGCGCGCTGGACCCGACGCAGACCCCCGAGCAGGTCGAGCGCACGATCCGCGCGCTGCGGCCGCACATCGGCTCGCGGCTGCGCGCTGCCCGACGGCTCCTTCCTCGGCGTGATCGCCGCGGTCCTCGACGGCCCGACCGTCGCCCCCGCCGGCGGCCGCGTCCGCACCGAGGGGCTGCGGCTGCTGCTCGACTGCAACGGCGGCGCGCTCGAGCTGACCGAGGTGCGCCCGCCCGGCGGGCGTGAGATGGCCGCCGCGGACTGGCTGCGCGGCCGCCCCGACGACGAGCTCGTCAACTTCAAGCTTCGACCCCGCGCTGCCCGACCGCAGCCTCGACGAGGTGCTCGCCACGCGCCCGCGACGAGTGGCACAAGGACCACGACGACGAGTGGCAGCCGCACGTCTGCGCGCTCGCCGCCCGCGGCGACGCGAGGTGCTGACGGCGATGGTCGCGCTCGGCCGACGATCCCGATCCGAGCGCCCGCGAGCTCGCCGCCTACGTGCTCGGCCAGCTCGGAACGGCGCGCCGCGCTCCCGAGCGAGCAGGAGCGCCGCGCTGGAGGCGATGGCCGCGCGCGAGCAGGACCCGGAGGTGCTGGTCGCGATCGCCTACGCCTTCGGCCACCTCGGCGACGCCGCACGGCCACGACTGGGTGCTCGGCCTGCGCGCCCACCCGGACCCCGACATGCGCGAGGCGGTCGCCTTCGCGCTCGGCGGCCGCGCCGCCGCCGAGCGACGCCCTGCACGCCCTGATCGCGCTCTCCGCCGACGAGAACGCCGCCGTCCGCGACTGGGCGACGTTCGCGCTCGGCACGCTCGCCGCCAGCGACAGCGAGCGCTGCGCGAAGCGCTCGCGGCCCGCCTCGACGACCCCGACGAGGACACCCGCCTCGAAGCCGTCCACGGCCTCGCCCTGCGCCGCGACCCGCGCGCGGAAGCGCCGCGCCGCCGAGCTGCTCGCCCACGATCGCGGCGACTCCGGCGTGTGGCGCCGTCACCTGCTGGCCGAGACCGCCGAGCACTCGACGGCGCTTGAACGACCTCGGGGCGCCTCGTAAGGCGCCCCGGGAGTCAAGGTCGGATGATCGGGGTGCGATTACCAGGCGGGGGTGGCCGCCGGGTCCTGCGCCGGCGCCGTGGCGGGCGCGGCCGGCTCGGCGGGCGCGGGGGCCGGAGCGGGCGCCTCGGCGGCCGGAGCGGTCGCCGGAGCCGCCGCAGCGGGCGCCGGGGCCGGAGCCTCGGGGGCCGGAGCCGCCGGCGCGGCGGGGGCCGGAGCGGGGGCAGCCTCGGCGGGGGCCGCAGCGGCCTTGGCGGCGGCGGGGGCCTTGTCGGCCGCCTTGGGCTGGTCGTCTGCCGCGGCCTTGGCGGCAGCGGGGGCCTTGTCGGCCGCCTTGGGCTGGTCGTCCGCCGCGGCCTTGGGGGCCGTGTCGGCCGCCTTGGGCTGGTCGTCCGCCGCGGCCTTGGGGGCCGTGTCGGCCGCCTTGGTCTGGTCGTCTGCCGCGGTCTTGGCGGCGGCGGGGGCCTTGTCGGCCGCCTTGGGCTGGTCGTCCGCCGCGGCCTTGGGGGCCGTGTCGGCCGCCTCGGTCTGGTCGTCCGCCGCGGCCTTGGCGGCCGCGGGGGCCGGTCGGCCGCCTCGGTCTGGTCGTCCGCCGCGGCCTTGGCAGCAGGTCGGGCTTCGTCGGCCGGCGGCGCCTCGGGCGTCGGGGTCGACTCGGCGCGGCGGGCGTCGGGGTGGCCGCGGGAGCCTCGGGCGTCGGCGTGGCGGCCGGAGCCTCGGGCGTCGTCGCCGGGGCCCCGGGCGTCGGCGTGGCGACCGGAGCCTCGGGCGCGGGCGTCTCGACGGGAGCCGGCGTCTCGACCACCGGAGCGGGCGTCTCGACCGGCGCGGGCGTCTCGTCAACGGGCGGCGCGACCGTCACCGGCGCCTGGTCGACGGCGGCTCGTCCACGGGGGCGGGCGTCGTCGGGATCGGCAGGCCGTCGGGGTAGCCGTCGCCGTCGCGGTCGTCCATCCCGTCGGGGATGCCGTCGCCGTCGGTGTCGGCCAGCGACGGATCGCTGCCGTTGCGCTCCTCGACGCCGTTCGGGACACCGTCGCCGTCGGAGTCGTCGAGCCCGTCGATGACGCCGTCGCCGTTCGTGTCGCCGTAGGGCGCCTGCGACTTGATCTTGAAGATGTTGAGGTTCGACAGGCCCGCCGTCGT
Organism: uncultured Actinomycetes bacterium; assembly: GCA_963764565.1. Classification (GTDB taxonomy): domain Bacteria; phylum Actinomycetota; class Thermoleophilia; order Gaiellales; family Gaiellaceae; genus DATBLE01. Next base: position 57,309 of record CAVXTD010000002.1, read on the forward strand.
GCTGGCGGCGTGGGCGTCGGCCGCGTCGTTCGGGTTCGTGCCGAGCGTGGCCTCGACCGAGTTCGGGATGTTGTCGCCGTCGTCGTCGACGGAGAGGTCCTGCGTCGGGAACCCGGCCGTGCCGTTGAACGTCGCGCTGCCCGAGTCCTGCGAGGCCGTCGTCGGCGCCGGCTCGGCAGCGGTCTTGTGACCGTGAGTGACCGCGCTCGAAGGCGCCGTCGAGCCGCCGGCGACCAGCACGGCGAGCCCACGCCGTCGCGGACGCGCCGGGGACGCCGCCGAGGCCGACCGCCGTCAGCGGCGTCGCGCCGCCGGGGTCTGCTCGCCGCCGCGCGCCTGCGAGCCGTGCTTGGGCTGCGTGCCACGTGCCGGCTGGGTCTGCGGCGAGGCGAGCCGGACGGTCTGGGAGGGCGTCCTTCTCCAGCCCGGCGGGCCAATCCTTCCAGCCGACGAGCGGCGCGGCGAGCGCGCCCAGACCGAGGGTTCCGGCGACGAGGCCGGCGGCGATCGTGCCTGCGAAGCGCAGGTCGCCGATCGCCGAGGGCCGCGGCGCATGCGTACGTGGTGTCAGTGTCCGACATGTCTGTGGCATCCCCTTCCATGGGGAGTGTCGGCAAGTTGTACGCGGTCCATTAGCCCTCTTGGGACAAATTGAGGCGAGGGGTCGAGTTTTGGACAAACGTTCGAGCATGCGTGGAAACGGCTGCAAACAGCCGCTTTCGAACCTTGAGGATCAGACCGGAAAATGGACCTCTGTATTGGCACGCGCGCAACCGTGGCGCAAGCGCCGACGGGAGCCAATCAGATGACCAGGCCCTCGTAAAGGCTCGCATGGCCCGAGCTGGACGAACCATCGAGTCGTGACCCCAGAATTCCGTGGCGCCGGCGCGCGCGTGCGCGTACGCGGTGGTGCGTCGCGTGTTCGAGCAGGAAGCCTGGGCCGACCGCGCGCTGCACGGCGAAGCGCGCCGCCTGCGGCCTGGACGCGCGCGATCTCGCGCTCGCCACGCAGCTGAGCTTCGGGACCGTCCAGCGCGTCGCCACGCTCGACCACGTGATCGAGCGGCTGGCCGGCCGGCCCGTCGCCAAGCTCGATCCGCCGGTGCTGGCCGCGCTGCGCCTCGGGGTCTTCCAGCTGACCTTTCTCGACCGCGTGCCCGCGCACGCCGCCGTCGGCGAGTCGGTCGAGCTGGCCAAGCGCGACGCGCCCGCGCGGCGCCGGCCTCGTCAACGCCGTGCTCGCGACGCGCCGACGCGCGAGGCGCGCACGCATCGTCGGCGCGCTCCCCGACACCACGCCCGCCGAGGCCGCGCTCGCCCACTGCCATCCCGAGTGGATCGCCGAGCTGTGGTTCGACGCGCTCGGCGCCGAGGACCGCGCGCGCGCTGATGGCGCGCCGACAACGAGCCGGCCGAGGCCGCGCTGCGCGCCAACACGCTCAAGACGACCGCCCGAGCGAGCTCGCCGCAGCGCCTGCCCGTCCCACTCGCGTCGAGGGCGAGGCGCTGATCCTCGACGCGCCGCTTCGACACGTTCGCGACCCCCGAGTGGCGAGCACGGCCTGCTGATGCCGCAGTCGCGCGCCGCGATGGCCGTCGCGCAGCTCGCTCGCGCCCGCAGCCCGGCGAGCGGGTGCTCGACCTCTGCGCCGCCCCCGGCGGCAAGACCACCCACCTCGCCGCGCTGATGGGCAACGAGGGCGCGATCGTCGCCGTCGAGCGGCATCCCGGCCGCGCGCGAGGCGCTGCGCCAGCACCGCCGCGCGCATGGGCGCGACGATCGTCGAGTGTCGCACCGCGCGACGCCGCGCGAGCCGCACGGACGCGACCGTTCGACCGCGTGCTGGTCGACCCGCCGTGCAGCGACCTCGGCACGCTCGCCTCGCGCCCCGACGCGCGCTGGCGCAAGGCCGGCCGCCCGGCAGGCGCTGGCCGCGCTCCAGGCCAGGATCCTGGCCGCCGGAGCCGACGCCGTGCGGCCCGGCGGTACCCTCGTCTACTCGACCTGCACGATCTCGCCCATCGAGAACGAGCACGTCGTGCAGGCGTTCCTGGCCGCCCACGCCGAATTCGCCGCCGACGACCTGGGCAGCCGACGTCCCCGTCTGGAAGCATCCGACCATGCCGCAGTTCCTGCAGACGCTCCCGCACCGCGACCGCACCGACGGCTTCTTCATCGCGAGGCTCGCGCCGTGGCGTGACGTCGACCTCGGGCGCCGTCTGCCCGTCCTGCCACGAGCCGTGGCTGCGCCCGACGAACCTCCCGGGCCGCTACCGCTGCGTGAACTGCCTGCACCGCTTCGAGCTGCGCTCGCGTGTGCCCGAACTGCGGCGAGCACTCGACGATCGTGCGCATGTCCAACACCGCGCTGTATATCTGCGGCCACTGCCAGGCCTCGATGCTGCCCCATCTAAGCAACCGCCGACCCGATCATCCGACCTAATGCTCAAGGGCATCGCGCCGTCGATCCTCGCCGCCGACTTCGGCCGCCTCGTCCGAGCAGGTCGCGACCGTGCTGCGACGCCGGCGCGCAAGGTCATCCACGTCGACGTCATGGACGGCCACTTCGTCCCGCCGATCACGATGGGCCCGCTCGCGGTCGAGGCGATCGCCGACGCAGGTCCACGACGCCGGCGCCAAGATCGACGTGCACCTGATGATCGAGCGCCCCGAGCGCCAGATCGAGGCGTTCGCCAAGGCGGGCGCCGACTCGATCACCGTCCACGTCGAGGCCACGCCGCACATGCACTACGCGCTGCAGGCGATCACGCGACGCCGGCTGCCTGACCGGCGCTCGCGCTCAACCCGGGCACGCCGGCGGAGGCGGTCGCCGAGCTCGAGGCCGACATGGTCCTCTGCATGACCGTCAACCCCGGCTGGGGCGGCCAGAAGTTCCTCGAACATTCGCTGAGCAAGCTCGAGCGGCTGCGCGCGCTGATCGGTCCCGACGCCGCGCTCGAGGTCGACGGCGGGATCGACGCCGAGACCGCCGCGCGCTGCGCCGCCGCCGGCGCCACGGTGTTCGTCGCCGGTACCGCCGTCTTCGGGGCGCCGGACCCCGCGGCGGCGGTCAGGGCCATCACGACCGCGATCGACCGGTAGAAGCCCGCATTCACGTGTTGTACGGCCAGCCGTATGTGAACGGGTTCGCACGGTGACGAGAATCGATCACCGTGGACTGCACCGTCCTCATCGTCGACGACCACCCGTCCTTTCGGGCCAGCGCGCGCGTGCTGCTCGAGTCGGAGGGGTTCAACGTCATCGGCGAGGCGGTGGACGGCGCGAGCGCGGTCGAGGAGACCTGCCGCCTCAAGCCCCAGCTCGTGCTCCTGGACGTGCAGCTCCCGGACATCGACGGCTTCGACGTCGCCGCGCGCATCACCGGTCATCCCGACTCGCCCGGCGGTGATCCTCGTCTCGAGCCGCGACTCGTCGGACTTCGGGCCGCTCGTGTCGCGCTCGGGCGCGCGCGGGTTCGTGCCCAAGGCCGAGCTCTCGGGCGAGCGCGTCCAGGAGCTGCTGCGTTTGAGCGCGCTCGACCCGCGCGCTGGCGATGCTGGCGCTCGCGGCCCTTCTCGTGGGGCTGCTCGGCGCGGCCGTGATCCTCGGCTCCGACCACGTCGACCACCGCGGCGCTGACCGTCGTCGCTCGTGCTCGGCGATCGGCGCGGCCTGGATCGGCACCGGCCTGTTCGCCTGGTGGCGCCGGCCGCCAACCGCGTCGGCGCGCTGATGACCTGGACCGGCTTCGCCTGGCTGCTGAACGCCTTCGTCGCCGCCGACGCGCCCGCGGTCTTCACGTTCGCGGTGCTCGGCTCGAACCTCTACCTCGCGGCCTTCGTGCACCTGCTGCTCGCCTATCCCGAGGGCCGGATCCGGCGCCGCGCGCACCGGCGCCTCGTCGCCGCGGGCTACGCGCTCGCGCTGGTCGGCGCCGCTGCCGTTTCTGATGTCCGGCTTCGACGCGCTGACGTGCGCGCGACTGCCCGAGCTCGGTCATCCAGGTCACCGACAGCACCGACGTCGGCGACGTCGCGCGACGCGTCACGACCGGTCGCCGCCGTCGTGCTCGTCGGCTACGTCGTCTACGTGCTCGCCGCCCGCTGGCGCGCCGCGACGCCGCCGCAGCGCCGCGCGCTGGCGCCGCTGCTGTGGTCGGGCATCGTGCTGATGGTGCTCGTCGCCGGCACGCTCGGCGCCCAGACGGTCACCGGCACCGGCGACGGTCGCCGGGCGTGCTCGGCGCTGCTCGGCCAGCTCGTCTTCGCCTCGCGTGCCGTTCACGTTCCTGCTCGGCGCTGCTGCGCGGCCGCGTCGCGCGCGCCGACGCCGTCGGCGAGCTGCTCGTGCGGCTGGGCGAGGCCCCGGCACCGACGGCCTGCGCTGCCTGCTGGCCGACGCGCTCGACGACGACTCGCTGCAGGTCCTCTACTGGGTCGACGGCGGCTGGGTCGAGCGCGACGGCCGCCCGGCCGAGGTGCCCGCCGTCGAGCGACCGCGGCGCGCGCTGGACGCGGTCGAGCTCGAGGGCCAGCGCGTGGGCGCGATCGTGCACGACGCAGCCTGCGCGCCGAGCCCGAGGTGCTCGGCACGGTCGCCGCGGCCGGCGCGGGCTGGCGATGCGCTGCGAGCGGCTGGAGGCCGCGCTGCGGCGCTCGCGCGCCCGGATCGTCGAGGCCGGCCTGCAGGAGCGCCGGCGGCTGGAGCGCAACCTGCACGACGGCGCCCAGCAGCGGCTCGTCGCGCTCTCCTGACCCTGCGGATCGCGCAGAACCAGATCGCCAAGGCGCCCGAGAAGGCGGCGGAGATGGTCGGCGCGGCGCAGGAGGAGCTGACGCGCGCGCTCGAGGAGCTGCGCGAGCTCGCCCGCGGCATCCACCCGGCCGTGCTCTCCGACCGCGGGCTGCAGGCCGCCGTCGAGGCGCTCGCCGTGCGCTCCCCGCTGCCGGTCAAGCTCGTCGAGGTCCCGGGCGAGCGGCTGCCCGAGCCGGTCGAGGCGGCGGCCTACTTCGTGATCGCCGAGGCGCTGACCAACGTCGCCAAGTACGCGAACGCGCAACGCGGCCACGGTGGCCGTGCGCCGGTCAACGGCCACGCCGAGGTCGAAGTGCGCGACGATGGCGTCGGCGGGGCGGATCCCGGCCGTGGCATCGGGCCTGCGCGGCCTCGCCGACCGCGTCGGCGCACTGGACGGTTCCCTGGCACTCGACTCTCCACCCGGGTCGGGCACTACTCTCCGAGCGGAGATTCCCGTATGAGCACGTCCGAACCCCCCTGAAGGTCGTCGTCGCCGAGGACTCCGTGCTGCTGCGCGAGGGTCTCGTGCGCCTGCTCGAGGACTCCGGCTTCGACGTCGCCGGCCAGGCCGGCGACGCCGAGGACCTGCTGCGCAAGGTCGGCGCCCACAAGCCCGACGTCGCGGTGATCGACGTGCGGATGCCGCCGACGCACACCGACGAGGGCCTGCGCGCCGCGCGCAAGATCCGCGCCGACTACCCGGGCACGGGCGTGCTCGTGCTCTCGCCAGTACGTCGAGGAGGCCTACGCGCTCGACCTGCTGTCGGAGTCGACGGAGAGCACCGGCTACCTGCTCAAGGACCGCGTGGCCGACGTGGACACGTTCACGGACGCCGTGCGCCGCGTCGCCGGCGGCGGCTCCGCGCTCGACCCCGAGGTCGTCGCCCTGCTGCTCGGCCGCCGTCGCCGTGAGGACCCGCTGGAGGGCCTGACAGCGCGCGAGCGCGAGGTGCTCGGGCTGATGGCCGAGGGCCGCTCCAACGCCGCGATCGCCGAGGCGCTGGTGGTCACCGAGCGCGCCGTGGAGAAGCACGTCACCTCGATCTTCTCCAAGCTCGACCTTGCGCCGACGGTCGTCGATCACCGCCGCGTGCTCGCCGTCCTGGCGTACCTGCGCTCCGGCTAGCCCTACCCCGGTTAACGAGCCAGCCGCACAAGCGCCGTCCGCGTTGAGCGACGATGCTGGACCTATGAACATCGTTTCGACGGCGGATCTGCGCCGTACCTACGGCGAGGGCGAGACCGCGGTGCACGCGCTCGCCGGGGTGACGCTGTCCTTTCCCGCCGGCCAGTTCACGGCGATCATGGGCCCGTCGGGCTCCGGGAAGTCGACGCTGATGCACCTGCTGGCGGGGCTCGACAAGCCGACCTCGGGCTCGGTCGTGATCGACGGGCAGGAGCTCGCCGGGCTCGACGACAAGGGCCTCACGCGGCTGCGGCGCGACCGGCTCGGGCTTCGTCTTCCAGGCCTTCAACCTCGTGCCGGTGCTGACCGCCGAGGAGAACATCATGCTGCCGCTGACGCTCGCCGGCCGCGAGCCCGACCAGAGCCTGGTTCGACAAGCTGATCGACACCGTCGGCCTGCGCGACCGGCTCACGCACCGCCCGTCGGAGCTCTCCGGCGGCCAGCAGCAGCGCGTCGCGGTGGCGCGCGCGCTCGTGCACCGGCCCGCCGTGCTGTTCGCCGACGAGCCGACCGGCAACCTCGACTCGCACTCCTCCGAGGAGGTGCTGGGCCTGCTGCGCCAGGCGGTCGACGAGTTCGAGCAGACGGTGATCATGGTCACCCACGACGCCGCAGGCGGCCGCGGTCGCCGACCGGATCGTGGTGCTGCGCGACGGCGAGGTCGTCCACGACGGCGCCGGCACCGACGCCGAGGGCGTGCTCGACCTGATGAAGGCCGTGGCGTGACGCAGAAGCTGGCACTCAAGGGCCTGTTACGCGCAAGCTGCGGTCGGTCCTGACCGGCTTCGCGGTCGTCATCGGCGTCGCCTTCGTGGTCGGCACGCTGGTCTTCACCGACACGATCGACGCCTCGTTCAAGAACCTCTTCGAGCGCACGCAGAAGGGCGTCGACGTCGCGGTCGAGGCCAAGCCAGGCGGTCAAGGCCGACTTCTCGGCACCGCCGACGATGCCCGCCGACACGCTCGAAAGGTCAAGGCGACGCCGGGCGTCGACAGTCGCCGAGGGCAGCGTCAGCTCCGACGGCACGCTGCTCGACAAGCAGGGCAAGGCGATCGTCTCCAACGGCCCGCCGACGCTGCTGCGTCTCGAGTCTCGACGAGAAGATCTTCCAGGTCCTCGACTACGAGAGCGGCGGGCGCGCCGAAGACCGCCGACGAGGTCGCGCTCGACCGCGGCACGGCCGAAGAAGTACGACTTCAAGGTCGGGGACACGGTCACGGTCTCCGGCGACCGCGCCGGCCAAGCAGTTCAAGGTCTCCGGCGTCGCGCTCGCTGGACGGCAAGGACAACCTCGGCGGCGCGCGGCTGGTCGTCGATGACGCTGCCCGAGGCGCAGCGGATGACCGGGCACGACGGCTATGACTCGATCTCGGTCTCGACCGGCGGCGCACGACCCGAACGCGGTCAAGGCCGCGCTTGCAGAAGGAGCTCGGGCCCGACTTCAACGTGCGCACCGGCAAGGAGGCGGCCGAGCAGCAGGCCCAGGACCTCTCGGACGCGCTCGGCTTCATCCGCACCGCGCTGCTCGTCTTCGCCGGCGTCGCGCTGCTCGTCGGCGGCTTCCTGATCTTCAACACGTTCACGGTCACGGTCGCGCAGCGCACGAAGGAGTTCGCGCTGCTGCGCGTGCTCGGCGCGTCGCGGCGCGCAGGTCCTGCGCTCGGTGCTGATCGAGACGTTCGTCGTCGGCCTCGTGGCCTCGATCCTCGGCGTGCTCGGTGGGCATCGCTGCTCGCGCCCGGCGCTGGCGGCGATGCTGAAGGCCTTCGGGATCGACCTCGGCACGACCGGCCTCGTGATCACGCCCGAGCACGGTGATCATCGGCCTGGTCATCGGCGTGGTCGCGACGATGGTCTCGGGCTTCGTGCCGGCGCGGCGCGCCACGCGCGTGGAGCCGGTGACGGCGATGCGCGACGCGGTCACGCCCGGCGTCGGGCATCTGCGCCGGCGCCGGATCGTCGGCTCGCTGGCGCTGATGGGCGTCGGCGTCGCTCGTGCTCTTCTACGGGCTCTTCGGCGGACCTCGACTCGGCCTCGGCGGCCGCGTCGCTGCTCGGGCCTGGGCGCGCTGCTGATGATGTTCGGCTTCGCGTTCCTGGCGCCGGTGCTCGTGCGGCCGCTGGCCGCGTGCTGGGCGCGCCGCTGGCGGCGCGGCTGACCGGCAAGCTGGCGCGCGAGAACGCGATCCGCCAGCCGCAGCGCACCGCGGTCACCGCGGCGGCGCTGATGGTCGGGCTCGCGCTGGTCGTGCTCGTGACGGTCTTCGCCGCCGGCATCCGCGGCTCGATCGACAAGACGATCGACGACCAGGTCACGGCCGCGCTGATCGTGCAGAACCAGGACGGCTTCTACGCCGATCCCGGCGGGCGTCGTGGACACGCGTCAAGAGCGTCGCCGGGCGTCAAGGACGACCTCGCAGGTCGCGCTTCTCGGTCGGGCTCGTGAAGGGCGTGGACGGCAACCAGGCCGCGACCGGCCTCGACCCGAGCACGATCGGCTCGGTGCTCAAGCTCAAGTGGGACCAGGGCAACGCGCAGACGCTCGGCGTCGCTGACCGACTCCGCAGGTCGCTGCTCGACGAGGGCTGCGCCGAGGGCAACAACGCTCAAGGTCGGCGGCACGCTGCACGTCACGACCCCGCTCGGCAAGAGCGTCGACTACAAGATCGCCGGCACGTTCAAGAACCAGGCGGGCCTGACCTCGAACATCATCGTCACCGCCGAGACGCTCGCGACCGCACTGGGACGCCAAGAACATCGCGTTCGTGATGGCCTCGGCGGCGACCCGGGCGCCGACCCGGACAAGCTCGCGGCGGCCGCCGACACGGCGCTGAAGAAGTTCCCGTCCGACCGACGCGCTCTCGATCGAGCCAGTTCAAGACGAAGCAGTCGGAGCTCGATCAACTCGCTGCTCGGGCTCGTGTTCGCGCTGCTCGCGCTGTCGGTGATCGTGGCGCTGCTGGGCATCGTCAACACGCTCGCGCTCTCGGTGCACGAGCGCACGCGCGAGCTCGGGATGCTGCGCGCGGTCGGCATGAGCACGGCGCCAGGTGCGGCGGATGGTCACGTGCCGAGTCGGTGATCACGGCCGGCATCGGCGCGATCCTCGGCACCGTGCTCGGGCTGCTGTTCTCGCTGATCGTCTCGCGGCCGCTGGCCAACCAGGGCTTCGTGTTCGTGCTGCCGATCGGGTCGCTGATCGCGTTCTTCGTCCTCGCCGCGATCGCGGGCGTCGTCGCTGCGATCCCACCCGCCCGGCGCGCGGCGAAGCGTCGACGTCCTGAGGGCGGTCACGACGGAGTGAGCCGGGTAGCACGCGGAGTACCGCGACCAGCGCTCCGCGTCCTCGCCGGCCTCCTGGCCGAGGCGAGCGCCGCCGAGGAGAGCGAGGACCGGCGTGACCGGCTAGCCTCGTCGGGCAGAGTGCGGCGACTGTCTCCGTTCATCCTGCTCGCCGCCGTGCTGCTCGTGTCCTTCGGGCTCAACGCGCGCGTGGCGGCCAACCCGCGCTCCGCGTATCAGTCGGCGGACGAGCGGTCCTACGGGAAGCTCGCGATCGACATCGCCGACCGCCACCACTACGGCGGGTCGGCGACGAAGATGCGCGAGCCGCTGCACTGGCCGCCGGGCGCGCCGCTGCTGTTCGCGGTCGGGCACAAGCTCTTCCCGGGCGCCGACGACGCGCAAGACCTACGACATCCGCTCCGTCTACTGGGAGCAGGCGATCATCACGACGGCACGACGGCGCTCGCCGCGGCCGCTGGCGTGGATCCTCGCCGGGCCGTGGGCGGGCGTGCTCGCGGCGGCGCATCGTCGGCACCTACCCGCCGCTGATCGGCGCGACCGGCGACCAGCTCTCTGAGCCGCTCGGCGCGTTCCTGCTGCTGGCGGCGTTCGTCGCGCTCGCGCTGGCGCTTGAAGCGAGAGACGCGATGCTGGTGGTTCGCCGGCTCGGGCGCGCTGTTCGGGCTGACGATCCTCACCCGCACCGACCTGCTGCCGGTGCCGTTCCTGATCGCGCGGCGGCGGCGTGCTCGCCGCTGCTCGTGCGACGCGCGCCGCGGCGCACGCGTCCCGTGGCTCGTGCTCGCGGCGGTCGCCGCGCGTCGTGCTCGCGCCGTGGACGATCTACGCCTCCCGCGAGGAGGGCCGGTTCATCCCGGTGACCAAGGGCAGCGCGGCCGCGCTGTTCGTCGGCACCTACCTGCCCGGCGGCGGCACGACGATCGGCATGAAGGAAGCGCTGGAGCCCCAGCTGCGCGCCAAGCACCCCGAGTACAAGGACACGAAGACCTACAAGATCCCCGCCGAGTACGCGCTCGCGCTGTTCGCCGCCAAGCACCCGGACCTCCCGCGCGACGAGGCGCTGCAGAAGGAGGCGCGCCACAACCTGATCCACTACTCGACCACCGAGCCGATCGCCTTCGCGAAGATGCAGTGGGCCAAGGCCAAGCGGATGTGGTTCTTCTACTACCGCGGCGGCGGCGTGCACTACATCTCGACCGCCGATGCGGATCTGGCAGGTCTTCCTCGTCCTGGCCTGCGGCCTCGGCCTGCTCGTCGGCCTGATCCGTCGCCGCGACCCGCTGCTCGGCGCCGTGCTGCGTCGACCGTGCTCTTCTCGACGCTGATCCACACGATCGTCGTCTCCCAGGCCCGCTACAACGTCCCGCTGATGCCGTCGCTGATCGCGGCGGGCGTCGCCGGCTGGTTCCTCGCGCTGCGCCGCGCCCGCGGGCGAGACGCACCGGAGCCTGCCACGATTTCGGGATGGAACTCGGACAGATCGGCATCTGGCGAAGCCGCAACCGCGGTGGCGCCGGCGCCGCAGGCGTGATCGAGGAGCTCGGCTACGGGGCGCTGTGGATCGGCGGCAGCCCGAGCGTGGAGCAGGCGCGGCCGTATCTCGAGGCCGAGCACGACGATCCCGGTGATCACCGGCATCCTCAACGTCTGGCAGCACGATCCGGCCGAACGTCGCGCGCGACGACGGCGCAGCTGACGAGCGAGCATCCCGAGCGCTTCATCCTCGGCATCGGGATCGGCCACCCGGAGGCGACGAGCGACTACACGCGCCCGCTGAAGACGATGCGCGAGTTCTTCGACGGCCTCGACAGCGCGGAGACGCCGGTGCCCAAGGACCAGCGGCTGCGCCGCGGCGCTCGGGCCGAAGATGCTCGACCTCGTCGGCCGAGCGCTCGCTCGGGACGCACCCGTACTTCATCGACGTCGAGCACACGCGCTTCGCCCGCGAGCGGCTCGGCGCCGGCGCGCTCGTCGCGCCCGAGGTCGCCGTGGTGGTCGAGGCCGACGACGAGACCGCCCGCAAGCTCGCTCGCGAGTACGCCAAGACCTACCTCGGCCTCACGAACTACACGAACAACCTGCTCAAGTTCGGCTACACGCGAGCAGGACATCGACGAACGGCGGCTCAGATCGCCTGATCGACGCGGTGATCCCGCACGGGAGCGCCGGAGCAGGTGGCCGAGGCGATCCGCGCCCACCTCGAAGCGGGCGCGGACCACGTCTGCCTCCAGCCGCTCGGCCACGGCGACGAGCCGAACGAGGACTATCGACGCGCTCGCCGCCGCGCTGCTGTAACGCGGGAACTTCAGCGCGAGTAGCTGATGGGAGATGCCGCCGGTCGCTTTCCGCGGTAGACGAACAGGAATGCCCGTTGGCGCCCCAGCGGTTTGCGTCGAGCGGCCCGAGACCGCGTAAGCGCACGCCCGCGGGCGCCACGCCGAACGCCGCCCAGCTGCCCGCGAACTGGACCATGTCCGCGAACCCGTGCTTGACGTCGCCGCAGGCCGCGCGGGTGATCGGGCTTGTAGGGGTGGAAGTTGCCCTTGACCTCGCCGAGCTGAGCGCCGCGCACGCGGCCGGCGATTGCGCACAGATCGCCGTTGTTGGCCGTAAAGACCGCGAGCCCGTACGCCGGCTCGCCGTCGGGCGCTGGTGCGGTGAGGGTGATCTGGAGCTTGCCGGCAGGCCGGTACTGCTGGCCTTGGGGAGCCGGGTGTCCTCGGCCGGCTCGCCGATCGAGATGAGGTCGGCCGCGCCCGCCGCGGCCGTCGCCGCCGACCAGCACCACCGCGAACAGCCCGGTCAATCGGCGGCGCCGGCGGCGTGAGCGGGCGCGGGCCTCGATGTCGCGCCGCGCGGCCTCGCGGAAGTTCTCCCGCAGCTCGTCGAGCGCGTTCACGCCGCGTCCTTGAGCGCCGGGCTCGGGTTCGCGCAGGGCCAGCGCGAGCGCGCGCAAGCCGCGTGAGACGCGAGCGCGCGCAGCTTGCTCACTAATGCCCAATCGCAAGGCGATATCAGCGTACCCGCATTCCTCGACGACCCGAAGCTCGACCGCCATACGCTGCTCGCGCGGCAGCTCGTCCATCGCCGCGGCGAGCGGGGCGGCGACCTCGCTGAGCCCCGCCATGTCCTCGATGCGCTCGATCTCGGGGTCCGCCGAGTCCCGGCACCGGCACGTCCATGCGAGCGAGCGCCGAGCGCTCCACGCTGCCGTCGCGCCAGTAGTGAGAGAGTTCTGAGCGGGCGATCGAGAACAGCCAGCCCTGCTCCTGCTCGGTGGTCTCGCCGCGAAACTGGAAGCGGTGCTCGAGCGCTGCGGCGAACGTCTCGGCCACGAGGTCGAATGCGACGTCGACGTCGAGCACACGGCGCGTGAAGTACACGAGCACGCGTTCCGCGTAGGCGCCGTAGAAGTCCGCGAACGCGTTCGGGTCGTCCCGCGAACGGGCGAGCAGGCAAGACGAACGGCGAGCGAGTGACCGGCGCACGAGTGCGCGTCCAAGCCTACCTGCGTCACACGCTCAGGCTTTCCGGCTCTTAGGGGTCACCGGAGCGCGCGCCGGTCTTGCAAAGACCGAGAGGACTGAGAAATGGACCGACGTTTGCGCCGCGGGGCGCTGGTCGCTGCGTGTGTCATGACGCTGACCTTCAGCGCCACCGCCTACGCGTACATCACTTCCGACATGAACGACTGGAACCTCACCGAGACGACGAGCACCTACGGTGGCGGCACGCAGTTCCACATCTCCACCGGCACCGACGGCTGGGCCAGCTTCCGCTGGCTGGATTCGCCCAACAAGACCACGGTGGTCTCCGCCAACTCGTGCACCGACCTCGGGCTGCTCGGCACGGCGGCCTCGATCGGCGTCGGCGACACGAGCTATCACGCGCTCTTCCACGGCGTCCAAGGCACGTGCTTCCTGATGCGCGGCCGGACCGGCAACGGTCAGGGCTCGATGGTCAACCACGACGGCAGGAGCCAGCGATGACGAAGTTCCACTGGCGGGTCCCCGCCGCGCTGGCCGCGAGCGCGCTCGCGGGCGTGGCGATCGCCGCCGCCGCGGGCTCCGCGGCTCCCACGCGCCCCGGTGACGCCGGAGCGGCCGCCGAGGCGCTGGCCGCAGCGCCCGCCGTCACGGGCGCGACGGTGGCGGCCGGCCAGGCCCGCGCGGCCGCGGCCGACCGCGCCAGGACCGTGCCGCTGCCGGCGGGCGGGACGTTCAGCGGCATCCAGTGGGAGGTCGGCGGCGGCGTCTGGGAGCCCGGAGCCGTCGAGGGCGTCCTCGAGTACAACGCCGCCTGCCAGTGGCTGCGGGCGTGGCGCGACGGCCGCGAGGGCGCGCTCGCGCTGAAGGTGCTGGCCAGCGCGCCCGATTGGCCGGCGATGCGCGGCACCGAATCGGGCGAGCTGATCGCCAAGGTCGCGGACGAGGCCGGCGCCGGCGGCGGGGACACGGCCACGGCCATGCTCGCCGACTGCGACAGCGCCCACGCCCGCGAAACGCGGTACGCGCGCGGGCTGGGTCTCACGCCGACCAGTTGAAAGCTCACGCCCCGTCACAACGGCGGGCGGGTTTCGGGCTCATAGCCGGTGCGTCACGCCGGGCATGGTCAATGTTTCGGGCCAGGTGAAGTAAAGGTCACCTGCCGCGGCGGTCAACCGGCCGCCGCGGGTGACGCGCTCGCGCTCGACCGCCGATCGACCACGGCCAGCAGCGCGCACAGCAGGCTCGCCGCGCCGAGGTAGCCGACCTCGGCGCGGGCGAGCTCGTCGTCGACGATCGCCGACGAGCATCCAGGCGACGAACAGCACGGCGCTGACACGAGCCAGGCGGCGGCGGCCGCGCCGGCGTGGTCGCGGGCCAGCGCGGCCTGGTTGAGCGTGCCGGCCGCGAGGTGGGCGCCCATCCCGAGCGCGACCGCGGCGAGCCCGAAGCGCCCGTAGGTGGCGTTGTCGTCGAAGAGCACGCTCATCGCGAACGGGCCGAGGATCAGCAGCCCGAGCGCGACCGCGCCCGCGAAGCCCGCGATGGCGAGGATCGTGATCCGGATCGCCTTGTTGAACTCCTCGCGCCCTCGGGTCGCCTCAAGGCCGGCGAGGTGGGGGAGGAGCGAGCCCTGGATGGCCTGGAAGAGCTGCAGCGGCGCGCGCGCGATCAGCAGCGCGTTGAAGACGTAGCCGGCGACGGCGGCGTTGGTCGCGGTCGCGTTGGCGGTCAGCACGCCGGCGTTGAGCAGCGTCTGCTCGGCGGCCATGATGCACAGCACGGCGACGGCGAAGCGGCCGCCGCGGGCGAGCCCGAGCGCCTCCTCGTCGGCGCCCGTGCGGGCGGACTCCTTCGGCCGGCGGGAGAACGCGAGCGGCACGACGACCAGCGAGACGAACGGCGCCGCGGCCATGCCCATGGCGACGACCGACTGCCCGGAGGCGATCCCGATCGCGACCGCGACCGCGAACAGCAGCCGCGACGTCGCCTCCATGAACACGAGCCCGCCGTAGAGTGCGAACCACTGGTGGCCGGCGAGCCAGCCGCGCGCGAAGTAGCTCGCCGCGTAGGCGAGCACGGCGACGACCAGCACCCAGTAGAGCGCCGTCCGAGCCGTCGAAGAGGTCGTTCTCGATCGGGTCCTTCAGCGCCAGCGCGACGACCAGGAAGGCGAGCGCGAAGCCCGCCTGGATCAGCAGCGGCGTGCGCAGCGGGTGCCCGGTCGCGAAGCCGCGCGCGCGCCGGCCGGCGATCGTGCGCGAGAGCAGCTGCTCGATCGGCCGGTAGATCACCGAGACGGTCACGAACAGCACCGACCACAGCAGCGAGATGCCCTTGTAGTCGATGTCGTCGAGCGCGTAGGAGGCGACGCTGAAGTAGGCGAAGGTGACGACGCCGGTCGACGCGATCCCGACCGAGAGGATCTTCGCGCCGGCGCCGTAGCCCGATCCCCTTGTCGGCCACGGCGCTCATGCGCCGCGCCTAGAAGGTCGGATGATCGGGGTGGGGCGCAGGGGATGTCGCGCCTTCACCAAGAGCATGGTCCACGGGAACGGCGAGCGGATCTCCTCGACCGTCGCCGTGGCGCCCGAGCAGCTCCACGAACGCCTTGCGCGACCAGTGGTTCAGGTGCCCCGGGGTGTTCCCGAGATCCTTGATGTAGGCGCCGCGGGCCATGTTCAGCCCGCGCCACAGCGGCTCGCGCGGGACCGACACGAGCAGGTGCCCGCCGCGCGCCACGCGCGCCATCTCGGCCACCGTGTGCTCGGCGTCGGGCACGTGCTCGAGCACCTCGATCGCCGCCGCGAGCTCGAACTCGCCGTCGCGCGAACGGCAGCTGCTCGGCCTTCATGACCTTGTACTCGAGGTTGGGCGCCTGGCGCTTGGCCCACTCGGCCTGGATCGCCGGGTCCTCGAGGTCGATGCCGACGACGCGGCCGTCGCGCAGGCGCTGCGCCCACTTGTGGGTGAGCACGCCCTCGCCGCAGCCGACGTCGAGCACGAGCGCGGCGAGGCCTTGGCCCACAGCTCGTCCAGCGTGCGCTCGAAGCCCGCCATCAGCCTCTTGACGACCGGGTTGGTGGACCCGTACTTGTCGTAGGTGTTGCCGGTGACCGTGCCCTCGGCGTCGCGGGTGATCGTCGGCTCACAGCTTCAACGGCCTCGCGCTCTTCGGTGTTGCCCCGGCGCGTTCGCGCCTGTGCGTGGCTGGTCGGCGCGTGCGTCGGCTGCGCGCCCGGCTCGTAGTGCGAGGGCGGGATGCCCGCGTGCAGCTCGAGCCGGCGCACGCGCTCGAAGGTCCGCTGCAGCATCGATCCGCTGGCCGCTCAGCAGGTCGCCGATGACGCCGAGCGCGGCGAGCACGACCGCGGCGTTGAACAGCACCGCGCCGAGGATCAGCGACTGCACGTGGCCGGCGCCGTCGCCCTGCGAGCACGCGACGAGGAAGCGCGTCCAGACCGACGACCGCGACCACGCCGACGAGCAGCGCGAGCGTCATGAAGACCTTCAGCGGCTCGTACATCGAGTAGATGCGGAAGATCGAGACGCCGTTGCGGCGCACGTACGGACCACATCGACGGGAACAGCCGCGACTCGCGCGTCTTGGCGTTCGTCCGGATCGGGACGTGGTCGATCGCGACGGTCATCTTGCCCGCCTGGATGATCGTCTCGAGCGTGTAGGTGAACTTCGAGACGACCTGCAGCTGCAGCGCGGCCTCGCGGTTGTAGGCGCGGAAGCCCGACGTCGTGTCCGGCACCGTCGTCTCCGACGCCTGCCGCACGACCCACGAGCCGAGCCGCTGCAGCGACTTCTTCAGCGGCGAGAAGTGCTCGATCGTCATCACCTGGCGGTCGCCGACGACCATGTCGGCGTTGCCGGCGACGATCGGCGCGACGAGCTTCGGGATGTCCGGCCCGTAGTACTGGTTGTCGGCGTCGGTGTTGACGATCACGTCGGCGCCGAGCTTGAGCGCGGCGTCGAGCCCGGCCTGGAACCCGTTGGCGAGGCCCTTGTTGTTGGTCAGCCGGACGATGTGGTCGACGCCGTGCGCGCGCGCGACCTCGACCGTGCGGTCGGTCGAGCCGTCGTCGATCACGAGCCACTCGACGACGTCGAAGCCGGCCACCTCGCGCGGCAGGTCGGCCAGCGTGTCGGGGAGGGTCTCCTCCTCGTTGAGGCAGGGAATCTGGATGATCAGCTTCATGCGCGACGGCGAAAGACGGTACCGCGCGCGTCAGACTTCATGGCTCGCATGGAGGGCACCACGCTCACCCGGCCGCGCCCGGGCACCGACTCCGCGCGCGCCGGCCGCGACCGTCTGGGACCGCGGCGACCGCGCTGGCGCGGATCGCCTTCGCGCTGCTCTGCCTGGGCTTCGTGGTCGGCTTCTTCGTCTTCCCGACCTACCCGGTCTACGACTCCTACTACTCGCTGCTGTGGGGCCGCGACCTGCTGCACGGGCACGCGCTCGTCTTCGACGGCTTCCGCTACCCGACCGAGCACCCGCTGGCGATCGCCGCCGGCGCGCTGATCTGCGCTGTTCGGCCGCGTGCGGCGACCGCCTCTGGGTGGCGCTGATCCTCGCCTCGTTCCTGGCGCTGGTCGCGGGCGTCTACCGGCTCGGCCGGATCGCCTCCACGCCGCTGGTCGGCGCGGTCGCGGCGGCGCTGCTGCTGACCCGCTTCGACTACCCGTTCCTGGCCGCCCGCGGCTACATCGACATCCCGTACATGGCGCTCGTCGTGTGGGCGGCGACGCTCGAGGCGACGCCGGCCGCGGCGCGGGGATGCCGGTGCTGCTGCTGCTCGCCTGCCGCCGGGCATGCTGCGCCCCGAGGCGTGGTTTCTCGCCGCCATGTACTGGCTGCTGGGTGGCGCTGGCGGCGACCTGGCGCGAGCGCTTCGTCTTCGCCGCGCTGGCGGCGCTCGGCCCGGTCGACTGGGCGGCTGGTCGACTGCCTCGTCACCGGCAACCCGCTGTTCTCGCTGCACGTACACGGCGGCCTCGGCCGAGGACCTCGGCCGCCAGCGCCCGCTGTCGGAGCTGCCGGCGGCGATCCCGGCGTTCTTCGCGGACCTCGTCAAGCTGCCCGTGCTCGTCGCCGCGGCGCTCGGCCTGGTGCTCGGGGTCGTGCATCTCGCCGCGGCGGATGCTGATGCCGATCGTGCTGCTGCTCGCCGGCGCTCGTGCACGTTCATCGCGATCGGCGTCGCGGGCGCGTCGGTGATCGAGCGCTACCTGGCCGTCCCGGCGCTGGCGCTGATGGTGCTCGCCGCGGTCGCGATCGGCGGCTGGACGATGCTCGCTGCCCGGCTGGGTGCGCACCGTCTGGATGGTCGGCGCGATCGGCGATCGTGCTCTTCGGCGTCGTCTTCACCGCCACGCACCTGAACCTCTCGCGCTTCGACAACGAGCTGCGCTTCCGCGGCCAGGCGCACGACGACCTGACCGAGGTCCTGAGCGACCCGAAGGTCAAGGCCGGGCTGCGCTGCGGCCCGCTGACAGGCCCGAACCACAAGATCGTCCCGGACTCGCGCTGGATCGCCGGGCTCGGCGACGGCAACGTGCTCGCGCGCGAATGGGTCGGCGGATCGAGCAGCAGGAGCCGACGCCGACGCCGGCAAGACGGACGCCAGCATCCGACCCGGTCGACCTCGCGAGCCGCTGTCCAGCAGGGCGGCGTGGCGATCGTCGTCACCAGCCGCTTCGCGATCTTCAAGCACGCCTGGACGGACGCCGCCGACGACCCGCGCATCCAGGTCCCGCCGCCCGGCTTCAAGCGCGTCAAGACGACCCGCTTCTACGCCGCCTATGTCCGCTGCTGAGCTGCGCCGCGCGCCGCGTCGCGCGCCGGCGGTCGGCTGGCCCGCGGCGCTGCCGGGCTGTTCGTCGTCGCGCTCGTCGCTGCGGCTGGTCGGCCTGCAAGACCGGGCCTGCCGTACGTCTACAACGCCGACGAGAACAGCCACTTCGTGCCGCGCGCGATCGGGCATGTTCGGGCACGGCCTGAACCCGGACTACTTCATCAACCCGCCCGCGTTCACGTACGTCGTCCACGTGCTCTTCGCGCTGCGCTGGGGCACCGATCCGGCCGACGATCGGCGGCGCCTTCGCGGCCGACCCGACGGCGGCGTTCGCGATCGCCCGCGCGGCGTCCGCGGTCCTCGGCGCGCTCGCCGTGCCGCTGACGGCGATCGCCGGCGCGCGGCTGTTCGACGACCGCCGCGTCGGCTTGCTCGCCGGCGCGCTGCTCGCGGTCGCGTTCCTGCCGGTCCACTACAGCCACTTCGCGCTCAACGACGCGCCGACGCTCGCGCCGCTGGCGCTGGCGTTGGTCGGCGTCGCCGGCATCTACCGCACCGGCCGCACGCGCGAGTACGTGCTCGCCGGGCGTCGCGCTGGGCGTGGCGATCGCGACCAAGTACACGGCCGGGATCGTGCTCGTGACGCGTGTCGCCGCGGCGTTCGCCTCGCCGGTCGCGCACGCGCGCGTGCGCAACCTGCGTGCTCGCGGTCGGCGCTGATCGTGCGCCGGCTTCGTCGCCGCCAACCCGTACGCGCTGCTCGACCACCACGCGTTCCGCGACGGCCTCGCGCAAGCAGACCGAGACCGCGGGCGAGGAGGGCGGCAAGCTCGGCCTCGCCAACACAGTCGGGCTGGCGCTACTACCTGTCGGCACGTGCACCTGGGGCCTCGGCTGGCTGCCGTCGCTCGCCGCGCTCGGCGGCGCGCGTCGGCGCTGCTCGCGCGCGCACCGCCGGCTCGCGCTGCTGCTCGCGCCCGCGCCGATCCTGCTGTTCCTCTACCTCGGCCACCAGTCGCGCTTCTTCGCCCGCTGGATGCTGCCGATCTACCCGATCCTCTGCCTGCTCGCGGCCTGCGGCGTGATCGCCGCTCGCCGACCGGCTGCCGCGCGCCGCGGCGCGTCCGGCCTCGTCGCCGCCGCTGTCGGCGCTCGTGCTGCTCCAGGGCCTCGTCTTCAGCGTCCACAACGACGTCGTGCTGGCCCGGGCCGACACGCGCATGCTCGCGCGCGACTGGATGGTCGCGAACATCCCGGCGGGCTCGAAGATCGTCGTCGAGCCGATCGCGCCCGACCAGTGGGCGACGGACGCCGGCCATCCGCTGTTCGAGGACCGGCGGACCGGCAGCGGCAACCGCTGGAACAAGTGGCGCACGTCGCGCTCGTGCTTCTTCAACGGCAGGCACGATCGACGGCGGCGCCTGCCCGCGTGGTCAAGCTCGAGGACTACGAGCGCACCACGCGGCCCGAGCTGGTCGGCACCTACGAGCGCGGCGGCTTCTGCTGGGTCGTCACCGGCTCGACCCAGTACGGCCGCGCGTACGCGGACCCGCAGGCCGTCCCGTACGCGCTGCCGCTACTACGGCGAGCTGCAAGAAGCGCGGGGAGGTCGTCTACCGCGTCGAGCCCGTACGGCAGGCGCCGAGCCGTGCCGTTCTCCTTCGACTACTCGTTCAACTACTACCCGCTCGACCTACGACCGCCCGGGGCCCGAGATCGTGATCTACCAGCTGCGATGGCGGCGACATGCGCGGCATGAGGCGACTGGTCGTTCTCGGCGGTCGTCTGCGGGTCCTGCTCGCCGTCGGCGTGCCGAACCTGATCGTGTGGCTCGGCGGGCGCACGCCCGTGACGACGGACGCGCGCGAAGGTCCCGCACGCCCAGGCCGCGCTCGTGCTCGGCGCGCAGGTCATGCCCGACGGCGCGCCGAGCATCATGCTCGCCGACCGCATCGACCGCCGCCGCCGAGCTCTACAAGGCCGGCCGCGTCAACAAGCTGCTGCTCTCCGGCGACCACCGCCGCCTGGACTACGACGAGGTCGGCACGATGCGGCGGATCCTGCTCGCGCAGGGCATCCCGGCGCAGGACATCTTCACCGACCACGCGGGCTTCGACACGTGGGACTCGCGCGCAGCGCGCGCGGCGCGTCTTCGACGTCTCCAGCGCCGTCGTCGTGACCCAGAGCTTCCACATGGCGCGCGCGCTCTACGACGCCCGCCGCGCCGGCCTGAAGGTCACCGGCTTCGCCGCCGACCGGCGCGACTACGGCCGGTGATGCGGCGCCTGCGAGGTCCGCGAGGCCGCCGCGCGCGTCAAGACCTCGGCGACGTCGTGACCGGCGCCGACCCGCATTTCCTCGGCGCCCGAGATCCCGATCACCGGCGACGGCCGGGTCGTGGGGGGATTGATCTCGCCGAGTCAATATCGTCTGTAGGTACGTGAGCACCCTTCAGGCCACCGACCACGAGCATCTCGCCCGCGCGATCGAGCTCGCCGAGGGCGGCCGCGGCGCGACAGCCCGAACCCGCTCGTCGGCGCGGTGATCGTCGCGACGGGCGCGTGCTCGGCGAGGGCTTCCACACCGCGCTGGGCGGGCCGCACGCCGAGCGCGCGGCGATCGCCGCCGCCGGCGGCGCCGACCTGCGCGGCGCGACGATGTACGTCTCGCTCGAGCCGCTGCTGCCACACCGGCCGCACGCCGCCGTGCACGGACGCGATCATCGAGGCCGGGATCGCCCGCGTCGTCGTCGCCTCCGACGACCCGACCGAGAAGGCCGCCGGCCGCGGGCTCGGGCATCCTGCGCGACGAGGGGATCGACGGTCGAGATCGCCGACGGCGAGCTCGCCGCCGCGCGCGCGCCTGCTCAACCAGCCGTTCCGCAAGCACGCCCGCACCGGGCCGCCCGTTCGTGCTCTTCAAGTCGGCGATGACGCTCGACGGCAAGGTCGCGACCCGCACCGGCGACTCGCAAGTGGATCTCGCGGCGAGGACTCGCGCCGGCTCTCGCACCACTGGCGCGCCGAGGTCGACGCGGTCGTCGGTCGGCATCGGCACCGCGCTGGCCGACGACCCGCAGCTGACCGCGCGCATCGAGGGCGTCACGCGCCAGCCGCGCCGGATCGTCTTCGACTCCGAGGCCCGCCTGCCGCTGGACTCCCAGCTCGTGCGCGGCGCCGCCGAGGTGCCGCTGACCGTCGTCGTCACCCGCGCCGCGCCGCGCACCGCGGTCGACGCGCTGGAGGTCGCCGGCGCCGAGGTCGATCGTCGCCACCGGCGCCAACGAGCCCGACCGCGTGCGCAACGCGCTCGTCCAGCTCGGCGCGCCGGGCATCACGTCGATCCTGCTCGAGGGCGGCCCGCACCTCGCGGGCGCGTTCCTGGACGCCGGCGAGGTCGACGAGATCCGCCTGTTCGTCGCGCCCGTCGTGCTCGGCGGCTCGAGCGCCCGCGACCCGCTCGAGGGCGAGGGCGCCGAGCGCATCGCCGCCGCCGATGCGCGCGCTGACGCTCGACTGCGCGCGCGTCGGCCGACGACGTGCTGATCACCGCCCGCATGCGGGAGTGGTAGCGCGTGTTCACCGGGCTGGTCGCTGACCTCGGCACGGTCGACGGCCGTCGACGCCACCGCCGACGGCGTGCGCCTGGACGTGCAGACTTCGCTCGCCGCCGAGATCGAGCGAGGGCGACTCCGTCGCCGTCAACGGCGTCTGCCTGACCGCCACGCGCGATCGCCGACGGGGCGTTCGCCGCCGACGTCATGCACGAGTCGCTGCGGCGCTCGTCGCTGGCGGAGGTCGCGCGCGGGCGCGCAGGTCAACCTCGAGCTGCCGCTGCGCGCCGCCGACCGCCTCGGCGGCCACGTCGTGCAGGGCCACGTCGACGGCGTCGGCCGTCGTGCGCGAGACCCGCGAGGACGGCTTCGCCCGCGTCGTGACGTTCGACGCGCCCGCCGAACTGCTGCGCTACGTCGTCGAGAAGGGCTCGATCGCCGTCGACGGCGTGTCGCTCACCGTGTCGCGCGATCGACGACGACGCGTTCTCCGTGTCGCTGATCCCCGAGACGCTGGAGCGCACGACGCTCGGGCACGGCCGAGCCCGGGCCGGCCCGTCAACCTGGAGGTGGACGTGCTCGCGAAGTACGTGGAGAAGCTGGTCGCCCGATGAGCCAGGCCGTTCGCGACCGTCGAGGAGGCGCTGGAGGAGATCCGCGCCGGGCGCATGGTCGTCGTCTGCGACGACGAGGACCGCGAGAACGAGGGCGACCTCACGCTGGCGGCGCAGTTCGCGACGCCCGAGGCGATCAACTTCATGGCCAAGGAGGGGCGCGGGCTGATCTGCCTCGCGCTGACCCCCGAGCGCTGCGACGAGCTCGGCCTGGACCTGATGGCGGCCAAGAACGAGTCGCCGTTCGAGACCGCGTTCACGGTCTCGATCGAGGCGCGCGACGGCATCACCACCGGCATCTCGCGCCGCCGACCGCGCGCGCACGATCCAGGTCGCGATCGACCCCGCGTCCGCGCCGCGCGACCTCGTCCAGCCCGGCCACGTCTTCCCGCTGAAGGCCAAGCCCGGCGGCGTGCTCGAGCGCACCGGCCAGACCGAGGCCGCCGTCGACCTCGCGCGGCTGGCCGGCCTGAACCCCGCCGGCGTGATCTGCGAGGTCATGAACGACGACGGCACGATGGCCCGCGTCGACGACCTCGCAGCGCTACTGCGCCCACCACGGCCTGAAGATGATCACCGTCGCCGACCTGATCGCCTACCGGCGCAAGCACGACCAGCTCGTCGAGCGCGTCGTCGAGACGCGGCTGCCGACGGGCTTCGGCGAGTTCAGCGCCGTCGGCTACCGCTCGCTGGTGGACGGCAAGCACCACGTCGCGCTCGTCAAGGGCGACGTCGCGGGCGCAGCAGGACGTGCTCGTCCGCGTCCACTCCGAGTGCCTGACCGGCGACGTCTTCCACTCGCTGCGCTGCGACTGCGGCGAGCAGCTCGAGTCCGCGCTGGCGATGATCGAGCGCGAGGGCTCCGGCGTGCTGCTCTACCTCGCCCAGGAGGGCCGCGGGATCGGCCTGCTGAACAAGCTCAGGGCCTACAACCTGCAGGACCAGGGCTGGACACCGTCGAGGCCAACCTCGAGCTCGGCCTGCCGGTCGACCTGCGCGACTACGGCATCGGCGCGCAGATCCTCGTCGACCTCGGGCTGACTCAGATCCGCATCCTCACCAACAACCCGAAGAAGATCCGCGGCCTGGAGGGCTACGGGCTGTCGCGTCACCGCGCAGGTGCCGATCGAGCACGCCCCGAACCCGCACAACGAGGCCTACCTGCGCGCCAAGCGCGACCGCCTCGGCCACACGCTGCACCACCAGGGGCTCGCGCTGGACGAGCAGATGGTCCACGACGAGGCCGTATCACGACCGCGAGCGCCGCGCCGCGTGAAGTTCGCGATCGTCGTCGGGCGCTTCTACGAGGAGCTGGCGGAGCGGCTCGTGAGCGGGCGCCCAGGGCGTCTTCGAAGGCCGGCGCGGAGGCCGACGTCTTCGACGTCCCCGGCGCCTTCGAGCTGCCGCTGGCCGCCAAGTTCCTGGCCGAGACCGGGCGCTACGCCGGCATCGCCTGCCTCGGCGCGGTCATCCGCGGCGAGACCGACCACTACGACTACGTCTGCTCCGAGGCCGCGCGCGGGATCATGGACGTGCAGCTGCGCACCGGCGTCCCGTGCGCGTTCGGCGTGCTGACGGTCGAGAACATGGACCAGGCGCTCGCCCGCACCGGCGGCGGCAAGCGCGACCAGGGCGCCCACGCCGCCGAGGCCGTGGTCACGCTGGCGCGGCTGAAGGCCTCGCTCTAACGCCGCGGGCCGGGCCCTGGGTGACGGCGTCCGGATCCACGGCCGGGCCCTACTGGTCTTTTCCCGCCTTCTTCTTGGCCTCCTTGAGCGCCTTGGAGACCTCGTGCAGTTGTTGTCGCCGTACTCGTCGAGGCGCCGCTGCAAGATCGGGATCGCCGCGTCCGGCTGCCCGAGCGCGGTCAGTGCGACGCCCTCCTCGAACATCGCGTACCCGCACGGGCTCAGCTGGTGCGCGCTCCCGCACGCCTGCTCGGCCGCACGCGACTTCTGCAATGCAGTGTTGAAGTCGCCCGCGCGGCGCGCGTTGTAGCCCTCGATCTGCAGCTGCGAGGCGCGCTTGAGGTCGGGCGACCCGCTCGTGTTCTGCGGCGTGTCCGTCGCGGTCGGCGCCGCGCTGGGCGTGCTCGTGGGCGCCGGCGAATCCGTGGCCGAGGCCGTCGGCGTCGCGGTCGGCTTCTCCGTCTTGTCCGCCGTCGCCGTCGCCTTCGGCGTGTGCTGCGCCCGCGGCTGATGCGACGGCTTGTCCGGCGAGCCGCCGCCGCGCGCCAGGGCGAAGACCCCGGCGCTGGCAAGGATCACCAGCGCGATCAACGCGATCAACAACGGCGCCGCGTTGCGCCGCTCGGGCGCAGCCGCCGGCGCGCGCCGGCCGCTCGTCGTGCCGCGCCGCCGGCCGCCGTAGGCCCGTGTCGCACCGTCGTCACGCCCGCGGCCGCCCGGCCCGTCGGCGTGTGCCGCCGCGCCGAAGTCTCGCTGCGCGCCGCCGGCGAGGTAGCCGGCGACGTCCTGGTCGTCCCAGTCGCCGGAGCGCGCCGCGGCCTCGGGCGGCGCTGCGCCGCCAGCGCCCGCTCCGCCCCGGCGGCGCCGCAGCGGCTTCGTCGGGCCGGTCGGCTCGGCGGACAGGGTGCGGGCGAGCTCGTCGACGAAGCGAGCGGCGGTTTCCCAGCGGTCGCGCGGCCCCTTGGCGAGTCCGCGTTCGAGCACCGCGTCAACCGCGCGCGACAGCCCGGGGGCGCGCTCGGAGGCCGGGGGCACCGGATCCTCGACGTGGGCGCGGGCCTGAGCGGCGAAGTGCTCGGCGTCGAACGGGCGCGTGCCGGTCAGCAGCTCGTACGCGACGACGCGAGCGCGTAGCGGTCCGACGCCGAGGTCGCGGCCTCGCCCAGCGCCTGCTCGGGCGACAGATACGCGGCGGTGCCGAGCACCTGGCCGGTCGCCGTCAGCTGGTCCTCCCAGGCGACGCGGGCGATCCCGAAGTCGGCCACCGCGAGCCGGTCGTGGTCGTCGAGCAGCAGGTTCCCCGGCTTGATGTCGCGGTGCACGACGCCGGCCTCGTGGGCGGTGTCCAGAGCACCCGCGGCCTCGTCGCAGCCAGCGCAGCGTCGTCTCCTGCGAGATCTCCCGGCTCGACTTCAAGCGGTCGCCGACCGAGCCGCCGCGCATGATCTCCATGACCATGAAGACGCGGTCGCGATGCTCGCCGACGTCGTAGATCGTGACGACGTGCGGGTGCGAGGAAAGCCCAGCCGCGGCACGTGCCTCGCGCTGGAAACGGCGGCGCGCGCGCTCGTCCTCGCCGAGGTGGGAAGCGAGCAGCTTGACCGCGACATCGCGGTCCAGCAGTTCGTCATGCGCCTCCCACACGCTGGCCATCCCGCCGTTGGCGAGATGCCGCACCACGCGGTAGCGGTCCGGCAGGGAGATGCGGTCCGGGGTGACCGGGGGCATCGCACACACGGTACCCGCCGGTGCGGGTCCTATACTCTCCGCCTCGATGGCCCGAATCTGTCACTCCTGCGGCAAGCGCCCCGCCTTCGGCCAGAGTCGCTCGCACTCGATGGTCGCGACCAAGCGCCGCTTCGATGTCGAACGTCCAGAAGGTCCGCATCGTCGAGAACGGGGCGCCAAAGCGCGTCTATGTCTGTACGCGCTGCCTGAAGGCTGGCAAGGTCACGAAGGCATAGGCCGGACGCCGCGGCCCCGTCGTGGCCGATCCGAGCCTCATCCGCTTCCGCCTCGTGATCGAGGCTGCGCTCGCGCAACTCGAATCACGGCGCGAGGAGGTCAACGACCTCAACGTCTTCCCGGTCGCCGACGGCGACACGGGGGACAACATGGTGCTCACGCTGCGCGCCGTGCTCGACGAGCTCGACCACCTCTCCTCGCAGGGCGAGATCGACGAGATCGGCCGCGAGCAGATCGTCGACAGCGTCGCCCGCGCCGCGCTGCTCGGCGCGCGCGGCAACAGCGGCGTCATCCTCTCCCAGCTCATCCGCGGCGCCGCCGAGGAGCTGATCTCGCCGGCCCGGCGAGCTCGTGGACCCGGTGCTGGTCGCCGCCGCGATGGCCCGCGCGGCCGATCGCGCCTACGGCTCCGTGCGCGATCCCGCCGAGGGCACGATCCTCACGGTCGTGCGCGAGATGGCCGCGCGCGCGTCGAGTGAGATCGCGCACATGACCGAGCCGCGGCTCCAGCATCGCGTCGACGACGCGACGCAGAACGAGATGCTCGCCTACGTGCTCGAGCACGCGCTGGACGCCGGCCAGGCCTCGGTCAAGCGCGGCCCCGAGCTGCTGCCGATCCTGCGCGAGGCGGGCGTCGTGGACGCGGGCGGCTACGGCCTGACCGTGATCTTCGCGGGCGTGGTCGCCGCGCTGCGCGGCGCCGACCCGCCGCCGCTCGAGCACCACGCGCCCGCGCGCATCACGCACCCGCAGCACGCTCCTCGCACCTACCGCTACTGCACGAACTTCGCGGTCACCGGCGGAGAGCCTCGAGCCCTCGCCGCTGGATCCCGCGGCTCGAGCGCCTCGGCGACTCGGTGCTCGTCGTCGGCGACGCGCACACGCTCAAGGTCCACGTCCACACCGACGAGCCCGAGCGAGGCGACCGCGCTGTTCGACGGCCTCGGCGAGGTCTCGCGGCTCGACGTCGCCGACATGCACGAGCAGGTCGAGCAGCGCACCGATCCGCGTGCGCGAGGCGATCGACGTCTGCGGCGTGCTCGCCGTCGTCTCCGGCGACGGCATGCGCGAGCTCTTCGAGGGCATGGGCGCCCACGTGCTGGACGGCGGCGCGACGCTCAACCCGTCGCACCTACGAGCTGCTGGCCGGCATCCACGAGGTGCCCGCCGAGGAGGTCGTCGTGCTGCCGAACTCGCCCAACGTCCGGATGGCCGCCGAGCGCGCCGCGGAGCTTTCCGAGAAGGTCGTGCGCGTCGTGCCGACGCGTTCGATGGCCGCCGGGCTCGCCGCCGCCGTCGCGCTGGACTCGACGCGCCGACGCCCGCCACAACGCCGCCGCGATGGAGGAGACGCTGCGGCGCGTGCGCACCGGCGGCGTCACCGAGGCCGCCCGCGACGACACCAAGGGCCGCTTCCGCCGCGGCGACTGCCGTGGGCTTCATCGACGAGGAGCTCGTCGCCTGGGGCGAGCCGGGGGAGACGCTCGAGGTCGTGCTCGGCGAGCTCGGCCGCGAGGCCGAGCTGCTGACCGTGATCGAGGGCGACGGCGCGCCGCTGGCGCGGCGACGCTGTGGCCGGCTCGCGCCCGCCACCGCCGAGGTCGAGCTCTCGCGCGGCGGCCAGCCCTCCTGGTGGTGGCTGGTCTCAGCAGAGTAGAGGCGGGACATTGGCCCTCGCTCAGCGCGCGCCGCGCGGCACCACCACCAGCGGGCAGGCCGCCCGTCGGATCAGTTTGCGCAACACGCCGCCGAGCAGCACCCGCCGCACCGGCCCGTAGCCGCGCGAGCCGCACACGAGCAGGTCGCACTCGCGCTCGTCGAGCGCCGCCAGCTCGTCGACCACGTCGCCCTCGAGCAGCTCGTCGGCCGCCTCGACGCCCTCCGGCAGCGTGGCGAGCGCCCGGTCGAGCGCCGCGCGCGCCTGCTCGCGCACTCCGGCCAGGAAGCTCTCCTCGCTCGCGCGGCCCGAGAACGGCGCGAACACCTCGGCCCGCGGCGCGACGACGGTGTAGACGGTCAGCGACGCCCCGGTGTGCTGCGCGAGCTCGGCCGCTACGCGCAGTGCCTCGTGGGCCTCGGGCGTGTCCAGGAAGGCCACGCCGATCCGCCGCACCGGCGTGTCCGCCGGCCGGTCGCGCTGCCCGCGCGGGGCAACCGCGACCGGGACGCTCGCTCCGTGCAACAGCCGCTCGCCGGTCGAGCCGGGCGAGATCCGCCGGCGCGCGCCGCGCGGCGAGGAGCCGACCACGATCATCGAGGCGGCCTCGGCCTCGGCGACGTCGTCGAGGCCGTGAGCGGCCGAGTGCGAGCCGACACACGCGAAAGCTCGCGTCCACACCGTGGCCGGCCAGGAACGTCCGGGCGTGCTCGCTCGCGTCCTGCGCCTGCTCGCGCATGTAGGCGACCCATTCCGCGTCGACGCGACCGGGGCCGATCGGGTTCTCCTCGGGGTAGACGGTGACGACGACCAGCGACTCGCCCGTCGCCGCGCGCGAGCTGCGCGCCCAGCGCGGCCGCGTCGTCGCCGGATTCCGCCCCGTCGTGGCCGACGACGATCGTCATGGTTGCTCACCGTCCTGGTTGGCGAGCTGCAGGCGCGAGTGCGTGCGCCCGTAGAAGAAGTAGATCACGAACCCGATGACGAGCCAGACGAAGAAGCGGATCCACGTCTCGCCCGGCAGCTTGTAGACGAGGTAGAGGATCAGCAGGCAGCCGATGAACGGGAACAGCGGGAACTTCCAGTCCGAGAGCGGCGCCTTGAATGGCCGCTCCATGTCCGGGTGTGTGCTTGCGCAGGATCACGACGCCGATGTTCACGAGGAAGAACGCGAACAGCGTGCCGATGTTGACGAGCTTGACGATCTCGGTCAGCGGCACCAGCGCGGCCAGCACGGCGATCGCGATGCCCATGCCGATAGGTCAGCTGCCACCGGCGTGCCGGTGCGCGGGTTGACTTTGGCGATCCCGCGTGGCAACAGGCCGTCGCGCGCCATCGCGAAGAAGATGCGCGTCTGGCCGTAGAAGATCGTGATCAGCACGCTCGTGATCGCGATCAGCGCGCCGAAGGCGAGCAGGCCCGCCGCCCAGCTGATGCCGGCGCCCTCGTCGAGCGCCTCGGCGAGCGGAGCGTCGGACTTCGCCAGCGACGCGGCGTCGAGCGAGCCGGCCGCGGCGATCGACACGAGGATGTAGATGATGGTGCAGATCACGAGCGAGCCGACGATCGCGATCGGCAGGTCCCGTTTGGGTTCCTTCGCCTCCTCGGCGCCGGTCGAGACCGCGTCGAACCCGATGTAGGCGAAGAAGATCACCGCGGCCGCGCTGACGATCCCGTCGGTCCCGTGCGGCGAGAACGGGTGCAGGTTCTTCGAGCTGAACGCCGCGCTGAAGGCGACGATGATGAAGAAGGCGAGGATCACGATCTTCACGCCGACCATGATCAGGTTGACCTTGGCCGTCTCGCGCACGCCGCGCGAGAGCAGGAACATGACCGCGATCACGATCGCCACCGCGGGCAGGTTGAACGTCCCGCCGTCCGACGGCGACGTGGCGATCGAGTCCGGAAGCTGGAAGTTGAACGTGTTGTCGAGGAACTCGTTGAGGTTGCCGCCCCAGCCGACGGCGACGGCGGCCACCGAGACGCCGTACTCGAGGATCAGGTCCCAGCCGATGATCCACGCGACCAGCTCGCCGAGCGTCGCGTAGGAATACGTGTAGGCGCTGCCCGAAACCGGGATCGAGGAAGCGAGTTCCGCGTAGGAGAGGGCCGAGAACAGGCACGTGACGGCGGCGAGCGCGAACGAGAGGATCACGGCGGGCCCGGCCTTGCCGATCCCCTCGCCGATGACCACGAAGATGCCGGTGCCGATCACCGCGCCGATGCCGAGTGCGGTCAGGTCGAGCGCACCGACCGCGCGCTTGAGCCCGCCCTCCTCAGCGCCGGTCTCCGTGTCGCGGACGAGTTGCTGGTGGTCCTTGACGGCCCACGGCCCAGTCGATCTCCCTCGAGCAACCCCCATCCCCGCACCTCCTGAGTGGTCTCGTTCGCCGACCTTAAACCAAGGACCCAACCGAACGCGTCGGCACCCCCGTTCAGAATCCATCGATGTGAGTGCCGCCCACCCGACCGAGTTCGCCAGCCGCAATCCGCTGCCCGACGGGGGCGAGCCGCGCTACCCGCGGCCGTCGCGGCTGGAGGCGGCGCTGAAGCTGCCGGGCGAGAAGGCCGAGAAGGCCGCGAAGAAGCTCGAGCTCTTCGACGTCGGCGCCCTGCTCGAGCACATCCCGCGCGACCGCCGCGCCGCGCGCACGATCGAGCAACTCGTCGAGGGCGAGACCGCCACCGTCGTGGTCGAGGTGCGCTCGATCAAGAGCCGCCAGGTGCGCCGGCGCGGGATGAAGCCGCTCGTCGAGGCGCGCGTGGCCGACGAGACGGGCACGATGGGGGCGACGTTCTTCAACCAGCCGTGGCTCGAGCGCCGCTACAGGCCCGGCACGCGGCTGCTTCTCACCGGCAAATACCAGGGCCACCGCGGTTTCCGCGTCAACGAGCACGCCGAGACGGGCGAGCGTCGTCTCCACCGGCGAGGACATGGCGACCTACCCCGCGTCGGACGGCCTGACCTCGGTCCAGATCGCCGCGCTGGCACACGAGCACCGGGCCGACATCCGCAACGCGATCGACCCGCTGCCCGCGCGGATCCGCGTGCTCGAGCGGCTGCCCGACCGCGCCGCCGCGCTCGATGCCGCGCACTTCGGCGACCAGGAGGCGGGCCGGCGCCGGCTCGCCTTCGACGAGTACCTGCTGCTGCAGATTGCGCTGCTGCGCCGGCGCGCGCTGCGCCACGAGGGTGCGCACGCCGCCGCTCTGGAGCCGCCGGGCGAGCTGACCGCGCGCTGGCTCGCGGAGTCGCTGCCGTTCACGCCGACCGGCGACCAGCGCCGCGCGATGGCCGACGATCGATTCAGACGTCGCGCGCGACCGCCCGATGCAGCGACTGCTGATGGGCGAGGTCGGCTCGGGCAAGACCGTCGTCGCCGCTCTACGCGATGCTGCGCGCGGTCGAGTCCGGCGGCCAGGCGGCGCTGATGGCGCCGACCGAGACGCTCGCCGAGCAGCACTTCGCGACGCTCCAGAAGCTGATGCCGGGCGAGCTCGTGCAGGCCGCGCTGCTCACCGGCTCGACGCCCCAGGGCCGCCGCAACGACCTGCTCGGCAAGCTGGCCTCCGGCGAGCTGAAGCTCCTCGTCGGCACGCACGCGCTGATCGAGGATCCGGTCGAGTTCGAGCGGCTCGCGGTCGCCGTGGTCGACGAGCAGCACCGCTTCGGCGTCAACCAGCGCCGCGCACTGGACCGCAAGGCGCCGGCGGGACTCGCGCCGCACCTGCTGCACATGACCGCGACGCCGATCCCGCGCACGCTGCGGCTGACCACGTTCGGCGACCTCGACGTCACGACCCTGCACGAGCTCCCGGCCGGCCGGCGCCCGATCGAGACGTTCGTCGCCGGCAGCGACCGCGAGCGATCGCGCGCCTACGAGCGCATCCGCGAGGAGCTCGACAAGGGCCGCCAGGCATTTGTCGTCTGCCCGCTGGTCGAGGAGTCCGAGGCGCTGCAGGCGCGCGCCGCGACCGCCGAGTTCGAACGGTTGCGCGGCGGCGAGCTCAAGGACTACCGCGTCGTCCTGATGCACGGCCAGATGCGCCCGCGCGAGAAACAGGAGGCGATGGCCGCGTTCGCCGGCGGCAGCGCTGATGTCTTGGTGGCCACGACCGTGATCGAGGTCGGGATCGACGTCCCGAACGCGACCGTGATGCTCGTCGAGGACGCCGAGCGCTACGGCCTCTCGCAGCTGCACCAGCTGCGCGGCCGGATCGGCCGCGGCGAGCACGCGTCGGTCTGCCTGCTGTTCGGGCCCAAGGAGTCGCGCAGACTGCGCGCCATGCACGACCACCACGACGGCTTCAAGCAAGACGACGAGCTGAGCCGGCCGGCAGCAACAGCGCCATGGCCATCATCCGGCCGGCGGCTCAGCGACCACCCTCGGAGGCGGAACCGGAATCGTAGCCGAGCTGCCCGGTCTCACGAACAGAAAGGACGAGACCGCCAGGACGCGCGGCACTCGGGCGCGCAGCCCCGGCCAGCCCTCCCGCCAGAGCGACTCTCCAACCTCCTGATACGCAGGCCAGGTCGCACGACCCGGCTCGAAGACCAAGCCCGACACGGGCGAGCCGACCCGCATCGCTGAGATCAGCAACCCTCACTTGCCGCAGCCGATGCCGCCAGACGTCCCGCGGCAACTGCCTCAGCGGCGGAACACCGCGCTCGGCGAGGTGGCGGTACCACTCCGCCCACAACGTCGCCTCGTCCTTCGCCAGATACACGGCATCGACGACGGAGCCCCGTTGCCAACGACTATCACCCGCCGGCCGAGGTCGCGACCCCACATCAGCGCCGTGCGGGATCTGCCGCAGCCACCTGCCCGCAACGGCGACCGCGTTGACGTCGAGCGCCAGCCGCGGGACCTCAGACCGCGCCGGGCGACTCGAGCTCGGACACAACCCGCGCGACCCGGCGTGCCCTCCCCTGCGCGATCAAGTCGAGCGGCTTGCGATCGTCCAACGCCTCGATCGGCCTCGACAACCACACAGGGATGTACTCCGCCTCGAGAACCCGGGAGAGGCGGTCGACGATCTCCGCCAGCTCCGCTACCCGCTCCGCCCGCCCCCCCGTCGGCGAACTCCGCAGCGCGAACCAATCCTAACCGTTCGGCGCCGCCCCCACCGCCCGCCCGATCTGCACATCAGACAGATGAGCAAGATCGAGGATCCGGAGAGCCTCTTCGGCGAACGCAGTAGCCATCGCCCAGCAGGGAACGTGCTCCGTCGCTAATCCGTCGAGTTTCCCAGCCGATGCCGCCTAGAATGTCGCCGAAAATGTCGCCGAGCAGCGGGACAAGACGCCGGCAGCTCGCGCGCGCTTGTGCTCGCAAAGATCGGAAAAGCGGATGCGGTTGGGGAGTGGGTGTGGGAAGTCATCGGGATCAGTGTCGTAGAGCGTGCCTTCGGCCGGTTGAAGAACGAGCGCGGCTTGAAACCCTTCCAGGGTACGCGGGCTGGATCGCGTCGCCCTCCACGCAAGCCACCCATGTTCGCCTGCCGTCGGTACGCTAGACCCGACACAGGGTTTCTCGATGCTCTCACCGACGCCGCCTTCGTGGCTGAGGTCAGTCCAGAGACCAGTCTCGAAAGAGACTTACCGCTTACGGGGTAGCAGAGGTCGTCCCGACCGTCGTCGTCTCGATTGCAGTCGTTTCGGTCGTGGTCGTCGTCGGCGGGGTGAGACAGCTCGCCGTCGGCGGACACGGGCTTGTCGCCGTGACGCAAATGCGCCGGTTCGGCACTGCGGCTGACCGAGATCAGAACCCAGGGGTGCTTGACCGATTGCGTCCGGTGACAGAGCGTGACCTTCTTCGACACCGCCGTGGTGGTGGCGGCAGTAGTCGTCGTCTCTGTGTCCGTCGACGAGGTGCTCGTCTCGGTCGTCGTCTCGTCCTTCGGGTTCGCGCCAGAATGATCGCTCTGCCCATGCCCTTGACCCTTTCCATGACTCTGCCCGGTACCATGGCCCGGCGGAGGTGCCGCGAGCGCCAGCGCCGCCGTGACGCCGAGCGCGGCCGCGCAGACAAACAGGACCGCCATCTTCAGCTTCATCACTCCTCCTTGCCCTCGACTGGGTTGCAACTTCGGCAGAGAGCGGATGAGCCTTGAGAGGAATCACCCCTTTGCGATCGCCGAGCACGCCGCCGAGATCGTCCTCTTACGCGCATGGGTCCACCTACTCACCCACGACCTGCCCGGACCCGGCCTTCCTCGACGGCGTGACCGGGGACAACACGTGGACAACAGAACCCACCGAAAGCGACCGAAACCGGGACGCCTTCGAGGTCGCCGAAAGCCGCATATCCAAGGGAACGAGGCCGACCGAGGTCGCCGCGGCCTCCTTTGAATCCCAAGGTCGCAGGTTCGATCCCTCCCCGGCCCAAAAAACGCTCGGCTAGGTTTGGAACCGGGAAAAGCCGGATACTCGCCCGGCTACGACCGGCTACCGCAGAGCCACCGCCTCGAACATCGCGCCGTCCGCCGGTACGCGACTGATGATCGGCCCATACGAACGAAACCATGAAATCGCCGGGAGAGCACGGCTAGGTCGTCGGCCGACCGTCCAGGCGGTTGGGGCCGATGTACTTCCGGAAGGCGACGCGGGTACCGCGGCTTTCGGGGCCGCTCCCGATCTCGAGTTCGTCGACGAGCGTCTTGATGATCGCGAGCCCCATCTCGTTCTCGCGAAGTTCCTCCGGCTGGGGGTCGAAGTCCGGCAGCGGCCGCCATGCCATGATCGAAGCCGCCGCCGCTATCGGAGACCTCGACCCGAACGGAGTCGGAGTCGATCGCGTAGCGGACTGTCACCATCCCGGACTCGCCCCCCTGATACGCGTGACGCATCGAGTTGGAGCAGGCCTCCGTGACCGCGAGCTTGAGGTCGGAAACGGTCTCGTCGTCCACCTCGTTCGCCTGAGCGACCCCGCCGAGCACTAGCCGGCAGAGCGCGAGCCACTTCGGATCGGCGGGAAATCTCAGCGAAACCACGTGCGGCCTGACCTGCTCAGCGTTCGTCTGCATCTGCATCTCCTTCGAGTTGCGCCCTCATCGTTTCGAGCGCTCGGCGGATCAGGCGCGATACGTGCATCTGCGAGATGCCGAGAGCGTTCGCGATCTGCGTCTGGGTCTGGCCCTCGTAGAACCGGAGTCGGATGATGTCCTGCTCCCGCCCGTCGAGGGCCTTGAGGCCCGACTCCAGCAACTGCTGGTCTTCCGCCCGATCGTATGCCTCGTGCCGCTTGATCTCACCGACGATCGTCGGCACGGCGCGGAGAAGCTCCGTCTCCTCGAGCCGGCTGAGGGTCAGGCTCATGGGCAACTCTCGTCCGCCGGCACCGCTGTTCGAGCGACGAGCCGCAGCCAGCGCTGACCGTCTTGCTCGTACGATTCGGCGCCGGCGGCGAGCGCAGCGACCATGCGGCCGAGCGCGATCCCCTCCGATTGCGGGCGCGGGTCCAGGGGATCCCGGTCGAATGGCCCGACGACGATCGACATCGACCCGCTCTCGATTCTCGCGTCGAGCGTCAACTCGCCCCTCGCCGTGACGGCCATCAGCACACTCTCCAGAGCGAGCTGAAGCTCATCCATCGCCTCGAATCCGAGCCCGACGCGCGCCGCCAGGCCGCCGACGAAAAGCCGGGCGATCCCGATGCTGCCGCGCTCGGCAGGAACCGTCAGCGTGACCGATTCGACGCCTGTCACCGAGACGGCATCATTGCCGATTCGGACTCGCCGGTCGATGGGCAGCTTGTGAGCAGACATGGACGGGCGGGCGGGCCCGGCAGCCCGAGACAACGCTCCAATGCCGGTTACCCGGATCGAGCGTCGACCAAACGCTGCTCCGCCACGCGCGGTCCAGGCCGGCTCCGCTCAGTACTGCTTGCGGGAGGCCACGGCGCGCTCCGGAGGACCCAGAGCGCCGCGGAACCGGTTGAGCTTGTTTCGCGCACGCCTCCGAGCTGGCGACGACGACGTCGTGGGCGGCCGACGCCTCGACGCCGGGTTGCAGCATGGACTCCAGTGTAGTCGCGCCCCGAACACGTCCTGCCGAGGGTTGCTGCGAGATTCGGGTCGGGGGGCCGCGTTGGCTGCGACCCCCCGAACTCCAGGTCTGTGTCTCAGCCGTTCAGTTTGACGCGGACGGAGAAGAGGCGGCGGGTGGAGATGCCGCCGAGGAGGTTCTCTCCCGACTTGCGCGCCCGGGCGAAGATCACGATCAGCTGCTGATTCGAGCTGACCGGGAAGCCGGCGAGCATCCGGAAGTCGAGCTCCGCCCAGCCGTTGCTGTCGGTCTGCTGCTCGGAAGGGATCGTCAGCTGGTTGAACGGCACGGCTGTTGCGTAGACGAGCGCGCCCTGGACCGACCGTCCTTCGCAGGCAGAGACGTGGTAGCGGACGATCAGCTGATTCGTGCCGCGGTTAACCACCGACGGGCTGGTCTGCTGGGCATCGATCAGCAGCCGAGCCGGCGAGCCGATATTGGCCACGTTGACCGCACCGTTGCCGCCCGGGCAACCGGCGACCGGCGGCGGCGGCGCAGGGGCAGCCGCGCTGATCACAGCCGTCGGCACGGACGATGCGAACGTTCTGCCCGCCGCGTTCTGCGCGCCGACCTTGAACCGGATCGTGTTCCCGACGTCAGCCGAGGTCAGCAGGTAGGTGCGCTTATTGGCACCGTTGATGTCCGAGCAGCCGGCCCCGTTCTTGTCGCAGCGCACCCAGTAGTCGTTGTAGTCGCTCGGCTTGCCGCTCCATTTGCCTCTGTCGCCGGTGAGCGTCTTGCCCTCCCGCGGCGTGCCCTTGATCGTCGGAGGAGAGGTGTTGTCCGGCAACAGCACGCCCGCAGCAATGACCACCGCAGTCGGATCGGACGATGTGGTCGTGGTGCCGTCCGCGTTGGTCGCCCTGACCTTGAGCCGCAAGGTGGCGCCGACATCGGCCGACGTGACCACGTAGGTCGCGAATGCGCCCCGCTGATGTTCGAGCAGCCACTCCCACTCTTGCTGCAACGCATCCAGAAGTACTTGAAGCTCGTCGCTCCAGTCCAGGCGCCGACGTGCCCGGTCAGCGTCTCTCCCTTCTGCGGCGTGCCGTCGATAGTCGGCGCATGGGTGTTTACGGGCTTCGCCGAGCTCGCCGCTGCTCCAGCACCGACGAGAACGCCGAAACCGATCACGAGCGCGAGCGCAGCGCAGATACCTGAGACTGCTCCGAAGAGCGTCCCACGACTCTTGGCAAAATAAGCCATCTTCAACTCCTTACATGTCGACATCGACCAGTTGCTCGGCAAGCCGTCTTGCAGGCTATTCGGAACGAACGATTTCTTCTCGCTTGCAGCCGGTCGTTTCGTCTTTGGCTCCTGACGCAGGTGCCCGTTTCGATCAGCCTCTAAAACCCCGGCCCGCCAGGATCTTACGAAAGTGGCGTCAGGAGAGCAGTTCCGGGAAAGACTCGACCACTTCGGAGTGGCGATGTTCGATGCAGGTTCGCGCCCAGAGGCTGGTGAGATCCACGAGCCGCTCCCCAAGATGCTCGATGGCGTCCGCGCCCGTCGGCAGGGCCGACCTGGGGCACTTCGATCCGAACCTGGTGCAATGCCGCTTCGGTCGGCCCACCGCTCATCTGGTGGCGATTCTCCGATATGACCGCTGCCGGACTCACCTCTAGCACGACAGATCGGCCGAGTTCGTGAAGCTCGGCCGCCGTCACTTCACGGCCGGCGAAGATCCGAAGCTGACCCTGATCTCGAGTCCCACGTCATCGCGTGCGAAGACAAAGGCGACGGCGGTTCGGAAACCATCAGCCAGGCTGTTCCCCGCGGCGCAAGATCCTACGCATCGGAAGAGCTGCTCCGCCCGGTGCAATCGGGCCTCATTGCCGCCGATTCGGCGTTCCCTCGCGACGTCTCGCCACAATGGAACCATGGAGCGGCGCCGGTTCCAGGTGGGCGGCATCGTGCAGGGCGTGGGCTTCAGGCCGTTCGTCTACGGTCTCGCCCGCAAGCACCGTCTCGGCGGCTACGTCCTCAACGACGGGAACGGCGTCACGATCGAGGTGGACGGGCTGCGGGACGCGATCGATACGTTTGCCGACGAGCTCCGTGAAGACGCGCCGAAGCTCGCCCGGATCGACACGGTCGAGGTCGAGGTGCTGCCGTCGCAGGGCGAGCGCGAATTCACGATTGCGGCGAGCGCCGCGACCGGCCGAAGCGCCCTGATCCCACCTGACGTGGCCACGTGTGATGACTGCCTGCGCGAGCTCCTTGACCCGGACGACCGCCGCTACCGCTACCCGTTCGTCAACTGCACGCAGTGCGGGCCCCGCTTCACGATTGTCCGTTCGGTGCCGTACGACCGGCCGAACACGACAATGGCCGGTTTCCCGCTGTGCTCGGAATGCCGGCTCGAGTACGAGGATCCCCTCGATCGGCGCTTCCATGCCGAACCGATTGCCTGCCCAGTCTGCGGGCCGCAGCTCTCTCTGCCGATCGAGCGGGCAGTTGACCTGCTCCGCGAGGGTGCGATCCTCGCGATCAAGGGACTCGGTGGCTACCACCTCGCGTGCGACGCCGCGAACGAGGAGGCTGTCGCACGGCTGCGGAGCCGTAAGCACCGTGAGGACAAGCCGTTCGCACTCCTCAGCGCCGCCCCCGAGACGCTCGCGACGATCGACGAAGAGGAGCTCGATCTCCTACGCAGCCGGGAGCGGCCGATCGTCCTGCTTCGACGCCGCGAGGACGCTGCGATCGCGCCGTCGGTGGCGCCGGGGTCGGCGTGGCTCGGGCTGATGCTGCCGTACACGCCGCTGCACCACCTGCTGGCGGCCGATTTCGCCGGGCCACTCGTGCTGACGAGCGGAAACACCTCCGACGAGCCGATCGCCTTCGAGGACGGCGAGGCGCGCGAGCGTCTGGCCGGGATCGCCGACGAGTTCCTCGGCCACGACCGCCCGATCCACCGCCGCTGCGAGGACTCTGTCGTCCGGGCGCAGTTCGCCGTCCGCCGCTCGCGCGGCTACGCGCCCTCCGCGCTGCCGCTGCCGGTCCCCTCGACGCGGCCGCTGGTCGCCGCCGGAGCGAGCATGAAGAGCACCTTCTGCGTGGTGCGCGGCGGCGAGGCGTACCTCTCGCCGCATCTCGGCGACCTCGACTCCGAGCTCGCCTACCGAGCCTTCGCCGAGGATCTGGCGCTCTATCTCGAGATGCTCGCCGTCGACCCCGAGGTGATCGCCCACGATCTCCACCCCGAGTACCTCGCGACCAAGTGGGCTCAGGAGCAGGAGGCCGAGCTCATCGGCGTCCAGCACCACCACGCCCATGCCGCGGCGTGCCTCGCCGAGCACGGCCTGACGGGGCCTGCGCTCGCGGTGGTCTTCGACGGCACCGGCTACGGGCCGGACGGGACGCTCTGGGGCGGGGAGATCCTCCACTGCGACCTCGCCGGGTACGAGCGGCTCGCCCATCTCGAGCCGGTGCCGCTGCCGGGCGGCGAGAAGGCGATCCGCGAGCCATGGCGCGTGCGCAGCGGTACACCTCGAGCGGGCCGGGCGGCCGGTCCCCTTCGAGCGCTGGCCGGCGGTGCGGCAGAGCCTTGCTGTGAACGCACCGCTTTCCTCGGGGATGGGCCGGCTCTTCGACGCGGTCGCGGCGCTGCTCGGGGTGCGCGAGGAGGTCACCTACGAGGGCCAGGCCGCGATCGAGCTCGAGCACCTGGCCGGCGACACCGCAGCCGAGCCCTACGCCTGGCCCTTCGGCGACGGCGCCGCGCTGGTTGGCCTCGTCCACGACGATCTCGCCGCCGGCCGGCCGAGACCGGAGCTCGCGGCCGCCTTCCACGAGACGATCGCGGCCGCGACCGTGGCAGCCTGCGCCGAGCTCGCCGGCCCGCGGACGGTCGTCCTCTCCGGCGGCAGCTTCCAGAACCTGCGCCTCCTCGAAGCGACGAAGCGCGGGCTCGAGCGAAAAGGCTTCGCCGTCATCAGCCACCGCCGTGTCCCGCCGAACGACGGCGGAATCAGCTACGGCCAGGCAGCGGTCGCAGCCGCGCAGCTTGCGGGCGGCTGAGCGGGACCTTCCGGGACGGCTCGATCCGCGATAGAACCTCCGAGGCATGGACGGCCTCGGGCTTGCAGACAGTCTCGACCGGCTCGGAACGGAGACCGCGTTCACGGTGCTCGCCCGTGCGAACGAGCTCGAGCGGGCGGGGCGCCGGATCGTTCAC
This sequence comes from uncultured Actinomycetes bacterium, assembly GCA_963764565.1. Lineage (GTDB taxonomy): Bacteria > Actinomycetota > Thermoleophilia > Gaiellales > Gaiellaceae > DATBLE01. The sequence goes on from CAVXTD010000002.1 coordinate 97,595, forward strand.
CTGGAGATCGGGGAGCCCGACTTTCCGACGCCGGCACACATCTGCGAGGCGGCCGCCGCCGCGTTGCGGGCTGGGCATACCTCCTACTGCCCGTCCGCCGGGATTCCGGAGCTCCGCGAGGCGGCCGCCGACTACCTCGCCGCCAGTCGCGGGCTCCCGATCGAGCCCGAGCGCGTGCTGATCGGCACGGGGGCAAAGCCGTTCCTGTTCTTCACGATCCTCGCGACCTGCAACCCGGGTGACGAGGTGATCTACCCCGACCCCGGCTTCCCGATCTACGAGTCCGCGATCCGCTTCGCCGGCGCGGTGCCGGTGCCGCTGCCGTTGCACGAGGAGCTCGACTTCGTCTTCGACCCTGACGAGCTTCAACGCAAGCTCGGCAAGAAGACAAAGCTCGTCATCCTGAACTCGCCAAACAACCCGACCGGCGCCGTGACCGGGCCCGAGCAGACTGCTGCGACTGCGCGGTCGATCGCAGCCACGGACGCCTGGGTTCTCTCGGACGAGATCTACTCGCAGATGCTCTACGAGGGTGAGTTCGCGAGCATCGCCTGCGAGCCGGGCATGCTCGAGCGGACAGTTCTGCTCGACGGACTCTCGAAGACGTTCTCGATGACCGGGTGGCGGTGCGGCTTCGCGGCCGTACCGGAGCCGCTCGTCGATCCGCTCACGCGCTTCTTCACCAACTCGACGTCCTGCGTCCCCCCTTCGTCCAGCACGCGGGCGTCGCCGCCCTGCGCGGACCGATGGACGAGCCGCAGGCGATGATGGCCGAGTTCGCCCGCCGCCGCGAACTCGTCGTCGACGGTCTCAATGCCTTGCCCGGAGTCTCCTGCCGGCGCCCGCGCGGCGCCTTCTATGCCTTCCCGAACGTCCGCGGGCTCCCAATCGACGCCGACGAGCTGGCGCGGCGGCTACTCGACGAAGCGGGCGTCGCCGTCCTGGCCGGCAGCGCGTTCGGGCAGGTCGGCAAGGATCATCTCAGGCTCTCGTACGCCAACTCGCAGGAGAATCTCTCGCTGGCGCTCGAGCGGCTCGGCGAGTTCGTCGACGCGCTGTAGTCGATCGCGGCGGGTGGGGAGCTCAACCACCCTGCGGCCCCCGCTCGGGCATACGGGTAGGGTTGCCGAGCGATGGACATGCGCCGCTTCCTCCCGATCCTGCTGATCGCCTTCGCGGCGCTCTTCATCCTCCCCCAGCTCTTCCGGCACTCGAGCTCGAAGACGCTCTCCTCGAAGGATCGCGCGATGCTGACGAGGGACGCGATGCTCCGCATCGACAAGGCGGAGAAGGCGCTTTTCGAGGCCAACGGAAAGTACTCGGCCAACCTCACCGACCTCGTGGTCGCCGACAAGGTGCTCGCGCGCGAGCTGACGGTGCCGCTGACCATCGACCTGACCACGGGCACGGGCGCCAAGAGCTATGTCGTCCGCGTCTCGAGCGACGTGGTCAGCGTCGCGAGGGCGCGCTCGGGCGACAAGGTCATCCTGAGCAACTGCCGCACGATCAAGTCAGTCAGCGGCTTCAAGTGCCCGGTGCCCGCCGTCAAGAAGTAACCGCGGCGGGTCCGCGCTGGTGGGAGCTCCGGCGCGCGCAGAACCTCAAGCCCGCCACCTACACCTGCCCGCTGTGCGGACGCCGGCTCCAATCGATGAGCGACCACCTGTTGCTCTTTCCCGAAGGCGACCACGCGCAGCGACGGCACGCGCACGTCGAGTGCGTGCGGGCAGCGCGCGAGTCCGGCCGGCTGCCGTCCCGGAGCGAGTGGCGGCGCACGCAGCCCCGCCGCCGCTGGTTCGGCAGGTAGTCGCGGCAGGCCAGCAGATCAGTGTCTGACACCGAAGGGGTCTGACACTGCAGCTCGAACCGGGCTGATCTGTCGACCTACCAGGACGTCTTCCGCATGCTGCGTGCGAAGCGGCGCCGCTCCTTCCTCGCCTCGGCGCGAAGCCTCGCGTCCTGCTTGATCGCGAGGTGCGCGAGCTCGCCCTGAAGCTTTCGCCAACTCTCGAAGCGCTCTCGCTCGAGCGTCCCGTCCGCCAGCGCAGCGCGAATGGCGCAGCCCGGCTCGCTCTGGTGGGCGCAGTCGGCGAACCGGCACCTGGCGGCGGCCTCGGACACGTCGTCGAATGCAGCCGCGAGGCCCTCTTCGGACTCCCACAGCCTGAGCTCGCGCATTCCCGGCGTGTCCAGGAACAGCCCACCGCCCGGAAGGAGCAGCAGCTGGCGGTTGGTGGTCGTGTGCCGGCCGCGGCCGTCAGAGCGCAGGCCGCCGGTCGCCATCAGCTCCTCGCCCGCGAGCCGGTTGACAAGCGACGACTTGCCGACGCCCGACGAGCCGAGCGCTGCCACCGTCCGGTTGTCCGCGAAGTAGCCACGAAGCGCCTCGACGCCGTCGCCGGTGAGGTTGGAGACCGCGTGCACCGGCACACCCAATGCGACCGCCTCGACCTCCAGGAGGGCGAGCGGGGACATCGGCGCAGAGATCGGACTTCGTCAGCACGACGACCGGCTGAGCACCGCTCTCCCAGCCGAGGGCCAGGTACCGCTCGAGCCGGCGGATGTTCAGGTCGCCGTCGAGTCCGGCTGTGAGGAAGACGAAATCCACGTTTGCGGCGACGACCTGCTCGACCGTCTGGCCGTGGTCGGTGGCCGCCATCCGCGAGAACTTCGTCCGCCGCGGTAGCAACGCCTGAACGAGAGCGCGCTCGGCACCCTCGGCGTCGGCGATCGCGACCCAGTCGCCGACAGCCGGGAGGTCGCCGCGCACCTCGACGGCATGGCGGAGCCGGCCGGACAGCTCGGCCGGCCGCTCTCCGCGGGCCGTGTACAGGACGTAGGCGTCGCGATGCTCGACGGCGACGCGTGCTGGTTCGAGACCGTCGGCCGCATGCGGGGCAAGATGCTGTTCGAAGGCTGGAGTCCAGCCTAGGTGTTCAAGCACGTCGGTTCTCCTTTTTGCGCTCATCCGGAAGACGACGGCACGCAGCCGCCGGGACACTGAGGAGCAGAGCGCGTTCGAGCCGTGCTAGAAGGTCGCGCGCGCGCTGCGCCGGAGGCGATCGGCAAGGGTCTCTGACATCGGTGCCACCTCCTGGTCGCGGGCCTCGGCGCGCAGCGCCTGAACGCCTACAGGGTACCCGATGCCGAGGCGAGTGTCTCCGGGTCGCGCGGGAAGTAGATCCTGAAGGTCGTGCCCTGGCCCGGATCGCCGTCGACCCAGATGAACCCTTCGCTCTGCTTGACGATCCCGTACACGGTCGCGAGACCCAGCCCGGCGGAGTCTTCGGACTGACCTGCGAAGAGAGGACTGAAGAGATGCGCGCGCTGCTGCTCGTCGAGGCCGGGGCCGTCGTCGGAGACGGCGAGCATCACGTACGGGCCCGGGCGCATCGGGAAATGCGCCTTCGCAAACGCCTCGTCGAGGTCCGCGTTCCGGGCTTCGATCGAAATCCGGCCGCGTTCTTTCATCGCGTGACGGGCGTGGAGCACGAGGTTGACGATCACCTGCTCGACCTGGGCGGGGTCGGCCTCGAAGCGGCCGAGGGCCGGATCGGAGGCGACTTCGACGCGCACCCCGTCGCCGACGAGCCGAGGGAACTGCTCCTCGAGCTCGGCGAGCACGCTCGTGAGATCGACGATCTCCGAGCGCAGCGACTCGCGCCGGCTGATCGCGAGCAGCTGACGGGTAAGCGGAACGATTCCCTCGGCGCTCGCGCGGAGCTGCGTGACTTCGCGGAAGAGCGGGTCGTCGGAATCGAGGCGGTTGAGCAGGTAGTCGCTGTAGCCGGCGATCGCGGTCAAGGTGTGGTCGAAGTCACGCGCAATCGAGGCAGCCTGCTGCATCTCGCGGCGAACGGGCGACTCGCCGAGGCGCGCCTCCATCTCGTGCAGCGCCTCCTCGGCCCGCTTCCGCTCGGTTAAGTCCGTGACCATCGTCAGAGCACCGCTGTAGCTGCCGTCGCGATCGTGGATCGGGTTCGCCGAGACGACGGTGTGCGCGAGCCCGCCGCTCGGGAGCACGAATGCGAACTCGCGCTGCTCGTGTCGCCGCCGGAACCAGCGCGGGTCGGCGGCGGCGCGCGAGTGCTCGTCCATCAAGGCGACAAGCGGCGAGCCGGGCAGCGTGTCCACCTTGCGCCCGAGCAGCTCGGCGAGCTTCTGGTTGGCAAAGACGATCTTGCCCTCGGCGTCGAGCAGCGCCACACCCTCCGAGGCGGTCTCGACGATCAGCCGGTACTGCTCCTCACTCTCCTGAAGGGCCTCCGCCTGGCGGACGAGCTGGCGGTTGCGCGCCTCGAGTGTGCGCATCACCGCACGCAGGATCGGGAACAGTGCGATGTAGAGGATCAGCAGCGCTGCCAGAATCATGCCCGCGCGGACGAGCGTTTCCGAGCGAATCGCCTGCGCGACCGGCGCGTAATCGCGGTAGACGCCGATCACGCCGTTCGGGCTCGAGTTCTTGTCGAAGTACCAGTAGACCGGCGCGTACGAGTGCAGCACCGTCGGGTTGCTGCCGATACCGCCGTGCAGCTGCGAGGTGCCGTGAACCTCGGCTCCGCGCATCGCCTGGCGGACCTCGGCGAGGTCGTACGGCATCTTTCCGATCAGCGTGTGGTCGGTCGAATAGGTGACTACGCCGGAGCGGGCAAACAGCGTGACGCGGACGACGCCGCGCGGCAGCGCGACGCGGCCGAAGAGCTCGTCGAGGCCCGCCCGCGCGTCGGGGCCGACCGGCTTTGCCAGCGCGATCTTGGCGAGGTCGTCGCGGGCAAGCTGAGCGGCGGTGTAGTGCGCGTCCGCCCAGACGCTGCGCTCGGCGCGGATGCGCGCGTTGTGACCTGCGAGCCACGTGCCGGCCGCCGCCGCCACAACCACCGCGATCCCGGCGTAGATGCCGAATCGGAGCAGGAGGCGCGGAGGCTTCGACGGCACAACCATCGTCGGAGGCGCGTTCACATCCAGAACCTCGGCCACGCGGCTGCGGCGGCCGAAGCCGAGCCACCGGCGGGCACCGGGTACGGGGGAAAGCGTGCTTGTATCCGTAGACACGTCTACGAGCAGACATCGGCACTCCGGGGCGCCATGGTCTCCCCCTTCTGGGGGGACGGCTACGGCAGCCGGAAGGCTCTCTCGCCGAGTAGCCGGTATCCCTCGACCGAGGGGTGATCCCCATCAGCAGTCCACTCCTCGCGCATTCGGCCGGGGCGGGCCGGATCCTCGAGCGTCTCGTAGAAGGGCAGCACCGGAATCGACTCGTCCGCGCCGATCGTGCGGATCAGCTCGTTCAGCCGGTTGATCTTCGGGGCCGCTTCCGGATAGCCGTTGTTCCAAGGCAGGAGCTCAGCGATCGCGACCTTCAGGCCGAGCGCCTTGCCGCGCTCGACCATGCGGCGCAGGTTGACCGCCGCCGGCTCGACAGGCCTCCCCTGCGCGATGTCGTTGATACCGCCCTGGACGATCAGGACGTTCGCGTCCTTCGCACACTTCTCGAGGCGGAGCGCGATCTCGTCCGTCCGCTCTCCGTAGACGCCGCAGTTGCGGAAGCGAAGCTCGGGATGCGCGTTCTGCGCCCAGTACTGCCACTGGCTCTTCTCGTCGGCGCCGAAGCCGAGCGTGTCGCGCAGCAACGGATCGGGCTCGTACGCCGGCGATCCCGCCGTGATCGAGTCGCCGAGCGTGGCGACGAGCGTCGTTTCGGCCCGCCCGGTTCCCGAGCCGCCGCAGCCGGCAAGCACGAGCAGAAGACCAACCATGGCTACGAGCCCGGCTCGCACGCGATCTGCCCGACGGCCTCGCCGAGGCTGTTCTCGATCGACACGACGGAGAAACCCTGGCCGAGACCCAGGAACGACGCGAGCGCAGGCCGTAGGGCACGCATGTTCCCGTCCTCGATCTTGACCGCGACCCCGATTCCCTCCGGCGATGCTGCGCAGATCAGCCCCTCGGCGCCACCTTTGGCCACCCAGCCGGGACGCAGGCGCATCAGGTCGGTGTCGATCGCCCCGCGCTCGTAGCCGACCAGCTCGGGGTTCGAGCTCATCGCCGCGCAGACCCGATCGCCGCCAGGGAGCTGCGCCAGCCGCGCGAAGGAGGCGGCCATCTGCTCGATGGTCAGAGCGAACGTGGGTACCCCGCAGCCGTCGACCGCGGTCTGAACGTGGTCTGCCGGGAGATTCGCGGCGGCCGCCACCTGCGCGAGCAGCAGCTGCTGAAGCGGGTGCGAGGCCAGCCGGTAGCCCTGCGTCGGCCAGCCACGGGCACGGCAGACGGCGAGAAAGCCGGCGTGCTTTCCGGAGCAGTTGTGCGCGAGCCGGCTCGGGCCGCGGCCTTCCTGCGGGCCGCATTCGAGGTCGTCCTCCGTGGCAGGCGCCTTCGCGAGCAGGCTCTCGACCGCCTCCAGCTGCGCGGGCTCGGCGCGATGGGACGCACAGGCGATTGCCAGCTCGCGATCGTCGACGTCGTCGCGCTCGCACGCGAGCGGGAGTGCCTGGATCGGCTTGGACGCGGAGCGAAAGAAGGTGACGAGCCCCGGGTTGCCGGCGGACTCGACCACGTGCCCGCCCTCGACCGCGACCGCGTGCGCGACGTGGACGGCCTCGACCACGCTCCCCCGCCGCACGGTTACCCTGATCGGACCCATGCTACGGAGCCTAGTACCCGGTGCCTGAATTGCCGGAAGTGGAGGCCTGGCGCCGCGAGCTGGACGAACCGGTGCGAGCCTTTCCGATCGAGCGGGCGGGGCCGGCGCACATCGCGACGCTGAAGACCTTCGATCCGCCGCTCTCGGCGCTCGAGGGCCGGCGCCTGGCCGGCGCCGAGCGGCGCGCCAAGCGGCTGCTCTTCACGACCGACGACGGCGAGCTCGTCCTGCTCGTCCACCTGATGTCGGCCGGCCGGCTCCGCTACGTGCGCGCGGGAGACAAGGGCCCGAAGTCACCTGCGTTCCGCCTCGGCTTCCAGGGTGGCGCGCAGCTTGTGCTGACGGAAGCCGGGTCGAAGAAACGCGCCGGCGTCTGGTTGCTGACGCCGGAGCAGGCCGACGCCGAGCTCGCCCACCTCGGGCCGGAGGCGCTCGGCGTCGGCCCGGATCGTCTCGGCGAGATCCTCCGCTCCGACTCGAGACGCCTGCACTCTCTGCTCCGCGACCAGCGCGCAGTCGCGGGGATCGGGCGCGCCTGGGCGAACGAGATCCTCCGCACCGCGCGGCTCTCGCCGTTCGCGCTCTCGACCGAGCTGGACCGCGCGGAGGTCGAGCGTCTCGCCGCGGCGATGGACGAGGAGCTCGCGCGCGGGCTGGCGCTGCGGGAGCGCGGCGCGAAGGACGGCGCGGTGTACCGCATCCACAACCGCCTCGACGAGCCGTGTCCCGACTGCGCCGCGCCGATCGCGAGAGTCGACTACGAGGAGCACACGATCTACTACTGCCCGAAGTGCCAGACGGGCGGCCGCATTCTCAAAGACCGGCGCCTGTCGCGGCTACTGCGTTGAGAGCAGTGTCAGACACCTTCGGTGTCAGACACTGAAGCGAACGGTGAGCGCCTCTCCGTCCACCGTCACAGAGCCGCCGATGTGCCTGATGTGCAGCACCGCAACGGCCGCACCGAGATCGCGCAGCGACTCGCCGAGTACGACGGGCGCCGACGCGGCCGTGATCGGTGAGATCCGCAGCTCTGCGCCCTCCACGACGATGTCGACCTCGTCGAGGCCTCCGTGGCGGAGCGCGCTCTGGACCAGCGCCGACACCGAGCGCTTCGTCGCGGCGATGTCCACAGACACATCGCCCCCTTCGCCGGACACAACCACCCGCTCGGCACCGAGTCTCTCGGCCGCCGAGGCGGCAAGCTCAGCGGTGCCGACCCGCTCGAGCTTCGCCTCGTATCGGCCGCCCTCGATGCGGGCGGCGAGCGACAGCTCGTCCAGCAGCTCGGCGAGCTGGCGCCCCGCGGCTTCGATCATCTCCGAGTAGCCCGCGAGCACCGGATCGAGGCCCTCGGAGCGCGAAAGCGTCCGCGCGTAGCCGTACACGGTCGCAAGCGGCGTCCGCAGGTCGTGGCAGGCCAGACTGACGAGATGCGAAAAGCTGGTCGATTCGGTCACAGGCCCCCTGGTACGTTTGCTGAGCATAAATGGAGCGAACCGACCTATTTGTCCCGGATCTCCAGTCCTCGGCTCCCGAGGTCCGCATCGGGCTCTCGCGAGCAGGCGTCCGGGGCGTCAACAAGGCGATCCGGCTCAGGCGCGGCCCGCGCGAAAAGCTCGTGTTCGCCGAGATCTCCTGCTCGGTCGATCTCGATCCCGCGCAGCGCGGCGTCCACATGTCACGGTTTCCCGAGCTGTTCGAGCAGGCGGTGGACGAGCTCGTGATCGGGGAGGCATTGCTGGTCGAAGAGCTCGCGGAGCACATTGCGCGAGCGATCGTCGGGCGACAGGAGGCGCTGCGCGCCGAAGTCGAGGTGACCGCGCGATACCCGATCCAGCGCGAGACCCCGGTCACACGCATGCGCACCCAGGAGATGGTGTCGCTGATCGGGATCGCCGCGGCCTCGGCCCAGGGCGCCCGCCGGGTCGTCGGCGTCGAGGCGACCGGGATCAACGCCTGTCCCTGCGCGCAGGGGCTCGTCCGCGGCCATGCCTCCGAGCGGCTGCTCGAAGCGGGCTTCGGCGAGAACGAGGTCGAGCGGATCTTCGAGCTCGTCCCGCTCGCGACGCACAACCAGCGCGGCCGTGGAACGCTGTACGTCGGCACCGACCGGCCGGTGAACGCCGAGGATCTGGTCGACATCGTCGAGCGCTCGATGAGCTCGCCGATCTACGAACTGCTGAAGCGGCCCGACGAGCTGTTCGTGGTCGAGCATGCGCATCTCCAGCCGCGGTTCGTCGAGGACTCGGTTCGGGTCGCGCTGAAAGCGTCGCTCGACGCCTATCCCGAGCTCGCCGGGACCGACTTCCTCTGGTCGCGCCAGGTCAACCTGGAGACGATCCACACGCACGACGTGCTCGCCGAGCGATACGGGACGGTCGCGGAGCTGCGGGGCGAGCTCGAAAGCGGCGAGCGACCGGCGCGGCACACCGAGCTGCGCGAGTGGCTGACAGCATGAGCCGAAGGCTTGACGGAGGCGACCAGGTAGCGGAGGCACCGGCTTCGCCGGCGCCGGAGCGGGGCGAGAGCCGAAGGCTTGACGGAGGCGACCAGGTAGCGGAGGCACCGGCTTCGCCGGCGCCGGAGCGGGGCGAGAGCCGAAGGCTTGACGGAGGCGACCAGGTAGCGGAGGCACCGGCTTTGCCGGCGCCGGAGCGGGCATGACTCGGACCCAGGAGCGGATCGACCGGGGCACCGGCACCGGGCTCGGCCCGCCCTGGCACGTGATCGTCCTGAACGACGACCACAACACCTTCGACGGTGTCGCAGCGGCGCTCTCGGCCGTGCTCCCCGACGTTTCCTTCGAGCGCGGCATGGCGTTCGCGAACCGGATCCACTCCAGCGGCCGGGCAGTCGTCTGGTCGGGCCACCGCGAGGTGGCCGAGCACTATTGGAACGGACTCAGCCGGCGGGGGTTGACGATGGCCCCGCTGGACTCCTCCTAGCGCGCCCGCGGCGCAGCTCGAACCGGTTTTCGGTCCCCGCCGCCAGCCGGCGGATGTTCGACTTGTGCAAGAGCACGATCGCTGCCGCAGCCGCCCCGGAAAACGCAATCACCGGCCACGGGTAGCCGAGCGCGACGGCGAGCCCCGGCAGCGAGAGGCCCGCGACGATCGACGCGAGCGAGGCGTAGCGAACGAGCAGGAAGGTGAGAATCCAGATCCCTGCTCCGATCCCGCCGACGACCGGTGCCACGCCGAGGAACGCCCCGCCGGTCGTCGCCACGATCTTGCCACCGCGCTTGAAGCCCATGAACAGCGGCCGCCAGTGGCCGAGCATCGCCGCGCCGCCCGCGAGCACGCCCGCGAGATGGTTGTCGACGAGCGTCGCGACGAGTGCAGGCGTGAAGCCCTTTGCGGCGTCGAGGAGAATCACCGGCAGGCCGTACCAGCGACCGTACGCGCGCCAGACGTTCGTCCCGCCGATGTTGCCGCTTCCGACCGTGCGGATGTCCGCGCCCTTGAAGACCCGGACGATCCAGTACCCCGAGGGGATGCTGCCGGCCAGCCAGCCGGCAACGATCAGGATCGCGAGTGTCAAGACACGGGCGAACCGGTGGGTTCCTCGCCGGGCCGCCCTGCCGGGTTCACGCTAGAGCCGGATCCCGTATGCGGCGACCCAGCCGTTGACGACGCCCCAGTCGAGGTTGTTGAAGAACGCCTCGATGTAGGACGCGCGGTCGGTCTGATAGTCGAGAAAGTAGGCGTGCTCGTAGACGTCGAGCGCGACGAGAGGCGTCGCGTTCCAGACCGGAAACGTGTTCTGAGCGTCGCCGATGTAGTTGAACAGGCGCCCTTCGTCCCAGTCGTACGCAGTCCATGCCCAGCCGCGAGCGCCGGTACCGGTCGCCTTCAGGTCGGCGCGCCAGTCGGCAGCCGAGCCGAAGTCGCGCGCGATCAGATCGCCGATCGGTCCGTCAGGATCGCCGCCGTGCCCGCCGAGATGCTCGAAGTAGATCTCGTGGTTCTTGATCCCGCCGATTGCGAACGTCAGGTCGACTTTGAGCGCGCGCAGATCGGAGTAGACCTGGTTGGCGCTCGAGAGATCGACCTCGGCCAGCTTCCCGAGGATCTCGTTCCGCTTGTTCACATACCCTTGGTAGAGCTTGTAATGGGCTTCGACCGTCTCGCGCGAGATCCCGTCGAGCTCGAGGAGGCTGGGCTTCAGCTCGCGGGCGACGATCTCCTGATAGTTGGTCATCGGTTCCTTTCCGTAGGCGCGATGAGCATAGTCGAGGCGCGAAACCGAATCGAGCCGAAAACTCGTAGCCCGAGCGGGATGGCAGTAGCGGCTCAGCTCCGTACCGGCTTGCCCTTGCGGACGGAAGCGGCGACGATGCGCCGGGTGTCCGCGTTCGAGCCGACCGACGAGGATCTGCTGTCGCGCATCGCCGAGGGCGACCGTGACGCCTTCGGCGACCTCTACCGGCGCTACGCGCGAGCCGTGCTCGGCCTCGCGATGCGGCGACTCGGCGACCGGGGCCGAGCAGAGGACGCCGTGCAGGAGGCGTTCGCATCGATCTGGCGCTCGGCGCGCACGTACCGTCGGGAGCGCGGACAGGTGGCACCGTGGCTGTACGCGGTTGCCCGCAACGCGATCGCCGACCGTGGCCGCGTGCGCATCGAGCCGCCCGCCGAGCCCGCGGACTCCGCCTCTGACGCTCCCGGCCCGGCCGATCGTGCCGAGCAGTCATGGCTCGCCTGGCGCGTTCACCGCGCGCTCGAGGAGCTTCCGGAGACGGAGCGAACCGTGCTCGAGCTTGCCTACTGGAGCGAGCTGTCGCAGAGCGAGATCGCCGGATTCCTCGGCCTGCCGCTCGGAACGGTGAAGACGAGAACCCGAAGCGGGCTCCGGCGGCTGGCCGAGGAGTTGGAGGAAGAGCTGCGATGACCGGACCCGACTTCCGAGACCTGATCGGCGACGAAGGCACCCCCGAGGAGCTCGAGCGGCTGCGACGGGCTCACGACCTGCTCGTCGCGGCAGGCCCGCCGCCGGAGCTGCCGCCGCGACTCGCCGCTCCGCCCGCCATCGCCGGGCGGAGCGCGATCCTGCCCCGGCGCCGCAAAGAGGCCGCCGTCGTCCTCGCGGCAGCCGTGGCGGCCGCCGCGTTCGGCGCCGGCTTCCTGGTCGGCAACCGCGGCTCGGCGGAGTTCGCCTCGAGAGGCCCGGCCGTGGCAATGCACGGCACCGCCCCGGACAGCACCGCGCAGGCGTCGATCCTGATCGGCGATCGGGACGAAGTCGGCAACTGGCCGCTGCTCGTCCGCATCAGCGGGTTGAAGCCGCCGAGCGAGGGGATCTGGTACGAGCTCTACCTGACCAGAAAGGGGAAACCGGCCGCCTGGTGCGGCGCGTTCGCGGTCAACTCATCCGGCCGCACGACCGTGCAATTCAGCGTCCCCTACAAGCTGAGCGACTTCGACGGCTGGATCGTCACCAACGGGGCGAAGCCGCCCGACCGGCAGGTGCTGCTGACGACGTAGCCGGAAGCGCGGCCGAGCGCGCCCTACGGGGCGATCCGGTCGTTCGCGACGAAGGCCGCGTGCGTGGCCGGCATGAGGATCTCGAGGAAAGATTCGGCGGCCGCGGCGTACTGCCGGATCTCGAACATTGCGTCGTCGGAGTTACGGAGCATGCAGAAGTGCATCAGGCTGCGCGGGTTGCAGCTCCAGTAGTACTTCGTGTAGGTGCCGAGCGGCAGCACCGCACGGGCAACCTCCTTCGCGACGCCCTGCTCGAGCAAGCGCTCGTAGGTCTGGAAGGAGCGCGCCGCGTTCTCCTCGATCTCGCGCTGCGCAAGATCGCGGATCTCCTCGTCGACCGGCTCGAACGTGTAGGAGCCTGGCTTGCCAACCTGAGTCCGTACGTTCTCGGGGACGTAGTACTCCGCCTCGATCTGCGAGTACCGGCCACTCCACTCGTTGTAGCTGTGCCCTGCCCGGTGACGGTGGTGCTCACGCACGACGAAGATCGGCGCCTTCACCAGGAAACGGAAGTAGCCGTGCTCGAACGGCGATCCGTGCCTGTTCCGCATCAGGAAGCGGATCAGGCCGGCGTCCCGCTCGGTCATCTCGTCCGCTTGCTGGTTGAACGAGACGCGTGCGGAGTTGACGACGGCGAGATCCGAGGCGAGCGCTCCGTCCAGCGCGAGGAAGCCGTGGTCGAGCACACGGATCGTGTTCTCGGGAATCACTTCGTGCGTCGCCGCCACGGGACGCCGAGTGTAGCGAGGCTGCAGGTCGGCGCCGGACCCCCGGCTCGGCGGAAGGCCTGGTGCGTCCTACGGCCCGCAGGTCGTCGAGAATCGCGGAATGGACTTCGCCGAGGCCTACGTCGCCGTCGACCGCAGGCACGCGCTCGCCCGGAAGGAGGAGCTGCCCGACCGGGTCGCAGGCGCCGCGCTCTTCGCCGACGTCTCCGGCTTCACGCCGCTGACCGAGGCGCTGGCGGACGAGCTCGGGCTGCACCGCGGAGCCGAGGAGCTGGCCGGGCACCTCAACCGCGTCTACGAGGCGATCATCTCGCCGCTCGAGCGGTACCGCGGGATCGTCCTCGGGTTCGCCGGCGACGCGATCACCTGCTGGTTCGACGGCGACGACGGGTTGCGCGCAGCGGCCTCGGCCCTGGCGATGCAGGACGCGATGGCCACCCTCGAGCCGCCCGTCGTCGGCGACCGGACATTCCGGCTGTCGCTGAAGGTCGCGGTCGCGGCGGGACCGGCGCGCCGGTTCGCGATCGGCGATCCCGACGTCCTCGTCCTCGACGTGCTCTGCGGCCGCCTCCTCGACCGGCTCGCCCAGGCCGAGTCGCAGGCCGGAGCCGGCGAGGTCGTGGCCGACGAGAGCGTCCTGGAGTCGCTCGCCGGCGTCGCCCTCATCGGGGAACGGAGAAACGAGACCGACGAGGGACGCGCGGTCGGCGTCGTCGAGGGACTCGACGTCGAGGTCGAGCCGGCGCCCTGGGCTGCCTTCCCCGCCGGCACCTTCGACGCCGACCTGCTGCGCCCCTGGCTTCTGCCCGCGGTGTGGGAGCGCCTCGCCGCCGGCCGGGGCGAGTTCCTCACCGAACTGCGGCCCGTCGTCACCATCTTTCTCGCGTTCGGGGGCATCGACTACGACGCTGACGCCGCCCGCGACGAGCTCGACCGCTTCGTGCGGCGGGTTGAGGAAGTGCTCGACCGGTACCAGGCGAGCTTGCTCCAGCTGGTGATGGGCGACAAGGGCGGCTACCTCTACGCGGCCTTCGGAGCGCCGGTCGCACACGAGGACGACCCTGTGCGCGCAGCCGCCGCAGCCCTCGACCTGAGGAACCTCGCCCCGGAGGGGCTCGTCGAGGACATCCGGATCGGCATCGCGCGCGGGCGCGTGATCGCGGGCGCATACGGAAGCACGCGACGCCGGACGTACGGGGTGCTCGGTGACACGGTCAACCTCTCCGCGCGGCTGATGCAGGCCGCCGGCCCCGGCGAGGTCTTCGCCACCTCCGAGATCGAGCGCACTACACGGCACGCCTTCGGCTGGGAGGCACTCGCGCCCCTGAAGGTCAAGGGCAAGAGCGAGCCGGTGGCCGCCTTCGCGCTGACCGGCGCCCGGGCGACGCGGGCGACCGGAGAGGAGCGCGCAGGCCGGATTGTCGGGCGCAAAGCGGAGCTCGCCGCGCTCGAGGAGGCATTGGCAGGCGCGCGCGGCGGGGCCGGCCGTCTGGTCGGATTGAGCGGGGAAGCCGGGCTCGGCAAGTCGAGGCTCGTCGAGGAGGCGGTGCGGATCGCCGAGGCCCGGGGCTTCGAGGCCCACACCGGCGAGTGCCAGTCGTACGGGACCGCGACGAGCTATCTGCCCTGGAACGCCGTCTGGCGCGGGCTGCTCGGGCTCGACGGCGATGCGGAGTCAGACGACGTGGATGCTGCACTCGCCGCGGTGGACGAGCGGCTGGCACCCCGCGCACCGCTGCTGTCGGGCGTGCTCGGGGTCGCGGTGCCCGACAACGACCTGACCCGCGCCTTCGACCCCAAGCTGCGGAAAACCTCACTCGAGGCCCTTCTCGCCGATTGCCTCCGCATACTCGCCGCCCGAGCGCCGCTCGTGCTCGTGCTCGAGGACTGCCACTGGCTGGACGAGCTCTCGCAGGAGCTGCTCGCTCACCTCGGGCGCGTGGTCGCCGGATTGCCGGTTGCGATCGTGCTTTCGTATCGCCCGCCCGACGAAGGTCCCGACGGAAGTCGGCTGGGCGTCGAGCAGCTTGCCCACTTCAAGGAGATCGCCCTCTCGGAGCTCGGCCTGGACGACGCCCAGGAGCTGATCCGCAGCAGGCTCGAGGACGTCGCCGGCGGCGAGGCCGTCTCGCTGCCGCTCGTCGAGGCGCTGTTCTGGCGCTCCGAGGGCAACCCCTTCTACCTCGAGGAGCTCCTTGCCTACCTCGCCGAGCGCGGTGTCGCCCCGACCGATCCGCGGGGCCTCGACGGGCTCGACCTACCGACGAGCCTGCACAGCCTCGTCCTTGGGCGCATCGACCGGCTGGCCGAGCAGCCGCGCACGACCCTGAGGGTGGCGAGCGTCCTCGGCCGGACCTTCGACGTTCCGACGCTCGGTGGCTACTACCCGGAGCTCGGATCCGCCGGATGCGGTCGGCCGCGACCTGGCGACGCTGGGCCAGGTGACGCTCGTCGTCCCGGAGACGGACGACCGGTACGCGTTCCGCCACGCCGTCACGCGCGAGGTCGCCTACGAGAGCCTGCCCTTCGCGACGCGCGCCGGCCTCCACGGGCGCGCGGGACGGTACTTCGAGGAGGTCTTCGAGCAGCAGGGCGACCAGCGGGTCGGCCTGCTCGCCCATCACTTCGGGCTCGGCGACGACGAGCCGAGAAAGCGGCGATACCTGCTCGAGGCGGCGCGGTCGGCGCAGGCGGAGTACGCGAACGCGGCGGCGGCCGACTTCTTCCGCGATGTCCTCCCCCTGCTCGACGGCGCCGAGCGGGCGCAGGTCTGCGTCGAGCTGGGCAAGGTGCTCGAGCGGCTGGGCGCCTGGGACGAGGCCGACGCGAGGTACGGCGAGGCCAACGCGATCGCGCAGGAGATCGGTGACGAGGCCGCCGCGGCGCGGGCCGAGACCGCAACCGGCGACCTCCTTCGGAAGCGTGGCCGCTACGACGAGGCCGCCCTGCGGTTCGAGCGTGCGCGCGAGGCGTTCGAGCGGCTCGGCGACCGTGAGGGCGTCGGCTCGGTCCTCCATGTCGGCGGCACGCTCGCGGCCCAGCGCGGCGACTACGACCTGGCCCGCGAGCGCTACCACGCCAGCGCCGAGATCCGCCGCGAGCTCGGCGACCCCGCCGGCACGGCCGCGGTCCTGAGCAACCTCGGCGTCGTCGCCGAGTACGAGCGGGACTACGACGCCGCGCTCTCCCTGCACGCAGAGGCGCTCGCCCTCCACACCGAGCTTGGCGACCGGTGGGGTGTCGCCGTGTCGCGCAACAACATGGGGAACATCGCCCTGCTCCAGGAACGGGCCGACCAGGCGAGGGAGTGGCTCGAGGAGGCACTCGCGATCCAGCGGGAGATCGGCGACCCGTGGATGATCGGCAACGTGCTCAACAACCTCGGCAACGTCGTGCGGGAGAGCGGCGGGCCGGAGACGGCCGAGGCGCTCTACGCGGAGAGCCTCGCGGATCTACCGAGACCTCGGTGACACCTGGGCGCTCGCGTACCTGCTCGAGGACGTCGGCGTGCTCGCCGTGCTCCAGGGCGAGCACGAGCGGGCGGTGCGGATCTGCGGGGCGGCGGCCGCGCTGCGTGAGGAGATCGGCGCGCCGCGGCCCGAGGCCGACCAGGCGTTGCTCGAGGAGAGGCTGCGGGGAGCCGCGGAGGCGCTGGGTGAGGAGGCGTGCGAAGCCGCCCGGGCGGACGGACGCGCGCTCGGGCTCGAACGGGCGATTGCGGAGGCGTTACGCGAAGGCTAGGTCGGGCGGTCAGCTCCGCCCGGCGAGATCGAGCCGCTCCTGCATGGCCGCTTGCAGCCGCTCCACCACCTGCGGGAACTCCTGCTCCATGCGGCGGAACTCGGTGCCGAACATGACCGAGAGCCGCATCGGCGAGGTCGCGACCACGTCGGCCATGCGCCGGCCGCTCTGACCGAGGAGCGCGACCTCTCCGAAGAAGTCGCCGGGGCCGAGCGTGCCGACTGCCTCGGCGTCCACCTGGGCCTCGGCCGTTCCTTCCTCGATCACGAAGAAGACGTACCCCGACGCTCCCTCGCTCGTCAGCCGGTCGCCCGTCGAGACTCCGCGCTGCTCGAACCAGCCGGCGACGCGCTCGCTCTCGTCGTCGGACAGCCCTGAGAAGAGCGGCATCTCCCGGAGCATGGCGGGGTCGGGACGCATCGGAACGACGCTAGCGACTGCCGTGAGGGGTGGACAGCGGCTTCACCGTCTCTTCACGCAACGTTCACCAACGCTACACGTTAGTGGGTGCCACGGAGCCCGCGATCCGCCTATTGTTGTGCCTCGCACCGTTCGGGGGGAGAGTAGATGGAGAGGCACGTTCGCAGCCCGCGCGCGCAGGGCAGGAGTCCCGGGATCCGGGGCGCGTCTGCGCTCGTGCTGCTCGCGGCGACTCTCACCCTGACCTTCTCCGTCGGACTCGCCTCGGGCGCCGGCGCCGGCGTCGCGTTCGACTACGGATCGAGCTACAAGGTCCTGGTCAATCCGGCGAGCGCTCCCTCGGGGTTCGAGACGGCCGGCTTCGACGACTCGGCCTGGACCGGCGCGCCCGCGCCCTTCAGCTCCAGCGTCGGATCGAGCGCAGGATGCACCTTCCCCGCGGGCGCCACCCTCTTCCCGGTCTTCGGGACGATCTACGTCCGGAAGACGTTCACGCTCCCGGACAACGCCTTCCGCCTCCACATCGCCGGCACCGTCGACAACAACGGCGACGTCTACGTCAACGGTCATTCCGAGGCGCACGTCCTGGACGGGAACTGCCACCTCGGCGGCATCGACGTCGTCGTGCCGAACAGCGATCTCAACCACGGCGGCGGCAACCTGCTCGCGGCGAAGGCCGTCGACACCGGCTCGATCACCTTCCTCGACATGAGGGCGACCTACGGCGCGATCGACGTCACCGAGCAGCCGACGGCGACGACAACGAATGCACAGATCACCCCGGCCCCCGCCGTGACGATCGTCGGCCCGGACGGCAGCCCGGTCTCGGGCGTGACCGTCGACGTCGCGTTGCAGACGGTCTCCGGAACGGGCGCACTCACCTCCGGAAGCACGACCACGGCGGTGACGAACGCGTCGGGCGTCGCGACCTTCGCCGACCTCGCAGTCACGCAGGCCGGGACCTACCGGCTGGTGGCGTCGAGCGAGGGCGCGAGCACGACCAGCGACGAGTTCCAGGTCACCAGCGGGATACCGGCCGTCGACGCCCAAGATCGCGATCTTCGCGGCAGTCCCCGACGCCGGGCCTGCCCACGTGACGATCGCCGGGCTCCTCCAGGGCGCCCCGAGCACGGCGTACAACGTCGACTTCTACTCCGACTGCGGCGAGGGCGGAGACGACCTCGGCAGCGCAACCCTGAACACCGACGCGGACGGCAACGTCTACTTCGCGCAGACGTTCCCGGTGCCGGGGGAGCCCTCGTGCGACCTGGACATCGTCAGGGCGTCCACGGCCGGGCACCACTCGAACCCCTATCCGGTGGGGCCCGACAACACCGGGTGGACGAAGGCGTCGCGGATCGACGTCAGCTCGGGCCAGGGCAGCGACTCCGGCCGCATCGCCCTCCCCGGCGAGACCCGCTGGTACAAGTTCCACGTCACGCCCGACAGCCAGGCGACGGTGACGATCTCGAACCTGCCCGACGACTACGACGTCGCGGTCTTCAAGGACATCGCCCAGGCGAACAACGCGCTCAACGGCCCAAACGCCCTGACGAAGCTGAGCGCGGAGTTTGCGGGCGACGCCTTCACGCCGAGCGCCTTCATCCCGTCGGCGTTCATCCCCTCCGCGTTCATCCCCTCCGCGTTCATCCCCTCCGCGTTCATCCCCTCCGCGTTCATCCCCTCCGCGTTCATCCCCTCCGCGTTCATCCCCTCCGCGTTCATCCCCTCCGCCTACTCGCCGTCCGCCTTCATCCCCTCGGCGTTCATCCCGTCGGCGTTCATCCCCTCCGCGTTCATCGCCTCGGAGTACTCGCCGTCCGCGTTCATCCCCTCGGCGTTCATCCCCTCCGCGTTCATCCCGTCGGCGTTCATCCCGTCCACCTACTCGAGCGCGGTTGTCCGCAGCCTGATCGGATCGAACTTCGCCGACGGCACGGCGGACAAGAGCGTCACGGTCAACACCTGGCAGAACACCGGCGACTACTACATCCGCGTCAGCGGCCGGAACGGCGCCAACGATCCCTACAGCTCCTTCGACGTCTCCGCCTCGATCGGCGCCGGCCCGTGCACCGGAGTGGCGCCGAGCGGCTCGGCTCCGAGCGCGGCGGCGGCGGGCGGCTACAAGACCGTGATCCTCACCGACCCCGCCAGGATGAGCGGCACCGCGGCGGAGAAGGCCGACCTCCAGACGCAGATCGACGCGCTCGCTGCACGGCCGGAGGTCGCCGGCAAGGTCGTCGACCTCGGCTCGAACGGCCGCGTGCAGACGCTCAACGCGCAGGCCGACTCGCACGCCGGCTGCCCGTACGCCAAGAACCTGGTCGCCGGCGCGATCCGGGACGTCGTCGACTCGTACCGGACGAACAATCCGAACCTCGCCTACGTCGTGATCGCAGGCGGCGACGGCGTGATTCCGTTCTTCCGCTACGCCGACGGGACGCTGATCGGCAACGAGACCGGGTACGTGCCCCCGGTCGCCGAGAACAGCGCCTCCCAGGCAAGCCTCCGGCTCGGGTACGTCCTCAGCCAGGACGCCTACGGCACCACGACCGACATCTCGGTGAAGGGCAGCACCATCCCCGTGCCGGATCTCGCCGTCGGGCGGCTCGTCGAGAGCCCGACCGAGATCAGCGGGCTGATCCAGGCCTACCTCGCGACCGCCGCCGGCGTCGTGGCGACGCCGACCTCGTCGCTCGTCACGGGGTACGACTTCCTCACCTACCCGGCGAACGCGGTCAAGGACGAGTTCGCAGCCGGCATCGGCGTGACTCCCGACACGCTGATCGACCCGCGCGACCGGGCGCCGTCCGACCCGCTGTCGTGGACCGGCGCCCAGCTGAAGCAGAAGCTGACCGGCTCGCGTCACGACCTGATCTTCCTGGCCGGCCACTTCAGCGCGAACGACGCGCTCGCCGCCGACTACACCACGAACATGCTGACCACCGACCTCGACGCCTCGAGCGTCAACCTGGTCAACTCGATCGTCTTCAGCGCGGGGTGCCACTCGGGCTACAACATCTTCGACCCCGACGCCGTGCCGAACGTCACGCTCAAGCTGGACTGGGCGGAGGCCTTCGCGCGCAAGCGGGCGACCCTGATCGCGGGCACCGGCTACCAGTACGGCGACACGGACTTCATCGAGTACAGCGAACGCATCTACGTCGACTTCGCCCACCAGCTCCGGGTCGGTTCGGGCCCGGTGTCCGTCGGGCAAGCGCTCGTCCGCGCGAAGCAGAACTACCTGTCGACGACACCGGCGCTCGACGAGATCCACCAGAAGGCGTTCCTCGAGGCGACCCTGTTCGGGCTGCCGATGCTGAGCGTCAACCTGCCGCAGGGTCGCGTGCCGGCATCCTCGAGCTCGTCCATCGTCCGGATCCACCACCCTGGCGACGGGCGACCCCGGCCACTACCTCGGTTTGCGGGTCGCAAATATCACGGTCACGCCGAACCTGACCTCGAACGTCACCGGCCTGACCACGGTCGGCAGCGGCGCACCGGTGACCGCCTCGTACCTCTCGGGCACGAACGGGGTCATCTCGAACGCGTACCAGCCGGTGCTGCCGCTCGAACGTCGCAACGTCTCTTTTCCGGGGGAGGTCCTCCGCGGCGTCGCCTTCCGCGGCGGCAGCTGGACCGACACCTCCGGAGTGGTCCCGCTCATGGGCGCGCCTGCGACCGAGATTCGCGGCATCCAAGCCCCCTTCCAGTCCAGCGTCTTCTTTCCCGAAAAGCCCTGGAGCATCAACTACTTCGATGCGCTCGCAAGCGACGGCGGCGCCACCCGCCTGATGGTCACGCCGGCTCAGCACCGCTCCGACGGCCCCGGCGCGTCGACGAGCACCCGACGGCAGTTCGGCCCGATGGACTTCAGGCTCTACTACAGCAGCAACACGGAGACCGCCTCGGGCACGCTGCCGAGCACCCCGGCCCTCTCGGCGCCACCCGACATCGTCAGCGTCGAGTGGGCCGACGGCGGGTCGCAAACGAAGGTCTGCGTCGCCGCCGGCGGCACGACTGCGGCGGGTGTCCAGAGCGTGTTCGTCACCTGGACCGACGCGTCGGGGTCGTCGGGGACGTGGCAGTCGGTCGACCTCACGCGGGGCGACTGCTCGACGGCGGACGGGTTCACGGCCGACTCCGCGCACTGGGGTGGAACGATCCCCCTCGGCGGGTCGGGCCTCGCCTTCATGGTGCAGGCCGTGAACGGTGTCGGCCTCGTCAGCCTCGACACCAACTTCGGCCGCTACTACCCCGGCGGCGCGACCGGCGACACCGGCACCTACCTGGAGTTCACGCAGACGCCGACCGGCACCACCGCCTTCGGCTCGAACGTGACCGTCGCCGCTCGGCTGAGGGACTCGTCCGACTCACCGCTCGCTGACCAGAACGTCACCTTCGACGTCGGCGGCCAGACGGCGACGGCAACGACGGACGCGCAGGGGATCGCCACCGCCCAGCTGACGCTCCGCATCCTTCCCGGCAACTATGCGGCGAAGGCCCGGTTCGCCGGCGACGACAGCTACAGCCCGTCGGACGCCACCAGCGGCACGTTCACCGTCGGCCAGGGGCTCTCCTCGATCGTCCTCGCCGCCGAGGCGGGAGCGACCGGGGAGACACGCTTCGTCGCGCGGCTCTGCGCCTCGTCGTCGTGCACCGACAGCGACGCGCCGCTCTCGGAGCGGACGGTCACCTTCACCCTGAGCGGCCCGCTGGCGAAGACGGTGGCCGCGAAGACCGACTCCGCGGGCCGCGCGATCTTCTCCGCGTTCGGCCTCCCGGTCGGGTCGTACACCCTTGCGGCCGGGTTCGCGGGCGAGGCACCGGTCTACCCTGCCGCTTCCACCTCGGCCGGGTTCGACGCGACCTTCAACGACACGACGCCCCCGACGCTGACCGTACCCGCCGACATCACCAGGGCCGCGACCAGCACCCAGGGCGCGGTCGTCTACTTCAACGCGCAGGCGACGGACAACGTGGATCCGCGCCCCGTCGTCAGCTGCACGAAGAGCCCGATCACGCTGTTCCCGATCGGGACGACGACGGTCTCGTGTACCGCAGTCGACACGGCCGGTAACCAGTCGGCGCCGAAGACCTTCGGCGTCACCGTTCAGAGCTCGGCCATCGCGCTCGGGAAGACGTCGATCGGCGGGCTGACGCATACGCTCGGGGGGAACTTCCTGGAGGTCTCGGGGCGGTACACGCTGGCGTCGTCGGCGTCGGTCAGCACGTTGACCGGGTATCTGCGCGGTGGTGGCTCGGCGACGGCGATGCGGGCGGTCGTCTACGCGGATACCGGGAGCAACCACCCCGGATCCTTGGTCGCGGTCTCGGCGGCGGTGACGATCGCGGCCGGGCAGGCCGCGGGCTGGGTCGATTTCCCGTTGCCGGGCTCGCCGATCCTGCCGGCAGGCGATTACTGGCTCGGCTACTGGAGCTCGAACTCGAGCGCAGTGGGGTATTACGCCGCGGTTGCGGGTGGGGGTTGGTATTCGCCGGCGCGGTATTCGGCGACCAGTGATCCGCCGGCGAGTTTCGGCAGTACGGGCGATTCGATCCAGTACTCGCTGTATGCGACGCTCGGCACGGGCGCGCCGACGCCGCCTCCTCCCCCTCCACCGCCTCCGCCACCGTCCGGGGACACGGTCGGGAAGACGTCGGTGGGAGTGTCGACGCACGCGCTCGGGGGGAGCTTCGTGGAGGTCTCGGGGCGGTACACGCTGGCCTCGCCTGCGCTCGTGAGCAAGCTGACCGGGTATCTGCGCGGTGGTAGCTCGGCGACGGCGATGCGGGCGGTCGTCTACGCGGATACAGGGAGCAACCGTCCCGGATCCTTGGTCGCGGTCTCGGCGGCGGTGACGATCGGGGCCGGGCAGGCCGCGGGCTGGGTCGATTTCCCGTTGCCGGGCTCGCCGACCCTGCCGGCGGGTGATTACTGGCTCGGCTACTGGAGCTCGAACACGAGCGCGGTCGGCTACTACGACACGGTCGCCGGCGGTGGCTGGTACACGCCCGCCGCGTACTCGGCGGTCAATGACCCGCCGGCGAGTTTCGGCGGCTCGGGCGACTCGATCCAGTACTCGCTGTATGCGACGCTCGGCCCGGCCGAGCCTCCTCCGCCGCCTCCTCCACCTCCGGCGGACACATTTGGGAAGACGTCGGTGGGGGTGTTGACGCATACGCTCGGGGGCGCCTACGTGGAGGTCTCGGGGCGGCACACGCTGGCATCCACGGCGTCGGTGAGCAAGCTGACCGGGTATCTGCGCGGCGGCGGCTCGGCGACGGCGATGCGGGCGGTCGTCTACGCGGATACCGGGAGCAATCATCCAGGGGCGTTGGTCGCAGTCTCCGGCGTGGTGACGATCGCAGCGGGCCAGGCGGCCGGCTGGGTCGATTTCCCGTTGCCGGGCTCGCCGACCCTGCCGGCGGGCAATTACTGGCTCGGCTACTGGAGCTCGAACACGAGCGCGATCGGCTACTACGACACGGTCGCCGGCGGTGGCTGGTACACGCCCGCGACGTACTCGGCGGTCAATGACCCGCCGGCGAGTTTCGGCGGCGCAGGCGATTCGATCCAGTACTCGCTGTATGCGACGCTCGGCACGGCCGCGCCACCGCCTCCGCCGCCTCCTCCCCCGCCGCCGCCGCCGGGCGATACGTTCGGGAAGACGTCGGTGGGGGTGTTGACGCATACGCTCGGGGGGAGCTACCTGGAGGTCTCGGGGCGGCACACGCTGGCGTCCACGGCGTCGGTGAGCAAGCTGACCGGATATCTGCGCGGCGGCGGCTCGGCGACGGCGATGCGGGCGGTCGTCTACGCCGACGACGGCAGCAACCATCCGGGCGCGTTGGTGGCGGTCTCGGGGGCGGTGACGATCGGGACCGGGCAGGCGGCCGGCTGGGTCGATTTCCCGTTGCCGGGCTCGCCGACCCTGCCGGCGGGCGATTACTGGCTCGGCTACTGGAGCTCGAACACGAGCGCGGTCGGCTACTACGACACGGTCGCCGGCGGTGGCCGCTATATCGCCGCTGCCTACTCGTCCAGCGCCGCCCCACCCGCCGGCTTCGGCGGCGGCACCGGCGACTCGATCCAGTACTCGCTGTACGCCACCACCGGCTGAAGGACGATCAACACTTTCCGGCGTCGTGACCGAAACTGCCGCCCGCCGCGCATACCTCGGGACCTCCGGCTTCTCCTACCCGACCTGGAAACCCGGGTTCTACCCGGCGGGGACGCCGCCAAGGGACTTCCTCCGGGCCTACTCGGCGCGGCTGCCGTCGGTCGAGCTGAATGCAACCTTCTACCGGCTCCCAGCCGAGGAGAGGCTGCGCGGCTGGGCCGAGCAGACCCCGTCCGGCTTCCGCTTCGCCGTGAAGATGAACCGGCGCGTTACCCACTTCGGCGACTTGTCCCTTGTCGGCACCTTCTGCGAACGCGTACGCGCGCTGGGCGACCGGCTCGGCCCGATCCTTATCCAGCTCCCGCCTACCCGGCCCCGCGACGACGGGTGGCTCGAGCTCATGCGGGCGTCGCTGGATCCGGAGCTCCAGTACGCCTTCGAGTTCCGCAACGACTCGTGGGTCGGGATCGAGGGCGTCCAGGTGGTGGGCTCACTCGACGGCGACGCGCCGTTTCGCTATCTGCGGCTGCGCGAGCCGCCCTACGACGAGGCATCGCTGACGGGGTGGGCCGACCGGCTGCGGCCTCTACTCGACGACGGAATCGACCTCTACGCCTACTTCAAGCACGAGGACGAGCCGACCGCGCCGGAGTACGCACGACAGCTGCTCGCGCTCCTGGAGGGTCAACCGGCCCGAGAAAGGGAAACGCCCGCGTGAGCGGGCGCCTCCAAGCCGGTGGGGTATGTGAGGGGAGATCCGGCTCGCTCAGCATGCACCCGACGGAGATCACGGGCATGCCCCTGGAGGGTGATCTTGCACTGCCCCGGAAGGGGGACGGCCGGATGAGCGAGAAGAACCGTTCGCTACGATGCGATGCTCCGGAGAAGTGGCCGAGTGGCTGAAGGCGGCGCCCTGCTAAGGCGTTATGTGGGTAAACACCTGCATCGAGGGTTCGAATCCCTCCTTCTCCGCTTTCTTGGCCCCGGAAAGTCCGGCCACGCCTCCGGCGCGTCCGATGACTTTCCGGCGACGGGTTCGGCTTCCTGCCGTTGCGTGCCGCGCCCGCCTTGTCGGTCGCGGCGGCGGAGCGACAAGACCTCGGCAGTCAGCCGGCCGTCTGCGCCGCTAGGCTGAGCCCGCATCGGAGGGGTGGCAGAGCGGTCGAATGCGGCGGTCTCGAAAACCGTTATCCGTCGTTAGGCGGATCGAGGGTTCAAATCCCTCCCCCTCCGCCTCGAGGTAAGGGAGTGTTCGAGGTTTGAACCTGGAACATTCCTGTCAGTCCACCAGGGCCTGCTACGCCTGAGCTTCGAAGCGGCGGGGCCGCGGGACATCGGCGCCGACGAGCTCGGCCGGCCAGACCCACTCGCCCTCGCGCTGATGCGGCGTGCGTCGGAGGAACCGATTGATGATGTCCATCCGGGCGTAGTCGATACCGCCCATGGCAGCGACCCTGTAGCGGACAGAAGCACGGTGTTGTTCATACGCCCAGCATGCTCCGGCTGGCCGTCTTGGCGAGCCGAACGTCGGCGGCGTGTGGGGGAGCATTTCCTGAGGCTCGATCCACAGCAGGTGCATACCAGTCTCTCGCTGGGAGGCAGCGGCCGTGTGGCCGGGCGGACGCCGAGGAGGCTCAACACCTTCGTGGTGCAGCGGAACCTCGGCCAGCGCGGCCCACTCGGTGGCGGATGCCGAGGTCGCGGCAGATCTTCCGCGCCAGCCCAAAGGCGATCTCGCGGTGCCGAGGCATGGCAGCGGAGCGCTCGGAGTCGAAGCCCCAGAAGCTGTGGTTGCCACCCTCACGAAGCAGCCCCGCGCCGTGCGCGCGCAGGTGTCGTTCCAGGTCTCGGCGCTTCACGCGCCGATAACGAGCTCGAGCGGCTCGCTATCGGCGGCGAGGCCAGCGGAGTGCTCACCGAAGCGGAGCTCGAGCATGCCGCGCAGCGCATCGATCACATTCTCGCGTGCCTCCTCTCGAGTCTTCCCCTGGCTGTGAACGCCCGGCACCTCGGGGAACGAGGCGATGACCCAGCCATCCTCGCCGGGCTCATAGACGATCGTCAGCTGAAGAGACTCGCTCACTGTTGAAACGGTACCGCACCCCGGTGCTCGAGGAGTCTCGCAAGAACCCACCACTCCCCTCTGGGGGTTCAAACGTTGTTCCACCAGGGCCGCTTAGAGGTAAGGGAATGTGTCGGGTTTCCGAAACCCGTGCGGCCCGTAGGTGGCACAGGGGTCAGTGAGCTATCGGCCGCTGAAGAGCGGGCGCGCTGCACAAAGGCGGCTGCTTGCTCGGGATGCGGAGCGCACGCTCGGCTTCGGAACCGGCGCGGCCACTCCGGTCATATGGCACGACGGTGACCAATCCAGAAACAGCCATTCGCTCAGGCTATGGGACGCGCGCAATAGCGGACCTTGTGACGCTCGGGCGCCGTATCAAGGTGTGTGGATAGGCGTCAGTTTGTACGTCGAGGTGCCGAGGGACTGGTCGCGTTCGCGGCGGGGCGCGGTCAGGCGTGGGCGGTGGGTCGGCGACCGGTGGCATTGGTGACGGCGGATCTCGAGTCGCGGTTGGTGGCGGTGGACATCGCCCAGGGCAAGATTGTCGGGTACGTCTCAACGCTGCCGTTCCCTCGCAGCATCGAACGCGTGGGGCGAGCATGCGGTCGTCGCACATCCGGAGCCTGGGGTTGTGAGTGGTTGTGGACGGTACGAGGTTGTCGGTCGTGCATGTTCTTGTCGGGGGTTTGGTGAGCCGCGGTATGCGGCCACTCATCCAGATGGTCGGATCGCGTTTGTCAGCGACGCGGGGCGTGGCGAGATCGTCGCTCTCGATGTGCTCCGTGGCCGCGTCGTTGGTCGTGCGGGGGTGGGGCCTCGCGCCCGGCATGTGTCGGTCAACGATTCCGGCCGATCGCTTGCGGTCGTTCTTGGCTCCAAGGCAGAGGTGGTAGTGGTCGTCGATGTCTCGAGGCCTGCGAGTCCGAGGCTTGCGCACCGCTTCAGGCCGCCGTTTCTTGCCCACGATGTTGGCTACGCGCCTGACGGCCGCCACTTGTGGGTGAGCTCAGGCGACCGATCCGAGCTCGCCGTCTATGAGGCAAAGAAGTCACCGACTCCTGGCGCGGCCCTCCGGTGATTGGCCTTTTGAGCCACGTGGACATTCTCTGATGCGTCCGCCTACGTGACCAGTGGTTGGAGCGGGACGTTTCGTGTCCACGCCCTCGATGGTCGCCCCGGTGTGAGCACGCCGGTGCCGGTTGGGTCGTACAACGTGCAGCAGACGTCGGGCTGGGTACTCACGCCGTCGCTCGGTCACGGCGAGTTGTGTGTGCTGGATGCGCGCGGCCGCTTGCTGCGCCAGGTGAAGGTCGCGCGGTCCGCTCATGACGCGTGCTTGATCAGCGGCTAGGGCAGCACCAACCCGTGATAGTGAGATTGCCGCCTTCGATTGCCGGGAGATATTCGAAACGGCTTCGAGTCGGTGCGTGCCGGTTGCATTGACGAACACCCACTGGTTGGCGTCGGGCCAGTCAACCAGGAGCCAATGTCCGTCTGGTGACCAGGTGACGGTGTCGAAGCGGCCGGAGCCTGCGAATGCCCGTTTTACTGCTCCGCGGAGGTTGGTGGCGTCGAGCAGGAGCAGTTCGTTTTGGCGCAGAAGCGCGAGTCGGTTGCCGGTCGGGGCATAGGCGGCGTCGATCACACCTTTGGTTGAACCGGACGGCGGCCGGGGTCGGGCGGTCGGCGGCGAACAGGACGAGCCTGTCGCGGGTGACAAGGAGAAGGTGTTTCCCGTCCGGTGCCCAGAGCAGCTTGCGCGGGTTTGGGTAAGGGGCCGAGCGCCAGAGGAGGGATCCGGCATCCGGGTTGTAGAGATACACGCGGCTCCCTGTTGTTGCGTAGGCGAGGAGCCGAGCGGCGCCTGGCTGCCAGGCAGGGGCGATCGGTGCTGCGGCAGGCAGGCCGCCTGCCTCGATGTCGCCGGTTCCGTCGCCTGCAACGACGTGCAAGCGCCTGCCGGAGAGGTAGGCGATCCGTTTGTCGGTCAAGGTGCCGCCCCAGCGGGCAAGCCGCGGGTGGAGGCGGGCGAGCTTCCAGCGGATCGTCCCCCCGGGTGTCAGGGCAACGAGCTCGTTCGCGCGCGAAGCGACGACGAAATGCCCAAAGGGCGACCAGGACGCATCCTCGAAGTCACCGAGGCGGCGGATCGATCTGTCTTGCGCGATCACCCACGCTCCGGTTGATGAGCTCGCAAGGAGCCGGCCACCGGCGGGGAGCGAGAACAGCGCCGGCTTCGAGCGTTCGACCCCGACCGCCTTGCGGACCGAATCAAGCACCGCCTGTCCAGGAGAGCTCGCGAGTGCGGCGCCGACCGCGGCGAGGGCGAACACGGCGAGCGCCGGACGCAGCATCGATCGACGCCTGCGGATCGGCTGACGCTGAGCGAAGCCAGCATCCACAACCCGCCACCCGCGTTCCTGCGCGCTTTCTTCGTCGAGTGCCCGAAACTCCTCGAATAGCTTCGCGAGCTGGTCGTCTCTCACGTCTTGTCCTCAAGGAGGTGGCCGAGTTGGTCGAGGCCGCGGCGTAGACGGGAGTTGACGGTGCCACGGGGAGGTCGAGGATCTCGGCGATCTCTCCAGGCGTGTACTCGAGCAGATGACGCAGCACGATCACCGCCCGCTGCTCCTCCGGCATCCGGGAGAGAGCCCGCACCAAGGCGGGCAGCTCGGCCGGGGGAGGCGAATCTGACGAGTGCGAGTCGTCAAGCTCGGTTTCCGCGCGCAGAGCTCTAGCCCGAGTCCAGTCGATCGCCCGGTTGACGACGATCCGGTGCAGCCACGGGCCGAAGGGGCGACGGCGGTCGAACCGATCGAGCGAGCGGATCGCGGCCAGAAACGCTTCCTGGGCAATGTCCTCGGCGCCCGCCGCATCGTGGACGACCAGGTAGGCAGCGCGGTAGGCCTTCGGCCAATACGCACGGTAGAGCAACTCCAGGTCCGAGGTGGACCCCGCCTGAGCGCCGCGCACCCAAAGGCGCTCTTCGCGAGCCGACACACGCATCCCCAACCCATATATGACCGAGCACCTGAAGAAGTCCACCTCTCACCTCCTTACTACTCCCACGGGGCGCCTGCAGGTCCCGTTTGGGACCTCTCGCGGCCGCGGCCTCGTAGTTCCCGGTATCGACACCGACTGACGGGAGGACTTGGCGATGAAGACGAACAGGCCGATCTTGTGGGCGATCGCAGCGGCATTCCTGGCGGCAGGTGTCGCGGCGAGCGGCGCCGCCGGCGACGGCCTTCCCGTGCTCGGTATCGATGTCGGAGGGGCGGGTGTCGCCTCCCAATCCGGCGCCATCCGCTACGTCACGATGCCCGCCGGCCCGAACACGATCGTCGCCCGCGCCGACACCAGCACCGGAAGCATCCTCGCCTCGAGACTGATCCGCGGCAGGTTCACAATTCCTGCGGTCGCCTACGACGGATCGGCTAGCGGACTCTCGGCCGACGGCCGCACGCTCGTCCTCATCCAACCCCGCCTCGGCTTCCCCCGCGCACAAACACCACTCCTCGTGATCGAGACACAACAGCTGCGGCCGCGCAAGCTCGTGCGACTGCACGGCGATTTCAGCTTCGACGCAATCTCGCTCCGCGGCCGACTGCTCTACCTCATTCAGTACACAACGCCAACCAACCCCCAACCAGTACCTCGTCCGCGCCTACGACCTCGACAGAGACTGGCTGCTGCCAAAGCCGATCAGGGATCCACTCGAACGCCGAACAATGGGCGGACGCCCGCTCACCCGGGCAACCAGCGCCAACGGCCACTGGGCCTACACTCTCTACGACGGTGCCGGCAAAGCACCATTCGTGCACGCCCTCCAGCTCACCACCGGCAAAGCACACTGCATTCTTCAACTCCCTCGACATCCTCCGAGGCACCGATCTCTCCCGGCTGCACCTACGACTCGGACAAGCGGGCAACACGCTGATCCTCGCCGACGACCAGATTCCGGCCGCGATCATCGACCTGTAGACCTCCCGGGTGTCCCTCCCGGACGCGCCGTCGCCTCCGACCGGTCAGTCCACAACCGACAGCGGCGCGCAATTTCCTTGGGCTTGGGCGGGACTAGCCGGTGCGGTCGCCGCGGTCGCAATCGGAGCGTGGCTCGCAAGGCGGAAGCAGGGCAAAGAGTCATCAGCGATTGGGGACAACGGACCGATCGAACGCATCTAGCCTGCCAAGCCGACTACCACGTCTGTGGCACTGCAGGGCGCTCAGTGGTGTAAATGGCGCGTGGTGGCTCAGGTCAAGCATCGGTGTGAAACTCGGAGGTTCCGCCCTGTTGCTCCTCGCTCTGGCGTTGTTCGCCGCCCCATCGGTCGGAGCTACAGAGCCGTGGGCGGAACCTTCGCCGCCCGCTCCACATTCCGCACCTTGCGGCGGGGGAGCAAGTGTCCCGTCAGCAAAGTCAATCCCCGCGAACTTTGGCGGCTCCGGCATCGGGCAAGGCCCCGTGTATCCAGGGCTCTGCAGCACATAGTGGCCTGCTGATGGCGACGCGCGACAAGCAATACGGCGGCTCCGTGGTTCGGAGACAAGGTGTTCTGGTATGTCCAGCCGATCTTACCGAGGCCCGGTACTGATTCGAGGCCGCCGTCTCGACGGCCCACAAATCGTGCGATTCAACGGACAAGAAGCGTCCTCCCTGCCGAACTACGCATCGAAGCCGGTGAAACCGTGACCTGGCAGGGACAACCGCCAGGCAGCCGAGGCATCGCCTCGACCGTGCGAGTCATCGCGCCTGGCTGCTATGGGTTCCAGATCGACGGCACGACCTTCTCGCGGGTTGTCATCTTCATAGTGGACGTCGCACGCTAGACCCGAAAGGCGTTGGCGAACTTCCACTTAAGCCTCAGTCAGAAGATCGGCCAGTCTCCACCACCCCGAGGAGTTCAAACGTTGTTCCACCAGGGCCGCCTCGAGGTAAGGGAGTGTTCCAGGTTTGAACCTGGGACATCCCCGCGCCCGGTCTCAAAGCAGCAAGACGAAAGCCTCCACCGCGAGCCCTGCCTGCCGAAGGATGGACCGCAGCGTCCCCGGAGCGAGCTCCCGATGACGTGGACGATCGCCGTCCGACCAGCGGCATTCCGAGGCTTGACGTGGCTCCCCTTCCTACTCACTTGCTCGAAGCCGGCGGCTTCCAGAGCAACGAGCCGCGCCAGCCCCCTCCTCGCGGATGGAGGCGCCAGGTCAAACGGTGGCGGAGCCGGCCGCTCGCGTGGTAGTCAGGGTTTCGGCATCCGAGAACCGGAAGTGAGCCGCGCCGGCCAAGTCGGTCGCGGCGGAGGGTCGGCGACGAGGATCGGGAAGTTCACGCGCCTGCTCGCGCGTCTTCCCCTGCTGCGCAAGCCGATGAAACCAGTCCGAGAGTGTCATCATCGCCGCCTAACTGATATCATTACTGACGAGATGGTGCGGACCATCATTCAACTGCCCGAGGAGCAGGCCATCGCGCTCGAGCAGGCGGCTAGCCGGCGCGGAGTCTCGAAAGCGGCCCTCGTCCGCGAGGCGCTTGGAATGCTCTTGGCAAGAGAGGGCGGCGGAGATGCCGCCGTCGCCCGGGCAGTAGGCGCGGCCGGCACGGGCGCGTCAGGCGTCCCCGATCTGGCCGAACGCCACGACGACTATCTCGCCGATCAGGCGTGACCTTCGTCGACACTTCCGCCCTTCTCGCGTTCCTCGATCGAGACGCCGCCCGCCACGAAGAGATCGTGGCAATCAGCGTCGAGATCTTCCGGGAACGACGAGCTGTGACCCATAACTACGTGATGATCGAGACCGAAGCTCTCGCCCACCGTCGCCTCGGTGCCGGCGTCGCCCGCCGCCTCCTGGAGGACGTCGCCCCAATTCTGGAGGTCGCGTGGGTAGACGCCGATTTACACGAAGCCGCGGTGACCGCGCATCTGCGCGCGTTGCGGCGACGGTCGTCACTGATCGACCACGTCAGCTTCGAGCTGATGCGCCGGAGAGGAATTCGCTCGGCGCTCGCCCTCGATCGCGACTTCGCCCGCGAGGGATTCGACCTCGTCCTCAGTCCTGATCGATGTGCGATGATGAAAAGCGGAACGGGCCCAGGAGACGGGCCGCCGGTTCGGCCTCAGCAAATGGCTGAAGGAGTGCTCTCGCTGCATCGCCGGGAGCGAACTTCGATCCGAAAGGAACGCCCTGCGCCGAAAGCGTCTACAATTGGTGAAGCCGGGGTTCGTTGCTGCGGCGGTGAGCGTCGAGGCGGGTCATGCGTTCGGGCGCCCATGTCGGGGTCTTTGTGTCTCCGCCAGCCGGCTCGGTCGGATGCGCTACCGTGGTCCGGCGAAGGGAACCGAGCGGGCCGGCGAGTTGCTGGTGCGGAGAGTGAACGGGATGATCAGGGAGCGCTCTCCGTTCGGCTACGTGCCGTTCTTCTGTGAGTGTGGCCCTGGTTGTTTTCCACACGGTCTGGCTTGACGCTCTTGACTACGACGAGGTGGTCTCGGTGCCGGACGCGGCGGTTCTCGCGAGTGGTCATGGACGATCCGGAATCGCCGAAGCGACCGAAGAGGCGTCGAGTCGTTTGTCTGCCGCCTATCGGCCCTTGACGAGCGCCGTCGAGGCGGAGGCTTCGCCCGCCGGTCTCGACTGTCTGGTGGGCGTGTCCTGAGCGGCACTCGACCCGCTGGCACGGAGTTGATTGGGGAGACGAACGACGGCGCGGCACCGGCCGACGCGCTCGTGTTCTTCGGCGCAACCGGCGATCTCGCCCACAAGAAGATCTTCCCGGCCCTGTACGGGATGGCGAAGCGAGGCGCCCTCGACGTGCCGGTGGTCGGCGTCGCCTACTCGAGGTGGGACCTGGCGCAGCTTCGCGAGCGCGCCCGGGACAGCATCGCGCAGACCGACGGTGGCATCGACGACGAGCGGAGCGCTCGACCGGCTCCTGTCCCTGCTCGCGTACGTCGACGGCGACTACGGCAAGCCGGACACGTTCGCCGAGCTGAAGGCGGCGCTCGGCGAAGCCCGCCGGCCGGCGCACTACCTGGCGATCCCGCCCTCGCTGTTTGCGACCGTGATCGAGGGGATCGGCGCCGCGGGCTTGGCCCGCGACGCGCGCGTGATCGTCGAGAAGCCGTTCGGCCGCGATCTCGCCTCGGCACGCGAGCTGAACCGGGTCGCG
The DNA here is from genome assembly GCA_963764565.1 of uncultured Actinomycetes bacterium. Taxonomy (GTDB): domain Bacteria; phylum Actinomycetota; class Thermoleophilia; order Gaiellales; family Gaiellaceae; genus DATBLE01. The sequence continues at coordinate 130,955 of CAVXTD010000002.1, forward strand.
CGGTCGGTGTTTCCCGAGGATGCGATCTTCCGCATCGATCACTTCCTCGGGAAGGAGGAGATCATGAACCTCCTCTACTTCCGGTTCGCGAACTCGTTCCTGGAGCCGATCTGGAACCGCAACTACGTGGCGAGCGTCCAGATCACGCTGGCCGAGGAGTTCGGCGTGCAGGGGCGCGGCGCCTTCTACGAGACCGCCGGCTGTCTGCGCGACGTGATCGAGAACCACCTCTTCCAGGTCGTCTCGCTGCTCGCGATGGAGCCGCCGGCCTACCAGGGCTTCGGAGCCGTGCAGAGCGGGAAGCTCGACGTCTTCAAGGCGATGCGGCCGCTGAGCGCCGACGACGTCGTGCGCGGCCAGTTCGCCGGCTACCGCAGAGGAGCAGGGCGTGGCGAAGGACTCTGACGTCGAGACGTTCTGCGCCGTGCGGCTCTGATCGACTCGTGGCGCTGGGCGGGCGTGCCCTGGTACCTGCGCTCGGGGAAGTGCCTGGCGGAGACGGCCGCGGAGGTGCTGGTCGAGCTGAAGCCACCGCCGCAGCAGCTCTTCGACGACTCCGCCCCGGCGGCCGGTCCGGCCAACTACCTGCGCTTCCGGCTCGCCCCCAACCCCGAGATCGCGCTCGCCGCCCGGGTGAAGCGGGCCGGCCAGGAGTTCGTCGGCGACCAGCGCGAGCTCTTCCTGCTCAACGCCCAGCCGAACGAGGAGGAGCCGTACGAGCGGCTGCTCGGCGACGCGCTGGCGGGCGACGGCGCGCTCTTCACCCGCGAGGAAGCGGTCGAGGCGGCCTGGGCGGTCGTCGATCCGGTTCTCGAGCGGCATCACCGCGCTCTCCCGTACAAGCCGGGCAGCTGGGGGCCGAAGGCAAGCCGACGCGCTGATCGCGCCGCACGGACGCTGGCACAACCCGGTCCTGAACGCGGCGGCGTCGCAGGGGGCGGCCCTGTGAGCAATGACCGGGTCGCGCGCTTGTTCGGCATTGACGGGACGCTGATCGATACCGGCGACGCCAGACGAGGGCAACGGAGGATCGAGATGCAACTCGGAATGATCGGCCGAGACGAAGACCGTTCGACATCTCGACCCGATCTTCCGCACGCTCGCGCCCGGCGTTGGCTGGCTGCCGAGCGGGGACCGCGGGAAGATCCGGTAAGCCCCGCCTTGACTCGAGTGACCGTTCGGGTGGACCGCCCCGCGCGAGACAGACAGACCCCATTGCAGCTCAGCCTCCGGAGCAACGGCCAGAGAACATCTCGGACGCCGTGTAGCCGTCTGATGTGTGGCTCGAGCTGTTCCGCACGCTCTTGATGCCACGCAGCATCTTCCGCTCCATCACGAGCGACCCGGGCTCCATCGGAGCATCCCGAGCTCGCGGCGAGCGTCGGGAGCCGGAAGCGGTTGCGGCTGATCAGGCGGGTCGTGCCGTCGTGTTCGTCGAGCACGAACGTCCAGACCCAGTTGCCGTCCGCGGAGCGAACGCGAGGACATGCTCAGGCTCGAATCGTCGAAGCGCATCCGGTTCGTGCCGAAGCCGATCGTCGCCGACCTCGGGGTGCTGGAACTCGGGCATGACCTGGTCGACGCTGTGCATGTCGAGGCCCAGGAGGTTCTCGATCCAGTCGTAGGTGTAGGCGCCGCCGCGCGGCGACGGGCCCATCTGCGCAAGCCAGGGCCAGATCGCGCTCGGTGGCGCGTCGATCGTGATCGCGCGCGTCGCGACGCCGTCGGCGTCCTCGAGCAGCTCGTCGCCCGGAAGGCGGGCCCGCCTCGTCGGGGGTCGCGCCCCAGTTGAGCATCGGCTGGCGCAGAGACGCACCGGTAGAGGACGCCGAACGCTGCAAGCAGTCCGAGGGCAGGAAGGCGAAGTCTCCGATCTCGCGTCAAACCGCCACAAGCACTTTCTGCATCTCCGGCTCGAGCTTGACCGGCTGCGCGCTGAGCACGACTTTGAGCGCGTCGTTTTCGCCGGCGCCGGCGAACACCTCGTACGCCTTCTCGGTATTCGCGAGCTCGAAGCGGTGCGTCGCAAACACGGTTGGGTCGAGGCGGCCGTCGACGATCAGCTGCAGCAAGCGTGGCGTCGTCCGCGTATCGACCAGCCCGGTCGTCACGGTGACGTCCTTGATCCAGAGCTTCTCCAGATGCAGCGTCGCGGGCTTGCCATGTACGCCGATGTTCGCCACCTGCCGCCCGGCCGGACAAGCTCGGTACAGAGCTCGAAGGTCTGCGGTACTCCGACGGCCTCGAGCGCGACATCGGCGCCGAGCCCGTCGGTCATCTCGATGCATCTGCGCGACCGGACCTGCAGGCCGTTGTTGATCGTCGCGTCGGCGCCGAACGCCGGCCGCTCTCGAGGCGGCAGTGGTCGAGGTCGATCGCGACGATCCGGCCCGGGGTATACAGCTTGGCGGTGATAATCGCCGCAAGCCCGATCGGGCCGGCGCCAACGATCGCGACCGTGTCCCCCGGCGAGATCTGCCGTTCAGCACCCCGACCTCGTAGGAAGTGGGCAGGATGTCGGCAAGGAACAGAACCTGCTCGTCGCTCAGGCCCGCCGGAACCTTGTAGAGCGGAGTTGTCGGCGAACGGCACCCGCGCGTACTCCGCCTGGACGCCGTCGATCAGGTGGCCGAAGATCCAGCCGCCGCCACCCAGGCACTGGCCGTAACGGGCTTCCCTGCAGAAGCGACAGCGCCCGCACGAGGTGATGCAGGAGACCAGCACCCGGTCCCCGGGGGCACCGTGGTGACCGCGCTCCACCTCCAGGATGGTGCCGACCGCCTCATGGCCAGGATCGTGCCCGGCGCCGTCTCCGGCACGTCACCTTTGAGGATGTGCAGATCGGTGCCGCAGATCGTCGACGTGTCGATCCGCACGATGGCGTCGGTGGGGTCGATGATCATCGGGTCAGCGACGCTGTCCCAGCTGCGCTGGCCGGGGCCGTGGTAGACGAGCGCCTTCATGTGCTCCTCCTGGTTCGTGTCCTGAGCGCTGCGAGCCATCCAGGCGGTGGCGCGCTTCTGCCGGGTGGGATTGCGGCCTCGACGATTCGTGCGGCGGCGCCGAGGACGAATGAGGCTCCCGCGAGTTCGCGGAACTCGCGGTTCTGATTTGCCGCCGGGATCGTGCGCAGGAGGCTCTCGAAGCGGCTCCGCAGCACTTCGTGCGAGACGCCGAGTTCCCCGAGCAGCTCCTCTAGGCTCGACAGGTCCTTTTCGGGAGGCCAGGCCCCGAGCCCGTACGCGAGGACGACAACCGGGTCATCGGTGGTCGGCACAGCTGCGCCATCGCCGGCGCGCTCCGTATTCAACGCCGCGACGACCTCGCCGACGAGCTCCGTGCTGTGGACGAACTGCACGGGCGACGAGATCGTCTCCGAGGCCACCTGATAGCCCTGCGCATACACCGCCGCGAGTTGCGGCCAGCGGCGCGCTGACCCTCGAAAGGCAGCAGGAGCGGCGTTGCGCATCACCTGCTCCTTGAAGCCTGCGAAGCTCCTGGGTGCATCGATCGCCGTCCGAGGAACGAGGAGGCGGAGCAGCTGGTCGAGCCTGCGCCCGAACGGGTTGCGCCGGCGCGAGCCCTGGTTGAGGAGCACAAGAACCCAGACCGCAGAAAAGACCAGCCAGACGAGCGATGTGCTCTGCGAGACGAACAGAACCACGACAACCTCCCGGATCAACAACAGACGACGGACGCCGTCCAGTTGCTACGGGCGGATGTTCAGCGGAGCAAGAGATCAGTGCTCCACGAAAGCGACGGAGCCGGGAGATGAGGCCCCAGTCAGAGACGATCGTAGCAGTGGTGACGACGCGCGCGAGCCCAAGGTCGTCGACGCCGTCCGGCGGTGGTCGCGATCGAGTACGTCGCCTAGCGGCCAGCGCCTCGATCGCCGTGGGAACACCCCGTTCGGCCGCCCGATCAACGTTTCCGCACCTTCAGTGATTTCACTGACTTGAGGTATTGAAGCCAGACGGTCTCTGCGTTTCCTTCGATGTACAGAGCCGAACGATCGCGTAGCTGCGGCAGCAACCGCCGCCGACGACGACGAAGTCGGCCGACCACGACAAACTCAATCGCTCTTCCCCTCCTGGGAAGAAGGGAGTCCGTAGATGAAATTCGTAGGCGTCATTCTCGCTGCCGTTCTCGCCGGGACTGTTCTCGCGTCCTCAGGTTCCGCGACTCCCGGCCCTTCGCACCATCACCGCGCTCAGTGGCGTGGAAACGTTCGACATGTTCCGACTCCCAACTCGATTCGGCGTCGTCCCACTCCCTGGCCGGCGAAGACTCCTCCCCAGGGCTCCTCGACCGACAAGAACAACGCGCCGACGCCCAGGTCCGACGGCAGCACAGATCAGCCGGACGCGACGACACTTCCCGATCCGGCGGTCGTCGCTCCCGCCTGCAACCTCCCTCTCTTCGATGCGTACATCCAGTCGCCCAGCGACGGCACGAAGAACGCGACCGGACTCGTGAATGTCACGGTGTTTGCCTCGGCAGAGTACGGACTCACCTCGGTGCGGCTACGCGTGGACGGCACGACCTACGCCACGCTCACCGCCCCCGATCAAGGACAGGCGTTCGTCTTCACCTTCCCCTGGGACATCAGGCGACGCCTCCAGCGGCTCACATGTTCTCTCGGCCGTTGTCACAGATTGGTATTCGCTCGACCCATCCCAGGACAACTCCTGCGAGACCGCTCCGATTCATGTCACCGTCGGCACCGTGCCCCAGCAGTACCTCCCCGTTCTCAATCTGCACGGAGTCGAGGGCATTCCGACCAGCCCTTACAACCTCTCCTACGACCGGGCGAACGGGATTCTTGCCTCGCTCAGCGCACAGGGCTATCAGACCGTCACACTCGGGCAGTACGAGGACTGGCTCGCGGGTCGCGATATCCACGTCGACAAGCCAATTCTGCTGACCGTCGACGACGCCGTACCGGAAGATCTGCCGTGGGACAGTCTGCTTTCCCAGTACCACATGAAGGCGGTCCTGTTCGTAATCACCGGCTTCGCGGACGGAATCACCCCGGGTGACGAAGACAACAACCTCTCCTGGCGCCAGATCCGAACGCTCGCGAACGACGGCAACTGGCAGATCGCATTCCACGCCGGCGCCTTCGGGCACGGCACCAGGTACGGAGACGGCGAGACGATTCCGCTCTGGTTCGGCAGCCAACTATCGCTGTCACCCTCCTGCCCGTACTTCTACAGCTGTCTCGGAACCGTCTCGTCCGGATCGGGCCGCAGGGCATTGACACGGAGCGAGACCGTCAGAGAGATGCAGCAGCGCATCCAGCAAGAGGTCGACGCCGGAATCTTCGAACTGCGCCGTTTCGTCCCCAACGCCGACCTGTCCGCCTGGGCTGCACCCTTCAACGACGCCGGCCAGTGGGACAACTTCTACAACGACCCGACCGGGCAGATCCAGAACTGGCTGCCCCAGTTCTTCGCCTCACGATTCAAGGTCGTGTTCACCGAAACCAGCCCGAACCTCTACGGGCAGGCAAGCGGGCTCATCCACGGGCTGAAGGACGACAACCGTCAATACCGCTACGAGATCGACGGCGACACACCCGACCCGGACATCCAGAGCGCTCTCACCGCTCCAGACTTCCAGCGTTAACAACGACGCACGGCCACCGTTCGAACAGACGACCCGCCCCCATCCCGTACGGTTCGCGAGCTCAGGCGGCGTCGATTCGGCCTGCGAAGGTGACGGCGAAGGTGAGGGCCGGCTTCCATCGGTTGCTCGAGCGTCCGCGGCCTCGACCCACAGGGTCGAGGCCGCGGACGGCGAGACACAAGCAGTTCGTCGCTGCCTGCTCGGGGAAATGCCGCGCGTGCAGGCCTCGAGGAAGGGCGCGAACTCCGCGCGGCGTTACTCCAGCGGCCGCCCGGCTTGTCAGGCGACTCCGGCCTTCGTGCGCCAGCCCTCGGCGTACGTGGTGCGGGCAGGCTCGGAGTACGGGCACGGGCCGACGATCGCCCGAAGCTCCGTCTGCACATGCCGCTCGACAACGGGCTTGGACGACCCGCCCCCCTCCTCGCCCCAGACCAGTGTCACCTCGGAGCCCGTCTCGACCCCCGGTTCGAGCATCGCCAGCGAGAGCATCGAGCGCTCGTTGGAGCTGTAGCCGGAGAAGGTCGAGATGCCGACGATCCTGTCGCCGCTCAGTACCTTGTCGTACGGCCAGGTGGCGTAGTTCGACAAGGGCAGGTCGATGTACTTGGCCGGGTCTCCGTGCTGGAACATCGTCCTCATCGCCCCAGCGACGTCGTCGCCGTTCCAGGCCAACGTCACCTTCCTCCGCTTCGGCTCTTCGCCCATCTCCTCCAGCGCCTGGCGCCCGACGAAGTCGTGGTCGAACTTGACGAACGGCCAATAGCCGAGCTCGTGCGGCGTCAGGTAGTAGTCGGAGATGTCGTCCGAGTAGAAGCTGCCGCCGAGCGAGCCGGTGCCTTCGTAGCCGTTCGCCGGCAGCCATTCGCGGTATGCCTTCATCGGCTCGCCGGTGAAGACGGCGGGCAGCGGGCACGGGATCCACCCCGACTCGAGCGTGTTCGTCGCGTACACCCTGGAGCCGACCTGGCGGAGCCCGAAGTCGCGGCCGGCCTCGACGATCGCGGCCTTGACCTCGTCCCCGTCCTCCCAGGGGCCGAACAGCTCCATGCCGGGCACGCCGGACATGCCGTGGTGCAGGGCGCGCACCTTGCGGCCGGCGATCGTCAGCTCGCCCATGTTGAAGAACTTGATCTCCGGCAGCGACCCGCCGTTCGCCGTCTTCAGGACGTCGAGCGCCGTCGGGCCCTGAACCTGGTACCGGTAGATCTTCCGCCGCCCGGTCGGGTTAGCCGCGGTCCTCTCGTCCCGTTCCAGCGTGACGTCGTACCCGCCGGTCTCGGCGTGGAACTGAACCCAGTTGTGGGCCGAGGGGCGTCCGACGAGGCTGACCCGGTTCTCGTCCAGGAAGAAGAGAATGCCGTCGCCGATCACGTAGCCGTCGTCGTTGCAGGCGACGAATTGCTTCGCCTTGTTGACGGCGAAGTTCGCGAACGTGTTCACGCCGAGCGCGGAGAACAGCGCGATCACGTCGGGCCCTTCGACGTAGAGGTCGGTCATGTGGTGCGACTGGTCGAAGAGCGCGCTCGTCTCCCGCCACGCGCGCTGCTCGTCCCGCCAGTTCGTGAACTCGGCCGCGACCTTCGGATAGACGTACGGCCCGATCTGCGAGTTGCGCGCGTGCTCGACGGGACTTCCGACCGCCTGCAGCAGATCCTCCAAGCTCCTGTGCGTCATCTTCTCGTCCTCCTTCTCCTCGAGCGCCCGCGACGATCCTACGTCGCCAGGCTGGGTTTTTCCGCGGCCGATATGGTCGCGGCCGAGAAAGGTGTTCGCCCATGCACTCGTCCCCGCGAGCGCGTTGTCCTTGACCACCGGCGGGCCGTCGAGCATCGACTCCTCCTCGCCGTAGGCCTTCAGCCGCTCGTAGGCCTGCGACCAGATGCACTCGGTGTCGTACACCTCGCAGAGGCCGTCGCGCGTGCCGCCGCAGGGCCCGTTCCGCTGGTTCTTCGCGCACTGCGACTCGGGGCAGACGTAGGCGATCTCGGGCAGCGAGCAGTCGCCGCAGTCGCGGCAGCCGAAGAGCGGCACCTTGACGGCCTGCTCGAGCGCATGGGCGGCCTTGCGCATGGGCCGGGGCGCCTTCTCGATGCCCCGGTAGAACGCCCGGCCGGCAGGGAGGAGCGGCGCGCTGCTCGCGAAGACGGCGTCGTGGACGCGCCGGCTGAAGCGATACGCGAGCGGCACCCGCAGATCGGTCCGCCGGCGGCGCTTCGACTCGAGGTACGCGGCGCTCACCTCGTCCGAGGACAGCCCGGTCTCCGGATCGGGCTCGAAGAAGTAGAACTCGTCCTCCAGCGGGAACTGAATCTCGCGGGCCAGCGCCCGCCAGTCGTCCGCGCCGAACAAGTACGACCGGTCGAGGATCTCGCTGAAGGTGGCCGCCGGCATGTGCCCGCCGATGTACACGCCGTCGAAGCCGAGGCCGCGAGCGACTGCCACATGGGTGGCGGCGAAGTCGACGAAGAAGGCTCGGCCCTTGTCCGGGCTCGCGCCGTGACGCTCCGCGAGCGCGAGCAGCTTGTCGCTGACGACCACTCCCGGGATCTTCCCCTGGCGGAACGCGCGGGCCGCGCCGGGCGAGAGGAGGTAGACGTTCGCGAGCGCATGCAGACCGAGGCCCTCGCGCCGAATCCAGCGCAGAAGCTCGTCGTCCTTGCGCGTGTCCCAACCGATCTGGTTGATCACGAAGCGCGCGCCGGCCTGCGCCTTCTTGCGGAGTTTGAAGTACTGGGGCATCACCTCGCGCTCGTGCCGCTTGTGGTTCGTGACCACGCAGCCGAGGAAGAAGTCCGTCCGGTCCAGCCGCGCGCCCGGTCTCCGCTCGTCCGGCAGCCCGTCGTTCATCTCCGAGAAGAGGCTCAGCAGGCCGACCGAGTCGATGTCGAACACGGGGGCGGCCAGACCCTTGTGGCCGGCGACGGGATAGTCGCCGGAGAGAGCGAGCACGTTGTGGAAGCCCTGCGAGCTCAGCTGCCAGCCGCGGCTCTCGAGCGCGTTGCGGTTCCAGTCCTTGCAGGCGAGGTGGATGATCACCTCCTGCCCGCGCGAGACGAGGTCGGTTCCGAGCGCGTCGGGGGCAAGCATCGCGTGCCCGCCCGGGTTGTCGGTGATCGAAAGGGCGTCGATCCGCGGGTCGGCGGCGAGCTCGCGCGCCAGCTCCAGCACCCCGCCCCCGCCGGCGGACGTCAGCCGCCCGCGACTCGTCACGATCTCGGCAGCAACGGTGAACGTGCCCGCCCGACCGAGCCGCTCGCGGAGCAGAACCGGTGACGTCACCTGTTCGTCCTCGACGTCCGGCGTGCCGTAGGTGTGGAAGCTCTCGATCGTCTGGACGCCCCAGAACTGGCCCCGGGCGCGCTCCTCCGCCGTCCACACGATCGGCTCGAAATCCGGGTCGTAGACGAAGTACCCGCCGGTCGTCACCTCGATCCGGTTGCCGCCGGGCTCGAAGCCGTACAGGAAGAAGCCCTGCGCGACCCCGTGCTTCGAGGGCGCCGCCTCGATCGGGACGTCGTTGTCGACGAAGAGGTCGGCCGCCCGCAGGCACTCCTCACGCGTGTCCACCCAGAAGGCGAGGTGGTGCAGCCGGCCGGAGGCGCCGTGGGCATCCGCGACGTAGATCAGCTCGTGCGCGGCGATCGAAAGGCTCAGCCACGCGCCCGCCTCGGTGCCGTCGTCGAGCTCGATCCGCTCGTACAGGCGGTAGCCGAGCACCTCCTGCGCGAACACGCGGCTCGCCCGCACGTCCGCCGCGAGCACGTTGACGTGGTCGAGCCGCTTCACCGCCGCACCGCGGCCGACGTAGCGCTGTGGCTGGTTTCGCCACGACGGCCGGAGGTGCTCGGGCGCCGTGTAGCGCTCGGCCTCGTAGTAGAGCTCAAAGACGTGCCCGTCGGGGTCGGTGAAGCGATAGGCGGGGCCGTGGCCGACGTCGCCGTCGATCCAGCCACTGCCGAGCCCGATGGTCTCGATCGCCGCGACGCGCCGCTCGAGCGCCTCCGGGCTCCAGGCCCGCAGCGCCACATGGCCGAGCCCTGCGCGGGGCGACTCGGTCAGCTTCAGGCTGTAGCGGAGGTAGTCGCCCCAGCCGCGCAGATAGACGGATTGCCCCTCGCGGGCCTCCTCTTCCATCCCGAGCACGTCCACGAAGAAGCGGAGGCTCTCCTCCGGCTTCGGGGTGAGCAGCTCGGCGTGGCCGATCCGGGCGAGGTCGTGGAGCGGTTCGGTCATTCGACCAGTGCCCGTAGGCCGTCGAGGTCGTAGGACAGTGCGCCCGCCTGCAGCTTCGCCCGCTTCTCGACCTCGCGGTCTGCACGCTCGCGTGCGGCCGCGAGCACCTCGCCGACCCGCTCCCGCTCGACGACGACCACGCCGTCCGCGTCGAGGACGACGAGGTCGCCCTGCCGGATCGTCGCACCGCCGACCTCGACCGGGTCGCCGATCGTCCCCGGAACCTTCTTGTCGGCGCCCTGCACCCGGATCCAGCGTGCCCAGATCGGCAGGCCGAGCTCACGCAGCTCGTCGGCGTCCCGAACGGCCGCGTCCACGAGCACGGCCGCCACGCCGCGGCCCTTCATCTGGGTGGCGAGCAGGTCGCCGACGAGCGCGACCGGTCTCGGCTCGGGCATGGTCAGCACGAGCACCTCGCCCGGCTCGGCCTCGGCGACCGCGGCGTGAACCATGAGGTTGTCGTCCTGCCCGCAGCGCACCGTGCGGGCCGGCCCCGCCGCGCGTGACCCGGGGACGACCTGGACGAGGTCGAGGTCGACGACCTGCGAGCGGCCGGCTGCCTCGTGAACGGTTGCCGAACCCAGCTCGGCGAAGCTCACAGCGACTGCACCACCTGTGGCGTCACGCGCTGGAACGCCTCCGCGTAGCGGATCTCCTTGTTCCCCGACGAGCGGCGCGCATGATTCCCCCGCCGCCCGGCGAGCTGGTCGTAGTACGTGTGCAGGTGCGCCTGCGCCTTCATCTCGGCCATCGCCGCCCGCTTCTGCTCGATCACCGGCGTGATGTCGAGGAACGTCGTCGGCGTGAAGTTGCAGAGCTCCGGCTGGTGCGGCTCGAAGAGCAGGAACTCGGGCGGCTCGACCGTCGCAAAGGCGCTCGCCGTGCCCGCACCGGCCGCGAGCGCCCGGGCGCGCTCGACGGCGAAGAACGCGGCCGCGTGATCCGGGTTGAACGGGTCGCGGTCGGTGTGGGTCAGCAGCACCTCCGGCGCGAACTCGCGGATCCGGTCGGCGATCGCGACGAGCGCGTCCCTGTCGATCTCGAGCGGGTAGTCGCCGAGGTCGAGGCATGCGAACTCGGCGCCGAGCGCGGCCGCCGCCCGCTCCGCCTCGCCGTGGCGCACCTCCTTGACGCGCTCGACCGTCATTCCGGGCTCCTTCCAGAGCTCACCGGACTCGCCCTGCTCGCCGTACGAGAGCGCGAGCACCCGAGGCGGTTCCGCCGGCCGCGGTGGTGACCGCGATTGCGCCGCCCGCGCGCCAGACGAAATCGGCTGAGTGTGCGCCGATCACGAGCAGCCTCGTCATCCGGCCAGCCTCCGTGACTGTCCGACGATCATCTCGTGCACCTCGTCCTCGCCGAACCCTGCGCCGAGCAGGTGGTCGGCCCAGAGCGCGAGGCCGTCCTCGACCGCCGGGTAGTCGGGGTTGCCGAAGTCGCTGGAGAAGCAGTTGTGCCCGGCGGTCGCCCGCACGCCCGCGAAGACGTGCTCGAAGGTCGTCTTGCCGCTGTGCGGCGTGCTCAGGCAGCGCTCGAGGAGGCAGCCCATCCCGGCGAGCGCGGCCTGCTCCTCGAGCGAGAAGTTCTGCGCCGGGAACTCGGGGTGCGTGACGACGATCGTCGAGATGCCCTCGTCGCGCGCGCCGTCGACGAGCGTGAAGATGTCTTCCCGGCCGAGATGGCCCGTCGCGAGGATCAGCCCGTGACGTGCGATCGCACGGAGGACGTCCCGTGTCTCCGGGAGCAGCTCGCCGTCGTCGCCGGTCACCCGCACCGCCTCGATGCTGAGCCCGAGCCCGCGGAGCTCATGCTGGAGCTTCGCCCAGAGCGGCACTTTGTCGCCCGGCTTCGGCTCGCTGCGGCCGGCGGTCTCGGCGGGCGAGTCGACCGTCGGCATCCAGACAATCCTCGCGCCCTCGCGGGCGGCGATCTCGACCGCGAGCGGGTTCATCCCGCCCACCGCCCAGTTCAGCGTGATCGTTCCGATCGCCTCGACCCCCGGCACGAGCCCGGACACGACCTGGGCGCGCTCGGCGGTCGACGTGTAGTGGGACTTGAGGCCGAACCCGGCCAGGCCGGCCTCGGCGAATCGATGGGCGAGCGTGACGTCGTCGACGATCCGTGCGGGCACGTCGGGGGCGACGTGGATGTGCAGGTCGTACCCACCCTTGACCAGCTCGCGCGCCCGCTCGCTCGGCATCACTCGTCCTTCCCGAGCCCGGCGAGCAGCGCCGCGCTCGCGCCGGCGATCCGCGGCTCGACCCCGAGCTCGCGCAGCAGCCCGGCCGCGGACTCCATCTCGTCGACACGCCGTGCCGCATGCGCGTGGCTCCCCTCGAGCAGCCGGTCGAGGAGCGGCCGTCCGATCACGGCGGCGATCTCCTCCTTCAGCCAGTCCGCGTGCCCTGCCGCCTCGGCCGCCGCGACGCTCTCGAGCGCCGAGGCGGCGAGCCCCTTCATGAACACCGAGCGCAGCAGCTTCAGGGTGGCGGCGTCGCCGGCCTGCTCGGAGACGACCTCGACCGGCATGCCCAGGGGGCCGAGCGCGTCGGCGAAGGCCTGCGCGCCCGTCCCGGAGGCGAGGGCCGGCGTGCCGAGCCCCCGCGCCGGCACCGGCCCGAGCAGCGCGACGTCGGCGAACCGCGCGCCGGCGTCCTCGACGAGCGCGGCGATCTCGCGCTTCAGCTTCGGGCGCCGCCGTGTTCAGATCCGCGTAGAGCGGCTCCGGCGCCAGCGCGGGGAGCACCGAGGCGGCCGCCTCGAGCGCCGCCGCAGCCGTGTTGACGCTGAGGACGACGTCGCTGCCGGCGACCGCCGTCTCCGGGTCGCCGGTCGGCGTGAGGACGAGGGCGCCGTCGGGTCCGGCGGGGTCGTAGCCGCGAACCTCGACTCCCGCCGCAGCGAGGTCGGCGGCGAGCCGGCTGCCTGCCTCGCCGAGCCCGAGCAGCGCGACCGTCGGCCCCGGCATCGTCCTAGAGCTGCTCGAGCGCCTGACGGACGAGCACCCGCGCGAGGTGGGCGCGGTACTCGGCGCTGCCGCTGACGTCGCTCGGCGGCTCGCGTTCCCTCGGCGGCGTGCGCGGCAGCGTCGGCCGGCGAGTCGCCCCGCCCGCGAGCGCCTGCTCGACCGCACGGGCACGTAGCGGCGTCGGCGCCCATGCTCGCCAGCCCGACCTGCACGCGTGCCGTCGACACGCGGCCGCGGCGACGCCGACCGTCGCCCAGTCCTGCGCGCGGCGCACGTGCTTGAGGTAGACGCCTCGCTCGACGGTCGGGACGCGGATCTCGGTGAGCACGTCCTGCGGGCCGAGCGCGGTCTCGAACGGGCCGGTGAAGAAGTCGGCCGCCGGCGATCGTCGCGCTCGCCGTCCGGGCCCTGCGCGACGAGGTCGGCGTCGAGCGTGAGCACGATCGGCGCCGAGGTCGGAGGCCGGGTCGCCGTGCGCGACCGAACCGCCGATCGTGCCGCGATGGCGGACCTGCGGGTCGCCGATCCCCGCGGCGCACCCGAGCGATCAGCGAGCACCGCCGGGCGAGCACCGGATCGAGTGCGAGCGTCGGCGTGCCGGGTGAGCGCCCCGATCGCGATCCGGTCGCCGTCCTCGCGCACGTAGCGCAGGTCGTCGAGGCGGCCGATGTCGACGAGCAGCGCAGGCCGCGCGAAGCGCAGGCGCAGCATCGGGATCAGCGAGTGTCCACCGGCGAGGAGCTTCGCGTCCTCGCGGCCGAGCAGCTCGACCGCCTGCTCGACCGACTCGGCCCGCTCGTACTCGAAGGCGGCGGGGATCACGTCCCGGCCCTCGCGGCCGCCTGAACCGCGCGGACGATGTTGTGGTACCCGGTGCAGCGGCAGAGGTTGCCCTCGAGGCCGCTGCGGATCTCCTCCTCGGTCGGACTCGGGTTCTCCTTCAGCAGCGACACCGCCGCGAGCACGAATCCCGGCGTGCAGTACCCGCACTGGAGCGCGTGCTGCTCGTGGAACGCCTGCTGGACGGGGTGCAGCTCGCCGCCGAGCCGGCGAGACCCTCGATCGTCGTGACCTCGCAGCCCTCCGCCTGCACCGCGAGCACGGTGCACGACTTCACCGACTCGCCGTCGATCAGCACCGTGCAGGCCCCGCAGGAGGAGGTGTCGCAGCCGACGTTCGTCCCCTTCAGCCCGAGCTGGTCGCGCAGGAAGTAGGCGAGCAGCTCGCGCGGCTCGACGTCGGCCTCGTGGCGCGACGCCGTTGACCGTGAGCGCGATCTTCGTCATGCCTTCGCCTCCTGAATCGCCCGCCAGACGTTCTCGCCGTTCGCGGGCATGTCGACGTGGCGCACGCCGTAGGGCGAGAGCGCGTCGACGACGGCGTTGTAGACCGCCGGCGTCGCGCCGATCGTCCCCGACTCGCCGATCCCCTTCGCGCCGAGCGGGTTCGCCGGCGTCGGCGTCTCCATCTCGATCGTCTCCCACGACGGGAGGTCGGCGGCAGACGGGAACGCGTAGCCGACGAGGTTGCCCGTCAGCGGGGTCCCGTCGTCGCCGAAGACGACGTGCTCGTAGAGCGCCTGGGCGACGCCGGTGGCGACCCCGCCGTGCACCTGGCCCTCGGCGATCAGCGGGTTGACCAGCGTGCCGGCGTCGTCGACGCAGACCATCCGCTGGAGATCGACGTGCCCGGTCTCGGTGTCCACCTCGACGACGGCGACGTGCGTGCCGAACGGAAAGGTCGGGTGCCCCTGGAACTCGTGTGCCGCCTTCAGCTCGACGAGCCGCTCGTCGCCGACGGCGCGCGCGGCCAGCTCGGACCAGGAGAGGGACGGCTCGGGCGTGCCGGCGACGTGGAAGCGGCCGAGCGCCAGGTCGAGAACGACGTCGTCGGCGCTCGCCTCGAGATAGTCGGCGACGAGCTGCTTCGCCTGCTCGACGACCGTGTCGCGGCCACGCGGGCGGCTGTTCCGCCGATCTGCGTCGACTTCGAGCCGTAGGTCCCGGTTCCCTTCGGCAACCTCGTCCGTGTCGCCCTTGTGCGACGGCGATCTGCTCGAGCGGCAGGCCGAGCGCTCGCGCGGCGATCATCGCGAACGTCGTCTCGTGACCCTGCCCGTGCGAGAACGACCCGGTGCGGAGAATCGCGCCGCCGTCAGGGCGTGATCTCGACCTCGCCGAACTCGGCCTCGCCGAGCGGGTTCGTGATCTCGACGTAGGAGGAGAGCGCCGATTCCGAGCTGCTTCGTGCCGCCCTCGTCGCGGCGGCGCCGCTGCTCGGCGCGGAGCTCGTCGTACCCGGCCGAGCGCAGCGCCAGATCGAGCGCGCCCTCGTAGTCCCCGGAGTCGTAGTTGGCGCCCGACGCCGTGGTGTGCGGGAACTCGGCGATGTAGTTCATGCGCCGGACCTCGGCGGGGTCGATGCCGATCTCGGCGGCGAACAGGTCGATCGCATGCTCGATCGCCTGGATCGCCTCCGGCCGGCCGGCGCCGCGGAAGGCCGAGACGTGCGTCGTGTTCGTGACCACGGTCGCCGCCTCTCGACCTCGACCCGCGGGATCGCGTAGACGCCGCTCGACATCAGCGTGGTCAGGTTCGGCGAGGAACGCGCCGAGCGTCGGGTACGCGCCGCAGTCGGCGAGGATGTCGAGCTTGTAGGCGAGCACCTTTCCGGCCTTCGTCCCGCCGATCGTGAACGCGAGCCGCATCGCCCGGCCGTGCGGCAGCGCGAGCATGCTCTCGCTGCGCGTCTCCGTCCAGCGCACCGGGCGGCCGAGCTTCCGCGCGAGCCAGGCGACCAGGAGGTCCTCGGTCATGAGCATCTTGGCGCCGAAGCCGCCGCCGACGTCCGGCGCGATCACGCGCACCTCGGAGGGGTCGATCCCGAGCATCATCGAGAGCACCATGCTGGTCCTGGTGCGGCGTCTGGGTGCAAAGCCAGGCGGTCAGGCGGCCGTCGGCGCCGACCTCGGCCGCGATCGAGCGCGGCTCCAGTGGGCACGGCGCCATCCGCTGGCTGACGAGCGTGTCGGAGACGACGCACGTCACAGCCGTCGAACAGGTCCTCGGCGTGGGCGGCGGGCTGCGTGCGTGCGGCGACGTTCGTGCCCGCGTCGGGGAAGAGCAGCACCTCGTCCCTTGCCGCGTCCACCGGGCTGACCACCGGGGTGAGCGGGTCGTAGTCGACCATGCACGAGCTCGGCCGCATCCGCGCCGGTTGCGCGGTCCTCGCTGACGACGATCGCGACGATCTCGCCGACGAACCGGACGACGTCCTTCGCGACCACGGGGCGGCCCATGCCCATGTTCAGTCCGGGCAGGGGCGGCGGGCCGAACGTCGGCAGGTCGACGTCGGCGGCGGTCAGCACCTGGACGCCCGGGATCGCCTCCGCCGCCGCTCGTGTCGATTCCGTTGATCCGCGCGTGGGCGAGCAGCGACCGCACGAAGGTGACCGCGACCGCCCCCTCGAGCGGCGAGGTTCTCGACGTACCGGCCCTCGCCGCGGAGGAACCGCGCGTCCTCCGTTCGCAGCACCCGGTTTCCGAGGATGCTCATCAGCGCGAGCCTATCCGCATTCGGTCAGCGAGACAACCGTCCAAATACTCGAACAGGTTGCTAGCGGCCGAGCGTTGCCCGCACCGCCGCAACCACCTGGGCGCGGCCGGGGACATAGGCGTCCTCGAGCGGCGGGCTGAACGGAATCGGCGCGAAGGGCGCGCCCGACCCGCTCGATCGCCGCGTCCAGCTCGTCGAATGCGGCCGCCTGCACCTCCGCCGCCACCTCGGCGCCGAAGCCGCCGGTTCGCACCGCCTCGTGCGCGACGACGAGCCGGTGGGTGCGGGCGACGGAGGCGACGATCGTCTCGAGATCGAGAGGGACGAGCGTGCGCGGGTCGATCACCTCCACCTCGATCCCCTCCGCGGCAAGATCCTCGGCCGCGGCGAGCGACTCGTGCACCAGCCCCGACAGCGCGACGACGGTGACGTCACGGCCGGGGCGCACGACGTTCGCGCGGCCGAGCGGCACGTGCGCCGGCTGCATCTCCTCGCGCCGGAAGTAGAGCGTCTTGTTCTCGACGAACACGACCGGGTTCGGGTCGGCGATCGCCGAGCGGAGCAGACCGGCCGCGTCCGAGGCGGTGGCGGGCATCGCCACCTTCAGCCCCGGCACGTGGGTGAGCCAGGCCTCGAGACTCTGCGAGTGCTGTGCTCCGCCGCGGTGGCCCGCGCCGCCCTGCGTGCGCAGCACCATCGGCACCGACAACTGACCGCCGGACATGAAGTGCGCCTTCGCCGCGCCGTTGACGAGCTGGTCGAGGGCGAGCGTGAGGAAGTCGATGAACATGATCTCGATCACCGGGCGCAACCCCGACTGGGCGGCACCGGTCGCGATCCCGGCGATCGCCGCCTCGCTGATCGGCGTGTTGCGGACACGCTCGGTCCCGAACTCGTCGGCGAGCCCGGCGGTCGCGCCCCAGGGGCCGCCTTCGGCGACGTCCTCGCCGAGCACCAGCACCCGCGGGTCGTCCCGCATCGCCTCGGCCAGCGTCGCCGTGATTGCGCCGAGGTAGGTGACCTCAGGCATACACCAGCTCCGCGGTGAGCGCCGGCGGCGGAAACGGGCTCGCGCGTGCGAACTCGACCGCCTCCGCGACCTCGGCGCGCGCCTCCTCCTCGACCCTCCTCGATGCCGAGCTGACGCTGGAGCCGCAGGATCGGGTCGAGCTGCTGCCACTCCTCGGCCGCCAGCGCCTCGCGGTAGAGCTGCGGGTCGCCCTCGTAGTGGCCGCGCAGCCGGTGCGTCAGGCACTCGAGCAGGAACGGCCCTTCTCCGGCGCGCGCCTTGGCGAGGAAGCGGGCGAACGTCTCGCCGACCGCGCCGATGTCGTTGCCGTCGACCGTTTCGCGCTCGAGCCCCCACGGCGCGACGACGTCGCTCACCCGCTCGACCGGCGTGTGCGCCGAGCGCGGCGTGAACTCGGCGAAGCCGTTGTTCTCACAGACGAGGATCACCGGGAGCCGCCAGAGCGCCGCGAGGTTGACCGACTCGACGAAGATCCCGCCCTGGACGGCACCGTCGCCGAAGAAGACGACCGCGACCTGATCGCCGCCGAGCTGTCGGGCGGCGAGCGCGCTGCCGAGCGCGAGCGGCACGTTGCCGCCGACCACGCCGGTCGCCCCGAGGAACCCGTGCTCGGCGTCGACGAGGTGCATCGAGCCGCCGAGGCCGCGGCACAGACCTCCGTCGCGCCCCATCAGCTCGGCCATCACCCGACCGAGCGGAGCGCCCTTGGCGATCGCGTGCCCGTGGGCGCGGTGCCCGCTGTAGACAGGGTCGTCGTCGCGCAGCCGGCTGCACACGCCGACGGCGACCGCCTCCCCGCCCACGCTCAGGTGGACGAGCCCGTGCACCTCGTTTGCGCGCGTGAGCCGGCCGACCTCCTCCTCGAAGACGCGGATCCGCCACATCGCGCGCAGCAGCGCGGTCCGTCGTCGCGTCACTGCTCGCTAGGCGGGGACCGACGAGCCCAGCACCTGCTGGACGGCCGTCGACGACCTTCGCCTCGTCGGGCAGGAGGTACTCCTCCATCGGCTGGCTGTACGGGATCGTCGCGTCGAGCGCCGTGACGAGCACGACCGGCGCCTTCAGCGCCGAGAAGCCCTCCGAGGCGACCTCCGCGGCGATCACCGCCGCCGCCGACCCGTGGCGGGTCGACTGGTCGACGATCACCAGCCGTCCGGTCTTCTCGACCGACTCGAGGATCGTCTTCAGGTCGAGCGGCGCGAGCGTGCGCGGATCGATCACCTCGGCCTCGATCCCTTCCGACGCGAGCTGCTCCGCCGCAGCGAGCGCGCGGTCGACGCACCAGCCGATGGCGACGATCGTCACGTCGCCGCCCTCCCGCCGCACCGCCGCCTCGCCGAACGGGATCGCGTACTCGCCGTCCGGAACGTCTCCGTGCTCGAGCGTGAGCAGGTAGTGGTGGAAGTAGGCGACGGGGTTGTCGTCGCGGATCGCCGTCGTCATCAGTCCCTTGGCGTCTGCGGCCGTCGAGGGGACCACGACCTTCAGGCCGGGGACGCCCATGAACATGCCGTAGATCGTGCCCGTGTGCTGGCCCGCCCAGCCGCAGGTGAAGCCGTAGCCGGCCTTGAGGACGAGCGGCACCTTGACCTGGCCGGCGGTCATGTAGTGGAAGCGGTTCGCCTCGTTCACGACCTGGTCCATCGCGACCAGCATGAACTCGGCCATGTACAGCTCGACCACAGGCCGGAAGCCGGCCATCGCGGCGCCGACGGCCATGCCGATCTCGGCCGTCTCGGAGATCGGCGTCACCCGCACGCGGTCGGAGCCGAACGCCTGGAGGAACGGATCGTTCTCGTGCGTGGCGATGTTCTGGCCGAAGTAGAGGACCGTCTCGTCGCGCTCCATCTCCTGGTGGATCGCCTCGCCGATCGCGGCGATGTAGGGAAGCTCGTGTGTCGACATGAATTCGATCCTCCTCTACGCGTAGACGTGGTCGACGGCGTCTTCAGCCGCCGGGAAGGGGCTGGCGAGCCCGAAGTCGACCGCGGCCTGCATCTCGTCGCGCACCTCCGCGGCGATTCCGTCGGCCTCCTCGGCGCTGAGCGTGCCGTCGGTGACGAGCCTCGCGCGGAAGCGCGGCACCGGGTCGCCGCGCAGCGCGGCCTCGTACTCGTCCGTGTTGCCGAAGACGGTGATCGCCTCGTGCTCGGGGAAGTGGAGGGGTACACCGGGCGGGGCGATGATGTTCCCGTGGGCGCTGAGCCGGTAGACGAGCGACTCGACGAGCGTCGGCCCCTCGCCCGAGCGCGCCCGCTCGACCGCCACCGAGACCGTCTCGTGGACGGCGAGCGGATCGCCGCCGTCCACCGTGACGCCGGGCATCGAGTACGCGGTCGCCTTCACCGCGAGCGGCTCGCCGGCGGCGGCGTTCGCGTCCTCCTGCTCGCTGCGCGTGACGACGTTGTAGTTGTTGTTCTCCATCACGAAGACGATCGGGAGCTTCCACAGCGAGGCGATGTTCAGCGTCTCGTGGAACGCGCCCTGCTTCGAGGCGCCGTCGCCGAAGAAGCTGAGCACGACCTGGCCCTTCCCACGGATCTGGGCGGCGTAGGCGGCGCCGGCCGCGTGCGGGATCCCCTGGCCGACGATCCCGGACGTCCCGAGGAAGCCGCGGGCGACGTCGGTCAGGTGCATCGAGCCGCCGTAGCCGCCGCAGAGCCCGTCCTGGCGGCCGTAGATCTCGGCCATCATCGCCTTCGTGTCGGTGCCGAGCACGATCGGGTAGCCGTGGCAGCGGTACGTGGTCAGCACCTGGTCGTCGGCGTCCAGCGCGGCGAGCGAGCCGACGATCGAGGCCTCGGCCCCGTCGGCGAGGTGCGTGTGGCCGCGGATCACGCCCGGGTGCTCCTCGAACGTCCGCTTGACGCGCTCCTCGAACTCGCGGATGCGCAGCATCTGCGTGAAGACCCAGACAAGGCGATCTCTGTCGAGGCCTGCTCAGCCACCGTGGCTCCTTTCGTGTGCGGTCAGTTGCGCAATGGTCGTCTCGTACGCGCGGTCGAAGATCTGGTCGACCGGCAGGTTCCGAAGCTCCTCGGAGAGCACCTCGACGCCCCACGGGCCGTCGTAGCCGGCTGTCCGGCACGCCTCGACGTAGTCGGGGATCGGGAACTCGCCCTCGCCCGGCAGCTTGCGGTGGTTGACGACCTCGTCGATCGGGTCGGCCATGTTCTCGTACTGCCCGTCGGACAGCTCGACCCAGGAGAGGTACTCCTCCGGGATCCGCAGCATCTCGTCGGGTGCGATCCCGAGCTTCGCCATGTGCCAGGTGTCGATCGCCAGGCCGCCGTTCTTCCCGCCGGCGCCCTCGACGACGGCGAGCGCCGTGTCGAGGTCGCGGACGTTGACGTCGAACGGCATGAACTCGTAGACGAGCGTCGCGTCGTGCTCGCGCGCCGCCTCCTCGCAGAGCTCGCCGAAGCGCTCGGTCAGCTTCGGGATCTCGCATGGCGTGCCGGGGATGTTGCCGACCTTGATGTGGTGCGCGCCCAGCGCGGCGGCAGCCTCGAACAGGAGTCGCTTCGTCGGCTCGGCGTCGCGGCGCCGCTGGTCGTCAGGGTCGAGGAACCACTCCCAGATGAACTCGAGCTCGAGGTACACGAGGCCGTGGTCGTCGAGCAGCTGCTTCACGTCGGCGAGGGAACGCGTCTCGAGGATGTGCGCGAGGTCGGCGTGCCAGATGCCGATCCCCTTGAACCCGACCCGCTCGGCCTGCGCGCAGCGGTCTGCAATGTCGAACAGGCTCCACTCGCGGCCGACGTGCACCTCGACCGGGCCGGAGATCGTCCAGTAGAGGCCGAGCAGATCGTTTCGCCCGCCATCGCGCTGCCGGACAACCTAACGCTGTTCGGACGTTAGGGTCGGGCGGCGACCAGAGAGAGGATGCTTGCCCGGATCGTGGCTGACTACGTGATCGTCGGAGGCGGCTCGGCCGGGTGCGTGCTCGCCGCGCGGCTGAGCGAGGACCCGGACGCGAGCGTGCTCGTGCTGGAGGCGGGCCGGCCCGACGTCGCCCCCGAGATCCGCATCCCGTTCGCGTTCCCCGGCGCTCTTCAAGTCGAGCCACGACTGGGACCTGCTCGGCGAGCAGGAGCCGGGCCTCGGCGGGCGGCGCCTGTACCTGCCGCGCGGCCGCATGATCGGCGGCTGCGGCTCGATCAACGCGATGATCTACCTCCGCGGGCACCGGCTCGACTTCGACGGCTGGGCGGCAGAACGGCGCCACCGGGCTGGTCGTACGACGAGGTGCTCCCGTACTTCAAGCGCGTCCGAGGACAACGAGCGCGGCGAGGACGCCTTCCACGGCGTCGGCGGGCCGCTCGCCGTCTCGGAGAGCCGCTCGCTGCAGCCGCTCGTCGACGCGATGCTCGAAGCGGCGGTGCAGGCCGGGTACGAGCACATCCCCGACCTGAATGTCGAGCGCCCGGAGGGGGTCAGCCGCTTCCAGGTCAACCAGCGCAACGGCAAGCGGTGCTCGACCGCCGACGCGTACCTGCACCCGGCGTCGGACCGGCCGAACCTCGAGGTGCGCACTGGCGTCTTTCGTTCAGCGCATCGTCTTCGAGGGCAACCGGGCCGTCGGCGTCGAGGTGAGTCAGGACGGGAAGGTCGAGACCGTGCGCATGCCGAGCGCGAGGTGATCCTCGCCGCCGGCGCCTACCAGTCGCCCGTGCTGCTGATGCTCTCCGGGATCGGGCCCGAGGAGGACCTCGCGCTCTTCGGGCTCCCGTGCGCGAGAACCTGCCGGTCGGCCGCAACCTCCAGGACCACTGCATGGTGAACGCTCAACTTCACGACCGACGAGCCGGCGCTGTTCGCCGTGCTCACGCCCGAGAACTTCGCGCTGCTGCAGAGCAGGGGCCGCGGCCCGCTCAGCTCGAACATCCCGGAGGCGGGCGGCTTCTTCCGCACGCGTGACGACCTGCCCGCGCCGGACATCGAGTTCCACTTCGCGCCGTCGATCTTCTACGACGAGGGCCTGAACGCGCCGACCGAGCCCGGATACGCATTCGGCCCGGTCCTGATCAAACCGGACGCGCCGCGGCTGGGTGAAGCTGCGCACGCCGATGCCCGACTCGAAGCCGCTCGTGCTCATGCAACTTCCTCACGACCGAGGAGGACCGGCGCAGCGTGATCGAGGGCGTCCGGATCGCGCTCGAGATCGCCGCCGCAGCCGGCGCTGAAGGCGGTCGAGCGCGCGCCGTTCAGCGTCCCCGACTCGGACTCGGAGGAGGACATCCTCGCTTGGGTCGAGCGCTGCGCGCAGACCGTCTACCACCCGACCTCGACCTGCGCGATCGGCTCGGTCGTCGACCCGGAGCTGCGCGTCTACGGGACAGAGGGGCTGCGCGTGTGCGACGCCTCGGTGATGCCGACGATCACGCGCGCGAACACGCACGCGGCGACGGTGATGATCGCGGAGAAGGGCGCCGACCTGATCAGGGGCGTCGGCCTCGACGCCGCCTAGGAAAGGCCGGTGAGTGCCCTCGACCAGGGCGGCCGGATCGCCTCGCGATCCGGGAGCTCGTCGAGAACTGGGTCGTCTGGCGCGACGCCGGCGACTGGGAGCGGTTTCGCACCGTCTGGTTCGACGACGGTCGGATGATGGCGACGTGGACGCAGGGGACGGCGGACGAGTTCATCGCGATGAGCAAGGCCGGCTGGGCGAAGGAGGTCAAGATCCTGCATTCCCTCGGCGGGCAGTCGATCGACATCGCCGGGCACCGCGCGATCTCCCAGACGAAGATGAAGATCTCGCAGCGGGCGCTCGTCGACGGGGTCGAAGTCGACGTCGTCTGCACCGGACGCTTCTACGACTTTCTGGAGAAGCGGGGCGGCCGCTGGGGGCTCGTCCTGCGCCAGCCGATCTACGAGCAGGACCGGATGGATCCCGTCGATCCGGCCGAACGACTCGAGCTCGATCGTGACCTGCTGGGCAGATTCCCTGACGGCTACCGGCACCTCGCCTACCTGCAGACCCGAATCGGGTATGCCGTCAAGCCCGACATGCCCGGGCTGCGGGGGCGGGAGGTCGAAGCGCTCTATCGCAGCGGCGCCGCCTGGCTGGCAGGCGCACACGCTCGATCGCTGACACGGCGGGCCGCGTCGGCGGCGTTCTCACCTTCTAAACAGTGCCTGACACTGTTAAGAACGTGTGAGGACGAGTGCTCGAGCACTGGGAGCGTGTCGCCTGGTAAGCCGCCCGCGCCGCGTATGCAGGCACGGCTCGACCCTCGAGGTAGAGCCAGTACCGGGGAACTCGAGCGGCGGCCGGTCGCCAACATCGAGACCAAGGGCTTGCGAGTAGAAGGCGCGCGACGCCTCGAGGTCGTCCGTGAGCACGAGCACGTGCTCGAGCCGGCGCAAACCCATCAGCCCAGAACCTTCATCCTCGCCAGGCCGTAGGCCTCGAGCGCCGCGAGCAGCTCGCGGTGCCCGAACGCCGAGCACGGCGAGGCGAAGCCGACCGCATGCGGCGGCTGGTAGACGAGATGGTGCGCTGCGAACGCCTGGATCAGGCCGGTCTGCAGGTACGCGCCCTGGCCGTGGACGACGATCTGGATCGAGTCCAGGCTGCCGCGGGCCGAGACGACGTCGATCGTCCGCTGGCGCCGCCGGTTCTCGCGCGGCGGCATCCCGGCCTGCACCGAGTCGGCGATCCCGGCCAGGATCTGCTTCTGCTCGTCGGCCGGCAGCGGCCGGATCTTCTCCTGGTAGTCGCGCTGCCCGGCGACGACGCCCTCCATGATCGACCGGTCGAGCAGGCCGCCGAACGCGTAGACGTTCGCGATCCGCGGGTCGTCCTTGAACCAGGCCGGATGCGGGAAAGCCGCCCCAGGGAAGCGCGAGCCGGGTCTGGAACTCGCCCGGGATCACCGCCTCGATCGTCGTCACGGGCGGCCATTCCACGTACTCGTTCTGCTCGAGGTAGAACGACTCCCACTGCAGCTGGCCGAAGATCGTCTGCGTCGAGCCGTAGGTCGGCATGCCCATGAACATCGAGAGCACCTCGACGGTGTCGATTCCCGGCGCGTGCTCCTGCGCGACGCGGATCGCCGTCTCGGCCGTCGCGGACATGTACGCGGTCGCCGGCGCGACCAGGAGGCCGGCGTCGGCGAAGCGCTCGTGCCACGTCTCGCGGACGCGCCGCACCCACGGCGCCTCTCCGCCCGTGTCGACGTAGTGGCAGCCGGCGGCAAGCGCGGCCTCGATCACCGTGTCGCCGTAGTAGATGCACGGCCCGGTCGCGTTGCAGACGACCTTCGCGCCGCGGAGGAGCTCGGTCAGCTCCGCCGACGGCGTGGCCGACCTCGACGATCTCGTAGTCGGCCGTTCGAGATCCCGGGCACGTGGTCGAGCACCTCCTCGATCCGCGCCCGGTCGCGGCCGGCGGCGACGAAGGGGACGTTGTACTCGCGCAGGAACTCGACGACGAGGCGGCCCGAGAAGCCGCTCGCGCCGTAGACGACGACCGGTCGCTGGTCAGACATGCTGGCTCTCCTTGTCGGTTGGGCGCGTGCGCGCGTAGGCGACGATCGGCTCGATCGAGGCGGGATCGGCGAGCGCGTCCGGACTGACGACCTCGGCGCGGGTCAACGCCGGTGAGGATGCGCTTGACGGGCAGCTCGAGCTTCTTGCCGGTCAGCGTCTGGGGGATGACCGGCACGGCGACGATCGTGTCCGGCACGTGGCGCGGCGAGAGCGCGTCGCGCAGCGCGCCGGCGATGCGCTTCCGTAGCGCATCGTCGAGATCCGAGCCCTCGCGCAGGACGACGAAGAGGATCAGCTCGTCCGCCTCCTCCAGATGGACGACGAGGCCGTCGAGCACCTCGTCGAGCTCCTCGAGCACCGAGTAGAACTCGCTCGTGCCGAGCCGGACGCCGCCGCGGTTGAGCGTCGCGTCGGAGCGGCCGGAGATCACCGAACTGCCCCGCTCGGTGAACATGATCCAGTCGCCGTGGCGCCAGACGCCGGGGTAGTGGTCGAAGTACGCGGCCCGGTATCGCTCGCCCTCGGGGTCGTTCCAGAAGCTGACCGCCATCGACGGCATCGGCTGCCTGATCACGAGCTCGCCGAGCTCGCCGACGACCTCGTTGCCCTCCGGGTCGAACGCCGTCACGTCGCAGGCGAGGCAGCGGCCGGCGATCTCGCCCGCGTACACAGGCAGGAGCGGGCAGCCCTGGACGATGCCGGTGCAGAGATCGGTGCCGCCGCTGCCGAGGTTCAGCAGCACCTCCGGCCCGACCTGGTCGTAGATCCACTCGAACCCGTCCAGGGGCAGCGGCGACCCGGCGACGGCGACCGAGCGGAGCGACGACAGGTCGAACCGGCTCCCCGGCTCCACCCCCTGCTTGCGGCACGCGAGCGCGAACGCCGGGCTGACGCCGAGCATCGTCGGGCGCGTCCTCTCCGCGAGCTGCCACTGGAAGGCGAGGTCCGGGTATCCGGGGTTGCCGTCGATCATCACGATCGAGGCGCGGACGAGGAGCGTCGAGACGAGCGCGTTCCACATCATCCACGCCGTCGTCGTGAACCACTGGAGCCGGTCGCCCGGGCGGAGGTCCCAGCTCAGCCCGTGGTTCTTCAG
The DNA here is from genome assembly GCA_963764565.1 of uncultured Actinomycetes bacterium. GTDB lineage: Bacteria > Actinomycetota > Thermoleophilia > Gaiellales > Gaiellaceae > DATBLE01. Next base: position 156,959 of record CAVXTD010000002.1, read on the forward strand.
GTGCTCGATCAGGATGCCGCCGTGGCCGTGGACGATCGCCTTCGGCAGCCCCGTCGTGCCCGAGGAGAAGAGGACGTAGAGCGGGTGCGCGAACGGCAGCGCCGCGAACTCGAGCGGGCCCGCCTCGGCGGTGAGCTCGTCCCAGGTGGTCGCGGCCGGAAGCGGGTCCGCCGGCGTAGCGGACGTCGACGACCGCCTCGAGCGACGGAAGCTGTTCGCGGATCGCGGCGACGTTCTCGCGCCGGTCGACGAGCTTTTCGCCGTAGACGTACCCACCGACTGCGAGCAGTATCTTCGGCTCGAGCTGCCCGAGCCGGTCGACGACGCTGCGGACGCCGAACTCCGGAGGGCACGTCGCCCAGACCGCGCCGAGGCTCGCCGTGGCCAGGAATGCGACGAGCGTCTCCGGGATGTTCGGGAGGTAGGCGACGACGCGGTCGCCGGGGCCGACGCCGAGCCGTTGAAGCCCGGCGCGGGCACGTGCCACCTGCTCGCGGAGGTCGCCGAAGGTCAGCTCGAACTGGTCGCGCGACTGCGACACGGCGACGACGGCGACGGCGCGCGTGTCCTCGTCGCGGCCGAGCATGTGCTCGGCGTAGTTCAGCCGCGCGCCGGGAAACCACTCCGCGCCGGGCATCTCCCGCGAGCCGAGGACGCGCTCGTACGGGACGTGCGCCCGAATCTCGAAGTAGTCCCAGAGCGACGACCAGAAGCCGTCGAGGTCGGTCACCGACCAGCGCCAGAGCGCGTCGTAGTCCGGGAAGTCGAGCTTGCGCTCGAGGCGAAGCCACTGGAGGTAGCGCCCGATCTCGGACTGCTCTCGCAGCTCGGCGGTCGGTGTCCAGAGGATCTGGCCCTGGACGGGCGTGCCACGGTGCCGGTCAGCCATCCGCGTCCGCCGCGGGTGGGTAGACCGCGTCCGGCTTTTGCTCCAGGCCTGGCGGCGCATCGAAGATCTCGGTGATGACGCCGAGGTCGCGCTCGGTCGAGAGATACGAGAACCTGACGCCGTTGTACTCGCCGCCAAGGAGGACGTCATGGCCGCGTCCGGCGAGCTCGGCGATCGCACCGTCGTAGCTGCGCACGCCCACGCCGAGGTGGTGCACGCCCGGCCCGTTCGCGGCGAGGAACCGCGCGTAGATGCTGCCGTCGTCGAGGGGCTCGACGAGCTCCCACTGCACCTGCCCGACCTGCGCGAGCGCGAGCCGCCAGGCGCGCTCGACCGGCTCCCCGCGCTCGCGCAGGTCACGCACGGTGTCCGGGTTGAACTCGTAGATCTCCCACGGGCCGATGCCGTAGTCGTGGACGTACGTCCGCATCGCCGCGTCGAGGTCGCGCACCACGACGGAGATCTGCAGGGTCTCGGTGAACAGTGGCTCGCGCACGAAGAGGATCCTACGACCGACACCGACCGGCCGTGTTGCAGCGGCGGCCGCCGCGTGATTCGATCGCAGGAGGCGACGAGATGAGGAAGCAGGCATGACCGATCGGATGCAGAGCGACGCGGGCGTGACCGAGCGTGCTGCGGACGTGCTCGGGCGGCTCTTCGACGTCCGCGGCACGCGCGTTGTCGTGACGGGAGCGGCCGCCGGGCTCGGGTACGCGATGGCGGAAGTGCTGGCCGAGTGCGGCGCTCGCGTCACCCTGGCCGACGTCCACGCCGAGCGCCTCGAGGATGCGACGGCTCGACTCGTCGACCGCGGTTGCGACGCACGTGGTGCCCTCGTCGACGTGCGCGACGAGGCTTCGGTCGATGCGCTCTTCGCCGGCGTGGTCGAGTCCCAGGGCGGGGTGGACGTCGTGTTCGCCAACGCGGGTCTCGCAGCCGTTCCCGGCTTTCGAGTGGACGGCGGCCAGACGCTCGCCACGCTGGAGCGCTCCGACTGGGACTCGGTGCTCGACGTCAACCTCACGGGTGTCATGCACACGATGCGGAGTGCCGCGCGCGCAATGATCGCCCAGCAGTCGGGGCGCATCGTCGTCACGGCGTCGAACGCGGGGCTCAGGGTCGAGCCGCTGGTCTGCTACGGCTACGCGGCCAGCAAGGCCGCGGTGATCCACGTCGTCCGCCAGGCCGCGCTCGAGCTGGCGCCGCACGGCGTGCTCGTGAACGCGATCTGCCCCGGCCCGTTCTACGGGACGCTGATCGGCGGTGGTGTGACCGAGAACCCGACCGAGGAGATGAAGGAGGCATGGCGGTCGTTGATTCCGCTCGGCCGGATGGCCCACCCGGACGAGCTCAAGGGCGTCGTCGTGCTGCTCGCCTCTCAGGCGTCCAGCTTCATCACGGGCTCGGCGATCGTCGTCGACGGCGGCTCGCTCGTTCAGGCCTAGGGCGGACACTCGATCACGGAACGAGCACGGCACGCCCGGTGACCTCGCCCTCGCGAAGCCGGTCGAGCACGTCGTTCACGTCGTCCAGCGAGTGCGTCTCGGTCCGCAGGGTCACGTCGCCGCGCGCGTGCAGCTGCATCAGCTCCCAGAGGTCGATCCAGCTGCCGACGAGGTTCCCTGCGATCGTGGTCTCGCCGACGACGAGATCGACCGACGACGTGGTGACGGTGCCGCCGTAGCCGACGGTCGAGTACAGGCCGCGCCGCGCGAGCATCGCGAGGCCGGCGGCGTGGGTCTGGTCGGTCGCGACGAAGTCGAGCACGACGTCTGCGCCGGCCCCGTTCGTCGCCTCGCGCACAGCCGAGGCGATGTCGGCCTGCTCGCCGAGCACCTCGTCCGCGCCGAGCTCTCGCGCCAGCGTGCGGCGGCGTTCGTCCGTGTCGATCGCGACCACTCCGCCGCCGCCGAGCACGCGGAGGAGCTGCAGGGCGATGTGCCCGACACCGCCGACGCCGATCACCGCGGACGTCGTGCCCGGCACGAGCCGGGGGAGGAGCTTCTTCACCGCGTGGTAGGCGGTGATGCCGGCGTCGGCGTGCGGTGCGACGGCGACCGGGTCGACTCCGGGCGCGAGCTTGACCAGCGAGCGCTCGTCGACGAGCACGTACTCGGCGAAACCGCCGTCGCGCGTGAGCCCGGTGAAGCCGTGGCGCTCGCAGTGCATGTCGAGGCCGCGCCGGCAGGGCACGCAGAGCCCGCAGCTGTACGGCGGGTAGAGGAGGACGGCGTCGCCGACCGCGGCGGCGGTGACGTCGTCGCCGACCGCGTGCACCCAGCCCGCGTTCTCGTGCCCGAGCACCACGGGCGGCCTCAGCCCCGCACCTTCCATCAGGCCCTCGATCGCGTGCAGGTCGGTCGCGCAGACCCCGGCCCCTCCGATACGCACTACGACGTCGCGGGCTCCCTGCGGCTCGGGCTCCGGCCGCTCGACGAGCTCGAGCGGCCGGTGGTACTCGGCGAGGAGCGCGGCTCTCACGCCAGGTACCTTCGGGTCGGCGCCAGGTGGTCGGCGAGCCTGCGTGGCGAGCGCCATGATCGTCAGGGACGGGTTGACCGAGAGCGTGCGTGGGATCAGCGAGCCGTCGCCGACGTATAGGCGCTCACGCCGTGCACCTTGCCGTTGCGATCGATCGCCGAGCGCTCCGGGTCGTCGCCCATCCGGCACGCTGCCCTGGACGTGGGTCGAGGCGATGCCGGTCCAGCGAGCTGGGTCGCGCCGGCCGCGCTCAGGATGTCCTTGCTGAACTCGAGCGCGGCGTCGATGCGCCCAACCTCGCGCTCGTTGAAGTCGACGTCGAACCGCTCCATCCCGTTCTCGTCGACGACGACCGACGCCGTTGTTCTCGTCGTTCGACCATCGCGAGCACGCCGTTCCAGTGGCGGTACTTCCGCGCGCGCCTCGACCAGGCGCTGCGCCCCAGAATCGGGCCCATCCTCGTCGCGGAGCGTGGTCGCGAACGCGATCGGATCCTGGATCGTCGACGCCTCGATCACGTAGCCGCCGTCCTCGTCGTGCTGGAACGCCAAGCAGTGCGACGAGATCGGGTAGGTCATGTGCGCGTCCTGCGGCCTCGTCGAACAGCCCGTAGACGAGCGCACGGGGTGCAGGCCGAGGTACTTGCCGATCGCCGGCGCGTCGAGTCCCGAGCGCCTGAGGATCTGGGGCGTATTCAGCGCGCCGCCTGCGACGACGACCGTGCCGGCGCACGGTTCGGCGTGCCTCTGCCGTCGCCGTACCTCGACACCGGTCGCCGCGGCCGCCCTCGATCAGCACGCGCTCGACCGGCGCGTCCGCGCGCAGCTCCAGCAGCCTGCGAGCCCACGTGTCGGCGATCTACGTGTTCTGCGTCACTTGCCCGCGTTCGTCGGACAGCCCTGGAGGCACGAGCCGCAGTGCATGCAGTTGCCGTCGGTGTACGACATCACGGGCTCGAGTTCGTGCCCGAGAGCTTGCGAAGCCCCGCTCGACCGTGCGCACGCACGGCTGCCAGTCGCTGCGCTCGCGGACCCCAGACGCTGCTCGACGCGCGCGTAGTACGGGTCGAGGTCGGAGACGGCGAACGCCCGCGAGCCGTCGGCGGTCAGCCCGCTCGCGCGGTGCCACTTGGCAACGTCCTGCTCGTGCGCCCGCAGAGCGACTTTCGTGTTGATCGTCGTCGTCCCGCCGACGCAGCGTCCGCGCGAGGAACGTGACGACGTCGCCGTCGGGGAGGTGGCCGAAGCGGAGCGGCCAGAAGAGGTCGTGGTTCGCCTTCGCCTCCCAGCGGGCGAAGTCGACGGCGGTCAGGTGCGGGCCGGCCTCGAGCAGGAGCACGTCCCTGCCGCGCTGCGGCAAGCTCGCCGGCGACGATCCCGCCGCCCGCGCCCGAGCCGACGACGACGACGTCGAACGCGTCCTTCACTCGACCCCCAGCCACGACCAGTCCTTGCGCAGGCGGTCGCGCCAGCGGCGGGTCGAAGCCGATCTCCGCCCAGGCGCCCGCCGCGTCCCTGCCCGGGGCGACGAAGTCCCTGTAGTAGGCCTCGATCGCGAGCGCGCGGACGAACGCGAACGCGGGCGTCCGCTCGTGCTCGGCGAGCGCCTCGGCTCCGCGCGGCCGCGGGCGCGAGCGCGTCGATCGCCGCGAGCGCGTCGCGCGCGCACCGGCGGCGGCATCCCGCCAGCAGGGCGTCGACGTAGACCGCCGGGCCGACGCGGCCCGAGCCCGGGACGAGCAGCTCGCAGAGCCGCTCGACAGCGTCGGCGCGGGATGCGTCGAGCGTTCTCAGCGTCACGGCCCCTCCTCCAGACGGATCATGGCCTTCATCACCTCGGCCGGATGCTCGATCGCATAGGCGATCGCCTCGGGGGTTTGGTCGAGTGGGAACTCGTGCGTGACCAGCCCCGCCAGAGCGTCTTGGCGCCGTGCGACCAGCGACACCGCGTCGCCGAACTCGTCCGCGTTGCAACAGCTCACCCCGAGGACGTCGATCTCCTTGAACGCGAGATCGCCGACACGGAGCGGGGCATCGTGACTCGAGAGGCCGACAACGACCACACGGCCCGCCCTGGCGACGAGCTCGACCGTCGTCTGAGCCACCTCGGCCACGCCCGTCGCCTCGAAGACGACTTCGGGGCCGTCGCCGCCCGCCCACTCGCGCGCCGCGGCGACCGGAGCATCTACCTCCCCGGCGGCGAGAAACTCGGCGCCGGTCGCCTTCCCGCGCTCGAGCCGGCTCTGCAGGCGATCCACGAGCAGCACGGATGCGCCCCGATCGATTGCGGCGACGGCGACGGCCTGCCCGATCGGGCCTGCGCCGAAGACGACCACCTTCTCTCCTTGCGCGACTCGACCCCGAACGACCGCGCGAACGGCGATCGACACGGGCTCGATCAGCGCGGCGACGGCGGGATCCTGATCTCCGACCGGGAAGACCTGCGAGGCCGGGACGCGGAGCCGCTCCTGAAGCGCTCCGTCCCGGTGGATGCCGATCAGGCTGATGTTCCCGCACACGTTGCGCCGTCCGATCCGGCAGGGATAGCAGCGCCCGCACGACGCAAGCGGCCAGATTGCGACCCGCTCGCCCACCCGGAGGTGCGCCGGGCAGTCGGGCCCGACGGCTTCGACGATCCCTGCTGCTTCGTGCCCCTGGATACGCGGGTAGAGCTGCGCGCTCTCCACCGCGCCGAGATCGCCGAGGAAGTAGTGGAAGTCGGAGCCGCAGAGGCCGACCGCCTCCGGCCTGACGATCACCTCCCCGAGCTCCGGCTCCCCCGGGTCCGGCACGTCCACGACCCGCATCGCTCCTTTTCCCTGGGTGACGGCTGCACGCACGACGGTGATCCTCAGCCGCCGTCGACTGTGCCGGCGGCTGGTCGGCAGGAGGTACGCGGAGTGGAGCTCCTCCGGGTGCGCCTTCAGCTCCGCGGCGGTGCCCTCGTAGACGATCCGGCCGCCCTCGAGCACGTAGGCGTTCTGCGCGAGCCCAAGCGCGACGTGCACGAACTGCTCGATCAGCAGTACGCCGACGCCCTCGGCTGCCGCCTGCTCGAGCGCCGGGATCAGGCGTTGGACGACGACCGGTGCGAGCCCGAGCGAGAGCTCGTCGACGAGCACGAACCTCGGCCGCGAGACGAGCGCCTGGGCGAGCACGACCATCTGCTGCTCGCCGCCGGAGAGCGTGCGCGCGATCGCCTTCCAGCGGGTCTCGAGGTGGGGGAAGAGCTCGATCGCGTACTCGATCCCCCGCTTCGCCTCGTCGCGGCTGAGCGCGTAGCGTGGCGACGCGAATGTTGTCCTCGACGGTCAGCTCGGGGAGCAGCCGGCGTCCCTCGGGGACGATCGCGACGCCGGCCTGGCGGATCTGCTCGGGCCGGAGCTTCGTCAGTGGCGTCCCGGTCAGCGACACCTCGCCGCCGGTCGGCCGTAGCACACCGCCGACCGCCAGCACCATCGTCGACTTGCCGGCGCCGTTCGGGCCGAGCAGCGTCGTGATCTCGCCCCGGGGCACCTCGAGCGAGATCCCGTGGAGGACCTGCTGGCCGCCGCGCGAGACCGCGAGCCCGTCGATCTTGACGTGGATGTGCCGTCCGCGCTCAAATGCTCCTCCTCCGTGCCGAGGTACGCCCGCATCACGTGCTCGTTCCGGAGCACCTCGGCGGTCGGGCCCGAGGCGATCAGCTTGCCGAAGTCGATCACCGCGGTCGTCTGGCAGCAGGCCGAGACGAGGCTCATGTCGTGGTCGACGAGGATGACGAGCGCGCCGAACTCGTCGGGGATCTTCTGGATCACCTCGCTCAGTGCCCGGTCTCCTCCTCGGGCAGGCCGGCCGCCGGCTCGTCCAGCAGCACGAGCCGCGGGCCTGCCGACGACGGCGCGCGCGACCTCGACGAGCCGCCGGTCGCGCGCGCCGAGCGTTCCGACCTTCGCCCTCGGCGACGCGGTGAGCCCGACGAACTCGATCGCGGCGAGCACGTCGGCTCGGCGCGACGACGCGCTTCGCCCCGGAGTGCTCGTGGATCATCGCGACGTTGTCGAAGATCGAGAGCTGCTCGATCGCCATCTCGGTCTGGAACGTCCGCCGCAGGCCCCAGCGAGCGCGCCGGTAGTCGGCCATCTTCAGCAGGTTCTCGCCGAAGGCGGTGATCGTGCCGGCGGCCGGCTTGACGAACCCGCTCATCACGTTGAAGAAGGTCGTCTTGCCGGCGCCGTTCGGGCCGATCAGGCCGCACGGTCCCTCCGGGAAGACGACGGTCATCCCGTCGATCGGCGTGACGCCCCGGCGAAGCGCGACGGTCAGGCCCTGGCGACCTGCGATCACGAGACCGTGACGTCCGTGCCGACGATGAGCGCGCGAGCTGCGCCGAACCGCCGCGCAGGGCGAGCCGGCCCGAGGTTGGCCATGTCCTTCGGGAACTGGTCGACCAGGCCGCCGGGCGCGGTCAGCAGCACCTGGAGCAGCCCGGCGCCGAAGATGATCAGGAGGAAGTTCGGGTTCACGCCCCACTGGGCCTGGAAGAGGAACGGCAGCAGCTGGTTGAAGACGCCGGCGATGACGGCGCCCCAGAGGCTGAAGATGCCGCCGATCAGCGCGGTCGCGGCCAGCGTCAGCGAGTCCTGCGTCTGGAAGGTGATCGCGCGCGGGACGCCGATCTGCGCCGCGAGCAGGCAGCCGGCGACGCCGGTCATGAACGAGGCGAGCGCGAACGCCCACATCTTGTAGAGCGTGATGTTCACGCCGGCGGCGAGCGCGGCCGGCTCGCTCTCGCGGATCGACGCCCAGGCGCGCCCCGGCTTGCCGGCGACGTGGAGCAGCGCGAGCAGGAACAGGAGCGCGGCGACGATGACCACATAGCGGTAGTACGCGGTGTCGCCGAGCGCCCACGACGGCCTGCGCACCGGCGGAGTCTCGGTGGTCGAGGCTGCCGGTCACGGACCGGCCGGTGAAGCCGCCGCCGCCGTTCGGGAAGTCGATCACCGACAGCACGACCGTCGTGGCGCCCGGCGAACATCAGCGTGATCAGGGCGAGGTAGAGCCCCGAGAGCCGGATGCGCGGGCAGGCCGACGAGCACGCCGATGACGCAGGTGATCGCGCCGACGACGATCAGGAGAGCGGAAACGGGATCGAGGTCGCGTAGGCGAGCCGGGTCCCGATCCAGGCGCCGAGCGAAAGCAGGGCGACCTGGCCGAGCGAGATCATGCCCGACCCGGCCGTAGAGCACGCCGAACCCGAGCGCGACGACCGAGTAGATGGCGACGCTCGTGAACGTCGTGATCCAGTCCGAGCCGACCAGCGTCGGCACGGCGACGAGGGCGAGCGAACAGGCAGCCCGGCGATCGCGACCGCGGCGGCCGTCGCCGATCCGAGGTCGAGCGGCTGCCCGGGCAGCCGCGGCCAGCTCCGCTCTGCTGCCGGCGCATCGCTCACAGGCCCTAGTTGCGCGGTCCGCGAGATCGTGACGACGCGGCGCCGCGACAGGTAGAGCAGCGCGATGATCGCGAGCACGAACGGCGCCACCTCGCGGTAGCTTCGAGATCTCGCGCATGAACGCGTAGTCGACGCGGCCATCGGGGCGATCACGGCCTGGCAGGACGCCGACCGCCAGGCCGCCGAAGAGCGTCACCCAGAGCGACCGCAGCCGGCCGATCAGCGCCGCGGCCAGGGAGGCGATGACAAGGAAGGTGAGCGCGGAGTAGTCGAGCGAGGTGAGCAGGTCGGGGAGCAGCAGCCCGGCCGCTGCCGCAGACGAGGCCCGACGCCGAACCACGCCGCCGCCTCCACGCGCCGCACGGGCACGCCGAGCGTGGCGGTGATCTCGCGGTCGTTCGCGAGCGCGCGCATCGCCGTGCCGAGCTTGGTCACGCGCAGGAAGATGGTGATCGCCGCGGTGAGCGCGAACGCGAGCCCGAGGCAGATGATCTGCGTCAGGCTGACGGTGGTTCCCGAGCACGCTGTAGTGGTGGGTCGAGCTCGGAAGGGGCAGGAACCGCGCGAAGGCACCCCCGATCGGGGCGCGCCAGGCCATCAGGCCCAGGAGGATCAGCGCCAGGCCGAGCGTGCCCATCATCTTCACGAGCGGATCGCGGCGTGCGAAGGCGGGGCCGAAGACCATCCCGTAGAGGAGGTTGACGACTCCGCCGAAGAGCACGCAGATCACGTACGCCAGCCAGTGCGGCCAGCCCGTGTGGTTGATCAGGTAGTAGGCGATCAGGGCGCCGGCCGCGCCGATGGCGCCGAACGCGACGTTCAGCACTCCCGTCGCCCGGTAGAGCACGACCAGGCCGACGCCCGAGAGCGCGTACACGCCCCCGAACGCCAGCCCGATCACGATGAACGGCTTGAGCAGCTGCCCAGTCCACCCCGAACACGCTGAGCCCGAGCAGGCTCGGTCATCGATCGCTCCCTGGGCGCCCTGATCGTCATTCCGTCCTGGTTGGTTGCGTTACCTGACGTTCAGCTTGAACTTCTTCTCGAAGGCCCTCGTCTGGGCGAGCTCGACTTGTCGACGGGCGCGATCGCGAAGCACTTCTCCTTCACACGACCTTGCCGTCCTTGTAGTCGACTGTGATGTCCCAGTTGTTCGGGATGTGGTACGGCAGAGCTTCCCGACGTACCACGGCTTGCAGAGCATGTCCGTCTTCTGCGTTCTTCAGACCGCGAACCGCCGCGTTGTACGACTTGGCGGTGACCGGGCCCTTGACGTTGCATCAGGGCGGTGGTCGCGAACTTGCCGACCATGAAGCCCATCTGCGCGAACGCCTGCGGGGCGATCGTCGGCGCGTACTTCTTCAGCACGTCCAACATCAGCGCGGTGTCTGGGCCCGCGATCGCGTCGAGGAGGCCGAACTCGCTGTTGATCCACAGATGGCCGTCGAACTGCGGGAACTGCCCGGCCATGAACGTGTTCGCGATCGGGGTCGACGAGCCCCACTTCATCTTGTCGACGATGCCCATGCGCGATCGCCGCCTTCATGAACGCCGGCGCCGTGTCGGGCGTGAAGTCGAGGAGGATGCCGCCGCCGTCACCGGCGAACTGGTACATCTGGAGCAGCTGCGAGGACGCATCGGTGACCGGCAGGTGCGTCGGGAAGACCTTGACCTGGACGCCGGACTGCTCGCCACCGAGCTTCACGACGCCGCCGTCGGCGTACGCGGAGATCGTGTCCGGCGAGGCGATCGCGATCTTCTTGACGCCGGCCCGGATCAGCGCCTGTGCGGCGCCGATGTCGCTGTAGCGCGGGCCCATGTTCACCTCGACGATCGACGGCGTGCCGAAGCACTCGGCCTGCACGCCGGCGCCGATCACGACGAAGCCCTTGTTCTTGTAGTACTTCCAGTTGACGCCGCACTCGGCGAAGCTCGTGTTGCCGACGACGCCGACGACCTTGTCGCTCTCGATCAGCTTCCTGGCGAGCGAGGCCTCCTGCGCCGGGTTGAGCTGCTCGTTGTAGAGGATGTACTTGATCGGGCGGCCGTTGATGCCGCCGTTGTCGTTGACGCAGTCGAAGTACGCCTTCGCGACCTTGCCGATCGTCGTGAAGTCGACACCCGGAATCAGCATGTCGATCCCGCCGAGCTTGATCGGGGCCCCCGTCGCCTTCTTGCCGTTGCCGAGGCCGCAGACGCTCTTCGTCGCGGACGCCGTTCCCCGAGCCGACCGTCGCGGCCGTCGAGTGCTTGGTCGCGGCGGTTGCGATCGACACCGTCGACGAGCAGCGCCACCGCGAGTATGACAAAGCTTGCCACTCCGAACCATCCTCCCTTCCCTCCTTCGTTGCACTCCGGGTGCGTGGATCCGGTCCAGACCGGGATCCCGCGGCACGACCGGAACATGCCGACACAATCGTTTCTCACATCGGGACTGCTCTCTGCAAGACAGCGTTCGAATTATTGGAACACCCCCGTCAATAGTTGAACGTCCCCGTGCGGCGCGATCGCGACGTCGAGCAGGAGCGGCTCGGCCCGCTCCGCCAGCGTCGGCACCACCTCGTCCAGCGCTTCGACCAGTTCGTCGTGTGTCGCGATCCGGCGCGCCGGGCAGCCGAATCCGCGCGCGATCGTCGCCAGCTCGATCTCCCCGCCAAACGACGGCCAGGGCGCGGTGCCGCCGCCGTGCCGCTCGGCGAGCCGGTCCATGACCACGTAGCCGCCGTTCGAGAGGATCACGAACAGCGGGCCGACGCGGTAGTGGGCGGCGCTCCACACCGCCTGGATGCCGTAGATCGCGGAGCCGTCGCCGACGACCGCGACGACCGGACGGCGGGGCAGAGCCATGCGCAGGCCCGTCGCGCCCGCCAGCGCGAAGCCGAGGCCGCCCTGCGCGGCGCTGAGGTAGCCGAGCGACTCGCGCGCGGGCAGCCGCTGGTTGATCTCGGGCCGATCGACCGGGGCCTCTTCCAGGACGATCGCGTCGCGCGGCAGGCGCTCGGCAAGCGCCGCCAGCACGTGACTTGCCATCAGCGGCTCGCCCGGCAAGGGCGGGGCAGGCGCAGAGGGCGGATGGAACGGTTCGGGCGGCGTCGTTGTCCGTTGCGGCACTAGACGGGTGAGTCCCGGCACGCCGCCGCGGGCGGCGCGAGCACGGCGAGCTCGGCCGGGCTGCGGTGCACCTCGTCGGGATCGTCCGCGAGGATCGCGACGCGCGTGCCGGGCTCGGTGAGTCGGCCCGGCACATATGCCGACTGGCGGAACACGGGCGCGCCGACCACGAGGACCGCGTCGTAACGAGCGAGCACCTCGCGCAGCGCGGGCCGGTCGGACGGGAGCACGCCGGCGAACAGAGGGTGGTCCTGCGGGAAGCCCGCGCGGGCTCCGAACGACTCCTGGAAGACCGGAGCGACGAGACGCTCGGCCAGCTCGACCAGCGCCGACCACGTGGCCGGATCGTCCGCACCCGCGCCGACGACGAGCGCCGGCGCCTGCGCGCCGGCGAGGAATGCTGCGAGCGCGTCGATCGCCTCGGGCGCGGCGGCCGCCGCGCGCAGAATCGGCCCGGCCGCCGCGGCGGGCTCGCGCTCCTCGTCGGCCGGCTCCGCCCAGTCGTCCATCGGCACGATCACGAGCGCCGGCCCGCGCCGGGTCGTCGCCGCGTGGTATGCCCGCTCGATCGCACCCGGCACGTCCTGGGCGCGCACCGGCTGCTCGACGCTGACCGGGTAGTCGCCGGCGAGGCCGGCGAGCCGACCGGCGAGGAACGGCTCGAAGGCGAGGTGCCTCCGATCCTGCTGGCCGACGACGACGACGAGCGGCGCCCGGTTCACGCGCGCGGTCGCGAGCGCGCTGACCGCGTTTCCGAGCCCCGCCGTCGTGTGCAGCAGCACCAGCGCGGGCTCGCCGCGCCCGATCGCGAAGCCGGTCGCCATTCCGACGACCGAGCCCTCGTGGAGACCGAGCACGAAGCGGAGATCGTCCGGCAAGCCGGCCAGGAAGGGAACCTCGGTCGAGCCGGGGTTTGCGAACATCGTGGTCAGGCCGCGCCGGCGGAACAGGTCGAACGTTGCGTCGCGGACGGTCCGGCTCGCCGCGGCCACTATTCGCCCCAGAAGTCCCGGGCGACGTCGACGATAATCACATCGTCCTCGACGGCGCGGAGCTCGGCGGCGTCGATCCTGCCGGCGGCGTGATCCTCTCGCGCACGGTGGAGTGACAGCGGGCTGCCGAGGTTGTCTGCGCGAACGACCATCTCGCCGGAGGCCATGCTATACGAGATCGTACATGATCGCTCTACGAGATCGTACATGATCGGTTAGGATCGGCCCGACGGCGGCGTCGGCCTCGAAGGCCATGCGGCGTGTATACCACTCCCGTGAATCCGGCCGACCTGGGAGTGATCGACGCGGCAGCGGCGCTGGCGGCGCGGTGAGCTGTCCTCGCGCGAGCTCGTCGAGGCATGCCTCGCCCGGATCGCGCGAGCGCGACGGCACGCACTCGTCACGACGGCGACCCGCGTCGATCAACGCGTGGGTGCGCGTCTACGAGGAGGATGCGCGGGCCGCGGCCGCCCGCGCCGACGAGCGGCTCGCCGCCGGCGACGCGCCCGCCGCTCTGCGGGATCCCGATCGGGCTCAAGGACCTCTACGCCGTCGCCGGCAAGCCGCTGACCGCCTCGAGCCGCGTGCTCGACGAGGTGCCCGAGCGCGACTGCGACGTCTGGGCGCGGCTCTCCGCCGAGGGGATGGTGCTGCTCGGCCACCTGCACACGCACGAGTTCGCCGCCGGGGGCACCACCGACCAGGTCGGCAACCCGTGGGCGCTCGAGTCTTTCGGCGGGCGGATCGAGCGGCGGCTCGGCGGCCGCCCTCGCCGCGCGGATGGTGCCGGCGGCGACGGGCACCGACACCGCCGGCTCGCTGCGAATACCCTCGGCGATGTGCGGGACGTCGGCGATCAAGCCGACCCGTGGCCGTGTCCCGATGCGCGGCATCGTGCCGCTCGCGCCCGTCGCTCGACCACGCCGGGCCGATGGCGCGAACGAGTCGCGCGACTGCGAGCCGCTGCTCGCCGCGATGGCGCAGGTGTCACGCACCCGCCGAGCGCCGGCCGCTGCGCCGCTTGGCGGTGTCGCCGCAGGATCGCCGACCTCGACCCCGACGTCGCGGACGGCTTCGAGCGCGGCGCTCGCGGCGCTCGGCGCGAAGCTGCGTCGAAGCGCCGCCGCCGCCGGTGCGCGCTCGACCTCGGGGCCGAATTCCTCGACCTGGTGCTGCGCGGAGATGCTCGCGTACCACCGCCGCTTCGACGACTGCGCGAGCCGCTACCGGCCGTCGCTCCGCGGACTTCCTCGAGCACGGCGAGCAGCGCGCGATGACCGCGCGAGGAGTACGTCGCGCGCGCAGACCCGCCGCACCGAGGCACACCGACGCCTGGCCCGACTGGCTCGCGGAGCACCGCATCGACGCGATCGTCGAGCCGACCGTGCCGATCGTCGCCCGCGCCCGCGGCCACGGGTACGACGAGGCGTTCACCGACTGCCTGGAGATCTCGCTCACGCACTACTGGGACTGGACAGGCTTCCCGGTCGTCGCGCTCCCGTCCGGCGTCGGCGCGCGGAGCGGCCTGCCGACGAGCGTCTCGCTGATCGGCGCGCCCGGCTGCGGACTGGGATCTCCTCGCCTGGGGCGCGGCGCTCCAGGACGAGCTCGGTACGGTGTCGCCGTGATCGACCTCGCCGCCGTCACCGCGATCGACGTGCACGTGCACACCGAGCTCTCGCGCGCCGGGCACGACCCGATGCCGCCCGAGCTGCGCGCGGCCGCGGCAGCGGTACTTCCGAAGCCGACGAGCCTCTGCCGACCGTCGACGACGTCGCCGTCGTACTACCGCGAGCGGAACATGGCCGCGGTCGTCTTCACCGTCGACTGGGAGTCGCGCAGCGGCGTCCCGCCGATCCCGAACGAGGAGATCGCCGAGGCGGCCGCGGCCAACCCGGACGTCCTGATCCCGTTCGCGAGCGTCGACCCCGCCCGGCCCGACGCCGTCGAGCGCGCCCGGCGGCTGATCGCCGACCACAGCGTCAAGGGCTTCAAGTTCCATCCCAACCTGCAGGCCTTCTTCCCCAACGATCGCGACGCGTACCCGCTCTACGAGGCGATCGCCGAGGCAGGCCTGCCCGCGCTTTTCCACTCCGGGCACAGCGGCATCGGCACCGGGTTGCCCGGCGGGGGCGGCCTGCGGATGAAGTACTCGAACCCGATGTGCCTCGACGACGTCGCCGCCGACTTCCCGGAGCTGAAGATCGTGCTCGCTCACCCGTCGTTTCCCTGGCAGGACGAGGCGATCTCGGTCTGCCTGCACAAGGAGAATGTCTGGATCGACCTCTCCGGCTGGTCGCCGAAGTACTTCCCGCCGCAGCTCGTCCAGTACGCGAACTCGCAGCTCCGAACGAAGGTGCTGTTCGGCTCCGACTTCCCGCTGATCACCCCGGACCGGTGGCTGGCCGACTTCGAGCAAGCACCGTTCAAGGACGAGGTGCGGCCGCTGATCCTGAAGCAGAACGCAGCCCGGCTTCTCGGCCTGTCGTGAGTCGGCGCCGAGCGGGCCTACTAGGAGTTGGAGCGGTAGCCGATTCGTGCCGAGATGTCTGTAGCCGTCCGCTTGAGCGTCGGGCCGAGCCGTTCGACGAGGTCCCCGATCGACGCTGCGGTCCGGTGCACTGCGAAATTGATCGCCGCGACGACCTCTCCGTCCTGACCTCGCACGGGGACGGCCATCGAGCGAAGGCCGAATGCCAGTTCCTCATTGTTGACGGCGATTCCGGCCGTTCGCACCCGAGCGAGCTCGGTCGCGAGCGACTCGGCATTGGTCAGCGTGTTCGGGCCGCGTTCGATGAACTCGATCTGGCCGAGGCGCCGAGCCTGCTCGTCGTCGGGCAGGAACGCAAGCAGGACCTTCCCCATCGACGTGCAGTACGCAGGCAGCCGCGAGCCGACATGGAGGTTGAGGTCGATCTCCCGCTGGCCGTGCTGGGCGCTCCGGCAGCGCTCGATGTACACGATGTCCACGCCGTCGAGGATCGCCATGTTGACGGTGTGACCGGTCTCGTCGCTCAGCTGCTGAAGGTGCGGCGCCGAGATCTCACGAAGCTCCATCGAGTTGATCGCGGAGAGGCCGAGATCGACGACGCGCGACCCGAGGCGATACTTCCGTGTGTTCGGGTTCTGCTGGAGGTACCCCAGCCGCGCCAGGGTGGCGACGTAGCGGTGCGACGTGCTGCGCGTGAGACCAAGGCTGCGAGCGAGTTCGCTGATCCCGAGCTCAGGCGTCGCGGCCTTGAACGCGGACAGAATCGCGAGGCCTCGCTCCAGCGACTGCGACTGCCCCGGGCCGACTCCAGTACGTCCAGACGCCATGATCAGCATATTAGAACACTGTCTTGACAACTGATAACGGTCGGCGTAGGTTCGCGTTCCCGACCGGTCGAGCACTGGAGGAACGATGGCTGAGGAGCATCTGGGTGGCAGCGCGCGTGAGTTCGCGAAGGCCTACATCGCGCGGTGGAAGAGAAGTCGACGGGCAGACAGTGGAACCAGCAGCTCGGGGCGACGATGTCACTCCTCGACGCGGGCGTCGCGGCCTTGATCAACAGCCACAACCCGAAGAGCAAGGCCGCCGTGGCCGGCGCGCTCAACAAGCTGCAGACGGTGACGACCGTCGGCAAGCTCGACTTCGTCCACGGCCCGGTGCCGCACGTCGCGGCGACGCCGATCATCGGCTGCCAGTGGGTGAAGGCAAAGGCCGGCGGCAAGTTCAAGCTCGACAACGTGATCACGAGCAACGCAGACGACCCGAGGGTGCCGATCGGCGCGAAGCTCAAGCCGTTCCACCAGTAGACCGGCACGTCGCTCGGACCGGTGCTCACCACCTTCAGCGCCTCGGACCGGCAGAACTACGACTACTGGCTCGCGCTCGGGAGCGCCGTCCTGTTCCTGGGGCTCGTGTTCGTCCTGCTCCGCAGCCGCACCGGCGCGTCTCTGCAGGCGATCCGCGACGAGGAGGCGGCGGCGGTCGGTGTCCGCGTGCTCGCCGGCCAGGGTGTGATCTTCGTGCTCGCCGCTTTCGGCTGTGTTCTTCGTCATCCAGGATCAATGGGGCGACCGAGGCGTCTGGTACCTCGTCGGCCTCGGCGCCGTCTCGATCCTGTGCGCCCTGATGATGCCGCGCGGAATCTGGGGCACGCTCGAGGAGCGGTTCGGGCTGCAGTTGCTGCCCGTCGGCTACCGGCTCCGAGGCTTGGCCGCAAAGCACACTCGTTCCGACGCAGAATCGACGACCTGAAAGGAGCAAGGCGGTGACGCCGATAGAGACGAAGGTCCGCGAGGATCACATCACCGTGGCCGGCGGGTCGCATCCGCTCGCATTCTGATGGCGGCAATCGTCCCGCTCAACGAGGCGATCGCCGAGCTCGTCAACGACGGGGACATCGTCGCGCTCGAGGGCTTCACGCATCTGATCCCCCATGCGGCGGGGCACGAGCTGATCCGGCAGGAGCGGCGCGACCTGACCCTCGTCCGGATGACGCCCGACCTCGTCTACGACCAGCTGATCGGGATGGGCTGCGCCCGGAAGCTCGTCTTCTCGTGGGGTGGGAACCCGGGCGTCGGCTCACTCCACCGCTTCCGGGACGCGGTGGAGCGCGGCTGGCCCGTCCCGCTCGAGCTGGAGGAGCACTCGCACGCCGGAATGGCCGTCGCCTATGCCGCCGGGGCGGCGAATCTGCCGTTCGGCGTCCTCCGCGGATACGTGGCGGAGATCTCCCCGCCCGGACCCGCGTGGCAAAGGTGACCTGCCCGTTCACCGGGGAGGAGCTGGCCGCCGTACCCGCCCACCGGCCCGACGTCGGAATCGTGCACGCGCAGCAGGCCGACCGGAAGGGCAACGTCCAGATCTGGGGGATCACCGGGGTGCAGAAGGAGACCGTCCTCGCCTCCTCTCGGTCGATCGTCACGGTCGAGGAGATCGTCGACGAGCTCGAGCTGCGGCCGGGCGGCATCGTCCTGCCGGGCTGGGTGGTCGACGCCGTCTCGCTCGCCCCGCACGGGGCGCATCCTTCGTACGCTCACGGCTACTACGACCGCGACAACGACTTCTACGTCGCCTGGGACGCGATCAGCCGCGACCGCGACCGCTTCCGGACGTGGATGGAGCGACACGTGCTCGGCACCGCTGACGTCGCCGAGTACCGATCGAGCCTCGCCGCGGAGGTCGCCACGACGTGACGGTCAACGGCTTCTCCGCAGATGAGGTGATGGCGGTCGAGGCCTCCCGGCGGCTCCGCGACGGCACCGTCTGCTTCGTCGGCATCGGTCTGCCCAGCCTCGCCGCCAACCTCGCCAGGCACACGCACGCACCCGGGTGCGTGCTCATCTACGAGAGCGGGACGATCGGCGCGAAGCCGACGGAGCTGCCGCTCTCGATCGGCGACGGCGAGCTCGCCGAGACCGCCGACTCGGTCGTCTCCGTGCCCGAGGTGTTCGCCTACTGGCTGCAGGGGCGCAGGATCGACGTCAGCTTCCTCGGCGCGGCCCAGATCGACCGCCACGGCAACCTGAACAGCACGGTCGTCGGTGACTACGAGGCACCGACCGTGCGGCTCCCGGGAGGCGGGGGCGCCCCGGAGATCGCGCTCGGGGTGAACGACGTCTTCGTGATGCTCCGGCACTCGCCGCGCACGTTCGTCGGCCGGCTCGACTTCACCACCAGCCTCGGGAGCAACGTCCGTGTCGTGATCACCGACCTGGGTATCCTCGAGCCGCAGAACGGCGAGCTCACCCTCGTCGCCGTTCATCCCGGAGCCACGGTCGAGGGCGCGGTCGCGGCGACGGGATGGCCGCTCCGGGTCGCGGACGACGTGCGCGAGACGGACCCGCCCACAAACGACGAGCTCACCGCACTGCGGGCGCTGAGAACGAAAGGACGTGAGTGATGCCATCCAGCAACGGCGAACCGCCCGTCATCCTGCCGGATGACCCGAGCTTCGGCCCGGAGGTTCAGGTCGACTATCCCGGCTACCACTCGACCCGCTGGCGCGCGCCGGCGGCGCCGCTCGTCTCGCTCCCCGAGGAGTTCCACTCGCTCGACGGCCCCGTGTTCGGCGACCTGACGATCGGGGAACTCGACCACGATCTGACGCGGCAACACGACGGCGAGCCGCTCGGCGAGCGGATCATCGTCACCGGACGCGTGCTCGACGTCGACGGCAGACCGGTGCAAAACACACTCGTCGAGGTCTGGCAGGCCAACGCCGCCGGCCGCTACCACCACGTCGTCGACCAGCATCCGGCGCCGCTCGACCCGAACTTCTCGGGCGCAGGCCGCTGCCTGACGGACGACGACGGCCGGTACCGGTTCGTGACGATCAAGCCCGGCGCGTATCCCTGGGGGAACCACGACAACGCCTGGCGACCCCAGCACATCCACTTCTCCCTGTTCGGCCGCGCGTTCACGGAGCGGCTCGTCACCCAGATGTACTTCCCCGGCGACCCGCTGCTCGAGCTCGACCCGATCGCGCACGCGATTCGCGACCCGAAGTCACGCGAGCTTCTGATCGCGCGATTCGACATCGAGACGACCCGGCCGGACTGGGCACTCGGCTACCAGTGGGACATCGTCCTCGGGCATGCCGGCAGCGGTACGACGCCGATGGAGAGCCGTTCATGAGCCTGCCGCGGACAGCATCGCAGACGGTCGGCCCGTACTACGCGATCGGGCTCGCCCGAGGGTCGCAGAACGAGCTGGTCGCGCCGACGGCCCCGGGGGCGATCCAGCTCGGCGGGCAGCTCCTCGACGGGCAGGGGGAGCCGATTCCCGACGGCCTCGTCGAGATCTGGGACCCGGCCGGGCACCGCTGGGCGCGCAGCGGCACCGACCCGGTCGACGGCCGGTTCTCCTTCGTCGTCACGAAGCCGGTGCCCCCGGCGGGGGAGGCACCCCGCTTCGACGTCTTCGTCTTCGCCCGGGGGCTGCTGCGCCACCAGCTGACGCGCTTCTACTTCCCGGACGAGACGGACGCCAACGCCGCCGACCCCGTCCTCTCGGCGCTCGGCGAGGCTCGACGATCGACGCTGATCGCCGAGCACGAGGACGGCGTTCTGCGATTCGATATCCGCATGCAGGGCGATCGAGCAACCGTGTTCTTCGAGCATTGACGACATTCGCGCCGATCTTCGTCCCGGAGCCGCTGCGTGCAGCGGTCTCGGACGAGGCCTGGCTGGCAGCGATGCTGGACGCGGAGCGGGCGCTCGCAGGCGTAACTGCGAACCCACAGGCCGCCGACGCCTGCCGCCCCGAGCTGTACGACATCGCGGAGCTCTGTGAGGAGGGCCGAGCAGACGGCAATCCAGTCGTGCCGCTCGTACGGGCACTGCGGCAGCGGGCGCCCGGCGCCCACCTCGGCGCGACGAGCCAGGACATCCTCGACACGGCCGCGATGCTCGTTGCCGGGAACGCTCGTGAGCTGATCCTCGCCGAGCTCGACGGCGTTGCAGATGCGTGTGCCGAGCTCGCCGAGAGGCACCGCTCGACGCCGATGGCCGCACGCACGCTGCTCCAGCAGGCGGCGCCGATCACGTTCGGGATCAAGGCAGCCGGCTGGCTCGTTGCCGTCGTCGACGCCCGGCGGCGACTCGCCGGCGTGCGTCTTCCCGCGCAGCTCGGGGGCCCCGACGGGAACCATGAACCCGGAGCTCACGTCGCTCTTTGCCGCCGCGCTCGGACTGGCGGAGCCGACCATGCCTTGGCATGTCCACCGGGCACCGATCGCGGAGCTGGCTGCAGCGCTCGATGCGGTCGGCGCAGCCTGCGGGAAGATCGGCCTCGACGTGGTGCTGCTCGCCCAGACCGAGGTCGGCGAGGTGTCGGAGGGCGAAGGCGGCGGCTCGTCGTCGATGCCGCACAAGCACAACCCGGCCGCTGCGGTCCTCGCCCGGTCGTGCGCGCGGATCGTCCACGCGAATGCGGGTGTCGCTGACCGAGGGCGACTACGAGCACGAGCGGGCGGCCGGCGCCTGGCAAGCCGAGTGGACCTGCGCTCTCCGCGGCGCTCGCGTTTGCGGGTGGTGCAGCGGGAGCGGCGCGACGATCTCTGGAAGGGCTCGAGGTGCACACCGAGCGCATGCAGGCGAACATCACGGTGGGACTCCTGCCCGGTCAGGATGTGAGCGCCGCAACGGTGCTGGTCGACCGGGCCGTCGCTCACTACCGGGAGAGCGGCAGGTGAGGCTGTACCACCGCGTCGACGGGCCCGACGGCGCGCCGGTGCTCGTGCTCGCGAACTCGATCGGCACGACGCTCGAGCTCTGGGACCCGCAGGTGCCGGCCTTCGCCTCCGACCTACGGGTGCTCCGCTACGACCAGCTCGGGCACGGCCGCTCGGAGGTCCCGCCGGGCCCGTACACGGTCGAGCTCCTCGGCCACGAGCTGCTCGCGCTGCTCGACGAGCTCGGCATCGAGCAGCGCGTCGCTGTGCGGGCTCTCGCTCGGCGGGGCGGTCGCGATGTGGGTCGGCGCGCACGCGCCCGAACGCGTCGACCGGCTCGTCCTGGCGGGAACCTCTGCCTACTTCGGCCCGCCGGAGCGATGGATCGAGCGGGCCGCACTCGTCCGCGCCGAGGGGGCCGAGCCGATCGCGGACGCGACGATGCAGCGCTGGTTCACGCCCGCGTTCGCCGGGATCGAGCCGTACCGCACGCAGCTCGCCGGCACGCCGCGCGAGGGGTACGCGGCGTGCTGCGACGCGCTTCGCGACTGGGATTTCCGCGGCGCGCTCGGCTCGATCTCGGCGCCGACGCTCGTCCTCGTCGGCAGCGAGGATCCGGCGACTCCGCCCGACCAGGCCCAGCTGATCGCGGACGGCATCCCCGGCGCCCGCCTGACCGTTGTGGCCCAGGCGGCGCACCTGCTCAACGCCGAGCAGCCCGAGGCCTTCAACCGCGCCGTTCTCGACCACCTGACCGGAGAGGAGACATCGTGAGCGACGTCCACGAACGCGGGATGAAGGTGCGCCGCGAGGTGCTCGGCGACCCGCACGTCGATGCAGCGGTCGCGCGGACGACGCCCTTCACCGCCGACTACCAGGATCTGATCACGCGATATGTCTGGGGCGAGATCTGGACGCGGCCGGGGCTCGACCGCAAGACGCGCAGCTGCATCACGCTGACCGCGCTGATTGCGCTCGGTCGTGAAGACGAACTGGCGATGCACGTTCGCTCCGCCTTGCGCAACGGTCTGACGACTGACGAAATCAAGGAGGTGCTGCTTCAGTCGGCAATCTACTGCAGTGTCCCAGCCGCCAACTCGGCGTTCGCGATCGCCCAGCGGGTGCTCGAGGAGGAAGGCGTCAGTTGACCCGGACGCAGGTCGGGATCGTCGGCGCCGGCCCGGCCGGCCTGACCCTCGCCCAGCTCCTGCACCGGGAGGGAATCGAGTCGGTCGTGATCGAGAGCCGCAGCCGCGAGTACGTCGAGGCGCGGATCCGCGCGGGCGTGCTCGAGCAGGACGTCGCCAAGCTCCTTGCCGAGGCCGGCGTCGGCGGGCGGATGCAACGGGAGGGGATCGTCCACCACGGCATCGAGCTGCAGTTCGACGGCGAACGCCACCGGATCGCGTTCGACGAGCTGACCGGGAAGACGATCGTCATCTACGGCCAGACCGAGGTGGTCAAGGACCTGATCCAGGCACGGATCGCCTCCGGGCGGCCGCTGCTGTTCGAGGTCGCCGACGTCGCCGTCGCCGACCTCGACACTGACCGCCCCAGGCTGACGTTCCGCCACGAGGGCGCCGAGCACGACCTCGAGTGCGACCTGATCGCCGGCTGCGACGGCTTCCACGGTGTCTGCCGCCCGAGCATCCCGGCCGGCGTGCTGGCGGAGTTCTCACGTGAGTACCCGTACGGCTGGCTCGGCATTCTCGCCGCGGTCGCCCCGTCGATCGAGGAGCTCGTCTACTCGGGGCACGAGCGCGGCTTCGCGCTGCTCAGCCTGCGCACGCCCGAGCTGAGCCGCTACTACCTCCAGTGCGATCCCGACGAGGACCTCTCCCTCTGGCCCGACGAGCGCATCTGGCGGGAGCTGCAGACCCGGGTCGGCCTGCCCGGCCGGACGCTCGCGGAGGGCCCGGTGCTCGAGAAGGGTGTCACCGGCATGCGCAGCTACGTCGCCGAGCCGATGCGCTACGGCCGCCTCTTCCTGGCCGGGGACGCCGCCCACATCGTCCCGCCAACGGGCGCGAAGGGGCTGAACCTGGCGATCCACGACGTCCGCATGCTCGCGGAGGCGATCGTCGACTGGTACCACATGGGCGACGACTCCCTGCTCGAGGCCTACTCGGACGCGTGCCTGCGCCGGGTCTGGCGGGCCGAGCACTTCTCCTGGTGGATGACGTCGATGCTCCACCTCCCGCCCGACGAGGACCCCTTCGGCTACCGGCTCCGGCTCTCGCAGCTCCGCTACGTCACCTCGTCCGAGGCGGCGGCGACCTCCCTCGCCGAGAACTACGTCGGGCTGTGATGCTCTCGACCATCACCCCCGCCCACGACTCCGACTGGAGGTCCTGATGCCAGAGCCCCACGACCAGGCCGGCTTCCTCAGCCCGTACGAGGTCCCGACGCCTGCCGGGGCCGAGGGCTGGGAGGACATGTACCCGTACTACCTGCTCTTCGACCCGGCTCGGCGCGAGGAGGAGGACAACCGGTTCTGGTTCTACAACGGGATGCACTTCCCGGAACCGATGCCGGCGTTCGACATGATCACCGCCGAGTCGTGCTACCTGTCGATCGGCCGCTACCAGGGCCGGGTCTTTTCGATCCCGACCGTGCTCGGGATCGAGCACCGCGTGGTCAACGGTTATGTCTACATCACCTCGAACGAGGTCAGCGATCCGGCCGAGATCTCCAAGCGACTCGAGGTGTTCCTTCCCCGCATCGGCTTCTACTACGAGAACTGGGACACGCTCGTCGACCGCTGGCAGACGGAGGTCGACCGCAGGATCGAGGAGCTCGGCGGGCTCGATGTCCCACGGCTTCCCGATCTCGAGGACGAACAGGAGGCGATCCACGACCAGCGGCTCGGCCCGAACACCCGGCTGATCGCTGCGTACGACCGCTGCCTCCAGCTCTACAACGAGCTGAACCAGCTCCACTTCGAGCTGCTGCTCCTCGCCTACGGCGCCTACCTGACCTTCTTCCAGTTCTGCCAGCAGGCGTTCCCCGACCTGGGGTTGCAGTCGATGACGCAGATGATCGCGGGATACGACACGACCATGTTCCGCCCCGACGACGAGCTGAAGGCGCTTGCCCGCTCGGCGCTCGACAAGGGCGTCGACGGCGCCTTCGCTACCGGCCGAGGCCACGAGGAGATCCTCGCCGAGCTGGGTGGGAGCGACGCAGGGCGCGCCTGGATCGAGGATCTCGAGTCCCGGAAGCTGCCGTGGTTCTTCATGTCCACCGGCGACGGCTTCTACCACCATCACCGCGCGTGGATGGACGACCTCCGTCTGCCGTTCGCCGCGGTCACCGACTACATCGCGCTGCTACGCAGCGACACCAGGCTCGACCGGCCGAAGGAGGCGCTGCTCGCCGAGCGCGACCGGATCGCCACCGAGTACGCCGCGCTGCTCCCGGACGACGCCCAGCGCAAGCAGTTCGATGAGATGCTCGGCCTCTGTCGCCACGTCCTCCCGCACGCCGAGGGGCATAAGTTCTACATCGAGCACTGGGGGACGTCGCTCTTCTTCAACAAGGTGCGCGAGATCGGCGCCGTCTTCGCCGAGCACGGGTTCTTCGAGGACGCCGAAGACGTCTTCTACCTCAACATCCACGAGGTGCACGAGGCGCTCTCCGATCTCGGCCTCGCCTGGGCCGGCGGCTCGGCGGGCCGCGGCACGGTCTACTGGCCACCCGAGGTCGCCCGGCGCAAGCGGATCCTCGCGCGCCTCGCCGAGTGGAGCCCGCCGCCCGCGCTCGGGAAGGTCCCCGATGTGATCAACGACCCGACGGTGCAGCTCCTGTGGGGGGTGACCGCCGACCGCCTGCGCGCGTGGGCGACGGGCGGGAACGGCGACGTGAAGGGGTACGCGGCATCGTCCGGCATCGTCGAGGGGGTCGCCCGCGTCGTGCGCAGCGTCAACGAGATCGGCGACGTGCAGCCGGGAGAGGTGCTGGTCTGCTCGGTGACGGCGCCGAGCTGGGGGCCCGTCTTCCCGAAGATCGCGGCCGCCGTCTCCGACATCGGCGGGATGATGTCGCACGCGGCGATCGTCGCGCGCGAGTACGGGCTCCCGGCCGTCGTCGGCACGGGGAACGCAACCTCGCAGATCAAGACCGGCGACCGTGTGCGCGTGGACGGGAGCGCCGGCACGGTGTCGATCCTCGACTGACGGTGTCCGAACGCCACGTCATCCCGTTCGCCCGCCTCGGCGTCGACGACGTGGGCCTCGTGGGTGGCAAGAGTGCGCACCTCGGAGACTTGCTCCGGGCGGGATTCCCGGTGCCGCCGGGATTTGCCGTCACGACCCGCGCGTTCGACCTCGTACTCCACGACGAGTTCCGGCAGCAGGTGGACGAGCTGGTCGCCGACGTGCATCCGGACGACACCGCCGAGCTCGAGGTCAAGGCGGCGCACATCCGCAAGGTCGTCGAAGCGCTCGACGTCCCCGATGACCTCGTGGGCGAGATCGGCGAGAGCTATGCCGCCCTCGGCCGCGAGGTCGGGCGCGACGAGCCCGCGGTCGCCGTGCGCTCGAGCGCGGTCGCCGAGGATGCGGCCGACGCCAGCTTCGCCGGGGTGCAGAGCACATATCTGTGGCTGCGCGGCTCCGACGCGGTGCTCCGCGGCATTCGCCGATGCTGGGCGAGCTACTTCAACGCCGAGGCCCTCTCCTACCGCGCCAGGCACGCGGCGTCGCCGGCGGGGATGAGCGTCGCGGTGCAGACCATGGTCGACGCGCGCGTGGCCGGAGTGATGTTCACGTTGAACCCCGTGAGCGGCGACCCATCGTCGGTGGCGATCGAGGCGAGCTACGGGCTCGGCGTGACGGTCGTCGGCGGCGAGGTGACGCCGGACTCCTTCCTCGTCTCGAAGGTGACCGGGGAGATCGTTCGCAGCACGCTGGGCGAGAAGGCGGTCGAGTGCGTAGCAGGCGGTGACACGACCCTCGTCCGCGACGTCGACGACGAGCGCCGGGCGAGGCTCTGCCTCGAGCCGGGCGAGCTGGAGCGGCTGGTCGCGCTCGCGCGGCGGGTCGAGCGGCACTACGGCTGCCACCAGGATCTCGAGTGGGCGATCGACCGCCGCCTCGGCGAGGTCTTCCTGCTCCAGAGCCGCGCCGAGACCGTGTGGAGCCGGAGGGAAAAGGCATCGCCGGCGGTGGCGGACAGCGCGATCGCAGCGATCGCCGCCACGTACCTGGGCGGCTCGGCCTTGAAACAGTGAGCGACGGGCCCGACCTGACCCGCGAGGACGTGGAGGAGATCCTCCGCCTGATCGACGGGTCGGCGTACGACGAGTTCGAGCTGGAGACGGCACGGTTCAGCGTTCGGGTCCGCCCCGGGGGACGCGTGGTGCGCGACGCGGCCGAGGCGGGGCTCGTCGAGGTGACCTCACCCACGGTCGGCGTCTTCTACCGGGCGCCGGCGCCTGGCTACGCGCCGTTCGTCGAGGTCGGCAGCCAGGTCGAAGCCGACACCCAGGTCTGCCTCGTCGAGGTGATGAAGCTGATGAGCGCCGTACCTGCCGGCGTCGCCGGTGTCGTCGCAGAGATCTGCGTCGACAACGGCGCGGCGGTCCAGTTCGGCGATGTCCTCCTCAGGATCCGGGCCGGTGGCTGAGATCGGGCTGGTCGACACGACCGTTCGCGACGGGCACCAGAGCCTGTGGAGCGCGAACGTACTCTCGACCGCGATGATCGAGGAGATCGCGCCGGTGATCGACCGGGTCGGCTTCCACGCGATCGACTTCACCAGCTCGACCCACATGGCGATGGCCGTGCGCTGGAACCACGAGGATCCGTGGGAGCGGATCCGCCGAGTGCGCGAGCTGATGCCGGACACGCGGCTCGGGTTCATCACCCCCGGGATGCGGTTCATCGCCTGGTGGCGCGCCCCGGAAGACGTCATGCGGCTCGCCCTGCGCTGCGTGATCCGCAACGGCGTCCGCCGGATCTGGGTGGCCGAGTCGATGAACGACGTCGCCACCGACCTGATGATCGCGGCGATCTCCCGGGAGGAGGGCGCCGAGGAGGTCGTGGTCGGCCTCGTGTACTCGATCAGCCCGGTGCACACCGACGCCTACTACGCCGAGCGTGCGCGGGCAGTCGCGGCATCGGCGCACGTGGACGTGCTCACGCTCAAGGACCCCGGCGGCCTGCTGACACCCGAACGCGTGCGGACGCTCGTCCCCGCCCTGCGCGAGGCTGCGCCGAACCTGCCGCTCGAGGTGCACTCGCACATGACCGCAACGCTGGGCGGAGCCAGCTACCTGGAGGCGGCGCGGCGCGGCGCCTCGTTCGTCTGCACGGCGGCGGAGCCGCTCGCGAACGGCACCTCCCAGCCGTCGGCCGAACAGACGATCGCGCGCCTGCGCGAGGAGGGGTTTCGTGTCGAGCTCGACGACGAGTCGCTCGCCGAGATGTCCGCCTACTTCGCCACGCTCGCCGAGCGGCTCGGCCTGCCGGTCGGGGCGCCGCTCGAGTACGACCCCTCCGTGTACGAGCACCAGTTGCCGGGCGGGATGACGTCGACGCTGCGCCGCCAGCTCGCCGAGATCGGCATGGAGCACCGCTGGCACGACGTGCTCGACGAGCTGCCGCGCGTGCGGCAAGAGCTCGGCTGGCCGATCATGGTCACCCCGCTCTCGCAGTTCATCGGGGTGCAGGCGTTCCTGAACGTGACCACGGTAGAGCGGTGGTCGCAGATCCCGGACGAGGTCGTTCGATACGTCCTCGGGCAGTACGGGCCGCCCGCCGGCGAACTGGACGCGGAGGTGGCGGCGAAGGTGCTCGGCTCGGCTCGCGCCGAGACGCTCTCGCGAGAGGAGCGCGGCCTCGATGTCGCTGCCGCGCGGGAGCGGTTCGGGAGCGAGATCAGCGACGAGTTCCTGCTCCTGCGGATGATGCTGCCCGCGGAGCAGGTGGACGCGATCGGGACCGGCCCGCCCGCCGGGTCCGCGCCGCGACAGGCTCACCCCCTCCGCCTGCTGGTCGAGGGCCTCGTCGAACGCGGGCTGCCTGACGTGGAGATCGCCGGCCGGGGGTTCCGCCTTCACGCAAGGAGGAGCGCGGCGTGAAGCCCGACGCGGTCGTCTTCGACGTCGACGGCACGCTGCTGCACACGCACGACCCCAGCAGCGTCCGGAGCGCGACGCCGGTTCCGGGCGCGATCGAGACGGTCGAGCGGGTGCGCCGCAGCGGCAGGCGCGTCCTGTTCTTCACGAACGGCACCGGACGCATGCCGGCGGACTACGCGGCCGACCTGCGCGGCGTCGGATTCGCGCTCGCCGACGAAGAGTTCATGAACCCCGCGGTCGTAGCCGCGCGCTGGATCGCGCGGCGGCACGCCGGACGGTCGGTGCTCGTCCTCGGGGGTCCGGGCGTCTCGGGTCCGCTCCGCGAGCGCCGGCCTCGCAGGTGGTCGAGGGCACGGAGCCCGCCGTCGCCGACGTCGTGCTTGTCGGCTGGGACACGGTGCTCACCTACGCTGCACTGCGGGCGGCGTGCGACTCGGTCTGGGCCGGCGCTCCGCTGCTCGCAACCTCGACTGCGCCGGTCTTCTCGGTGAACGGTGGGCCAGCTCCCGGCTGGTCGGGCGCAATCGTCGCCGGGATCACGAAGACGACGGGCAAGCGGGGCGTCACGCTCGGGAAGCCCTCGCCGGTCGCGCTGCGGGAGATGTGCCGCGTGCTCGGTGTCCCACCCGCGCGAACGCTCGTCGTCGGCGACGACCTCGACCTCGAGATCGCGATGGCCCGCCGCGCGGGCGCACCGACGGCGCTCGTGCTCACCGGGATCTCCTCCGAAGCGGACGTGCGCGCCTGCCCGCCGGGCCGGGCCCCGGACACCGTGCTCCCGGACGTCACGTCCGTGCCGAGGCTCATCGCCGCGTGATCGATACCCGGATCGCCGCCCGGTCACCCGGCCGTCACTCGCCTCTGTTTGCCAGCCAGCCCTCGACTGCATCGACGAAGCGCTCGGCATCGGAGATCGCCGCGTCCGCGCGCCCAGACGACCACGTACACCCGGCTAGGGCCAGTCGCTTCACACCCATACCTCTTATAGAGAACGACTCGCCTTACGTCCTTTCTCCGCCCGAGCAGGTGGATCTACAGTTCGCGTGGGGCTGGTTCTGCGGCGAACGTATTCAGGCAGAATGCGGCTCGCGCTCACCCAGCCCCTTCCCCCTGCTCTGGTGCTTCTGTCAAATGACAGAGGAGTAGGCCCGTTGCGCGCGAACGCCATCCGTGCAGGTACATGGCCTGGGGGCGGTACCTGCACAGCGGCACGGGTCTGCCTGAGGGTCTAACGGCGTACCGAAGCTCCTCCCCGTGCCGCGAAACTACCAGCCTCCCCAGAGCGGCACACGGGAACCGGCAACATCCCCCGACCAACGACCGAAGTCGTCCTCGACCGACGACCATTGACATCGACCCCATAAAGGGGATTGCAAAGGGCGAAGGTTCAGGTAGAACTGGCGTCCTGGATGAGCCAGGTCGCGCAGAGAGCCTGCCAGCCCCACATCGGTGCGCCTGGCGTCCCGGCGCGCGAGCCGCAGCCTAGCCGCGCGCTCGTCGCCACGCGCCACTCGCGTCTCCGCGTTGCGCGACGCCTCGCCCTCAGCCTCGCGTCTGCCGCCGTCGCACTCGGGTTCGCATCGCCGGCGGCGGCTGCGCTGCCTTCCTCGATGGCAGCGCTCGGAGATTCCTTGACGCAGGGTTACGGTGCCGGGGGCGCGAGCGGTAATGCGCCCGCGGAGTCGTGGGCGACGGGGACGGACAGCGCGGTCGGGTCGCACTACCTGCGGCTGCTCGCGCAGAACCCGGCGATCGCGGGCAAGGGCTTCAACGACTCGGTGAGCGGCACGAACATGAGCGCCACCTACAACCAGGCGACGATCGCGCTGGGGCAGGGTGCGGAGTACGTGACGATCTGGTCGGGGACGAACGACGTCTGTACTCCCACGACCGCGGGCATGACCACGACCAGCTCGTTTGCCGCCTCGCTGCACCTGACACTGCAGAACCTGAGCGCCGCTCCCGGCATCCGCATCATGGTGCTCTCGATCCCCGACCTGCCTGGGTTCTGGCAGCAGTACCACTCGAACGGCGCTGCGACCAGCGCCTGGGCGGCGTATCCGAACCGCTGCCCCGATCTGTTCGGCGCGGGCGCAACGCCGCGGATCGAGCGGCGATCGCTCAGCGCATCAACGATCTGAACGCTGCGATCGTCTCCGAGTGCGCCCAGTTCACCGGCTGCAAGACGGACGGGGGCGCGGTCTTCCAGCTCTGGCCGACTCTGACGAGCAGCGACCTCGCCTTCGACTACTTCCACCCCTCCCCCTCGGGGCAGGCGAAGGTTGCGACTGCGGCGTGGAACGCCGGCCCCTTCGTCGGGCCGGTGAATACGGCGCTGCCCGCGATCTCCGGCAGCACCGTTCAGAACCAGACGCTGACGTCGGCGAACGGGACGTGGAGCGGTGCCGTCGCCGCGTACGGATATCAGTGGAAGCGGTGCGACTCGAGCGGTAACGGCTGCCTGAACATCGGCGGCGCGACCGGCCAGAGCTACCTGCTCCAGGCCGCCGACGTCGGCACGACGCTGCGCGTGGTCGTGACGGCGTCAAACGCCGGCGGCGCGTTCGGAACCGCCACCTCAGCACGGACGGCTCAGGTGACCGCGCCCGGCTCGAACCAGCTCGTGATCGGCCGGGCCGCGATCGGCTCGCTCTCGGCGCTCGGCGGCGCGAACTACCTCGACGCCTCCGGCCCGTACCAGCTGCCGACCAGCGCAACCATGACGACGATGAGGGCGTACGTGCGCGGCGGCGGCAGCGGAGCCAATCCGATCCGCCTCGTCATCTACGCGGACGACGGTACCGGCAATCCCGGCGCCTTCGCCGCCGTCACGAGCGAGGTGAGCGTCCCGGCGAATCAGGCCGCAGGCTGGGTCGACTTCCCCTTCGCGAGCCAGGTCACGTTGCCGCCCGGGAAGCTACTGGCTCGGCTACTGGTACGGCTGCTGCTCCGCGACCGAGTACTACGACGACATCGGCGGGGCAGAGCGCTTCGCCCCGGCGGCCTACTCGGCGGGCGGCAATCCGCCCGGCGAGCTTCGGCAACACGAGGACATCGAACGGCGCATACTCGCTCTACGCGCCCTACACGCCGACTTCGGGTCTCCCCGCGAATACCGGCTTGCCGACATCTCGGGAAACGCGACCCAGGGCGCAGACGCTGGCGGCTGGTGCTGGTGACGTGGAGTGGTAGCCCGGTGTTTGCGTATCAGTGGCTGCGTTGCGACGGCGCGGGCGGTAGCTGCGCGAGCATCGGCGGTGCGGCGGCGGGGACGTATATCGTCCAGGCGGCCGATGTCGGTGGGACTCTGCGCGTGCAGGTGACCGCGACGAACGGGGCGGGCTCGACAATCGCCACCTCCGACCCGACCGCGGTCGTGCAGTCGGCAGGCGGGCCTTCTGGCAGCCTCGGCCGGGTAACCGTCGGCTCGCTCTCGGTCTCGGGTGGAAGTGACTACCTCGACGCTTCCGGGCCGTACGAGCTGTCGGTGAGCGCGAGTGTCAAAGGTTGATCGGCTACCTGCGTGGCGGTGCCAGCAACTCACCGCTGCGGGCGGTGATCTACGCCGATGACGGGGCCGGCAGTCCCGGCTCGATCGTCGCGGTCAGCAGCGAGGCCTTGATCGTTGCCGGCACGCCCGCCGGCTGGGTCGAGTTCCCCCTGCCGGCGCCGATCACGATCAACCCTGGTAGCTACTGGGTCGGCTACTGGATCGGCTCCCCGGGCACGAACGTTCTCTACTACGACGCGCTCGCGGGCGCCGAGCGGTTCTCCGCCTCGCCCTACAGCAGCACGGGGAACGCAGCATCGACCTTCCCGAGACCAATGGGCACAAGCGACGGCGCCTACTCGCTCTACGCGGACTACTCCGCGGCCGCCAACTCGCCGGTCAACAGCAGCCCGCCGACGATCACGGGCTCACCGACCCAGGACCAAACGCTGACGGCCGGCCCCGGCACCTGGAGCGGCAACCCCACATTCGCGTATCAGTGGCTGCGCTGCGACAGCGCGGGCGGCAACTGCACGACCATCGCCGGCGCGGCGACCACCACCTACCTGATCCAAGCCGGCGACGTGGACGCCACGATCCGCGTCCGGGTCACGGCCACCAACAGCAACGGTCAGAACGTCGCGACCTCAGACAAGACCGGCCTCATCCAGCCCGCCGCCCCACCGCCGAACGGCGTGCTCGGCCGGGCAAGCGTCGGCGCGCTCAGCGCCAAAGGCACAGTCAACTCCCTGGACGCCTCCGGCCCGTACACGCTCGCGGCGAGCAGCGACCGTCAGCAAGCTGACCGGCTACCTGAGCGGCGGCAACTCGAGCACGAAGACTCCGCGCCGTCATCTACTCGGACTATCGCGATCCCGGCCAGCCCGTACGGCGCAGAGTCAGTGTTCCGGGCGACCGCATCGGCGTCACCCGCGAGGTCACCATCCCCGCCGGCGCCGCGCCGGGCTGGGTCGACTTCACCCTCCCGTGCTCGATCGCCCTCCCACCCGGCCAGTACTGGCTCGGCTACTGGTACGGCGACAAAGAGGCCAACACCTACTACGACACCATCCCCGGCAGCGAGCGCTACGCCCCCGCCGACTACTCCTCAGAACGGAAACCCGCCCAAGCCCACTACGGCACCTCCCAAAGCTCCACCAACGCCTACTCCCTCTACGCAGGCTACGCGGGCTCGGGCGGCCCGGTCGGCAGCGTGCCGATCAACAGCAGCCCTCCGACGATCACGGGTACTCCCACCCAGGGTCAGACGTTGGCGGCTGGTGCTGGTGTGTGGAGTGGTAGCCCGGTGTTTGCGTTTCAGTGGCTGCGTTGCGACAGCGCGGGCGGTAGCTGCGCGGGTATCGGCGGTGCGGCGGCGGGGACGTATGTCGTCCAGGCGGCCGATGTCGGTGGGACTCTGCGCGTGCAGGTGACGGCGACGAGCGGGGCGGGCTCGACAATCGCCACGTCCGACCCGACCGCGGTCGTGCAGTCGGCAGGCGGGCCGCCTGGCAGCCTCGGCCGGGTAACCGTCGGCTCGCTCTCGGTCTCGGGTGGAAGTGGCTACCTCGACGCTTCCGGGCCTTACCAGCTGTCGGTGAGCGCGACTGTTCAAAGGTTGATCGGCTACCTGCGTGGCGGTGCCAGCAACTCACCGCTGCGGGCGGTGATCTACGCCGATGACGGGGCCGGCAGTCCCGGCTCGATCGTCGCGGTCAGCAGCGAGGCCTTGATCGGTGCCGGCACGCCCGCCGGCTGGGTCGAGTTC
This sequence comes from uncultured Actinomycetes bacterium, assembly GCA_963764565.1. GTDB lineage: Bacteria > Actinomycetota > Thermoleophilia > Gaiellales > Gaiellaceae > DATBLE01. Next base: position 190,366 of record CAVXTD010000002.1, read on the forward strand.
CCCCTGCCGGCGCCGATCACGATCAACCCTGGTAGCTATTGGGTTGGCTACTGGATCGGCTCCCCGGGCACGAACGTTCTCTACTACGACGTGCTCACAGGCGCCGAGCGGTTCTCCGCATCGCCCTACAGCAGCACGGGGAACGCAGCATCGACCTTCCCGAGACCAATGGGCACGAGCGACGGCGCCTACTCGCTCTACGCGGACTACTCCACAGCCGCCAACTCCCCCGCCAACAGCAGCCCGCCCACGATCACGGGCTCACCGATCCAGGACCAAACGCTGACGGCCGGCCCCGGCACCTGGAGCGGCAACCCCGCATTCGCGTATCAGTGGCTGCGCTGCGACAGCACAGGCGGCAACTGCACGACCATCGCCGGCGCGGCGACCACCACCTACCTGATCCAAGCCGGCGACGTGAACGCCACGATCCGCGTCCGGGTCACGGCCACCAACAGCAACGGTCAGAACGTCGCGACCTCAGACAAGACCGGCGTCATCCAGACCGCCGCCCCACCGCCAGAACGGCGTGCTCGGCCGGGCAAGCGTCGGCGCGCTCAGCGCCAAGGGCACAGTCAACTCCCTGGACGCCTCCGGCCCGTACACGCTCGCAGCGGCAGCAACCGTCCGCAAGCTGACCGGCTACCTGAGCGGCGGCAACTCGAGCACGAAGACTGCGCGCCGTCATCTACTCGGACTATCGCGATCCCGGCCAGCCCGTACGGCGCAGAGTCAGTGTTCCGGGCGACCTCATCGGCGTCACCCGCGAGGTCACCATCCCCGCCGGCGCCGCGCCGGGCTGGGTCGACTTCACCCTCCCGTCCCCGATCGCCCTCCCGCCCGGCCAGTACTGGCTCGGCTACTGGTACGGCGACAAAGAGGCCAACACCTACTACGACAGCATCCCCGGCAACGAGCGCTACACCCCCGCCGACTACACCTCGAACGGAAACCCGCCCAAGCCCCTTCGGCCCCTCCCAAAGCTCCACCAACGCCTACTCCCTCTACGCAAGCTAGACCGCCCGCCTCACCCGCCTCCTGGAGGCGGTCGCGGACGACTGAGCTGTGCCCGAGACCGGGGACATCGTTACGCTGAGGCCGTCGCGGAGAGGTGTCCGAGCGGCCGAAGGAGCGCGACTGGAAATCGCGTACTCGTCGAAAGGCGGGTCGCGGGTTCAAATCCCGCCCTCTCCGCCTTGAAGTAAGGGAATGTCGGAAGCGAGAACGTGGGAACTCGCGGATGCGGCCAGAGGCCGCATCCGCGCTTTATCGGCTGCCGGTTGGTGGAGATACGCCGAGTTGGGCGCAGATCTTGCGAGCCAGAGTGAAGTCGATTTCACGGTGGCGCGGTATCACAGAACGAGCGCCGCGGGGTCCCGCCCAGCGAGTGTGATTCGCGCCCTCGTCGATCTGCCGGCAGTCCTGAGCGCGCAGGTAACGCTCCAGATCACGGCGCTTCACGCCGCGATCGTCAGATGAAGCTCCTCGCGCTCGCGCTGATCGTCGTCACCGGTCGGCTCAGGCGAGAGCATCAGCCGCAGCGCATCGATCACGTTCGCGCGCGCCTCCTCCCGCGTACGGCCCTGACTGAAGACGCCCGCGACCTCCGGGATCGACGCGACCATCCAACCGTCCTCGCCGGGCTCGAAAACGATCGTCAGGGCGAGCTTGTCAGGCATCAACGGAACGATAGCGAGCGCATTGCTACGTGGGAAGAGTCATGTTCGCGCTGGTGTGCTCCGGCGCCTTGTGCTCCTTCGACAGGCGGGGCGCCCGCCTTGTCGGTCGCGGCGGAGAGTGAACAGCTGGGGCTAGCCTTGGCCGGCGGAGCTCGAGACGAAGGCGGCAACGTCCTGGATCTGCTTCGCGCTCAGCGAGCCCGCGAACGACGGCATCACGCCCTTGCCGTGCGTGACCCGGTCGACGACGAGCGCGGCCGGCGGCTTCTTCTCGTCGAGGTTCGGCCCGACGGTGCCGGTCGCGCCCGCCGCCTTCAGCGTATGGCAGCTCACGCAGCCGGCCGAGGCGAACACGGCCTTCCCGGCGGTCGCGTCCCCCGCCGGCAGCCGGGGCCGGGGCAGTGGTCGTCGTCTCAGTGGTGGACGTCTCAGCGGTCGTGGTCTCGGCCGTGGATGTCTCCGAGGTAGACGTCTCGGCCGTGGATGTCTCGGCGGCGGCCTCGCGCGGCTCCTTCGGCTCGGCAGCGAGCGCGATGATCGATCCGAGCATCGCCGCGGTGATCAGCACCGTGACCGCGACGAAGAGGCCGAGCCGCTTGCCGGGGAAATCCGGACGCCACCTCGGCAGCAGAAACGACGACGCCAGCGCGAAGGCGATGAACACGCCGGCGACCACGGCGATCCCGACCTTGTGGCCGGTGGCGAGAGCGCTCAGCACGCGCGCACGCTAACAGGTGGGACCGAGGAGGGCTAGCCGGTGCGCCGCTTGCGCGCGAGCTCGCGGATACCGTCGCTGAAGCTCACAGCCGTGTGCGGGCGGGCGAAATGGGTCGGCATCGTCCGCTCCGCGTCGGCCACACGGCGGGAGCGGGCCGCAAGCCGCCGGCGCTCGGTGTCGAGCTCGCTTCGCAGCTGCGTCAGATCGAGCTCGCGCGCCTCGACCGCGGCGATCGCCTCCGCCAGCTCCGCCTCCCGAGCATCGAGCAGCGTCGTCCTGTCGTCGAGCTCGGCCGCGCGCCGCTCGACCTCGGCGAGGCGGGCCGCACGCTCGTCGAGGGCCGCCCGCTCCTGCGCGGCGACCACTTCCCGGCGGGACACGTCCTCCTCCCGCGCCAGCAGCTGCGAGCGCGAGTCTTCCAGCCGGCGCTCCGCCCCCTCGAGCGTCCGCGCCTTCGCCTCGAGCCGCTCCTGCTCTGCACGGAGATCCGGGGGCGTCACCACCAAGTCCGCCTGCGGCGGGGGCGCCTGCTCTCGGATCGCGACCTCCCTCTCACGATCGTCGAGGACTGCGGAGCGCTCGTCCAGAGCAGCCGCGCGGCGGGCGAGTTCCGTCTCGTTGTCCCGCCGGGCGGCCGCGAGCGCCTCCGACGCAGCGTCCGTCTCGCGCCGGCGGGCCTCGAGCGCTGCCGCCTCCTCTTCGAGTCGTGCCGCGCGCCCCTCGATCTCGACCGCTCCCGCGTCCAGCTCGGCCGCCCGTGCCGCGAGCCGCTCGACGCTCAGCCGCTCGGCCTCGACCAGCTCTTCCACCTTCCGCTCGAGCTCGGCCTCCCGCTCGGCAAGCTCGGCGGCGCGTGCGTCGATCGCCTCGGCCTGGTCGACAGCGCCGCGAGCATTCGAGATCGACGCCTCGAGCTCCTTCAGCCGCGCGGCCTCGACGTTCGTCTGCTCCGCAGCCGCCGCGAGTCTGCGCTCGCGCTCCTCCAGACTCGACTCTCTGTCGGCCAGAGCACGCTCCCGCCGGTCGAGGTCGCCCCTTTCCTCGACGCCCGCCCGTCGCCTGCGAGGCGCGGTGATCCGGCCGAGCCTGCCTCCGGCGAGCTTGCGCTCCAGCCGGCTGCGCATGACCTCGAGCTCGCGCTCCCGTTTGCCGGCATGCTCGGCGGCATCGCGGAGCACGTCCTGCATGCGCCCGATCTCGCGGGCGGCCGACTCCTGGATGCGATCCCGCTCGGCGGCGAGGTTCCGTTCAAGCTCCTTCAGCCGCCGCCGCTCGTTCTCGAGCGCCTCGATCGTCGGCTTCGCGTCTCCTGAACCGTCCTCCACCGGCACGATGATACGGCCCACGCTTTTCCCTCCCGACGAATCCGAAACGGGCGTTCTCAGCAAATACTCAGCTAGAGCTGCTTAGCTTCCTGCTCCACGCAACGAAGGAGGACTGCCCGTGCCCCCGTCCCCCGCCGACCTCCCAGCCGTCCAGCCGACAGAGGCGAGAGACCGCCTCGAGCAGGCGCTGTTCGAGATCCGCCGCGTCATCGCCGGACAGGACGAGATGCTCGAGCGGGTCCTCGTCTGCCTGCTCGCCCAGGGCCACCTGCTGATCGAGGGCGTTCCAGGCCTGGCGAAGACGCTGACGATCAAGACGACCGCCGGAGTCCTCGGCGGAACGTTCTCGCGCATCCAGTTCACGCCGGACCTCGTCCCGTCCGACCTCATCGGGACGCGCATCTACCGCGCCGGCGAAGGAGAGTTCGACACCGAGCTCGGCCCCGTCTTCTGCAACTTCCTCCTCGCCGACGAGATCAACCGGGCCCCGGCCAAGGTGCAATCGGCGCTGCTCGAGGTGATGCAGGAACGGCAGGTGACGATCGGGCACACGACGCACCCCGTCCCGGATCCGTTCCTCGCCATGGCGACTCAGAACCCGATCGAGTCGGAAGGCACCTACCCGCTTCCGGAGGCTCAGATCGACCGCTTCATGCTGAAGATCCTGATCGGCTACCCCTCGCACGACGAGGAGCTGACCGTCGTGCAGCGTCAGCTCGAGGCGCCGCCCGAGCTGCGCGAAACGCTCACGCTCGACGATCTACGCTCACTCCAGCGGGCGGTCTTCGACATCTACGTCGACCCTGGGCTGATCAGCTACGCCGTCACGCTTGCCGCGGCGACCCGCGATCCGGCCGCGCACTCACTCGGCGAGATCGCCGACTACATCTCGTACGGAGCAAGTCCGCGCGGGCCGATCAGCCTGGTGCAGGCTGCCCGCGCGCTGGCGCTGATGCACGGCCGCGACTACGTGCTCGCGGAGGACTTGCACGCTCTGGCCAGGGACGCGATGCGACACAGGCTCGTCCTCTCGTACCAGGCGCTTGCCGAGGAGGTGAGCCCGGACAGCATCCTCGACCGCGTGATCGCAGCAGTTCCCGTCCCGCAACTCGACCTCGCCAAGACGAACGTGGCTTGAGCGTCGCTCGGGCACTCCGCGCTTCGCCGACCCCGGACCGCCCCGGTCCCGGCCCGGTTCCCGACCGGCTGCTGCGCGCGCTCGACGTGAGCATCGGCCGCCGGCTGGAGGGGATGCTCGCCGGCGACCACCGGTCTTCGGTGCTCGGCGAGGGCACCGAGCTCGCTCAGATCAGGCCGTACACGCTCGGCGACGACGTCCGCCGGATCGACTGGAGCGTGACCGCGCGAACAGGCGAACCGCACGTCCGGGTTCACCTCGCCGAGCGCGTGCTCGTCACGTGGCTCGTGCTGGACACGTCCCCGTCGATGCGGTTCGGGACCGCGGAGCGCCGCAAGGCTGACGTGGCAGAGGGGGTTGCGGTCGCCGTCGGGCACCTCGCCACGCGTCGCGGCAACCGCCTCGGCGCGATTACCTTCGGCGGCGCCGACCCGCGCTCTGTGCCGGTTCGGCAGGGGCGCCCCGGCCTGATCGGGCTCCTGGCCGCGCTTCGCTCCGATCCCGGCAACGGCGGCCGCCCGATTGGAGCGACATCGCTCGGCGACGCCGCTCGCCGTGCAGGGTCGCTCGCCCGGCAGCGCTCGCTGATCGTGCTCGTATCGGACTTTCGCGGTCCGCGCGACTGGCGGAAGGCGATGCTCGAGCTCGCCGGCCGCCATGAGGTCGTCGCAGTCGAGATCCGCGATCCACGGGAGCAGGAGCTGCCGAACGCCGGCGAGCTCTGGCTCGTCGATCCGGAAACCGGCCGGCAGCTGCGCGTGAATACGCGTAGCGAGAAGCTGCGCAGCCGCTTCGCCGTCGCAGCAGCGGACGAGCGCCGCGACCTCGAACGCGAGCTCGGCTCGATCGGTGTGCGCCACGTCGTGCTGACGACGGCCGGCGAGTGGCTGCGCCCGCTCGCGCTCTTCCTGCGGAGGGCGAAGTGAGCTTCGAGCTGCCGCTCGCCCTGCTCGGGCTGGTCGCCCTCCCGGTGCTGGCCGGCCTGTACGTCCTGCGCGAGCGGCGGCGCGAGGGGTTCGCGGCTCGCTGGGGCAGACCGGCGCTGCTTCCGAACCTCGTTGCGCGCAGGCCCGGGCTGCGACGGCACCTTCCGGTCGCGGTTCTCCTCGTTGCACTGGCCTCGCTCGTTGTCGGCGTCGCCCGGCCTCACGCCGTGGTCAGCGTGCCCCGCGAGGAAGCGACCGTGCTGCTGGCGATCGACGTCTCGCGCTCGATGGAAGCGACCGACGTCCTCCCCACGCGTCTCGGCGCCGCCCAGATCGCCGCCGACGAGTTCGTCGACAAGGTGCCGAAGAAGTTTCGAATCGGCGTGATCTCGTTCGCCACGCGAGCGCAGGTGGCGGTCGCGCCGACCGACGACCGCGACCTCGTCCACGCTGCGATCGCCTCGCTGCGGCCTGGTGAAGGAACCGCAATCGGCGACGCCGTGCTCCTCGCCGCGCAGCTCGGCCAGCGTCAGCGGGCGAGCGACGGGACGGTTCCGCCGACCTCGGTGCTGCTGATCTCGGACGGGGCCCGTGACGGGGGCCGGACCGCCCCGGACGCTGCTGCGCAGCGCGCAAAGGCGCTGCACACGCCCGTCTACACGATCTCGCTCGGAACGCCGAGCGGGACGGTGGAACATGCGCTCCCGGGCGGGTACACCGAGATCATCCGCGTGCCGCCGAGCCCGGAAACGCTGCAACTGATCGCGAGGACGAGCGGCGGCCAGTTCTTCACCGCCCGCAGCGACACGCGGCTGCGCCAGGTCTACGAGCAGCTCAGATCGCGCATCGGTCACAAACGTCAGTCCCGCGAGATCACCGACTTCTTCGCGGGCGGTGGCGCGCTGCTCCTGCTCGGCGGCGGCGCGCTCTCCGCGTTCTGGTTCCGGAGGGTTCCGTGAGGCGGTTCCTCGTCCTGACCGGCCTGGTCGCAGCGGCGCTCGCGATCGGCGTCGCGCCGGCGGCGGCGACCAACGAGTGCCGAGGCCTGAACCCGTGCGTGCCCGTCGCCGGCCCGTGGGTGGTCGTCCCGGCGAGTCGCGCCGTGCCGCGGCCCCAGGTGCAGTACCAGCTCACCTGCCCGCAGGGCTTCGTCGTCGGCGGCGTCGACGCCGAGCTGACCGACCGCTCGATCGACATCTCGATCATCGGCACCTCGGGCAGCCCGATCGGCCCCGGCATCACCACGTCCCGCAGCGTCGTCTTCGTCGCGACCTACGTCGGCACCGCCTTGCCGGCACCGACGTTCCGGCCGCACGCAGGCTGCGTGCCGGCGAGCGGCGGCGGTCAGCGGACGCCGACGGGTCTGCGGGCCACCGTCCCGCCGGGGAGCCCGACCGCCCGCCGCGTCCGCACGGTCCGCGTGAGCTCGCCGACGACCATTACCGTTAGGTGCCTGGCAGACGAGCGGCTGGTCGCGGCATACACGGCACGCGGGTTCTTCACGCTCGCGCCGCCCAGCGCCGCCGTGGTCTCGACGCTCTCTGCGACGCAGCGCATCGGCGGCGACCGCGTCGTCGTCACGGTACGCGCCGGGCAAGGGCGGGGCGCGGTGCAGGTCGCCGCAGTCTGTGCGGGCGGACGATGAGCTTCGGGCACCCGCTTCTGCTGCTCACGTTGCTCGTCCTGCCGGTGGCGACGGCCGTCTACCTGTACTTCGAGCGCCGCCCGATGCGCTACGCGATGACCTTCACGAACCTCGACGTGCTCGCTTCGGTCGCCCAGGGTCGGTCGCTCCGCAGGTACATCCCCCCTGTGCTCTTCCTGCTCGCGCTGGGCTCTCTGTGCTTCGCGCTCGCCCGGCCTCACCGCAGCACGCTCGTCGCCTCCAATCAGGCGACCGTCATCCTCGTCGTGGACGTCTCCGGCTCGATGCGGGCCACCGACGTCAAGCCGACGCGGCTCGGCGCAGCGCAGGCGGCAGTGCGAACGTTCCTGAAGCGGGTGCCGAAGGGCGTAAAGGTCGCTCTGATCGCGTTCGCCGGCGAGCCGCAGGTGGCAGCGCCGCCGACCACCGATCGCGAGACCGTCCTTGCCTCGCTCGACTCGCTCAGCTACTTCAGCGGTTTCGGTGGAACCGCGATCGGAGATGCGCTCAAGGCCGCGGTCGAGCTCGCCAAGCCGAATGTCACGCCCGGCGCGCAGACGATCGCCTACTACGCCGCCGCGACGAAGAGCCCCGTCTCGATCCTCTTCCTCTCCGACGGGCACCAGACGCGCGGGCTGCTTCAACCGCTCGAAGGGGCGCAGCTGGCGCAGTCGGCCGGGATCCCCGTGTACACGGTTGCGCTCGGAACAGCCGGGGGCGTCCTCGACCGCGGCAGCCTCGGCGGCGGCGGCTTCGGCAACCCCGGCGGAGGGGGCGGAGGCGGCTTCGGCCAGGGCGGCGGCGGCTTCGGCGGGGGACGGATTCCCGTTCCGCCCGATCCCGAGACGTTGAGCGCCATCGCCCAGATGACGGGCGGACAGTTCTTCGAGGCGCGCTCGTCCCGTGCGTTGTCGGCCGCGTACTCGAACCTCGGCTCACGGCTCGGCCGCGAACCCGGCCGGACCGAGGTGACCTACGAGTTCCTCGCTCTCGGCGCAGCGCTGCTCGTCGCCGCCGGCCTGCTGTCCGCGTTCGTCTCGCCCCGGTTGCCCTAGATGATTGAGCGGCGCGGGTGCGGCCGGTGGCGCCCCGCCACACGCAACAGCCGCCCGAGCAGCAGGCCGCCCCCGACGGAGAGCACGAACCAGGCCACGATCGCAAGCACGAGGAACAGGGTCCACTGCGGCACGGTGAACCCAAGGTAGGTACCGACTCGGACGGATACGTGCCGAAGAGCACGTTCCCTCTCGCCACTAGACTCGGCTCGTGGCGGTCAGCTCGATCCGGCGAGAGCACGCTCGGCGCCTCTTCGCACCCCTCGGCCCGACCTACGACCGCTACGCCCACCTGCTCTCGTTCGGCCAGGATCCACGCTGGCGACGGTTCCTCGTCTCACGGGTCGAGGCCGGCCCAGGCGACACCGTGCTCGACGTCGCCACCGGCACCGGAGCAGTCGCCGCCGAGCTCGTCCGGCGCCTGGGCTGCTCGGTGGTGGGAATCGACCAGAGCCCCGAGATGCTCGTCGAGGCACGGAGACGCGTGCCCGAGCAGGTGCAGCTCGTCGAGGCAGACGCGGAGCATCTGCCGTTCCCGGACGCCTCGTTCGCTGCGCTCACCTTCACCTACCTCCTGCGCTACGTCGACGACCCCGCCGCGACCCTCCAGGAGCTTGCGAGGACGGTGCGGCCGGGCGGCACGGTCGCCGGGCTCGAGTTCGGCGTCCCGCCCCACCCCCTCGCGCGGGCCCTCTGGCAGCCGTACGTCAGAGTCGGGCTCCGGCTCGCCGGACGGCTGATCTCCCCCGGCTGGGCCGAGGTCGGCGCGTTTCTCGGACCGAGCATCGACGAGTTCTGGACTCGGGTCCCACTCGGACGGCTCCTCGAGCTCTGGCAGGCGGCCGGCGTCGAAGAAGTGCGCTACCGGCGACTGAGCCTCGGCGGGGGGATCGTGATCTGGGGGCGTCGGGCGTGAGCACCGAGGCGCGGCCGGCGTTCTACGCGCTCGCACCGGGCGGATGGCGCGATTACCTCACGCTGCTTCATCCGCCGTACACGCTGTGGCACTTGAGCTACGTCGTGATCGGGGCCGCTCTCGCGCCGGAGTGGCGTGCCGGGCGGCTCGTCGCGACGCTCGTTGCGTTCTTCCTGGCGGTCGGGATCGGCGCTCACGCGCTCGACGAGTTGAACGGGCGCCCGCTCGCGACCCGGATTCCGGGCCCGGCGCTCGCTGCGCTCGCGGCGGCCTCGATCGCGGGGGCGGTCGGGATCGGAATCGCCGGCGCCGTCGTCCATGACCTCTGGCTCCTCGTGTTCGTCGCGGTCGGCGCCTTCGCCGTGGTCGCCTACAACCTGGAGTTGTTCGCCGGTCGGTTCCACTCCGACATCTCGTTCGCGCTCGTCTGGGGCGCCTTCCCGCTCCTCGCCGCCTACTTCGCGTCCGCGGGGCGACTGCGGGCTGAGGCGTTGCTGGCGGCCGGGTTCGCTGCTCTCTCCAGCTATGCGCAGCGCCGGCTGTCGAGCCCCATGCGCCGGCTGCGACGAGAGGTCGCCACCGTAACGGGCGTGGTCGAGTTGAAGGACGGGCGGCGAGAGCCGATCACGCGCGAGACGTTGATCGCCGGAAACGAGGCGGCCTTGCGCGCGCTGACGGCCTCAGTCATTGCTCTGGCAATCGCCCTCGCCGTGCTCCGGGCTGGCTGAGCGCCGTCCAACCCCGTAAGGTGACGGACGTGAAAGGCGCGGACAAGCAGAAGAAGCTGGCGAAGAAGCCGGCGCAGAAGTCGCTCAAGGAAAAGCGCGCCGACAAGCGCGCCTCCAAGAAGTCTGCGTAGGACCCCGGCGAGCAGGGAGCGCGGCCGCCGCGAGACAGAGCCTCGCGCGCGGCCTCTATGAGGCAGCGACCTCCCGCGTGTGGAGGCCGTCGCCCGTGCGATCAGTGCTTGCTCTCGGCACGCGAGAACTTCCTGATCAGCGCCCCGCACGTGCTCAGCACGAGCCCGATGACGAGGAACGGAAGTGCCGTCACGCCCGTGAAAGGCAGGCCTCGAATTTGGCCGCCAACATTGCCGCTCATGTGATCTCCCCCCAGTCGGTTTCCGAACACCCAGGCACCCCGGCCTGTGGTATTCGGACTTCTTACCCCGACTTCACTGTGCATGAAGAACGGCGGCTTTGCAAGTAGGTCCGGCCGATCGGCGGCTCAGAGATCAGCGAGAGGCGACGAATCGGTGACGACGGTCAGGTAGGGCGAGCGGAGACCAAGACGCTTCTGGAATGCAGAAACCGGGATCTCGTTCAGTGATCCGTCCGCGGCCCGCAGCGTGACCACGGCCGCCGCCCGGCGCGCAGCGTTCATGCGTGACGATCGCGCCCATTATCCGGGCCGGGACGTCGGGAAATGCAGAACGCAGCTTGTCGATCGAGACCGAGACAGGCCCCCAATCGCTAGCGGGACTGCGGGCGTCGAAGGGGTCGGCACGCGAGACGATGTACGGCAGCGACGTTCCCCCCCACGCCTCCTCCGCGGTTCGCGTGAGGCCGCCGTTCGAGGCGGTAAAGAACGCCTGGATCGGACGGCCGCCGTAGAGCAGGGTCTCGCCTGCCGTCGCGGCGACCGCCGCAGACGCCGACGGGAACTCGCGCGCAAGCCCGTGGTAGTTCTGCGAACGGTCGTCGTCATGCAGGTCGAACGCAGCTGCCGGGTTCAGATTCGCCAGCGCGTATGTCCGCGAGGCGACAGCCTGCGCTCGCAGCGTCTGCTGCGGCCACGAGCCGAAGCATTCCGACGAGACGACGCCGACGAGGTAGCGCTCGAGCGGGACGGTGACGATCGCCTGGAGCCGCGTCTGCTCGCCTCGCAGCGTGAGCGACCCCGGATACCGGGTTCCCTCGACCTCCAGTGGAGCGGATCCCGGCTCGACCGTCAGCGGCAGCTTCAGCCCTCCCGGCTCGAACAGCCCGCCGGAAGCGAGCGGATAGGAACCTCCAGCCAGGCGCGAGAGGCGCCCGTCGGCGTCCCGGATGGTGAAGGCTGCGCTCGAACCGAACCGCAACCGACTCCGCTCCTCGACGAGCACGCGAACGCTCGCAGTCGCTCGTCGGCACCGTCGCTAGGTTGGCGCCCGGATAGTAGAAGGACAGAATCCGCTTGTAGGTCTGGCCGGCACGCGCCCGTTCCTCCGCCCCCCATTGCGACATGCCGACCCCAGGGCCGAACCCGTGCCCGGTGACAACGAGAGCAGTCGCTGCCTCAGCCACCGGCCGTGCCTGCACCGAACTCACGGACGCGACCGCGGCGAGCGCCGGCACCATAAGCAGGGTGATCGTCCGCCGTCTCGAAAGGCTTCTCATGGGTCTCGAAAGGCGTCCCATGCTAGGGTTATCGACCCGAGGCGGACTGCCCTCGTCACTCGGCCGGGGGACAAAGGGTCACTCGGCCGGGGGACATAGGGCGAGGTCGGTTCCCTCGTTTGGGTTATTGAGGTACGGCCGCCTTGGGGCTTTGATCTAACTAGGGTGTCTAGGGAATCCGGATACGGCGCAGAGGCCGAGTGGTATCGCGACTACGAAGCGCTCGAACGGCTGACGAACGACCGGGCGGCGGCGCTCGGCGCTGAGCGCGCCGACGAGTGCCGCATCTACCTGCGGCACCTCCGCGCGCACGTCGACTCTGCGGGGATTCTGCCGCCGTCGTTCGAGCCGCTCGTGCGCGAGATCTTCGGCCCACTGACAAGCACGGACCCGGAGGCGCCGAGCCCGGTCGTCGATCGGCGGCGTGTCGCGGTTCTGGTCGCTTGCAAGAACGGGGCGGCGACGATCGGGCGAACCGTTCGCTCGGCGGTCGACCAGGCGGACGTCTACGCCGTCTCCGACGGCTCGACCGACGAGACCGTCGACGAGGCGATTCGGGCCGGTGCCCGGGTGATCGTGCGCCACGCCAGCGGCGGCAAGCCCGACTCGCTCCGGCTCGCACTCGGAGTCTTTCGGCTGGCGTCGAGCTACGAGTACATCGCCGTCCTCGACGACGACACGATCATCGAGCCCGGCTACCTCGACAAGCTCATCACCCGGATGGACGCGGACCCCGGAATCGCGGTCGCATCGGGCCGGATCGCGTCGCTTTGGGACAATGCGCGCCGCTGGAACGTGCTGGTCGCGATGCGCGCGATGATGTACTGGTCGTACCAGACGACGATGAAGCGCGGACAGAACGCGCTGCGTGTGGTCAATGTCATCTGCGGCGCGAACTCCGTCTTCCGCGCGAGCGTCTTCGCCGAGCTTTCGAGCCACGACGCTCCGTACGCGGTCGACGACATGTTCTGGGTAGCCGAGGTTGCGCGCCGCAAGATCGGCCGCGTCGAGTATGTGCACGACGCGCTCGCCTGGACGATCGATCCGCACCGCTTCGGCGACTGGTACAAGCAGACGGTTCGCTGGTCGTGGGGCCAGTTCCAGTCGATTCGCGGTCACCGCCTCTGGCTGCCGGTGCACCGGGACCCGACGCGCCGGCTCGGCGTCTCGTTCTCGTGGTTCGACGCCGCGTACCTGCTGGTGATCATCGACTGGGCGGGATACGCGCTCGAGCCGTTGCTGATCGGGCTGATGTGGTTCCTGCTCCGGGGCTGGATCGACCCGGTCTGGTTCGGCGCCTTCTACGTCGGCATGAACTTCGCCTGGATCTCGATCGCGGCGGTGGCCCTTCGCAAGCCGCGACTGGTCGTGCTCGCACCGATCCTGCTGGTGCTCGACCTGATCTACCGGGTGACGATGCTCCACGCGATCGTCAAGACGGTGCGGCAGCCGCGGATCGAGACGTGCCGCTGGGACTCGCCGCCGAGATTCGAGCTCCAATGACCTTTGACTCAACTCCTCGTCAATCACAGAAGCGAAAGGATGTCGCCTTGAAGACCTTGATCACTGGCGGTGCGGGCTTTATCGGCTCTCACCTGAGCGAGCTGCTCCTCCGGGAGGGGGAGGAGGTCTACGTTCTCGACGACCTGTCGACAGGGTCGACCGAGAACATCGCGCACCTGCGTGCGCATCCGCAGTTCCACCTCGTGGTGGACAGCGTGCTCCACCCGGCCGTCGTCAACGAACTGGTCCACAAGGTCGACACCGTCTACCACCTCGCCGCTGCCGTCGGCGTCAAGACGATCGTCCAGGAACCGGTGCGGACGCTCCGGATCAATCTCGAAGGTACCGAAACCGTCCTCGACGCCTGCACGAGGTTCGAGAAGCCGGTGCTCGTCGCCTCGACATCCGAGGTGTACGGCGATCATCGCTCGGAGACGCCGCTGAGCGAGTCTTCGCGGCGAATCTACGGCGCGACGACCCAGAAGCGCTGGGCATATGCCGGGTCGAAGGCGATGGACGAATTCCTCGCTCTCGCCTACAACGAGGAGTGTGGCCTCGACGCAGTCATCGTCCGCCTCTTCAACACGGTCGGACCGCGCCAGACCGGCAGGTACGGGATGGTCATCCCGCGCTTCGTCGAGCGCGCGCTGCGCGGAGCAGCCGATCGAGATCTACGGCGACGGCGAGCAGACGCGCTGCTTCTGCCACGTCCAGGACACGATCCGCGCGCTGCGTGACGTGATGACCGACCTGAATCGCACCTCCGGCGAGATCTTCAACGTCGGCGCGGGCAACCAGATCTCGATCCGCGACCTCGCGGAGCGGATCAAGGTGATCGTCGGCTCGGACTCGCCGCTGGTGCACATCCCGTTCGAGGAGGTCTACGGGACCGGGATCGAGGACATGCTCCACCGTGTCCCGTGCACAGACAAGGTGCGCGACACGATCGGCTGGGTTCCGCAGCGGACGCTCGAGGACATCCTCGGCGACGTGGTCGCGGACGTCAGCGCACGGCTGAACTCGGAGGTCGCAGCATGAAGCGCCTCGCCCTCATCTTCGTCGCATTCCTCGCCGTCGTCGCCGCGCCCACGGCCGGCGCGGCGATCTCGGTCGGGATCACGAGTCCGGCGGACGGATCGCACTCGCTCTCCGGTGTCGTCCCGGTACGGGTCAGCGCGTCCGCCGACTTCGGCATCTACGGCGTCCAGCTGATGGTCGACGGTCAGCCGTACGGCCCCGTCGCCACGACTTCGGTCGCGCCCTACGAGTACGAGATCGGATGGGATACCTCGAGCGTCGCGCCCGGCACGCACACGCTGGCAGCGGACGCGATCGACTGGTCGCAACTCGGCGGCGGCACGCACATGCTGTCGAGCCCGATCACCGTCGACGTCGGCCCCGCGTACCCGACGATCTCGCTCACCAATCCGACGCCGTGGACGTTCGTCCGCGGCACGGTCAACCTGGCGGCCGACGTCACGTCCGTCGGCCAGACGACGGTGCTGTACACGGTCGACGGGACCGCGGTGGCAACCGCAAACGCCGCGCCGTGGCAGGCGTCCTGGAACTCGACCACGTCGCCCGACGGCTCGAAGACAGTGACTGCGACCGTCAGCGACGGGCGTGGCAAGCAGGCGACCGCGAACGCAACGGTGACGGTCGACAACACGCCGCCGGCCGCGTACATCGTCAAGCCGGCGGCGAATGCGTTCGCGGTGGGGACGCTGGCGGTCTCGACGCTGGCCTCGGACGTCTACGGAATCTCAGGAGTCCAGTACCTGATCGACGGTACGCCCGCCGGAGACCCGGTGAGGCAGCCGGACCTGGGCGCGCCGTACACGTACTCGGCGACGCTCGATCTGTCGTCGCTGGCCCAGGGGACGACGCACCAGCTGAGCGTGATCGCCATGGACAACGCCGGCAACGCGACCACGACCGCGGGGGTTCCGTTCACGATCGGAGCGGCGCCGCCGACGGTGACGATCGCCGCACCGCCTTCGTATTCGTTCGCGCGCGGCGTGGTTCCCATCACCGCGATCGTCACCGGCGGAGTGGCACCGGTGACGGCAACGCTCGTGGTGGACGGGAAGGCCACGTCGCAGAAGGCGGTGGCACCGTACGTCTTCCAGTGGGATACGACGAAGCTCGCAGCCGGCCCACACACGATTGCGGCACTCGCGACCGACGCGCTGGGCAGGAGCTCCAGCTCGGACGCGGTTCCCGTGACCGTTGACAACACGCCGCCGTCGGCCGTGATGTACCAGCCGGTGCCGAACGCACGCGTGAACGGCCCGACCACCTTCCAGGTCCACGCCTCCGATGCCTCCGGCGTGCAGTCGGTTCAGTTCACGGTCGACGGTGCGCCGGTTGGCGCCCCGCTGACCGCGCCCGACGCAGGCCAGTCGTACCTGTACACGACCAGCGTCGACACGTCCGTGTTCGCCGCCGGCACCCACGTGGTCTCGGCGACGGTGACGGACAACGCGGGCAACATCGGGAAGGCGAACTCCGTCACGATCAAGACGGGGCCGATCGAGTACCTACCGGTGCTGAACTACCACGAGATCGCACCGCCCGACGGCTACTCGATCTACGACCAGACTCCTGCCGAGGCCGACCAGCAGCTCGCCTACCTGAAGGCGAACGGGTACCACTCGGTCACGCTCGCGCAATACCAGCAGTGGCTCGCGGGAGTCAACATCGGCGTCGCGAAGCCGGTCCTGATCACCGTCGACGACGGGCTGAAGAGCGAGCAGGCATGGGACCCGATCCTTCAGAAGTACGGGTTCAAGGCGGTCATGTTCGTGATCACCGGCTACGCGGACCAGAAGACACCAGGGGACGCGGACCCGAACAACATGAGCTGGAGCGACATCAAGGCCCTCGCCAAGAACGGGCGCTGGGAGATCGCCTTCCATGCCGGTCTGTACGGCCACGGCGACTCGTATGCCAGCGGCGCGACGATTCCCCTCGGCTTCGGCACGAGCATGAAGCTCTCGACGTCTTGCGAGTACTTCTACACGTGCCTGGGCACCATCACGTCCGGGTTCGGGTGGAGGAAGACGACCCGCTCCGAGACCTTCAAGGAGTACCAGCAGAGCGTGACGGCCGAGGTGAACAACGCCATCGCGGAGCTGAAGAAGAACGTGCCGACGGCGAGCTTCGCGGCGTGGGCCGCTCCGGACAACGTCGCGGGCCAGTGGACGAACCAGTACAACGATCCGTCCGGCCAGGTGCAGTCGTGGTTTCCGGGCTTCATGGCCTCGAAGTTCCCGATCGTCTTCACGCAGACGAACCCGGTCACCTACGGCCAGGCCTCGGGAACCGTCGGCAGCCTGACGGGCTTCAACCGGCACTACCGCCTCGAGGTGCACACGGACACGACGATCGCCGAGTTCGGCGCGGCGCTCGCCGATCCCGCCTTCGCCCGGTGAGGCGTGCCGTCACGCTCGGAATCGCTCTTCTCCCCGTGCTCGCGCTGTCGGCGGCAGCGCAGCACGGGGTGAGCTATCCGATCCACACGCGCGTGACGGCAACGGTGTTCTGGATCGGCGAGCCGGTTGGCAACGGCTCGACCGAGAACAACTCGGTCTCTGCCTGGGACGACGAGTGGCTACGCCACTACGGCGGCGTCGACGACCCGTGGAGCCTGCGAACGCGCGCGAACGACTACTTCCCGAGCAACTTCACTCCGAAGGAGAACCCGTTCTACGTCGATCTCCCGTACAACGACTTCGACGACTCCGGGGTGCCGCGGGGAGACCGGCTCGCGGTCGTGCCGTGGGCGAAGGAGTACACCGCCGAGCTGGCGCGACGCGGCGCGCGGGGCCGCCCGTTCAGCCTGCTGAAGAACCGCTGGGTCAAGCTGATCCGGGCACGCCGGGTGTGCTACGCGCAGTGGGAGGACAGCGGTCCGTACGTCTACGACGACGCGAGGTACGTGTTCGGGACGCGCGACGAGCGGCCGAAGAGCCGGCGCGCGAAGAACTCGGGTATCGACGTCTCGCCGGCCGCCCGCGACTGCCTCGGCTTTCGGGGCAGGAACAACGCCGAGAACCAGGTCACCTGGCAGTTCGTCGACGCAGCGGACGTACCGAGCGGGCCGTGGAGGCGCGTCGTCACCACCCGCCAGGTCTTCTGGCCGTAGAGCGGGGACTCGTCCGCGGCTGACGGCGGACCGATGCGCTTGCAATCCGCCGGCTGGGCGGGCGAGAATCGTCGGCAGGGGAGAGACGAACCAGGCAGTCGCCGCCGGCGAAGGTTGGTTGGGCTGATGACAGGATGTCGAGGATGACCGGCGATCTCTCATTCGAGCGGTTTGCTGCCCTTTGCGCGATCGCGCTGGGTGCGATCGGCGTCGCGTACTCGATCGCGTTTGTCGTTTTCCTCCGCAACTCGTCGCACGCGGTTCTGGTCGGCTTCATCGTCAACCCGGCCTTCTTCGTCTGGCTCGGGCTGGTGCTCTGGGAGACGCGCCGGTTCGAAGCACAGGCGCGAGTCGCCTGAAGGAGCTCGTTTACCGGCTCGAGCTCGACCTCGAGTCGAGCCCCGAGCGCCTCTGGCCGCTCGTGTCCGACACGAACCGGTTCAACCGCGATGCGGGGATCCCGGCCGTCGAGCGACGCGGGGTCGGCCGCAACGCCCGACGCCGGTTGCGACTCTCACGGCTGGGATTGCGGCTCGAGTGGGAGGAGGAGCCGTTCGCGTGGCAGAGCCCGCGGCGCTTCAGCGTCGGCCGGCGCTATCTCGCCGGGCCGATCGACTCGATGACGACGACGCTCGAGCTCACGCCGCGGCCGGAGAGCGGAACGCGGCTCACCTACGAGGTCCGGGCGCAACCGCGAAACCTGCTCGGCCGGATCGCAATCCCGATCGGGATCGGCGTGGTGAGCCTCCGGCGCTTCGCGTCCGTCTTCCGCCGGTACGACGCAGCCGCGGAGCGCGAGCAGGCCCCGGCGCCGCCGCGAGCGCACCTGACCCGCGGTGCGAAGGCCCGTATCGACACGGCCCGGCAGACGCTGCTGGCGGGGGGCGCAGGTTCCGGGCTGGTCGATCGTCTGTGCCTGCTCGTCGAGCAGGGAGACGATCTCAGCGTCGCGAGGCTCCGACCGTACGCGCTCGCGAGCCTCTGGGGGGTCGATCGGCGCCCTGTGCTCGAGCTCTGCCTCGAGGCCACGCGCGCCGGGTTGCTGGAGCTCCGCTGGGAGCTCTTGTGCCCGCTCTGCCGGGGTCCGTCGGCGGTCGGGGAGACGCTCGACGATGCGGCGGGGACGGTTCATTGCGAGACGTGCCTGATCGACTTCGCGGCGGAGTTCGACCGGTCGGTCGAGATCGCCTTCCGCCCGTCGCCGGCGATCCGAGCGGTCGGTGACGTGGACTTCTGCGTCGCCGGGCCGCAGGTGACCCGGCACGTCGTCGCGCAGGAGCTCCTGGCCCCAGGCGACGGCCGCCCCCTCGCGCTTCGGCTCGAGCCCGGCAGCTACCGGCTTCGGGCACTCGGCCTGCCCGGCACGCTGCCGGTTGTCGTCGGCGGCGGCGGGAAAGCGAAGGCCGTCGCGCGACCGGAGCCCGCAGGCTGGCCCGCCGGGACACTCGAGCTGGCCGAGGAGGCGACAATCGAGCTCGAGAACGCGACCGGAGAGGAGCAGCTGGTCGTGCTCGAGCGCACCGCGTGGGGCGACGAGGCGGCCACCGCCGCCGAGGTGACGGCGCTTCAGACCTTTCGCGACCTGTTCGCAGCGGAGGCGCTGCGGCCGGGCGAGCCGATCTCGGTGGGGAGCCTCGCGGTCGTCTTCACCGACCTGAGAGGCTCGACGCGCTACTACCGCGACGTCGGCGACGCGCCGGCCTTCGGCTCCGTGCTCCAGCATCTCGACCTGCTCCGCGAGGCGGTCGCAGCGGAGGGAGGAGCCGTTGTGAAGTCGATGGGCGATGCGATCATGGCCGTCTTCGCGCGGCCCCTCCCCGCCGTCCGGGCGATGCAAGCCGCCCAGCGAGCCGTAGCCGGACGCCCGCTGACGCTCAAGGTGGGGATCCACTGGGGCCCGTGCATCGCCGTCAACCAGAACGGGATGCTCGACTACTTCGGCTCGACCGTGAACCTCGCGGCCAGGCTCGTCGGAGTCTCGTCCGGCGACGACATCATCGTCTCGGGCTCCGTCCTCGCCGACCCGGAGGTCGCCGCCCTGTCGCTCCCCGCTGAGAAGATCGAGGCACCGTTGAAAGGATTCGAGGACGAGACCCCGGTGCTGTGGCGGCTACGGTCGTGAGGAGACGGCTGGAGCGCGTCGTGCTCGGCTGGTTGATGGCGGCGCTCGCCTTCCTGCTCGATCGGCGGCTGCGGAAGCTGAAGGGCTAACGCCGGCGAACGAGATCGACGCCGAGCCAGCCGCCGACCACGCCGGCGAGCACCGCAAATGTGATCGGAACCCAGCTGGCCGTCCCGGCCGCGGTGGTCGTCGCGGCGCCGACGAGCGCGGCGCCGGTGGCCGCGGCGAGGGCGAGGCGCCGTCCGGCGCGCCCGATTGCCTGCTCGATCGCGGTCGAGCCGGCGAAGTCGATCCGGAGCTTCGCCCCGGGACGGGCGCCGGTGGCGCGTTCGACCGCCTCGACGAAGCGCACGAGCCGGAGCTTCAGCTTCTGGCCCTCGTAGTAGAGGTGCTGCGGATTGGCCTGCGTGAGGAACCGGTCTCGCACGTTCCTGAGCAGGAAGTCGCCCACGACCCGAAACGGATCGAGCAGCGGGTCGAGCTCGGCGATCGCCAGCTGCACCTGACCGAACGCCTTGCCGCTCAGGGCAAGCGAGGCCGGGAGGCGAATGCCGTGGCGGCTCGCGATCTGGATCAGCCCGTCGAGCATCGGGCCGATCTCGATGTCTTGGAGCGAGCCGACCTGGAACCGGTCGATGAATGCGGCGAACTCACTCTCGATCGCGTCGAGGTCGTGGTCGCTCCCGTGCTCCTCTCCGGCCAGCATCAGCACCGCCTCGGAGAGGAACTTCGGGTCGTTCCTGGCGAACGAGAGCAGGAGCACGATCATCAGCTCGCGGAGCTCGGGCCCCAGCTCGCCGACCATGCCGAGGTCGAGGAGGACGATCTTCTCCCCCGTCCACAGCAAGTTGCCCGGATGCGGGTCGGCGTGGAAGAACCCGTCGACGAGCACCTGGCGGTAGAACGCCTCGAGCAGCTGGCGAGCTGCCTCGCGCCGCCCGGGGCTGTCCTCCGAGGCTCGGATCGCAACGCCCTCGACGAACTCCAGCACGAGCAGCCGCGAGGTGGAGATGTCCTCGTGGACGCCTGGCACGCCGAGCCGGCCGTACGGGGCGAGCACCGCCCTCATCCGCTCGATGTTCGCCGCCTCCTGGAGGAAGTCGAGCTCGCGCTGTAGCGACTCGGAGAGGTGCCGGACGAGCGCAGGAATGTCCACCGTGCCGCGCAGCGCCTCTCGCTCGAGCGCCTTCTCGGCGAACAGCTCGAGCAGTCCGAGGTCCTTCATGATCTCCTCGCGCGCGTGCGGCCGCTGGACCTTGACGACGACCCGCTCGCCGCTCTCCAGCGTCGCCGTGTGAACCTGGCCGATCGTCCCCGCCGCGAGCGGCTCCGGGTCGATCGACGCGAAGACGTCCTCCCACGGGACGCGCAGCTCCTGCTCCATCACGAGTACGACCTCTTCCTCCGTGAGCGGCTTGACGCGGTCCTGGAGCTTCGCCAGCTCGTCCGCCAGCTCGACCGGGATCAGGTCGGGGCGGGTCGAGAGGATCTGACCGAGCTTCGCGAAGGTCGGTCCCAGCCGCTCGAGAGCCGTCCGCAGGCGCTCCGCCTTCGCCTCGATCGAGCCGGCCGCGCGCACGTCGAGTCCGAGGCGGGCAAGCACCCGCCCGATCTCAGCGGCTCGGCCGAGCAGGCCTCCCTCGTCGGGCGCCTCCGGCGGCGGCTCCGGCATCGCGTCGCCGGTCGTGTTGACGATCACGACGGTGCAGCGCGCGGCGTGCGAGATGCGGTTCGGGACGTTCCCGAGCAGGAACTCCTTCCTCCCGCCCATGCCCGCGTTGCCGACGACCAGCACGTCCGCAGCTTCGTCCTCGGCGGCGCGGACGATCGCCGTGCCCACGTCGGGGTCGACCCGAAGCAGGGCACGTGCGCCCGGAAGCGCCTCGGCGTCTGCGCGCAGCCGCTCTTCCGCGCCGTCAACCGGCTCGGTGAGGACCTGAAGGAGAACGAGCTCACCGCCGAAGCAGCGCGCGAGATCCGCAGCCCAGGCGACCGCGCGACGGGCGGTCTCCGAACGGTCGGTCGCGACCAGGACCTTCAACGCACGGCCTCTGGCCGCTGCGAATCGTTGCGGCACGTCAGCATCGAGGGTTGGACGTTACCGCGCCTGCCTCCGGCGCTGATGATCACCTCTAGGCTTCGGCCGTGCCGACCGAACATCGGAAGCTGATCGTCGTCTCGAATCGAGGCCCGGTTTCCTACGGCCGCGCCGAGGATGGGACCCGGACCGCCCGCCGCGGCGGGGGCGGCCTCGTCACCGCACTCCGCCCGCTCGTCTCGCGCTACGAGGTCACGTGGATCGCGAGCGCGATGACGGACGAGGATCGCGCAGTCGGCGCCGAGGGGCGACGCGGTCGCGGAGACGGGCCGGGACGGGACGCCCTACCGGCTCCGGCTGGTCACGCACGATCCCGCCACCTTCGACCGCTACTACAACGTCTACGCGAACCCGACCCTGTGGTTCCTTCAGCACTACCTCTGGGACCTCGCCCGGGCACCCAGCCACGACGCCCGGCTGCACGAGGCCTGGGCGAGCTACCAGGCGGTCAACGACGCGTTCGCCGAAGCAGTCGTCGAGGAGCTCGACGGCTCGCCTGAAGCGGCGGTCTGGTTTCACGACTACCACCTCTATCTCGCACCGCGGGCCGTCCGTCAGGCGCGCCCCGACGCGACGCTTGCGCACTTCGTGCACATCCCGTGGCCGGAGGCCGACTACTGGAGCGTCCTACCTGAACCCGCTCGCCGAGCGATCCACGACGGACTGCTTGCGAACGACGTCCTCGGCTTCCACACCCACCGCTGGCGGGACAACTTCGTCTCGTCCGCGCAGGCCGTGCTCGGCAAGGTTTCCGAGGCGGGCGACGGGCTCGTCGAGCACGAGGGCGGGCGCACGATCGTGAACGCGCACCCGATCTCGGTCGACACGGCGGAGTTCGCCGAGCTCGCCGAGAGTCCCGATGTCGTCGCCGAGCAGCGCGACATCGAGGAGCACCGCACCGAGCGGATGGTGCTTCGCGTCGACCGGACCGACCCCTCGAAGAACATCGTGCGGGGCTTCCGGGCGTTCGAGCTCTATCTCGATCAGCATCCGGAGGCGCACGGTCGAGTCGGGATGCTCGCGCTGCTCGACCCTTCGCGGCAGGACATTCCCCAATACCGGGCGTACCTCGACGAGATCGACGCGGCGGTTCGCGAGATCAACGATCGTCTCGGAGCGGCGGACTGGCAGCCGATCCGCCTCGAGTCCCGAGATCATTTTGCGCGCTCGGTCGCCGCCTACAAGCTGTACGACGTCCTGCTCGTGAACGCGGTCTTCGACGGCCTGAACCTCGTGGCGAAGGAGGCGCCGCTCGTCAACGAGCGCGACGGCGTGCTGATCCTCTCCGAGAACGCCGGCGCGTGCGAGGAGCTCGGCCGCTGGGCGCTGACGGTCAACCCGTTCGACGTCGTCGCTCAGGCGGCAGCGATCCACGAGGCACTCGAGCTGCCGGCTTCCGAGCGGCGAGCCCGGGCCGAGGCGATTCGCGCGCAGGTCCGCGAGCACGATCTGGAGCGGTGGCTCTCAGAGCAGCTCGCCGATCTCGACCGGGTCGCGCCACCTGCCCCCAGCTACGATCGCCGCAGGTGAGCGACCTCTCGCACGTCGACGAGGCGGGCGGCGTCCGGATGGTGGACGTCGGCGAAAAGCCGCTGTCGCGTCGCCGGGCGGTGGCTGCGGCGACCGTACGGATGGCGCCGGAGACGGCGCAGCGCCTCCGGGAGTTGCCCAAGGGCGACGCGCTCGCGACCGCCCAGCTCGCCGGGATCATGGCGGCGAAGCGCACCTCCGAGCTGATCCCGCTCTGCCATCCGCTGCCACTGTCCCACGTCGAGGTCACGGTCGCGGTCGGCGACGACGGGGTGGAGATCACCGCCGCGGCCGAGACGACCGCGCAGACCGGGGTCGAGATGGAGGCGCTCACTGCCGCGACCGTGGCCGCACTGACGGTCTACGACATGGCGAAGGCGATCGACAAGGCGATGTCGATCGACGCAGTTCATTTGGTCGAGAAGACCAAGGAGAAGCTGTGAAGGCGGCGGTGCTGACCGTCTCCGACGGCGTTTCGGGCGGAACGCGTGAGGATCGCAGCGGTGCCGTCCTCGCGGAGCTGCTCGCCGAGGAGGGATTCGAGGTCGTACGCCGGGTCGTCCCGGACGAGCGGGACGCGATCGCCGATGCGATCGCCGAGCTCGCCGACGAGGCGTCGGTCGTCCTGACGACCGGCGGAACCGGCCTCGGGCCGCGCGACGTGACGCCCGAGGCGACCGCCGAGGTGATCGAGCGGGCCGCGCCCGGGATCGCGGAGGCGATCCGCGCCGACTCGATCGCGAAGACACCGCACGCGCTGCTCTCGCGCGGGATCGCGGGCGTGCGGGGCTCGGCGCTCGTGGTCAACCTGCCAGGGTCGCCCGGGGGGTGCCGCGACGGCTTCGAGATCCTGCGGCCGGCTCTGCACCACGCGCTGGAGCTGCTCGCCGGCGAGCAGACCCCGGCCCACCGCCAGACGTGAAGTCGCTCGCCGCAGGCCTGTGGCGCGATGCCGGGCTAAGCCCGGCATCGCTGCCGGCAAGCTCGACCTCGCTCCCGTGCGGGAAACCATGTTTCCCCCACGAACCCCCTTCTTGCAGAGGCCGGTACTCATGGGGGAACCTCCCGGTTCCCCCGGGCCCCCTCCCGGGCGATCACGGGCCAGAGGGCGGCCGATGATCGCTCTGGAGGCTCCGCGCCGCTTCGCCTCGCTCGTCAAGATCGAGCACACCGTCTTCGCGTTGCCGTTCGCCTACGCCGGCGCCTTCCTGGCAGTCGACGGGGTGCCGAGCGCACACGACCTGGTCTGGATCACGCTCGCGATGGTCGGCGCCCGCTCACTGGCGATGGCGCTGAACCGGCTGATCGACGCACAGATCGACGCACGCAACCCCCGGACCGCGGGCCGCGAGCTACCGGCGGGCAGGCTGACCTCGGCTCAGGTCGTCTTCTTCTGCCTGGCGGCGTTGGCGCTCTTCGTCGCCGCGGTCTGGCAGCTCGACCCGCTCGTGCGCTGGCTGTGGCCGATCCCGGTTGCGGCGTTCGTCGTCTACCCGTACCTGAAGCGGCTCACGTGGCTGGCACACCTCTGGCTCGGTGCGGTCGACGGCCTCGCGCCGGTGGGGGCCTGGGCGGCAATTCGCGGCGACCTGCCATGGCAGGCTTGGGCGCTGGGCGGGGCGGTGGCGGCGTGGATCGCCGGCTTCGACCTCTTCTATGCGCTGTTCGACGTCGAAGTCGACCGGGAGCAGGGCCTGCACTCGTGGGCGACCCGATGGGGCGTAGGGGGCGCATTCGCCGGCGCGCGGGCGCTGCACGTCGCCACGATCGGGCTGCTCGTCGCGGTCGGGCTCGGCCTTTCGGTCGGAGCGCTCTACTGGGCCGGGGTTGCGGTGGTCGCCGCGCTCCTCGTCTACGAGCATCTGCTCGTGCGGCCCGGCGACCTTCGCCGTCTGAACGCCGCGTTCTTCACGATGAACGGCGTGATCAGCGTTGCGTTCTTTGCGCTCATCCTCGCCGACGTCGTCGCGTCGTGACGCTTCCAGCGCACTTCCGCAACACACGTGTGCGATTTTCCGCGCTAGGCTCGCAGTGGGGAGGAGGCCGGGAGCACCTGGCCAGGGACAGGTCCGGTGAGAACACGGCCGGCACCGGCACGACCGGGAAGGGACGCCGATGATCGAGGCCCGCAAGCTCGGCCGCACCTACGGCACGAAGCACGTCATCCGCGACCTCGATCTCGACGTTCCTCGAGGCAGCTTCCTGCTCGTCACCGGCCCGAACGGCTCGGGCAAGACGACGCTGCTTCGCCTCGTCGCCGGTCTGCTCGTGCCGACGGCCGGCGATCTCCGCGTCGGCACCTCGCGCGAGCGCATCGGCTTCCTCGGCCACGAGCCGCTCGTCTACCGCGAGCTGACCGCGCTCGAGAACCTCGACCTGTACGGGCGCCTCTACCGCGTCCCCGAGCGGCGCGAGCGCATCGGCATGCTGCTCGAGCGCTTCGGGCTCTGGGAGGCGCGCAACCAGCGAGCCGACTCGTTCTCCCGCGGGATGCTCCAACGCCTCGCGCTGTGCCGCACCCTGCTCCACGACCCCGAACTGCTCGTCCTCGACGAGCCGTTCAGCGCCCTCGACGAGGAGGGCTCGGCACTCCTCGACCGCGAGCTGGCCGAGCTGCGGCCGCGTGCGACCTTCCTCGTCTCCACCCATGATCCCGACCGGGTCGCGGCACTCGCCACGGACCGGCTCGCCTTCGCATGACCCGTCGCTCGCTTGCAGCTCGCTCTCGTGGGGGAAACCAGGTTTCCCCCACGTACCCCCTTCTTCCAGAGGCCGATGCTGATGGGGGAACCTCACGGTTCCCCCCTGCCCCTCCCCCGGGTCACGTGCGAGGACGCGCATGACCCGCTACCTCTCCGACGTCGCCGTGCTCGCCCGCAAGGACCTGCGGCTCGAGCTGCGGGCGCGCAACACCGTCCCCGCCATGCTCCTCTTCGTCATCGCCGCGCTGGTCGTCTTCCATTTCGCGCTGCCGGCGGACAGCTCCGAGCTCGCCGCGAAGGGCCTGCTCTGGGTGGCGATCGTGTTCACCGCGCTGCTCGGGCTGACCCGCGCGTTCGTCGCCGAGCGCGAGCAGCGCCTGATCGACGGGCTGCTGCTCGCCCCGTGCGATCGGAGCGCGATCTGGCTCGCGAAATCGCTGTCCGTGCTCGGCTTCCTCGTTGTCGCCGAGCTCGTCGCCCTGCCCGCCTTCGCGATCTTCTTCTCGGGGATCGACGGCTCCACGATCGCCGGCGTCGCGCTCGCAGATCTCGGGATCTGCGCCGTCGGCACCGTCCTGGCGGCGATGGCCGTCGCCGGCCGCGCCCGCGAATTGCTGCTGCCGCTCCTCTTCCTGCCGCTTGCGATCCCGATCGTCGTCGGCGGCGTCGGCGCCAGCGTGGCGGCCGAACCCGGCCGTTACCTGGGGTTTCTCGCGCTCTACGACGCCGTCTTTGCGATCATCTCCTGGGCCTCCTTTGAGTACGTCGTTACGGAATAACAGGGTTCCGCTGCTCGCGGGCCTCGCCGCAGCCCTGCTGTGCGCTGCAATCGCGCTGACCTTCTTCTACGCGCCGGTCGACCAGGACGGCCTGAACCAGAAGATCTTCTACTTCCACGTCCCGATCGCCCTGACCGCCTACGCCTGCTTCGGCTGGGGCGCGTGGAAGGGAGTGCTCCATCTCTGGAAGGGGAGCCCCGGCGCCGACCTGGAGAGCTACGTGGCCATCCACCTCGGCGTCATCTTCGGAGCGATGACCCTGATCACCGGCTCGCTCTGGGCGAAGTACCGCTGGGGTCACTGGTGGCTGTGGAGCGAGAAGCAGCTCGTGCTCTTCCTCGTCCTCTTCCTCTTCTACTCGGCCTACTTCATGCTCCGCTACTCGGTCGAGCCCGGCCCGCAGCGCGCGAACATTTCCTCGGTGTACGCGATCTTCGGCGTGATCCTGATCCCGATCAGCTTCCTCGCGATCCGCCTCGCGAACGAGTACATCCACCCGGTCGCGTTCAACCGGCACGGGCCGCAGATGGCCGGCTCGCAGTTCTTCACCTTCTGCATCTGCCTGGCGGCGATGCTGGCGCTCTTCGCCGCGCTCTACAACTTCGAGCTGGCCGGGAAGCGGCTCGACGCCCGCCTGCGCGAGCTGCGGGAGCTGCTCTGGCATGAGCAGCCGAGGAGAAGTACGTCGCCGCCGCGTACCTCGTCGTCTTCGCCTTCGTCGTCGTCTACTTCGTGATCATGGCGCTGAAGCTGTCGCGGCTCGAGCGCGAGGTCGGCGAGCTGGCCGAGCTCGCCCGGAAGCGCGCCGAATGATCGAGCTGCTCTTCTGGCCCGCTCTCCTCGCCTACGGGGAGGCCGCCGTCGCCTACGCGGGAGACGCACGCCGGCCCGGGACCGCCGGGCGGCTTGCCACCTGGGGCGTTCGCCTCGGCTGGCTGCTCCAGACCGCCCTTCTCGTCGTCCAGGCGGCGCGCGCCGACGGATTCCCCTGGGCGACGTGGGCCGGCTCGCTGAACCTCTTCGTCTGGCTCGTGGTCAGCGTGTACCTCGTCTGGGGCTGCCGGACGCGCTACCGCCTGCTCGGCCTCGCCGTGATGCCGCTGGCGGCCGCCTTGCTCGTCCTCGCCCGCGTCGGCGGAGGAACAGGCGACGGGAGCCACAGCGACTACTCGACCGTCTTCCTCGTCATCCACGTCGGGCTCGTCTCGCTTGCGTTTGCGGCCTTCACGCTGGCCGCCGCCCTCTCCGGGCTCTACCTCTGGCAGGAGCGCCGGCTGAAGGCCCACCGCCCCGGCTCACTGCTCGGCCGCGCGCCCTCGCTCGTCACGCTCGAGACGCTCGCCGGCCGCACGATCGCGGTCGCGCTGCCGGCCCTCACCGCCGGGATCGTCGCCGGCCTCGTTCGCCTCCGCCACGACGGCGGATCCGTCGACGCGCTGATGGCGGTCACGCTCGGAACCTGGGTGGTCTACGGCGCCTACCTCGTCCTTCGCTACGAAGCGGGCTGGCGCGGGCGCCGGGCCGCCTACCTCGCCCTCGCCGGCTTCGCGCTCGTGATCGTCGCGCGCGTCGGCCTCCAGCTCACCCACTTCTCCTGAGCCGATGAACCTGCACCTCGTCGGACTCTCACACCAGGGCACGCCCGTCGCGGTGCGCGAGCGGGCGTTCGTCCCGCTTCCCGAGGCCGCGGAGCTCGCGCGCCGGCTGGCCGAGGGCGGCGAGGCCGTCTGCCTCTCGACATGCAACCGCACCGAGCTCTACCTGGTCGGCGACGACGCCGAAGCGCGCGCGCTCGGCGCGCTCGCCGAGATCAGCGGGCTTCCCGGAGAGGAGCTGGCCGCGGTCGTCTACCGCCTGGCCGACGAGTCCGCGGCCGTCCATCTCTTCCGTGTCGCCGCGGGCCTCGACTCGATGGTGCCCGGCGAGGGCGAGATCCTCGGGCAGGTTCGGACCGCATACGAGGCGGGGGCCACCGGCCCGATGCTCGACCGTCTGTTCCGGCAGGCGCTGCACGCCGGGAAGAAGGTGCGGGCCGAGACGGCGATCGCCGAGAGCCCGGCGTCCGTCTCCTCGGCCGCGGCCGCGCTCGTGCAACAGGTCTTCGGGCAGCTCGACGGCTGCCGCGTCCTCCTCGTCGGTGCCGGCCATGTCGCCGAGCTCGCCGCCCGCAGCCTGGCCGCGCGGGGAGCCCACGTCGCCTTCGTCGCGAACCGCTCGACCGAGCGCGCCGCCGCGCTCGCGGCCCGCTTCGGCGGCGAGGGAATCCCCTTCGAGCAGGCGGCCGACAGGCTGGCCGAGGTCGACGTCCTCGTCTCGTCGACCGGCTCGCCCGGACGGGCGCTCTCGCGCGAGCGCGTGGAGATCGCCCTTCGCGGCCGCAAGGGCAGGCCGCTGTTCCTGATCGACCTCGCCGTTCCCCGCGATCTCGACCCCGCGATCCACACGCTCGACGGCTGCTACCTCTACGACATCGACGATCTCGAGTCCGTCGTCGCCGCGAGCCTGGCCGGGCGGCGGCGGGAGGCCGCCCGTGCCGAGGCGATCGTGGCGGAGGAGGCCGAGAGCTTCCGCGAATGGTCGGCCTCGCGCGAGGTCGTCCCGGCGATCGCCACGCTGCGGGCCTGGGCCGAGGAGATCCGCGCCGCCGAGCTGGCGCGCGCGCGCGGACGCCTCGGACTGTCCGAGTCGCAGGAGGCGGCGGTCGAGTCGGTGACCGCGCAGATCGTCAACAAGCTCCTGCACCTGCCGACGATTCGCCTCAAGGAGGCGGCCGCCGGAGCCGACGGCGGGAGCTACGCCGAGACCGTCCGGCACCTGTTCGGGCTCGGCGAAGACAAGACACCCTGACGTGCTGCTCCGCCTCGGCTCGCGAGGCAGCCGGCTTGCGCTGACGCAGGCCTCGCTGGCCGCCGAGCTGCTCCGCGCGCCCGGCCGCGAGATCGCGCTGATGCCGATGACGACCGCCGGCGACCGCGACCGGCGCAGCCCGTTCGGCCAGATCGGTTCCCGCGGCGTGTTCGTCAAGGAGATCGAGGAGGCGCTGCTCGAGGGGCGCATCGACGCCGCCGTCCATTCGGCGAAGGACATGACCTCGTCTGACACTGACGGGCTCGTCGTCGGCGCGTATCTGGCCCGCGAGGACGCGCGTGATGCGCTCTGCGGAGCCGGCGCCCTGCGCCCGGGGATGAGGATCGGCACCGCCTCGGTCCGCCGGCGGGCGCAGCTGCTGGCACTTCAGCCCGATCTGTCGATCGAGCCGCTGCGGGGCAACATCGACACGAGGCTCCGCAAGCGCGGCGAGCGCGGCCTCGACGCGGTCGTGCTCGCCGCCTGCGGGCTCGACCGCCTCGGCCTCGGCGGCGAGATCGGGCATCGGTTCGAGCCGGACGACCTGCTCCCCGAGGCCGGCCAGGGGGCGCTGGCGGTCCAGGTGCGTGCGGGCGAGGAGGCGCTGGTCGCCTCCGCGGACGATGCGGAGACGCGGCGGCGGGTCGAGGCGGAGCGCACGTGCGTGGCGGTCGTCGGCGGCGGGTGCCTGGCACCGGTCGCCGCCCACCACGACGGAACCGTGCTCGTCGGGCTCGTCGCGGACGAGGACGGCCGCTGGGTCGAGCGGCGCTCCGGCGACGACCCGGCAGCACTCGGGGAGGAGCTCGCACGCCTGGCCTCACGATCGTCCTGACCCGGCCGGAAGGCCGCAACGAGCGGCTCGCTGCCCGTCTGCGCGCGCTCGGCTACGGCGTGGTCGAGCGCCCACTCGTCGCGATCGAGCCGATCGAGAGCGGCCCGATCGACCTGAGCGGCTACGACTGGCTGCTCTTGACGAGCGCGGCCGCCGCAGACGAGCTGAGGCACCGCGCTTCCGGCCGACCCGGGAAGGTGGCCGCGATCGGTCGCGCGACCGCCGAGGCGTGGGGCGAGGTCGATCTCGTTCCGCAGGTGTCCACACAGGAGGGCCTGCTCGCGGAGCTGCCGCGACCGGCCGGCCGGGTCCTGTTCGCCGGCGCGGAGGGAGCGCGGCGGCTGCTCGCCGACGAGCTGGGCGCGGACTTCGTCGCGCTCTACCGAACCGTTTCCGTGACGGAGGTCGAGCCGATCGAGGGCGACCTCGTCGTGCTCGCCTCACCGTCGGCCGCGCGCGCGCTCGCCGAGCGGGAGCGCGGGATCCCGGTCGTGTCGATCGGCCCCGAGACCTCCGCCGCTGCCCGGGCCGCGGGACTGCGGATCGCGGCCGAGGCGCAGACGCACGACCTCGACGGTCTCGTTTCGGCGGTGGTCGAAGCGGGGTAGCCTGCGGCCGTGTTCATCACCTTCCTCTCCGACTTCGGGCTTCAGGACGACTTCGTCGGCACCTGCCACGGGGTGATGAAGCGGATCGCCCCGGAGGTGCAGATCGTCGACATCACGCACGGGATCGAGCCGCAGGCGGTGTTGCAGGGGGCGCTCGTGCTCGCGAACACGGTGCCGTACATGCCGGAGGGCGTGCACCTCGCGGTCGTCGATCCGGGCGTCGGCAGCGACCGCCGCTCGCTCGCCCTGCGCGACACGACCGGCCGTCTGTACGTCGGTCCGGACAACGGTCTGCTCGTGCCGGCGGCGGAGAAGCTCGGCGGGATCGCCGGCGCCTGGGAGCTGGCGAACACGACGTACATGCTCGAGCCTGTCTCCAGGACGTTCCACGGTCGTGACGTCTTCTCGCCCGCGGCGGCGCACCTCGCGAGCGGCGTGGCGCCGGACGAGCTCGGGCCGCCGCTCGATCCGAGCGCGCTGGTGCGGATCAAGCTGCCGGAGCCCGACGTCGGCGAGGCCCGGATCCGGGCGACCGTCCTCTACGTCGATCGCTACGGCAACGTGCAGCTGAACCTGGCGCGGGGCGACCTGGAGCGAGCAGGCATCGCTCCCGGCCAGCGCGTCGACCTCGACCTCGGGTTCGAGCGCTACTACGCAACCGCGGCGCGCACGTTCGCCGATGCCCGTGCCGGCGACATCATCCTGTACGAGGACGCGTACGAGAACATCGCCGTCGCGATCAGGGACGGGAACGCAGCGGAGATGTTCTCGATCCGCCCCGGCCAGGGGTTGACGATTCGGCTCGCTTGACGCTCGCGGCGGGCGGCCGATGTTCGGCGAACGCTTGGCTAGACTTCCCCGGCTCGGCGAGGTAGCTCAGTCGGTAGAGCACACGGCTGAAAACCGTGGTGTCGCCGGTTCGATTCCGGCCCTCGCCACACCGCTCGCCGCGGCTCAGCCGCGGGCTCGCTCTCACGGGGGAAACGGCCGGTTTCCCCCGTGTGCCCCCTTCCCCAAGAGTCCTCGTACTCACGGCGAGCCGCTGGGTGCCGCGCCCGCCAGGTCGGTCGCGGCGTCGGTGTCTCAGTAGATTCCGTCCGTGTCCGCCGAAGAGACTCTTCGTCCGGTTGCCGTCATCGGTGCTGCGCTCGACCTCGGGGCCGGGCGGCGTGGGGTCGACATGGGGCCCTCGGCGATCCGCTACGCGGGCCTGCACGCGCAGATCGAGGCGCTCGGGCGGCACTGCGTCGACTACGGGAACGTCCAGACCGCCGTCGCCGAGGCGGCGCAGGTCGGCGACGAGCGGGTCCGCTACCTGGACGAGATCATCATGGCCTGCGAGCGGGTCGCCGACCTCGTCGCAGTCGCGCAGGAGCGGGGGCAGATGCCGCTCGTCCTCGGCGGCGACCACTCGGTCGCGCTCGGGACGCTCGGCGGGCTCGCCCGGGCCGACGGGCCGGGCGGCGTGGTGTGGATCGACGCCCACGGCGACCTGAACCGGCCCGAGACGAGCCCGAGCGGCAACGTCCACGGCATGGGGCTGGCCGCGGCGATGGGCCTGGCAGGCGACCTGTTCGCGAGCGAGCACTGGGAGCTGCCGAGCGTGGATCCGAGCCGCGTCGCGCTCGTCGGCATCCGCTCGCTCGATGAGGCCGAGCGGGATCTGCTCCACGAGCTGAACGCGACCGTCTTCACGATGAGCGACGTCGACCGCCTCGGGATGGAGCACGCGATCAGGACGTCGCTCGAGCACGTCGCGGGGCCCGGCTTCGTGCACGTCAGCCTGGACATGGACGCGCTCGACCCCGACGTCGCGCCCGGCGTCGGCACCCCCGTCCGAGGCGGCCTCTCGTACCGCGAGGCGCACCTGGCGATGGAGATCGTCGCCGAGTCGGGCCTGCTCGGCTCGCTCGAGGTGGTCGAGGTCAACCCGATCCTCGACGTGGAGAATCAGACCGCGAAGCTCGCCGTCGAGCTGGTCGCGAGCGCGCTCGGCGCGCGAATCCTCTGACAGACTCAGCGCGGAGCGAGCAGGGGGAGACCAGTGACAGCGGCCGCATCTCCAAGACGGGCGTCGTAGGTAAGGAAGCCGCCCAGGTCGGCGCCGAGTGAGATCGCGGAGCCGAGGTGAATCGCATCGAGCGAGCCGCTCACCGAGCACACGCTCGAGCGCGTGTGTCTCGGGCTCTTCGACGACCAGTTTGACCAACGCCGACGAATCGACGTAGCACAAGCTGGATTCGATGTGCGCGTCGAACCGAAG
This sequence comes from uncultured Actinomycetes bacterium, assembly GCA_963764565.1. Classification (GTDB taxonomy): domain Bacteria; phylum Actinomycetota; class Thermoleophilia; order Gaiellales; family Gaiellaceae; genus DATBLE01. Next base: position 223,580 of record CAVXTD010000002.1, read on the forward strand.
TCAGGCGAGAAATGCAGTCAGGGCGTCGCTCGTCTGGTCGAGCGCGTCCCAGTAGACCGTGTGACCGCCGGGGACGGTGACGAGCCGGAGCCGCTCGCCGAGCGCCTCACGGTAAACGTCCGCGTGCTCGTCGAGGGTCAGCCAGGAGTCGGCGCCGACGACGATCAGCGTGTCCACCTGCGCGGGCGGCGGGGGCGGCGTCGCCATGATGCTCCACGCGGCGATCACGGCGCTCTTGCAGTAGCGGTAGCGGAGCAGGCCGTCGCGGCCCTCCTCGAGATGGCCGGCGTCCGACTCGATCACGAGCTTCTTCGGGGCGAGCAGGACGCGGCCGGCGTCGTACCGGGCCTGAACGGCGGCCTCGACCGACGGGTACGCGGCGTCGGCCCGCTCGTTCTCGGCCAGGTCGAAGGCGACGTGCGGCAGTGACCTGAAGCGCAGGGTCGAGCAGGACGAGGCGCTCGACGCGATCCGGATCCCGCGCCGCCAGCTCGGCGACCAGGCGTCCGCCGAAGCTGTGGCCGACCCACACCGCAGGGCCCGGCGGGACGCTTGCAAGCACGTCTCCGAGGTGCGCTTCGAGATCCCAGGGCGGCTCCCAGTCGGAGCGGCCATGCCCGCGCAGGTCGGGCGCGAGCACGTGGTAGCGATCGGCGAGCCGAGCGGCGAGATGCTCGAAGCGCCCGCCGTACGAGGTCACGCCGTGCAGGCAGACGAGCGGCGGAGCGCCGCGGTCGCCCCACTCGTACACGTGCAGCGTCACTCCGACTCCTCGCCGTTCCCCGACGGGCGGTAGTACGTGCGCCCTTTGAGCTCGTCGGGAAGGTAGTCGACCTCGAAGCCGGCTGGGTCATCGTGCGGATAGACGTAGCCGGCTCCCCGCCCCAGCTTCTTCGCGCCGGCATAGTGCGCGTCGCGTAGCGAGTCGGGCGGCCGAACCGTGCCGTGTTCGCGTACGTCGGCCGTCGCCTCGCCGAGCGCCACCGTGCTCGCGTTCGACTTCGGCGCCCGCGCGAGATAGATCGCCGCCTGCGCGAGGTTGAGGCGCGCCTCGGGGAGGCCGACGTGCTCGACCGCCTGAGCGGCGGCGACGGCGATGAGCAGCGCGCGCGGGTCGGCATTGCCGATGTCCTCGGAGGCGAGGATCACCATCCGCCGCGCCACGAACCGGGCGTCCTCGCCGCCCTCGAGCATCGCCGCCAGGTAGAAGACGGCGGCGTCAGGGTCGGAGCCGCGCATCGACTTGATGAACGCCGAGGCGAAGTCGTAGTGCGCGTCGCCGCCCTTGTCGTAGAGGAGCGGCCGCTTACGCGCGGCGTCCTCGACGTGGCCTTCGGTCACCGCCCCACCCGTGGCGGTACGCACCGCGACCTCGAGGATGGTCAGCGCGTTCCGCGCGTCACCGCCCGCACGTCGGGCAACCAGGTTGCGTAGCTCGGCCGGCAGCTCGACTCCCAGCGCCGCCTCGCCCCGCGCGATCACCCGCTCGAGGTCCGAGATCTCGAGCGGCTCGAGCTCGAAGAGCTGCATCCGGCTGAGCAGGGCCGAGTTGACCTCGAAATACGGATTCTCGGTCGTCGCTCCGATCAGCGTGACGAGACCCTCCTCGACCGCCGGCAGGAGCGCGTCCTGCTGCGCTTTGTTGAAGCGGTGGATCTCGTCGAGGAAGAGGATCGTGCGCTGCCCTTGCGCACCGAGCCGCTCGCGGGCGCGCGCGAGCACGGCGCGCACGTCGGAGACCGACGCCGAGACGGCGGAGAGCTCGTCGAACGCGGCGCCCGTGGTCGTGGCGACAATGCGCGCGAGTGTCGTCTTCCCGCTTCCGGGCGGGCCGAAGAAGATCGCCGAGCCGACGCGGTCCTCCGCGATCGCGAGCCGCAGCGCCGATGCCTCGCCGAGCACGTGCCGCTGCCCGACGAAGTCCTCGAGCGTAACGGGGCGAAGTCGCGTCGCCAGCGGCGCGCTCTCCGGCATCCGCCGTGCGGCCGCGTCGGCGAAAAGGTCGCTCACGACGAGAAGTATGCTGCGCGCATGTCCAGGCACGAGCAGACCGGGCTGGCCGACGAGTTCGCCCCGATCCTTCCCGGTGCCGGCGCCAGCGACTACGAGCGCTACCTGCGAACCGACGAGCTGCTCGCACTCCAGAAGACGCCGGAGGAGCGCGCGCACCACGACGAGCTGCTCTTCCAGTGCGTGCACCAGTCGTCCGAGCTGTGGCTGAAGCTCGCCGGCGAAGAGACGGAGCTGGCGACCGGGCACCTCGAGCGCGGCGAGATCGCCGCCGCCCTCCGGCTGCTGCACCGCTCGATCCTCTGCTTCCGGCTCGTCACGCAGCAGCTCGACATGCTCGAGCTGATGTCGCCGTGGGAGTACACCGCCGACGTGCGGCCGGTCCTCGGTCACGGCAGCGGCTTCGACTCGCCCGGCTGGAGCCGCGTCCGCCAAGCGGCCCCGGGGCTCGGGCAGGCCTTCCACGAGCTCCGCCGCAAGCAGGGCCTGTCTCTGCTCGAGGTCTACACGCAGGGCCGTGAGCACGAGGACCTGTACCAGCTTGCGGAGGCCCTCACCGACCTCGACGAGTGGGCGACGACCTGGCGCGTCCGGCACTTCATGGTCGTCGAGCGGATCATCGGCGCCGAGGTCGTCGGCACACAGGGCACGCCCGTCGAGTTGCTCGGCAATCTGATCCAGCGCAAGCTCTACCCCGAGCTCTGGAAGATCCGCACCGAGTTGACGAACCGGGCGATCGCCGAGGCGTAGATGCCGAACGCCTCGCTGCGCGACGAGGTCGTGCAGCTGCTCCAGCAGCTGATCCGCCTGAACACGGTCAACCCGCCCGGGAACGAGACGCAGGCGGCCGAGCTGCTGCGCGACTACCTCGAACCGTGCGGGGTCCAATGCGAGCTGTACGCGCGCGTCGCGGAGCGGGCGAACCTGGTCGCGAGGATTCCCGGGCGCGGGGACGGACCCCGCCTGTTGCTGCTCTCCCACACGGACACGGTGCTCGCCGACCCGGCGGAGTGGTCGGTCGACCCGTGGTCGGGCGAGCTCCGAGACGGGCACGTCTGGGGTCGCGGCGCGCTGGACATGAAGGACCAGGTAGCGGCCAACGCGGTCGCGGTCGCGTCGCTCGCCCGCGAGGGCTTTCGCCCGGCCGGCGACCTGATCTTCGCCGCCACCGCCGACGAGGAGCTCGGGGAGGGGACGGACTACGGGCTGTCGTGGCTCTGCCGCGAGCATCCGGAGGCCGTGCGCTGCGACTACGCGGTCAACGAGGGGGCGGGCGACCGCGTCGAGATCGGCGGCCGTGTGCTCTACCTCTGCTCGTCGGCCGAGAAGCGCAGCTCGCCGTTCGTCCTGCACGTCCGCGGTCGCAGCGGCCACGGGTCGATGCCGGGCATCGCCGACAACGCGCTGGTGAAGGCGGCGCGCCTGATCGAGCGGCTCGGCGAGTTCGCCGCCCGAGCCGAGGCTGACGCCCGAGACGGAACAGTTCCTCGCTGCGATCGCCGACCGCGTGCCGCCCGCGGCCGACGCGCTCGCTGCCGCGCGCGGGGTCGATCCGGTCGCCGCCGAGATGATCGAGCCGCTGCTCGGGCTGACGGTGGCGCCGACGATGATCGAGGCGTCCCAGAAGCGGAACGTGATCCCCGGCCGCTGCGAGGTGACCGTCGACTGCCGGCTCCTGCCCGGCCAGGACGAGGAAGAGGCCGAGCGGGTCATTCGCGCGTGGCTAGGCGACGGTGACTACGAGATCGAGTGGCGCGGTGGGCAGGGCGGGACTCGTTCCGAGCTCGGCACTCCGCTGTGGTCGGCGATCGAGGAGTTCGTCACCGCGCTCGAGCCCCACGCACGGCTGGCGCCGATCTGCGTGGCCGGCTTCACCGACTCCCACTGGTTGCGGGAGACCTTCGGCACCGTCGCGTACGGCTTCTTCCCGCTGAAGACGATGAGCGCAGACCTCGCCGCCCGGCTGATCCATTCAGCGGACGAGCGGATCCCGGTCGACGACCTCGAGCTCGGCGTCGAGTTCCTGCGCTCGGTCGCGCAGGCGGTCGGCCGCTAGCCTAGGCTCTAACTGATGGCCGACGAGAAGATCCGGCTCGGCGGGATGGCGCTCCAGAACGGAGTGCTCGTGCACGGGCCGACCGCCTGGGCCGTTGCGGTGCGTACGGACGGTGGCGAGCTGAAGGTCGCCTCCGGTCGCAAGCGGATGCGGGCCGCCGAGGTGACGAATCCCCTGCTGCGGGGGCCGGCGAGGGTGCTCGACGCATTGATGCTCATCCCGCGAATCCGTCGGGCCCGTCCCGAAGCTCGACTGCCCTTCGAGCGCCCGCTCGTGCTCGGCTCGATGGCCGCGAGCGCCATTGCGGTCCGGCTCCTGCGCGGCTCGCCGAAGCTCGGAGCTGCGACGAAGGAGTTGCTCGGCGGAGCGCTGTCGCTCCTTCCCGCGGCGCTCGCCCTACGCGGGTCGAGTCTCGCCGCCTACCACGGGGCCGAGCACATCTCGATCGGCACCTACGAGCACGGCGCACCGGCCGGGAAAGAGCACGAGCGCTGCGGGTCGCACCTGATCGGCCCGCTGCTCCTGACCTCGGCGGTCGGCGGAGCTCTCGCCGCCCGCGCGCCCGAGCGCGTTCGCGGTCTCGCCCGGGTTGCGGCCGCCGTCGGCGGGCTTGCCGCTGCGACGGAGGTCTTCTCGTGGATGGTCCGGCATCCGGAGCACCCGGTTGCCCGTGCGCTCGCCCGCCCGGGTCACGAGCTTCAGCACCGCCTCGCAACCGCCGATCCCGACCCCGCCCAGCTCGAGGTCGCCGAGGCCGCGCTTCAGGCCTGCCTCGAGCTCGAGGAGCCCCATGGCACTCAACACCCGCACCCAGGGTAGGCGACTCCCGCCGGAGATCTTCGACCTTCCCGTCGAGAAGATGCGGGAGGGCTACTACACCGACGCCTACTTCAACCACACTCGCTCGGCGCTCCTCGCCGACGGGCGCCGTCCGCGCGTCGTCATGCAGGTGTTCCAGAAGCGGCACGCCGTGCTCGGCGGCATGGACGAGGCGATCGCGATCCTCAAGCTCTGCGCCGACGACTGGGACGAGCTGACCGTCCACGCGCTCTACGACGGAGATCGCCTCCAGCCCTGGGAGACGGTGATGACGATCGAGGGCGACTACACGCTCTTCGCGCACCTGGAGACGCTGTACCTGGGAGTGCTCGCACGGCGCACGCTGATTTCCACGAACGTGACGCATGTGCTCGAGGCGGCCGGCGGGAAGCCGATCATCTTCATGCCGGCAAGGCACGATCACCACCGCGTGCAGACGGGCGACGGCTACGCCGCGTACGTCGCGGGCGCTCTGGTCGGCTCGGAGATCGGGGTTACCACCGATGCTCAGTCCTCCTGGTGGGGCGGACGCGGGATCGGAACCGTGCCGCACTCGCTGATCGCCTCCTACGGCGGGAACACGGTGCTGGCGTCGACGAAGTTTGCGGAATGGGCGCCGCCGGACTTCAACATCGTCGTGCTGGTCGACTTCGAGAACGACTCCGTGCGCACGGCGCTCGAAGTCGCCCGGGCGCTCAAGGATCGGCTCTGGGGCGTGCGGCTCGACACCTCCGGACAGCTCGTCGACCGCTCGCTCTGGAACGAGATGGGCGACTTCGACCCGCGGGGCGTCAACGAACGGCTCGTCCGCAACGTGCGGGAGGCGCTCGACCGCGACGGGTTCGAGCGCGTCAAGATCGTCGTCTCGGGCGGCTTCACCGCCGACCGCATCCGCGCCTTCGAGCAGGCGGGTGTGCCCGTGGACGCGTACGGGGTCGGCTCGTCTCTGATCCGCGGCGACAACGACTTCACGGGCGACATCGTCATGACCGACGGCCGCGAGGCCGCGAAGGTCGGACGCCGCTACCGCCCGAACGACCGCCTCGAGCTCGTCTCGTAGCCTCGCTCGCGCGTCCCCAGCGGACACGTCTCCTCGTCCCACGTCCGGTGCCAGGCACCAGACATTGTCCGAAAAGGGTCAACCGGCCTCGGGACTCGGTGCGGCAAGACTCGTCACGTAACGCCGAAGAGCAGCTCTCGCGTGGGCCTTCGTTTTTCCGAACTGCGCGAGAACAATCGAGGCATCGACGAACGAAAAGGACTCAGCCAGCCCGATTGTGGTTGAGTAGCTGCTCCAAGGCCAATCCTCCGCCCGCTTCACGATGCCGGCGCGCACCGGGTTGTTGGCGACGTAGCAAAACGCGCTCAGAAGCTCCGTCTCCGTCGCCTTCCGTCGCGACCAGTACCGATCGCGCACGAGGTAGCCCACCCGGCTGTGGCGCTCGTTGAATGCCCTGGAATGCTCGCCGTTGAGGTACTGCATGCCCGCCGGCAGAGAGTGGTCGTGAACGTCGAGGATCGCGTGCCAGTGCGTGGAGAGCTCGCAGACGATGATGCAGGTCCAGCCGTGGCGACTGATGGTGCTCGCGAAGAGCCTCGTCCACGATGCGTGGTCGATCTCGTCCCGGTAGTAGTTGCTCGGCCCCGAGGCGCCGACACCGACGTGATGGATGCCCGGAGCGAAGTCTCGAGGCGGTCGAGGCATTCATGGAGAGTGGAGCGGCCCTCGCATCGCCGCAAGATGGCTCTTCGGGACGGACTGCCCGAAACCGCCACGTCCGGTGCCTGGCACCGGACGTGGCGGTTAGAGCCACGTCTCAAGCGGTTCCGTCGAACGAACGATGCGAGCGCCGCGCGCCGCGAAGCGTCCGAACGCCGCGTCCGCCTCCTCGGTGTAGTCGACCGCGCCCGGGACCACCACCGGGGAGGTGCAGTCCTCGAGGAGGTAGATGCGGTCGGCCCGAACGTCCGCGAGCAGATCCTCGACCGTCCAGGCGACGCAGTGGCTCTTCGCCTGGCCCGCGATCACGACTGTGTCGAACGTGCCGAGCCGCGCGATCAGGTCGTCGTTGCGGTCGCCGCCGACCTCCGGGCCTAACACGGAATAGTGCTCGGTCAGCGGATCGTTGCCCTTGATCTCGAACGCCGGCTGGCTCCGTCGCGCGATCCCGTGGAAGAAGACGGCCTCCTCGACCGCCGCGACGAGCGCGTGACCGACCCCACCCAGCATCGCGTGGTACGGCCAGACCGTCAGGCGATAGCGACCGCCCGCCTCCAACTCGCGAACGTACCGGAGCAGGTGATCCTGGTTCGACGCCTCCGCCGCCCGCCAGACGCCTCGCTCGACGTCGACGGCCGAGACGACGGTATAGGGCGCCGGGTGGCGTCCTTCCGCATCGACGAGCCACGCCGGGTGGAAGATCTGGGTGGCCCGGTGCGTGTCGAGCGTCGCCACCACCTGAGTGATCGCGCCGAGGTTCCGGTAGAGGAAGTCGCACAGCCGCCGGTTGTCGTCGGGAGCGCCGGGGACGAACAGCTCGAAGCCGGGCGTGCAGAACGTGTTCTGCACATCGACGAGCAGCAGGCAGACCCGCCGCGAGTCGTCGCGGGCTGCGCCGAGGCCGTGCAGCGCCGCCCACGTCTCCGCCTCACCCGCGAGCTCGCTGTAGGGGACGCGACGGACCTCCTCGACGAGCTCGGGATCCCAGTGCGGCGGCAGCGGCAGTTCCATCGAACCAGCGTACTAATGCAAAGCCTCGCCTCTGCCGATGCGTGGAAACATGCCCCTCGCCTCGCTGAGCCACGAGATCAGCCAGGGCGCTCTCACCTGGCTGCCGATCTTCTTCTTCGGCCTGATCGTCTTCCTGATCTGGCGGACGATTCAGATGATGCCGCGCACGAAGCCGAGCGAGGTCGACACGAACTCGAAGAGTTCGGTCACGTTCGCCGACGTCGCGGGCGTCGAGGACGCGAAGGCGGAGCTCCAGGAGGTCGTCGACTTCCTGCGCGATCCGAAGCGCTTCGCAAAGCTCGGCGCGCGAGTGCCGAAGGGCCTGCTCCTCTACGGCCCGCCCGGCACCGGGAAGACGCTGCTCGCCAAGGCTGTCGCGCACGAGTCCGGCGCCAGCTTCTACTCGCAGAGCGCGGCCGCGTTCGTCGAGATGTTCGCCGGCCTCGGCGCCTCGCGCATCCGCAAGCTCTTCGCGACCGCGCGCAAGAACGCGCCGTCGATCATCTTCATCGACGAGCTCGACGCCGTCGGCGCCGCTCGCACGGGCAGCGGCTTCAACCGCGAGCAGGACCAGACGCTGAACCAGCTGCTGGTCGAGCTCGACGGCTTCGCGAACGAGACCCAGGTCGTCGTCATGGCCGCGTCCAACCGCATACAGGATCTCGACTCCGCGCTCCTGCGCCCGGGCCGGTTCGACCGGCAGCTGCTCGTCGCGCCGCCCGATCTCGCCGGCCGCGAGAAGATCCTCGAGGTGCACACGCGTGGCAAGCCGATGGCCGAGGACGTCGACCTGCACGCCGTCGCCCGCCAGACCGCCGGGCTCGCCGGGGCCGACCTCGCGAACATCTGCAACGAGGCGGCGATCTTCGCCGGCCGCCGCGACCTCGACAGCATCGGGCAGGCCGAGTTCGAGGCGGCGATGGAGCGGGTCGTCGCCGGTCTCCAGCAGCGGCGCGTCGTCAGCGAGAAGGAGAAGCGCATCCTCGCCTACCACGAGGCCGGCCACGCGCTGATGTCCTACTTGATGGGCGAAGCCCTGCCCGTGCACAAGGTGACGATCGTCTCCCGCGGCCAGGCGCTCGGCTACACGCTCAACCTGCCGATGGAGGACCGTTACCTGCATACGAAGGAAGAGCTGATCGACATGATGACCGTCTACCTCGCGGGGCGGGCCGCCGAGCAAGTCGTGTTCGGCCGCGTCACGAACGGGGCGGCGAACGACCTCGAAAAGGCCACGGGACTGGCGCGGGCGATGGTCTTCGAATACGGGATGGGCGACGCCGTCTCCTCGCGCACGATGCGGGCCGACAACTACGCGCTCTCCGAGGAGACAAAGCGGCTGCGCGATGCCGAGCAGGCGCGTCTGACCGACGAGGCGTTCCAGGAGGCGACTCGCCTGCTCACGAAGCACCGCTCCCACCTCGACCGGCTCTCGGCAACGCTGCTCGAGCAGGAGACGCTGAACAAGGACGAGCTCGACACGCTCCTCGCCGACATCGAGCCCGAGTCGCGCGCAGCCGAGACGATCGGCACCGTGCGTGCGCTGCCCTAGATAGAGTCGCGGCAATGGCCGCGAAGTGCATTCACCACGTCGGCGTCGCAGTCGAGGATCTCGACGAAGCGGTCTCGAGCTACGAGCGGATGTTCGGCGCCGAGCTCGAGGAGCGCGAGACCCAGGCCGAGCAGGGTGTCGAGGCCGTGTCGCTGCTCGTCGGCTCGAGCCGCCTGGAGCTGGTCGCGGCGCTCGGCCCCGAGACGCCCGTCGGCAGGTTCCTCGACCGGCGAGGCCCGGGGATGCATCACGTCGCCTACGAGGTCGACGACCTGCCCGCCGAGCTGGCGAAGCTCGAGGAGCAGGGCGCACACCTGATCGACACCGCCCCACGCCGCGGGTTGTTCGGGATGCAGGTCGCGTTCGTTCATCCAGACTCCGTTCACGGTGTCCTCTCGGAGCTGGTCGCTCGTGGCTGATCGTGTCCGGATCGAGATCGGGTTCGACGGCGGTCAGGTGATGATCGCCGTCGTCGACGCGGCCTCCGCGGACCGGCTCGAGGAAGCGCTCGGCTCGGAGGAGGCCTCGCTCTCGCTGGACGTCGAGGACGGCCGCTACACCGTTTCGCTGCGCCGGATCGTCTACGTCAAGCGGTTCGCGCGCGAAGGGCGCGTCGGCTTCGGAGGATAGGGGGCTTGGCCCTCGAGGTGGGGATCGTCGGCATGCCCGGCGCCGGCAAGACGTCGCTGTTCAACGCGCTGACCCGCGCGGGGGCGCAGGGGCACGAGCGCAAGGAGCACGTCGGCATGGCGCCGATCGCCGACGAGCGCCTGGCGCCGGTGGCTGCGGTCGAGCACGCGAAGAAGATCACGCCGGCCGCGATCCGGGTCGTGGACGTTCCGGGCACAGGGCCTCAGCTGCTCGGGAACCTGCGCCAGGTGGACGCACTGCTGATGGTCGTCCGAGAGCCGGGTCAGCGCGAGGAGCTCGAGCTCGAGCTCCTGGTCGCCGACCGCGATCACATCGAGCGGAGGCTCGAACGCGTCCGCCAGCAGGCGAAGTCGGGCGATCCGAAGCTGCGCAAGGAGGTCGCCGACCTGGAGCGGCTGCTCGCCCATGTCGAGGCCGGCGGCAGCGTCGCCGACTACCCGGACGAGCTGCCGCCGGAGCTCGACCCGCTGACGACGAAACCGGTCGTGGTCGTCGAGAACGGGCCGGCGGGGATCGACCTCAAGCTGGAGGCCGAGCTGTCGGAGCTCGACGAGGAGGACGCTGCGGCCTTCCGCGACGGTGCCCGCTCGGCGCTCGACCAGGTTGCCCTGCGCCTGAAGGATGCGCTCGACCTGGTCACGTTCTTCACCGCCGGCGAGAAGGAAACGCGCGCCTGGACGCTCAGGCGGGGACAGACGGCGCTCGACGCCGCCGCGACGATCCACTCCGACATCGCCCGGGGCTTCATCCGCTGCGAGGTGATCAACTGGCAGGACCTGGTCGAGGCCGGCTCGCGGGCCGAGGTCTCGAAGCGCGGCCAGCAGCGGCTCGAGGGCAAGGAGTACGTCGTCCAGGACGGCGACGTTCTCAACATCCGCTTCAACGTCTAACCGGCGGAGATGAACGCGACACCGGCGATCGCGAGCGCGGCGCCGGCGAGCTGCACGCGTTCGAGCCGCTCGTGGAGCACGATCCGGGCCAGGACGGCGACGAACACCGGGACGAGCGAGACGAGCACGGCGACGACGCTGATCAGCCCCTTCGTCGTCGAGACCGCGAACAGCACCGTGCCCCCGACGTCCAAGAGGGCGACGACGGCGATCGCCGGAAACAGCGACCTCGGCGCCCGCACCGGCCTGCGGGTGGCGAGGAGAACGGCGGCGACGGTGAGCGACGCAGCCACGCGGATGTCGAACGCCGCCCAGTACGGATCGGCGTTCGCCGCCTGATCGAGCGCGAACAGCGATCCGCCGAAGGTGGCGGCCGCCAGCAGCCCGAAGCCGGCGCCCGAGGCCATCCGCCGTTGCGACGTCGAGTCGTGCTCCCGGCCCGTGAGCACTACGCCGATCAGCGCGAGGCACATCCCGGCGCCCTGAAGCGCGCTCGGCCGCTCACCGCGGGCAAGGCCGATCGTCACCGGGATCAGCGGCGCGGTGGCGGAGATCGGAGCGACGACGCCCATCCGCCCGACGGTGAGACCCTGGTAGAGGGACGCGATTCCGACCGCGCCGAGCACGCCCGTCAGCGCCCCCCAGAGCGCGAACGACGGCCCCGGGCGGGCCTTGCCAGCGAATCGCGACCAGCGCACCGATCGCGACCAGGCCCAGCGGGGTGGTCAGGCCCATCACCGTCGCGAGCGTCAACCGGCGGCTGGTCAGCCCACCGAGGAAGTCGGAAACGCCCCACGACGCGCTCGCGGCGAGCGCGAGGAGTACCGCAGCCAAGCCTGCCGACGGCTAGGTGCCGTCCACCGGCCGCGTTGCCGCGACCGAGTCGAGCTGGTTCGCGTGGTAGAGGACGGCCGCCTCCGCGGTCTTGGCCGCCCGCAGGTCGTGGTGCGAAGCGACTGCGTGGAGCAGCTCCGCTCGCGCGTCGGTGTCGAGCGCGTCGCCTCGCTCCTCGATCAGCCGCGCCCCCAGGTGGACGTGACCGAGCAGCCGCCCTTCGGCCGTCTGCCGGAAGCCCGGGCCGGGCGCCAGCTCGACGGTCCGCCCGACATCGTGGAGAAGGGCGGCGCACAGCAACAGGTCGGCGCGCAGCCGGGGATGGAGCTGGCAGAGCTCACGGCAGATCGTCGCCACTCCGACCGTGTGCTCGAGCAGCCCGCCGGCGTAGTCGTGGTGCACGTCCGGCGCTGCCGGCAGCGCGCGCAGGCGACGTCTGATCTCGGCGTCCCCCGTGAAGCGCGCAACTGTGGCGTTCAGGCCCGGGTGGGAGATCTCGCCGGCGAGGAACTCGAGGAAACCGTCGAGCTCGTCGGGGTCCCGTCGCATCGCCGGCGCGAAGCCGGCCGGGTCGGTGTCCGGCTCGGGCTCGACCGAGCGGATGTCGAGCTGGAGGCGATCGCGGTAGCGCTCGACCCGGCCGAGGACGCGCACCGCGTCCCCTTCGCTGAAGCGCGCGTCGAGCAGGTCGACGTCGCTCCAGACCCGCCCTTCGATGCTCCCGCTCGGGTCGACGAGCTCGAGTGCGAGGTACGACGAGCCGTTCTTCGTGCGGAGCCGCCGCTTCCGCGCGACCGCGTAGACACCCTCGACGGTGCGGTCTTCGACCAGCTGCGCGATCGAGCTCACGGGCGCCAGTCTAGGCGGGAAGGCGGCTGATACCCTCAGCTCCGTGGCCCTCGTGAAGCCGTTCCGGGCCCTACGCTACGACGAGCGCCGGGCCGGGCCGCTCGACTCGCTCGTCGCCCCTCCCTACGACGTGATCTCTCCTGAGGAGCGTGCGCGCTACCTCGCTTCGAGCCCGCACAACGTCGTCCGCCTGACGCTCCCCGAGGACGAGGTCGAAACCGCGCGCACGCTCGCGGAGTGGGAGCGCGAGGGCGTGCTCGTCCGTGACGAGGAGCCCGCGCTCTGGTGGCTCGCCCAGGACTACACCGGTCCCGACGGCGTCGCCCGCCGCCGGGACGGCCTCGTTGCCGCACTGCGGGTGGAGCCGTACTCGACCGGGACGATCCAGCCGCACGAGCGGACGCACGCCGGGCCGAAAGAGGGGCGGCTCAGGCTTCTGCGAGCCCTGCGGACGCACGTAGAGCCGATCTTCCTCCTCTACGAGGGGACTCTCACGAGTGCCACCGGGGAGCCGGCGATGGACGTCGAGCTCGAGGGTGTCCGCAGCCGGCTCTGGCGAGTCGAGGGTGAACCGCCTGCCGAGCTTGCGGACGCAAGCCTGCTGATCGCGGACGGCCACCACCGCTACGAGACCGCCCTGGCCTTCCACGAGGCGGCCGGGACGGAGGCGAGCGCGTGGATGCTCGTCGTGATCGTCCCGACGGAGCAGAAGGGATTGACGATCTTCCCCACACACAGGATCGCGCGTGAGCTGACCCCGCTCCCGCCGCTCGAGGCGAGACCCGCGGACGGTCTGCCCTTCGCCGAGGTATACACGCAGGCCGGATCCGGCTACCTGCTCGGCGACGAAGGCGAGCTCGACACCGAACTCGTCGCCCGGTACGCGCCCGACGTCCTGTACACGCCGTCCGCCGACGAAGCGAGAGCGGCGGTCGATCGCGGGGAGGCGGCAGCGGCGTTCCTGCTCAGCCCGCCCACAGTCGAGCAGGTGGCAGCGGTCGCCGCTGCCGGCAGGACGATGCCCCAGAAGAGCACGTACTTCTACCCCAAGCTCACATCGGGTCTGCTCTTCATGCCGCTCGATGACTGACTGGCTCGCGGTCTGCCGCGCCGCGGTCGAGGACGTGCGCGGCGTGCTCGCCGAGCTGCCGACGCGGACCGAGCGCGAGCCGGTCACGGGCAAGGGCATGGGGGGCGACGACACGACCGCGATCGACGCCGCGGTCGAGCGAGCCGTCGTCGCTCGCTTCGACGACGCCGGCGAGGACTTCACGCTCGTCTCTGAGGAGCTCGGACACCGCGACGGCGGCCGTACGTGGGTCGTTCTCGACCCGATCGACGGCTCGATCAACGCAAAGCGGGGCCTGCCTTTCTTCTCTCTTTCGGTCGCCGTTGCCGAGGGCGGCACGATGGACGACGTCCACTTCGGCTACGTCTACGACTTCGGCGCCTCCGAGGAGTGGACGGCCGAACGCGGCTGCGGAGCGCGACTGAACGGCGCCCTGATTGACGGTGTCGGCCCGAAGGACGCGATCGAGATCCTCGCGCTCGAGGCGACACGCACGGACCTCGTCGCGCGCCACGCTCCGCCGCTCGTCGGCCTCGTCCACCGGCTGCGCATCTTCGGCTCGCTCGCGATCTCGCTGTGCCATCTCGCCGACGGCCGGGTCGACGCCGTCTGCTCGCTGAAGCCGGCCCGCTCGGTGGACATCGCCGCCGCGCAGCTGCTCGTCCGTGAACGTGGCTTCGCGATCGACCTGCCCGACCGGCCGCCGTTCGGCGCCGCACCCCTCGACCTCGAGGGCCGGTCGCGGGTCGCCGCCGCGGGAACGGCCGAGCTGTGCGACCGGCTTGCGGGCGCACTCGCCGCAGGCGCGGCGGAGGAATAGCATTGGCCCGGTGAGACTCCGGCTGGCCGCACTCGCCCTCGTCGTGCTTGCCTTCCCGCTCGCCGCGGGGGCGGCGCCCGCGTTCAAGGTCACGTTCGCCGCGTCCAAGCACACGCCGAAGGTGAAAGAGCGCTGGAACTGGAAGGTGACCGTCACCACCCCGGCCGGCAAGCCGCTCGCAGCGACGATCTCGGCAGTCGTGATCGACCCGATCGGGCAGGTCCATCCCGTCGAGTACGGATGCTGCGCGAAGAAGTTCGTCACGAAGGTGAGGATCAAGGGCTCGTTCGCCGACTACGTCCAGTACCCGCTCGCGGCAAAGGGCTTCAAGGTCACCTTCAAGGTCACGGTCAAGACGGCGCTCGGCACGAGGGCCGTCACCTACTGGGTCAAGACGCGGTGAGCCCACAGCAGGGCGGCGCCGAGATCGTGGTCGACCACGTCTCGCGCTCGTTCGAGGACGGGAGCATCGCCGCGCTGGTCGATGTCACGTTCCGCGCCGGCGCGGGCGAGTTCGTCGCCGTGACGGGCCCCTCCGGGTGCGGAAAGAGCACCCTCCTGAACATGATCGGCGCGCTCGACCGGCCGACCTCGGGGACGATCAGCGTCGGCGGCGAGTTGCTGCGAGGGTTCGACGGCGCGCGCTACCGCGCCACCGTCGTCGGCTTCGTCTTCCAGTTCCACAACCTGATCCCGACCCTGAACGCGCTCGAGAACGTGCAGCTGCCGATGCTCGGGCGCGGGCTTTCCCGGTCGGAGCGCGTCGCCAGGGCGAACGCGCTCCTCGAAGAGGTCGGCCTGTCGCACCGGCGCTCGGCGTATCCGCCGACGCTCTCCGGCGGCGAGCGCCAGCGCGTGGCGATCGCGCGCTCGCTCGCGAACGAGCCGCGCGTCCTGCTCGCCGACGAGCCGACCGGGGCGCTCGACTCGGCGACCGGGGAGCAGATCGTCGAGCTGCTGCAAACCGTGCGCAGTCAGCGCGGGACGACGATCCTGCTCGTCACGAACGACCCCGATGTGGCCGAGGTCGCGGACCGGATCCTGCGGATCCGGGACGGCAGGCTTTTCACCGCCGACGCGGCGAAGAGCCTAGATGCGACGTAACTGAGGCTTTCGTCCTCGGCCGAAAGCCTCTATTCGCGCCGCAGCGCCTCGATCGGAGTCAGGCTGATCGCGCGCCAGGCGGGGTAAAGGGCGCCGGCGAGGCCGACGCCGAGCGCGAATGCGAGCCCCCAGGCGAGGACGCCGCCCGTGAAGTCGGCCTGCGTCAGGTTCGAGAGCGAGCTGTGGTCGACGAACAGCACGGCAGCGCCCCAGCCCCCGAACAGCCCGATCGCGAGCGCGAGCAGGCCGATCCCGATCGCCTCGCTGAAGATCAGCATCGCGATCCGCGTCGAGCTCCAGCCGACCGCCCGCATGATCCCGATCTCGCGAATTCGCTCGTACACCGACATCGCCATCGTGTTCGTGACCCCGATCCCGCCGATGATCAGAGCGAGCAGCGAGAAGATCCAGCCGGCGGTGATGATCAGCCGGCTCGAGGTGTCGATCCGCACCGCCTGCCCGGGCTCGACGACCGCGACGATCCCGGGGATGTTCCGCTCGATCCGGTCGGCGACGGTCTGGGGCTTCTCCCCCACCTTGACCGTGATCGCGATCGTCGTCACTTCGTTCGGCCGCTCGGTGATCGCCTGCACGGTCTTGAGCGGCAGCACCGCGCCCAGGTCGACGAACCGGTCGCCCGAGTGGTAGACGCCTGCAATCCGGAACGGGCGCTTGCCGACGTGCAGGGTGTCGCCTGGCCCGAGGCGAAGCTCCTGCGCCGCGAGGTCGCCGAGCATCGCCTCGCGCCCCTGCGCATGCCGGCCACGGAGCACGACCATCCGCGTGGTCGTGAGCTCACCGGGCACGAAGCCGAAGAGGAGGAACGAATCCTGGTTCTCGACCTTGCCGACCCGAATGAAGATCTGCGCGACGTCCTTGACGCCGCGGTCGGCCTTCACCTTCGAGACGAGGCTCTGCGGCAGCAGCGACCGGGTCAGGTCGGATGCGCCGGCCTGGAACAGCCCAAAGTCGGATCGCCCCACGTGGATCAACTCGTTCGCAGTGTTCTTCACGCCTGCGGTGATCGAGAGCAGCGCGACGATCAGCCCGACGCCGATCGCGACGCCCGCGACGGTCAGCCCGGTGCGCACCTTCCGTCGCAACAGGTTCTTGAGCACGAGGCCCGCCCAGGTCACGCCGCCTATCCTGTCCGAAAAGCTAGGCTCGAAACGTATGGAGCCCTCGCGCGACGCGATCCTGAAGGCGCTCGAGCACGTGATCGACCCGGAGCTCAAGCGGCCGGTGACGGAGCTCGACATGGTCCGCGACGTCCTGATCGAGGGCGGCGACGTCTCCGTCACGATCGCGCTGACCGTCGCCGGCTGTCCGCTCCGATCGAGCTTCCAGGACCAGGTCACCGAGCACGTCGGTGCCGTTCCGGGCGTCGAGCGGGTGCGACTCGGGTTCGACGTAATGACGGCGGAGGAGCGCTCGGCCCTCTCGGTCAAGCTCCGCGGCGGCGTCGAGGAGCGCTCGAAGGGGATCTCCGTCGACCGCTCGACGCGCGTGCTCGCGATCGCGAGCGGCAAGGGCGGCGTCGGCAAGTCGTCGCTGACCGTCAATCTCGCCGCGGCCTTCACGCAGCTCGGCCACCGAACCGGCGTCCTCGACGCCGACATCTACGGCCACTCGATCCCGCACATGCTCGGAGTCGCTCAGAAGCCGGTCGTCGTCGACAAGATGATCGTGCCGCCGGTCCGAAACGACCTGAAGCTGATGTCGATCGGCTTCTTCCTCGACGAGAACGCGCCCGTGATGTGGCGCGGGCCGATGCTGCACAAGGCGCTCGAGCAGTTCCTCTCCGATGTCCACTGGGGCGAGCTCGACATCCTGCTCGTCGACATGCCGCCGGGCACGGGCGACGTCTCGATCTCGCTCGGCCAGCTGCTCCCGCGCGCCGAGGCGGTGATCGTGACGACACCGCAGCCGCTCGCGCAGGAGGTGGCCGTGCGGGCGGCGATCATGGCGCAGAAGACGAACATGCGCCTGATCGGCGTGATCGAGAACATGACCTCGGAAGTGTTCGGCACCGGCGGCGGCGAGCGGCTGGCCGAGCAGATCGGCGTGCCGCTGCTCGGACAGGTGCCGCTCGACGCGCGGCTGCGCGAGTGCGGCGACGAAGGCGAGCCGCTCGTCTGGGCGGAGCCCGAGTCGAGCACGGCCCGGACGATCGTGCAGATCGCCGAGTCAATCCACGCCGGCCGGCAGACGTTCAAGGCGCTGCCGGTTCTTTCCTGAACGATCCGCGGGAGCGGCTGCGGGCGCTCGGCTTCTCCGAGGCCGACGCGGCGACGCTGGCCGACCACTTCCTCGACGCCGAGCGGCGTGGGAAGAGAGGCCACGGGCTCGCTCGCGTCGACTGGCTCGCCACGTTGCCCGGACTGGACCCCACGGCAAGCCCGGAGCGGGTCGCCTCGGAGCCGGGCTACGAGCGGTGGGACGGCCGCGGCGCGGTCGGGTACCTGACGCTCGCCGCGATCTGCGCCGCCCAGCTCGCGGACCCGCCGTCGCCCGCGCGCGTCGTCGTCGCGTCGCGGTGCTTCCCGACGGGCGCGCTCGGCTACTGGGTGCGCAGGCTCGCCGACGGCGGTCTGGTCGCCGCGCTGACGGCCACCTCGCCGAAGCGGCTCGCCTCACCCGAGGGTGGCCCGCCGCTGGCGGGGACGAACCCGATCGCGATCGCCGTGCCGAGCTCGGACGGACGGCCGGTCGTCGCCGACGTCTCGATGGGGCGCGTCACCCACGGCGACGTGCTCGCGGGAACCGCACACCCGGAGGAGCTCGTCCCGTTCGGCGGCGACCGGGCATACAAGGCATTCGCGCTCGCAGTCGGCGTGGAGCTGCTCGTCGGCGCTCTGGCCGGCGACGAGCCGGGCGCGGTGCTCGTCGTCGCGCGCGCCGAGTTCGACCCGGTGCCTGGGCTACGAGCCCTCGCCGGCGACCTTCGTCTCCCCGGCGATAGCTGAGAGATCGGGATCGTTCGCGGCGCGCTCGGCGCTCTCGGGTCGCAGCTCGATCGCGCGGGCAAGGTGCGAGCGCGCGTCGTCGAGGCGGCCGGCACGCGACTCGATGCAGGCGAGGTGGTAGTAGAGGTGCCCCTGCTCGCCGAACTCCTCGAGTGCCTGGTGCATCGTCGCGATGCCCTGCTTCGGCGCGGCTGGGCGTAGGCCTCGAAGAACCACTCCCACGACGAGGGCGTGAACGCCTCGCCGGGCTTGCCGCCGACCGCGAGCACCGTCGTACCGGCCTCCTCGGCGACGGCCACCCGCTTCAGCGACGGGTCGGCGATGTGGACGATCGTCCCGGCCGGCGCGTCGAAGGTGTCGTCGCCGACGGTGAAGCTGGCCCGCCCGGCGATCACGGCGTAGACCTCCTCGTGCCCGAGGCTCGACTCGGTGTGCTCCTCGACCACCCAGTCCCCGACGCCGGCCGAGGTGTAGGCGTTCATGCCGAATGAGCGGATACCGAAGCGGCGGCGGATCGGCCGCCATTCGAGCCCCTGGTCGACGGGAATCCGGTCGAGCTCCTCGATGCGGACGACTCCGTACCCCTCGCTCATCCCGCCTCCCTCAGCGCTTCGAGCACGACCGGGTCGATCCGCTCGATGCCGTCGACACGCTCTTCGAGGTTCTCGTTCCCGGACCAACGCCGCATCGCGTCGGCCAGTTCCCCGTCGTAGCCGAGCCCGGCGAGCCGCTCCCGGAGCTCGTCCGCCAGCTTCGCGTCGACGTCGAGCCACTCCTCGGCAGGCGTGCGGCCGAAGAGCGCCTGGTGGATGCGGTAGAGCCGGCGCAGCTCGGCCAGCGGCCGCTCGTGATCGTCCACGCGCAGGTCGACGAGCACGTCCGAGAGCCCCGCGTAGCCGCCGTCGCGCTCGACGACGAGGAGCGCCGCCGACTGCTGCCCGCGCCGGTCGCCGCCCGCGGACTGCGCTGCGTCAAGGCAGGCGAGCAGGCGCTCGGCGAGCGGCCCGCCCGCGGTCGCCTCGAACGTCGCGGCCAGCGCGTCCACCGTCTCCCGGGAGACAAGGATGTTGCCCTGTGCCGCGTAGCCCTCGCCGGTGCGGCCACCGGCCCAGTCGTGGCACTCGCGGCCGGTGAAGGTCGCCGCGCCGCCCTGGCCGTCGACGACGCCGAGTTGGCGCTGCTCGCGGTCGCCGTCCGCCTCGGTCAGCTTCGTGACGACGTCGCCCGCGGGGAGCCCGTCGCGGAGGAGCCGCAGCCCGTCCGGGCCGTAGCGGGGGTTGGCGTACGACTGCGTGGCGATCGCGCCGACGCCTGGTTCGGCCCAACTGACCACCGAGCCGACCGCGAGGAACTTCGATTGCACGCCGACGCCCCACTGCCCAGCGTCGAGGTCGCAGGCGACGATCGAGTACGTCGCGACCGCGGGCGCCCTAGCCATAGGTCAGCATGGTCAGATCGAGATCGACCAGGTCGCGCCGGCCGGGTGGAACGAGCACGCACGCGACCTCCGGGTGCGCGAGCGCGGCTTTGACGTCCTCGGGCGTCGATGCGTGCGCTGCCACCGGGCGGCCCGCCGCGTGCGCCTCCCTGAGCCCATCGGCGTCTATCTCCTCGAGCCAGAGAATGTCAGCGGGCAAGTCGATCTCGCCTTCGACCGCGATCTCAGGGACGCGGACGCCCGTCGCGCCCAGCCAGCGCTCCCTCACGCGGTCTCCGTCCGAGCAGATCGCATCAAAGCTCGATCGTCTCCCCCGGCTCGGGAGTGAGCACCTCGATGCCGGGAGCGAGGCGGCGCAGCTCGTCGGGCGTGCCCGTGAGGAGCGGGAAGGTGCCGTAGTGGCACGGGACGCAGCGATCGACGCCGAGCAGCTCGAGTGCGACCGCCGCCTCGCGCGGGCCCATCGTGAAGTGGTCGCCGATCGGGAGCACCGCGACATCCGGCTCGTAGATCCGGCCGATCAGCTGCATGCTGGCGAAGACGTTCGTGTCGCCGGCGAAGTAGAGCGTGAATCCGTCCTCGAGCTCGAAGACGATCCCGGCCGGCTCACCGAGGTACTGTCCGTCAGGCCCGCTGGACGAGTGATTCGCATCCGTGAGCGTCAGCTTGAGTCCCTCCACCACCGTGGTGCCACCCTTGTTCAGGGCATGCGCCATCCCCTCGGCGGTGACGCCCTGCTCGGCGAGCCAGCGTCGCAACTCGACGAGCGCGAACACCGGCGGCTCGAACTTCTTCCAGAGCCGGACGGTGTCACCGACGTGGTCATCGTGCCCGTGCGTGACCGCGATCAGGTCGATCCGCTCGGGCTCCTGCTCGGCGTCCGGGCAGGACGGGTTCCCGGTCAGCCACGGGTCGACGTACACCCGCTTGCCGGCGAGGCTGTCGAAACGGAAGGCCGAGTGTCCGAGCCACGTGAGCGAGACTCCCATCAACGGCTGAATCTAACGAAGGAACGTCCGACCCGGTGGCGAAGCTACCGCCGTGACGCGGCGTGAGTTGCTCCCGGTGGCGTTGGTTTTCCTCTCGACCGTCCTGGATGCCGTCGGCGCTCCGAGCCTCGCCTTCTACCTGCTGCTCGCCGCGGTACCGGCGATCGTCGTCGCCGGCCTCGCCGCCCTCGAAGAGGTGCTCCAGCCGGAGTCGCTGCCGCACCGGCGGGTGGTCGCCCGGCTTCACGTCGTCACGTTGCTCCTCGTGCTGATCGCCGCGGCGCTCCGAGCGCCGCTGCGGGCGGAGGGTTCGGTTCCCCGCGCGGCAATCTCAGCCGTGATCGCCTGCCTCGTCGTCTTCGCGATCCAGGGTCTGGTCGGTGCGCTGCCGGCGCTCAGGCGAGCACTCGCCCGGCCGGCGGCGAGCGAAGTAGTCCCCCGCTAGAGCGGCAGCGTCGAGACGGCGTGCTTCGCCAGGTCGATCAGCGGCTGCACGCCGAAGAACGAGCCGACCGTGACCGCGAGGCAGGCGATTACGCCGAGCTGGAGGAGCAGGTCGCGGGGCGGTGAGCCGCCCGCGGCGAACTGGAGCTCCGCGGACGGGCGCATGTACAGCGCCCGGATCACGGCGAGGTAGTAGTAGAGGCTGACCGCCGTCGCGGCGATGCCGACGATCACCAGCCAGAGCCAGCCGTGGTCGTACGCGGCCGAGAGGACGTAGAACTTGCCGAGAAAGCCACCGGTCGGCGGTAGGCCGGCGAAGCCGAGCATGAAGGTCCACATCGCGGCGCCGAGGAGGGGCCGCTCCCAGCCCATCCCGGCGAGGTTGTCGAGCGTGACCTCTTGGCCGAGCTCGCGTTCGCGGGCGGCGACGACGGCGAACGCGCCGAGCGACATCGCCGCGTAGGGGATCAGGTAGTAGAGGAGCGCGCGGCCGCCGAGCGCGTTGTTCGACGCGACGGCGATCAGCATGAAGCCGGCGTGCGAGATCGACGAGTACGCGAGCAGCCGCTTGATGTTCCGCTGGACGAGGGCGGCGAGGTTGCCGACGGCGAGCGAGATGCAGGCGAGCACGGCGACGGCGACCGTCCAGACCCGCGCCTCCTCCGCAAAGGCGGTCTCCAGCAGGCGCAGCGTGACGAGCAGCGCGGCGACCTTCGTCGCGGCGGCCATGAAGGCGGTCACGGAGGTCGGCGCGCCCTCGTAGACGTCGGGCGTCCACATGTGGAAGGGCGCGGCGGAGGCCTTGAACCCGAGGCCGACGACGATCATCGCGAGCCCCATGTAGAGGAGCGAGTCGTGGCTGAGTCCCTGCGAGCCGATCGCGGCGGCGATCCGGTCGAAGCTCAGCTCGCCGGTCGCCCCGTAGACGAGCGCCGAGCCGAACAGGAGCACGGCCGAGCCGAAGCCGCCGACGACGAGGTACTTGAGCCCGGCTTCCAGCGAGCGCTCCTTCTCGCCGTCGATCGCGCAGAGGATGTAGAGCGCGATCGAGAACCACTCGAGCCCCAGGAACAGCGTCAGCAGGCTGTTCGCCGAGGCGAGGAAGATCATCCCGCCGCCGGCCGCGCTGAGGAGGACGTAGTACTCGGCGCCGTGGCCCTTGTGGCGCTCCGTGTAGGAGATCGCGACGGCGACGAGCCCCGCGCCGGCGACGATGATCGCGGCGAGCGCGGCGAACCGGTCGCGGCGGATCGCGTCGGCGATCACGCTCTCGCCGGTCGGGCTGCGGTCGTAGAGGAATGCGGCGAGGACGAAGGCGGCGACGAACCCGCCGGCGGCGGCGGTCGCGGCAACGGCCTTGCGAACGACAGCCGGGACGAGGACGGCGACCATCATGCAGGTGCCCGCAGCGCCGAGCAGGGCCAGCGACGGCGAGATCGCGAACCAGTCGACGTGCGGGCGGGCGATGGCGGCGATCATCCGAGCACGCGGTCCGTAATCGCAGCGGGCCAGGCGGAAAGGAAGAGAAGGATTCCGACGAGCGGAACGAGGATGACCAGCTCACCCGGCCGCAGGTCGAGCGCGCTCTCGGACACGGACGGCCCCGGCCGCCCGTGCAGCACCGCGGAGATCATCCGCAGCACGTACATCGCCGCGAGCACGATCGCGGCCGCGCCGATCGCTGCGTAGAGCCATCCTTGCCGGAAGACTCCCGCCAGGATCGCGAACTCGCCCGCAAAGGCCGTCGACCCGGGCACGGCGAGCGCGATCACGCCCGTCGCGATCAGCACCGTCGCCAGCGCCGGCCGCCCGCGTGCGAGACCGCCGAGCAGGTCGAACTGCCCCGTCGCCGCCCGCCGCTCGATCCCGCCGGCGAGCAGGAACAGGATCGCCGAGATCAGCCCGTGGTTGACCATCTGGAGAACGGCGCCGTCGACTCCGAGGTCGTTGGTCGCGAACAGGCCGAGCGTGATCAGACCGAGTTGGGCCATCGACGAGTACGCGATCACGCCGCGGATGTCGGGCGCACGGAAGGCGAGCAGCGAGCCGTAGACGAGCCCGATCGTCGCGAGCACGAGGATCGGCGTGCGGAAGTCGTGCACGGGCGCCGGGAAGAGCGAGAAGCAGATCCGCAGGAACCCGAACACCGCCGCCTTCGACACCACGCCCGAGAGGACGGCCGAGACCTCCGCCGGCGACTCGCGATAGGCGTCCGGCAGCCAGCCGTGGAACGGGAAGAGCGGCGCCTTGACGACGAAGGCGGCCGCGAAGCCCAGGAAGATCCAGTTGCTCGCCAGCGTCCCGCCGTCGATCATCGAGAACGTCCCCGCCTGGAGCCCGTAGACGATCACCGCCGCGAGCATCAGCAGCGAGCCGACCATCGTGTAGATGACGAACTTGATCGTCGCCTGTAGCCGTCCCGGCCCGCCCCACGCGCCGACGAGCACGTAGAGCGGGATCAGCATCGCCTCCCAGAAGACGTAGAAGAGGAGGAGGTCCTGCGAGGTGAAGACGCCGACGATCGCTCCGGTGAGGAACAGCATCAGCCCGTAATAGGCACGCGGCCGGTCGCGGCCGGCCCACATGCCGTAGGCGATCGCGGCCGCCATCACCACGACGGCGAGGCCGACGAGCCAGACAGTGAACCCCTCGAACATGCCGACGTGGTAGGAGACGCCGAGATCCTTGAACCAGGTCAGGCGGGTCGACTCCTGCAGGCCGCCGTGGACGAAGTCGAAGCGGGCGAGCGCCTCGATCCAGAAACCGATCTCGAAGAGCGAGAGCAGCAGGGCAGTCGGCGCGATCCACACGCGCGGCATCGGCACGAGCCAGAGCAGCAGCGCCCCGCCGAGCGGCAGGAGGATCAGGACGTCGGTGATCCAGCCGTGCGCGTTCATCGAGACCCAACCCCCCCACGCTCGGCCGTGTCCCAGGGACAGTCCCTCGAACGCGTCGTCCACAGGTCGTGAGCCGCTTGGCAATGCGGAGAAGGGACATCAGCGGGCGCCGGCTGTGGAAAATCGTCTATGGGCGTGTCGTCGCATCCACTCGGCTTGCGTAAGCCGTTCGCGGCCAGATCACACGGCCGCGCGGGCCATGGCCGAGGGACTGTCCCTCGGACACGGCCGGTATGGGAATAGGCGAAGAAGGTCATTTCACGACCACGAAGACGAGGACGAGGACGGCCAGGCCCGCGGCCAGCGCGAACACGTACGTGCGCACGAGGCCCGTCTGGAGATTGCGCACGCGCCCGCCGGCCCAGCGGGCAAGTCCGCTGACGCCGGCGATCGAGCCGCCGACGAGCGGACCCTCGACGACAAGACTCAGCGTCCGCGAGAGCCCGACCGCCGGCCAGTAGAAGAGGCCGTTGTACAGCTCGTCGAAGTAGAACTTCCGCTCGAGCACGCGCGACGGCCTCGGCGCCGGCATGCGCCGCGCAGAGTAGATCCACCAGGCGAGGCCGATCCCGCCCGCGCCGAGGACGACCGCCAGGATGCTCGAAATAGCCTCCTGCCAACCGGTCGCCTCGACCAGCGGCCGCGCGACCGGATCGAGGAAGTTCGATACGGCCGTCCACCGGTCGGCGAACTGGATCCAGCCGCCGACCGCCGCGAGCACCGTCAGCGCCGCCACCGACAGCCCCATCGACCACTGCGCGGTCCGGTCGCCGTGCGCGTGCGGCGGATGCTCCTGCACGTAGGCCGACTGCTCGCCGCCGAAGACGATGAACAGCATCCGGAAGGTGTAGAGACCGGTCAGGAACGTGCCCGCCATTCCCGCGGCGAACAGCACGTCGCCGTACCAGCCGCGGTCGAGCGCGGAGGCCAGGATCGAGTCCTTCGAGAAGAAGCCCGACAACGGCGGAATACCGGAGAGCGCCAGCCCGCCGACGAGCATCGCCCACCACGTCTTCGGCATCAGCCGCCCGAGACCGCCCATCTTGCGGATGTCCTGCTCGCCGCCGAGCGCGTGGATGACGATGCCCGCAGCGAGGAAGAGCAGCGCCTTGAAGAACGCATGCGTCAGCAGATGGAACATCGCGTTCGCGTACGCGCCGAGCCCGGCGGCGAGGAACATGTAGCCGATCTGCGACATCGTCGAGTAGGCGATCACCCGCTTGATGTCGGTCTGGACGAGCGCGATCAGGCCCGCCATCAGCAGCGTCGCCGCGCCCAGCCCGGCGGCCAGGTCCTGCACGCGGGGCGCCAGCTCGAACAGCGGGTGCGTGCGGACGATCAGGTAGACGCCCGCGGTGACCATCGTCGCGGCGTGAATCAGGGCGCTGACCGGCGTCGGGCCCTCCATCGCGTCCGGCAGCCAGGTCTGGAGCGGCAGCTGCGCCGACTTCGCGACCGCGCCGCCGAGCAGGCCGAGCGCGATCAGGTTCAGCGCCGTCGAGCTCAACCCGTGCGCCTTCGTGAACACGAGGCCGTACTCGAGCGTGCCCGTCTTCTGGATCAGGAGGAAGAAGGCGAGCGCCATCGTCGCATCGCCGAACGCGTTCATGATGAACGCCTTCTTGGCGGCGGCAACCGCACTCGGCCGGGCGTGGTGGAAGCCGATCAGCAGGTACGAGGAAAGGCCGACGAGGCCCCAGCCGACGAGCAGGAGCAGCAGGTTCCCGCCCTGCACGAGCATCAGCATCGAGAAGACGAAGAGCGACATGTACGCGAAGTAGCGGCGCTCCTCGTCGTCGCCGTCCATGTAGCCGATCGAGTAGAGGACGATCAGCGACCCGACTCCGGCGACGATCGAGCATCATGAACACCGAGAGCGGGTCGGTCAGGATCGACAGGCCGACGCGGAAGTTGCCGGCCTGGAGCCACGTCCAGGCGGTCGAGACCTCGGCGCGGTGCTCCGGCTCGCGGCCGAGCATCGAGACGAACGTGACCACAGCGGCCGCGAACGAGCCGGCGGTCGTGAGCGTCGCGATCCAGCCGGCGGTGCGCCGCCGGATGGTCGTGCCGAGCACGGTGATCGCCAGCGCAGAGCCGAGCGGCAGGAACAGGCAGATCCAGGCGGCGGGGGTCATCCGCGAAGGGTGGTGAGCTTGTCGACGTCGAGGGTGAGCTTCTTGCGCGCCATCGCCACGATCAGCCCGAGCCCGACGACGACCTCGGAGGCGGCGACCGCCATCACCGCGAGCGCGAAGATCTGCCCGTCGCCGCGGCCGAAATGTCGCGAGAAGGCGATCAGGGCGAGGTTGCCGCCGTTGAGCATGATCTCGAGCGAGAGCAGCACGATCAGCGGGCTCCGCCGAATCATCACCCCGAGCGCGCCGGTCGCGAACAGGAACGCGGCGACGATCAGGTAGGCGGCGGTGTTAGGACCGAGCATCGACCCCATCCGACTGCTCGGCGTGGCCGCCGAGGACGACGCCGCCGACCGCGGCGACGAGCAGCACGACCGAGGTGATCTCGAACGCGAGCAGGTGGTCGGTCAGGAAGAGCCGTCCGATCTCGCCGGGGCTGCCGAACGAGCGCCGGATGTCGGCTGCGCTCGACAGGCGTCCGTCGGCCTTCGAGGCGATCACGAACGCGATCTCCACCAGCAGTGCCGTGGCCGCCGTCACCGCCGCGATCCCCTGCCACCTCGATCCTCCCGCCCACGGCGTGTCGGCCCGTCCGCCGAGGTAGGCGATCACGAACAGGAACATGACCATCACGGCCCCGGCGTAGACGAGCACCTGGGCGGCGGCGACGAACTCGGCCGACAGCAGCAGGTAGAGGACGGCGAGCGAGCCGAGGTTCCCGATCAGCGCGAGCGCCGAGTAGAAAGGGTTCGAGAAGCTGACGACGGCGACCGCGGAGGCGAGGCATGCAAACGCGGCGACGACCCAGACGATCCAGACCAGCACGTTGCCCACCGAGGCGAGGATCATCACGAGTGTGTCTGGTAATAGGGGATCGGGGTGTCGAACTCGCTCGGGTCGGCGACCGGCACCTTCTTGATCGGCTCGGCGAGCAGCATGTCCTTCGTGTAGATCAGGTCGTCGCGGGAGTACTCGGAGATCTCGAACTCGTTCCCGAGCGTGATCGCGTCGAACGGGCACGCAAGCTCGCAATAGCCGCAGAAGATGCAGCGGCTCAGGTTGATCTCGTAGATCCGCGCGTACCGCTCTCCGGCGGAGACGCGGTTGTCGGGTGTGTTCTCGGCGGCGACCACGCGGATGCAGTCGGCCGGGCAGGCGGCGGCGCAGAGCGAGCAGCCGACACACTTCTCGAGGCCGTTCTCGTGACGGTGCAGGCGGTGCCGGCCACGGAAGCGCGGGTACACCGGCCGCTTGTACTCGGGGTACTGCTGCGTGATCGGCTTGTTGAAGATCTGCCGGAAGGTGACGCCGAAGCCCTTGAGCGAGTCGAGCGGCTTGGCCATCAGAAGATCACCACGAACAGGGCGGTCAGCACGGCGTTGACGGTCGCGACGGGCAGCAGCACCTTCCAGCCGAAGCGCATCAGCTGGTCGTAGCGCAGGCGCGGCAGCGTCGCGCGGATCCAGATGAACGTCGAGACGGCGAGGAACAGCTTGATGAAGAACCAGAGCGGGCCGAGCGGCGCCCACGGCCCTTCCCAGCCGCCGAAGTACAGCGTCACCGCGAGCGCCGAGAGGACGATCACGTTCACGTACTCGGCCATCTGGAAGAGGCCCCAGCGCATACCCGAGTACTCGGTGTGGTACCCGCCGACGAGCTCGGTGTCGGCCTCGGGGAGGTCGAACGGCGGCCGGTTCGTCTCGGCGACCCCGGCGATGAAGAACGTCACGAGTCCGACCAGCTGGGGCGCGGCGTACCACGTGCTCGCGACCTGGGCGTCGACGATGTCGGCGAGCGAGAGCGAGTGCGCCATCAGCACGACGCCGAGCACCGACAGGGCGAGCGAGACCTCGTACGAGACCATCTGCGCGCACGTCCGCATCGAGCCGAGCAGCGAGAATTTCGACTCCGACGCCCAGCCGCCGACGATGAACCCGTAGATCCCCAGCGAGCCGAGCGCGAAGATCAGGATCAGGGAGATCGGCAGGTTCGCGACCGCCCCGTTCACGTGCCAGTGCCAGATCCGCCAGCCTTCGCCGAACGGGATCACGCTGAAGGCGGTGAGCGCCGTGAAGGCCGAGAAGGCGGGCGCCATGATGTAGAGAGCGTTGATCGCGGCCGCCGGCGCGAACGCCTCCTTGCGCACCATCTTGATCAGATCGGCGAACGGCTGGATGAGCCCGAACGGCCCGGCCCGGTTCGGCCCGTACCGCAGCTGCATCCGCGCCAGCAGCTTCCGCTCGAGCAGCGTCGTGAACGCCATCGAGATCAGCAGGATGTTGACGATCACCGCCGCCTTGATCAGGCCGATCCACCAGGGCTCGGTCATACCCGCTCCAGCACCGGCAAAGCCGGCACCTCCGCTCCCGCCCCGCTCCAGCACCGGCAAAGCCGGCGCCTCCGCTCATTGCCGGCTCCGTCGAGCCTACGCCGGTTGCCGCCTCCGTCGAGCCTACGGCTCATGCCGTGCTGACCTCGACAGCTCCTTCGAGCTCGCGGACGTGTTCCTCGGGGGCGCGGACGGCGCCGTCGACGAGGCGCTTGTTCACGGAGGCACGCAGCCGGACAGAAGTGCCGTTCGAGCGGACGACGACCTCGTCGCCGGTCGCGATGTGGCGGACCTCGGCGTCGTGCGCCGAGAGCTCGATCACAGGCTCGGGTCGCTGGAACTGGAGCTCCCTGACACGCTCGACGGCCGGCCCGGAGAAGAGCGGCCGGTAGCGGAGCAGGCGCAGCGGGCCGCCTTTGGCGGTCGGGCTCGTAACGGTGCCAGGCACTGTTGAGGCGGCTTCCGTAGCGGCTCTGGGGGGCAGCGTCGCACGCTCCTCGGCCGAGACCATCCGCAGATGAGGGTCGATCTCGACGCCGAAGCGGGCGGCAAGCTTGGCGATCCAGGCGAGCTCGTCGGGGGCGGGTGGAATTACCGTGCGCCGCAGCCGTTGAGGTCGCCCTTCCAGGTTGACCATCGTCCCGTCGCGCTCGAGGTAGCTCGTCCCGGGAAGGACGAGGTCGACCCACTCGCGCGCCTGGTCGGCGAACATCGTGATCGCGATTACGGCATCGGCCCGCTCGGCGAGCGCACGGACGGCTGGGTCGCCGGCGGCCTCCTCGCCGGAGATCAGCAGGCAGCCGATCTTGTCGGGACGGTGGGCCTCGCCCTCGCCGGCGGCCGTCCAGGCCTCGACGACCGCGCGACCGTTCGGCGTCGCCGGGAGGTAGAACGCTGCTGCCGCGCCGAGCTCGCGGGCGAGCTCGGCCACCCGTGCGCCGCCGGCACCGCCCGGCCCCGACCAGATCAGCACGGCGTTTCTCGCCGCCCGGGCGCGCTCTGACACCTCACGGCGAACCGTGTCGGCCGCCGCCCCGGGGGCGGCAGGGATCGAGCCGGTGGCGCCGACCGTCACCACCTCCGCGCCGTTCCGTCGTGCTGCCTTGATCCAGAGACCGACGACGGGAGCACGCTCCTCGACCGGATCGTCACCGATCACGACGACGAGGTCGGCGTCGCGGATCGACGAGAGCGGCGCGCGGAACGCGTCGAGCGCCGAGCTCGTCTGCTCGGGCAGGACGACTGCGTCCGACCCGAGGCCCTGCCGAACGAGCCGGGCGAGTGCATCGGCCTGCTCGACCGTCTCCGACCCGGAGAGGGCGAGCAGGACCGGCCCGCTCGAGAGCAGCCGCTCGGCGTGGTCGAGGGCATCGTCCCACGGGATCTCCTCGAAGCGGCGCTTGCCGATCTTGCGCAGCGGGTCGCGCACTCGGTCGTTCGCATAGAGCTGGGTGAAGGCGAACCGGCCCTTGTCGCAGAGCCAGCCCTCGTCCAACTCGGGATGATTGCGCGACAGGATTCGCTTGACCTTTCCCTCCCGCGTCGTCGCCGTGATGTTGCAGCCGACCGGGCAGAGCCCGCAGACGGACGGGACGTTCTGGATCTCCCACGGCCGCGCCTCGAAGCGGTACTGCGTCGAGGTGAGGGCGCCGACAGGACAGAGCTCGATCACGTTTCCGGAGAAGGGGGCACGGTAGGGCTCGTCCTCGAAGGTCGCGATCACCGAGTGGGCGCCCCGGTTGCGGGCGACCAGCTGCCCGTCCTCGGCGACGCTCTCCGAGAAGCGCGTGCACCGGTAGCAGAGGATGCAGCGCTCGCGGTCGAGCGCGATCGCCGGCGAGATCGGGATCGGCTTCTCAAATGTGCGCTTCGGAAAGGTCATCCGCGTGTTCGGCGGGCCGTAGCGGAAGGTCAGGTCCTGGAGCGGGCACTCGCCGCCCTTGTCGCAGACCGGGCAGTCGAGCGGATGGTTGACGAGGATGAACTCGAGCGTCGCCTCCTGCGCTTCGCGCGCCAGCTCGGAAGTCGCCGCCGTCTTGACCTCCATCCCCTCGGCCGCTGTGAGCGTGCAGGCGGCCTGTGGCTTGGGCGGGCCGGGGGCGACCTCACAGAGGCACATGCGGCAGGCGCCGACCGGCGGCCCGAGCCGCGGCTCGTAGCAGAAGACAGGGATCTCGATGCCGACCGCGAGGGCGGCCTCGACGAGCCCGGTGCCCTTCGGCACCTGCACCTCGAGGTCGTCGATCGTCAGCTGCACCAATTCCACGTTCGTGGAATTGGTGTTAGGGGAGCCGCTAGACACTCGCGATCTCCTCTAGCCATTCCCGCTTGCGGGAATGGCTTGCGACGGGCGCGAGAACGCCGTGGAGCGGCGAGGACTCGCCAAACGGACAGCCACGGTGATCCACGTGCGCCTGGAACTCGTCGCGGAACTTGTCGACGTACGAGGCGACGGCCATCGCCGCGGTGTCACCGAGCGGGCACAGGCACTTGCCGGTGATGCGGTCGCAGACGCTGAGGAGCAGATCGAGCTCGCTTTGCGACGCCTCGCCCGCCTCGAGCTTCCGCAGGAGCGCGGTCATCCAGCGCGTCCCCTCTCGGCACGGCGTGCACTTGCCGCACGATTCGTGCTCGTAGAACTCGGATACCCGGATGCCGAGCTGCACCATGCAGGTGCGGTCGTCGATGCAGACGATCCCGGCGGACCCCATCGCCGTCCCGAGTGCCGCCAGCGAGTCGAAGTCGTAGCCGACGTCGATCTCGTCGCCCTTCAGGATCACGGTGGACGAGCCGCCCGGAATCACCGCCTTCAGCCGGCGCCCGTTCGGGATGCCGCCGCCGAGCTCGTAGATGATCTCCCGCAGCGACATGCCGTTCTCGATCTCGTAGTTGCCGCCGCTTACGACGTGGCCCGAGACCGAGACGACTCGGGTGCCGGCCGAGTTCTCGACACCGAGCTTCGCATACTCGTCGCCCCCGATCGCAATGATCCCCGCGACGGTCGCCATCGTCTCGACGTTGTTGACGACGGTCGGCGACGCATACAGGCCCTGCACCGCCGGGAACGGCGGCTTCGTCCGCGGCTGGCCGCGCTTCCCTTCGAGCGACTCGAGCAGTGCAGTCTCCTCGCCGCAGATGTACGCGCCGGCGCCGCGGTGGACGAGAATCGAAACGTCCCCGCGGATGTCCGGGCGCGCCTCCAGCTCCTCGAGCGCGGCGACGAGCACCTCGTACGGGCCGGTGTACTCGCCGCGCACGTAGACGAAGACGGCCTTCGACTGGACGGCGTGCGCTGTGATCAGGCAGCCCTCGACGAACCGGTGCGGCACCCGCGAGAGGATCTCGTTGTCCTTGAAGCTTCCCGGCTCCGACTCGTCGGCGTTGACGACGAGGTAGTGCGGCTTCGGAAGCTGGTCCGGCTTCGGCACGAAGCTCCACTTCATGCCCGTCGGAAAGAACGCACCGCCGCGTCCGCGCAGGTTCGACGCCTTCAACTCCTCGATCACCGCGTCCGGCTCCAGGGCGCGTGCTTTCGCCAGCGCCCGGTAGCCCCCGACCGCCTCGTACTCGGCCAGCTTCGTCAGGTCGCGCGCGTCGGCGTCCGCGAGGACGATCTGCCGGCTAGGCGTCATCGGTCTTCCCAATGCCATCGCGCAGCTCCTCGACGATCTCGCCGGCGGTCTCCGGCCGTACGTGCAGGCGGTAGGCGTGGTCGACGGCGACGACCGTAGCCCAGCCGCAGCCGCCGAGGCATTCGACCGTGCGCAGCGTCACGTCGCCGTCCTCCGTCGTCTCACCGGCGGCGCAACCGAGCTGGGTCTCCAACGCCTCGAGCACCTGTTGAGCTCCCGCGAGTGCGCATGAGACGTTCGTGCAGACCTCGACGAGATGCCGCCCGATCGGGGCGAGCTGGAACATGTCGTAGAACGACGCGACCGCCTGGCAGTACGCGGGCGTCAGCTCCAGCGCGTCCGCCACCTCGCGGAACGCCTCCGGCGGCAGCCACCCGCCGTGTTCCTCCTGGGCGAGCCGCAGCGCCGGCAGCACCGCCGACCGGGAATCCGGATAACGGGCCGCGATCTCGGTCACCCTCTCCGGAAAATGCGGAGCATTCTCGTCGGAGCCATCAGCGATCCACTTCGCCCATGACAGAGTCGAGCGAGCCGACGATCGCGATCATGTCCGCGATCAGCGCGTCGGTCATGCAGGTCGCGGTCGCTTCGAGCGCGACGAACGACGGCGCGCGGAACTTCACGCGCCACGGCTTCGGCCCGCCGTCGGAGACGACGTAGCAACCGAGCTCACCGCGCGGCGACTCGACCACGGCGTAGACCTCGCCCTCGGGTACCCGGTACCCCTCGGTGACGATCTTGAAGTGATGGATCAGCGACTCCATCGAGGTGTGCAGCTCGTGCCGAGGCGGCAGCACGACCTTCCGGTCGTCGGCGATCCACGCGCCGCCCGGCATCCCCTCCAGGCACTGCTCGACGATCCGCACCGACTGCCGCATCTCATCCATGTGCACGCGGTAGCGGTCGTAGACGTCGCCGTTCGGGTAGACCGGAACATCGAAGTCGACCTCGCCGTAGACGAGGTACGGCTGCGCCTTGCGCAGGTCCCAGTCCACCCCTGACGCGCGCAGTACGGGGCCGGACTGGCCGAGCGCGATCGCGTCGTCGGCGGAGAGGAGGCCGATCCCACGAGTCCGCTCGAGCCAGATCTGGTTGCGGCTGAGGATCGTCTCGTACTGGTCGATCGCCTTCGGCATCAGCTCGACGAACTTGCGGCACTCGGCGAAGAACCCCGGCGGAATGTCCTCGGCAAGCCCGCCGGCCTGGAAGTAGCGGGTGTGCATCCGCGTCCCGCAGACCATCTCCGACAGATCGAGGATCAGGTCACGCTCGCGGAACGCGTACCAGAACATCGAGATCGCGCCGAGCTCGAGGGCCGACGTGCCGAGCCAGATCAGATGCGAGTGGATCCGGTTCAGCTCGCACAGAAGCGTCCGCATCCACGCGGCCTTCGGCGGGATCTCGAGCCCCAGCAGATGCTCGATCGCGAGCACGAAGACGAGCTCGTTGTTCTGGAACGACACGTAGTCGATGCGCTCCGGGTACGTGATCCCCTTCCACCACGTCTTGTGCTCCATGTTCTTCTCGAAGCCGGTGTGGAGGTAGCCGACCACCGCTTCGAGACCGACGACGTCCTCGCCGTGCAGGTCGACGATCAGCCGGAGGACGCCGTGCGTGGATGGATGGTTCGGCCCGAAGTTGACCCTGAGCACGTCCTCGAGATCGGGCGGGACCCGGAGCATGGTCGGAATCGGGCTCGGGATCCGCGTGCCGCGATCGTAGATCGCGCTGCCGCTCGGGTGCGATCGCCACTACTCCTCCCCCGAGAAGCGGACCGGCTCTCCGCCGATCGGGTAGTCCTTGCGGAGGGGGTGGCCCTCCCAGTCGTCCTCGAGCAGGATCCGCTTCAGGTTCGGATGGCCCTCGACCGGAATCCCCATCAGGTCCCAGGCCTCCCGCTCGTGCCAGTCGGCAGTCGGCCAGACTTCGACGACGCTCTGCACGGGCTCGCCGTCGTCGAGCCAGACCTGGACGCGGACGCGTCGCGCCGAAGGCGCGCCGGTGTGGCCGGGCGCCGAACGGCTTTGCCGGCGGCGCTTCCAGCCCCCGCCCGCCCTGGTCGAGGCGCAGCAGGTGGTAGTTCATCGAGAAGCGCTTCGGCTTGGGCGCGGGCACGCGGGCGAGCGCATGCGAGCCCGGCGAGTTGAGGTCGCGGCCGGACGAGGTCCCGTAGTAGCCGGCCGCAGTGCGGTCGGCCCAGCCGAGGTAGTCCGCAGCGCTGATGTCCGAGAGAAAGCGGAAGCCGAGCTCGTCGCGGAGGTGGGTGCACGCTTCGACCAGCCGAGCCGGGTCGACGACGAGGGTGGTCTCGCCGTACGCCTTCCTCGTCTCGACCAGGCCGGGTACGCGGTCGTAGGCGCTCAGGACGCCACCCCGCGGATCTCGTACGCCGGGGGAACGCCGGCCTCGACCTTCTCGTGCAGGCGGATGATCCCCTCCATCAGCGCCTCCGGCCGGGGAGGGCAGCCGGGAACGTGCATGTCGACGGCGACGATCTTGTCGACGCCTTGGAGGATCGCGTAGTTGTTGAACATCCCGCCGGAGCTCGCGCAGGCCCCCATCGCGATCACCCACTTCGGCTCCAGCATCTGGTCGTAGATCTGGCGGAGAGGCGCGGCCATCTTGTGCGACACGCGCCCGGAGACGATCAGCAGGTCTGCCTGACGCGGCGACGAGCGGAAGGCCTCCATCCCGAAGCGCGCGATGTCGTAGCGCGACGAGACGATCGACATCATCTCGATCGCGCAGCACGCGAGGCCGAACGTGTCGGGCCACATCGACTTCGTCTGCGACCACAGCACGGCCTTCTCGAGCGTGGTCAGCATCAGCCTCTCCTCGAGCTCCTCCACGCCGAGCTCGCGCTCGAAGACACCGGGCCCCTTTCCCGTCCAGAGCACGCGCTCGGACTGGAGGCCGTAGTCGCGGAGGCGCTTCACCGCCATTCCAGTGCGCCCTTCCGCCAGATGTAGACGTACGCCAGCGCGAGGATGACGACGAAGAACAGGAGCTCGAAGAAGGCGAACCACCCGAGTGCATTCAGCGTCACCGCCAGTGGATAGAGAAAGACGATCTCGATGTCGAAGACGATGAAGAGCATCGCCGTCAGGTAGAAGCTGACGGTGAAGCGCTGCTGCGGCGGCGGGCCGGTCGAGACTCCGGACTCGAACGGGATCGTCCGCGCCCGCGTTCGCCCCGACGGCTTGGTCGAGAGGACGAACGAGAAGACGACCATCGAGGTCGGGATTGCGAAGGCAAGCAGCCCGTAGATCAGGAACGGCAGCCAGCTGTCGAGCACGCTCGAACTTCCTCCTCCGTAGCCTCCGCCGGCGGACACTAGCACCACGCCGTCCGACGCACGAAGCAAGCGAGAAACCGCTCAACGATGCGTGCAGCGAGTGTCACAAAGTCGAGCCCTCGCGGCTCTTCGAATGCGCGCGTCGGCTGCTACGATGCGAGCGATGGCCACAGTCGAAGATCCCACCACGCTCGTCGGCCTGACCGAGCGCGCCGCGGCCAAGATCAGTGAGCTTCTGGCCGAAGAGCCGGAAGGCGAGGCCTCTGTGCTGCGGGTCGCGGTCCAGGGCGGCGGGTGCTCCGGGTTCGAGTACGCACTCGGTTTCGACAGCGGCGCCCAGGAGGGCGACCTCGAACTCGACGCCCACGGTGTACGCGTCGTCGTCGACCCATTCAGCGCCCCCTATCTGCGGGGCGCACAGATCGACTTCCTCGACGGCCTCCAGGAGTCCGGGTTCAAGATCGACAACCCGAACGTCTCCTCGGCCTGCGGTTGCGGGCACTCGTTCCAGGTCGAAGAGGGCGACGCTCCCGAGAGCGTCGGCGGCTGCGGCTCCGGCTGTAGTCACTAACGATCGCTCCCGCGATCGCTAGCGAGTAGGTTGCTCTGCGGATGAGCGCAAGAACTGGCTTCGCGTTGCCGTCGTCGGGTCCGGGCCTGCCGGGTTCTACGCGGCCGGGCACCTGCTCGAGTCCGACCTTCCGAGTCGAGGTGGACATGATCGAGCGGCTGCCGACGCCGTGGGGTCTCGTCCGGTTCGGAGTCGCGCCCGACCACCCGAAGATCAAGGCGGTCTCACGGGCGTTCGAGCGGATCGCCGGGCGGCCGGGCTTTCGCTTCCTCGGCAACGTCGAGGTCGGCCGCGATCTCCACCACGAGGACCTCGTCCGGCTCTACGACGCCGTCGTCTACGCCGTCGGCGCCCAGACCGACCGCCGCATGGGCATTCCCGGCGAGGATCTGCCCGGCTCGTGGGCGGCGACCGAGTTCGTCGCCTGGTACAACGGCCACCCCGACTACCAGGAGCTCCAGTTCGACCTATCGGGGGACCGCGCGGTCGTGGTCGGGGCCGGGAACGTCGCCCTCGACGTCGTCCGGATGCTCGCGCTTGCCCCGGAGGAGATCCGACCGACCGACACGACCGACGCGGCGATCGAGGCGATCCTCGGCTCCGGATTGAGGGAGATCGTGCTGCTCGCCCGGCGCGGCCCGGCGCAGGCGGCGTTCACGACACCTGAGCTCAAGGAGCTCGGCGAGCTCGCCGATGCGGACGTGATCGTCGACCCGGCCGACCTAGAGCTCGACCCCGTCAGCGAAGCCTCGCTCGCCGGCGACACGAACGCGCGCCGGAACGTCGAGGTGCTTCGGGAGTACGCGGTTCGCGAGCCGGCCGGCAAGCGGCGAGCGATCCGGCTGCGGTTTGCGGTCTCACCCGTAGCGATCCACGGCGACGGAAAGGTGGAAAGCATCGAGGTCGTACGCAACGAGCTGGTCGCGGACGACTCGGGCAGCATCCGCGCGATCGCCACCGACGAGCGCGAGACGATTCCCTGCGGCATCGTCTTTCGCAGCGTCGGCTACCTCGGCGTCAGGCTACCGGGGGTGCCGTTCGACGACTCACGGGCGACGATTCCGCACCGCGAGGGACGGGTCGTGGACGAGCAGGGCGAGCAGGTGGCCGGCGTCTATTGCACGGGCTGGATCAAGCGCGGCCCCAGCGGCGTGATCGGGACGAACAAGAAGGATGCGACCGAGACGGTCGAGCTCCTGCTCGAGGACGCCCGCGCGGGGCGGCTCGCGCACGGCGAGCCATCCCCGACCTTCGAGACCGTCGAGGAGCTTCTCGCCTCCCGCGGAGTCGAGTACGTCAGCTACGCGGGTTGGGAGGCGATCGACGCGGAGGAGCAGGCCCGCGGTGCGCCGCAGGGGCGCCCGCGGATCAAGCTCTCCACCTGGAACGAGTTGAAGGCTGCGGCACGAGGGGCCGCTGCCCGCCGCTGAGCGAGACCGGTTGCGCCTTGCAGCCGCGGTTAGACTCGGGGCATGGCGCAAACCGAGGAACGGCGGGAGCTGTGGGGCGGCGAGACACGCAAGGCGGTCGCCAACTTCCCGGTCTCGGGCGAGCCGATTCCGGCCGCGGTCGCGCGCTGGCTCGGGCGGATCAAGGCCGCTGCTGCCCGTGTGAACGCCGAGCTCGGCCTGCTCGACGCGGATAAGGCGGAGCGAATTGCCGCCGCGGGCGACCGGATCGCCGCCGGCGAGCTCGACGACCAGTTCCCGATCGACGTCTTCCAGACCGGATCGGGCACGTCTTCGAACATGAACGCGAACGAGGTGATGGCGACTCTCGCCGGCGAGGACGTGCACCCGAACGACGACGTCAACATGGGGCAGTCGTCGAACGACATCTTTCCCTCCGCTGTGCATCTCGCCGCGCTCGATCGGCTGACGAACGATCTACTGCCGGCTCTGCGGCAGCTCGGAGACTCGCTCGCTGCGAAGTCCGCCGAGTTCGACGACGTCGTCAAGTCGGGCCGGACGCACTGGATGGACGCCGTGCCGGTCACGCTCGGTCAGGAGTTCGCGGGGTATGCGGCGCAGGTTCGGCAGGGGATCGCCCGGGTCGAGGCGACCCTGGAGCGCGTCGGCCAGATCCCGCTCGGGGGCACGGCCGTCGGAACCGGTCTGAACACGCACCCGGAGTTCGCCGAGCGCGTCCGGGCACGTCTGTCGCAGGAGACGGGCCTCGGCGTTCTCCCACCGGCCGACTTCTTCGAGGCGACAGGTGCACGCGACGGTCTCGTCGAGGCATCGGCCGCGCTCAAGGTCGTCTCGGTCTCGCTGACAAAGATCGCGAACGACCTGCGGTTCCTCGGCTCCGGCCCGCGCGCCGGGCTCGCCGAGATCTTCCTGCCCGAGCTCCAGAAGGGCAGCTCGATCATGCCGGGCAAGGTCAACCCCGTCATCCCCGAGGTCGTCACCCAGGTGGCCGCCCAGGTGATCGGGAACGATGCTGCGATCGGGATCGGCGGCATGCAGGGGCACTTCGAGCTGAATGTCTTCGTGCCGCTGATCGCGCGCAACCTGCTCGACTCGATCGGCCTGCTCGCGAGCGCGTCGCGGCTGCTCGCCGAGAAGTGCGTCGATGGGATCGAGGCGAACCGCGAGCAATGCGAGCGGTACGCCGAGCTCACCCTGTCGGCCGCGACCGCCCTCAACCCGTACATCGGCTACGACAAGGCCGCCGAGATCGTCAAGGCGGCGGCGGCATCGGGGCGCTCGCTCCGCGAGGTCGCCCGCGAGGCGGGAGTCGAGGAAGCAGTGCTCGACGAGGCGCTCGACTACCGAAAGATGGCCAAGCCTCACTCCGCCTGAGCGCCCGAGGCTCGGCCGGCAGGCCGGCTCTTGACACGTGGGTGTCGCGGGGCGTATAAGCCGCCCGACACGTGAGGGCCGATCCGGCCCCGCTGGAGAGGGGAGAGCGCTCGTTGGGTCCGACGGTCGCCTTGAGATCGGCTCGCGAAGTCTCCTCGCTGTCCAGCGGTGCCGGTTGTCGGCGAGGCGATGACCAATTGGGAGGGGAAGATGCGAGGTAGGCGTAAGACCGCTGTGTGGGCGGCTGGGCTCACGGCGCTGGCGACTGTGACGGCGCTCGCGCTCGTCTTGGTGCTGGGCGGCTCCGAGCACGAGCCGTTCAGGTCGAAGTTCGCGGGCGGCGATCCCGACAAGGCGCAGGCCAGTAACGCCGCAGCCGTTCCCGGCGAGGGTCCCGCCGACGGCTGGGACGCCTATCTGGAGGCGGCAAAGACCTATCCGGCGGACACAGTCCCGCCGGCGGTGGTCGACAAGGCCGAGACGACGTTCGAGAAGATCAGGGACTGGGACGCGAGGAACGGCGACAAGGGCGCGAAGGGCCACAAGTGGCAGCTGTACGGCCCGACGAAGGACGCGACCCAGCCGGGTGTGACGGCCTTCTCGGGGGCGACGAACAGCACGGCGAGCCGCGTGACGGCCCTCCTGGTCTCCCCCGACTGCGGCTCGAGGGGCAGGTCCGACTGCCGCGTCTGGGCCGGAGTCTCAGGCGGCGGCGTCTGGCGAACGGACAACGCTCTCGCCGACAATCCGAACTGGAAGCAGCTCAAGCCGGACCAGCTCGACCAGAACTCGGTCGGGGCGCTCACGCTCGATCCGACCGACAAGAAGGGCAAGACGATCTACCTCGGGACGGGCGAGGGCAACCGCTGCTCGTCCGGGTGCGAGCAAGGCGTCGGCGTCTACAAGTCGACGAACGGCGGCGACAAATGGCAGAAGCTCGGCGCTGCGTGCGTCAGCAACGGGACGTACGCGTGCGTCAGCCCGGGCCAGGATGCGTTCCTCGGCCGCGGGATCAACTCGATCGTCATCGACCCGCAGAACGCGAATCACATCTTCGTCGGTTCGGCGCAGGGAGTCCGCGGGCTCTCGCACGTGATCGGCAACGGCGGCCAGACTCGCCTGTCGCCGGGTGCGAACGCTCCCGGTCTCTACGAGTCGACCGACGGCGGAGCGACGTTCACCGAGGTCTGGGACGGCAACAACCCGGCCTCGTTCGGGGTGACGGACGTCGGCCTCGATCCGCTCAACCCCGGCGTCGTCTACGTGTCGGCGTTCGATGCCGGCGTGTGGCGTCGCGACGCCGGCGCCGGGCAGACGGCGTTCAGCCAGGTCTTCGCGCCGCAGTTCGCGGCCGGAGCCGGGATCGACCGGACGATGTTCGCGCTGACCGTGAAGAACGGTCAGACGAGGATCTACCTCACCGACGGCACCGCCAACGGCGGTGGGATCAGCGGCGCGCTCGCGTCGAACTTCTGGCGCACCGACAACGCAAATCAGTCGGCGGCGAGCCTGCTCGCCTCGCAGGCTGCGGGGGCGACTCCGCCGGACCCGGCGACGCACACGTTCCCGGCGACCTACAGCGGCTGGCAGAACCTGACGTCGAAGACGACCTCGAATCCGTACTTCGCCACTGACGACTTCTGCACCGGCCAGTGCTGGTACGACGAGGACGTCTACACGCCGGCCGGCATGCCGGACACGGTCTACGTGATCGGCTCGAACGAGTACGGCGAGCAGCCGTGCGACACGAAGGGCGTCGGCTGCGGCAACGGCCGCTCCAACGGTCGCGAGGTGCTCTACTCGAACACGGCAGGGGATCCGGACGGCTCGGCGACCGGCGCTGCCGCGCTGCGCACGTTCACCGACCTCTCCTACGACGCACAGAACACAACCGCACCGTGGTGCGCGTACGCGCCTTACGGTCTGACGTTCTGCGACCGCGCGCCGAACGGGATCCATCCCGACCAGCACGCGATCGCGATCAACCCGGGCAATCCGACCCAGATCTTCGAGGGCTCGGACGGCGGCATCATCCGGACGAGCGGGACGTTCACCGACCTCTCGGCGCAGTGCGACACGCCGGGACGGAACGGCGGCGGGCCACTGCCGACCACCTCGGGAAGCTACACCGCGTGCAAGCGGCTCCTGTCCAGGGCGCCGACGCTGATCGAGCACATCGACAAGAAGCTGAGCAGCACGCTTCAGTTCATCAACGTCGCGATCAACCCGTCCGACGAGTGCAAGGTGACCGGAGGAACACAGGACAACGGCACCTGGACGAACCTCGACGGGTGCAACAACAAGACGTGGACGCAGATCATCTACGGCGACGGTGGCAACGCCGGCTACGACGCGACGCAGCCGACGTGGCGGTTCAACGAGTTCACGAGCGGGTTCAGCGACTCGAACTTCCGTGACGGCGACCCGGAGCGGTGGGTGATCACCTCCGCCCCGATCGTCAACAGCGGTGAAGCCGTCGCCTTCTACTGGCCGCAGATCGGCGATCCGAACCCGGCCCCGGCACGCACCCGATCTACTCGGGCGCGCAGCACGTCTGGCGGACCTGGCCTTCGGCGCCGGCCATCCCGGCAACGTGCCGCAGGACACGACCCCGGACATCGCCTACTACGAGGCGAACTGCCCCGAGTTCGTGACCTTCGGCGGCGATCCGAACTGCGGCGACTACATGCCGCTCGGAGGCCCGTCGGGAAGCGACACGCCCGGCGATCTGACCGGGACGGTCTACGGAGGCGACCGCACGGGCGGCTCGATGTCGTGGCTGGCCCGCGACGGCGCAGACCACGGCACGCTCTGGGCGGCGACCTCGGCCGGCCGGATCTTCGTGACCCACAACGCCGACGCGGCGGATCCGGCGACGGTGCTCTGGCACAGGATCGACAACGCCGGCTCACCGACCCGGTTCCCGAGCGGGATCTACGTCGACCCGGCCAACACCGGTCACGCGTGGGTCAG
The DNA here is from genome assembly GCA_963764565.1 of uncultured Actinomycetes bacterium. GTDB lineage: Bacteria > Actinomycetota > Thermoleophilia > Gaiellales > Gaiellaceae > DATBLE01. The sequence continues at coordinate 265,438 of CAVXTD010000002.1, forward strand.
CTACTCGGGCTACAACGCCGTCACGCCGTCGACTCCCGGCCACGTGTTCGAGGTTCGGGAGAACGGCTCGGCCCCGGGTTCGGGGATCTTCACGAACCTGAACGTCGAGGCCGGCACGTCCGCGTTCCCGACACCGACGAACGACGGCGACCTGCCGGCGAGCGACGTCGTCCGCGACGACGCGTCGCACACGCTGTACGTGTCGACGGACTTCGGCGTGCTCCGCGGTGACAAGGACGGGAAACGCGGCTGGCACGTCACGGCCGGCATGCCGCGCTACGAGGTGATGCACCTCGAGATCCGGCCGTCGTCTCGGGTTCCGACGTGCACTGGTCGGCAGGCACTGCAAGCCGGTGCTGTACGCCGCGACGCATTCGCAGGGGATCTGGCAGATGAAGGTGGACAAGTAGATCCGCTCAAGTAACCACGAAGCGAAGAGGGCCGCCGGCAGGGCGGCCCTCTTCGCGTTCAGGAGACCGTCAGGAGGGGATCGGAGGCAGTACGGGGCCGCACTTCTTCAGCGCCAGCCTCAGCTTCGCAATGTCGCCGGCCGCACCCTTGGCGACTACGAGCACCGGTCCGCCGCAGGGGCCGTGCGGTGGAATCCGCGTCAGGAACGAGCCCGCCGCGCTCGTGCGGACGCGCCGAAGGCGACGGAAGTCAGGGCCGGTGAACGAGACGCTGACGACCTCCCTCGCCCGAAAGTTGCGTCCCTGTAGCGCGAGCGGCCCCGAGAGACGCAAGGCCGGCTTCTTGGCTGCCGCACCTGAGATCGCGGGTGCCGTAACGACCGCCACCACCGCCAGCGCGAGCACGGTGAGCCTTGTGCGCATCCCCCTCAGGATGCCAGATGCGGGCTGCCCGCGGGGCGTTCCCCTCGCATCATGCGTACGTGCGTGTGAGGATCAGGGCGCCGATGCAGCGTTGCGGCTGGGCAGTCGAGAACGACCCCCTGTACGTCGCCTATCACGACGAGGAGTGGGGCGTTCCCTCACACGACGAACGGCACCTGTTCGAGCTGCTCGTCCTCGAGGGCGCGCAGGCGGGGCTCTCCTGGTCGACGATCCTGCACAAGCGGGAGGGTTACCGGCGTGCTTTCGCCGGCTTCGACGTGGAGCGCGTCGCTCGGTTCGGCCCGGACGACGTCGAGCGCCTGCTCGGCAACGCTGGGATCGTCCGCAACCGGCTGAAGATCGAGGCCGCCGTGGCCAACGCGCGGGCGACGATCGAGGCCGGAGGGCTGGACGATCTCCTCTGGGCCTTCGTCGGCGGCGAGCCGGTCGTCAACCGGTGGCGAACCCTGGCCGAGATCCCGGCCGAGACGGTCGAGTCACGGACGATGTCGAAGGAGCTGAAGCGGCGAGGCTTCAGGTTCGTCGGCCCGACGATCTGCTACTCGCTGATGCAGGCGTGTGGCCTGGTCAACGACCACGTCACGGGATGCTTCAGGCATCGCTGAGCTCGTCGGCTGAAGCCGGGGCTCGGCGACGCGACGGGTGCGCGAACCGCCCGCTGTTACAGTTGATCGCGACGTGCGCAGGGGTTTCGCAGTCGCTCTTCTGGCGCTTGCGGGAGTGGGCTCCGTTCATGCGCTGCCCGCGCCGCCGAGCCTGAAGCTCGTGACCAAACAGCCGCTGGTCGTCCGTGGTGTGCACTTCAGGGCGTTCGAGCGGATCACGGTGACCGTCGTCGGCGTTCCCCGCCAGGTCAAGCGCGTGACGGGAAGCCGTACCGGCTCGTTCCGGGTGACTTTCGACCGGGCGATCGTCAGCCACTGCGGCGGCTTCGGCATCCGCGCCGCCGGCGCGAAGGGGAGCACCGCCGTGCTCAAGGTCCCGCTGTTCGCCTGCACCGCCGAGTAGCGGGCATCGTCGACAGACGCACACGGAACTGCTGTAGACACTCCACGTCGTCGTGGCGCAGGGCTGTTCGGCCGGCCCAGCCGCAGTCCAAAGAGAGACAGGGGGAGGACATGAAACGAACGAGGCTCTTTGCAGTCTTGCTGGCCCTTTCCGCGCTCGTGGCCGTGCTGCTCGTCACCGGCGGCGGCCCCGCGGTCGGCGGAAGAAGCGACAAGATTCTGAGGGGTGCGGCTACGGGAACGATCAAGCCGGCGAAGATCACCACCACCAAGAACGGCAAGACCGTGACGCGGGCGCTGCCGTTCTTCTCCGACTCGATCGTGATCGCCGCGCAGGAGGCGCTGGGCGTCGTGAACGGGGACGAGCGCCTCGAGGCCGCGGACGCGACGCCGGACCTGTCGGCGTCGTTACTCGGACATCAGCGGGAACGACGAGACGCTCGGCTGCGCCAAGCGCGGTCACAGGAAGGGCGTCCGGGTGAACCAGGACTGCTCCTTCCGGCGGCAGGCCGAGGAGGAGATCACCTACAACCCGGCCCACCCGAGGAACCTGATCGCCGGCCAGAACGACAGCCGCGTCGGCTACAACCAGTGCGGGATCGACTGGTCGACCGACGCAGGCAAGAGCTGGGGCGACCTGCTCCCGCCGTTCCGGCAGCACGAGAACGCCCCGGACTTCGACGGGCCGAGCGCGGCGAACCCCAACAACAACACCATCCAGGGTGACCCGGGCACCTACCACACCTACGACGCCGGCAGCGATCCGGCGGTCGCGGTCGACTCGCAGGGCCGTGCGTACTTCAGCTGCGTCGTGTTCGACGTCTTCACGAACGCGAACGGCCTCTACGTGACGCAGTCGCCCGCAGGCGCAAACGGCGCGTTCTACTTCAACATCCCGAGCTCGATCACGGGCAACCCGACCAAGCGGTTCCTCGTCGTCGAGGACAACCCGAACGGCCCGTACGCGATCAGCGACAAGAACTTCATCGCCGCCGACCGGCTGCCGCGGACGGCAGGCCATCCGACCGGCGACAACGTCTACGTCACCTGGACGGAGTTCCTCTACGACGCGGGCGGCAACTACAGGAAGTCGCCGATCTACGGCTCGATGTCGACCGACGGAGCCCTGACCTGGTCGACGCCGCAGGAGATCAGCGGCGACGCGCCGGGCCTCTGCTTCTTCGGCGACGCCTTCGACCCGTCGCTGAGCCCGAGCGCATGCGACTTCGACCAGGGCTCGGATCCGGTCGTGCTTCCGAGCGGCGACCTCGTCGTCACCTTCAACAACGGCAACACGCCGGCGGGAAGCGTGGACGGCCAGCAGCTCGCAATCGTGTGCCATCCGTCGGGCGACTCGTCGGCGGGGACGGCGAGCCTCGGCTGCGGGACGCCGACGAAGGTCGGCGACGACATCCTGGTCGGCTCCCCGCAGTGCGACTTCGGCCGAGGCCCCGAGCAGTGCATCCCGGGCGTATGGATCCGCACGAACGACTTCCCGCGGATCCTGACCGAGAACACGCAGGGCCCGAACATCTACGTCGTCTGGCAGGACTACCGAAACGGTGAGATCGACATCCAGATGTCGCGCTCGACCGACGGCGGGCTGACGTGGACGGAGCTGGGAACGGTCAACCCGGACACCGGGCTCGACCACTACATGCCGGCCGTCGACCAGTCGCCGATCGAGGAACGACCGGATCGGCGTCAGCTACTACCGCACCGAGCGGGTCGCGGGCGAGAACGACGGAACCGCGAACTGCCTCTATCCGGACTGCACCGGCGCTCCGTTCACGCCGGGCGTGCAGCCGGGTGTCGGCGAGCTGGACTCCGACTACGTGCTCGCCGGCGGTAAGGGGAACGGGCGTGCCGTACGACTTCAAGGTCGTCTCGCCGGTGTTCCCGCCGCCGAACGGCGATCCAGTCCGGCTTCAACGGCGACTACAGCGGCCTCACGATCAACAGGGGTACGGAGGCGCATCCGATCTGGTCGGATACGAGGAACCTCAACCCGTTCGCGCTGAACGGCGTCGTCAACGACGAGGACGTCTTCACCGACAAGGTCAATCTGCCGGACGGCAAGGGCAAGAGCGGCCCCGGCAAGATCGGCAAGGACTAGCAGCTCGAAGCACAGGCCGAGTCGAGAGGAGGGCCGCCCAGGGCGGCCCTCCTCTCTAGTAGGCGACGGCGCCGCGGCCGCGTTTCGGCCGCGTGGCGCTGCTCGTCGGCGCGGTACGACGAACGCACGAGCGGGCCGGCGAACACCGAGCCGAAGCCGAGCGCCTCGCCCTGCTCGCGGAACCAGCGGAACTCGTCCGGGTGCACCCAGCGGTCGATCGGGGCGTGCTCCGCCGACGGCTGGAGGTACTGACCGATCGTGACGACGTCGACGCCGTGACCGCGTAGGTCGCGCAGCGTCTCGACGACCTCGTCGTTCGTCTCGCCGAGGCCGGCGATGATCCCGCTCTTCGTCAGCACGGGGTAGTCGGCGAGCTCCTTGGCCCGCCGCAGCAGCCAGAGCGCCGTGTCGTACGACGCCTTCGCCCCGCGCATGCGCGGGTGCAGCCGGCGGACGGTCTCGATGTTGTGGCTGAAGACGTCCGGCCGCGCGTCGAGAACGGTGCGGAGCGAACCCTCCTCGACGCCGAGGAAGTCGGGCGTCAGCACCTCGACGGACGCATCCGGGAGCTTTCGCTTCAGCGCGCGCACCGTCGCCGCGAAGTGTCCTGCTCCGCGGTCCGGAAGATCGTCACGGTCGACCGAGGTGACGACGACGTGCTTCAGCTCCATCTGCGCCGCCGTCTGGGCGAGACGGAGCGGCTCGAGCGGGTCGGGCGGCCCGTCCGGCTTACCGGAGTGCACGTAGCAGTAGCGGCAGGCGCGCGTGCAGGTGTCGCCGAGGATCTGGAAGGTGGCCGTCCCGCGTCCCCAGCATTCGCCGATGTTCGGGCAGCGAGCCTCCTCGCAGATCGTGTTCAGGCTCGCGCCGTGGATCAGCTTGCGCACGTCGAAGTAGCGCGAGTCGGCGCTCGGCGCGCGCACCTTCATCCAGTCCGGCCGGCGCGGCCTTTCGGCGACGGGGAGCGAGGGCTGCATCGGGCCGAGTTTAGAGGTCGGCGGCGTCTTTCCCGCCGAACAGCGAGCTCTCGAGCACCCAGAAGGCGGCGTAGACGAGGTAGAGGATGAGGCTCGCCGCCGGGCTGGCGAAGGCGACGAGCGTCGCGCCGAGGTAGATCCACGGGCCGGGGATGTACGTGCGCGTGATGCCCCGGACGACGCGCGGGTCGGCGTCGTGCCGCAGAAGCCGCCGCCCGGCGGCGGCGTAGAACCAGATCACGTTGAACGCGACCGCCATCGCCGTCATCGTGAAGCCGTAGGCGAGCGCCGCCGTCCTTGCTCCGTCGCCGTGGACGTGCTCGGCGGCCAGCCGGGTCGGGAACGGCAGGAACGCGACGCACATCAGGAAGAGCACGGTGAGGAGCAGGAACCGGCGGTCGGCGCGGCCGATCTGGGCCATCAGGCCGTGGTGGTTGACCCAGATGATCCCGATCGTCACGAAGCTGACGGCGTAGGCGACGTACGACGGCCAGGCGTGCGAGAGCTCCGCGCCGAGATCGACTCCTTCGCCGCCGACCCGACCGTCGACGGTCAGGATCAGGAGCGTCGCCGCGATCGCGAAGACGCCGTCCGCGAAGGTCTCCAGGCGCGCCGTGTTCATCGAGCGACTGTCTCGGCCGGGCACGACCTGCTCGTCGAGCTCGAGGTCGAAGACCTCGGCAATCGCCGCCGCCGCCGCGGGTCGCACCTCGTCCACGGTCAGCGGCCGGCCGAGCTCGCGGGCCATCGTCGTGAACGCAGCGTCCTCGAGGCCGCAGGCGGTGATCCACTCGGTGAACGGCGCCGGGTCGAGGTCGACGTTGAGCGCGTAGCCGTGCGTCGTCACCCAGCGGGAGATGTGTACGCCGATCGAGGCGATCTTCCGCGGCGGGGGGCTCGAGCCAGACGCCTGTGAGCCCGTCGATCCTTTGCCCTTCTAGTCCAAACGCTGCAAGCGTTTGGACCAGTGCCTCCTCGAGGTCGCGGCAGTACTTGCGGACGTCGCGCCCGTGCCGGTTGAGGTCGAGGATCGGGTAGCAGACGAGCTGCCCGGGCCCGTGGAACGTGGACTTGCCGCCCCGGTCGGTCTCGACGATCTCGACGCTCTGCGTCGTCGGGGACGTGCAACTCGTCGCTCGTCCGAGCCCGGCGGCCGAGCGTGATCACGGGCGGGTGCTCGAGAAAGACGACCGTGTCCGGCCGCGACCCTTCCAAGACGCCCGCGGCGAGTCGCGCGCTGCAACTCCCAAGCCTCCAGGTACGGAGTCTCTCCGAGGTTCAGCGATGTGGCCCGCGGTGCTCACGAATCCGACTCTATCCGCATGAGCGCACGGTCTTAACAGTGCCTGGCACTGTTAAGAGCGGCCGTCGAGCAGGATCGTCCAGCGCTCGACGCTCACGGTCGTGAGCATGCCGTTCGGCGTCCAGTTGTCCTCGGCGAGCCGGTCGTGGATCGCCGCTTCGGACGGTGCGTCGACGATCAGCAGCACCTCGCGGTCGCCCTCGAGCGGCCCTCCGAGCACGACGAACCCTTCGTCGACGAGCGCGTCCATGAAGCGCGGCGTGCTCCTCCCAGCCGTCCTGCTCGCGGAGGCTCACGCGACCAGTCCCACGGCCCGTCCGCGCGCGCGGCGAACGGCCCAGAGCGTGCTCATGCCCTTGGCTGAACAGCCAACGGTGCCCCTCCGGGTCCTCCGCCGTGTAGATCCGGAAGCCCACGCCCGGCTCCTCGGGTGCAAGGAGGATCCTGGCCCCGGCGCGACAGCGAGCGTGATGGTCCACGTCGTCCACTCGATGAACACTCCATCGATCACCGGTCTAGTAGCGGTCCTCGCCCCAGGTCTGGAGCTTCTCGCGCAGGTCGTGCAGGAAGCGGCCCGCGAGCGCGCCGTCGACGAGGCGATGGTCGTACGTGAGAGTGAGGTTCATGATCGGCCGGATCGCGATCACGTCGGCGCCGAGCTCGTCCTGAATCACCCACGGACGCTTGACGACCGCGTAGGTGCCGAGGATCGCCGCCTGCGGCTGGCTGATCACCGGCGTCCCGTGGAAGGTGCCGTAGCCGCCGGGGTTGGTGATCGTGAAGGTGCCGCCCTGGACATCGTCGGGCATCAGCTTCTTGTCGCGGGCGCGGGCGGCGAGATCGGCGATCCCGCGCGCCAGCCCGAGCAGGTTCATCCCCTCTGCGTTCTTGAGCACGGGCACGATCAGGCCCTTGCCCTCGGCGAGCTCCACCGCGATCCCGAGGTTGACGTAGTTCTTCGTGACGATCTGGTCGCCGCGAAGCTCGCCGTTCACCCATGGATAGTCGCGCAGCGTCGCCACGGCCCCGCGGGCGACGAACGCAAGGTACGTCGGATTGACCCCGTAGCTCTTCTGGTACTCGCCCTTCAGCCGCTCGCGGATCGAGACCACCTGGGACATGTCGACCTCGATCGCGCTCGTCACGTGCGCGGAGGTGTCGAGCGAGCGGCGCATGTGCTCGGCAATGCCCTTGCGCATGGCGCCCATCGGCTCCAGCGTCTCCCCAGCCACTGGGCTGCGGGCCTGCGGCACAGCGGGCGCTGGGGCGCTGCAGGCGCCGCCGGCGGCGCGGATTCCGGCGTCGTGATCGCCGCCACGGTCGCAACCTCCGGCGCAGCGAATCGGCTCTGCGGGGTGCTGCGCCGCCTCACTAGGCTTCATCGGGGCGCCGGCCTCGACGAAGCCAAGGATGTCCTTCTTCGTCACCCGCCCGCCTCGGCCGGTGCCGGCGATGCTGCCGACGTCGACCCCGTGCTCGGCGGCGATCCGTGCGACGACCGGGGAGACGAAGGTCTTCCCGTTCTCGCTGCCGTCGGCGCCAGGCGCGGGCGACGGGTGCAGCGGCAGGTGCGACAGGCGCAGGCGCCGCGGCGAGGCTCGAGACGGGGGTTCGACGAGCGCCGGTGTCTCGAGACCGGACGGGGTATCGGCTTCGGCCGCCGCGGGCGCTGCGGGCGGCTCGACGGATTCAGGCTCACTGGCCACGATTGCTCCTTCAGGAGCGATCGTGGCCAGCTTCGTGCCGACGTCGACGGTCTCGCCCTCCTGGACGAGGATCTGCTGGACGACCCCGCTACCGGGGCTCGGCACTTCGGTGTCGACCTTGTCGGTCGAGATCTCGAGCAGCGCCTCGTCGGCCTGAATCGGATCGCCCTCGTTCTTCAGCCACTTGACGATCGTCCCCTCCGAGACGGAGACGCCCATCTGCGGCATGACGACCTCTATGACGGTGTTGGTGGCCACGGCTTCTAGTAGGCGGCGAGCTCGCGGAGGCCGGCTGCGACCGTTTCGACCTGGGGAATGTAGGCCTTCTCGAGCGGCGGCGAGAACGGCACGGGTGCGTCGGGGGCGGTGATCCGCCGGAGGGGCGCGTCCAGCGACTCGAACGCCTCCTCGGCGATCGTGGCCGCGATCTCGGCGCCGAAGCCGCCGCTGCGGGTGTCTTCGTGGAGGACCAGCACCTTCGAGGTCTTCCTGACGCTCTCCAGGACCGCCTGCTTGTCCCAGGGCATCACGGTGCGGAGGTCGACGACCTCGACCGACACGTCCTCCTTCGCCAGCTCCTCGGCCGCCTCGTCGGCGGTGTGCACCATCGCGCCCCAGGTGATCACGCTGATGTCCTCGCCCTCGCGATGAACGCGCGCCTGCCCGAGCGGGATCGTGTACCGCTCCTCGGGCACGTCGGCCTTCAGCCGGCGGTAGAGGTGCTTGTGCTCGAAGTAGAGCACGGGGTTGGCGTCCTCGATCGCGCTCGCGAGCAGGCCCTTGGCATCCTCCGGAGTCGCCGGGCAGACGCATTTCAGCCCCGGGATGTGCGCGAAGGAGCTCTCGGGGTTCTGCGAGTGGAACGGGCCACCCGAGAAACCCCCGCCGGAGGGAAGGCGAACGACGATCGGCACCGGAGTGCCGGCGCGGTAGAACTGCTTGGCGGCGACGGTGACCAGGTGGTCCCACGCGCACGAGACGAAGTCGGCGAACTGCATCTCGGCGACGGGACGGAGCCCCATCAGCGCGGCGCCCGTGCAGCTGCCGACGATCGCCGTCTCGGAGAGAGGCGCGTCGATCACCCGCCAGGGGCCGAACTCCTCCTGAAAGCCCTGCGTCACCTTGAACGCCCCGCCGTAGACGCCCGACGTCCTCGCCGATCACGTAGACGCGCTTGTCGCGTCGCATCTCTTGCCGGAGCCCGTCCGAGATCGCCTGGAGGTAGGTGCGCTCGGCCACTAGCGAATCTCCGTCACTTGTGGTGGGGGGTGTCGAGGTCTTCGGGCGAGGCGTACACGCCTTCGACCGCCGTCGAGGGATCGGGAAGTGGCGACTCGTCGGCGCGCTTGATCGCATCCGATAGCAGGCGCTTGTTCTCGCCCGCGATCTCCTCTTCCTCGGCGTCGCTGAGGTCGGCGTGCTCGCGCAACCAGGTGCGGTACCGCTCGATCGGGTCGTTCCTCGCCCACTCCTCGAACATGTCCTTGGGCACGTAGAACGCGTCGTCATGGACGGCGTGGCCCTCCATGCGAAGGGTCAGGCACTCGATCAGCGTCGGTCCGCCCCCCTCGCGCGCCTTCTCGATCGCGCGCCGCGCCTCGCGGTAGACCGCCAGAACGTCGGTGCCGTCGACGACCACTCCATCGAAGCCGTAGGCCGATGCGCGGTCGGCGACGTGCTCGGTGGCGAACTCGAGGTAGGTCGGCGTCGAGTAGGCCCACTGGTTGTTGTCGCAGACGAACACGACCGGCAGCCTGCGCACGCCGGCGAGGTTCATCGCCTCGTGGGTGTCGCCACGCGCGGCGGAGCCTTCCCCGAACCAGCCGACGGCGACCCGGTGCTCTTCCCGGATGCGGAAGGCGAGCGCTGCGCCGACCGCGACCGGCAGCATCGCGGGCAGGTGGCTGACCATTGCGATCAGTCCCAGGCGCGCGTCGGCCATGTGGACGTTTCCGTCCTTGCCACGCGTCGGCCCGTCGGCGCGGCCCATGAATTGGGCGAAGATGCGCCAGGGCTCGACGCCGCGGGTGACATGGACGCCGAGGTCACGGTGGAGCGGCGTCCCGACATCGTCGGGGCCCATCGCGGTCGCGATCCCGACCGCGGCACCCTCGTTCCCGCGACCGGTGTAGAACGAGCCGGGGACTTTGCCCTGCTTGTAGAGGATGTGGCCGCGCTCCTCGATTCCGCGTGTGAGCAGCATGTTGCGGTAGACGGTGAGCAGGTCGTCGCGGTCGAGGCCCGCGTCCTTCACCTCCGTCAGCGAGCCAACCGGCCCGGCCTCACGCGTGATCGCCACGAGCGCGCGAACTCTAGACGTCGGTGGCGGCTCAGTGCCCCGGCGACTGCCTCCCGCAGTTGGCACTACCGGTGCGGCTCACGTCGTGGCGAAGTGCTTCGCGACGTGCGCTCCGACGCTGAGCGACGACGTGAAGGTGCTCGGCGACTGGGTCTGCCGTCTGCCTCGGCTGCGGGTTCGTGCAGCGTTACTTCGAGGAGACGGAGGCCGAGCTTCCAGCAGCCTGCCCGCAGTGCGGCGGCGAGATCCGCTCGCGCTGCCCGCGCTGCGACGCCCGTTCTCGTCGGCGTTCGCGGTCGAATGCGAGGAGTGCGGCGGCGAGCTACGGCCGGCCGAGCAGTTCGGCGTCAGGATCAACCGAGACGGCTAGCCACCGGGCTGCCGCCAGCGCCTCGAGCGCGGCCGCAGCCTGCTCGGCGATCTCGGCTGACGATCTCGGACGCGGCCTGCCCGTCCTCGAGTCCGCGCAGGCACTGGCCTGCGAGCAGGGGAAGAAACGCCGCCTCCCCGCGCTCGGTCGCAGCGCGGTAGATGTCCTCTGCGGCGAAGCGCTGTAGCGGCCACGGCAGCGGCTCGGTCTGCCCGATCTCCTCGACGAATCGGTTACGAATGCTCCTCGCCGGCCGGCCGGTGAAGCTGGTCGTCACCACCGTGTCGGTCTCGACCGCCGACACGAGCGCCGCGCGGTAGACCGGCGGCGCGGCGCTCTCCCGCGCGAGCAGGAAGCGCGTTCCGATCTGAACGCCCGCCGCGCCGAGCAGGAGACAGGCCGCGAGGCCGCGCCCGTCGACGATTCCGCCCGAGGCGATCACGGGCACGGAGACTGCGTCGACGGTCTGCGGCACGAGGGCCATCGTCCCGACGAGGAATGCCTCGCGGCACGGGCCGAGCTCGAACGTCGAGCGATGGCCGCCTGCCTCGGCGCCCTGCGGCGACGACCAGATCGACGCCGCCTTCGGTGACGCGAACGGCCTCCTCGACCGACGTCGTCATCGCCGAGACCAGCGCACCGGCCTCGTGCGCCGCATCGACGAACGGCGTCGGGTCGCCCAGCGCGAAGCTGAGCAGGGGCACGTGCTCGGCGAGCACCACGTCGATCTGCTCGCCGAGCTGAGAGCGGGGAATCGCCACGTCCCGCGGCCCGGGCGGAACCCGAGCTCGAGGCGCAGGCGATCGAGCTCCGCCTGCGCCGCGTCGAGATCGCCGCCGGACTCGGGCGGGGCAAGCAGGAAATTGACCCCGAAGGGCGCCGACGTGCTCTTCCGGATCGCCGCGATCGCACCGGCGAGCGCGTCGGGCGCCACCCCGGTGCCCGCGTACATCCCGAGGCCTCCGGCGGCGGAGACTGCCGCGACCAGCTCGGGAGTCGTCGGCCCACCGGCCATCGGCGCCTGCACCACCGGATGGCGGTCACCGACGATTCTTCAGCTCGGTCTGGAGCCCGACTACGAGCGGATCTCGCTGAAGCGGATCACGGTCACGAGATCGTTCTCGGTGACGTCACGGTTGTAGAGCGTCCCGAGGAACTGCGCCATGTCCTCGACACGACGGATCTCCGGATTGTCGTGCTCGATCTCGTTCGGGGAGAGCTCACCGAGCCTCTTCACCTCGACCTTGTCGATCACCGCCTCGAAGATCTTCTGCCGCGGGCTGAAACGGGCGCCGGCGAGCACGGCGACGATCATCCCCTTCCGGTACTTGGCCGACTTGTCGCCGAGCCGGATCGTCGCCGACTTTCGTCCGCTGCGGAGCTGGCTCTCGACGATCGGGGAGTAGAAGTTCAGCGCAAACACGGCGCGCCGATCATAGTTCCTTCAGAGCCTCGATCGCCTTCTGCGCCATCTCCCGCTCACCCTTGTAGGCGAGGAGTGCTGGGAGCGTCTCGCGAGCGGGATCCACCGAGTCTCCGCGACTTCGTGCACGAACTCCGGCGCGAGGTCGCCGAGGCGGCCCGCCGAGTAGCGGACGAGGTAGAAGCTGACCACCTTGAACACGCGCTCGCCCGCCCAGGTATAGACGTAGCGCACGTCGCCGAGCTTGCGGACGAGGCGGCCGCGGACTCCGGTCTCCTCTTCGACCTCGCGCAGGGCCGCTGCGGCCGGCTCCTCACCGGGACCGACGAGCCCCTTCGGCAGTGCCCAGATGCCTCTCGACTTGCCCTGCGGGCGGATCGCGGCGGCTACCCAGTCGCCGCGCAATCGGCGCACGAGCACCGCTCCGGCCGAGAACTCCCTGCGCATCGCGCTCACGCTACCGCTTGTGACGATCTCGGCCCCGTTCGCCGAGACTTCTTGCACCAAGCCCTTCAGAGGCGGTAGTATGGGCTGGCACTCTTGCTATGAGAGTGCTACATACTCGTACTAACTCAAAGATGGAGGTCGTGGAATGGATCTACAGCCGCTTGGCGATCGGCTCATCGTCGAAGTCCTCGAAGAGGAGCAAATGACGGTCAGCGGGATCGTCCTGCCGGACACGGCCCAGGAGAAGCCGCAGCGCGGTCGTGTGCTCGCGGTCGGCCCGGGCTCTCGTGCCGAGTCGACGGGTGAGCTGATCCCGATCGACGTCGCCGTTGGCGACGAGGTCATCTTCTCGAAGTACGGCGGCACCGAGGTCAAGCTCGGCGCCGACGAGGTTCTGATCCTGCGCGAGTCGGACGTACTCGCAAAGGCCGTGTCCACTCCTGCCAAGGGCAAGGGCAAGCGCGAGCTCGCCGGAGCCAAGGCGTAAGCACTCAAGTCAGACGGAGGAATGCCGAGATGGCTCACAAAGAGCTGAAGTTCAACGAGGACGCACGCAGGGCGCTGGAGCGCGGCGTGAACATCCTCGCAGACGCGGTCAAGGTCACCCTTGGCCCGAAGGGACGCTACGTCGTGCTCGACAAGAAGTTCGGCGCCCCGACCATCACCAACGACGGCGTCACGATCGCACGCGAGATCGAGGTCGAGGACGCGTTCGAGAACCAGGGCGCCCAGCTCGTGCGCGAGGTCGCCACGGCGACCAACGACGTTGCGGGCGACGGCACCACGACGGCGACCGTGCTGGCGCAGGCGATCGTCCGTGAGGGCCTGAAGAACGTGGCCGCCGGCGCAAACCCGATGGCGCTCAAGCGCGGCATCGAGACGGCCGTCGACGCGGTTGTCGAAGACCTCAAGGGCCAGTCCAAAGAGGTCAACGGCAAGGAGGACATCGCCCGGGTCGCCAGCATCTCGTCGCGTGAGCGCGAGATCGGCGATGTGATCGCCGACGCGATCGAGAAGGTCGGCAAGGACGGCGTCGTGAACGTCGAGGAGGGCCAGACGTTCGGCCTCGAGCTCGAGTTCACCGAGGGCATGCAGTTCGACAAGGGCTACCTCTCGCCGTACATGATCACCGACGCCGAGCGCATGGAGGCCGTCCTGGACGACCCGTACATCCTGGTCGCGAACCAGAAGATCGGGGCCGTCAAGGACATCCTGCCCGTGCTCGAGCAGGTGATCCAGGCGGGTCGCCCGCTGCTGATCGTGGCGGAGGACGTCGAGGGCGAGTCGCTCGCGACGATCGTCGTCAACAAGCTGCGCGGCACGTTCACGGCCGTCGCCGTCAAGGCGCCGGGCTTCGGCGATCGCCGCAAGCGGATGCTCGAGGACATTGCGATCATCGCTGGCGCCGAGGTGATCACCGAGGAGATGGGCCTGAAGCTCGAGAACACGAAGATCTCGCAGCTCGGCAAGGCCCGGAAGGTCGTCGTCGACAAGGACTCGACCACGATCATCGACGGTGCCGGCTCGTCGGACGCGATCAAGAGCCGCATCAAGCAGCTGAAGGCCGAGATCGAGAACACCGACTCCGACTTCGACCGCGAGAAGCTGCAGGAGCGGCTGGCCAAGCTGGCCGGCGGCGTCGCGGTGGTCAAGGTCGGTGCTGCCACCGAGACCGAGATGAAGGAGAAGAAGCATCGCGTCGAGGACGCGCTGCAGGCAACGCGGGCGGCCCTCGAGGAGGGCATCGTCCCCGGTGGGGGCGTCGCGCTGCTGAACGCAGCACGCGCGGTCAAGCTCGACACGTTCGAGATCCCCGACGAGCGGACGGGTGCTGCGATCATCGTCCGGGCGCTCGAGGAGCCCATCCGCCAGCTGTCGTACAACGCGGGCCTCGAGGGCTCGATTGTCGTCGACAAGGTCCGGACCGGCACCAAGGGCCACGGCCTGAACGTCGATACGGGTGAGTACATGGACCTGGTCAAGGCCGGGATCATCGACCCGACGATGGTTACGCGCTCTGCGCTTCAGAACGCGGCCTCGATCGCGAAGAACATCCTCACCACCGAGGCGATCGTCGCCGACGCACCCGAGAAGGCCGGCGCGGGCGCCGGCATGCCGGGTGGCATGGGCGACATGGGCGGGATGATGTAGCCCAAACGCCTCGGGCCGTTCGGCTAGCGGCACGAAAGAGGGCCGCTCGCGCGGCCCTCTTTCGTGGAGGTGGGGGAGGTGGATCGTCTTGTGTATCGGCTCGACCGCGCGCGAACTTTAGATCCGGCGAATCCGCCCGCGCCCCTGTTACGTAGAGCGGAGCATGAGACGATCTCTGCTATCTCCAGCCGCCGCGATCGCGGCGGCCGGGTTGCTCGCCGCCGGGTTGGGGCTCGGCGCCACCGGCGGTACGTCTACAAAGCTGACCGCGAAGCTCGACTCGCGCCACGAGACGCCCGCTCCCAGGGGCGCGGCGCACGCCGCCGGGACGTTCACGGCGACGCTCACCGGGCGGTCGCTGACCTGGCGGCTGATCTTCTCCAAGCTGACCGGGAAGGCGCTCGCCGCGCACGTCCACCTCGGCAAGCCCGGTGTCGCCGGCCCGGTCGCGGTGCCGCTGTGCGGCCCCTGCGTGTCCGGCGCTCACGGAAAGACGACCGTCACCGCCAAGGTGAGGGCCGCGCTTCTGGCCGGCGGCGCCTATGTGAACGTGCACACGGCGAAGAATCCAGCCGGCGAGATCCGGGGGCAAGTCGCGGGAGGCAAGCCTGCGGCAGCGACAACAACCGGACCGGCGGGCACACGAGCACGAGACCACCACCACCGAGAGCGGCGACGGGGGCTACGGCGGGTACGGCTAGCAACGCGGGTGAACCCATGGTTCCCCCGCGAGCCCCTCTCCTTCGCTCGCATCGACGTCTGACCGAGGGCGGAAAGGTGCCGCGCCCGCCGGGTCGGTCGCGGCGACGAGGGGAAAGGGCGCCGCCTCCGGTCAGAAGCTGTAGCGCTGCTCCTTGGTGAAGTCGGCGTCGTTGTGGTAGCCGTAGCGCTCCCAGAAGCCCGGCTCGTCGTGGTCGAGCAACTCGAGGCCGCGTAGCCACTTCGCGCTCTTCCAGAAGTACCGCGACGGGATCACGAGCCGCACCGGCCAGCCGTGGTCGGGGGTGAGCGGCTCACCGTCGGCCTCGTAGGCGATCAGCGCGTCCTCGGACTCGATCGCCGCCAACGGGACATTCGCCGTAAACCCCTGCTCGGCGTGCGCGACGACGTAACGCGCGCTCGGCTTCGGGGCGACGAGCTCGGCGAGGTCGCTCCAGTGCACGCCCTTGAAGGTGGTGTCGAAGCGGCTCCAGCGGGTGACGCAGTGAATGTCGGCGGTGATCTCCCGGCTCGGCAGCTCGAGCAGCTGCTCCCAGGTGAGCGTCAGCGGCTGCTCGACCTCGCCGGACACGGTCAGGTTCCACGTCGCGAGGTCGATTTTCGGCACGGATGCCCGCATGGAGCACGGGCCACTTCTCGGTCAGGTACTGGCCGGGCGGCAGGCGCGCGGGGTCGTAGCCGGCCTCGGCGACCTTCTGCTCCGCCTTCGACCTGAACAGCGGCATGGCGCCAGCCTACTTCTCCGCCGCTCGCCGATGCGGACAAGAAGGCTCGGGCGACGTGGGTGAAACGCGGGAGCGAGGCGGTTATGATCGCGGGGTGTCGTTGTCGCTGAAGCGGGACAAGGATCCGGCCGGGTCGTCGGCGACCGGGTGGAAGGATCTGGTCAGCGGTCTCGCGCGAAGTACGCGCGGCTACGACTGCGCGGCAACCGAGGCCCTCGTCGGCCGGCTCGCCGCCAGACAGGCCGAGCTCGAGAACGAATGCGCCGCGCTGCAGAGAGCGTGCCGAAGGGCTCGAGGCAGAGCTCGCCGGCCACCGGCGGCAGGAGCGGCTGACGAGCTCCGTGCTGAGCTCGGCGATCAGCCGGGCGATGGCGATCAGGGAGGAGGCGCGCGAGGAGGCGGAGCTCACCCTGCGCAAGGCGAGCGCCGAGGGTCGACGGCGCGCTGCTGACGCTCTCCGCATCGAGCGGGAAGGGGCTGCCGCCGAGCGCGAGTTCGTCCGCCTGCGGACGCTCACCGAGGAGATACAGGTCGACCTCGCCGGCTTCCTGACCAAGGCGCTGGAGCAGCTTCGGAACGAGCCGGAGACGAAGACAGGGGAGGGCGACGCGACGCACGCCATGCAGGAGACGCTCACGGGTGTGCTCGGGGCTGCCGTTCGCAAGGAGGGCGCTGCCGTTCGCAAGGAGGGCGACGACGAATCGTCGGGCGACCGGCCCGCCTCTCCGATGACCAGTGTCTAGTCTCTCCGAGCTGTGAGCCCTGTACTCGTCGCCGTCGGCACCGAGGCTGCCGTCGTCGGCGTCGGTTGGGTGATCGTGGTCAGCGTTCGTCACCTGCGGATGAGGTGGCAGCAACCCGCGATGAGGCACACGCTCAAGCCGACCATCGTCTCCGTCAGGCGGAGAAACACGGCTGCTGCCCGCAGCGAACACGGGCAGGCCCCCGTTGCTGCGCACAGCGAGGCGGACGCGATCGTCGCGGACGCCTGGAGGCAGGTGCGGGAGGTTCATCGCGCGGCCGACAGCGCGCGCCGCACAATGATCGAGGAAGCTCGAGAGGCGGCCGAGCGCGCCGCCGCTGGGATCACGGAGGACGCGGCGCAGACAGCGAGCTCGATCATCGAAGCGGCCGAGCGCGAGGCCGCCGAGATGCGGGCCAGAGTCGAGGGCGCGCGGGCGGAGCTCGAGCGCGAGCTGACGGTCGAGCGGAACCGCATCGAGTCGGATCTGGCCAGAGAGCGGATGCTCGCGGAGGAGAAGCGGGAAGAGCTCGCGACGATGCTGCACGAGCTGCTGACTCGGGTTCAGCGCCTCGCCAGGCGATTCCACGGAAGGCTCCCGCGGCGTGAATCCGGCGCAGCGCGAAGCGGTCGGCGGGAGCGCAGGCGCCGCCCGGCGATCGCGGGATGCGGCCTAGGGCGCCGCACGCGGTCGCCCTCCCCCCCGAGGGAGCCGCGAGGCGACCGCGGGCGTTCGTCCGCGTCGCCGGCCCCGACGCGGAGGAGTACCTCCAGCGGATGCTCTCGAACGACGTCACCGGCGGCGAACTCGTAGATGCGTTGCTCTTGACGCCGAAGAGCCGGCTGATCGCTCCCGTGCGGGTCTGGCGGCGAGGGCCGGATGACTTCCTGCTCCTGACCGAGCCGGAGCTCGGCGAGATCGTGCGCGCGCAGCTGCTGAGATCCCGGTTCGCGGCGAAGTGCGAGGTCGAGCTCGAAGCGCACGAGTCGGCGCTCGTCTTCGGCGCCGCGGACGGGCTCCCCGGCGAGCTGCCGGGGACAGTCGAGGTGCTCGACGGCGGGATCGAGCCGACGGTCGAGGCCGGCGACCTGGAGCGGGCGCGGATCGAGGCGGGCGTGCCCGCCTGGGGGAAGGAGCTCGACGAGACGATCCTGCCCGCCGAGGCGGGGCTCGACGAGACGCACATCTCGTTTACGAAGGGCTGCTATCCGGGCCAGGAGCCGATCGCGCGGCTGCACAACCGCGGCCACGTCAACCGGCGGCTGCGCGTGCTCGCCGTCGAGGCGGCGAGCCCGGGGGACGAGGTGTCGCACGAGGGCAAGACGGTCGGGCGGGTGACCAGCGCGGTTCCGCGCCTGGCGCTGGCATACGTCCGCGCCGAGGTGCCGGACGACGCGGAACTGAGCGTCGCCGGAAACCCCGCACGGCTACACTGACCGGCCCGAGCGCCCGTAGCTCAGGGGATAGAGCGCTGCCCTGCGGAGGCAGAGGTCGCAAGTTCGAATCTTGCCGGGCGCAAGACGCTCGCCATGGGTCGCCTCCGGGCGAGCCACGAGGTCGCTAGCACGGGGGGAACGGCCGGATTCCCCCCGTGAGCCCCTCCCCAAACGGTCGTACTCGCGACCGACGTCCGTGTGCCTCGCCCGTCATGCCGGTCGCGGCCGAGGGCGGGATGCGCGACTGCAAGAACCGCCACGGAGGATCTTGCCCCTCTGCTCGCTCACACGCCGGCGCTCTCCCCGCCTGTGCCGAGCGACTCAGAACAGCTTCTTGGTGAAGCGCACGCCGCCCTTGCTGGCCGAGACCCGGCCGCGAGAGCTGATTTTGAAGCCCCTCGGCCCGACCGAGACGCTCGCGCCTCTCTTCGAGAGGTTCAGGTTGACGCCCCGGCCAAGCTGCTTCGTCTTCCGAAAGAACAGGCCCATCGTCTCCTCCCCTCCCTCAGTGCGATGTGACCCGGAGCAGGATCTTCAGCTTACCGCTCTTGCCGCAATTGACCGTGACGGGCCAGCGACCGGGGTGTGTCGAGGTGCCGACGCGCCGGCGCCAGGTGATCTTGCCGCCGATCCTCGCTCCGAGCCCCTTCGCTTGCGAGACCACTGTGTCGTAGACGACCGCGATTGTGCAACGGGTCTTCGGTGCGACCCTCACTGTGAGTGACGCGTACTTGCCCGCCTTCACCTTCGGCGTGGACGAAACCCGCTTCACCGCGGCGAAGGATGGCGCGACGAGGGCAAGAGCTGCCACGGTGGCGCCAAGTATCAGCGGTCCGGTAGCCCGCTCGCCCGCACTCGGTCAACTCTCGTAAGCGACGGTCCGAGCCAAGATCGATCTTCCGGGAATGTGAGCGGATCTTCATACGAACGAGACGGCAGGCTCACACTGGCCTGCGAGGCTACGGTCGTGCGCCGGCAGACGGGTTCTTGCGTGACGACCGACCGCAGTGGGATCCGGACGGCGATCGCGACGCTCCACACGACTTCGACTGCGAAGCTCGATCTTGGGTTCGGCCTGGGGTTCGCACGGGCCCGCTTCGCGTACGGCGAGTCGTGGCCTCAGTAGCGTACGAGCGCGCCTGCAAGATCTACGCCGACGGCACGAGCGCCGTCTCCGAGTTCAACCTCGAGATCCCGGACGGTCAGCTGATGGTGCTCGTCGGACCGTCCGGCTGCGGGAAGACGACCGCCTTGCGGATGCTCGCCGGGCTCGAGTCGATCTCCGACGGCGCGATCCGCATCGGCGACCGGGTCGTGAACCACGTTCCCTCGCGGGACCGCGACATCGCGATGGTCTTCCAGAGCTACGCGCTCTACCCGCACCTGAGCGTGTACGAGAACATCGCCTTCGGGCTCCGGGTCAAGAAGGTGCCCAAGGACGAGATCGACCGGCGCGTCCAGGAGGCGGCACGCGTGCTCGACCTCGAGGCATTACTGAAGCGCAAGCCGCGCGCCCTCTCCGGTGGGCAGCGGCAGCGCGTCGCGATGGGGCGGGCGATCGTCCGCCAGCCGGCAGCCTTCCTCATGGACGAGCCACTCTCGAACCTCGACGCCAAGCTGCGCGTCCACATGCGTGCCGAGATCAGCAGGCTCCAGGCCGATCTCGGCACGACCACGATCTACGTCACGCACGACCAGGTCGAAGCGATGACGATGGGCGACCAGGTCGCCGTCATGCGCAAGGGCGAGCTCCAGCAGGTGGA
The DNA here is from genome assembly GCA_963764565.1 of uncultured Actinomycetes bacterium. Lineage (GTDB taxonomy): Bacteria > Actinomycetota > Thermoleophilia > Gaiellales > Gaiellaceae > DATBLE01. The sequence goes on from CAVXTD010000002.1 coordinate 285,478, forward strand.
CGATCCACAGACGCTCTACGACCGTCCCGTGAACCTCTTCGTCGCGGGCTTCATCGGCTCGCCGGCGATGAACCTGCTCGAAGCGACGCTCGAGCGCGAAAACGGCACGTTCGCCGCCAAGCTCGGGTCGCAGCGGCTCGAACTGGACGCGGAGGCGCTCGCGGCGCACCCCGGTCTCTCCGATTACGTGGGGCGGCCGATCGTTCTCGGCCTGCGGCCCGAGCACCTCGAAGACGCGGCGCTCGCGCCCGATACGCCCCCGTCGCGGCGGCTGCGCGGGAAGGTCGAGCTGCGGGAGGCGCTCGGCTCGGAGATTGTCGTACACGCCAGGATCGATGCCAGGCCGGCGCTGACCGACGACGTCCGCGAGCTTGCTGAGGACACGGACGCCGTGACCGTCGGCGATCTCGAGGAAGGTACGGGGGCAAATCTGATCGGGCGGTTCAACGCCCGCTCCCGCGTGCGAGAAACCGAGGAGACGGAGCTCGCGGTCGACACCCGCGCGCTGCATTTCTTCGATCCCGAAACCGGACTCGGGATCTACGGACAGTGACATCCAAACAGGAGGTACACATGAAGTTCGTGTCGAGAAAGTACCTGTGGGCCCTCGGGCTCGCTGCGGTAATCGCGGCACTCGTCGCCGCGACCACCGCGGTCGGTTCGAGTACCAAGCACGGCGTCAGCGGGAGCGTCTCCGTGATGGCCGTGTGGAGCGGTGACGAGCAGAAGGGCTTCGAGGCAGTGCTGGCCGGGTTCAAGAAGGCCAACCCCGGCGTCAGCGTCAAGTACACGTCCGCCGGAGATCAGCTGCCGACCGTGCTGTCCACGGCCGTGGCGGGTGGCAACCCGCCCGACCTCGCCGCGCTGCCGCAGCCCGGCCTGATGAAGGACTTCGCGAACAAGGGAGCCCTGAAACCGATCGCGTTCGCGTCGAAGACGATCGGGGCGAACTATGCCCCCGTTTGGAAGACCCTCGGCACCGTGAACGGCAAGCTCTACGGCCTCTTCTTCAAGGGCGCCAACAAGTCGACCGTCTTCTACAACGTCAAGGCGTTCAAGGCCGCCGGCGTGGCGCCGCCGAAGACCTGGCCGCAGCTGCTTGCGGCCGCCAAGACGTTGCGCGGGTCGGGCACTCCCGCGTACTCGATCGGCGGTGCCGACGGCTGGACGCTGACCGACCTGTTCGAGAACATCTACCTGCGAACGGCGGGACCGGCCAAGTACGACAAGCTGACGAACCACAAGATCAAGTGGACCGATGTCTCGGTGAAGAAGGCGCTCCGCACGATGGCGGCGATCCTCGGTGACACCGGCAACATCGCCGGGGGCACCGCGGGGGCGCTTCAGACCGACTTCCCGACCTCCGTCACGAACGTGTTCGCGAGCCCGCCGAAGGCGGCAATGGTGTTCGAAGGCGATTTCGTCGGCGGCGTGATCACCTCGTCGACGAAGGCGAAGCCCGTCACGGGCTTCAATGTCTTCTCGTTCCCGTCGATCTCGGGATCACCGGCATCAGTGGTCGGCGGCGGCGACGTCATGGTCATGTTCAAGGACAGCCCCGCCGCCCGGGCTCTGATCAGCTACCTCGCGACGCCGGCGGCGGCGACGCTCTGGGCGAAGCGGGGCGGCTTCTCGTCGCCGAACAAGAAGGTGAAGGCGAGCGCCTACCCTGACCCGATCACCCGCGGGACTGCAACCGCGCTCGCGCAGGCGAAGGTGTTCCGCTTCGACCTCTCCGACCTCCAGCCGGCGGCGTTCGGCGGCACGGTCGGGCAGGGCGAGTTCAAGCTGTTCCAGGACTTCCTGGGCGCACCCGCCAAGACCGACGCGGTCGCGTCGGCGCTCGAGAAGGCGGCCGCCGCTGCCTTCAAGGGGTAGTGAGCGGGACGACCGTCACGGCGGAGCCTCCCACCGGGGAGGCTCCGCACACGTCGGCTCCTGGGCCGTGGCGGCGGTATGCCGCCGCCACGGCCTTCCTCGCCCCTGCGGTTCTCTTCCTCGGAATCTGGGTCGTCTACCCGACGGTCAAGACGGCGATCCGCAGCTTCTACGACCGCAGCGGAAACTCGTTCGTCGGCATCGACAACTACAAGACGCTCTTCACGAGCGAGACGCTGATCACCGCGATCAAGAACAACGCGATCTGGGTGGGCGTCGTACCGGCTCTCGTCACCTCCATCGGCCTGATCTTCGCCGTGCTCACCGAGCGGATCCGCTGGTCGGTCGCGTTCAAGACGGCCGTGTTCATGCCGATGGCCGTGTCGCTGTTCGCCACCGGCGTGATCTGGCGGATCATGGACCAGAAGGAGCCCGACCGAGGTGCGATCAACGCCGTCGTCGGCGTCTTCCACGACTGGGCCAGCCCGCCGGGTGCGCTGTCTGACGCCTTTCCGTCGACCTCGTCGCTGACCGGGACTCCGGCGAGCGGCCTGACGCTCTCAAAGCCCCTACGAGCGGGCGCCGTCGCGAACCTCGGGCTGACCGGGATTCCGCCCGACCAGGTCCCGTCCTCGGCCGTTCAGGCGGTGGAGCCCGCGTCGGTTCCGGGTTCGATCGCCGGCGTCGTCTGGCGCGACTTCAAGCCGGGCGGAGGCGTGGCCGGAAAAGTCGAGCCGGGAGAGCTCGGGCTGCCCGGTGTCACAGTCGAGCTGAAGGAGCCAGGTGGGAAGAAGGTTGCGTCGACGAGCACCAAGGCGGACGGGACGTTCGTCTTCGAAGACGTCGCGACCGGCGAGTACCGCGCAGCGGTCGGCTCGCGCACGTTTGCGAAGCCGTACGGCGGGGTGTCCTGGCTCGGCGCGAAGCTGATCACACCCTCGATCATCATCGCCTATGTCTGGGTCTGGGCCGGGTTCGCAATGGTCGTGATCGCGGCCGGCCTCGCCGCGATCCCGCGCGACACGCTCGAAGCGGCCCGCACCGACGGTGCGACCGAGTGGCAGGTCTTCCGGCGTGTGACCGTCCCGCTGCTGGCCCCCGTTCTCAGCGTCGTCTTCATCACGATGATCATCAACGTCCTCAAGGTCTTCGACATCGTGCTCTCGGTCGCGCCTGGGTCGGTTCAAGCCGACGCGAACGTGATCGCGCTAGCCATGTGGCGCACGGCGTTCGGCGGCGTGAACGACTTCGGGGTCGGATCGGCGATCGCCGTCTTCCTGTTCGTGCTCGTCATCCCCGTGCTGGCGCTGAACGTGCGGCGCTTCCGGCGGGAGGTCTGAGCGAATGGCCGCCGTCGAGACGACGACCGCCCCGCCCGCCCTGGAGGAAAGCCTGGCCGCGAAGATCATCCGGCTCGTCACGAAGACACCGCTGCACATCTTCCTGATCGCCGTCGGCCTCCTCTGGATGGTGCCCACCGTCGGCCTCTTCTTCTCCTCGCTGCTCGCTCCGGCCGACTTCAACCGGCTGGGTTGGTGGAAGGCGATCACGAAGCCGAGCCTCTCCACCCTCGACAACTACCGCTCGGTCTTCGACAACCATGCCATCACCCACGCGCTGCTGACGACGACGGAGATCGCCATCGGATCGACGATCCTCCCGATCGCGGTCGCGGCGCTCGCCGGCTATGCGTTCGCCTGGCTCGAGTTCCCCGGCCGCGACTGGCTCTTCGTGGTCGTCATCGGGCTCCTCGTCGTCCCTTACCAAATGGCCCTGATCCCGATGTTCTCGCTCTACAACAGCGTCGGGCTGTTCGACTCCGTAATCGGGATCATCCTCTTCCACACGGCGTTCGGCCTGCCGTTCGCGGTCTTCCTGCTGCGGAACTTCTTCATCGGGATCCCCAAGGACATCCTCGAGTCGGCACGCATCGACGGGTCGTCCGAGCTGCGGATCTTCCTGCGCCTGATCCTGCCGCTCGGCCTGCCGGCGATCGCGTCGCTCGCCATCTTCCAGTTCCTGTGGACCTGGAACGACCTGCTCGTCGCACTCGTCTTCGGCCGCAACACGCAGCCGATCACGGTCGCGATCTTCACGCAGCTCCGCCAGTTCGGATCGAACATCGAGCTGATCGCGCCGGCCTCGTTCATCTCGCTCGCGATCCCGCTCTGCGTCTTCTTCGCCTTCCAGCGCTACTTCGTCCAGGGGCTTCTCGCCGGCTCGGTCAAGTGAGACGCCGCCGCGCGTTCGTCGTCTCGCTCTTCTCGCTCGTCCTGATCCTGATGGCCGGGCACGAGTCCGAGCACGTCGTCCAGCTCTTCCAGAAGGACGTGTTCGGACAGCAGTGCCCGCAGAATTGCCGTGGCGCGCTCGGCGCGATCTTCGACAACGAGCCCGTGCACTTCGTCTACAACGTCTCGATCCTCGTCCTGCTCGTCGGACTCTGGCTCATCGCCAGGGCCTGGACCCCGGACTGGCGTGGGCGGCGAGTCGCCTGGGCCGCCCTCACGGCCGGCACCGCGATCCAGGTCTACCACGTGGTCGAGCACTGCGCGAAGCTCACTCAGTGGCTGGGCAACGGCCACCACTCGCCCACACCCGGGCTGGCCGGGAAGGTCCTGCCGTGGCACGCGATCACGCTCGTCGAGTACCACTTCACGCTGAACACGGTGATCTTTGCGCTCGTGCTCGGCGGCTACCTCGGCCTGCACGTGGTCGACCAGATCGTCCCCGACCGGCGCGCGATCGGGCTGTCGGCGGCCACCATCACGGCGGTCCTGCTCGTCGTCGTCTGGCCGGTCCAGGCGGCCGTCTGGGCAACCGACGCGCCGACCGTGCACCTCGTCGGCGTCCACCAGGGCCCACTCGTGCTCGACCACGCCAGCAGCTCGTCGGGAAGCACGGCGCGACCGTCCACGGCGGCATCGTCGTCACCGCCAACCACGTGACCGTCTCGGGCGTGACGGTGATCGGCGGCGAGAACGGGATCGACGTCGAGAACGCGAAGGACGTCCTGCTCAAGGACGTAACGGTCCTGAACGCGCGCAGGGACGGCATCCACGTCCGGCGCAGCCAGGTGACGATCGAGAACTGCCGCATCCTCTCGCCGCCCGCGCCGCTACACCCAGGGCATCGACATCTCCTACGCCTTCGACCTGGAGCCGAGCGTGGTCGAGGGCTGCACGGTCAGGGCGGCGCGGAGGGGATCGTCACCCACTTCTCGAACGCGATGGTGATGGGCAACAAGGTCAGCCGGAACGAGCCTGCGCGGGATCGACATGACCGAGATGTCGATGGGGATGATCGAGCACAACCACGTCACCGACGCGGTCGGCATCGGGATCTTCTGCGGCGATCACTCCGAGTGCATGATCGACGAGAACGCCGTGATCGACACCCGCGCCGACCCGACGTCCGAACGATCTGAGTCGGCGCGGGCTACGGAATCGTCTCGCACTACGGCGCGATCGCCGAGTTGGGCGACGGCAACACGATCGTCGGCAACGCCAAGGGCATCTCGGCCTTCGTCGACGCCAAGCTTGTCCGCCGCTGAGCGGTACGGTTAGCCGGTGCCGGTGTGCCTGACCGAGGCCGACGTCGAGCGTCTATTGACGCCCGCAGATGCGGTTGCCGCGGTCGAGGAGTCGTTCCGCCGGCTCGCCGCCGGCGAGATCGAGAACGTGCCTCGCTACCGCGTACGCCTCGAGCATGGAGCGCTCGCGGTCATGTCGGCGGCCGACCGGTCGCGCGGGCTCGCCTGCGTGAAGACCTACGCCGCGACGGCTGACGGCGCGTCGTTCGTGGTCGCGTTCTTCGAGGGCCATGAGCTGCGGGCCGTGATCGAGGCCGACGTTCTCGGCCAGCTGCGCACGGGGGCGGCAAGCGCGGTCGCCGCGAAGTACCTGGCGCGTGAGACCGCACGGTCGCTGGGGGTGATCGGCTGCGGCAAGCAGTCGCGCACCCAGGTCGCGTGCATCCGCGAGGCTCTGCCGGCGATCGAGGAAGTCGTGGCCTATTGCCGGAACGAAAAGCGCCTCGCGGCGTTCTGCCGCGAGGTCGGCGCCGTGCCGGGCGAGAGCCACCGTGACGCCGCAGCCCAGGACATCGTCGTCACGATCACGACCTCGCCCGACCCGGTGCTGCGCGGAGAGTGGCTGCGGCCGGGGGCGCTCGTCTGCGCCGCGGGGGCGAACCGCAAGCAGGCGCGCGAGCTCGACAACGCCGTCCTCGAGCGCGCCGCGTTCGTGTGCTGCGACTCCCTCGAAGACGCGAAGATCGAGTCCGGCGACCTGATCGAGCCGGTCGGCCAGGGCATCCTCGACTGGCTCGAGGTGCACGAGCTTCAGGAGGTGATTGCCGGCGACCTGCCCGGCCGTCAGTCCGAGGACGACATCGTCGTCTTCAAGTCGAACGGGCTCGCGGCCTGGGATCTCGCGGTGGCCGCTCGGGTCGTGGAGCTAGCGCTGGCCGGCTAGCGACTGCTTGGCGGCCTCGGAGATGTCCTGGCCGAGCGCCTTGATCACGTCCGGCCGCTCGAGGATCCGACCGATCGCATGCGGTTCGCAGCGGTTGCGCACGTAGGGGTCGTCAAGAATGTCGTCCAGCGAGCGGCCGCGGTCGTGCTCACGGACCACATACGCGGCGACGCGCTCCTCCTGCGTCGAGCGCGCGCCCAGAAACGAGAAGAGGCTCCGGAAGAACCTGCCGATCGACCCCACGGAGTCGATTGTATCCTGACCCCGTGCGCTCAAGGACGCAGCCGGGCCGTTTCGCCGAGCGAACGATCGACGGCGTCGACGACGGTGGCTCACCCGAGCGGATCGTGGTCTGGATCGAGCGAAAGGAGGGCGGGGTCTGGGCGGTCGGCCGCGCGGTCAACCCGCAGCATCGGCCGAGCGACGAGCCACGTCCCGACGACTACGTGTTCGAGGGCTACGAGCTCCAGGATGCGCTCGATGCCGCCAACAACGTGCTCGAGGACGACCTCAGCGTCTCCGAGGGCGACGGTCAGACGCCGAGGATCCTGCCGTTCAAGCGCGCCGAGGTGCTCGGGCCGCTCGAGCGCTGGTTCTTCGGACGGCGCTGAGCCGGAAAGGGCTAGCCTGCCGCGGCGATGCTGATTCGCCTCGGCCACAGTCCCGACCCGGACGACGCCTTCATGTTCTGGGCGCTCGCCGAGGACCGCATCGACGCCCGTGGCTTCGAGTTCGAACACGTTCTTCGCGACATCCAGACGCTGAACGAGTGGGCGCTCGAGGGGAGGCTCGAGGTGACAGCGATCTCGCTGCACGCGTACCCCTTTGTCCAGGAGCGCTACGCCCTGCTGCCGCACGGTGCCAGCATGGGCTCTGGCTACGGTCCGATCGTCGTCTCGCGCGAGCCGATCGCGGTCGACGAGCTGCGCAATGTCGAGATCGCCGTCCCCGGGACGATGACGACCGCGTTCCTCGTACTGCGGATGGCGATCGGCGAGTTCACGTACAAAGTCGTGCCGTTCGACGAGATCCTCGACGTCGTCAAGTCGGGCGCGGCAGAGGCGGGGCTGCTCATTCACGAAGGCCAGCTGACCTACGAGTCGGAGGGCCTGCGCAAAGTGGTCGACCTGGGCGAGTGGTGGCTGCTCGAGACCGGGCTGCCGCTGCCGCTCGGTGCAAACGTCGCACGACGCGATCTCGGCGAGGCTCGGTTGCACGACCTTTCGGAGGTGCTCGCCGCGTCGATTGCGGCGGGGCTGGCGAACCGCGAGGAGGCGATGACCTATGCGCTCAAGTTCGGCCGCGGGCTCGACTCCGCGCTGGGCGACCGCTTCGTCGGCATGTACGTCAACGAACTTACCCAGGACTACGGCGACGAGGGGCGCGAGGCCGTGCGCGAGCTGATGCGCCGCGGCGAGGCGATCGGCGCCTTCGACTCGCCGGTCCGCGTGGACTTCGTGAGCTAGCCTGGGCGCGGTGCCCAGAGCGGTCGTTCTCTCCGCGGTCCGTACTCCGGTCGGTCGCTACGGCGGCGGGCTGGCGGCCGTTCGTCCGGACGATCTCGCAGCGGTTGCGATCGCTGCCGCGGTCGAGCGCTCGGGCGTGGCGGCGGGCGAGATCGAAGACGTCTGGTTCGGGTGCGCGAACCAGGCAGGCGAGGACAATCGCAACGTCGCGCGGATGGCGGCTCTCCTGGCCGGACTGCCCGACTCCGTCGCCGGGGTGACCGTCAACCGGCTGTGCGCCTCGGGATTGTCGGCCGTCGTCGCCGCATGTCACGCGGTCATCGCCGGCGACGGCGACCTGTTCGTCGCCGGCGGCGTCGAGTCGATGAGCCGCGCGCCGCTCGTGATGGGGAAGCCCGAGCAGGCCTTCCCCCGCGGAAACCGGACGGTCTGGGACACGACGCTCGGCTGGCGCTTCCCCAACCCGCGGCTGGAGGAGATGTTCGCGCTCGAGTCGATGGGCGAGACCGGGGAGAACGTCGCCGAGCGCTGGAGCGTCGCCCGCGAGGAACAGGATGCGTTCGCGCTCGAGTCGCAGCGACGTCATGCCGAAGCGACGGCAAGCGGCCGCTTCCGGGACGAGCTCGTTCCCGTCGGGGATCTCGAGCAGGACGAACATCCTCGGCCGGACACGACCCTGGAGAAGCTTGCGTCTCTGAAGCCCGCGTTCCGCCCGGACGGCACTGTCACGGCAGGCAATTCGAGCGGGCTGAACGACGGCGCCGCCGCGCTCGTGATCGCGAGCGAAGAGAAGGCCCGGGAGCTCGGGGCGGAGCCGCTCGGTGCCTTCGTGGGCTCGGCGGTGGCCGGCGTCGATCCGCGGGTGATGGGAATCGGCCCGGTGCCGGCGGTGAGGAAGCTGCTCGACCGCCTCGGTATCGACGCGGCCGAGATTGCGCTCGTCGAGCTGAACGAGGCCTTCGCCTCCCAGAGCCTCGCCGTCATCCGCGAGCTCGGCCTCGACCCCGAGAGGGTGAACGTGAACGGCGGCGCGATCGCGCTCGGCCACCCGCTGGGGATGAGCGGCGCCCGTCTGGTCGTCTCCCTGCTGCACGAGCTGCGCCGCCGCGACGGGCGGTACGGGGTCGCAACGATGTGCGTGGGCGTGGGTCAGGGCCAGGCCGCCCTGTTCGAGCGTTGGGCTGGCACGTCCGCGTCGGTGACCTACGTACCGGGGTATCGTCCGGGCCGTGATCGTGGCGCGCGACCCCTCCTCGCTGTAGCCACCCGCATCCTCCGCCGGCTGGACGAGCTGTACGCGATCGGCGGCGGGCCGGGCGCGAACCGGGTCTCCTGCTCCCGCGAGGAGGACGAGGCGCACGAGCTGGCGCGCGGGTGGCTGGAGGAGGCCGGGCTCGAGGTCGAGGTGGACGAGGCGCGGGAACCTTTTCGGCCATGTCCCGGTGCCTGGCACCGGGACATGGCCGATCTGGACCGGGTCGCATCTGGACACCGTCCCCCAGGGCGGGAAGTTCGACGGGGCGCTCGGCGTCGTCGCTGCGATCGAGGCGGTCGAGCGCGCGGGGTGCGGCACCGTCGTCGTCTTCCGCGGGGAGGAGGTCGGATGCATCGGCAGCAGGGCGCTGACCGAGCGCGGCGGGCCGTACCCGCAAGCCTTCGTCGAGGTGCACGTCGAGCAGGGATCGCGGCTGGCCGACGCCGGCGCTCCGCTCGGGGTGGTCACCGGGATTGCCGGCTACGCCCGCGGCGAGGTCGTCGTCGAAGGGCCGCGCCGGGCATGCGGGCACGACGCCGATGCACTCGCGCGACGACGCGCTCGTGAAGGCGGCCGAGCTGATGCTGCGCTTTCGTGATGGCGGCGGCGGCGATCCCGGAGGCGGTCGCGACGGTCGGGCGGATCGAGGCCGAGCCGGGCGGCGTGAACGTGATCCCCGGCTGCGTGCGGTTCAGCGTGGACGTGCGGGCGCCCGACCGCGAGCGGCTCGACAGCGCTGATCGCGCTGACGGGAATCGATGGATCGCATGCCGTCGAGCCGGCCGAGATGAGCGGGGCGGTCCGGGACGCGCTTCGAGCGGAGCTCGAGGCACAAGGGCTCCCCGTCGTCGAGCTCACCTCGGGCGCCGGCCATGACGCCGGCGTGCTCGCTCAGGCGGGAGTGGCGAGCGGAATGCTCTTCGTCCGCAGCCTGAACGAAGGCGTCAGTCACTCCCCGGACGAGCTCTCATCCGAGGAGGACGTAATCCTCGCGGTCGACGTTCTGGCCGGCGCGCTGGAACGGCTGAGCTAGAAGCTCGAGGCCGCGCGGCGGAGGCCGCCGCTCGCGGTCTCGCCCCACCGGCGAAACGCCTCGCCGGCCGAGCTCATGCCGCCGATCAGCCCGAAGAGGCCGAACCCGGCGAGATACAGAACTGCGATTGTGATCCACTGGTACATGCGTCCCATGCTAGCGACCGGAGCCCGGGAAATGGCGATCCCCAGGTGTCCCCCGCGAACACGTCGCTACGCGGCGCGGAAGCGGATGTCCTGCGCTCCATGCCACAAGACCCGCTCGCCGATCTCGGGCAGGTGCTCGAGACCGTCGACGACGGTGGCGAAGTGGTTGCCGGCGAGCTGGCCCGCCTTGCTCGCGAAGCACGTGTCGCCGTAGGGGAAGAGGATCTCGACCTCGCTGACGCCGCCCGGATAGAGCAACAACTCACCCGGCGCCGGGTAGCTCGTCGGGTCCTCGGGCCCGAGGTCGCCGACGTCGTGGTCGCCCATCGGGATCCACGCCGCCTGCCCGCTCCAGCGCGCCTGGATCAGCTTGCTGTCGTACGGGAGCATCGTCTTGAAGAAGGCGACCGTCCGCGGGGAGAGTGTCTCCTCGAGACGAACCGTGAGCTCGAAGCCGGCGACGGCGATCCGGATCACGGGGCGATCTTCGCACCGCTCGCGATCCACTGCCCCAGGAGGTCGCGTTCGGCCCGGGTCATGTTCGTCACGTTTCCGAGCGGCATGGTCGTCGTGGCGACGGCGAGGAGCCGGATCTGGCCGGCCAGCTCGTGGATCTGGGCGGGGGTGTCGAATGCGATCCCGGCCGGTGGGGCGGTGAACCCCGCCTGGGTGGGATGGAGCGAGTGGCAGGGCTGGCAGCGGGCGGCGACGATCTGCTGCGCTTGTGCAAAGGTCACCGGTGTCGCGCCGGCCGTAGCCGGAGACGCACCGGGCGGCTGAAGCCAGATCGCGATTCCGGCGATCGCCGCCGCGCAGCCGAGCGGGATCCACCAGAGCGTCCGGCCCGCGTGGCGCAGGTTGAAGTAGTGGCGGATCGCCGCCCCGACCGCCATCAGCGCGACGAGTACCGCCCAGGCGTCGTCGTGGCTGTACGTGAAGGTGAAGTGGCCCGCCAGCATCGAGAAGAGCACGGGGAGCGTGAGGTAGTTGTTGTGCACCGAGCGCTGCTTGCCGACGATGCCCGCCCGGGCGTCGGGCTCGCGGCCGGCCTCCTTCGCCCTCACCAGCTCCCAATGGCCGGGAATGATCACGAAGAAGACGTTCGCGGCCATGATCGTCCCGAGCATCGAGCCGACCTGGAGATACGCCGCGCGCGGGCTGTAGAGCAGCCCGACCCCGTACGCCGCCGCGGTGACGAGGCCGAGGATGCAGGCGGCCAGGAGGAGCGGGCGGTCGCCGAGCAGCCGGCAGAACAGGTCGTAGACGAGCCACCCGGCGAGCGAGCAGCCCGATCGAGATCAGAATCGCCTGCCACGGCTCGAGGCGGGCGACCGAGGGGTCGATCAGGCGCAGTCGCGCGTCGGCGTAGTAGAGGACGGCGAAGAGCGCGAACCCGGACAGCCACGTCCAGTACGCCTCCCACTTGTACCAGTGCAGCGGCTTCGGCAGCCGCGGCGGGGCGACCAGGTACTTCCGGATCACGTAGAAGCCGCCGCCGTGGATCTCCCAGGACTCGCCGCGGACGCCCTCGTCTCGGTCCGTCTCGCGCTCGGGCTCGCGCAGGTGGTTGTCGAGCGCGACGAAGTAGAAGGAGGTGCCGATCCAGACGATCGCGGCGGTGACGTGGAACCAGCGAAAGACGAGGTCGAGCCACTCGGTTGCGTACGAGGCTACGAGCGTCGCCACCGGTCCTCCGCGATCGCGACCAGCTCCTCGACCGCAGTGTCCAGCTCCTCCTCGCGCGAGCGCCCGATCCGCTCGCGGAGCACTTCGAGGATCTCCGCCTTCGGCCGGCGGTTGACGAAGACGACGAAGCGGAAGCCGAACCGCTCCTCGTACTCGCGGTTCAGTCGTGCCAGCTCGGCCAGCACCGCCGGGTCGGCATCGTCGCCCTGCTCTGCCGCCGAGCGGGCGGAAAGGCCGGCGCGCACGCCGATCGCGGGGTGGGCGTTCAGCGCTTCGAGCTTCTCATCCTCGGAGAGCGAGGCGAGCATCTCGCGCGCGTCGCCGAGCGGGTCGTCTCGCTCCGCCAGCCGCCGGACGAGCGCGGTGTCGCCCTCGAACAGCTCGGCGAGCTGCGTCCGGTCTAGCTGCCGCGGTAGATCGTGCACTGGTACGGGGAGAGGAGCAGCGGCACGTGGAGGTGCTCGCCCGGCCCGGGCACGGCGATCGTCACCTCCACCTTCTCGAAGAAGCCGCTCTCGACGTGGAAGACGATCCGATACTCGCCCGGCTCGAGCTCGCCTTCCGAGAGATCGCCGATGCGCCCGTCTTCGTCGGTCTCTTGCAGCGAGATCAGCTCCTTGCCGCGGTAGAGCGCGACTTTGATCCCCGCGCCGGGCTCGCCCAGCTCGGTATCGAGGACGTGAGTCGAGATCACGCTCTGCATCTTCTACCGCGGAGGCGACGGAAGCGAACCCTGTCTTTGCCAGCCACGCCGATGCCGCGCTCGCCATGACGCGAACCGCCACGTCCGGTGCCAGGCACCGAGACGTGTCCCGAACCGCCAAAGGGCCACGGAATGCCTGGATACCCGATACCTCTCGTTGGCAGGGCGGGCAAGCGGACATGTCCCGGTGCCTGGCACCGGGACGCGTTCAGACCGGGCATGGGTCTACGCGACGAGGCGGGCGGCCTGGACGCGGTGCTCGCCGGCGATCACGGCCTCGTCGGCGCGGACGAGGTGCCCGTCGCGGACGACCTCATCGCCTCCGACGTACAGCCGGTCGACACGGTGCGGGGCCGAGAAGGACGAGGCCGGCCACCCGGTCGTCGGCGCCGCCGAGCTCGAGGCCGTCCGTCCGCCAGACGGCGATGTCCGCACGCTTGCCCGGCGCGAGCTGCCCGATGTCGTCGCGGCCGAGCACGGACGCGCCGCCGCGCGTTCCCAGGCGCAGCGCCTCGCGCACCGTCAGCGCCGCCGGCCCTCCCCGCCCGCGCGCGACCAGCAACGCCTGCTTCACCTCCAAGAGAAGGTCGCTGCGCTCGTTCGAGGCCGACCCGTCCACGCCGAGGCCGACCGCGGCACCGGCGGCGAGCAGGTCTCGCACCGGGGCCACCCCTGCCCCAAGCCGCAGGTTCGACGTCGGGCAGTGCGCCACGCCGACACCCGCCGCCCCGAACGAGCCGATGTCCTCCGCCGACGAGATGGACGCAGTGCGCGCACCAGACGTCGCCCGCCACCCAGCCGAGCTGCTCCAGGTACTCGACCGGCCTGCAGCCGTACAGCTCCAGGCAGTACGCGTCCTCCTCGACCGTCTCGGCCAGATGCGTGTGCAGCCGGAGCCCCAGCCGGCGGGCAAGCTCGGCCGACTCCACCATCAGCTGCTTCGTCACCGAGAAGGGCGAGCACGGCGCGACTGCGATCTGCACGAACTCGTCCTGAAGCGCCGCGAGCCGTTCCGTCTCGGCGAGCACGTGGTCGATCTCCTCGACCAGCTCGTCCGGCGGGAGGCCGCCGTCGGATACGCCGAGATCCATCGAGCCGCGCGAGGCGACGATGCGCACCCCCAGCTCGCGCGCCGCCTGGATCTCGGCCTCGACGAGCCCCTCGCGGCCGCGCGGGAAGACGTAGTGGTGGTCGAAGACGGTCGTGCACCCGGAGAGCGCCAGCTCGGCCAGCCCGGTGCGCGCGGCCGCGTACTCGGCCTCGGCGTCGATCCGCGCCCAGACGGGATAGAGCTCGCGCAGCCACTCGAAGAGCGTGGCCTCCTGCGCCCGCGCGCGCGTCAGCGTCTGGTACAGGTGATGGTGCGTGTTCACGAGCCCGGGCGTGACGACCGCGCCGCGAGCGTCCACGCGCTCATCCGCCACAGGCGGCGGGCCGCCGCCGACCGCCTCGACGAGACCGTCGCGCACGAGCAGCCACCCGTCGGGATGCTCGGCTCCGGCGTCGTCCATCGTGCAGATCCAGGCGTTTTCCAGCAGCAGCGACATCGGTCGACCGACCATATCCGGAGAGGCCCTGTACGGCCGCGCCGCGACTTTCTATAGTCGATGGGTCGGAGGGCCGGTTCTACAGCATCGGGAGGAGCTAGATGATCAAGCGGAGGTTCGTGCTGGGCGCGCTGCTTGCGTGCCTGGTGCTCGTGGCTGCGTCGCTGGCAGGGCTGGCGGCGGCGAAGCCGGGCAAGCAGCAGAAGGCGTTCAAGGTTGCCTGGATCTACCCGGGCCCGCGCCTCGGTCTACAACTGGGGCCTCTACTACGCGCGCCGGATCAAGGCGGCGATCGACAGCACCTGGAAGTCGGGCTTCTACTACGGGTCGATCAACGACGGGTTCACCAGCCTCGCCCCTTTCGGGCCGAAGGTGAGCGCGAAGACGAAGGCGCGGATCGCGCGTGCTCGTCTCGACCGGGCTGGCACCGGCGCGCTCGGTGCGCCGGTAGCCTCGGGTTGCCGTACGTGCGCGAGGAGCGCTGATGGAGGTCGTCACCCCCGCAAGCCTCGACGAGGCGCTGCAGGTCAAGGCGGAGCATCCCGACGCGGTGCCGATCCAGGGCGGCACCGATCTGATGGTCGAGCTCAACTTCGACCGGCGCCGGCCGGAGGTGCTGCTCAACCTGAACGAGGTGGCGGAGCTGCGCGGCTGGTCGCGCGAGAACGGCTCGCTCCGGCTCGGCTCGGGGCTCACCTACGCCGAGGCGATGGAGCCGCGAGCTCGCCGGGCTGCTGCCGGCGCTCGCGGAGGCGTCGCGCACGGTCGGCTCGCCGCAGATCCGCAACCGCGGGACGATCGGCGGGAACCTCGGCACCGCCTCGCCCGCCGGCGACGCGCTGCCGCCGCTGCTCGTCGAAGGCGCCGAGGTCGAGCTGGCGAGCGTGCGCGGGGTGCAGAACGCTGCCGCTCGCGGAGTTCCTCGTCGGCCCGAAGCGCAACGCGGCCGAGCCGGACGAGCTGATCGCCGCCGTGCTGGTCGACGCCTCGGGCGCGCCGCAGACGTTCATGAAGGTCGGGCCGCGGAACGCGATGGTGATCGCGGTCTGCTCGCTCGCCGTCCTCGCCGACCGCGAGCGGGGCGAGCTGCGCGCCGCGTTCGGCTCGTGCGGGCCCGGTCGCCGGGCTCGTCACCTGCCCGCTCGACGAGGCGGAGTCGTTCCCCGAGCGCGTCGCCGCGGCCGCCAGCCCGATCGACGACGTGCGCGGCACGGCCGCCTACCGGCGGCACGCGCTGCGGGTGCTGGCCGGCCGCGCGCTCGAGAGGACGCTGGCGTGAGGATCGACGCTGCGCGTCAACGGCGAGCAGCGCGAGGCCGACGTCTGGGCCGGGCGAGAGCCTGCTCTTCGCGCTGCGCGAGCGGCTCGGGCTGCCCGGCTCGAAGAACGCCTGCGAGCAGGGCGAGTGCGGCTCGTGCTCGGTGCTGCTCGACGGAAGCTCGTCTGCGCGTGCCTCGTGCTCGCGGCGCAGGCCGACGGCCACGAGGTGGTGACGGTCGAGGGGCTGGCCGACGGCGACCGGCTGCACCGCGTGCAGGAGGCGTTCGTCGAGGCGGGCGCGGTGCAGTGCGGCTTCTGCACGCCGGGCCTCGTCGTCGCGACCGCCGACCTGCTCGCCGGCATCCCGAGCCGAGCGAGGACGAGATCCGCGAGGCGCTCTCGGGCAACCTCTGCCGCTGCACCGGCTACCAGAAGATCTTCGACGCCGTCCGGCTCGCGGCGGGAAGCGCATGAGCGGTGGAAGGATTGGTGCGGTATCGACCCACTCCCGTCACGGACAGATGACGGTTTTCCCGGTACCGTCGACGGCGGGTGGCGGGTGGATTCCTTCCCCACCCAGGGTGGGGAATCGGGTGACCAGCGGTGGGGAGTCGTCGGCGAGCGCTCGCGCCGAGGGGCCGGCATGAGTCCGGCGATCGCTCAGCCGGCTTCGGGTCGGGAAGATCGGCGAGAGCGTCCTGCGCGCCGACGGCGTCCCGAAGACGAACGGGCGAGTTCGCGTACGCGAGCGACCTCTGGGCGGCGGGGATGCTCTGGGGCCACACGCTGCGCAGCCCGCACGCGCACGCGCGGATCGTCGCGATCGACATCTCCGAGGCGCTGGCGATGCCCGGCGTCCACGCGGTGCTCACCCACGACGACGTGCCGGGCGCGAAGCACTACGGCCTCGAGTTCCCCGACCAGCCGGTGCTCGCGATCGACCGCGTCCGCTACTTCGGCGAGCCGGTCGCGCTCGTCGCCGCCGAGCACCCGGAGCAGGCGCGCCGCGCCGCCGAGACGATCCGCGTCGAGTACGAGCCGCTCGAGCTCGTCGTCGACCCCGAGCGCGCGACCGCGCAGGAGCCGCTCCACCCCGACCGCCCGACGATGGGGCACGGCTACCGCGACGACCCGCGGCCGAACGTCGTGCGCCACATGGTCATCCGCCACGGCGACCCGGACGCGACCGGCGAGGTGACCGTCTCCGGGCGTCTACGAGGTCGGGATCCAGGACCAGGCGTTCCTCGGCCCGGAGTCGGGGCTGGCGGTCCCCGACGGCGAGGGCGGCGTCGACATCTACGTCGCCACGCAGTGGCTGCACGTCGACCGCGACCAGGTCGCGCCGTGCCTCGGCCTGCCGCCCGAGCAGGTGCGCATCCACCTCGCCGGCGTCGGCGGCGCCTTCGGCGGGCGCGAGGACCTGTCGATGCAGATCCACGGCGCGATGCTCGCGCTGCACACCGGGCGGCCGGTGAAGCTCGTCTACGGCCGCGAGGAGTCGTTCGTCGGCCACGTCCACCGCCACCCGGCGCGGATCCGGGCCGAGCACCGCGCGACGCGCGACGGGCGGCTCGTCTGCGTGCGGATGCGAGATCCTGCTCGACGGCGGCGCCTACGCCTCGTCGCTCGACGGCGGTGACCTCGAACGCCGCCTCGTTCGCCTGCGGGCCGTACGACGTCGCCGAACGCGCTGATCGAGTCCACCGTGCGTCTACACGAACAACCCGCCGTGCGGCGCGATGCGCGGCTTCGGCGCGGTCCAGACCTGCTTCGCCGCCGAGGCGCAGATGGACAAGCTCGCCGCCGCGCTCGGGATCGACCCGGTCGAGCTGCGGCTGCTGAACGCGCTCGCCGCCGGGCGACACGCTCCCGACCGGCCAGGTCGTCGCGCGGCTCGCTGCCGGTGGCGGAGGTGATCCGCCGCGCCGCTGCGCTCGAGCCGCCCGAGCCCGAGGAGCTGCCGCGCGACCCGATCCGGCTCCCCGGCGGCGCCGGGAACACGACGCGCGGCGAGGGCGTCCGGCGCGGCGCCGGCTTCGCCGTCGGCTTCAAGAACATCTGCTACTCGGAGGGCTTCGACGACTCCTGCGCCGCGCGCGTGATGCTCGTCCGGCGACTCGCGCCGAGATCCACTGCGCCGCCGCCGAGGTCGGCCAGGGCGTCTCGGGCGTGATCCTCCAGGTCGCGCGCACGGAGCTCGGGCTCGACGACGTCACGCGTCGCGACCGCCGGCGACGGCGATGGTCGACTCGGCGGGCTCGGCCTCCGCGTCGCGGCTGACGTACATGGCCGCCGGCGCGGTGCAGCTCGCCTGCCGGGCCGCGCTCGAGGAGCGCGAGCGCACCGGCGGCGACGTCGACGTCGAGCGCGTCTACCGCCACCCCCGCACCTGGCCGCTCGACCCCGAGACCGGCCAGACGACCGGCGAGCGCTCGCACGTCGCGCTCGCCGTGCGCGGCGATGCGCGTCGTCGCCGAGGTCGACGTCGAGCTCGGCCTCACCCGGGTCGTCTGGATCGGCACCGCGCAGGACGTCGGCAAGGCGGTCAACCCGCAGGCGGTCGTACGGCCAGATCGAGGGCGGCACCGCGCAGGGCCTCGGGCTCGCGCTGATGGAGGAGATCCAGACCCGCGACGGCCTGATCACGAACGCGAGCTTCACCGACTACCTGATCCCGACGACGCTCGACATGCCCCCGGTGGTCGCCGAGCTGATCGAGGACCCGGAGCCGGACGCGCCCTACGGCGTGAAGGGCGTCGGCGAGCCGCCGACGGTCGTCTCGACCGCGGCGGTCGTCTCGGCGCTGCGCGACGCGACCGGCCGTGAGCTGACGCGGGTTCCGGTCCGGCCGGACGACATCGTCGGCCTCACTTCCTGAGCGACAACGCCGCTCCGGCCCCGAGCAGCAGGATCCCGAGCACGCGTGGCCAGTGCAGCGGGATCTGCTTCGCGCCGAGCCAGCCGAAGCGGTCGATCGCGGCGGCGACCACCAAGTTGCCGGTGATCACGAGCCCGATCGCCGAGGCGACGCCGATCTTCGGCGCCGCGAACGTGATCGCCAGGACGATGAACGCGCTGAGGATGCCGCCGAGCCACAGCCAGAGCGGTTGGTGGACGGACGTGCTCACGCCGTGCAGGCTGCGGCGGGCGACGAGGAGCACGAGGATCCCGGTCGCCCCGGCGACGAGGGTCGAGAAGCCGGCCGCCTCGACCGTTCCGACCCGGTCGCCCAGCTTCCCCAGGGCGGCCGCCTGGATCGACCCGGCGAAGCCGGCCGAGATCGACATCGCGACGGCGAGGGCGGTTCCTCCGGACACCCGCCAAACCTAAAGCATTAGGCTCAGGCCGTTCCCGACTCGAAACGAGGTGTGCCGGTGATCCGTGTCATCGCCGTCTACGAGGCCGAGCCCGACGCCGACAGGTACGAGCAGCACGCAGTTCTCTGCCGCAAGGTCGCCGGCTCGACGTTCCGCCACGGCGCGCGTTCTGCGCACGATCCACGGCACGCCCGAGCTCCACCACTACGCCGAGTTCGAGTTCCCGGACATGGACTCGTTCAAGGCGGTCGCCGACTCCGAGGAGTTCCGCGCAACGGGGAAGGACGCCGCCGAGATGGGCCTGCCGCACTCGGTCTACCTGGTCGCCGTTGACTGAGCCGCGAGCACCCGGCCCCGCGCTCGCCCGACGAGCTCGGCTTCGAGTCGATCCTGTACGAGAAGGCGCCGCCGCGCGCGACGATCACGTTCAACCGGCCGGAGGTGCTGAACGCCTTCGACTTCCGGATGCTCCGCGAGTTGGCCCGCGCGTGCGAGGACGCCTCCTGGGACGACGAGATCCGCGTCGTCGTCCTCACCGGCGCCGGCCGCGCGTTCTGCGTCGGAGCGAACCTGCGTGCGTGGGCCGAGGACGGTCTTGTCGGCAACGAGCGCGAGTACTGGAAGTGGTTCGGCGCGATGGACGCGGGTGTCACAGCGATCCGCCGGATCGGCAAACCGACGATCGCGCGGATCAACGGCGTCTGCGTCGGCGGCGGCAACGAGATGCAGATGGCGTGCGACCTGGCGGTGATCGTCGACGACGCGTTCATCCGCCACGTCGGACTCCAGCACGGGTCGGTGCCGGCGGCCGGCGCGACCCAGTGGCTGCCGATCCTGGTCGGCGACCGGCGCGCGCGGGAGATCCTCATGCTCTGCGACGAGATTCCGGCCACTCAGGCCGCCGAGTGGGGCCTCGTCAACCGTGCCGTTCCGGCCGCCGAGCTCGACGCCGTCGTCGACGGCCTGGTCGAGAAGCTCGCCGACCGGCTACCGCTGATGACGAGGTACGCGAAGGTGCAGCTCGACTTCTGGCGCGACCTCGCCTGGCATGCGACGATCGGCCACGCCCGTGACTGGCTCGCAGTCTCGATGCTGAGCGAGGACGCGGGCGAGGGTGTGCGAGGCTTTCTCGAGCGTCGAAAGGATCAGACATGAACGTCGATGAGCTACTGAGCGGAGCGCGCGATGCGATTTCGGTACGCCGCGTCTTCGGCGATCCGATCGAACACGACGGCGTCATGATCGTCCCGGTGGCCGCGGTCAGCGGCGGCGGGGGCGGCGGCGGCGACAACGAGGACAACGGCGGCGGCGGTTTCGGGCTCCGCGCCCGGCCTGTCGGCGCGTACGTGATCAGGGACGGCGAGGTGACCTGGAAGCCGGTGATCGACCCCAGCCGGCTGACGGTCGGCTGGCAGATCGTCGCCGGGATCGCGGCGCTCGCGCTCTGGTCGTTCACGCGCCGGCGTTAGGCTCCACGCATGGCTGACGTGGAGACCACTCGCGACGGCAACGTCCTGACGATCACGCTCAACAGACCCGACGCCTACAACGCGTTCACGACCTCCATGCACGCCGCGCTGAAGGCGGCGCTCGAGCGAGGCGGCGGCAGAGGAGGTCCGCGCGGTCGTGATCACCGGCGCGGGACGGGGCTTCTGCGCAGGCCAGGATCTGAACGAGTTCCGCGAGCTCGAGCACGACGTCGGCGAGCATCTCGAGGCGACCTACCACCCGAACATCCGCGCGATCCGGGCGCTCGAGAAGCCGGTGATCGCCGCGGTGAACGGTGCCGCGGCCGGCGCGGGGCTCTCGCTCGCCTGCGTCTGCGACTACCGGATCGCAGCCGACAGCGCGAGCTTCGTCCCCGGGTTCATCGGCATCGGCCTCGTCCCCGACTCGGGCGGCTCGTACTTCCTCGCCCGGCTGCTCGGCCCGTCGCGCGCGTTCACGTGGATGAGCTCGAACCGCAAGCTGTCCGCCGCGGACGCGCTCGCCTGGGGTCTGGTGGACGAGGTCGTCGAGGCCGGCTCGCTCGCCGTGCGCGCCGCGGAGCTCGCGGCCGACTACGCCGCGCGCCCGACGCGCGGGATCGGGATGTCGAAGCGCCTGTTCGACCACGCCGCGAACGCGACGCTCGACGAGCAGCTGGCACTCGAGGGCGAGCTCCAGACCGAGGCGACGAAGACGGACGACTTCCGCGAGGGCGTCGCGGCGTTCCTGGAGAAGCGCCCGCCGAACTTCACCGGTCGTTGATCGGATCTCGACGGTCGACTACCACACCGGCGGCGAGCCGTTCCGGATCGTCACCGGCGGCGTCGAGCCGCTCGAGGGCCGGACGATCCTCGACAAGCGGCGCTTCGCGGCGGAGCACCTCGACCACGTTCGCCGCCTGCTCGTCTTCGAGCCGCGCGGCCACGCCGACATGTACGGCTGCTTCGTCACCGAGCCCGAGGACGACGGCGCCGACCTCGGCGTCGTCTTCTTCCACAACGCCGGCTACTCGACCGCCTGCGGGCACGGGACGATCGCGCTCGTCACCTGGGCGATCGAGAGCGGCCGGGTCGAAGGGCCCGAGGTCGTGGTCGACGTGCCCTCCGGTCGGCTGCCGGACCGTTGCGCGCATCGAGGACGGACACGTGGCGTCGGTTCGCTTCCGAAACGTGCCGGCGTTCGTGCACGCCCGCGAGCTCCAAGCCGCCGGCCGGCGAGGTGGACGTTGCTTTCGGAGGTGCGTTCTACGCCTCGCTGGAGGAACGCGTCGAGCCCGCCGAGCTGCCGCGGCTGATCGAGCTGGGTCGCGCGATCAAGGCCGACCTCGAGCGCGACCACGAGGTCGTCCACCCGTCCGAGCCCGAGCTGAACGGCGTCTACGGGGTGATCTTCTGGCAGGAGGAGGGCGAGGCGCCGCTGACGCAGCGGAACGTCACGGTCTTCGCCGACGGCGAGGTCGACCGGTCGCCGTGCGGCAGCGGCACCTCGGCGCGGCTCGCGCTGCTCCACGACGAGGGCCGGCTCGCGACCGGCGAGCCGCTTCGCCACCTGAGCATCGTCGGCAGCGAGTTCACGGGCCGGGTCGTCGAGGAGGTCGCCGAAGGCGTCGTCACCGAGGTCGAGGGCAGCGCGCACCTGACCGGCCGCCACGAGTTCGTCCTCGAGCCGGACGACGAACTGGGCGAAGGGTTCCTGCTGCGGTAGCGGCTAGGCCTTGGCGCAGTCGGCCAGGCCGATGTCGCCGGTGATCGCGCGGCCCTGATTCCCGAGTGCCACCGCCCTCGTGCCGAGCGAACGCACTTTCGCGTCGTCCTTGCGCGCCGCAGCCTGGCCGAGATCGGAGACCACTTTTCGTGACTTGCCGATTTCCTCCAGCCACGCCTTCACCTTCGAATCGAGCTCGCTCGGGGGCCGGAGCGCACGGATTCGCGCGAGCGCGTTGTCGTAGATCGGCAGCGCCTTCGTCGCGTACGCCGGAATCTGGTCGTTCGAAGTGGGGACCGTGAGTGCCTCCAGCTTCTTGCCGACGTCGCGGCAGATCGCGTTCGCCTTGGTGATGTAGGTGCCGCGGCTCAACCCCGCCTCGCCCCCGCCGCCGCACC
Source organism: uncultured Actinomycetes bacterium (assembly GCA_963764565.1). Classification (GTDB taxonomy): domain Bacteria; phylum Actinomycetota; class Thermoleophilia; order Gaiellales; family Gaiellaceae; genus DATBLE01. The sequence goes on from CAVXTD010000002.1 coordinate 307,834, forward strand.
CGGCGAGCGCAAGCAGCGCGAGCACGATTGCCGTTCCCCGCTTTCGCATCACCGGATCCTACGGCCGGTAGGCAATGACGCGCTCCTGCTCGTTCGCGTCGTTGCGGGCAATGATCGCGACCGCGGGCTCCGTCTTGCTCAGGTTGACGGCCTGGTGCGGGACGCCCGGCGGGACGAAGAGGAAGTCTCCCGCCTCGGTCACGACCGACTCCGCCAGGCCCTCGCCGTAGCGCGTCTCGACGAGGCCCTCGATCTGGTAGATCGCCGTCTCGTATCCGTCGTGCCAGTGCGGCTCGGCGGCCCCGCCCGGCGGGACGACGACCAGGTGCATCGCGAGCCCGGTCGTACCGCACGTCTCGGCGGAGACTCCGAGGAAGTAGTCGAGGTGCTGCCGCTCGGTCGCCTGGTGCTGCGGGCGGATCACGCGGAGGCCGGCCATCGTGCGAGTATTGTCGCGGAATGGGCAAGGACGGTGGCGTCGCCCGGATCAGCGCGCTGCTCCACGAGGCGGCGGAAACGCACCACGTCGTCTACCGGATCGTCGACGGCGACGACCCGGACTGGGCCTCGTGGTACGCGGACTGGCTGCTCGACCTCTCCGAGTTGCCGGAGCTCCTCGGCTCGAAGCCGGTTCGCAGCCACCTCGTCCACGCCCTCGTCCAGCTCGACCGCGACTACACGGCCGAGCAGCCGGGCGAGCCGTGGGAGGACTGGTACGCGGCGCGGCTGCTCGAGCAGTTCGCCGCATCGTGAACGTCGACACTACGCGGGGACGGCCGCCAGCCCC
>CAVXTD010000003.1:0-61761 GCA_963764565.1 uncultured Actinomycetes bacterium
GGACGCGAGCCGGGCCCGGTCACCTACCGGGTGACGCTGCGGGAACGGGGTGGGACGCGTCCTCGCGGCCTCGAACGCAATCACGGTCACCTGGCACACCTAGCCCCGCGCGCGTCAGCGCAGGCCGAACGCGACCAGTTCCGGCGCCGCCCCGCCGGGCCGGCGGACTCCGGCGCCGAAGAGCACGAGGTCGCCCACCACCGCCGGGCACGCGTTCACGCCCGCCCGCGTGCGCGCCCGCCAGCGACCTCTTCCGTCCCCGGCGGCGAGCGCGTACACCGTCCCGTCGTAGGTGGAGGTGAAGACGACGTCGTTCGACACCGTCGCGCAGCCGAAGTCGGGTGAGGGCAGGCGCCGCTCCCACAGGGTGCTACCCGTCGCGGCGTCGAGGGCGACGAGCCGGCTGCTTCCTCGCGAGGGGTCGACCTCGGTCAGCGGCTGGCTGCTCGTGGCGCTCCCCCAGCCGCAGAGGTCGACGACCGCCGTTCGTGGCCGAGCACGAACGTGTGAGGCTTCTTGCCTCGGTTGACCAGGATGAAGCGGCCGATCGAGCCGCGCAACGCGCGCTTGGGACTCAGGCGGATCGCCGTGTCCGTGATCGTGACCTTGACCGTCACGACCGGAGGCGGCGCCGTCGTCCGAGGCTGAGCGGAGCCCTGCGCCGTCGAGACCAATGCGAATATCGAGGTCGCGGCAAGCGCGTGGATGAACACTTTCATGCCCGTAGGATAGCGCGCGCCGTCCGTTCTACGCTGGGATGGTGATCCCGGTCGCTGGCGGTGCTCGCAGGGCTTTGGCTTCTTGTCGGCTGTGGAGCGACGAGCCGCCGAAGCGAATGGCGGCTGCCCAACAACGATCATGCCGGGACGCGCACGGTTTCCGGATCGGCCATCAGCGCCGCAAATGCCTCCAATCTCCGAGTGCGCTGGCGATTCGCGTTCAGGGAGCGCCCGAGCTTCTTGGGCATCTACGCGTCCACTCCCGTCGCCGACCAGACGACGGTCTACGTCCAGGACCTCCTGAATAACGTGTACGCGCTCGACCGCTCGAGCGGAGCGCTGCGCTGGACGAGGCGCTACCAGGCGCGGAACGACGGGCCGAACGGGCTCGCGGTGGACGGCCGGCGCGTGTACGGCGACCGACACGGAGTCCGGGCGCGCTTCTCGCTCTCGGCCGCGCGTGGCACGGGAAAGCAGACGGGATTCACGGCGTCGCTCAAGCCGAGCCAGCAGAGCATCCACATCTACTTCCTCGACTATCGCGGCAAGCTCCCGTATCTCGGGAGCCTTCCGGCCGACCGGTCGAAGCCCGGGCATGAAGGGCGTCTTCACGATCTTCTGAGCGCGCGTGTCCGGCGGTCAGCGCGGCTGCCAGGCAGGGGCGCGTCGCCGGTGGCGACGTGCTGCACCGGTTGCGATCGTCGTCGGGCGCCGCCTGCGACGGCGCGGAGAGTCAGGACGCCTCTGGCGACGAAGACCAGGGTCTTTCCGTCCGGCGACCAGCCCGCCGGGCCGGTGTCGTTGACGATGCGCCGCGGGCGATGCGGCGCCGGAACGTTCGCCAGGTAGAGGCCGTACTGAGGGCACGGGCCGTCCCCGCAGTCCTCCGGGCCGGTGCTGAGGCGGGGGCCGACGTAGGCGACCCTGCGGGCATCGGGCGAGAGCGTCGCGGTCTGGGCGGTCTGCGTGTCGAGCGACAGGCCGTAGTACTTCTGCACCGTCCCCGTCGCGGCATCGACCTTCACCAGGTCGCCTGCTGCGGGAATGAAGATGCTCTTGCCGTTCGCGGTCCACGACGGCCGGCCCGCCGGCGGTGCATGCGGGAGGCGCCGCTTGCCGCCGCCGGAGGCGGACATGACGTAGAGGCGCCACTCGGCGCGGTAGGGCCGCACGAAGGCGATCTGCTTGCCGTTCGGCGACCAGACGGGGTAGCTGTCGCGGGCGTTCGAGGTGAGCTTGCGCAGGCCGGTCCCGTCCAGGTTGATGCGGAAGATCCCGGAGCCCAGCCGCGAGAACACGATCTGCTTCCCGTCGGGTGAGAACGCCGGAGCGGTCGCCGGCAGCCTGCCCGTCGTGATCTGCTGAAGGCCCTCGCCGGTCGTCTGAACGCGGAACAGCTGCGCCGTGCCCGATCCGTTCGGATGGGCGGAGAAGACGATCCAGCGCACCGGCCCCGAAGCGCCGGGGGTCGCCTGGGCGATCGTGACTGCGAGCGACGAGCGCGAAAACGGCGGCGCCAAGGATCGTCCAGCGTCTTGGGAGCCATCGGCCGAATGAATACCACATCGCCACTGGCCGCCCACTTCGCTTCCGCCCCGTCGATCCGAAGGCCCGCTATCATCGGTGCAGGCCGATAGTTCCGGCATGGCAGGCACCTCTTCGACGAGCCCATGCTCTGTCCTGCCTCGGGCGCATCGGCGTCAGAACCCACGAAACAGAAAAGGAGCACGCTTATGAGACGTATGACTCTCGTCGCCCTCGCAGTCGCCCTCGCCGCCGGTCTGACCACGGTGGGCATCGCCGCCGGCGCGACGACTCTGAGCCTCACCGCCCCTGCGAGCGGCGCGCTCAAGTTCAACAAGAAGACGCTGGTCGCGAAGGCCGGCCCGATCACGATCAAGATGAAGAACCTCGGCCCGCTTCCGCACGACATCGCGATCAAGGGCCCGAAGGTGGACGTGAAGGGCAAGATCGTCGGGAAGGGGAAGACCTCGATCATCCGGGCGACCCTGAAGAAGGGGAAGTACACGTTCTACTGCAGCGTCCCCGGCCACGAGGCAGCCGGGATGAAGGGCACGCTCATCGTCAAGTAAGCCGACTTGCGGGGCCGCGCTGCGCCGATCGGGTGCGCGCGGCCCCGGCTTCTTTCGGAGACCTGGGGTCGTACCTACTCCGGGCCGAAAGGCGCCGATTTCACCCGATGGGCCTGCTGCGAGCGGGCCTCATCTCATTCCGGCGCTCTTCTCCGGCCGCGGGTCGTAGGATGACCCCATGACGACCTACCTGCACACCATGGTCCGGATCACCGACCCGGCGCGGAGCCGAGGATTCTACGAGGCGCTCGGATACGAATACCGGCGCGACCTGGACATCGTCCGCGACGGTGTCCTGGAGGCGACGAACTACTTCTTCGGCTTCCCGGGCGAGGGGGACACGCTCGAGCTGACCTTCAACCACGACGGTCGCACCTACGACCTCGGCACCGGCTACGGCCACATCGCGATCGGGGTCGACGACCTCGACTCGACGCTCGACCGGCTGAAGACGCAGGGGATCGAGCCGGAGCGCCCGCCCTACAGCGTCCGCGAGGGCGGCTCGCGGCTCTGCTTCGTTCGCGATCCGGATCAGTATCGCGTCGAGATCATCGAGACCGGCTGAGCAACGCTCGATAACGGTCATCAGATTTATCGGATATGATGGCGAGATGGCTCGACTGACCGCGACGGAGGTCGCGCGCAACTTCTCCGAGGTCCTGAACCGCGTAGCCGCGGGCGAGGAGATCGAGGTGACCCGCGCAGGCGCACCGGTGGCGCTGATCGCCCCGCCGAGACCGAGGCTGCTTCCTGCTGCACGATTCCGGGAGCTCATGGCTTCCGCTCCTTCGGTGGACGAGAAGTTCGCTGACGATCTGCGGGAGATCCGCAGCGACGCGGGTCTGATGCCGGAGAATCCCTGGCCGTCCTGATCGACACCGGGCTCCTGATCGACTGGGAGCGGGAAGGCAGCGCAGCCGCGCTCGAGGCTCTCGTCGGCGACGAAGAGCGTGCAATCAGCGTCATCACCGTCAGCGAGTTGCTGCACGGTGCCCACCGGGCAACCGGCGCAACGCGAGCCCGGCGTCGGGCGTTCGTCGAGCATGTGATCGGAGGTCTGGAACCGCTGCCGGTCACCGAGGGGGTGGCCCGTGTGCACGCGGAGGCATGGGCCGAGCTCGACGCGCAGCGGACGGACGATTCCTGCGCACGACCTCTGGATCGCGGCAACCGCCCTCGCGCACGGGTTCGGCGTCGCGACCACTGACGCGGAGGATTTCAGCCGCGTACCGGGGCTTCGGGTCCTCACTGCGCAAGCGTAACTCGACGTTCGAAGGCATCCCGACGGCTACCGGGTCGAGCTGATCGAGCGCTCTTAGCGCCAGCTGCCGATCGGCCCGAGGTCGAGGAGCCGCCTGAGCCCGTAGGGAACGGCGTCCTCGTCGTCGGTGCGGAACTCCGGCTCGCGGGCGTAGATGAAGCGGTACCAGTTGAGCGATCGCGCCGCGGTGCCGGTGAAGTGCGCGAGGTCGGCGGCGACACGGAGCTCCTCGCGCGAGCCGTAGCCGGAGAACGGCTCCAGATAGGCGTCGCGCAACCGGTGCAGCTCGGGCGCGCCCGGCGGGATCTCGAGGCGATGCGCAAGCGCCCGGAGCGTGACGACCAGCGTGTGGAACGGGTGCGAGACGCAGCTGTCGCCCCAGTCGAAGAACAGGTAGCGGCCGTCGCGGACAAAGACGTTCCCGTCGTGGAGGTCGTCGTGCTGGATCGTCTCCGGGATTCCGTAGGCGGCCAGGCGCGCACAGCTCGCGGAGAACTCGGGCAGCCGGGCGCGGAGTCGCACGTGCTCCTCTGGAGAGACGCCGCCCTCACGGCCGAGCAGGATCGCGTCGGTGTCCTCCAGCAGCCGCTCCAGGTGAGCCGGGAGAGCTTCGAGCCGCTCGTCCGGCACGCCGGCGGCGAGTACCTCATCGACGTGGGCGGCGACTGCGAGCTGGAGCTCGGCGTACACGGGGAGCAGCTCCTGCCAGCGGTGGAGGTCCGCGGTCGAGTGGATCAGCTCCCGGAGTCGTGCTCCTCCGTCGCGCATCAGCAGCCAGCCCCGGCCGGCATCCAGGGCGACCGGCTCCGGCACCCGACCCGGCTGGATCTCGTCGAGGATCGCGACCAGCGCGGCCTCGAACGCGTGGGGCGGCGCGTTCGCCTTGAACCACAGATCGCCGGCATCGGTCGGCACGCGCATCACCGTCGACCACCAGCGGACGTGTGGCTGCTCGATCTCGCCGGCGAGCCGAGGCCATGGCTCGTCGAGGCGGTCGCGGATCCAGCCGCGTCGCGTCGGGCGAGCCAGTCGGGCTGGACCCACGGCAGGCGTGGGTCGGTGTGGGACTGTTCGTCACGAGCCGACGCGGCGAGACTAGCTCGAGGACGGTGTTACTTCATGAAGCGAGGCTGGAGGAGCTGGAAGCACGCGCCCTTCACGCGGTCGAGCCGCGGTGTCGTGCGGTAGGCGAGATAGGCCTGGAGGTCGTCGATCTCGCGCTGGAGCTGGGTCAGGCACGGGGCGAGCTGAGGCTGTGCCGGCGGCTTTGGAGCCTTCTTTGTCGCGGCGAGGCTCGCCTTCGCCTGGCGGGCGGCCGTTTGCGCAGTCCTCTGGACTCCGGTGAGCCGGTTGTCGATCGCGCCCATCCGTGCCTCGACCTTTTCCACCCGTGCTTCGAGCGCGGAGAACTCGGCCTTGCCGATGCCGCCCTTCCTGTCGGCCACCTTGTACGCGAGCACGGCGACGACGACCGAGAGCACGGCGACGATCGCCGTGCTCACGATCGCGGCCAGGCCCGAGTAGCGCGAAGGTGCGCGCGGGTCACGGTCCGGGGGGAGGCGTTGGGATTCGATCGCAGGCACTGCTCTCCTATCGGCTGCTCAGACTTGTTTCTTTCGCGTCACAGACACGTTTCGACCTGCCGGTTACGTTGCCTTCCGTGGGAAAGACCAGCACCACACCCTGGGGAGCGGCGACGCTCGTCGACGAGCTACGAATCCAGCAGCGGGCCGGAGACAAGCGCTTCTCGTCGGTCGTCCAACTGCTGGAGGCGCGCGGGGAGCGGCTCGTCCGCTTCGCGTACGCAACCGGAGGAGTGGCTCGCCGCGGTCCGGTCACCCTCCGCGCCCGCGATCTCGAGAGCCTGCGAGCCGGGCTGGCGAGCCACCCCGACCTGGCCGAGGCGCTCGGCTTCGGGGGTGACTCGTCGCACGGGGAACGCTAGACGGGTACGGCTGCGCGATCGCGCGCCGCGTCCACGAGCGAGGCGAGGATCATCGCACCGTCCCCGGAGCCGAGGAGCGGGTCGACCGCGTGCTCCGGGTGCGGCATCAATCCCATCACGTTGCCGCCGGCATTGACCACGGCCGCGACGTCGGCGACCGAGCCGTTCGGGTTGTCGCCGGCGTAGCGGAGGACGATCTGGTCGTTCGCTTCGAGCTCTGCGACGAGCTCGGGAGGGGCGAACCAGCAACCCTCGCCGTGCTTGACCGGGATCACGAGTCTCTCGCCTCGCTTGCACCGGGAGGTGAACGGCGAAGCGGCTCGCTCGACGCGGAGCGCGACGTCACGGCAGACGAACGAGAGTGACGCATTCGGTCTCAGGACTCCGGGCAGCAGGCCCGCTTCGCAGAGGATCTGGAAGCCGTTGCAGATCCCGAGAACCGGGCCCCCATCGGCGGCGAACGCGGCGACGGAGGCCATCACAGGCGAGAAGCGCGCAATCGCTCCGCAGCGCAGGTAGTCGCCGTACGAGAAGCCCCCCGGCAGGACGACCGCGCCGGTCCTCTCCGGGAGTCGTTCCTCGGCGTGCCAGACGAGCACCGGGTCGGCGCCGAGCGCCCCGAGCGCCCAGGCCGCATCCTGGTCGTCGTTCGAGCCGGGGAAGACGACGACGGCAATCGCGGGCCGTGGCTCGGTCACTCGGAGGTGACCTCGATCTCGTAGCTCTCGATCAGCGGGTTCGCGAGCAGCTGCTCGCACATCCGCTCGACCTCGGCGCGCGCGGCGGTGGGATCGGCGGACTCGACCTCGAGGTCGACCACTCGTCCGATGCGGGCTCCGCCGACGGCGAAGCCGAGGTGCCGAAGCGAGTTCTCGACGGCCTGTCCCTGCGGGTCGAGGATCCCTGCCTTCGGCCGGATGAGGACCGAGACCCTCAAGCGAGCACGGCTTCAGGATCGGCGAGGTACCGGTCGAACGCGATCCCGGTCAGGCGCTCGAACGCCTCCACGTACCGGGCGCGCGTGCCGGCGACCACGTCGGCCGGCAGCTCCGGGCCAGGTGGCGTCTTGTCCCAGCCCAGCGACTCGCAGTAGTCACGGACGAACTGCTTGTCGAAGGAGGGCTGCGGGCCGCCGGGCGCGTACTCGTCTTCCGGCCAGAAGCGCGACGAGTCGGGAGTGAACGCCTCGTCGGCGAGGACGAGTCGGCCGGACGCGTCGAGCCCGAACTCGAACTTCGTGTCCGCGATCAGGATCCCGTGCGCGGCTGCGTGCTCGGCGGCGAACCGGTAGAGGGCGAGCGCCGTCTGCTCGACCTCCGCGTAGCGCTCTGCGCCGACGAGGGCGGTCGCCTGCGCGGCATCGATGTTCTCGTCGTGCCCAGTCGTCGCCTTCGTCGACGGTGTGAAGATCGGCTCCGGCAGCCGGTCGGACTCGGCCAGGCCGCCCGGGAGCGCATGCCCCGAGGTCGAGCCGGTGCGCTGGTAGTCCTTCCACCCCGAGCCGGCGAGGTAGCCGCGAACGACGCACTCGAGCGGAAGCATCTCCAGCCGCCTGCACTCGGTCGCACGGCCGTCCGGGCGCAGCCCGAGGAGATGATTCGGGCACAGATCGCGCGTGCGGGCGAACCAGAAGGCGGACAGGCCCGTCAGCACGCGGCCCTTGTCGGGAATCTCGGTCGGCAGCACGACGTCGAAGGTCGAGATCCGGTCGCTGGCGACGAGCAGCAGGCGATCGTCGTCGATCGTGAAGAGCTCGCGCACCTTGCCGCTGGCGACATGGACGAGGGCGTCAGACAGAAGCCACCTCCTCGTGACGAGTGATGAGCGACTCGAGCCGCTCGAAGACGACGTCGGCGTGTCGGGTGAACGCATTGACGTCGAAGACCGCGGCGAGGTCGATCCGGCCGGCGACGCGCTCGTCGGCTTCGACGAGCATCCGGAAGTCGAGGCCTTCGTCCCATGCACGCATGGCGTGCTCCTGAACGAGCCGGTATGCATCGTCGCGGGGCAGCCCCGACTCGACGAGCGCGAGCAGCACCCGCTGGCTGAAGAAGAGGCCGTGACTCGCCTCCAGGTTCGAGCGCATCCGCTCCGGCAGGACGACGAGCCCTTCGGCGAGCCAGGCGAAGCGGTCGAGCATGTAGTCGAGGGCGAGAAAGGAGTCGGGCAGCACGACTCGCTCGGCCGAGGAATGGGAGATGTCACGCTCGTGCCAGAGGGCGACGTTCTCCAGTCCGACCTGTGCCGTGGCCCGGACGACCCGCGCCAGGCCGCAAATGCGCTCGGCGACGATCGGGTTGCGCTTGTGCGGCATCGCCGACGAGCCCTTCTGGCCGCTGGCGAACGGCTCCTGCACCTCGCGCACCTCGGTCCGGGCGAGGTGCCGGATCTCGAGCGCGAACCGCTCCAGCGACGCGGCGACGAGGGCGAGCGCACCGAGGAGCTCGGCGTGGCGGTCGCGGGGGACGACCTGGGTCGAGACCGGCTCGGGCTCCAGACCGAGCCCTGCACAGGCGATTCGCTCCAGCTCGGGGTCGGTCGCCGAGTAGGTGCCGACGGCGCCCGAGAGCTTGCCGACGCGCATCCCCGCGAGCGCCCGCTCGAGCCGCTCTCGGCCACGGTCGAGCTCGAAAGCCCAGCCGGCGAGCTTCAGGCCGAAGGTGGTCGGCTCGGCGTGCACGCCGTGCGTCCGGCCGATGCAGAGCGTTCCGCGGTGCTCCTCGGCTCTGGCGATGACGGCCGCGATCGCCCGTTCGACTCCCTCGAGCAGAAGCGTGCCGGCGTCGCGCACCTGAAGCGCGAGCGCCGTGTCGACGACATCGGAGGAGGTCAGCCCGTAGTGGAGCCACCGGCCCTCCTCGCCAAGCAGCTCCTGCACGGCGTCGACGAACGCGGCGAGGTCGTGCCCCGTTTGCCGCTCGAGCTCCGCGACCCGCTCGGCGGCGGGCGGCCTGGCGTGCCCGCGGATCGCGCGTGCCGCATCCGGCGGCACGACGCCGAGCTCGGCCCAGGCGTCCAAGGCGGCGAGCTCGACCTCGAGCCAGGCGGCGAGCTTCCTCTCGTCCGACCACACCTTGGCCATGGCCGGGCGGGAGTAGCGCGCGATCACTCCGCCGACTCTAGCGTCACGCTCCGACGGCGGCTCCGAGGATCCGCGCCGCCAGGACGCCGGCGTTGCGAGCGTTGTCGACGCCGACGCAGGCAACCGGAACGCCCGGCGGCATCTGCACGATCGAGAGGAGCGCGTCGAGGCCGTCGAGCACGCTCTTCGACGAGCGGAGCGGAACGCCGATCACCGGAAGATCGGTGTGGGCGGCGACGACGCCGGGTAGCGCCGCAGCGAGTCCGGCGCCGCAGATCAGCACTCTCAGCCCGCGCGACCGCGCCGAGGTTGCGTACTCCGCAACCCCCGACGGGTCGCGATGGGCGGAGCGCACCTCGAACTCGTGCGGGATGCCGCGCTGCTCGAGCTCGTCGAGAGCCCCTTGCATGCGCTCCCGGTCCGACTCGGAGCCGACCAGGATCCCGACCAGCGGCTCAGCCGGCATGGCTTGACTCCGCGAGTGCGACGTCCCGCCGGTGGCGGGCCTTCTCGAAGGAGACGCGGGCAACGCCTTCGTACGCAAGCGCCCGAGCCTGGTCGAGCTCGTCGGCCACACCGGTGACACCGAGGATTCGGCCGCCGTTCGTCACGAGTCTGCTCCCGCGCAGCGCGGTGCCGCCGTGGAAGACGAGCGCCCCGAGCGCCTCGGCCTCTTCGACGCCGTCGATCGGGGAGCCCGAGTCGTTCTCCTCGGGATATCCGCCTCCGGCCACGACGACCGTGACGGCTGCGCGTGGAGACACTTCGAGCTCGATGCCGGCCAGGTTGCCACGCGCCGCCGCCTCCAGCGCGGTCAGCAGATCGCCTTCCAGCCGAGGCAGGATCGACTGGGTCTCGGGGTCGCCGAAGCGGCAGTTGAACTCGAGCACGCGGGGCCCGTCCGGCGTGAGCATCAGTCCGGCGAAGAGCACCCCCTGGAACGGCGTGCCGCGGCGCGCGAGCTCGTCCAGCACGGGGCGGTGAATCTGCTCGACCAGTGCTGCCACGTCGGCCTCGCTCAGTCCGGCGGCTGGCGAGTACGAGCCCATCCCGCCGGTGTTCGGCCCCTCGTCGCCGTCGCCGGCTCGCTTGTAATCCCTGGCCACCGTGAGCGGGATCGTCCGGCTGCCGTCGGTGAGGGCAAACACGGACAGCTCCTCCCCTTCGAGCAGCGCCTCGATCACGAGCGGGCCGCCGAGCGCCGACGCTGCGCGGAGCCCCGCGTCGAGCTCTTCCTGCGTACGGCAGACGAAGACGCCCTTGCCGGCTGCGAGACCGTCGGCCTTGACGACGCACGGCGGGCGGGCAACCGGCATCGTCGCGGCAGTCGGCACCCCGGCTGTCTCCATCACCTCCTTGGCGAAGGCCTTCGAGCCCTCGATGCGAGCGGCGGCGGCGCTCGGCCCGAAGACGGCGATGCCGGCGTGCCGGAGCTCGTCGGCGACGCCTGCGACGAGAGGGGCCTCGGGGCCGATCACGGCGAGGTCGATCTCGAGGTCCTGCGCAAGGGCGAGCAGACCGTCGGCGTCCTCGGCGCGGACCGGATGGCAGGTCCCGAGACGCGCGATGCCCGGGTTGCCCGGCGCCGCGTGCAACTCGCTCAGCCGGTCGCTCTGGGTCAGCTTCCAGGCGAGCGCGTGCTCGCGCCCTCCCGAGCCGACGATCAGCACCCGCACGACAGCGAGTCTAGTGCGTGCGCGGCGCCGGTGAAGGTGCGGTTCCCAAGGCGGGCTTACCGTGCCAGGCACGGTTAAGACGTGACATTCGTTCCTCGAACCCTTCACGGTTCCGGCGCGGTTTCGGCTCGATCTCGACACGGACTCGTGCGCCGGGGCGCCGGTAGCGTTCAGTCAGGGACCTTCGCTCCCCCATGGGGGTCGTTCCGCCGGCGCGCCCGGCGCGGGCTTCGGTGGTGCGCGGGGCTAGGCTTCGCGCCGTGACCGCCGAACGTTCAGGTTCTACGACGGCGGTACCGCCGTACAGCACGGCGGCCGCCGACGTCGTCCGTCTCCCCGGCGGCGATGCGGAGCGCGATCTCCTCGCAGTCGAGGAACCGCTCGAGATCCGGATCGGCGGCGTCCCGGTCGCGATCACGATGCGCACGCCGGGCAACGACGAGGAGCTTGCGCTCGGCTTCTGCATCTCGGAAGGCCTGAGGCCGCGTAGGGCTCGCCTCGCGGATGACCTCGCGGCCAACGTCGTCGAGGTCGATGCGCCCGGCTTCGACGCGACGCGCCTGCAGCGCAGCTTCTACACCTCGTCGTCGTGTGGCGTCTGCGGCAAAGGTGCGCTCGAGGCGGTCGCGGTCGACGCGCCCAGGGTCGAGAGCCGGATCACCGTCCCTGTCGCGCTGGTGGCGAGTCTTCCCGATCGGCTCCGGGAAGCCCAACCGGCCTTTGCCGCGACCGGCGGCCTGCACGCCACTGGCCTGTTCGACTTCGACGGGAAGCTCCTCTGCCTGCGCGAGGACGTCGGCCGGCACAACGCGCTTGACAAGGTCGTCGGCTGGGCATTCGCGGACGGCCGCCTTCCGCTCGCCCGCTCGATCCTCTGCGTCAGCGGCCGGCTCTCGTTCGAGCTCGTCCAGAAGGCGGCGGTTGCCGGCTGCCCGATCCTCGCCGCTGTCGGAGCGCCGTCGAGTCTCGCCGTGGAGCTCGCCCGCGACCGTGGCATCACCCTCTGCGGTTTCGTCCGTGGCGGCCGCCTGAACGTGTACACCGAGCCGTGGCGGATCAAGGTCTGACCGGCATTCTGCTCGTCGGCGGGGCGAGCACCCGCTTTGGCTCTCCGAAGGCGCTCGCTCGTTTCGACGGCCGGACGCTGGCCGAGATCGGCTGGGAGACGCTCGCCTTCTGCGACGAGCGGATCGCCGTGGGCAAGGTCGCGGACCTGCTCGACCTGCCGTTCCCGCTTCTGGACGACGGCACAGAGGTTCGCGCTCCGATCGCCGGCGTCGTCGCCGGGCTGCGCGCAGCCGGTCACGATCTCTGCGTGGTGCTTCCCGTGGACACGCCCCGCGTGTCGCCGGCGATGCTGCAGGCGCTTGCCGCAGCATGCCTCGACGTGGCCATTCCGCAGACCGGCCCCCTGCCGGGCGCCTATCGCAGGAGCGCGCTGCCCGCGCTCGAGGCTGCGCTCGCGTCCGACACGCTCTCGCTCTGGGACGCGGTCGCGACGCTCGACGTCAGCCGGATGCGGATCGACCCTGCCCTGCTCGTGAACGTCAATACTCCCTCCGATCTTGCCCGATCCTGACTTCTTTCAGGCCGTTCGCGCGCTACGAGCGCTTCATGGGGCGGTACAGCCGCCCCCTTGCACACGAGTTCGCGCGAGCCGCCGGCGTCGTCCCCGGCGAGCGAGTGGTCGACGTCGGCTGCGGCACAGGTGCGCTGACAAACGTGCTCGCCGAGCTCGTCGGCCCGGATCTCGTGGCGGCCTCGGACCCCTCGGAGCCGTTCGTCGAGGAGTGCCGGATGCAGCTTGCAGGCATCGACGTGCGCGTCGGGCCGGCCGAGGAGCTTCCGTTCGCCGACGATGCGTTCGACGCCTCGGTTGCGCAGCTCGTCTTCCACTTCGTCGGCGACCAGGCCGCTGCCACCGCCGAGATGGCGAGAGTCACGCGCCCGGGCGGTCGGGTGGCCGCGTGCGTGTGGGACTTCACCGGCGGGATGACGCTGCTCCGCGCCTACTGGGACGCGGCGCTCGAGGTCGATTCCGGCGCCCCGGACGAGGTCGGGCGGTTCGGTGGCCGGCCGGGGGAGCTCGCGGCGCTGTGGCGGGACGCGGGGCTTCGCGAGATCACCGACGGTTCCCTCACGATCTCGTCCGCGTACGAAAGCTTCGACGAGCTGTGGGAGTCGCTTCTCGCCGGTGCCGGACCCGCCGGGGCGCACGCAGCCTCGCTCGATGAGCCGAGGCGAGACGCCTTGCACGACGCACTTCACCGCCGGCTCGGCTCGCCTCAGGGTGGGTTCGAGCTCACCGCCCGCGCCTGGTACGCGCTCGGCGTCGTCTGATGGAGCAGCGGGTCAGCGTGATCACCCTGGGCGTGAGCGATCTTCGCCGCGCCCGCGCGTTCTACGAGGCGCTCGGCTGGGCGACGAACGCAGCCGAGGACGACGACGTCGTCTTCTTCCAGGCCGGCGGGACGGTCGTCTCGCTCTGGGACCGCAGGCGCCTGGCCGAGGACAGCGGCGTCGAGGACACGGGCGGGTGGGGCGGGATCACCCTGGCCCACAACGCCGGTCACCGGCCGAGGTCGATGCGGTCATCGCCGGGGCCGAAGCCGCGGGCGCAACGATCAAGCGACACGGCGCGGAGACGTTCTGGGGCGGCTACTCGGGCGCGTTCACCGACCCCGACGGCCACGCGTGGGAGGTCGCGCACAACCCGCACTGGACGCTGGCCGAGGACGGCTCGGTCAGCCTCTGACGAGCACCCGCTCGCGCTCCGCGCCCGTGCCGACCCAGGAGACTGCGACGTCGAGCTCGTGCTCGACGAACTCGACGTACCGCCGTGCCGCGTCCGGCAGCTCATCGCCGCCGAGCGGCTCGCTCCAGCCGGGCATCGTCTCGTAGACCGGGCGGCAGTGGTGGAAGTCGCTCTGGTGCGCCGGGAACTCGTCCGTCGTCGTCCCGTCGCGCAGCTCGTAGCGTGTACACACCGGCAGCTCGCCGAACGCCGAGAGCACGTCGAGCTTTGTCAGCGCCAGCGAGGTGATCCCGTTCAGCCGCACGGCGTAGCGCAGCGCGACCAGGTCGAGCCAGCCGCAGCGGCGCTCGCGGCCGGTGACGGTGCCGAACTCGCCTCCGAGCTCGCGCATGCGCTCCTGATCCGGTCCCTCGATCGCCGCCGAGCGGCTGCTCCAGCCGGGCATCGTCTCGTACACCGGGCGGCAGTGGTGGAAGTCGCTCTGGTGCGCCGGGAACTCGTCCGTCGTCGTCCCGTCGCGCAGTTCGTAGCGTGTGCACACCGGCAGCTCGCCGAACGCCGACAGCACGTCGAGCTTTGTCAGCGCGAGCGAGGTGATCCCGTTCAGCCTCACGGCGTAGCGCAGCGCGACCAGGTCGAGCCAGCCGCAGCGGCGCTCGCGGCCGGTGACGGTGCCGAACTCGCCTCCGAGCTCGCGCATGCGCTCCTGATCCGGTCCCTCGATCTCCGTCGGGAACGGCTCCGTCGGGAACGGTCCGGCGCCGACGCGCGTCACATACGCCTTCGCCACACCGATCACCGCGTCGATTCGGGTCGGACCGATCCCGATCCCCGTGGTCGCCCCGCCGGCCGTCGTCGGCGACGACGTGACGAACGGGTAGGTGCCGTGGTCGATGTCGAGGAGCGTTCCGTGTGCGCCCTCGAGCAGCACGCGCTTTCCGTCTCGGACCGCGCGGTCGACGAGGAGCGACGTGTCGGCAAGGTACGGTCGGAGTCGCTGCGCGTAGCTCTCGTACCGCGCGGCCAGCTCCTCGAGCTCGATCGGCTCGACGCCGTAGACGCGCTCGAGCCACACGTTCTTCTCGGCGAGTGCGACCTCGATCTTCTGGCGCAGGATCTTCGGGTCGAACAGGTCTTGGAGGCGGATCCCGAGCCGGTACGCCTTGTCGGCGTAGGTGGGACCGATCCCGCGCCTGGTCGTCCCGATCTGGAGCTTCCCGAGTCGCCGCTCGCTGGCCTGGTCGATCGCGAGGTGCCACGGCATGATCACGTGCGCGTTCCCCGAGAGCCGGACGAGCGCGGTCGAGATCCCGCGGCGCTCGAACTCGTCGAGCTCCTCGATGAAGACGCCGGGGTCGACGACGCAGCCGGCGCCGATCACGCACTCCTTGCCCCACAGGATCCCGGAGGGCATGTGGCGCAGCTTGTACGTCTCTCCGCCGGCGATGATCGTGTGGCCCGCGTTCGGGCCGCCGTTGTAGCGGCAGACGAGATCCGAGTCCTGTGCGAGCAGGTCGACGATCTTGCCCTTGCCCTCGTCGCCCCACTGGGCGCCGACGATGACGGTCGCGGGCACGGCACGGAGTATGCCTGTCCGGCTCACGAGAGCCGCCGTGCTCGTGGGCTTGCTAGCGGGCGGCGACGACGCGCAGCCGGGCGATGCGGCGGACGCGGATCCGGTGGCCGCGCCAGCAGGTCGTGAAGCCGACATCGGCCTCGGGGCGGAGCGTGCCTTCGATCACGGTGCCGTCGATCTCGGGCCCCCAGCGGTGATCCTCGCGGCACGCGTCGCACTGGACGGCGTAATCGGTCGCGTCGGCTCCCAGCCAGATCACCTGATGGGCGTCCGTTCCGGCTACCTCCTCACACCGGCGTCTCGGAGAACTTGGCAAAGCGGCGCAGGAACGAGAGCTTGACCATGTCGGTGGGGCCGTTGCGGTGCTTGGCGAGATGCACCTCGGCGAGCCCCTGCTGCTCGGACTCCTCGCCGTTGTAGTACTCGTCGCGGTAGATGAACATGACCAAGTCGGCGTCCTGCTCGATCGAACCGCTCTCGCGCAGGTCGGACAGGATCGGCCGCTTGTCGTGACGCTGCTCGACCGCACGCGAGAGCTGGGAGATCGCGATGATCGGGACGTCGAGGTCGCGCGCCAGCACCTTCAGCGACCGCGAGATCTGCGAGACCTCCTGCACGCGGTTCTCCGCCGACACCCCGGAGGTCATCAGCTGGAGGTAATCGATGATGATCAGCCCGAGGTTGGGCTCGCGCATCTTCAGCCGGCGCGCCTTCGAGCGGATCTCCATCAAGGTGATCGAGCCGGTGTCGTCGACGTAGACGGGCGCCTTCGCGAGCTTGTCGCAGGCGGCCGTCAGCCTCGGCCAATCCTCCTGGGCGAGCTTCCCGTTGCGGAGACGCTGCGACTCGACCTTCGCCTCCGAGCACATCAGCCGCTGCGTCACCTCCATCTTCGACATCTCGAGCGTGAACAGCGCGACCGGCACGTTCTTCCGGACCGCGAGGTTGGCGGCGACGCACAGCCCGAAGGCGGACTTGCCCATGCTCGGTCGTGCCGCGATGACGATCAGGTTCCCCGGCTGGAAGCCGGACGTGAGCTGATCGAGCTCCTTGAACCCGGAGGGGACGCCGGTGACGTCGACGCCGGCCTCGTACAGGGCGGTGATCCGCTCGAAGCTGTCCTTGAGCAAATCCTCGATGTGGGTGAACTCGCCGACCGCCCGCTCCTGCGACAGGTCGAAGATCACCTGCTCCGCCTTGTCGACGAGCTCCTCGGCGGCGAGCCCGGCCCGCTCGATGCCGAGGCGCGCAATCTCCTGGCCCGCGCGCATGAGCCCGCGCAGGGTCGCCATCTCCCTGACGATCCGTGCGTAATGGGCCGCGTTCGAGGTCGCCGGAACGAGCGCGGCGAGCTCGTTGATGCGGGCCCGACCGCCGACGTCTTCCAGCTCGGCGCGCCGCTCGAGCTCGTCGACGAGCGTGATCGCATCCACCGGCTCGCCCTTCGCATACAGGTCGAGTGCCGCCCGGTAGATGGAACCGTGGCTGCCGCGATAGAAGTCGCCTGCCGAAAGGACTTCGCTGACCGCCCCGATCGCGCCGGGGGAGAGCATCATCGCGCCGAGAACCGACTCCTCGGCATCGAGATTCTGCGGTGGGACCGGGGCGGTCGGCGAAGCCTCGGCAAGTTGGTACATATGCGACAAATCAACCACCTCCGGACACGCCCGAAAAGGGCTTGGACAAACCACTCTCCACACGCACGTTTCCGCGCTGTTTACTGGCCAAACGGAACGCATGTTCCCGTACCGGCCGGACGGACGCGGTGGACGAAAAGGCCGCTCGTTGCGGCATTTTCGTGCAAAAATCCACAGGCCCCACAGGACCTGTTGAGAAGTCGTTACGCCTCCGTCTCGGGTGCCGCCTCGGGCGGCTCCGGCGCCTCCGGCGGTCCTGCAGGGTCAGACCCCTCCGGGGTCAGACCCTCGGGCAGCTCCCCGCCCTCGGGGACGACCAGCGTCGTCACCTCGACCGTCACGTCGGTGAAGATCTCGACCGGAACCGAGTACCGGCCGATCTTCTTGATCGGATCGCCGAGGGAGATCTTGCGCCGGTCGACTCGCACCTTGGCGACGTTCCAGATCTCGTCGGCGAGGTCGGTGGGGGTCACCGAACCGAAGAGCGACCCGGTCGGGCCGGCCTTGACCTCGAAGCGCAGCTCGGTCTGCTCGAGCTTCGCGGCCAGCTCGCGTGCCTGCTCGAACGTCCCCGCCTCCTGGCGGGCGCGCTGCTCGGCCCTCTTGCGCAGCTCCGCGACGCGTCCCGGAACGGCGGGCTCGGCGAGCTTGCGCGGGAGCAGAAAGTTACGCGCGAAGCCGCGCGCGACGTCTACGACCTCGCCGCGGAGGCCGACCTTCTCGACGTCCTTCAGCAGAATGACTTGCACTAAGAGCCCGAGACGTAGGGGAGCAGCGCCATCTCTCGCGCGCGCTTGACCGCGGCCGCGACCTGCACCTGGTGCCGGCGGCACGCCCCGGTGATCCGGCGCGAGCGGATCTTGCCCTTCTCCGAGATGAACGGGCGGAGCTGGGCGATGTTCTTGTAGTCGACCTCTTCGACCTTGTCGCGGCAGAAGCGGCAGTTCCGCCGCCTCGGCGCGGTTGCACCGCCCGGCGGCTGTCGCCTGCGCGTGCTCGTCTGCTCTCGCTGCTGCTTCGGTGCCATTGCGCTCCTTAGAAGGGGATGTCGTCGTCGGCGGCCGAGGCGGGGAAGTCGGCGCTCTCTCCGGCCGCGCCCGCCGGGACGAACTGCGGCGAGTCGCCGCCGCCGTCGGCGCGGCTGCCGAGGAACTGGACGCTCTCCGCGATCACCTCGACGGCCTGGCGCTTGCCGGACCCGTCGGTGGCATCCCACTCGCGCCACTCGAGCCGCCCGTCGATGCCCACAGGGCGGCCCTTCGACAGGTACTGCGAGCAGCTCTCCGCTTGGTTCCCCCAGACGGTGACGTCGAAGTAGTTCGGCTTGTCCGCCCACTGCCCGGTCTCGTCCTTGCGGCGCGTGTTGACCGCGATCCGAAGCTTGCAGACGGATGTGCCGCTCGGCGTCTGGCGCAGCTCCGGGTCCTTCGTCAGGTTCCCGACCAGCACGACGCGATTGATGTTTGCCATGACTAGGCTCCTCTCTCCGGCTCGGACGATTCCGCCGGCGCAGCGTACTCCTCGGGCGAGGCCCCCTCCGCTCCTGCGGCCTCGGGTTCATCGCCGGCCTCCGGCTCGACGGTCGCCTCGGGCTCGACTGCCGGAGGCGCCACCGGCACGGCGTCTTCCACCGGCACGGCGTCTTCCACCGGCACGGCGTCTTCCACCGGCACGGCGTCTTCCACCGGCGGGGGCGCTGTCTCGATCACCGGCTGCGGGGGCGGAGCGGTGCGGCCGCCGCCCTTGACACGCCGGGTCGCCATGTGACGCATCACGCCCTCGGTGATCTTGAGGACGCGCGCGACCTCGTTCAGCGTCGACGACGCAGCGTCGAACTGGAGCAGGTGGTAGACGCCGTCCGGCTTGTGGTCGATCTCGTAGGCCAGGCGCCGGCGCCCCCAGGAGTCGTGCGAGAGCCAGGTGCCGCCGTCCTTCTCGACCAGCTCGCGGGTGCGCGAGACGATCTCGGCGTGACGCTCCTCCGGAACCTCCGGATCGAGCATGAGCAAGACTTCGTAGTCGTTCACTGTTCCCTCACTGCTCCCTTCCCTCGGTCTGAATCGGCCTTGCGTGCAGGCGCCGCCGGGAACGGATTGGCGCGGGGCAAGGCGAGAAGTCCGCGGAAGAGTAGCATCGCGGTTCATGCGCCGTCTCTTCGCCTGGCTCGCCTGCGCGGCTGGAGCCGTGTTCGTGCTCTGGCGCCGCCTTCGACGGCGGCCTGCGCCCGCGGCGGCCACCGACCCTGCGGCGGTGCTCAAGCGAAAGCTCGAGGAGTCGCGTACCACCGAGTCGCTGCCCGCTGCTCCGGAGCCTGAGCCCATGGGCGACAGCCTCGACGAGCGGCGTCGAGCTGTCCACGAGCGGGCGCGGGCGTCGATCGACGACATGCGCGGCGGCGAGGGCTCTGCGGGAAGCTAGGATAGGTGCATGGAAGGCGAAAGCAAGTCGTCCTCGTTTCTGAATCGGCTCAAGGACGCCACGAACACGGTTGCGACCAAGGCCCGTGAAGGTGTCGAGGAGCTCCAGCTCAAGCACGAGCTGTCGCAGGCCTACGGGGAGCTGGGCCGGCGTACGGTCGAGCTCGTCGAGAGCGGCGCCGTTGTCCCACGCCGACCTGGCGGCCGAGGTCGAGAAGATTCGCGCGTTGAAGGCACAGCTCGAAGCCGCGCCGGCCGAGCCCGCGGCGAGCTAGACCGAGCTCCGAGGCCATCCACGGCTACCGCTCGAGCGCCCGGCGTGCGAGAGTCAGCGGCCGTGGAGGGACGCAGCCGCAAGCGCGCGCGCACGCTCGGCCTGATCTGGCTCGGCCTCGCCGTGAGCGCCGGGTTCACCTACCTTGCAGTGCGGGACGTCCGCCTCGGTGAGGTCTGGGACGGGCTGAAAGCGAGCAACTACTGGTGGGTCGTGCCGTCAGTGGCGCTCCTCGCCGTCGCGCTCGCGCTGCGCGCGCTTCGCTGGCAGTTCCTCTTTGCCGCGGGAACGCGGCCTCCGTACCGGCCGGTGCTGAGCGCCACCATCCTCGGCCAGTTCTTCAACAACGTGCTCCCCGCGCGCGCGGGCGAGGCGGCCCGCGTGATCGCGCTGAACCGCAGCGCGCGTACGTCGCGTGCGGAGATCGTCGCGACGGTTGTTGTCGAGCGCGTGTACGACGTTCTCGTGCTGCTCATCCTGCTCTTCGTGCTCCTGCCGTGGCTGCCGCACGTGACCTGGGTGCACGCCGCGGCGATCCTGGCGATCGCTCTCGTTGTCGGCACCGCGGTCGTTGTTGTCATGCTCGTGGTCTTCCACGAGCGGCCGTTCCGCTTTCTCCTCCGGCCGCTTGCGCGTCTGCCGTTCGTCTCGGTCGAACGTACCGAGCACCACGCTGCGGCGCTGCTCCGCGGCGCCGCCTCGCTTCGCGATCCGTGGCTGGCCGCGGTGGCGTTCGTCCTCACCGCTCTGTCGTGGGTGCTGCTCGCCCTGAGCATCTGGGTGCTGATGCTCGGCTTCGACCTCCACCTCTCACCGCTGGCCGGCGGGCTGATCACCGTGGCCGTGGCCCTGTCGCTGACCCTGCCCTCCTCGCCTGCCGCGGTCGGCGTCTTCGAGACCGCGACCGTCGTCTCGCTGAAGGCCTACGGGATCCCGAAGTCGGCGGCGCTCTCCTACGCCCTCGTCCTGCACGCCGTCAACTTCTTCCCGTACGTCGCCGCGGGCGCCGTCGTTCTGCATGCGCACGCCCGCTCGCTCCGCCGCTCGCGGGTCTGAGCGCGGCTGCCGCGGAGCTAGGCTGACTCCGGAGCGGCATGGGCCCGGTGGCCCAGCCGGTCTTCAAAACCGGTGAGGCGGGTAACCCCACGCTGGGTAGGTTCGACTCCTGCGCCGCTCCGTGACTACGAGTCGATGTAACGAGCGACAGCATCCCGGGCCAGCTCGCTCATGCTGCGCCCTTCCTCGCGCGCACGACGCTTCGCTGCGCGATACAGGTCGGGCGTCGCTCGGAAGCTCACGCGCGGCGATGTCCCGCGCGAGCCAAGTGACGGGCGCCCAACGCGGTGCCGCTTCGCCCGGGAGAGGTCGTAGCCACGCTCTGCCTCGGCGGCGAGCGCGTCGGTAGCAGCAGAATCGATCTCAGCCCCTGCCCTCGATCTCGGCTTCGTCTCGGTTCTCTTCACCTTCGCCATCTCTTTGCCTCCTCGTACTGCTCGCGGTACGCATCGCGCAGCTTCATCGCGTGGATCACCAGCAGGCTCCCGTCCTCGAGCTCGATCGCCATCACTTCGAGCGCGATCCCGTCTGCGTCGTCGCCGAGGTAGACCAACCGCCGATCGGCCCCAGCCGGAGCGCCGCCAGGAGGCTGCTCGAACCGCAGCCCGCAGTGCTCGACCACGTAGCGCGAGCGACGTCGCGTAATTCGATGCTTGGTCGCCGAGCGTGCCCAGCGGAGTTCCACGCGCTCATCCTAATCATTCTGTCAGACAATATTACACGCCGAGCAGCACCGGCGAACTTGGTACCGACCTCAGCGGATCGCCCTGGACGTGAGCGGACGGAAGCGGGGCCGAAACCCCGCTTCCGTAGCCAAATGGCGCTCTATGGGGAGACATTCAAAACCGGTGAGGCGTGAGCCGCCTACGCAGTCACGGATGATCGAGGCGGCGAGGATCAAGGCGTCGGTTCCGATCGCGCTCGGCGACTGCTTCGCGATCGCGACTGCCGTGGCCCACGCTCTGCCCCTCCTCACCGGCAATCCCGAGATCCTTGACCGCGACGACCTATCGTGCCGGGTCGTGGATCTCCGGGCTCCCTCCTGAGCTGTGCCGCGCCTGCCTACGCTCACGCGAGCTGGCGCTCGGCCGCCGGCCTCAGGGGCTCGTCCCCGGTCGCGCTCGTCCGGCGCGGTCGCCGTGCTCTCCTGGAGGAGCTCCTCGATCGTGATCGCCTCGATCAGGCGCCAGGCCTCGTCGACGACGAGGATCGGGTCGTAGCGCGTGTCGGCCTCGCGCGCCAGTGCCAGGGAGACGATCTCGGCGCGAGCCGTGCCCGGCTGCACGAGCAGCGGGTCAGTGTCGGCGAGGCGCAGCGCGTGCCGTCCTCGACGCCCGCGCCGGCCGGAAGGCGGTTCCGGGTGAGCAGGGCCCTGCACGCGTTCCGAGCCGTCGATGAGGGCGATCGCCGTCAGCTGCGCGTCGCGGGCGAAGAGGTCGCGGGCCTCCCGGCCGTCAGCTGATCGGACTGGCAGACGATCGACGGGAGCTCGCCGAGCGGCCTGAAGCCCTGACGCATCACGGCGACGGCGGGCAGCTCGAGCCTGGGCCACGGCGGCTGGGGGCGGGCGATCACGTATCCCTGCGCGGCGCCGACGCCGAGCCTCCGTAGATGCTCCAGGTCGGCAGTCGTCTCGACGCCCTCGGCGACCAGCTGGCTGTCGGTCCTCCACGTGTACCGGACGAGCGCCTCGACCATCGCGCTCTTGCGGGGGTCCGAGGCGATGTCGGCGACCAACGTCCGATCGAGCTTCAGGTAGTTCGGCGCGAGCGCGTCGACGTGTCGCATGTTCGCCGCCCCGGCGCCGAAGTCGTCGACGGCCAGCATCATTCCCCGCTGCGACGAGCGGCGCGAGGATCTCCTTCAGGTGCTCGTAGTCGTCGACGACCGCGTTCTCCGTCACCTCGAGCACGAGCCGTCCGGATCCGACACCTCCATCAGCAACGATCGCCCCGCCGGGTGGGTGAGGAGCTCGGGGCTGGCGTTCACGCTCAGACGCGTGCCGAATGGGCACGCGGGCAGGAGGCGCAGCGCGCGCTCGAGGCAGGCGAGCTCGAGCTCGACGCGGAGGCCGTGAGCCTCCGCGAGAGAGAACCAGGTCAGCGGGCTCGGGTCGCCGTCGACCCGGAAGCGGGCGAGCGCCTCGTAGCTGCGCACCCGGCCGTACTGGATGTCGACGATCGGCTGGACGACGATGTCGATCCGCTCTTCCTCCCACAGCCGCCGAACGTCGTCCGGCGTTCCCGTGTGCTCGAACAGCTTCGCCGCGGTCGAACTCGACGGCGATTCCCTTTCCGCGCTGCTTCGCCCAGCGCAGCGCCTGGTCGGCTCCGGCTCGCAGGCGATCGAGGGTCGGTCCGTGCTCCGGCAGGTACGCGATGCCGACCGAGGCTCCGAGCGTCGTCCCCTCGATCGTCACGGCCGACAGCTCGTGGATCACGCAGGTCGGCGAGCTCTGTCGCCTGCCCGCGGTCTTCGAGCACGATCGCGAACTCGTCGCCGCCGAGCCGGGCCGGAAACGATCCGGGCGGCGCGGCCCGCCAGAGCACCTGGCCGCCTGGACAAGGGCGCGATCGCCCGAGGCGTACCCGTGGTCCTTGTTGATGTACCGGAACCCGTCGAGGTCGACCCAGAGGAGAGCCAGCGCCGACGAGGGGGCCGCGGTCGAGCGCCGCCAGCCGGTGGTCGAGCGCGCGGCGGTTGGGAAGCCCCGTCAGAGGGTCTTGCAGGCTCTCGAGCTGTGCCTGGTCGAGAGCCTGCGCGTACCGCCTCGAGACGACGAAGGAGCCGGCCGCGACGGCGCCGGCGCCGAGCATCAGCGGGATCGCGGTTGTTCCCGGGTCGGTGCCGACGGCGGCGCCCGACGCGAGCAGCGTCGGCAGCTGGACGCGGACGAGCGGCGGCAGGGCGAGGCAGATCCCCCCGAGCACGGAGAGCCAGAGCGCGACGAGCGGCGAGCCCGCTCCGCCGTTCAGGCCGACGAGGAGGAGCGCCACGACTCCGGCGGTGACGGCCTCGGCGAGGCCCTTCGCCCGGTCGGGGGCCGCCACCAGAAGAGAGCGGAGAGCAGCGGCGACGGCGAGCCCCACGAGCGCGAGCACCGGCCGCGGCAACGAATCCCAGTCCCGGACGATCCACGCCGCGCCGCCCGCGACTCGTCGCGAGCCGGACGCCAGCGAGCCAGGGCGACGCCCCCGTCCCCTGGTCCAGGCTGAGCGCCGCATGAGGCTCACATCGGCACCCGCCGCGCTTGCCTGAGGTCCTTTCACTCCTTTCGCGCCGCCTGCCTCGAGAAGCTCAGGGTGGAGTAGGCTCGTCTCGATGGAGAACGAAGGCCGTGAGGCGCTCGCCTGCTGGGAGGCGGAGCGGCCGGCGAACTTCTACGACGCGGCCCCCAACCTGGGGCGCGTGCTCCGCGGCCACCTCGGTGACGACGCCGCCGCAGCACTCGAGCCGCGGCTCCGGGCGTTCGGGGCGGCGGTGGCGCAGGTCGTCGAGCCTGCCGCGCAGACGCAGGAACGAGAAGGCCACGGCCCGCGCCTCGTCCCGGCGGACCAGTTCGGCCGCGAGGCCAACGAGATCGAGTTCCACCCCTCGCGGTCGATCGCGGGTCGCGCCGTGTGGGCGGCCGGCCTCTTCGGCGCGCCCGCGTTCGAGCAGGCCGCGCTGATGTACCTCGTCGCCCACGCCGGCGAGGCCGGTCACGCCTGCCCGTACGCATGCACCGCCGGTCTCGTCCGGGTGTTGCGAGAGCATGGCTCGCCCGACCTGCAGGCCCGCTTTCTCCCGCCGTTGCTCGTGCCCGACTACGAGCAGGCAGAGCGCGGCTCGCAGTTCCTGACCGAGGTACAGGGCGGCTCCGACGTCGGGGCGAACACGACGGAGGCGCTCCCGGATGACCTCGAGCCCGGCGCCTGGCGTCTTCGCGGCGAGAAGTGGTTCTGCTCGGTCGCCGACGCCGATCAATTCGTCGTCACCGCCCGCCCGCAGGGCGCGCCCACGGGGACGGAGGGACTCGCATGCTTCCTCGTACCGCGCCGCGTCGGCGGCCGCCCGAACGGGTTTCGTATCCGCAGGCTGAAGGACAAGCTCGGCACGCGTGCGCTCGCGACCGCGGAGATCGAATTTGAGGGGGCGCTCGCCTACCCGATCGGCGCCCTCGAGGACGGGTTCAAGATCGCGGCCGGCGTCGTTCTGAACACCTCCCGCTGGCTGAACGCATGCGGCTCGGCCGGCTTGATGCGTCGTGCCTACCTCGAAGCGGCCGGCTTTGCGCGCCACCGGGCAGCATTTGGTCAGCCGATCGCCGACTTCCCCCTCGTCCGCGAGAACCTCGCGATCATCAAGGCCGAGGAGCATGCCGCGCTCGCCTCGACGATGGTTCTCACCGGCCTCGTCGATGCCCTCGATCGCGGCGCGGTCGACGACGAGACCGTGTTCCTCCACCGCTTCCTCGTCAACGCGAACAAGTACGTGGTCTCGATCGTCGCCACGCACGTCGTCCACCGGGCAATCGAGGTGCTTGGCGGCAACGGGACGATCGAGGACTTCTCGCCTCTGCCCAGGCTCTACCGCGACGCAATCGTGTTCGAGAGCTGGGAGGGGACGCACAACGTCCTCGTCGAGCAGGTGCGGCGCGACGCCGCCCGCTTCGACCTGCTCCCACTCGTCCTCGGCGCCCTGCGCAGCAGGCTTGCCGCGCTAAGGCCGACGGAGGACGCGGTTGCGGTCGCCGCCACGCTCGATGCGCTCGAGTCGCGGCTGGAGCGTGGGCTCGCGGAACAGGTGCACTTCCGCCGGCAGCTCGGCGAGCTTCACCGGGCGGCCCAGGCGACCTTCCTCCTCGGCGAAGCAGACGGGGACGCGGAGAGCGAGAAGGGAGAGGTTGCCGCCTTCTTCATCCGGCGCCGGCTACGGAGGGACTACGACCCCGAGGCCGACGGCGGCTACGCGTCCTTGATCGATCGCGTGCTGGCCGATGACGTGCCGGCGCCGATCGAGCGATGAACGTACGCGTCCGGCATCGGAAATGCGCTCGTGCCTGCCACCCTCGTCGGAATCGCCCGCGATGTAGCGCGCGCCTCCGAGTCTGCACTTCGCTCCGCCCTCACCCAGGGACTTGGAATCGCCGCGCGTGGCCTGGTAGATAGCTCTGACACGTGGCAACTGCAGACACCGCCGGCGTGAGGAGGCAGATCCGGCTCGGACTCGTCCTGAACGGTGGGGTGAGCCTCGCGATCTGGATCGGCGGCGTCACCAACGAGATCGACAACCTGCGGCGTGCCGCAGCTTCCGGCGGTGACTCGCCGGTCGATTCGACGGCTCGCCTCTACCGGCGCCTGCTCGAGATCCTCGAAGAGGACGTCATCGTCGACGTGATCGCCGGCGCAAGCGCCGGCGGCATCAACGGCGTGCTGCTGGCGACCGCGATCTACAACGGCAAGACGCTGCCCAATCTGCGAGAGACGTGGATCGGAATCGGCGACTTCCAGGCCCTGCTTCGCTCACCGAGCGAGGCGAACCCGCCGTCCCTGATGCAGGGCGACGCGATCCTCCTCGCCGAGATGCAACGGCTGATCGACAACCTGTACACGAGCGTTCGTCCGGAGTTGCGATACCCGCTGTACCTCTACGTCACCGCAACCGATCTGTTCGGCTACGAGCGCGTCTACTACGACTCGACGGGGCGTGCGTTCGAGGAATCGGATTCGCGCCGCCGGCTGGCGTTCTGGTCGCGCGCCGCAACCACTGTCACCGAGGGCGGCGACCAGCCTCCGCGCGGAGTCATGCGGCGGGTCGTGAGCTTCGGCGACCCGGATGCGCCGGAGCTCCTCGCTGCAGCCGCGCGATCGACCTCGAGCTTCCCCGTCGCCTTCGAGCCGCACCGCCTCGAGTTCTTCGAGCCCGGAGTGTCGCCCACCGGGTCGGCGACGGAGCCGAGGCGCAAGCCGCACTGGCTGATCGACGGCGGCGTCCTCGACAACCAGCCGTTCAATCCGGTGCTCGACCGGATCTCGGTCATCCGCACCGACCGGGCCGTCGGGCGCGTGGTTGCGTACATCGTCCCGTACGTCAACGAGCCGGGCAGCCTCGACCGGCCGGCGCCGGACTACGCGACCGCGCGGCAGACGATGGCGGCGGCGTGGGCTCTGCCGCGGGACGTCCCCAAGCTCGAGGGCCTCGATCGTGTCACCACCGAGAGCCAGGCACAGGCGATCGCGGAGGAGGAGCGCCGCCGGATCTGGGAGGAGATGAGAGCGGCGCCGGCTGCGATCAGCGGCGCGGCGGCGACGCTGTTCCCGGCGTACCGCAAGACGAGGTACGCCGCCGCGCTCGAGGTCTGGAACGCGTGGGCCGCTCCTGACTTCACGCCCGGCGAGGGCGTGCTCGGGCAGGACCCATCGCTCGACCCGCGTGCCGTATCGGCCATGTTCGGGCCGCCTCTTTCCCGGCGCGGGCCGATCACCGATGAGGAGCTCGCCGCGGCAGCGGACTGGATTCCGAGCGGTCCGGACTGGGACCCCGAGCGACCATGGGAATGGGGCCTTTCGCCCGCCGAGCGAGTCGCGGCCTGGGCGCTGCTCTTCCTCGACGACGCCGGCGACGAAGCCGAGGAAAAGGGGCTCGACGCGCAACTCAACGAGGCACGCGAGTTCGCCAGCAACGCGGTCGAGTCGGTCCGGCAGACGAAGTCCAATTTGTACGTCGCGTTCAAGAGCGCGTCAGGCGATCTGGTCGAGCGGGCGAACACCGCGTACAGCGGTATCGCCGGCGAAGCGGTACAGACGGTCTTCGCGCAACTCGACCAGATCCTGGTCGACCTGGGCGAGGCGGGCCTGAACCTGCCGCGCGTGAGCGATCTCCTCCACCTGGAGATCGTCCGCAACGCGTTCTCGATCGACGACCCTCGCGTGCCCTTCCCGTTCGAGTCCTGCTGGTAGCGGCGGCAAGGAATTCATCGGTCACGACGCGGCCACGCCGGACCGGAAGCTCGCGGGCCTCAAGCTCGGCCATTTCGCCGGCTTCCTCAAACGTTCGTGGCGTGCGAACGACTGGCTGTGGCGGACTCGTCGACGGTGGAACGGAGGCCGCCGCGCGCTGCTCGATCGCGAGTACCTCGCCGGCTGCAGGAGCGCGGCCGACGTCGCGGCCGGGCTGGCCGATCTCGCCTTCGTTGTCGACGATGACGAGACCAGGGGGATCGTCGAGGAAGCCTGGCGCGGCGGGCTCGGCGAGCAGACCTCCGACGAAGCGGCGAGGAATAACGAGAACGCCGACCGCGTCGCAACGCTCGCGGGAGACGGCTCGCCACGCGATCAGTTCCTCGCGCTCTTCGCTGGAGCTCTGGCCGTGGATGCGAGACCCGACATCGCCGCCCGCTGCCTCGAATGCTGCCGGACCGCGCTGGCGGCGCGGATCCAGCTGGTCGTCCTGGCCGAGGATCTCGAACGCGTCGCCGTCACCGCCGCCGAGGACATCGAGCAGGGAGGGAGCAAAGGCGCCGGCAGCGTGTTCTGGTCGAGCGGGTTCTTCGAGCGGAACGACCGTCTGCAGCGGAGCAACGAGCTCGCGCTGAGCGCCTCGGAGCGGGTCAAGTCTTCAGGCGCTCCGCGTCGGAGAAGAGCAACCGGCCGAGGAGGCCGACTCGCGCTTGACGATCGGGTGCGGGCAGGCCCGTCGCGGTCGCGGCTGTCACTAGCCGGCGACAGGGGAGGTCTGCCGCTGCCGATCGGAGCGCACTGGCAAGCGTGCGTGGCATCACCCTGCCGACGAGCGGCCTGGTGCGACTCGCAGCGCGCGAGCCGTGGATCGGCGCTGCCGTCACGACGATCGTGACCGGTGTCGTTCTGTGGATCGCTCTGTCGAAGAATGCGTTGCTCGGCGCGCTCTTCCCGGCGCTCGCCCTGATCGTCGTGGCTCTCTGGCTCGTGCTGTTCACGATCGCGACGGGTCTCTTCGAAGAGCCGATCGCGAGCTGGAGACGCTGGATCGGCTTCCTGGTGCTGGCGGGAGTGCCGCTGGCGTTGGGGATCCTCGGCGGCTGGCCGTACGTCCCCGCTGTTCGAGACTGGCTGGACGATCGGCTCAGCGCCGGCGCGACCCGAACTGCCGCCGTGCTGGGACTGGCCGCAGCCGCGCTCGCATTGCTGCGCCTCGCCTTCAGGGTCAGACCCGGTGAGGACGCCGGCGAGCGCGGGCGCAAGGGCGATCGACGGCGGAAGGCCCTCAGTCTGTATCGCCCCGTGGTCGTCGTCGCCCTGCTCACCCTGGCCGGTGGGTTCATCGCGCATCGCTGGCTCGACCAGACGCAGCGCAAGCACGGCGGCTGGATCGCCGTCGCCGACGAGCACAAGGGCACGGTGCTCGTCGGCATCCTCCTCGGTGTGCTCTTCGCCGCCGCACTCGCGGCGGAGGTGGTCGTCCCGGCGCTGCAGTCGCTGCGGGCGCGCAGGAGCTTCACCGGCGCCACGGGCGGCGAAAGCCCCGATTCCTGAGTCCGCACGTATCAGCGAATGCTTGGGAGGCTCTCGCGAACCCCTCACATCGAGTCCTCAGAATCAGGGTGATGGGTGTCCGGTCGCCGGCAACCTCGATTCGGATGCTGGCCGCTCTGCTGTTCGCGGCCACGGTGGCGCTGCCCGGCGCTGCCTCCGGGGCCGGCACGTCTGACTCTCCCGACGCGGCCTACCCGTGGGCCGGGCGGTGGACGTCGAGCTTCGGCGGCTTCGCCTTCAGCGTCAGGACCGAGGCGAACGGCCGCGAGCTGCTCGAGAAGATCGGCGGCAAGGTCTGTCCTGGGCCGAGCCAGTACTACGCCGGCGGGTACAACGACCCCGACGACCAGGGGAAGATCCGCGGCTGCACGGTCGGGCTCAACCACCTCGTCGGGCGGTTCGAGAGCAACA
Organism: uncultured Actinomycetes bacterium; assembly: GCA_963764565.1. Lineage (GTDB taxonomy): Bacteria > Actinomycetota > Thermoleophilia > Gaiellales > Gaiellaceae > DATBLE01. The sequence continues at coordinate 29,398 of CAVXTD010000003.1, forward strand.
GGACGAAAGCGAGGGGGTCGTTCGACATCACCCGCTCCGGCGCGGGCTGGCGCGGAACCTGGTCGACCGACGCCGGCGACGGCGGCGCCTGGCAGGGAGCGTTCAAAGCGCACTTCGACGGCGATCGTCCCGCAGCCGCGACACCGGCGAAGCGCGAGTGCAGCAAGGTCTACGTCATCCGGCCGAGCGGCAAGAAGATCACCGCGAACGTGAAGCTCGTCGACCTGGATGCGAAGCAGATCGCCGGCGTGATCGAGAAGGAGCAGGGCAAGTACGAGGGCTACGACTACAAGCCGATCGGGCCGGTGACCAGGAAGCAGAACTGCGCCGGCTACGTGATGAAGAGGCTCTTCGGGTCGAAGATGGTGCAGGCGAACGTCGAGCCCAACGGCTTCTTCCGCAAGATCCTCGTTCCCTACGGGACGAAGCGGCTCGGCCGGGTGACTGCGCGGGCGGGTGACGTCGCCGTCTACAGGGACTCCGCCGGAGTCGTGAAGCACGTCGCGATGGTCGAGTCGAACGGCCTGCGGATGAAGATCCTGACCAAGGACGGCGTCGAGCGGCTGTACAGGGGCACGTTTCCGCTCGGCCCCTCCGCTTGACGGAAGACCCGTTGGTTCATGCGCACGCGGAGCAAGGCAAGGGAACGGTCGAGTTCTGGAAGCTCGACCGCAGCCGGGTGAGCATCCAGGCCGTCTCGTCCGGGCCCTGCGACCCAGACTGAGCCGCCGGGCGGGCAGCTCCGGGCGGCGCCGGGGCGCCGCTACAATGGCCAGCCGCGCGCTGGTGGCGGAATTGGTAGACGCGCAAGGTTGAGGGCCTTGTGACCCATTGGGTCGTGGAGGTTCAAGTCCTCTCCAGCGCATTGCGCTCGCGGCGGCCTCGCCGCCGCGAGCGGCTATCGTCCCGAGGCTTTGCGAGACGCATGTGCAGCAGGGGTCGACGCGGCGCTCGGCGCCGGGGCGGCGTACGCCGACGCCCGCGCGGTCGTCCGGCGGTCGCAGTCGGTCGGGACGAAGAACGGCCGGGTCGAGACCCTGACCGACTCCGAGAGCGAGGGGATCGGCGTCCGCGTGCTCGTCGGCGGCGCCTGGGGCTTCGCCTGCGACCGGCCGGCTCGGCCCCGAAGGCGCGCCGCGACGCCGCGCTGCGCGCCTGCGCCTTCGCGGCCGCGGCGGGCGGGACGGCCGCGCGGGCGCTCGCGCCGCTCGAGGCCCGCTCCGGCTCGTACCGCACGCCGGTCGAGCGCGATCCGTTCGCGGTCTCGCTCGCGGACAAGGTCGCGCTCTGCCTGCGCGCCGAGGAGGCGCTCCGCCACCCGGACGTGAAGGTCGCGCAGGCGTTGGTCCGCGCCCTGGGCGAGCGCAAGCTCTTCCTCTCCTCGGACGGCGCGGAGATCGACCAGGAGCACGTCGAGTGCGGCGGCGGGATCGACGCGATGGCGTCCGGCGACGGCCTGTTCCAGGTGCGCAGCTACCCGAGCGCGCACGTCGGCGTCGAGCGCGCAGGCCGGCTGGGAGTACGTCGAGGGGCTCGGGCTCGAGCGGGAGGCGCCGCGCGTGGCCGAGCAGGCGGCGGCGCTGCTGCGCGCCAGACGAGTGTCCCGGCGGGGACGACGGCCGTGGTCATCGACGCCGAGCAGATGCAGCTCCAGGTGCACGAGTCGGTCGGCCACCCGACCGAGCTCGACCGCGTCTACGGCACCGAGGCCGCGTACGCGGGGACGAGCTTCCTCCACTCGAGCGACCTCGGCTCGCTCCGCTACGGCTCGGAGCACATGAACATCACCGCCGACTCGACGACGCCGGGCGGGCTCGGCACGTTCGCGTTCGACGACGAGGGCGTGCCGGCGGCGCGCGAGCCGGTCGTCGCGCGAAGGCGTGCTGCGCGGCTTCCTCACCTCGCGCGAGACGGCGGCGCGGCTCGGCCACGGCGGCGGCGGCTCGATGCGGGCCGACGGCTGGGCGCGGATGCCGCTCGTGCGGATGACCAACCTCCACCTCGAGCCCGGCTCGGGCTCGCTCGAGGAGCTGATCTCCGAGGTGGACGACGGGCGTCTACCTGGAGACGAACAGGAGCTGGTCGATCGACGACAAGCGGCTCAACTTCCAGTTCGGCACGCAGATCGCCTGGGAGATCAAGGGCGGCAAGCTCGGCCGGATGCTGCGCGACGCGACCTACACCGGCGTCACGCCCGTGTTCTGGGGCTCGCTCGACCGGGTCGCCGGCCCCGAGGAGTGGCTGATGCACGGGCTGACGAACTGCGGCAAGGGCCAGCCGGGCCAGCACGCGCACGTCTCCCACGGCGCCTCGCCCGCCCGCTTCCGCGACGTCCAGGTCGGCGTCAAGTCGTGAGCCGAGCGCTCGAGATCGCCGAGCGCGCGCTCGCGCTCGCCTCCGGCGACGAGGCCGAGGTCGTGGTCTCGACCGAGCGCTCGGGCTTCGCCCGCTACGCCGGCTCGGAGGTGCACCAGCCGACGCTGGTCGACAACGCGACCGTCCAGCTGCGGCTCGTCCGCGGACGGCCGGGCCGGCGTCGCCGGCACGAACCGCACCGACGACGAGGGCCTGGCCGGCTCGCCCGGCGCGCGGTCGAGGTCCTCGCGAGCGCGAGCGAGGATCCGGAGCTCGCCGCCGCTCGCGCCGCCGGCCGACTTCCCGACCGTCGACGGCTACGACGAGGAGACGGCCGCGCTCGGCGCCGACGACCAGGCGCGCCTCGCCGCGGCGGCGATCGGCGCCTCCGGCGAGCTCGGCCTCTACGGCTACTTCACGAGCGGCGTCTGCGAGCTCGCGGTCGCCTCGACCACGGGGCTGCGCGCCTCGCAGCGGACGACCGACGCGAGCTGCCTCGCCCTCGCCGCCGTCGACGGCGCCTCGGGCTACGCGACGCGCACCGCGTGGCGCGCGGGCGATATCGACCCGGCCGCGGTCGCGGAGGAGGCGGCCGCGAAGGCCGAGCGGACGCGCGGGGCGGTGGAGGTCGAGCCGGCCCGCTACCGCGCGGTGCTCGAGCCGTACGCGATCGCCGAGCTCCTCTACTACTTCTCGTTCGACACCTTCAACGGGCTCGGGCTGCTCGAGGAGCGCAGCTTCTTCGCCGGGCGGATCGGCGAGCGGGCGTTCGACCCGAGGGTGACGCTCGTCGACGACGCGCTCGACCCGGCCGGGCTGCCGAAGGCGTTCGACTTCGAGGGCACGCCGAAGCAGCGCGTCCCGCTCGTCGAGGAGGGCGTCATCCGCGGGCCGGTCTGGGACCGCGCAGACGGCCGCCCGCGCCGGGCCGCGACGTCGACCGGCCACGCGCTCCCGGCCGTCGACCGCGCCTGGGGCGCGATCGCCGACCGCCGTCTCGATGGCGCCGGGCGAGGCCGACGTCGACCGACGAGCTGGCCGAGCTCGTCGGCGACGGCATCTACGTCACGCGCCTGCACTACCTGGGCGTCGTCAACCCGCGCGAGGGCGTGATCACCGGGATGACCAGAGACGGGACGTTCCGGATCCGCGGCGGCAAGGTCGCCGAGCCGCTCGTCAACCTCCGCTTCACCGTCTCGATGCCCGAGCTGCTGGCGGACGTGCCCGGCCTGACGCGCGAGACGCTGCTCGTCAGCCAGAGCGACTTCTACGACGACCGCTGGGCGTACGGCTACCGCGTGCCCGGCGATCGCGACCGGCTGCTTCAACGTCACCGGCGCCGGCTCGGGCCCCGGCCTCTGATGGGGGGAACCCCTGGTTCCCCCCATTGCCCCTCTCCTTGCGGCCGGTGGCGCGGGTCTGGGCGGTGGCGGAGCCGGCGGCTGGTTGCTCTCGCCGGAAGGTTGCCTCTCGGCTGCGGGCCTCTCGCCGGGCGGAGCCCGGCTCGGCGGCGACTCGCCGCGGCCCGACTGCGTCAACCCGGTGGGCGTTACCCCAGGAGATGGAACAGCGCGATCGTCGTCCCGGCGAAGGCGAGGGCGACCAGCACGGTCAGGCGCGTCAGGTTGCGCTCGACGATGTGCGTTCCGCCCTGCGAGGCGGGGGTGAAGCCCATGCCGCCGAAGCCGGTGTCGCGGCCGGAGTGCATCAGGATCAGCCCCATCAGGGCGATCGCGAGCAGGACGTGGAGGACGGCGACGACCTGCGAGCACGGCGCCTAGGGTACCGGCACGTCACCGGCTGCGTCCAGGCTCGCACGCGCCGGCCTGAAAGGAGAGAATCCCGGCGTGGAAGCACGCGAGCGAATCCAGAAGCTGCTGATCACCGGCGACAACCGGCTGAAGCAGGGGGTCGCGCCCGAGAAGGTGCGCGCGACGTACGAGGAGGCGCTCGAGGTGGCGCGGGAGGCCGGCCTCGAGGAGCGGATCCGCCCCCTGGTCGAGGCCCGCCTGGCCGACCTCGATCGGCTCGCCGGTCGCTGATCCATCCGGCTTCCCTGCCACGCTTGAGCGGCTCGGAGAGTGTCGAGAGCGTCGTGCTCGAACATAGGAGATCACACGATGAAGCAGTGGCAGAAGTACCTCGCTGAAGTCTTCGGAACGTTCACGCTCGTGTTCGTCGGCGCAACGGCGGTCGTCGGCTTCGGGGGAACGTCCGCCCCGTTCGCGTTCGGTCTCGCCCTGCTCGCAGGCCTCTACGCCTTCGGCGAGGTCTCGGGCGGCCACTTCAACCCGGCGGTCTCGCTGGCGCTCTTCCTCGACCGCCGGCTCGCTGTCCGCGATCTCGTCGCCTACTGGGGTGCCCAGTTCGCCGGAGCCGTCCTTGCCGGGCTCGCCCTGCTCCTGATGACCTCGAGCGACGACGTCGCGAAGGCCGCGACGGTGCCGAGCCACGGAGTCCGCGCCGCGTTCTTCGTCGAGATCTTCCTGACGGCGATCTTCGTGCTCGTCATCCTCCAGGTGACGAAGAGCAAGAGCTTCGGCAGCACGACCTACGTCGCGATCGCGCTGACCCTGATGGCGATCCACTTCGCAGCCGTCCCGTTCAGCGGCTCGTCGGTGAACCCGGCGAGAAGCTTCGGCACCGCGCTGATCGGCAACCGCTGGACGGACTTCTGGATCTACATCGTCGCTCCGCCGATCGGAGCGATCCTCGGGTGGCTGATCCACGCCGTCGTCGTCAAGGGCAAGACCGACCTGCGCGATGACATCGATCAGATGCGCAAGGAGGTCGGCGGCGCGATCGACTCGATGGGCTCCGGCCCCTCGGCTCCACGGCCGGCTAGGTCTGCGATCTCTCGGAGGGGGCCGCTCCGGCGGCCCTCTCCAGGATCCTCTCGATCCGCTCGGCCTGGCGGCGCACGTCGTGCTCCGCGGCGGCCGCTCGGGCTGCCTCGTTCGGGCACGGCAGCGCTGCGGCACGGGTGAGCGCGGCGGCGATCTCGTCCTCGTCGAGCGGGTCGACGAGGACGCCCGCGGCCGGCGTGACGAACTCGGGCGGGCCGCCGACACGGGTTGCGACGACCGGCCGGCCGGTCGCCAGCCCCTCGAGGAGCGCCTGGCCGAACGGCTCGACGAGGCTCGGGCCGCAGACGACACGCGCCGCGGCGAGCAGTGCCGGGCACCTGGTCGTGCGGCACGCGCCCGGCCACCTCGATCCCGGGCCGGCCTTCGAGCTGCCCTCTGAGCGGCCCGTCGCCGACGAAGGTCAGCGTTCCCTCCTCGAGTCCGCTCGAAGGCGCGAGCGAGCCTGAGCACGTTCTTGCGCTCGGTCAGCGAGCCGACGCAGAGGAACGCCGGCGGCCCGGGCGGCGCGGGCTGCGGCGAGAAGCGCTCGAGATCGACTCCGCAATCCACCACCTCGACCTTGCCGCGGGCGCGGGGCACCTTCGCCTCCAGCTCGCCGCGCAGCCAGTCGGAGACCGCGACCACGGCGGCGGCGCGGCCCACCACGAAGCGCGTCGCAGTCGCGACCCCCGGGAATCCGGCCGATGTTCGCGACGTCCTGGCCGTGCGCGGTCACGACGAGGGGCGCGCGCGACGAGAGGGCCGCGGCGAGGCCGGCCGGAACGAGGAAGTGCGCGTAGACGACATCGGGCCGGAAGCTCCGCGACGCTGCCCGTGCCCGGCGTAGCAGCCGCAGGTGCCGGAGAGAGCCGCCCGCCCTGCGGTCGACGACGGCGCGCTCGAGCTCGTGGCCGCGATCGCGCAGCTCCCTCTCGACCTGGGCGACGAACACGCCGAGGTCGGGGTCGTCGGGCCCCGGGTACATCTGCGAGACGAGCAGGATGCGCAACAGCCGCTTCCCGGTCACCGCTGCCGGGCGTCGTACGTGCCCCACTCCTGGCGGAGCACGTCGCAGATCTCGCCGACCGTGCAGTGGGCACGGAGCGCCTCGCGCATCGGCGGCAGCAGATTTGCGTCCCCGCCGGCGACCTTGCGAACCTCGGCAAGAGCCGCCTCGGCCGCCCCGGCGTCGCGCTCGGCCCGCACCCTGGCCGTTCGCTCCAGCTGGCGGCGCTCGATCTTCGGGTCGAGCCGGTGCAGCTCGATCGGCTCGATCTCTTCCTCCCGGAAGTCGTTGACTCCGACGACGACGCGCTCTCCGGCTTCCACCTGCCCGGTGTAGCGGTAGGCGGCTTCGTCGATCTCTCCCTGGACGAATCCGTGCTCGACCGCGGCGACCGCGCCGCCGAGCTCTTCGACACGGTCGATCAGCTCGAGGGCGCGGGCCTCGAGCTCGGCCGTCAGCTCCTCGATGAAGTACGCCCCGCCGAGCGGGTCGGCGGTGTCGGTCCCGCCGGCCTCGTGCTGGAGGATCTGCTGCGTCCGCAGGGCGATCCGCGCGGCGTGCTCGCTCGGGAGCGCGAGCGCCTCGTCGTACGAGTTCGTGTGGATCGACTGCGCGCCCCCGCACACGGCCGAGAGCGCCTGGATCGCGACCCGCACGATGTTGTTCTCGGGCTGCTGCGCGGTCAGCGTCGAGCCGCCGGTCTGGGCGTGGAAGCGCAGCGCCAGCGCACGCGGGTTCGTCACCCCGAGCCGGTCGCGCAGGAGCGTCGCCCAGAGCCGGCGCGCGGCCCGGAACTTCGCCACCTCCTGGAAGAAGTGGTTGTGGGCGTTGAAGAAGAACGAGATCCGCTCGCCGAACTCGTCCGCGGAGAGCCCCGCCTCGATCGCCGCCCGGCAGTAGGCGAGCCCGTTCGCCAGCGTGAACGCGATCTCCTGAACCGCCGTCGAGCCCGCTTCGCGGATGTGGTACCCGGAGATCGAGATCGTGTTCCACTGCGGCAGACGCTCCGCGCAGTAGGCGAAGAGGTCGGTGGTCAACCGCATCGAGGGGCGCGGCGGGAAGATGTAGTTCCCGCGGGCCGCGTACTCCTTGAGGATGTCGTTCTGGACCGTCCCGCGCAGACGGTCGCCCTCGACGCCCTGCCCCTCGGCGACGAGCTCGTACAGCAGGAGGAGCAGCGAGGCGGGCGCGTTGATCGTCATCGACGTCGAGACTTCGCCCAGCGGGAATCCCGTCGAAGAGCAGCTTCATGTCGACGAGCGAGTCGATCGCGACCCCGGTGCGCCCGACCTCGCCGGCGGCGCGCGGATCGTCCGAGTCGTAGCCGAGCTGCGTCGGCAGGTCGAAGGCGGTCGAAAGCCCGGTCTGGCCGCGCTCCAGCAGGTAGCGGAAGCGCGCGTTCGTCTCCTCGGCCGAGCCGAAGCCCGCGTACTGGCGGATCGTCCACGGCCGCCCCCGGTACATCGTCGGATACGGCCCGCGCGTGAACGGGAATTCGCCCGGCGGCTCGAGCTCGAGCCCGGCGACGTCGTCTTGGGTGTAGACCGGCTTGACCTCGATGCCGGAGTCGGTCTCGCGCCGATCCTCTCCCACGGCCACGGGAGAATCGTACGCTTACCGCGTGAAGGTGACCGTCAGGCTCTTCGCCGGGCTGCGGGAGCGGGCCGGCTGGTCGGAGCGCGAGCTCGACGGCGTGACGCGGGTCGCGGACGTCTGGTCCGCGCTCGGTCTCGATGACGAGCCTGCCGGGCTGCTCTACGCCGTCAACCACGAATACGCCGACCGCGACCGCGAGCTCGCCGACGGCGACGAGGTCGCCCTGATCCCGCCTGTCTCCGGGGGAGCATTCCGTCTCTCCGACGAGCCGCTCGACCCGGGCGCCGTGATCGCCGAGGTGACCGTGCCGGAGGCGGGTGCCGTCGCGAGCTTCGTGGGGACGACGCGTGCCCACTCGCGCGGCCGCACCGTCCACTACCTCGACTACGAGGCCTACGGCGGCATGGCCGAGAAGGTGATGGCCGAGCTCGCCGAGCACCTCAAGGCGAAACACGAGCTCTGCGAGGTGGCGATCGCGCACCGGACGGGCCGAGTGGACATCGGCGGGCTCTCGGTCGTGATCGCTGTCTCCGCCCCGCACCGCGCCGCCGCGCTCGCCGCCTGCGCGGAGGCGATCGACACGCTCAAGGAGACGGTGCCGCTCTGGAAGAAAGAGGTCTACGAGGGCGGGGAGGAGTGGATCGGGAGGGGGTCCTGAGGCGGAGGCCCTTGCGCGCTCGGCCGGCTCCGGGGCGCACGGAGGCCTTGGCTACGATGGTTCGATGGAGCGTCTCGGACACCCCGGCTGGTGCGAGAACCTGATCAAGGCCGCCGGCCTCCAGCCGGGCGAGCGCGTGCTCGTCGTCGTCGACGAGCCGCTCGCCGCCGAAGGCGCCCAGCTCGCGGCCGCCGCCAAGGACGCCGGCGGCGAGCCGAGGCTCGAGCTCTGGGCCGGCGAGCGGCCGCTCAAGGCGCTCCCGCCGGGCGTCGCCGACGGGGCGGCCACTGCGGACGTCTCGCTCTTCTTGACGGCAGAGCCGCGAGGCGACGAGGCGGGCATCCGCTTCCAGCTGCTCCAGGCGATGACCGGACACGGCGGGCGGCAGATCTTCATGGGCTTCGTCGACGGCGAACTCCTGGCCGGCGAGCTGTCCGAGCCCTTTCCCGACCTCGCGGCACCGGCCCGCGCGCTCCTCGACCAAGTCGAGGCCGCCGAGACGATTCGGATCCGCGGCAGCGCCGGGACGGATCTCACGCTCAGGGTCGGCGGTCGCCCCTGGAAGACCGACACCGGCGCCCTCGAGCCCGGAGAGATGGCCAACTACCCAGGCGGCGAGATCTTCGTCGCGCCCCACGCCGACGGCGCGGACGGCGTCCTGGTCGCCGACCTGACCGTGCCCTACACCGTCGAGGGCCTCGTCGACGAGCCGGTCACGCTGCGCTTCGCAGCCGGCCGGGTGACCTCGATCGAGGGCGGCCGCGCCGCCGACCTCTTGCGAGAGCTGGTCGAGAGCGCCGGCGCCGGTGCCGACGTCATCGCCGAGCTTGGGATCGGCCTCAACCACGCCGTTCGCCCCCGCGGCCACGTGATGCTGGACGAGAAGGCCGGCGGCACCGCGCACGTCGCGATCGGCCGCAACACCGGCCCGTACGGCGGCGACAACGAGGCTGCGATCCACGTCGACTGCGTGTTCTCGGCGCCCGAGCTCGAGGCCGACGGGCAACCGGTCGCGATTCCGTAGTGCCAAGCTGATGGACTTCCCGCCCGAGATCCCCGAGCGCGACTACCGCCCGATCCACCCGGAGCCGGCGTGGCGCGCGCTTGCGCGGAAGATCTGGGCGCCGATCGCGGTGGCGATCGGGCTCGTGATCAAGTTCGGCTTCGCCTTCGCCAAGTTCGCCTCCATCTTCGTCGCGGTCGGCGGCTACGCCCTGATCTGGGGGTGGCAGTTCGGGATCGGCTTCGTCGGCCTGATCTTCGTCCACGAGCTCGGACACTTCGTCGAGGCTCGCCGCCGCGGCTTCAACGCCGCGTGGCCCGTCTTCCTGCCGTTCATCGGGGCATACGTGGCGATTCGCGACGCTCGGATGAACCCGTGGCAGAGCTTCTGGATCTCTCTGGCGGGGCCGCTCTCCGGGAGTGTCGGTGCCGCCGCCGTCTGGCTGATCGGCGAGCAGCAGGACTCCAGACTTCTGATGGCACTCGGCTACGTCGGCTTCCTGCTCAACCTGTTCAACCTGATCCCGATCGGCTTCCTCGACGGCGGCTCGATCTGGCGCGCGATCAAGACGATGCGGCTCGGCGGGACGCCGTCGCGGGCGAACGCCGCGACCGCGATCTACGTCGGGCTCGCCTTCCTGCTCGTGCTCGGCATGATCGCCGCTCACGTCCCGCAGCAACGTCTCTGATGGTGAGTGGCCGTCGACAGACGGATCCTGGAGCACCAGCGGGGCGACCTCGCCGCGCAGGTGGCGATGATCGCCGAGGAGTTCCGGATGGGCTTCGAGGCCGTCGCCCGAATCAAGGGCCCGGCAGTGACCGTGTTCGGCTCGGCGCGGATCCTCCCCGGCGACCGTGACTACGAGCAGGCCCGCACGTGCGGCCGGCTGCTCGCCGAAGCGGGCTTCGCGGTGGTGACCGGCGGCGGGCCGGGGGTGATGGAGGCGGCCAACCGTGGGGCCAAGGAGGGCGGCGGCTTCTCGGTCGGCTTCAACATCGAGCTGCCGCACGAGCAGGAGGCGAACGGCTACCTCGACCTCGCTCTCACCTTCCGCCACTTCTACGCGCGCAAGGTGATGCTCGTGAAGGCGGCCGAGGGTTTCGTCCTCTTCCCGGGCGGATTGGGCACGCTCGACGAGCTGTTCGAGTCGCTGACCCTGATCCAGACCGACAAGGTGGGGGAGTTCCCGGTCTCGCTGATCGGCACCGACTACTGGGGCGGTCTCCTCGACTGGATTGCCGCGCGTCCGCTCGCCACGCAGAAGATCTCGGCGGGGGATCTCGACCCGCTCCAGGTCACCGACGACGTCGCCGGAGCGGTCGAACGGATCCGGGACTGCTGGGAGCGCTCGCGTACGGAGTTCGATCATCACGAGCCCGAGCAGGCTGCGGAACGGTGAAGGCGGACAGGCTCGTCAAGTCGCTGGTTGTGGCGCCCGGAAAGCCCGCGGGGCTCGCCGGCCGGGATCCGGGCAGCCGGCTCGGCCTCGGCGACAAGGAAGCGGGGCTCGAGCGGCTGGCCGAGCTCGCCGCCCGGATCGACATGCTCCAGCAGCGTCTCTGGGCCGAGTCGCAACGGTCGGTGCTGCTCGTGCTCCAGGGAATTGATGCGTCCGGTAAGGACGGCACGATCAGCCACGTCCTCTCGGGTGCCAATCCCCAGGGCTGCAAGGTCGTCTCCTTCAGGCAGCCCACCACGACCGAGCTCGCCCACGACTACCTGTGGCGCGTGCACGCGGCCTGTCCCGCCCGCGGCGAGATCGGCATCTTCAACCGGTCCCATTACGAGGACGTAGTCACCGTGCGTGTCCACGCGCTCGTGCCAGAGGCCGTCTGGAAGCGCCGGCCCGACCACATCTGCCGGTTCGAGCGCATGCTCACGGACGAGGGCACGGAGATCGTCAAGGCGTTCCTGCACGTCTCGCCCGAAGAGCAGCGAAAGCGGTTCCAGGAGCGGATCGACGATCCCGAGAAGAGCTGGAAGTTCCGCCGCGGCGACCTCGATGATCGGGCGCGCTGGGACGACTACATGGAGGCGTACGAGGACGTGATCACCGCCACCTCGACGAAGTGGGCGCCCTGGCACGTCGTCCCGGCCGACCACAACTGGGTGCGCAACCTGGCGGTCGCCGAGCTCCTCGTCGAGGCGTTGACCAAGCTCGACCCGAAGACCCCCGAGCCCGATCCGTCGCTGGCCGGACTCGAGATTCCTCGTTTGGGCGAATCGCCGCCTGCGTCGGCCGGTGAGTCGAAGACGGCGTCCTAGAATCGGGTCTATGCAGCTCCGCGACCTCCCCTCCGTGGACGAGCTCGCGCGTGACGTCGACGACCCGCTGGCCGTTGAAGCGGCCCGTCGCGTGATCGATCGGGCCCGCGAGGAGATTCGCGCCGGCGCCGATCCCGGCGACCTCCGCGAGCGCGTACGGGTCGAGCTCGCCGGGGACCGGCGGCCCAGGCTCCGGCGCGTGCTGAACGCGACCGGGGTGATCCTCCACACGAACCTCGGACGTGCTCCGCTGCCCGACGCGGCGATCGAGCGCCTGCGGGAGATCGGCCGTGGCTACTCGAATCTCGAATACGACCTCGGCGAGGGAACCCGCGGGTCGCGGCAGGATCACGCCGCCGCGATCCTGCGCCGGCTCACGGGTGCCGAGGGCGCGCTGGTCGTCAACAACAACGCGGCGGCCGTCCTGCTCGCGCTGGCTGCGCTCGCCGAGGGCCGTGAGGTGATCGTCTCGCGCGGCGAGCTGCTCGAGATCGGTGACGGCTTCCGGATCCCGGACGTCCTCGCCCGATCCGGCGCGCGCCTCGTCGAGGTCGGAACGACGAACCGCACCCGCGCCGCCGACTACGAGCGCGCGATCGGGCCGAACACGGCGCTCATGCTGCGGGTGCACCAGTCGAACTTCCGTGTCGTCGGCTTCGCGGGACTGCCGAGAACGGCAGAGCTCGCCGCGGTCGCAGCGCGGCACGGACTGCCGCTCGTCGACGACCTCGGCTCCGGCGTGCTTAGTAACACTGTGTTACTTGCCTCTGAGTCGGCTCTGCAAGGGGCGCAAGGGCCAAGTAACACAGTGTTACTTGGCGATGAGCCCTCGGTGCGCGAATCGCTTGCCGCCGGAGCCGACCTCGTCTGCTTCTCCGGCGACAAGCTGCTCGGCGGGCCGCAGGCCGGCATCGTCGTAGGACGCGCCGAGCTGGTCGACAAGCTGCGCCGCCATCCGCTCCAGCGGGCGCTGCGTGCCGACAAGCTGACGCTCGCCGCGTTGGAAGGAACGCTCGGTCTCTACCTCGAGCCCGAGCGCGCACTGCGAGAGGTGCCGGTGCTGCGCATGCTCTCCGAGCCTGCCGGGGCGGTGAAGGCCCGCGCCGCACGGCTGGCCTCGCGCACGGGCGGCACGGTCGAGGAGACGGTCGCGCGAGTCGGCGGCGGCGCGCTACCGCTCGCCGAGCTGCCGAGCTTCGCCTGCGCCGTCGAGGAGGAGCTGGCCGCGTCGCTGAGGACGGCCGATCCTCCCGTCATCGCCGTCGTCCGTGACGGCCGCTGCCTGCTCGACTGCCGCACGCTCGCCGATGACGACATCGACGTGGTGGTAGCCGTGGTCGCCTGCGCGCGCGGATGAGCGAACCTCCGCCGGAGGCGCGACTCTGGGACTTGGTCCGAGGCGCTCTCGGAACGAAGGCTCTCGGGATCGTTGCTGACCTTGGCGTCGCCGACGTTCTCGCAGGTGGCCCGCGTCCCGTCGACGAGGTCGCGCGGGAGGTCGGAGCGAATGCCGACACGCTGCACCGCCTCCTGCGCGCCCTCGCCAGCGACGGGGTGTTCGCCGAAGTCGCGCCGGGCGTCGTCGGAAACACGGAGGCTTCCGAGCTTCTGCGCCACCCAGGCTGGCGGGACTTCGCCCACCTCTTCGGCGGCGTCTGGTACCGCACCGTGGACGATCTGGCGGGAACGACGGATCGCGCGACGTTCCCGCGTACGTTCGGGAAGGACTTCTGGGCCTGGCTCGCCGATCAGCCGGAGGAGCGCGCTTCGTTCGATCGCGCGATGGTCGAGGGAACGGAGCGTCGCGTCGACCGGTTGGCGGGAATTGAGTGGCGTAACGGCGAGACAGTCGTCGACGTTGGCGGAGGCAACGGATCGATGCTCGTCGAGCTCGTCCGGCGCCATCCCGGCCTGCGCGGAATCGTCTTCGACCTGCCCGAGACGAACCGAGACGAGGCAGCCCTTGCGCGCGAGGGCTGTACGTTCGCTGCCGGCAGCTTCTTCGAGCGAGTCCCGCTCGGCGATACGTACATCCTCGGGACCGTGCTCCACGACTGGGACGACGACCGCGCCGGCTCGATTCTCCGTACGATCCGCGACGCCGCACCGGCCGGCGCCCGCGTCCTCATTCTCGACGCCGTCGTCCGAGAGGGCAACGAGCCGCACGGAGCGAAGTGGCTCGATCTGCTGATGCTCCTCATCGCCGGTGGGCGTGAGCGAACAGAGCAGGAGTGGCGAACCCTCGTCGAGGCCGCAGGGCTGCGAGTCGACGCAATCGGCGACGCACTGATCCAGGCGTCATGCCGCTGACCGTCGGCACCGCCGGTCATATCGACCATGGCAAGACGTGGCTCGTCCGGGCGCTGACGGGGAAGGACACCGACCGGCTGCCAGAGGAGCGTGAGCGCGGAATCTCGATCGACCTGGGTTACGCGCCGCTCGAGCTTCCGGACGGGCGACGTCTGTCGCTGGTCGACGTTCCCGGCCACGAGCGCTTCGTGCGCAACATGGTCGCCGGGGCGACCGGGATCGACCTCTTCCTGCTCGTGATCGACGCCGCCGAGGGGGCGCGGCCGCAGACCCACGAGCACCTGGCGATCCTGCGGCTGCTCGGGATCGAGCGCGGCGTGGTCGCCGTCACGAAGTCCGACGCCGTCGACTCCGAGGTCCTCGAGCTCGCGGTCGACGAGGCGCGTGAGCTCGTTCCGGAAGCCGACGTCGTTGCCGTCAGCGCCAAGACCGGCGCCGGCCTCGATGAGTTGCGCGCGGCCCTCGGCGCGGTGGCGGACGGAGCCGATCGGTCGCACCCCGACGGAGCTACCCGCCTGTACGTCGACCGCGTCTTCACGCTGCGCGGGATCGGCACCGTCGTCACCGGCACGCTCTGGTCCGGGACGATCGGCGAGGGCGACGAGCTGCGCGCCGAACCCGCCGGGATCGATGTCCGCGTGCGAAGCGTCCAGGTTCACGACCGGCCCGTGGAGAGGGCCGAGGCGGGTCAGCGCGTCGCCGTCGCGCTGCCGGGGATCGAGCGCGACCGGCTTGCGCGCGGCGACGCGCTCGTCGAGCCGGGCGCCTATCCGGTCACCTACCGTCTCGACGTGCTGCTGGAGGAGCTGGAGGAGATTCCGGCTGCCGTCACCGTCCACCTCGGCACCGCCGACATCGCCGCCAGGGTCGCGCGGCGCGGCCGGTACGCGCAGCTGCGCCTCGAGCGGCCGCTGGTCGCCGCCCGCGGAGATCGGGTCGTTCTGCGCGCCAGGGCGACCGTCGGCGGGGGCACGGTGCTCGACCCCAGCCCCCCGCGGCGCATCTCGCCCGAGCGTCTGGAGTTGCTCGAGCGCGGGGAGATCGCAGCGATCGTCGGCTCGCCCGTCCGGGCGGACTCGCTTCGTCACCTCGCACCCGGCGATCTGGCCGGGGTGGAGCGCGCAGGCGACTGGGTCTTCTCGCAGGGGTGGCTCGACGAGTTGCGCGCAGACGTGCACGCCCGCCTGGCCGGCGCCGATCCTCGCGATCCGGGGATCGACCTGCCGGCCGAGCCGTGGGCGCCGGCGGTGGCGCCTCTGCTTGGCGTCGAGCGGCGCGGCTCGCGCCTGTACCTGCCCGGCGCGAAGGCCGCGGCTACGGGCGGCGAGGAGCTCCTGGCCGAGCTCGACGCCGCCGCGCCGAACCCGGTGAAGGTGGACGACGCGAAGCTCGCCCGCCTCCTCGAGGAGGAGGGGAAGCTCGTGCGGGTCGGCGACGCGATGGCAGTGAGCGCCGATGCCTACGCGCGTGCGCGCACGACGCTTGTCGCGGAGTGCGAGGCGGCGGGGAAGATCACCTTGGCCCGGTTCCGCGACCTGCTCGGGATCGGCCGTCGCTCGGCGCAGCTCCTGCTCGAGCGCTTCGACGCTGACGGTCTCACGCGTCGAGTGGGCGACGAGCGCGTGCTCCGACGGTCGGCGACCCGGTGACGTTCTGGATCGCGCTCGGGCTCTTCCTGTTCCACGTCGTCAGGGGAGGGTGGGCGCTCGCGCTTCTCGCAGGCACCGCCGTGTTCGAGGTCTCGACGCCGATCTTCTGGCTGTGGTACTCGCAGCGCCGGGCGGTTCAGGTCGGTGCGGAAACCCTGCTCGGACGCGTCGTCGAGGTCGCCCAGGAGTGCCGGCCCTACGGCCACGTCCGCATCGAGGGAGAGCTCTGGCAGGCCCACTGCGAGGAGGGAGCGGACCGTGGAGAGCGGGTGCGGATCGTCGGCCGCGACAGGCTGACGCTGGAGGCCGTGCGTGAGCCTCGCTGACGCGCTCGAGCGCGCAACCGGCCGGGCTGCACGTTCCGCTGCCCCAGAGGACCGCCTCTTGCCGCCGACGGACTCCCCCGTTCTCTAATACGCGAGTTCGTGCAGCGTGGCGGCAAGGACGCGGATTCCGGCAACCGCATCGTCCGTGGAGGTGAACTCGGCCGGGGTGTGGCTGCGGCCGTCCTTGCTGCGCGCGAAGACCATCGCGACTTTCGCGGACTGTGCAATGTTCTGCGTGTCGTGGCCCGCGCCGCTGTGCATGCGGCGGAAGGGGATGTCCTGCTCGCGGGCCGCGCGCTCGAGCGCCGCCACCAGCTCCTGGTCGCAGAGACACGGGGGCAGGTCGATCGGCGTGCTCCAGGAGATCTCGAGCCCCCGCCGGTCGGCGATCTCCCGCATCAGCTCCTCCTGCCGTGCGTGCTGCTGCTCCAGAACGTCCGGATCCGGGTGGCGCGAGTCGACCGTGAAGGTGACCGAATCAGGAACAGCCGACGGCAGGTTCGGCTCGACGTGAACCCGTCCGACCGTGGTCACCGCGGGCGGTCCCAGCTCGAGCGCCACTCCGACCACTTCGCTCACGATCTCGGCGAATCCGGCCATCGGATCGAGCCGTCCCACCATCGGACGCGCGCCGGCGTGATCGGAGCGACCGATCAGCTCGACGACGTAGTGACGGATGCCGGTGATCGCGTCAACGACCCCGACCGGCAGCCCGGCTGCCTCGAGCACGGGGCCCTGCTCGATGTGCAGCTCGATCCAGGTTGCGATGTCGGTCCGCGCCGCCTCGGGGATGCGCCCGGGATCGAGACCGACCGTGCGCATCGCCTCGGCGATCGAGACGCCGTCGGCGTCGAAGATTCGCCCCGGCTCGTCCGGCTCGATGCTTCCGGTGATCGCGCGCGAGCCCCAGAAATTGGTGGCGTGGAAGCGGCTCGCCTCCTCCTCGCACAGAGATACGGCTTCTAGCGTGCGTCTGGGTTGCCCGAAGCGCTCGCGCAACGTGCGCAGCGCGACGAGAGCGGCAATCACCCCCAGCGCCCCGTCGTAGCGGCCACCCGGAGTTTGCGAGTCGATGTGCGAGCCCGAGGCGATCGCCGGCCCCTCCGCGTCCCCCGTCAGCCGCCCCCAGACGTTGCCGACGGCGTCCCGGCGGACGTCGAGCCCCGCCTCTGCGAACCAGGCTGCGACCTGATCCTGGGCGGCGACCCACTCGGGCGAATAGACGGTGCGCCAGACGCCGGTCTCCCCGTGCGCGCCGTGGCGCGCGAGCTCGAGCACGTACCGCTCGACCAGGTCTGCGTCGACGTCGATGACCATGGAGACGGAATCTACTGGGCGTCGTCTCGCCGCACCGTGAGGATGGCGCACGACCCCGTCCGGCACCGACGAGTCCTTGTCGAGCACGGCGACGCCGCCTGGGGCGGACCACCTACGATGTTCGGCAGTGCAGGAATCGTCGCTCACGGCGAAGCCGGTTGCCGACGAGCTCGAGAGCCGGTTCGAGGAATGTCGGGCGGAGTTGACCGCCTACTCGTACCGGATGCTCGGATCGCCGTTCGAGGCCGAGGACGCAGTGCAGGAGACGTTCATCCGGGCCTGGCGTGGGCTCGACAGCTTCGAAGGCCGGGCTGCGCTGCGTTCGTGGCTCTACCGCATTGCCACGAACGTGTGCCTCGACATGCTCGGCAGTCGCGAGCGACGCGCGCGGCCGATGGACCTCGGGCCTGCCGGCGTGCCCGCGATCGAGAACCTCCGCGAGCTCCCCGAGGTGACGTGGATCGAGCCGACGCCCGACCCGGCCGAGCAGGCGATCGCCGGCGAGACGATCAAGCTCGCCTTCGTCGCCGCGCTCCAGCACCTGCCGCCCAGGCAGCGCGCGGTGCTGATCCTCTGCGAGGTGCTGCGCTGGAAGGCGAGCGAGGCCGCCGAGCTCCTGGAGACGAGCGTTGCGTCCGTGAACAGCGCGCTGCAGCGGGCGCGGGCAACGCTCGAGCAGGCAGACGTCTCGGCCGGGAAGCCCGTCGACGAGCTTGACGACGCGGACAAGGAACTCCTCGCCCGCTACGTCCGGGCGTTCGAGGCCTACGACATCGAGCAGCTGACCGCGCTCCTCCACGAGGACGCGACCCAGTCGATGCCGCCCTACGATCTCTGGCTCACAGGTCGCGACGACATCTTCACGTGGTGGTTCGGGCCGGGCATCGGCTGCCGGGGCTCTCGCGTTGTCCCCACGATCGCGGCGAACGGCTCGCCGGCGTTCGGCCAGTACAAGCCGGCGGAGGGCGGCGGCCACGAGCCGTGGGCGCTCCAGGTGGTCGAGCTGCGCGACGGGAAGATCGGCGAGCTGACGTTCTTCCTCGACACCGCCCGCGTCTTCCCGCTGTTCGGCCTGCCGCCGCGGCTCGACTAGCCGCCGCTGATCGCGGCGATCACGTCCACGCGGGAGCCGGCCGCGAGCGGGGTCCCGAGCTGGGCCCGCTCGCGGTCGACGTACACGTGGATGTGCGGGCGGATCGCCGGCCCAGGCTCGCAGAGCCGGTCCAGCAGGCCGGGCCAGCGCTCGTCCAGCCGGCGGATCGCGTCCTCGACGCTCGTCGCGTCCACCTCCTGCCGGCGGGTCAGGCCGGGAAAGAGCGGGAGCAGCGTCGTGGGCAGGTGGAGCTCGGCCATCAGTCGACGACGGCGACCTCGACCGAGCTGATCGCGGGCAGGTAGCTCGCGATCTCGCTCCAGCTCTCGCCTTCGTCCGCGCTCGCGAACACCTGGCCGGTGCTCGTGCCGACGTAGAGGCCGGGGCTCTCGAGCGGGTCGATCGCCATCCCCTCGCGGAGGACGCCGACGTACGCGTCCCGCTGCGGGAGGCCCCGGTCGAGCCGCTGCCAGGTTGAGCCGGCGTCGCGCGTGCGCCACACGGCCGCCTTCCCCTCGGGCATGACGCGCCCGTGCCCCGGGTCGAGGGGGACGACGTAGAAGGTGTCGCGGTCGTGCGGATGAGCGGCGGCCGCGAAGCCGAACTCGGTCGGCAGGCCCTCGGTGATCTCCGTCCACGAGGCGCCCGCATCGTCGCTTTTGTGCATGCCGACGTGGTTCTGCTGGTACAGGCGGCTCTTGTCCGGCGACGGCACGAGCTTGTGGACGCAGTAGCCGATCTCCGGGTCCTCGAGCGGCCAGTCGGCACGCAGTCCCTTGTTGCGCGGCGCCCAGCTCCTGCCTTGGTCGGTGGTCTCGAAGATGCCGTAGCCCTGCACGATCACCCGCAAGTGGTCGGCGTCGTCAGGGTCAGGGAGGATTGCGGACAGGCCGAGGTGACCCGGCGGCTGCTTCGCCGGGTCGTTCCAGTCCTCGCGGCCGGGCTGGCCCTCGAGGGTGGTGCGGAGCGACCAGGTGAGGCCGCCGTCGGTCGACTCGAAGAGACCGGCCGCCTCCGAGCCCGCCAGCAGCCGCCCGTGTGCCGCGGCCAGGCTCGAGACCTTCGAGAGCTTGAGCTCGCCGCCGTCCTCGTAGGAGAGACCCTCACTCGAGAGCGCCCAGGTCTCGCCGAGGTCGGTGCTGCGCCACACCCCGGCGCCGTGCCACTCGCTGGCGGCGGCCGCGTAGATCGCGCCCGTGTCGGCGTCGTAGATCGCGTGGTACACCGGCCAGCCCTCGCAGTAAGGCCCGCGGACCGTCCAGTCGTGCCGGTCGGCGTCGCTCTCCAGGACGAAGCAGCCCTTGCGCGTGCCGACCAGCAGGAGCGTCATTGCCATTCGTTCACCTCCGGGTTGTGGATGTCCGAACCGTCGGCCCGCCGACGCCGGGAAGCACATCTATCAGTCCCAGGAAGGCGACGAGCTCGAGCAGCTCCCTCGAGGTATTGACGAGGAGCACCCGGCCGCCGTGCCGGCGAGCGGCGAGCTGGAGCCGGGCGAGCGCCTCGACCGTGACCGCGTCGGGCTCGACGCCGGCGACGTCGCAGAGCACGACGCCGCCCGCGGCCCGCTCGAGCTGTGCGCAGACGCGCCGGCACGGGCTCGGCAGGTCCGCAAGGGCGATCGGGCCGCGCACCGCGAATGCGAGAGGAGCCATCACCCGTATGACTCCCTGACGAGTGAGAAGTCATCGGCCGCGGGCCGATGATTTGGGGGCCGCGTCGCGTCATACCGGTAGAAAGCGATACGAGCCCTGATGA
The DNA here is from genome assembly GCA_963764565.1 of uncultured Actinomycetes bacterium. Classification (GTDB taxonomy): domain Bacteria; phylum Actinomycetota; class Thermoleophilia; order Gaiellales; family Gaiellaceae; genus DATBLE01. The sequence goes on from CAVXTD010000003.1 coordinate 49,580, forward strand.
CGATCGCCGACGCACGCGTCCGCTGGATCGCCCTCCTCGTCCTCTGCCTGGGCGACCTGATGATCGTCCTCGACTCGACGATCGTGAATGTCGCCCTGCCGTCGATCCGGGATGATCTCGGCTTTACGGAGACCTCGCTTGCGTGGGTGGTGAACGCGTACCTGCTCACGTTCGGCGGCTTCCTCCTGCTCGGCGGACGGCTCGGCGACCTCTTCGGGCAGCGCCGCCTCTTCCTGTTCGGGATCGCACTGTTCACGGCCGCTTCGATCGCCTGCGGGGTCTCGACGACGCAGGGGCTGCTCGTCGGCGCCCGGGCGGTGCAGGGCCTCGGCGGTGCGGTCGTCTTGGCGGTGGCGCTGTCGCTGATCATGGGTCTCTTTTCCGAGCCTGCGGAGCGAGCGAAGGCGATGGGCGTCTTCGGGTTCTGCATGGCCGGGGAGGCAGCGTCGGCGTCTGCTCGGCGGCGTCCTGACCGACACGCTGAGCTGGCACTGGATCTTCAGGGTGAACGTCCCCGTCGGGGTCGCGGTCACCATCCTGACGCTGCGACTGCTTCCGGCTTCTTCCGGCCGTGCCGGCGCGGGCCGGCTCGACGTCGCCGGCGCGGTCACGGTCACGCTCGCACTCATGCTCGCCGTTTACGCGATCGTCAACGGGAACGACAAGGGCTGGCTCTCGGGTCAGACGCTCGGCATGCTCGCCGGCGCGGTCGTGCTGCTGGCGGGCTTCCTCGCGATCGAGTCGCGGGGTCGCCGCGCCGCTGATGCCGCTGGCGATCCTGCGACTGCGGAACATCTGGGCCGCGAACGTCGTCGGGATCCTCTGGGCGGCGGGGATGTTCGCGTGGTTCTTCCTCTCAAGGGATTTTCCGCTCAGCAGTAGAACGCCAGGAGCTCCGTCTAGGCACGGGAATGCGCCAGTCCCTCTCTTCGTCACGGGTGCGAATGGCACGCGGCTTGTACCTTGAAACGGGCGACGTTAGGATTGCCGACAATCTCCTGACGTACATGAAAGGGTCTGCTGATGAGCATCAGGGCCGGCGTCGACACAGGTGGAACGTTCACCGACCTCGTCCTCTACGACGGGGACACCGGTGAGCTGCGGATGCCAAGGTCTCGTCGACGCCGGGGGAGCCGTCGCGGGCGGTGTTCGAATCGTTCGCGAAGGCCGGCGTCGACACGGCGACGATCTCCTACTTCGTCCACGGGACCACGGTCGCCACGAACGCGCTGATCGAGCGGAAGGGCGCCACGGTGGCGCTTCTGACCACCGACGGCTTTCGCGACATCCTGCGCATCCAGCGCGTCACCCGGCCGCGCCACTTCGACCTGCACTGGGTCAAGCCCAAGCACTTCGTGCCGCGCTCGCGGTGCATCGGCATCCCGGAGCGGGTGCTCGGCGACGGCAGGTGCTGATCGGGCTCGACGAGGAGCGAGTGCGCGAGGAGGTGGTGCGCTTGCGCGACGCTGGCGAGGTCTCGGCGATCGCGGTCTCCTACTGTTCTCGTTCGTCAACCCCGCGCACGAGGTGCGCACGCGCGAGCTGATCGAGGAGGTCTGGCCCAGGCGTGCAGGTGTCGCTCTCGCACGAGGTGCTGCCGCGCTGGCGCGAGTACGAGCGGACCTCGACGACGGTGCTCGATGCGTATCTGAAGCCGGTCATGCACGACTACATGCAGCAGCTCGAGGACAGTGCCGGAGCGGGGAGGGATCGGCCAGCTTCTCGTGCTGCGCTCGAACGGCGGCGTGATGACGCCCGCAAAGGCGAAGCAGCAGCCGGTCGGGCTCGTCCGCTCGGGCCCGTCCGGCGGGATCATGGCTGTCGAGCGCACTTGGCAGGCTGCTCGGGCTCGGCGACCTGATCGCCTGCGACATGGGCGGCACAAGCTTCGAGGCGTGCCTGCTGCCGGGCGCCGAGCCGACGTTCACGAATCTGGAGGAGCTCGAGTACGGCGTCCCGATCGCGCTGACGATGGTCGACGCGCGAGCGATCGGCGCGGGCGGCGGCTAGCCTGGCGTGGGTCGACGCGGCCGGGATCCTCACGGTCGGTCCGCAGAGCGCCGGCGCCGACCCCGGGCCGGCCTGCTACGGGCGCGGCGGCGACGCAGGCGACCGTCACCGACGCGAACCTGATCCTCGGGCGCCTGTCGCCGACGTTCCTGCTCGCCGGCGACCTCGCGCTCGAGGTTGACGCGGCCGCGCGCGCGCTCGACCCGCTCGCGGCGCAGCTCGGCCTTTCCGCGAGCGCGTCGCGCAGGGGATCATCGACGTGGCGAACTCGAACATGGCGCAGGCACTCCGCCTGGTCTCGACCGACCGCGGCTACGACCCGCGCGGCTCGACGCTCGTCGCCTACGGCGGCGCCGGCCCGCTGCACGCCTGCGAGCTCGCGCGGGCGCTCCAGATCGGCAGGTGCTCGTCCCCGCTACCCGGGCGCGTTCTCTGCCTTCGGCGCGCTGCTCGCCGACACCCGCTTCGACTACACGCAGACCGCGATGGATGCGGATGCGCGATCCTGGACGTCGAGCCCGCCAACGAGCGTCTTCCGCCGGCTCGAGCGGCGCGCACGCGGAGGACTTCCGCCGCGAGGGCTTCGAGCGAGGCGCCGCGGCTCGTGCGCTCGATCGATATGCGCTACGTCGGGCCAGAACTGGGAGCTCGACGTGCCGATGCCCGGCGGCGAGTTGACGCGCGGAGCGACTTCGCCGGCTGCGGCGCCTGTTCGAGGCCGAGCACGAGCGCTTCTACGGGTACTCGATCCCCGGCGAGGAGCTCGAGATGCTGACGTTCAACGTCGCGGCGGTCGGCACCCGGCATACGATCGAGCTTCCGCGGCTCGCGCCGGGCCCGCCGCCCGAGCCGATCGAGCGCCGCGGCGTCATCTTCCGGGCGGACGACGGGCCGGTCGAGACCGCCGTCTACCGCCGGGACGACTCTTCCGGCGGGCACCGAGATCGAGGGGCCCGCCGTGGTCGGCCAGGTCGACGCGACGACGCTGCTTCCTCCCGGCAGCGCCGGCCGCGTCGACGAGTACGGCAACCTGCTGATCACGTCTGAAGGAGCGCTCGATGGGCTCACGACGTCGACCGACCGGGATCGCGCACGGATCCGTTCCTGCTCGAGATCATCCGCAACCACCTCGATCACGACCTGCAAGGAGATGGGGATCGCGATGATGCGGACGAGCTACTCGCCGATGTTCAACGAGGCGCTCGACTTCTCGTGCGTCGTCTTCGACGGCAACGGCAGAGATGATCGCGCAGGCGCCGTTCGTGCCCGCGCAGATCGGCTCGACCGTGCACGTCGTCCCGACGGCGATCGGCGAGATCGGCGCCGAGAACCTCGAGCCCCGGCGACGTGATCTTCACGAACGACCCATACCGCGTCGAACTGCCACCTCCCGAGTTCGTGGTGATCAAGCCGTACTTCCGTGACGGACGAGATCCTCGCCTACACGGCCAACATCGCCCACATGACCGATGTCGGTGGCATGGTCCCGGCCGCGTTCGGCGACCACCAGAACATGTTCCAGGAGGGCATCCGCTTCCCGCCCGTGAAGATCTACGAGAGCGACCAGGAGGTCGAGGCGATCTTCAAGATCCTGATCTCGAACGTGCGCACGCCGAAGCACTCCTACGGCGACATGAAGGCGATGATCGGCTCGCTCTATCTCGCCGAGCGGCGCATCGACGAGCTGGTCGACGCGGTACGGCGTCGACACGTTCGAGCAGTGCTGCGAGGACATCAAGAACGTCTCGGAGCGGCTGATGCGCGCCGAGATCGCCGTCCTGGCCGGACGGCGAGTACACGGCCGAGGGCCTGCTCGAGGACGACGGCGTCGTGCCCGACCGGCCCATGGAAGATCAAGGGCACGCTCGTGATCCGCGGCGACGAGCTGATCGTCGACTTCACGGGGTCCGACCCGCAGTGCTTCGGCCCGGCGAACCAGACGTTCGGCACGACCGCCTCGGCCGCCTACAACGCGGTCCTCCACATGCGTCTCGAGCGAGATCCCCTACAACCACGGCTGCTACCGGGCGATCTCGGTGATCGCGCCGCCCGGGAGCTTCGTCAACGTGAACTACCCAGGCTCGTCCGTCGGCGGCAACTCGGACACGCACCCGACGACGGTGGACATGCTGCTGAAGGCGTTCTCGCAGATCTCGGAGCGCAGCTCGGCCGCCGACGGCGGCACCTGCGGTTGCATCGGCTTCGGCGGCGAGGACCCGCGCACGCGCGAGCCGTACGCGCATCTCCACCTGGAGGGCGTCGGCTGGGGCGGCCGCGCCGACGCCGACGGTAACGACGCCCAGTTCGTGAAGAACGGCAACTGCGCGAACACACCGGTCGAGATCGCCGAGACCCGCTACCCGTTCCTGAACATGGAGTATCAGCTCGAGCCGGATCAGGTCGGCCACGGCCGGCATCGCGGCGGCTTCGGCACGCGGCGCATCTTCCGCTTCCTCACCGACGGCGTCCACATCTCCTCCCACACGAACCGCCATCGCGTCTGGGCCTGGGGCCTCGTTCGGCGGCGAGGAGGGAACGAACACCGTGATCGCGTTCCGCCGCAAGGGCGAGACGGAGTGGGTGCGGGCCAGGGAGGCCTTCGGGACGGCCTCGTACGGGAAGTTCTCGAACGTCGTCATGAACGAGGGCGACGAAATGCTGTTCGTCACGCCCATCGGGCGGCGGCTACGGTGATCCGCTCGAGCGCGACCCGGAGCTCGTCCTCGTCGACTTGCAGACGGGCTGCTCACGGCCGATGCGGCGCGCGAGCATTACCGCGTCGTGCTCGACGGCGCGACCGTGGACGACGGCTGCGACCGCCGCGCTGCGGGGGCCGGGAGAGGAGGGCCGATGACGCTACCGCGAGGTGAACGAGCTGCCCGCGCTGCGGCTCTTGCGGGAAGCTCCTGACGTCGGACGGCAATCCGCGCCGAGCGACTCGGGCACCCTCGTGTTCTGCTCCGAGCAGTGCGTCCGGGTCTTCGACACCTACAAGGAGCCGAAGTACGGCGAGGCGGCGGTCTGGCACGAGTCGATCGTCCGATGAGCCGGCGCAGCCGCGACAAGCCGGCGCCGCCGGCCGTCGAGGCGCTCGACCGCGTCTCGACCACCGAGCAGGTGCTGCGCGCGCTGCGGTCCGACGATCGTCGAGGGGCGGATCCAACAGGGTGAGCAGCTCCGTGAAATCCGGCTCGCAGAATCGCTCGGCACCGGCCGCGGAGCCGTGCGCGAGGCGCTCCGCCAGCTCGTCCAGGAGGGAATCGCCGAGCACCAGGTGAACCGGGGGATGTTCGTCCGGACGCTTCGCCCCCGACGACATCGTCGACGTCTACCTGGCGCGCGAGGCGGTCGAGCTGGCGGCGGTCGAGATCCTGCTCGGGCCACCGGTCGCCGAGCTGGGGCAGCTGCGGGCCTGCGTTCAAGCGCATGGCCGAGACGGCAGCCGCGGGCGGGACGTGGCGCGACATCGCCGACCTGGACATCACCTTCCACGAGACACTCGTCGAGCTCGCCGGAAGCCCACGGCTCGCGCGCATGTACGCGACCCTCGCCGCCGAGTCGCGGATGCACCTCTACGCCTACCCGCCGTACTCGACCGTTCAGAGCGTCGCCGACCACGAGCAGATCGTCGATGCTCTGGAGACCGGCGGCGCTTCGGCCCGAGGGCTGCTGCGCGAGCATCTCCGCTACTCGGCGGCGTTGGCGGCGGACTGGCGCCGGGACGCACCGTGATCGCGCCTCCGTGGAGCCCGACGGGCCCGCGGCTTCTCACTCATCGCTCGCTCTGGCTCCAACAGGCACTCGGCGACGATCTCGGCTTGCAACCCGAGCCGCTGCGCGGCAAGGTCCGCACCGACGTATGCATCCTCGGCGGCGGGTACACCGGGCTTTGGACAGCAATCGAGCTGAAGCGCCGCGAGCCCGACATCGACGTCGTTGTGCTCGAAGCCGACCTCTGCGGCGCCGGGGCGAGCGGTCGCAACGGCGGTTTCGTGCTGTCATGGTGGGCGAAGCTCGCCTCGCTGATCAAGATCTGCGGGCAGGACGACGCGCTTTGGCTCGCCCGTGAGGCCGAAGACGCGGTCGGCTTCATCGGGCAGTTCTGCGACGAGCACCGGATCGACTCCGAGTTCCGGCGCGGCGGCTGGCTGTGGACCGCGACGAGTCCCGCCCAGGTGGGTAGCTGGGAGAGCACCGTCGTCGGTACCCAGGCGCTCGGTGTTGCCCCCTTTCAGCGGCTGAACCCAGACGAGGTCAAGCGGCGCGGCGGATCGGCCGCCTACCTCGCCGGCGTCTTCGAGCCGTCCGCGGCGACCGTCCAGCCGGCCAGGCTCGCGCGCGGGCTCGCGCGCGTCGCCCGCGAGCGTGGCGTCCGGATTCACGAGCAGACCCCCGTCCGCGCCCTCGCTGGCCGACAGCCCCTCGTGGTCGAGACCCTGAGCGGCCGCGTGTCCGCGGACGTCGTCGTCAGCGCGCTGAACGCGTGGACGGCGGGACTCGCCCCACTGCGTCGCCTTGCACGGGCGTTCGTGCCGATCACAAGCGACATGGTCGCCTCCGGCCCAGCCCAGGAGACACTCGCGGAGACCGGCTGGACGGGCGGCGAGTGCATCACAGACTCGCGGCTCCTCGTCCACTACCACCGCACGACGGCGGACGGGCGCATCGCGATCGGCCGTGGCGGGGGCGCGATCGGCGCCGCCGGCCGGTTCGGCACGACCTTCCACTACGACCGCCGCCGCAGCGAGGGCGTCGCCGCCAGCCTGCACGGACTCTACCCATCGTTCCGCAGTGTCCCGGTCACGCACGCATGGTCAGGGCCGATCGACCGCAGCGAGACGGGCATCCCGTTCTTCGGGCGGGCCGACGGCTGCCCGAACCTCGTCTACGGGCTCGGCTTCTCGGGCAACGGTGTCGGCCCGTGCGTCCTCGGCGGGCGTATCCTCGCTTCGCTCGCGCTCGACAGTGACGACCGCTGGTCGTCGACGGCCCTCAGCAACGGCCCCTTCCGCCGCTTCCCGCCGGAGCCCGTGCGCTTCGTCGGCGGCTCCCTCGTACGGGAGGCGGTACATCGCAAGGAGGCCATCGAGGACAAGGGGCGCGCGCCTGGCAAAGTGGTATCGCATCTCGCCGCTCTCGCCCCAGCTGGCCTCTTCAAAGTAGGTCCAACGAAGCAAGGAACGGAGGGCAGCGGTGACGGGACGGCTTAGCGGCAAGGTCGCCCTCGTCACAGGGGGCACGGACGGGATCGGCCTCGAGGTCTGCCGCGCCTTCGCCCGCGAGGGGGCGCAGATCGTCGCCGTCGGCAGACAGCAGGAACCCGGCGACCGGCTGGTCGCCGAGCTCGTCGCCGACTCGGTCGCGTTCGTAGCCGGTGACGTCGCGGATCCGGCGGTCGCGGAGCGCGCGGTCGAGACCGCCGCGCGCCGGTTCGGGGCGCTCGACGTGCTGGTCAATAACGCGGGCCTCGATCTGTCCGGGGTCGATCTGCTCGACACGACGCTCGACGACGCCCACCGGATCTTCTCCGTGAACTTCTTCGGCGCCCTGCGGATGCTGCAGGCGGCCGCATGCGCGATGCGGGACCGCGGCGGCGCGATCGTCAACGTCACGTCTCGGACTGCCCTCGTCGGGCTCCCTGGCTCAGCTGTCTACGGCGCATCCAAAGGCGCGCTCGAGAGCCTCACGCGCGCCGCCGCCCTCGAGTTTGCTCCGTTCCGCGTCCGCGTCAACTCGGTGGCGCCGGGGCTGACCGAGACGCCGATGATCGCGACCTGGTTGGCGTCGCAGCCCGAGCCCGAGGCCTTCCGTGCGCGCGTCCTGTCGAGCATCCCACAGCGGCGCTTCGCGACCCCGGCCGAGGTCGCCACGGCGATCGTCTACCTGTCCTCGGACGAATCGCTGTCGGTGACCGGCGCCTGCCTGGCGGTCGACGGCGGCTACACGGCCGGATGACCGGCAGCCCGCTCGTCGTCTGCGCCGCCCTCGAGCTGCCGTCGGAGCGACTCGACGTCGAGGAGAAGATCTTGGCGCCGATCGGTGCGACCGTCCTCGACCTCCGCGACCGGCCGCTCGCGTCTATCGCATGCGAGCTCGCCCACGCCGACGCGATTATCACGGAGGGGATCGAGCGCCTCGACGCCGGGGTCATTGGTGCGCTCCAGCGCTGCCGCGTGATCAGCGTCTACGCTGTCGGCACAGACGGCGTAGACGTGGCGGCTGCGACCGCGCGCGGGATCGTTGTCGCGAACGTACCGGACTACTGCACGACGGAGGTGGCCGAGCACACCCTGGCCCTGATCCTGGCCGTGTGGCGCAAGCTCCCAAGCGCCGAGCGGATCGCCCGAAGCGGAGTGTGGGGACTCGACAGCCTGCGCCCGGTGCGTCGCCTCGCGGGATGCACCGTCGGACTGCTCGGTCTCGGCCGTATCGCCCGGGAGGTCGCGGCGAGGCTGCTCCCGTTCGGCGTGACCGTTCTCGCCTCGGACCCCGAGGTCGACCCCGCCGCTGCCGCAGGGCTCGGCGTGCGCCTGTGTGGGCTCGACGAGCTGCTGCGCTCGAGCGACGTGCTATCGATCCACGTCCCACTGACGGACGAGACGAGGGGCCTCGTTGACGCCACCGCACTCGACCGCCTCCCTCCCGGCGCCGTCGTCGTAAACGCGGGCCGGGGCGGCGTCGTCGACGAGGTGGCTCTCCTCGATGCTCTCCGGTCAGGTCACGTCGCGGCCGCGGGGCTCGATGTACTCACGTCCGAGCCGGCCGATCCGGCGCATCCCCTCCTCGCGGACGATAACGTGGTCTGCACGCCGCACATGGCGTACTACTCGGAGGACTCGCTGCTCGCCCTGCGTGTCGGCGCAGCCGAAAATGTGCTGGCGGTTCTGCGCCGGGAACTGCCGCTCTCGGTGGTGCACCCCGAGGCTGTCGGCCGCGGGCCGACCAGCCGGAGTACTTCCGAGCAGTAGCCGCCGCGAGGTATCAGACTGCCACGCCGTCTGCCGCGCGAGCCGCGGGCGGGACGACGGCCAGGGGGACGAGCGCGATCGCGGCCGACCCGATCAGCAGCCGCCGCCTCATCGGGAGACACCTCCTCGGAGCCGGACCGACCGTTTCCTCGCCGGCGCAACCGGCAATTCTCCGCCGACGCTGCGAATCGTGTGCTGCGCGGCGCCGACGTCTGGCTGAGGTTGCCGGTCTAGAAAGCGGAGGCACCCTCCGTTTTCGGGTAATCTGGCGACATGGCGCCGCGCCGCGACGCCCAGCGGAACCGAGCCAGGCTCGTCGCCGCTGGACGCGAGGTCTTCGTCGAGCGTGGCAGCGATGCGACGCTCGAGGAGGTCGCGCGGCGCGCAGGTCTCGGGATCGGGACGCTCTATCGCCACTTCCCGTCACGCGACGTCCTGGTCGAGGCGATCTACGCCGAGCACATCGACGCGCTGATCGAGGCTGCCGAGCGCGGCATCGCCTCCGACGACTCGTGGCAGGGTCTCGTCGGGTTCCTCGAGCAGGCGCTCGAGCTCCAGGCCCGGAACCTGGCGCTGCGCGACGTGTTCCTTCGCCACCCGGCCGCCGAGGGGCCGATCGCCGAGCGGAGAACGCAAATCCACCGGCTGCTGAAGCGGCTGGTCGCCCGCGCGCAGGAGCAAGGGGCGCTACGGCCTGACTACACGGTCGCCGACCTCACGCTCGCGCTGTGGTCGTTCGCGCCGGTTCTCGCGGCGACGAGCGCTGTCGCGCCGGACGCCTGGCGCCGGCACCTGCAGATCATGCTCGACGGGATGCGCCCGGACTCGGCCACTCGGCAACGCGTGCGCCCTCTGACCGGGCCGCAGCTCGACGGCGCGATCGAGGTGCTGCGCAGCCACTACCACCGGCGTCGGGCCGTATGACCCAGCCGCCGCGCATCCGCGTGATCTTCGGCGCGCTTCTGCTCGTGCTGTTGCTGGCGTCGCTCGACCAGACAATCGTCGCGACGGCGTTGCCGACGATCGTGGGGAACCTCGGCGGGATCGAGCACCTCTCGTGGGTCGTGACCGCATACCTGCTGACCGCGACCATCTCGATGCCCCTGTACGGCAAGTTCGGCGACCTCTACGGGCGCAAGTTCGTGCTGCAGACAGCGATCGCCATCTTTCTCGTCGGCTCGGCCCTCTGCGGCCTGAGCCAGAACATGACGGAGTTGATCGCGTTCCGAGCACTCCAGGGGCTCGGCGCGGGCGGGTTGATCGTGACCACGATCGCCGTCATCGGAGACGTGATCCCGCCGCGCGAGCGCGGCCGCTACCAGGGGTTCTTCGGCGCCGTCTTCGGCGTCTCGACGGTGATCGGCCCGCTGCTGGGCGGCTTCTTCGTGGATCACCTCTCCTGGCGCTGGATCTTCTACGTCAACCTGCCGATCGGAGTCGTCGCCTTCGTCGTGATCGGTGCGGTCTTCCACGCTTCGGTCGAGCGGGTGCGGCACCCGATCGACTATCTCGGCGCGGCGATTCTCGCGGGCGGCCTCTCCGCGGTAGTGCTCTTCACCAGTCTCGGCGGCACTACCTACGGCTGGCATTCCGCGCAGATCCTGGGGTTGATCGCGGCCGCCGCCGTCCTGCTTCCCCTGTTCGCTCTCGCCGAGCGGCGCGCGCCGGAGCCGATCATGCCCCTCGCGCTCTTCCGCAACCGCATCTTTGCGGCGGCGAGCGCGATCGGCTTCGTCGTCGGCCTCGCCCTGTTCGGGGCGATCACCTACATGCCGGTCTTCCTGCAGATCGTCAAGGGTGAGAGCCCGACCGGATCCGGCCTGCAGCTCGCGCCGATGATGCTGGGCGTCCTCGTCACGTCGATCTCGAGCGGCCAGCTGATCACGCGCTTCGGCCGCTACAAGCCGTTCCCGATCGTAGGCACCGCCGTCATGACGGCCGGGCTTGTCCTGCTCTCACGGCTCGGCGTCGATACACCGACCTGGGTCGCCTCGGCCGACATGCTCGTCGTCGGGCTGGGGATCGGGATGGTGATGCAGGTGCTCGTCCTCGCCGTGCAGAACTCGGTCGAACACCGGCTGATGGGCGTGGGGACGTCGGGTGCGATTCTCTTCCGGCAGATCGGCGGTTCGATCGGTGTCTCCCTCTTCGGCGCGATCTTTGCCAACCGCCTGTCCGGCGAGCTCGCCGCCCGACTGCCTCCCGGCGCGCAGATACCCCGCACCGCCGACCCCGCCGCGATCAGGCACCTGCCCCCGCCGGTGCACGACGCCTACGTCCATGCGTTCGCCGCCTCACTGCGGCCGGTGTTCCTGGTCGCCGCCGGAATCGGCGCGACCGCGTTTCTGCTCACCTGGCTGCTTCGGGAAATGCCGTTGCGCAAGGTGACCGGCGCGGCGGAGCCTATCCCGGTTGGAAGCAGGCCCGGCAGCGGGCCTGGTACGAGTCGAGCCCGCCGATGACGACCGTCTCGCCGCTGAACGGCGCCGGCCGGCCGTCGACGAGGCGCTGCGTGTACATGGCCGCCTCGCCGCAGCGGTGGCAGACGGCCTTCAGCTTGGCGACCTCGTCCGCCATCGCGAGCAGGCGAGGCATCGGCCCGAACGGCTCCTGCCGGTAGTCGAGCTCGAGACCGGCGATCACGACCCGGATGCCGCGGGCGACCAGCTCCTCGCAGACGTCGATCAGCGAGTCGTCGAGGAACTGCCCTTCGTCGACGCCGACGACGTCGCAGCCCGCCGCAAGCTCGAGGATCGCCGCCGGCGTCCGCACGAGGCGCGCCGCCATCCGCCGGCCCTCGTGGCTGACCACCTCGTCCACGCTGTAGCGGTCGTCGATCGCCGGCTTGATCAGGATCGCCGACTTGCGCGCGTAGCCGACGCGGCGCAGCCGGCGCATCAGCTCCTCGCTCTTGCCGCTGAACATCGGCCCGCAGATCAGCTCGAGCTGGCCGTGCGGGCCGGGCGCCGGCGGCGACGAGGTGAGGGAGCCGCGCTCACGAGGCGCGATTCTTGCAGCGCGGCCGACGGCGTCACCCCGGGGCTCGACCATGCCGGGGTGCCGCCGAGCGCAAGGATCGTCACGCCGTCCGCGCCGGGCGTGATCTTCCGCTTCTGCCCGCGTCGACCGGGCGAACGTCCCCGGGGCGAGCGTCCAGCGCTCGCCGTCCGCCTCGAGAATGGCGTCGCCCTCGAGCACGACGTA
>CAVXTD010000004.1:0-38926 GCA_963764565.1 uncultured Actinomycetes bacterium
GGTCGCCGACGACCATCAGATTCCGGTGCTCACCAACCAAGAGCTGGAGCAGCCGGTACTGGGCATGGTTCGTGTCCTGGTACTCGTCGACCATCACGTAGCGGAAGGCCTTGCGCCAGCGCTGGAGCGCCTCCGGGAAGCGCTCCAGCACCTCGACGGTGAGCATCAGCAGGTCGTCGAAGTCCATCGCGTTCGAGGCGTGCAGGCGGCGCTGGTACAGCTCGTACGTCTCGGCGACGGTCTGGTCGTAGAAGGACGAGACGCGGCTCATGTAGTCGGCCGGCCCGATCAGCTGGTTCTTCGCATTCGAGATCTGCGCGTGGATGCCACGCGGGACGAACCGCTTCGGGTCGCGCTCGAGCGCTTCCAGGCACTGCTTGGTCAGGCGTACCTGGTCGGCCTGGTCGTAGATCGTGAAGTTCGACTTGTAGCCGAGACGCGGCACCTCGCGGCGCAGGATTCGCCCGCACGCGGCGTGGAAGGTGAGGATCCAGATAGCGCGGGCGACGCCGCCGAGCAGGCCCTCGAGCCGCTCGCGCATCTCGCCCGCCGCCTTGTTCGTGAACGTGATCGCCAGGATCTCCGGCGGCTTCACGCCACAGGCGGCAATCAGGTGCGCCACCCGGTAGGTCAGCACGCGGGTCTTCCCCGAGCCCGCGCCGGCGATGACGAGCAACGGCCCTTCGGTGGTGCGCACGGCCTCTTGCTGGGCCGGGTTCAGGTCCGCGAGATACCGGTCGGGGGCGATCGCGCTCACGCGACCGATGGTATCGAGGCGCCTACCGGTTGAAAGCGGCCCGCGGCAGCGCCATGAAGCGGCGCCCGTAGAGCGCGATGCCGACGGCGGCGGCGCTGGCCGTGATCACGCTCGCCATCACCGGCATGACGAGGCTCGCCGCGACCGCGGTCGCTCCTGCATGCCCGACCATTGCCAGCGCTCCGACCGCGGCCCCCTGATACACGCCGGCGTTGCCCGGCAGCAGCGGTACCGTGTTCGCGAGGCCGGTGACGATCATGTAGACCAGTGCGGCGCCGACGCTGGCGTGCACACCGACGGCGTTCAGGGTGAGCGTCACACCGAGCCAGCGCACCGCCCAGGTGCCGACGAGGATCGCGAGTGTCCGCAGGAGCACGGGCAGGGGCGCGGCGGCTGAGGCAAGGAAGCCGTCCGCCCATTTCGGCAGCCGGGGCCCGATCTTGTGGTGAAGCGCAGCGGCGACGACCAGGCCACCGGCGGCGAAGCAGAGAGCGCCGACCAGCGCACCTCGCGCCCAGCCCGGAATAGGGAGGACGAACCCAGCCGTCGCGCCGACGAGGCAGAACGCGATCGCCTCCATCAGGTGGGCGGCCAGGAGGCTGCCGCCCGCGCGCGGAAGGCCGGGCCAGCGCTCGGCGGCCGCGGCACGGAGGACGGCAACCTTCGACGCCTCGCCCAGGCGGCCGGGCAGGATCGTGTCGAGGAACGAGCCGATCGCGCTGGCGACGTAGATCGCGCGGAAGCCGATCCGAGCGCCAAGCGTCTGCCGCCAGGCGAACGCGCGCAGAGGCTGGACGACTGCGCCGATCCCGAAGGCGGCGGCGAGCAAGAACCAGTCCGGGCTCGTCGCGGCGCTGACAGCACCGCTCGCCGTCTGTCTCGCGACCACGACGAAGCCGCCGGCGGTCGCTACAGCGATCGCAAGCGGGATCAGATATCTGCGCATGCGTACGCGAGGCGCCATCTATACGCAAATCGGCGCCGGACGCGCAGAATCCTGTCCCTCGATCGAGGGAGCTACCTGGTGGCTTCCTCCATGGCCGCCTCCACCCAGGCGGCGGCGGACGCCAGCGCGGCCGCGTCGCTCGACTTGAGCACCACCTCCACCTCGCTCCCACCGGCGTCGAAGCTCGGGTACGACCCGACCAGCACGGCGGGATAGCGCTCCCCCGCGGTCAGAAGCACCGAGGCGATCCGGCTCTCCGTCGTCCGATAGGTGCGCCGCCAGCTCTCGATCGGATCGCCGGATCGCAGCTCCTCGGCCACCGTGTCGAACATCGCCTCCATCTCGGCCGGCAGGCCCGGGAGAACGTAGACGTTTTCGAGCGCGAACCCTGGCGCGCCCCCCAGCGGGTTCTCGAGCGCCCGGCTCCCTTCGGGGAGCTGCGCCCAGCGGGCGACGTAGTCGGGATCGCCGGAGAAGCGGGCACGCAATCGGTCGGCAACGGCGGGCTGCTCGACCTGCGGCACCTCGAACGCGGCGGCGATCGCCTCCCGCGTGACGTCGTCCGGCGTCCCGCCGAGTCCGCCCGTGACCAGCACGAGGTCGGACGCGACGACCTGCTCGCGGACGAACGACGCGACCTGTTCGATCTCGTCGGGGACGACGGCGATCAGCGCGACTTCGACACCGAGCCCCGCGAGGCGCCGCGCGAGCCAGCTTCCATTGGTGTTCTCGACATCCCCGGAGAGGAGCTCGTTCCCGATGGTGACAATCGCCGCGCGCGGCACACCCGCGAGTATATGAGCGAGCCCTCGACGCTCCAGGGGCGGAACATCCTTCGACTTGCAGCTTTCGATGAGGCTGGCATCTGAGCGCGAACGTCCCTGGATGACCATTACCGCAGAAGCCAGAATGCAAGCGTGCGAATCCTCTTGACCGGCGGCAGCGGCGTGCTCGGCCGGACAGCGATCCCACTCCTCCAGGCGGACAGCCACCACGTGGTGGCTCCGGCGCGCACCGAACTGAACCTCTTCGATCCGGTTGCGGTCGCATCGGCGGTGAACGGCGCCGACGCGATCCTGCACCTCGCAACGCGGATTCCACCGTCCGAGCGGATCCGCGATCCAAAGGCTTGGGAAGAAAACGACCGTCTCAGAAAAGAGGCGACGAGGCTGCTCGTTGATGCCGCGCTCGCCGCCCAGACGGCCGTCTTCGTTCAACCGACCGTCACATTCGTTTACCCGGCGGAGGGCCTCGTCGATGAGGCGACGCCGGTTCAGGACGTGCCCGGCTTCCTCAGATCAGCGCTTTCCGCCGAGGCCGAAGCAGTTCGCTTCGCGGCTACGGGCCGTCACGGCATCGTGCTTCGGCTCGGCCTTCTCGACGGTCCCGGCACGGGTAGCGACCTTCCGAACCCGTGCTTCGGCGCGACGCTCCACGCCGCTGACGCCGGGCACGCACTCCTGGCGGCGCTGGCGGTGCCGAGCGGCACGTACAACGTCTGCCGGGACGGAGAGCGCGTGAGCAACGTGCGTTTTGTGGAGGTGTCCGGCTGGCGTCCGACGAGGTGATGAGCGATTGCCCGACAGTGAGCGTCGGCTGATCCTCAATCCTGGCTGACCTCCTCGCCGTAGAAGATCACCTGGTCTGCGATCCGTGCATACCAACCCTCCAGCATCGCGACCATCTCCGGCACCTCGTCGATCTCTCGCTCGAAATGGGCTTGGTCGTCGATCTCCATCTCCTCGAGAAACTCGGGCGGGTCCCCCTCCATCGCAGACGTTACTCGCCAAGCGCGATAGGTCTTGATCGAGCGCAGCTTGCGCACCGCCGGCACGTTTTCGCGCCGAAACCACTCGAGATACTCGTCAACCGTCACGCCGGGCTTCAACCGGAAGGTGACGAAGCACTTCACGATTCCTCCCGTTCGGGGGCGTCGTCGGACATCGCCGAGCGGCGGACGTAGACCATGCGGCACACCGAGTCGCCGAGCGAACGGAACTGATCCTGGGTGACGAAGAACGTGTCCCAGAGCCCGATCGCCTTCATCAGGGTCTGGTAGTAGTTTGCCGAGGTCGGCCCGATCGTCTTCTTCATCATCTCGCTGGCCGCCTCCTTGCCGTACATGTCGACCATGTTGTCGAAGTACGGGCAGGTCGTGATCAGGGTCACCAGCCTGTCAGGCGTGTGCTCGACCTCCTCGACCTCGCAGCCGATCGCCTCCCAGTAGGCGCGGTTCAGCTTCGCCAGGTCGTCCGTGGTCTTGAACTCCTGCATGTTGATCGTCGACTTGATCACGTCCAGGAAGCCGAGTGCAAACCCCTCCCAAACGCGTGAGTACATGATCACGGCGTCCCTCGCGCCATAGAGGTCCTCCCAGACGCGCCACATCTGGTGGTCGTGCCCGGTGAAGCCGCGGTTCCAGAACACGAGCGCATCCTCGGGCGACACGCCGAGCCTGGCGAGCATCTCCGACACCTCGATATCCAGCGAGAGGCCGAAGGGCGCCTCGTCGCTGGACCATGTGAAGATCTTCCGGGCAGCTTCCTGATATTTGGCGGGAATCCGATTCCAGATCTCCGCGTGTGCCCGCCGAGCCTCGGACTCCCCCATGTGCTCGACGACGGAGTCCCACATCAGGTTGTCCTCGAGTGCAAATCCGAACGCCCATGTGTGGATCGCCTCGTCGAGCGGCTGGCCTGTTCGCTCGATCGCCTTCAGGACCCAGTTGCGCTTGTCGGCTGGATCGTCGCCGATCGGTCGCAGCAGGATCGGCGCCTTCATGTCGATCGGCCGCTGCTCGAAGCTCATCTGGTCGGCCGGAATGAACTTCGAGGGGTCGGTCGGGACACTCTTTCTGGCTGTCGTCATCTTCCTGTCTCCTCTCGGTCGGCTCCGGCCTACTTGACCGGCGCCGCCAGGCATTCCTCCATGAACGGCGCATTCGTCAACACCTCGACTCCGTCCTCCGACACCATGACCGTCTCCTCGAGCGCAGCCTGGATATAGGTGTTGTCGTCGAGCATCTTGTAGAAGCGGGGCTCGAGCGTGAAGCACATCCCGGGCTCGAGCACGAGGTCGAGGCGACTGTCGGCCACGCCCGCCTTCATGCACACCGGAAGCTCACAGCAGTTGAGGCCGATGCCGTGCCCTGTGTCGAAACGGTCGTCGTCGTAGCCGAAGCCCCGGGCGGTCTTGCGAACGGCCGCGTCGACCTCGGAGATGTGGATGCCGGGCTTGATCGTCTCGATCCCGGCGTACATCGCCTCGTAGTTCACCCGATAGAGCTCCTTGAACGCGTCGGTCGGCTCGCCGGCGAAACCGGTGCGCATGCAGTCCCCGTTGTATCCCTCGTAGATCGGGCCCATGTCGAGGACTGCCGGATCGCCCTCTTCGAGCACGCGGTTGGTCGGATACAGCGCGCCTTCGGTGACGGGGCCGGAGGTGAGGAACGGATAGAACCCGTCGCCTTCCGAGCCGAGCTCGTACATCCGGCCCATGAAGGCGCCGTAGATCTCGTACTCGGTGACACCGGGCCTGACTGCCTCGATCCCCGCCTTCACGCCCTCGCTGGCGATCCAGCCGGCGTGACGCATGAGCTTCTTCTCCTCCTCGTTCTTGACCGCGCGCTCGAGCAGGAGCGCCTCTTCGGCATTCACGAACTCGATCTCCGGCATCGCGCTCTTGAACGCCTCCAGGATCACCCAGGAGACGCGATCGATACCGACCTTCCCCTTCGTCACCCCGAGTTCCTTGAGCGCGCCCTTCAGCCAGCCGGCGTAGCGCTCACCAATCAGGTTCGCGTTGAAGATCGTGAAGTGATCCCAGCCGGTATCGGCCTTCAGCGCAGCTCCTTCGTCCCGCCAATGAGGTCCAGGTGCGACGAACGCGCCCGGTTCGAGGAGCTTCACTCCCTGCTCGCGATTGATGATCGCGATCGAGTTCGGCTCCCATCCG
Source organism: uncultured Actinomycetes bacterium (assembly GCA_963764565.1). Taxonomy (GTDB): domain Bacteria; phylum Actinomycetota; class Thermoleophilia; order Gaiellales; family Gaiellaceae; genus DATBLE01. Next base: position 5,658 of record CAVXTD010000004.1, read on the forward strand.
TACACGAAGAACCGCCGGAGATCGGTGAAGTACTGGACGTTGTCGTACTGCGTTCCAACGACTGCGTCCACGCCCAGCTTCTCGCAGACGCGCACCGCGCCCTCCTGGCGCAGGCGAATCAAGAGCTCCTTGTCGACATGAGTCTCCATTGCAAACCTCCCTCTTCTGTCAGATGTCCCTCGGCAGGTCGTCGGCGTTGGCCAGCTGCCACAACGCAGTGGCAGTGATGTCCGCAACCGCCTTGAGCGTGTTGCCGTCCAGCTTGTCCACGTCGTCGTGGACCGAGTGGTAGTAGAAGTCGTCGGGCCGCCAGAACCACGCCGCCGGAACACCGGCCTCGATCAACCGTCCCGACTCGGCAACGCCCCAGGTGGCGGTCATCCGACCGACGTCGTACCCAAGCTCGCCGGCGATTCGCTCGATCCACTGCATCAGCCACTCCGTATGCGGAATCGGCTCGCAATCCGGCCACAGCCCGAGCTCGACGAGCCTGAGCTTGCCGCCGGCGCCGAACATGTCGAGATCGATCGCCGCCCGGATCCGACCGAGCGAACCCTCCTGTTCCCGGGCCTCGATGTATGCGGCGATGCCCTTCGTGACCCCTTCCTCCGCGGTCGTGCAGAGGAACTCGATCGAGCGACGAGGTGCACTGCCGGCGAGAGCGTTCGCCGCCTCGAGCATCGTTCCGAGGCCGCTTCCGTTGTCGTTCGCGCCGGGGTAGAGACCGTGGTCGCGGTGGGCATGGACGAGAACGCACTCGTCGGACCACTCATTACCCCGGAGCACGCCGCTCACATTCCAGCTCGTCACCTCGGGCATCTGCGACTCGACGACGATAACGGCCTCGGCCTCGCGAGCGCCGATCGCATGCATGAGGCGCCCGCCGTCGATACCCGACACACAGACGGTCGGGAGCTGCTCTGCGCAAAAGCGATTCTCGAGCTTGCCGTTCCCGGCCTCCATCGACATCCGGTAGGGCCAGGGCAGGGGGTGGATGACGACGACGCCGACCGCGCCCTTGCGCGCCGCGAGCGCGGCGAACGTGCCCATCCAGAAGCGCGCGTACCCGAGGCCCGTCTCCTGGATCAGGGCGATCTTCCCCTCGACGTCGACCCCCTCGTAATCCACCTCGTCACCTCCGCCGACGAAGACGAGCTCGCCCTGCACGCCCTCCGCCGGAGTCGGCGGTGAGAAGTACGGGGGAATCGCCTCGAACGTCTCGCCGTGGAGGAGGCGAAGCTCGCACCGGCCGTGGCTGTAGCCGAGTGTCGAGAACTCTCGATCCTCGACCTCGAGCCCCCAGCCACGGAACCTGTCCCGCACGAGCTCGGCAGCCGTCCGGTCACCGTCCGAACCGACAAAACGGTCGCCGATCGCGACCAGGGCCTCGATCGTCTCGATCGCTCCGCGGGCGCGAATCCGGCGGCGGAGATCCTGCTCGAAGCCATCTGCGCTCATCACGGCCACCTCCTCATGTCTTCGGCCCGCGCCGAACCACGTGGCCGGCGCGGCTGTCGGTTGCGACACGACCCTTCTCGGCGACCACCGTGCCGTTGATGACGACGAGATCGATCCCGGCCGGTGTCGCCTCCGGCTCGAGGTAGGTCGCCCGATCGAAGATCGTCTCGGGGTCGAAGACGGTGAGATCCGCCCAGTACCCCTCCCGGACGAGGCCTCGGTCGTCGAGCCCGAAGCGCGACGCGCTCAGCGAGGTCATCCGGCGCACCGCATCCTCGAGCGTGAGCAGCCCCTCCTCCCTGACGTACTGGCCGAGGACGCGCGGGAAGGCGCCGTGCAGGGCCGGATGCGGCTTGCCCCGTCCGAGCGCGAACGCGTCCGTTTCGATGCAGGCGTTCGGGTGCTGGATGATCTGCCGCAGGGCCCACTCCTCGCGGAGGTCTCCGCTGACACCGAGGTAGAGGGCGGTCACATGCCCGCGCTCGTCGAGGATCAGGTCGGCAGCGATGTCGAACGGATCCTTCCCCGTCTCCTCCGCGAGCCGGGCGAGGCTCTTCCCCTCGAAATGCTTGTTCCGCTCGCTCTCGACCCACATGATCCAGACGTTGTCCCAGCCGGTCGCCTCGACCAGGTTGTGCGGCCAGCTGCCGGGCCTCCAGGTCGGCCAGTCGGGGATCAGGTGCTCGACGTCGTGCTTGATGCGGGCACGCGTGCCCGGATCGCGCAGCCGGTCGAGCAGCTGGTCGACACCACCGTCAAGCGACCACGGCGGGAGGATCGCGAGGAACGTGGTGTTCGCGGCCACGTAGGGGATGACGTCGAAGCCGTGGTCGACCCCCTGCCCCCGGACCTGCTCGTGGATGGCGATGGTCTCCTCGACCTTCCCCCAGTGCTCCTTCCCGAAGGCCTCGAGATGCGAGTGTTGCACGCGGACGCCGCCCTGTCTTGGCGACCTGGATGACCTCCTGCGCGGCGTCGACCAGCGTCTCGCTCGAGCCGCGGATGTGGAACGCGAAGATGCCGTCGTAGGCCGGAAGGACCTCGGCGAGCGCGGTCAGCTCGTCGGTGGAGGCGAACATCCCGGGCGCGTAGATCAGTCCGCACGACACGCCGTAGGCTCCGCTCTCCATGCACTCCTCGAGATGGCGCCTCATCTGCGCCAGCTCGTCGTCATTCGGGGCGCGCGCCTCGAAGCCCATGACGGCGATCCGGAGCGCACCGTGTGCAGCCAGCGGGACGGTGTTCATGAAGACGCCGTGCTCCTCGAGGTAGTCCAGGTACCCGCCGAACGTTCGCCACTTCCATTCCAGGTCGCGCGGCTTGATGAAGGCGGTGTACGCCTGCATCAGCGGCGCCGTGGCTGGATTGATCGGCGCCGGCGCATAACCGCAGTTCCCGATCACCAGCGTCGTGATCCCCTGACGCACGAAGGGCTCGAGGAAGTCCCCCTGATCTGGCAGCGGAAGGATGAAGTCGCAGTGGGAATGGATATCGATGAAGCCCGGAGCGATCACGCGGCCGCCCACGTCGATCACACGATCGGCCTGGGCATCGTCGAGTTGCCCGGTCGCAGCCACCTTCCCGTCTTTGACCGCGACGCTGCCCGGATAGGAAGGCGAGCCGGATCCGTCGACGATCCGGCCGTTGTGGAGGAGAAGGTCGTACTGGGTCATGTCTGGGCCAGCTTCGTCTCGAGGATCTCCTCGACCGCGTCGACGGACAGCCGGGTCTCCTCGGCCAGGAACGCGAGATCGGACGGGTCGAGCTCGGCGATGTCGACGCCCTTGAGCGCTTGCCGGAGGTAGGAATCGCGAAGCGACGCGAGGTCGACGTCCTCCACGCCGAGGCCGGCCGGGTCGTCGGGAATGGCGATCACCTCACCCGGGACGTTCTCGTCCCGGGTGCCCGTCCGCACCTCGACGCCGTTCTCCGCCGCGAACGCGAGCTGCGCCCAGGGGTGCTTCCCGGCTCCGGTGTACTCCGTTTCCTGGACGACGACGATCGCATCCTCGGGCAGCTCACGCGCGATCACGAGCGCCGCGGCGAGCGACGTGTTCCCGGCGGGGCCGCGCTGCATGCCCTCGAGCTTGCTGAGCACCTCGGTGGCGTAGAAGACCTCCCCTGCGTCACCAGTACGAGGCGGTCGAGGTAGCGGAGGGCCCGCGCGGCGTTGAACGGAACGTCGCTGCGATCGGGCTTGACCGTGAACGGGAACGAGAACCCGGAGTGCCCGGTCGTGAACGACTTCTTGTTGAAGGCGGTGTCGCTCGCCATGTGCAGGCCGCGGAGGTCGACCGACACGCCTACGACCTGGGTGGCGACCGCCCCGGCCTTGCGCAGGCCGCGGGCCGTGCCGGTGACGTTCCCGCCGCCAGCGTGGGTGATCAGCACGACGTCCGGATCGCGCCCAGCCGAGACGGCGCACGTCGTCGGCGATCTCGGCGCCGAGGGTCTCGATGCCGGCGACGCTGAATGGCGTGTAGAGCGAGGCGTTGAAGTACCTCGTCTCCTCGAGGAGGAGCAGGAAGAGGTAGAAGAGCTCCGGTCCCACGGTGCACTGCACGACCTCGGCTCCGAACTCCTCGCAGGCCCGGGCCTTCTCGATGATCTCTGGCTGGCCGACCCCGCGCGAGTCCCGGGCTTCCTGGACGACGATGCACGCGAGCCCGGCCCGGGCGGCCTGCGAGGCCACGGCGGCGCCGTAGTTCCCGCTGGTCGCGGCGATCACGCCCTTGTATCCGCGCTCGCGGGCCTCGTACACCGAGAGGCTCGCGCGGCGGTCCTTGAAGCTCCCCGAGGCGTTGGCCGCTTCGTCCTTGACGAAGATGCGCGCGCCGAACCCGCTCGGGGCGCCAGAGCGAGCGAGCGCGGTCAGGTTCGGTGCCTCGCGCATCGGCGTCGCGCCGACTCCGCGGGCGAGCTGAATCCGCGCGGCCTCCTCCATGCCGTAGCCGACTGTGGCCATGAGTGCCTCGTAATCCCAGCCGAGCCGCCCGCGGCGGAAGCTGTCGTAGTCGATCCCGACCGAGCGCCGCATGATCTCGTCGCGCCGAGCGAGCATCGCCTCGTACGGGCTCGTCGTCACGATGGCCCCCGTCCGAAGAGGATCTCGAACGCCCGCCCGCCGGCGCGCTGGAGCGCGGCCGGCGGCGACCCGAAGCTGTGGTGGTAGCCGGGGTCTTCCTCGACGAGCACGCCCTCGACGATCCGCCCGGTCGGCGTCCTCAGCCGGCAGCGCTCACCGAGCATCGCGTCGTCGACGAGCCAGCCGTTGATCCAGCTCTCGAACGGCACGGCAGCCGTGTCGTCCGGGATCCCCGGCGCCCGGTCGGGCGGGGCAAGCTCGAGCCGGTGGATCCTGGCCCACCGCCCGCGCGGCACGATCGACGACCCGCCGCTCATCTACCCGCTTGTATCACAGTTGAAGTTGATATGCACTCTCACTGAAATCAGTCCTACGCGACGATGCCCCGCCGGCGAAGGATCGGCATGACCTCGTTCGCCCAGAGCGGGGCGACCAGCGAGGGGTCGGGACTCATGTCGGCCCAGATGATGTGATTGCAGCCGGCGTCGATGAACCTCTGGAACGCATCGGCGACCTCCTCGGCCCTCGAGCGATGCAGAACGCGCCGTGCAGTGCCTCGTCGCGGACGAGGAGCGCGCGCTGCTCGATCACCCTCGGGTCCTGGATGTGGTTGTACGCCTCAGGGATGAGGAGACCGCCGTAGACGCGTGCCCCGTTCAGCGCCACCTCAGGGTCGGGGTGGTACGAGGTGCTGACCGAGGCGCATTTCATCGACGTGCTGGTGTCCTTGCCCGCCTCGCGGGCTCCCTTCTCGAAGGCCGGGATCAACACGTCGCGATGGTGCTCGGGCGGGACGCCCACAGCGACGTAGCCGTCGGAGTGGAGGCCGGCGTTTCGAGCCATGATCGGGCCCTGGGCGGCGCAGACCAGCGGGATGGGCTCGGCCGGCTTCGTGTAGAGGTAGAAGAAGCTCTGGAAGTGCTTGCCGTCGTGCTTGAAGTAGTCGTCGCTCTCCCACGCCTTCTTGATCAGCTCGATCCCCTCGACGCAGCGCTCGACCCGCTCCTTGAGCGGCGGCCAGAACCCGGTTGTCGTCTTCTCGTTCATCGCCTCGCCCGTTCCGACGCAGAGCGCGACGCGGCCCGGATAGAGGAGCGCCTGCGTCGCGGTCTCGACCGCGACGTCGATCGGGTGGTGCCTGATCCCGATCGCCGGGATGACCATCCCGCCGACGACCGCACGCTCGGTCCGGGAGAGGAAGGCCGTGAGCGTCGAGAAGATCCCCGCGCTGTGCCCCGAGGAATGCTGCCACGGGAGCGTGTGGTCTCCCTCCCAGATGAACTGGAACCCTGCGTCCTCGAGGGCCTTGACCCGTTCCACGTTGTCGCGGACGTCATGGCACAGACACTCGGGGGAAATCCCAAAGGTCACATCGCTCACGTCAACCTCTCCCTTCCGACATCGGTGGTCGCTGGTGTCGTGTCTCCGAGCTCGCCTCTCGCCTTGCGCGCGCGGTGCCAGTCGCGGATCTGCGCGAAGAGCCCGTCGAGGCCGCTCTCGGTGAACAGCGTCACGACCAGCATCAGGACGCCGATCGCGATGAACCGGGACGGCCCGGCCGAGAGCCAGTGCTGGTCGACGAAGAGCAGCAGCCCGGTGCCGAGCAGCACGCCGCGGGCGCTTCCCATCCCGCCGACGACCATCATCGCGAAGAGGAGCAGGACCTTCCCGAAGTCGAAGATCGAGGGGGAGACGCCCTTGTAGTAGGACGAGTAGAAGGCACCTGTCAGCCCGAGCACGGCCGACGAAGCGACGAAGACGGCGAAACGGGCGCGGACGATGTCCACGCCCAGCGCCTTGGCGACGGGCTCGCTCTCGCGGGCCGTGCGCAGGAGCAACCCGAGGCGCCCCCCGGCGATCGCCCAGTTGACGACAAGGGCGAGGATCAACAGACCCATCGCGCCGTAGTAGGCGATGACGGAGCCGGTGTGAGTGCCGTCGAAGCGCTCGGGCACGAAGCTGCTCGCTCCGAAGAGCCCATACGCAAGCCCGAGGTAGTCGCTCAACGAGGCGTACGAGCGAAACAGCTCCACGAGGCCGAACGTGAGCAGCGCGAAGTAGACGCCTCGCAGGCGGATCGCCGGCGCTGCGACGATCGCACCGAGCACCGCGCCCGCGGCGACGGAGATGGCGAACATCGACGGCCAGGTCCACCCGTGGCTGACCGACAGATACGCCGACAGATATGCCCCGACGCCCACGATCGCCAACGTCGCGAACGAGAGGATGCCCGCGGTTCCGATGACCAGGCTCCACATGAGATTGATCGTCCCGTAGAGCCCGAACAGAACGAACACGCTGTAGACGTAGTCGTCGATGTAGAAGGTCGGCAACACCGCTGCAAAGACCAGGAACGCGATCCAGAACCAGGTGTTCGGACTGCGGAGGGAAACGGCGTGGAGGCGCTCACGCACGGGCGGTCTCCAGCACGCCGCCGAGCCCGCGCGGCCGGACGAGCAGGACGACGACGATCAGGAGGAAGAGGGTGAGCAGCACGTACTGCTGTCCCATGTACGTCGCCGTCGCGGCCTCGACGCCACCCACGAGGAGCGCCGCGAGGATCGTGCCCCGGATGCTGCCGAGCCCGCCGAGCATCGCGACCACCAGCCCCTTCACGAGCGGTACGAAGCCGGCCTCGGGGACCACGTAGAACGTCTGGGCGAGAAGCGTGCTGGCGAGTCCGGCCAGGGCTCCGCTCACAGCGAGAATCGCAAATGCGGTCGTCCGCAGGTCGATGCCGACGAGCGCAGCTCCTTCGCTGTGCTGCGTCAGAGCGCGAATGCCGAGGCCCGTCCGCGTCCCGACGAGACCGAGGACGGCAAGGGTGAGCACGACGGCCGCGCTGATCACCGTGCCCGTCTTGTCCGCGGTCACGACAGCGCCGGCCAGGCCGAAGTGACCGGAGCCGAAGATCTCGGGGAGCGCCTTGTAGTCCGGCCCGAAGACCTCGAGCAGAACGTTCGTCCCGATGAAGCTGAGGGCGAGTGTGGCCGTCAGCGTCCGCGTCTCCCAGTTTCGCTTTCCGTACAGCGGCAGAAAGACGGCCGCGCAGATGATCACGCCGCACAGCGCACCCGTGACCATGCCCGCGGCGATCACGACGGGACTGCTCGACGAGATGTGCTTGGACGCAAACCAGGCTCCGTACCCGGCGACGGCGAACGTCGTGCCCTGGGCGAGGTTGAGGAACCCGAGACCCGCCCAGGTGATCGCGATCCCGACGGCGACCAGCCCGTAGATCGCGGCGAGGTTGAGCGTGGTGACGATGACGTCCGTCACGCGGCCCCCGAGCCGACTCCGGCGCTGTCGGTCGACTCCGTCTTGACGATCTCGCCGCCGTGGATGTGCACCATCGTGTCGACTCTGCCCTCGATCAGCGCCCGATTTTGCTCGGCGATGATCATCGCGCCGCCCTCGACGCCGACGGAGAAGAGCGAGTCCATCAGCGACGAGATGATCCCGGGGGCAAGGCCGAGAGAGGGCTCGTCGATGAGATAGACGTCAGCGTCCGTCATCAGGCCTCGGCCGATCGAGACCATGCGCCGCTCGCCGCCGCTCAGGGTGCCGACGGCCTGATCGAGCCGTTCCGCGAGTCGCGGGAACAAGTCCAACACGAGCTGGCGCCGCTGCTTCCGAGCCTTCCAGACCCGGGAGGGATAGGCCCCCGCGTCGAGGTTGTCGCGAACGCTGAGCCCCGGAAAGAGCGCGTCCCCCTGCGGAATCATCACCACTCCGGCCCGGGCGAGACTGTACGTCGAGCGCTTCATCACCGGCCGGCCGTGCAATTCGATGTCACCACGCCGCCAACCGACGAGTCCGACGATCGCCCGGAGCAGCGTGGTCTTGCCGTGACCGTTCAGGCCCAGCAGCCCGACGCGTTCCCCGTGGGAAACGGACAGGTCGATCTCGTGAAGCACGCGCACCGGTCCGTAGCCGGCCGAGAGCCGCCGCACCTCGAGCGCGGCGGTCATGCGGCTCTGCTGGGCGCCTCGAAGTACGCCGCGCGGACCACCGGGTCGTCGAAGACCTCGGCCGGCGGTCCTTCTGCGATCTTCCGCCCCTCGTCGAGCACCGCCACCCGTTCGGCGATCGCGGTGAGAAGCTCCAGGCGGTGCTCGACGACGACCACCGCCGCCTCGGTCTCGTCGCGAATCGCGCGGATGATCTCGTCGATCTCGCCGATCTCCTCCTGGAGCAGACCGCTACAGGGCTCGTCGAGCATTAGGACCGTCGGCTTCCGCACGAGAAGACAGGCAAGGAGGAGCTTCCGCCGATCGAGCGTGTCGAGCTCGGCCGAGACGCGGTGATCGTCGGCCTCGAGCCGGGCGAGGGCCCGGGCGGCCTCGACCTCGGCCGTTCCGAGCTTGGGCGACCAGGCAAGGCGAGCCGCGGCGAGCGTTTCGCCGACCGTCAGCGACGACGGGACGAGCGGCGACTGGAAGGTCCTCGCGAGGCCGAGCCGGGCGCGTGCGTAGGCGGGTGCGTTGGTGATGTCCCGCCCGTTCAACTCCACGCGCCCGGCATCGTGCTTCACGTGCCCCGAGAGGATGTCGAAGAGCGTCGACTTGCCCGCTCCGTTCGGGCCGGCGACCCCGAGGATCTCGGTACGGCCAAGCGCCAGCGAGACCTCGTGGAGGACGACGGACCCACCGAAGTGCTTCCGGATACCGGAGCAGGAAAGGGTCAAGCGATCGTGAGCTACTCGTGAGCTACTTCTGCCAGGGCGCCTTCTTGTATCGAGCCTGCGCGTACGGGGACGGGGAAATGATCGTCTGCTTCCCGTTCTGGATCTGGAAGTACAGGGACGCCATCCCGAGAGACGGATCGTTCGTCTCGTAGGGGTAGCTGAGTGTGTACTGGCCGGGACGGTTCATGTTGATCGTGCCGCTCACGCCGCGGTGGATCGTCGTGCGCAGCGCGTCGGCGACGGCGCGGAAGTTCCGCGGGTCTCCGACCTTCCCCCACGCCTGCGCCAGCATGTAGACCTCGTCGTAGCACTGGCCGGCGTTTGCGAAGCCCGGATCCGACTTGTACTTCGCCCGATACTTGGCCTGGAAGGCCTTGCCGAGCTGGTCGTTGAAGGTGCCGACCACCGTCGACCAGACTGCACCGTTGGCCGCCTTGCCTGCAAGCTGCTGGAACACGGGAACCGAGGGGCCGTACTGCAGATAGACGAGCGCGTCGGTCGGGTTGGCGGCGAACTGCTTCATGAACGCCGCGAGATCGGCGGGAGCAGGATGGCAGTTCATCACGACTCGCCGCCTTCTTCTGCTGGAGCTTCCTGATCACCGGAGTCCAGTCGTTCGTCGGCGTCACGACCTTCTCGACGCCGACGACGTTCCAGCCGGCCTTCTTGAACGCGTCCTGTCCTGCGCGCGAGATGTTCTGGCTGTACCCGAGGTCACCCTCGACGAAATGGATCGTCTTCGCCCTCGGCTTGAACTGGCCGGAGCTCGCGAGTTGCTGGAGGAAGAGAGGGAAGTTGGCCCCGTAGTGCACCTCGGTCGAGTCGACGTTGAAGATGTTGAAGTACTTCTTCGGATTCGCCTTGACCCGCTGGACGCCCGCATCGAGGGTGTTCCCGTGGATGTACGGGGCACCGTAGGCGGCAGCGATGTCGTAGCTCGGTGCGTCCACCTGGATGTAGCCGACCAGGATGGCGTCCACCTTGGCCGAGACGAGCTTCTTGAAAGCGGTCGTGACTCCCTCTGGCGTCGCGACGTCGGCATCGATGACGATCCTGTCGATCTTCCGTCCGGCGATGCCTCCGCTGGCGTTGATCTCGTCGATCGCGAGGCCGGAGCCGTTCTTCATCTGGTTGCCGTCTGCGGCGTAGAAGGAATGAAGCGGGAACGGGCAGCCGATCAGGAACGGCTTGGCGGCCCTGGCCGCCGCGGCGGTCTTGGGTCTGGTCGCGGCCTTGGCGAAGCCGGTGACGCCCAGGCTGCCAGCAGCGGCGACGCCGGTGGCGGCGACACCCAGAAACTTCGTCCGGCTCAGGTGTTTGTTGTCCTCAGGCACCTCACCCTCCTCCTAGTGGGGAATCAACCGCGTTGAAAGTCAGGCGCCGGTAGGACAGTGCCGCCGAGCCGGTCTTGCACTCTGGGGAGACTGGCGAACTTCGGCGGATGCGGAGCGCCACACGACCCAACGTGTGGCGGGTTTTAACACCCTCGGACTTGGATTGCAATGGCGTTGAAAAAACCCTGGGCCGACAGCAGACCCTCCAAATGACTATAGTGCGCGCGCAATGAGGGCGGAACCTGCTCGTCCTGCCGACGCCGAGATCGAGCGCGACGTGCTCGAGTTGGGGCCTCGGATCCGGACGCTTCGACTCGAGCGGAAGCTGACGCTCCAGGCTGTTGCGGAGAAGGCGCGGGTGTCGCAGAGCCTCATCTCCCAGGTCGAGCGCGGCCTCGCGAGCCCCTCGATAAATACGCTGCGCCGGATCGCCGGCGCCCTCGACGTCCCGATCGCCGCGCTCTTTCTCGGCGGTGACATGTCCGACGACGAGAGCGACGGGGCCGGCCAGCGTCTCGTCGTGCGCCGGCACGAGCGCAAGGGACTCAACGTCCCTCGCTCCAAGGTGGTCTACGAGCTCCTGACTCCCGATCTGAACCGGAAGGTCGAGTTCATCTGGATCGAATACGCGCCCGGTGCGATCACACACGTCGAGCCGATGTCGCATCCCGGCGAAGAGAACGCCGTCTGCCTCGAAGGCTCGGTCGTCGTCACCATCGACAGCCAGGAGTTCGTCCTCACCGAAGGTGACAGCATCTCCTTCGACAGCGGGCGACTCCATCAGGTCGAGAACCGCTCGAAACGAAAAGCCGTGCTGGTCTCTGCGATCACGCCACCTGCTTTCTGAGGCGTTGCCGTCACAGACCGGCCGCCGGAACCACAACCAGCGGTACTGCAGGCTAGGTAGTTCGGACCGGGACGACGGCCAGGCCGTCGAGGATCCGGACACGCGCGCCGTAGTGCTCCGCGATCAGCGGCTCCGTCAGCACCTCGACCGGGGCTCCTTGAGCCACGATCCGGCCGCCCGAGAGGAGCAGCAGCCGGGAGGCGTACTGGCCGGCCAGGGTCAGGTCGTGCATCGCCGCCACCACGGTCAGACCGGCGTCGAGCCGCAGCCCGTCGATCAGCTCCATCGCCTCCTGCTGGCGACCCGCGTCGAGCGCACTTGTCGGCTCGTCGAGAAGGAGCAACGGCGCCTCCTGCGCGAGCGCGCGGGCGAGGACGGCACGCTGGCGCTCGCCACCCGACAGGGTGTCGAGCTGCCGGTCGGCCAGGGCGCCCAGGTCGAGGCGGGAGAGCGCCTCCTCGGTCGCGGCCAGGTCGCGGCGGCTCTCCCGCCCCGCGTACGAGACGTACGGTGTTCGGCCGAGGAGGACGTACTCGCGCACGGCCATCCCACCGGGCATGAGCGGCACCTGCGGGACGACGGCGACGCGACGAGCGAGCTCGCGCCGACCGAGACGCCGCACCGGCTCTCCGTCCACCGCGATCGAACCGTCGTGGCCGACCAGCCCGGCAACCGCTCGCAGCACCGTCGTCTTCCCCGCTCCGTTCGGCCCGATCACCGCCACCCACTCGCCGTGGCCGACCGCGAACGAAACACCGTCGACCACGGCCCGCCCGCCGAGCTCGACCCTCACCCGCTCCAGCGCCAGCATTGTCATGTCGACGCCATCCGCCGGGACGTCCGCAGCACGATCGCGAAGAACGGCGCGCCGAAGAACGCCGTGACGACGCCGATCGGCAGCTCTGCGGGCGACAGCGCCGTGCGCGCGATCACGTCGGCCAGGACGAGGAAACCGGCGCCGAAGAGCACCGACAGGGGGAGTAGCAACCGGTAGCTCGGCCCCGCGACGAGCCGGATCGCGTGCGGAACGATGATCCCGACGAACCCGATCAGGCCGCTGACCGCCACGGCGGCGGCGGTGCCGACGGTCGCGCAGAGCACGACGATCAGCCGCACCCGCCCGACATTCACGCCGAGGCTGGCCGCCTCCTCGTCGCCCACGCTGAGCACATCCAGCAGCCGCCGGTGGACCAGAATCCCGGCCGTCGCGACCGCCGCGTACGGCAGGAGGATCTTCACGTCGGTCCAGCCTGAGCTCGGCAACCGGCCGAGGATCCACGCGTACACCTGCTGGAGCGTGTCGGAGTGCTGCTGCTGGACGAACGTCTGCACCGCGGTGAAGAACGAGGCGACCGTCACGCCGGCGAGCACGAGGGTCGCGCCGCCACTCCCCCGCCCGGCCGAGCGGCCGATCGCGTACGCGGCCACAACAGCAACCGCCCCGCCCAGGAACGCGGCGGGCGGCAGCACCTTCTGGAAATCGACCCCGTTCGGCAGGTACACGAGCGCGATCGTCGCCCCCAGGCCCGCGCCGGCGGCGACGCCGAGCAGGTACGGGTCGGCGAGCGGGTTGCGGAAGACGCCCTGGTACGACGCCCCTGCGACCGCGAGCATCGCCCCGACCAGAGCTCCGAGCACGACGCGGGGCAGGCGGATGTCCCAGAGGATCGACTCCTGCGTCGGCGTCAGCGGCGTGTGGATGTCGAGGAACGGCAGGCGGGCGCCGACCGACTGGAGCACCTCCCCCAGCCCGATGTGCACGGGCCCGACGAGCGCCCCGGTGAGCAGAGCGCCCGCGAGAAACACGGCCGCCCCGACGACCCAGAGCCGGCCGCTCACGCCCCGCTCCGGCGCCGGCAAAGCCGGCGCCTCGCTCCTGGGTCGCCTCCGTCGAGCCGACGGCTCATGTCCGGACGTGTGCGAGCGCGGCGGCGACCGCCCTGACGAAGTTGACGATCCGGGGACCCCAGCGCGAGGCGATCGAGTCGTCGATGCGGACGATCGTGCCCGTTCTGACCGCTGCGACGTTTCGCCATCCCGGCCGGGCCGCCACCGTGCGCGGCGACTGGCCGCAACAGGCGATGTCGGCGAGAACGACGATGTCGGGGCTCTGCGAGACGACGTACTCCGCCGACAGCTTCGGGTACCCGGAGCCACCCGTGTCGGCGGCGTCGGCGATGTTCTTCAGGCCGAACATCGCGTAGACGCGACCGGCGAACGTGCTCGAAGTGAGGGAGTAGAGGTCGGGGCCGAGCTCGTGGTAGACGGTCAACCCGCTCGCCCGACGCGTCCCGGCGGCGACCAGTTCCCCGATCCGCTTCTTCATCCTGGCGACGAGCGCGGTTGCCTGCTTCGCGTGCCCGCTGAGCGTGCCGAGCTGCTTGATCTGCGTGTACGCCTCGTCGAGGGTCGTGGCTGCGTCCTGCACGACCACGCGGATGCCGAGCCCGCGCAGGGTGGCGACGAGGCCGTTCGGGTCGTAGGAGACGACGACCAGGTCGGGCTTGTAGCCGGCGATCGCCTCCACGTTCGGCGTGAAGCCCGACAGTGACGTGTGCGGGGCCTCCTTCGGGTAGTCCGACTGGTCGTCGACCGCGACGACCTGCTTGCCCGCACCGATCGCGAACAGCGACTCGGTCGCGGTGGGCGAGAGCGAGACGATGCGCTGCGGCGCGGCGGCCGGTGAGCCGGCGGCGGCGGCGAGCGCCACTACGAGTGCTACGAGGAGTCCGGGGAAGAGCTTGGACACGAATCCTCCTTCCGCGAGGGGTTCGATGGTTTCGCGGCGGGCGGCAGGTCTTCTGACTCGGGGCTCCCCCTCCACCGCCTTCCCGGCCTTGCGACCAGTGGCTTCCGGCGGAGGGCCTTCCCCTTACAGCGGCGGGACCGTCCCGGACTTGCACCGGGTTCCCTTACCGCTCGCCTATCGGGGCGGACCCTATCATCGGGCCCGTGCCCCGCTCGCGCCTGCTGACCGTCTGGCTGCCGGTCGTCCTCTGGGCCGGGCTGATCTTCGGACTGTCGTCCGTGCCCAATCTCGGCACCGGCCTGGGAACGTGGGATCTCGTACTGCGAAAGATCGCTCACTTCGGCGAGTACGCGGTGCTCGGGCTCCTGCTCGCGCGGGCGGTCGGGCGACGGCCGCTCGCGCTGGCCGCCGGCGTCGCCTACGCCGCAAGCGATGAGCTGCACCAGCACTTCGTCGCAGGCCGCCACGCGGCGGTGCGCGACGTCCTGATCGATTCGGCGGGCGTGCTCGCAGGGGTGCTCGCCGCCCACGTCTTGCTCGTACAATTCAGGCAATGGACCGCGGGGAAGTAGGCGACCGGCAGCTCGACGCGCTCCTTCAGCGGCTCGATGCGCTGACCGGCGAGGTGCGAGCGTTGAATCGCCGGCTCGACTCCGGCGAGAACCTCGCGCCCGTCGTACACGAGCTGCGAGCGCTGAACGAGTCGCTGACGGCACTCGCCTACGCGGCGCTCGGCAGCCAGGGGCCGCAGGTCCGGCGCCGGCGCGCCTCGTAGATCCTGACGCTCGGGCTCGGCCGGGAACCCTACGCGGCGGCGATCCGGTAGAGCACCCCGCTCGCCGAGACCGCGTACAGCCCGCCGCGCGCGTCCTCGCCGAACGAGGTCAGGCCGGGAATCGAGAACGGCTCGGCCCGCTTGTCCTCGGCCTTCCCGTTGCGCACCCGCAGGCTCCACACCGTCCCCGAGCAGTAGTCGCCGTAGACGTATCGCCCGGCGATGTCGGGTTGCGCCTTGCCGCGGTAGACGAAGCCGCCGGTGACCGAACAGCCGGCGTCGTGGCTGTAGACCTCGATCGGCCAGGCGAGCGTCCCGCGGGTGGACAGGACGCGGCTCGCGTCATAGGTCGCCAGGCCCTCGTAGCGCGCCCAGCCGAAGTTCATCAGCGTGCCGAGCTGGGCTCGCGACACGTAATCGATCTCCTCCCAGGCCCCCTGCCCGACATCGCCGATGTAGAGGTCTCCGTTCGCGCGGTCGAACGAGAATCGCCAGGGGTTGCGCAGCCCGTAGAAGGCCAGCACCGGCTTGGCGCTCCGACGGTTCACGTCGAGCCTCCAGATCTTGGCGAGCTTCGTCGTCATCGTCTGGCCGTTGTTGTTCGGATCGCCGCCCGAGCCGCCGTCGCCGAGGCCGATGTAGAGGAGTCCGTCCGGCCCGAAGGCGAGCTGGCCGCCGTTGTGGTTGGCGAACGGCTGCCGCTCGTAGAAGAGCTGCCGGGCCGAGGACGCAATCGCGCTCGTGCCGTTGGAGCGGTACTCGACGACGCGTGTGTTCCCGGCCGTGTCGGTGTAGTCGACGTAGAAGAGGCGGTTGGTCGCATACCGCGGGTGGAAGACGACGGACAGGAGGCCCCGCTCGCCGCCGCTTCCGACCCGTGCGCGGATGTCGAGAAACGGCTTCGGCCGGATCTTCCCCCTCTCGACGACGCGGATCACGCCGGCCTGCTCGACGACGTAGAGCCGGCCGGGCTCGCTACGAGGCGCCGTCACCTGCGTTGGCGCGTCGAGACCCCGAACGACCACCACCGGCCGGGCTTGGGGCGCTCCCTGCGCCGCGCCGGCAGTTCCGACGACGACCACGATCGAGAGGAGGAGCGCGAGGCGCACCGGCTAGCCGGGAGCGCGGGCGCTAGGTCTTGAGCAGCACACGGCGCAGCTCGTCCTCCTTGCCCGGCTGGAGAATCGCCAGAACCTGATCGCCTGCGCGCAGGGTCGTCTGGCCTTCGGCGATCTCGAACTGACCGTCCCGCTTCACCGAGATCAGCCGGGAGCCGGCGGGGAGCGCCAGCCGCTCGATCGCGATCCCGGCGCAGTCGGCGTCCGGAGGGATCTGCACCTCGACGATCTCCACGTTCTCCTTCGGCAGCTCGAGCAGGTGGACGAGGCCGTGCTCCGGAACCTCGTGCTCGATCAGGGCCATGATCGACGAGGTCGCGCAGACGGTCGGTGAGACGCCGAGCAGATCGAAGTGCACCTGGTTACGCGGGTCGTTGACGCGCGCGATCACCTTGTCCACCCCGTACTTCTCACGCGAGAGCTGGCAGATGACGATGTTGTCCTCGTCGTCTCCGGTGACCGCGACGACGATGCTCGGCGGCCGCTGGATCCCCGCACGCTCGAGCACGAAGATCTCGGTCGCGTCGCCGTGGACGACGACGTGCTCCAGCTCGTCCTCGAGACGCTCGAAGCGGTCGCGCCGCTGCTCGACCAGCGTCACCTCGTGGCCGGCTCGAAGCAGGCTGCGCGTGAGGTTCGCGCCGATCTTGCCGCCGCCGGCAATCAGCACGTACATCAGCTGACCGGGGCCGGCTGCGGTATCGCGCAGGTGCGGACGGCCTCGGTCAGGACAGCGATCGCGTTCGAAGTCGGGCAGACCGTGCGCATTCCCTGAGCCGAGTAGAACTCGGCGCGGGCCGGGTCGAGCAACCGGACGACGACGCACTCGATCCCGAAACGCTTCTGGACCACCTGGCCGACGACGATGTTCGTGTTGTCGCCGTCCGTCGAGACGACCACGGCATCCGCCTCCTCCACTCCCGCCCGGCGGAGCACCGATGTGTCCATCCCGTGGCCGACGACGAAGCCTCCGTCCCAGCTCTCGCCGAGCCGGCTCAGGGCCTCCTCCTTCTCGTCGACGGCGACGACGTCCCACCCTTCGGCACGCAGCTCGTGCGCGATCGACGAGCCAACGCGGCCGCACCCGATCACGATCGCTTTCATCGGCTCAGCGTAGATGATTGATTCCTGACTCGCGTGGCCGCGGGGAGGGTCTGCACCAAGCAGTCGAGGTCATGGGAGGGCCGCCTCTTCCTCGAGCAGACCCTGCGGATAGGCGATCACCATCACCTCGCAGGAGGCGCGCCGGAGCACGTAGTCGACGGTTGGGCTGAAGAAGCGCGACTGCCTGCGCCAGCGCGGCGCCGAGCCCATCACGATCAGGTCGGCGCCGATCTCCTCGGCTTTCTGCACGATCGCCTCGCCGATCGCGCGCGCCCGGACGATGGAGCCCTCGATCTCGACCCCATGCTCGGCCGCAAGCGCCTTCGCGTCGATCAGCGACGCGCTCGCCCGCGCCTCCCGGTCGAGCTGCTGGGCGTCGAGCGCGAGCTCCCGCGGCACGAGAATCACGTGCAGGGCATGGATGCGACCGCCCCGCTCCTCGGCAAGCCTGATCGCGGTCGCGAGCATCTCCTCGCCGATCACGCCCAGCTTGACCGGGACGAGGATGCGTTCGTAGGCGCCCTCGGTGGCCGGCACCAGATCGGGGACCGGCGCCGTGACGCTGTCGAGGAGGCCCGCACCACGGCGAGCGCGAGCGCCGACGTACAGAGCAGCACCGAGCAGGAGCCACGCCGGACCGCCGATGCGGGCAGCCTGGTGCGTCGCCAGGGAGGCGACCCAGAGCGCGGCGACGAGCGGGATCCCGATCAGCGCCGCGACCGGCACCGGTCGCCCGCGGATGCGGAGATTGACGGGGACGAGGAACGGCCGCTCGAGGTCGGGATCGGTGAACCGCAGCCGGACGACCGCGGCCTGCGCGATCGCGAAGGTGATCAGGACGCCGAAGCTGTACAGACTGGCGAGGAAGCGGACCTCGTGGCCGATCGAGGCGGCGAGGATCACCAGCGTGCTCGAGACGGCCGCGGCGCCCAGGATCGCAGCCGGAGGCAGGGTGCTGCGACGCCCGAACGTCCCGAAGACGTGCGGCAGCATCTGGTGGCGGCCGAGCGAGTAGACGACGCGCCCGATCCCCGAGATCGACGTCGTCGCCGCCGCGAGCAGGATCCCCGCACCGCTCAACCCGATCAGCACGCGCAGAGCGTCGACGGCAAGCGCGGGCAGGTGACCGTTGAAGGCGCTGACGATGCCGACGAGTGGGGCACGCAACCAGTCGCTGCCGAGAGAGGTCGAGACGCCTTCGGAACCCGAAACGGCCGGAAAGGCGGCGATGCCGACGATCCCGACGAGAGCGGAGACAAGCACGGCCGCCCCGATGCCGCCGAACAGGCTCCGTGGCATCGTCTTGCCGGGCTCGCGGGCCTCCTGCGCCAGGTTCGCGAGCGTCTCCAGCCCCGTGTAGGCGAGCATCGACGCGGGCAGCACGAACGCGAGCGAGTGCCAGCTCGGCGCGACCCCCGGATGGATGCCTTGCTCGAGGTCGGAGAACGAGAAGAGGAACGCGAAGCCGAGCGCGATCAAGCAGCAGGTGGGAGACGAACGCGACCGCGGCGACGACGATCGCGATCCGGTACAGGCCGGGGCGCCTGATCAGGCGCAGGAGCGTGATCGCGAGGACGACGAAGACGGCTGCGACGATGTCCCACGGATGCCGCGTCAGCCGCTACCCACCCGACCGCGTGGCCGAAGTAGTGCGGCGCGAAGAGTGCGGCGAGCGCGATCACGATCGCGTAGTCGAGCAGCAGCACCCAGCCGGTGAGGAAGCCGACCGGATCGTTGAACGCGCGCCGCGCGAGCATCGCGGCGCCACCGGTCTCGGGAATCGCAGCGGTTCCCTCCGCGTACGAGAGGGCGACGAGCATGAACAGCGCTCCGACGCCCAACAGCACCCAGGGCGTGAGCCCGAGCGCGAAGAACGCGATCACCCCGAGCGCGAAGTAGATCGACGAGCCGACCTCGCCGTATGCCACAGAGGCGAGCGACCTGCCCCCGAGGCTGCGCACGAGACCCGGAATCCTGCGCGGCATCAGCGACCCGCTCTCGTCGTGAGGTACAGCCGAAGTGCGCCGGCGGCCACGAGCATGCCGCCGAGCAGTAGCCCGAGCCCGCCACCGACGCCGGCCTGCACCGTTCTGGCGATCACCACCAGGCCGAGCCCGACGAGCACGACCGAGATCAGTGCCGTCCCGGCGCGTCTTCCCGTCATGCCGCCCTCGAGCCCGCGGCGATCAGAACCCGGCAGGGCGACTCTCGAAGGACATTGTCCACCGTCCCGCCGAACAGGCGACGGCGCCCGGCAACCGCGCGCCGTGGCGAGCCGAGCACGATCAGCTCCGCATCGCGACGGCGCGCCTCCTCGACGATCGCGGGGCCGGCGCGGCGCGCGCGCAGGAGGCGCGTGACCGCACGTACGCCGTAGCTCTCGACCAGCGCCTGCGCATCGTCCAGGAGTGCCTCGGCGACATCCTCCTGCTCCGGCAGCTGCGCGTCGAGCGGGAGCGCCAACGGCACCTCGACCACCGTCACGACCGCAACCGTCGCTCCGCGCTCCGCGGCGAGCCGCGCGGCCGCGACGAGCGCCTCCTCGCTCTCTCCGGTGCGCACGACCGGCACGACGATCGTCCGGTACTCGATCGTCAGCGACGGGCCGAGCACGAGCGCCGGCGTGCGCACGGTCTCGCGCAGGCCGCGTTTGACCGCGCGGGTGCGGTACTGCCAGTAGAACAGGAAGCCGACGGCGAGCCAGCCGAGCCCGGCCCACCTAGCGGGCGGGTACTGGACGACGACGACGATCCAGGCCGTGGCCGTGCCGAGCCCGCCGAGCACGGCGAAGAGCGGCACGTCGAATCCCCTGATCCGCAGGTTCGGGCGAGCTCGGTACTCCGCCAGCTCCTTTGGCGGCTTCCGCCGCAGTGCGATCACCGACGCGTGCGCGATCGTGAACGACAGCATCGCGCCGAACGAGTACATCGTCCCGAGAAAGGCGACCTTGCCCGGGAGGAGCACCAGGATCGAGATGCCGCCGGCGAAGACGACGAGCGAGAGCCACGGCGTCCGGAACCGCGGGTGCAGCCGCCGGAAGACCTCGGGGAGCTGCCGGTAGCTCGCCATCGAGTAGGTGATCCGCGAGGCGCCGATCACGCCCGCGTTGGTGGCGATGAAGAGGATCGTCGCCGCGAGCACGCCGACGTAGACCTTGGCCGCACTGAGCACGAAGCCGTGCAGGCCGAGGTGTTCGACGAGCCCGAGCACCGGGTCGTTCTCGAAGCCGCCCTTGTCGGGTGGCAGGCCCAGCTTCGTGACGAAGTGGCCGGGCGTGTCCTCGTACACGGGCAGGGCGGAGAGCGCGATCAGCGGCAGCGTGAAGTAGATCGCGAAGACGGCGACGGCGACGAGCCGGATCGAGGCGGGGATCGAACGGGACGGGTCGCGGGCCTCCTCGGCGAGGTTCGAGACGGTCTCGATCCCGGTGTAGGCGATCATCGCCACCGGGATCGCGAGCGCGAACTTCCCCCAGGAGGGCGCGACGCCCCAGTGGACGTTGGCGGTGAGCACATGCGGATGGAAGACGATCGCGAAGCCGATCCCGACGAGCAGCAGCTGCGTGGCGAAGTCGATCACGGCCAGGAAGACATTCAGCCCGGCCGCCTCCTTCACGCCGACGATGTTGATCGCGACGAGGATCAGGATCACGGCCGCACCGCCGACGATGTCCCACGGGTTCGTCTTCAGCGGCTCCCAGAAGATCGAGAGGTAGTGCGGGACGAAGAACGCCGAGATGGCGACCGTGATGATGTAGTTGAGCATCTGCGCCCACGCGGCCCCGAACGAGACGACCTCGTTGAACGCGTGGCGGGCGAAGCTGGACGAGCCACCGGCCTCCGGGAAGCGGACGGTTCCCTCCGCGTAGGTCGCAGCGGTGCAGGCGAAGATGATCCCGCTGATCAGGAAGACGAGCGGCGTCAGCCCGAGAGCGATCCCCGCGGTGACGCCGAGCGCGTAGTAGATCGACGAGCCGACGTTGCCGTAGGCGGTGGCGAAGAGAGCGGGCGTCCCGAGGACGCGCTCGAGGCCGTGCTGCTGGCGTCGTCGTCGAGGCACCGCAGCACTCTAGTGCGAGCGGATCCCGGCAGACCGGCCCGCTAGCCTCCCGATGGAGCACGTGAGGATCTTCGTCATCGGAGCAGGACAGGTGGGCTCGACGATCGTCGAGTCGCTCCACGCAGAGCACGAGCTCACCATCATCGACCTCGACGAGAGCCGCCTCGACGCGCTCGCCTACCGGTTCGACGTGGCCACGGTGCAGGGCAACGGGGCGAGCCGGAGGCTGCTCCAGCAAGCGGGCGTCGAGAGCGCCGACCTGCTGATCGCCTGCACCTCGCGCGACGAGCCCAATCTGATCGCCGCGATGATGACCCGCAAGCTCGCGCCGGCGGCGAAGACGATCGTTCGAACGACGAACATCGAGTACCTGGAGGTCTGGCACGAGCGCCAGCTCGACGTCGACTTCATCGTCTCGTCGGAGCTCGAGACGGCGCTCGATGTCTCTCGCCGGATCGGCGTTCCGGCCGCGCGGCAGACCGACGTCTTCGCCGACGGGCAGGTGCAGATCGTCGAGTTCGAGCTCGAAGACGGGGCAAGCTCGGAGATCGTCGGCAAGCGGCTGAGCGAGGCCCGGCTGCCGGCCGACTCGCGCGTCGCGAGCATCATCCGCGCCGGGCGGATGATTCCGCCGTACGGAACGGAGACCCTGGAGATCGGCGACCGGGTGATCATCATCGGCTCGCCCCAGGCGGCGCGGGAGTGGAGCCGCGTGATGGCCCGCGAGACGAAGCAGGTCAACGACATCGTCATCTTCGGTGCCGGCCGGATCGGCGTCGCGGTCGCCCGCGTGCTGCTCGACCAGGGGATGAGCGTCCGCCTGATCGAGGCGGACGGAGAGCGAGCTCGCGAAGTGGCCGAGATGCTCCACGAAGCGAGCGTCCTGCACGCGAACGGCACCGGAGCCGACTTCATGCAACGCGAGCGGATCGGCCGGTCGCAGGCGGCGCTGGTGGCGATGCGTGCAGACGAGAGGAACCTCTACGCAGCCGTGCAGGCGAAGCTCCAGGGGGTTGGGATGACGCATCGCCGTCGTCCACGATGCTTCCTCGATCCCTGTCTTCGAGGCGGCCGGCATCGACGTGACGATCGATCCGCGCTCCCTCACAGCCGAGGAGATCGTCCGGTTCGCGCACGACCCGCGCACGCAGCAGGTGGCGATGCTCGAGGGCGACCGCTACGAGATCCTCGACATCACCTGCCGGTCCGACAGCCCGCTCGTCGGGAAGCGGTTCCGCGAGCTGCCGATGACCGGCGCGATGATCGGCGCCGTCGTCCGCGGCGGCAAGGCGATCTTCCCGCACGGTGACGACGTTCTGGTGGCCGGAGACCGGGCGATCCTCTTCACCGAGTCCGAACGCGTGGCCGAGGTCGAGCAGATCCTTTGACCGCGCTCGCGCGGCTCCGGCGCTTGCCCCGCCCGGGCGGCCTCAGCGTCGACGTCGGCGCCGCGGTCGGTGTCGTCGGCGCGCTGACCAAGTGGCTCAGCATTGCCTCTCTCTTCCCGGCGGCGATCGCCCTCGGCTACTCGGAGCAGGTCTGGCCGTTCCTCGCGGCGGGCGGAATCGCGGCCGGCGTCGGATACGGGCTCGAACAGCTCGGACGGGGGCGAGAACAGCAGGCGGGGCTTCGGGAAGGGTTCCTGATCGTCGCGTTGACCTGGCTCCTGGCGGCGGGCTTCGGGGCGCTGCCCTACGTCTTCGTCGGCAAGGGCCCCCTCGGCAACCCGCTGAACGCCTACTTCGAGGCGATGTCCGGGTTCACCACCACCGGCTCAACCGTGGTCGCCGACCCGTCGGAGCTCGCCCGTTCCGTCCTCATGTGGCGCCAGTTCACGCAGTGGCTCGGCGGCATGGGGATCATCGTGCTCGCGCTCGCGATTCTTCCCAGGCTGCGCGTCGGCGGCCGGCAACTCCTCGAACACGAGCTCCCGGGGCCTGAGATCGAGCCGCTGACGACCTCCATCCGCACCACCGCGCAACGGCTGTGGCTCCTCTACGTAGGCCTCACGGGAACTCTGGCGCTCACCCTGTCCGCCTTCGCCTGGACGGGAGTCGACGATTCGATGAGCCCGTACGACGCAGTCGCGCATGCGCTGACGACGATGCCGACGGGTGGCTTCGGCACGCGAGGAACATCGCTGTCGACGTTCGCACCCGCGTCACAGTGGGTGATCATCGTGTTCATGATCCTCGCAGGAGCGAACTTCGCGCTCCTCTTCCGCGTAGTCGTCCGCCGAAGGCCTCAGGCCCTCGTCCGCGACGACGAGTTCCGGCTCTACCTACTGCTGCTGGCCGTCGGCGGCTCGATCCTGCTCGCCGAGCTCCTCGGCGATGGCATCTTCCGCGGCGAGTCCGCCGTCCGCCACGCTGCGCTCCAGGCCGTCTCGACGATGACGACGACCGGCTACGCGAGCGCGGACTTCACCGGCTGGACGGCGCTGACCGCGATGACGATCGTCGCGCTGATGTTCGTCGGCGGCTCGGCCGGCTCGACCGGCGGTGCGCTCAAGGTGGTTCGGCACCTCCTGATCGGGAAGGTGCTGCGCCGCGAGCTACACCAGATGATCCATCCCGAAGCCGTGATCCCGATTCGGCTCAACCGCGTCGTGGTCGACGAGCGAACGCTCCGGGGGGTGATCACGTTCGTGCTGCTCTACATCGGGATCTTCGTGGTCGGCGCCGCCGGGCTCGCGATCGAGTCGGCCCGCCTGAACGCGCACCTCAGCCCGTTCGAGGCGCTGACGGCCGCCGCCACGACGCTCGGGAACGTCGGCCCCGGCTTCGGCTTCGCCGGGCCCTTCGGCTCCTTCGAGCCGTTCAGTGCGCTCTCGAAGGTGATCATGATCGCGCTGATGTGGCTCGGCCGGCTCGAGATCCTGCCGATCATCGTGCTGTTCACCCGCGGCTACTGGCGCGCCTGACGCTGCGTGGGGGAACCCCTGGTTCCCCCACGGACCCCCTCCTTGACGACGGCTGCGTCCCGCAATTGGTTGCGGAGCCGACGACGGATCCCGTGACGCCGACGGCCGGTCTCCGAGAGCGGCACAGGGCCGCGCCCGTCATGCCGGTCGCGGCCGAGAGCGTGGGGCCTTCACGTTCCCGCCGCCGCAGCCGGGGCTTGGCCCGGCGGAGGCCGCTACCGCTCGTGTTCGACCCCAGAAAGAAGGGGGCCCCGCGGGGGAAAGTCGGTTTCCCCTGCGCTACTAGCCGTGGATGATCGCCGGGCCGGCCGTGTCCGAGGGACAGTCCCTGGAACGAAAGTGCGCCCATTCACATACAGCGCCGAAACAGTCGTTTCGGATCGGCGATCCGGCTGCGATGGTGACCGCGGCGGCCCCCGAGTAGCTCAAATGGAAGAGCGCCCGACCGTCTATCGGAGAGATGCGGGTTCGAATCCTGCCTCGGGGGCGCCAGCTTGAAGAGCTTCGGGCACAATCAGAAGTGGACGGTCGGGTGAGCTGCTCGAAGGCCCGAAAGGCTTCCGTAGCCTTTCGGGCCTCACTCTTGGATCCCACCGCCGCAGCCGGGCTGTGCCCGCCGGATGCTCGCGACCGCCTGCGATCAGCGGGCGATGCGAGCGAACGCGAGCGGGCGGAGGAGGGGGCTCGTGGGGGAACCAGGGGTTCCCCCACGTTATTAACCGTGGATCGAGACGATCAGGGGAATGATCAGGATCGCGACGATGTTCGCGATCTTGATCATCGGGTTGATCGCCGGGCCGGCGGTGTCCTTGTAGGGATCTCCGACCGTGTCGCCCGTGACCGACGCGGCGTGGGCCTCGGAGCCTTTGCCGCCGTAGAGGCCGTCCTCGATCATCTTCTTCGCGTTGTCCCAGGCGCCGCCGCCGGCGGTCATCGCGATCGCGAGGAACAGCCCGGTGACGATGGTGCCGATCAGCAGGCCGCCCAGCATCTTCGCGTTGATGATCCCGACGACGATCGGGAACGCGATCGGGATCGCCGCCGGCGCCAGCATGCTCTTGATCGCCGATTTGGTGACGATGCCGACCGCCCGGCTGTAGTCCGGCCGCTCGGTTCCCTCCATGATCCCCGGGTGCTCGCGGAACTGGCGGCGCACCTCGGTGACCACCTCGCCGCCGACTCGGCCGACAGCCTGCATGGCGAGTGACGCGAAGAGGAACGGCATCAGGCCGCCGATGAACAGGCCTGCGATCACCCAGGCGTCGTCGAGCCGGAAGATCGTCGCGAGCCCCTCGCGGCCGAGGCCGCTCGTGTAGCTGTCGAACAGGATCAGCGCGGCAAGCGCCGCCGAGCCGATCGCGTAGCCCTTCGTTACCGCCTTCGTCGTGTTGCCGACTGCGTCGAGCGGGTCGGTGATCGCGCGCACGGACTCGTCGAGGTCGGCCATCTCCGCGATTCCGCCCGCGTTGTCGGTGACGGGCCCGTAGGCGTCGAGAGCGACGATCAGACCGGTCATCGACAGCTGCGCCATCACGGCGACGCCGATCCCGTACAGCCCGGCGAAGTGGTGCGCGACCAGGATGCCCGCGGCGATCACGATCACGGGCAGCGCCGTCGCCTGCATGCCCCAGGCGAGCCCGGAGATGATGTTGGTCGCATGCCCCGTCTGCGACGCGCTCGAGATCGACTTGACCGGGCGCCAGCGCGTCCCCGTGTAGTACTCGGTGAGGGCGACCAGCAGGAACGTGACGACGAGCCCGATGATCGACGAGATGTACAGGTCGCTGAAGCTGAACTTGGAGCCGTCGAAGGCCATCGTGATCGGGATGAAGCCAGCCGCCGAGAGCACCGTCGCGACGAGCACGGCCTTGTAGAGCGCGTTCATGATCGAGCCGCTCTTACCGACGCGGGCGAACCACGTGCCGATCACCGACGTGAGGATCGAGACGCCTCCGATCGCGAGCGGGTACAGCTCGATGTGCTCGCCTGGGAACGTCTTGACGGCGAGCAGCATCACGGCGACCGCCGTGACCGCGTAGGTCTCGAACAGGTCGGCCGCCATGCCGGCGCAGTCGCCGACGTTGTCACCGACGTTGTCCGCGATCACCGCCGGGTTGCGCGGATCGTCCTCGGGGATGCCTGCCTCGATCTTCCCGACCAGGTCGGCGCCGACGTCGGCGGCCTTCGTGTAGATGCCGCCGCCGAGCCGGGCGAAGACCGAGATCAGGGACCCGCCGAAGGCGAGGCCGACGAGGTCGTCGATCGCCGACTCGCGGCTGTTGCCGATCCAATCGGTGAGCGCCCAGTAGTACCCGGCGACGCCGAGCAGCCCGAGGCCGACGACGAGCAGGCCGGTGACGGAGCCCGCGCGGAAGGCGACGTTGAGGGCGGGCCTGAGCCCGTCCTTCGCGGCCTCGGCGGTGCGCACGTTCGACCGCACGGCGACGTTCATGCCGATGAAGCCGGCCGCGGCCGAGAGGATCGCGCCGACCAGGAAGCCGATCGCCGTTCCCCAGCCGAGCTTGTTGTAGAAGCCGAGGAGGAGGAATGGCACGATCGCGACGACTGCGATCGTCATGTACTGCCGCTTGAGGTACGCGGCCGCGCCCTCCTGGATGGCGCGCGCGATCTCCTGCATGCGCTCGCTGCCCGCCGGCCGGCCGAGCAGCCAGACCGTCAGGCCGATGCCGTAGGCGATGCCGACCCCGGCGCAGATGAGCGCGAACAGAACGGCGTGGTCCTTGAAGAAGTTCACTTCGCTCCTTTTCCCCCGTTACAAGCCTGTCGCCGAACCGCACGGCACGGCGGGATCTTCTATCACAAGCCCGCGGCAGCGTAACGTACTAGCGCCAGCTTCTCGCTGAAACCCTGCCACTCACCTCACCGGACCCGTCCCGAAGCTGGTCGGGCGAAGTTACACAACTGTTACAGTGAGTTGTGTAAGATCATGCGTATGAAGCGGTTGCAGATCATGATCGAAGAGGAGCTCGACGAGGCGTTGGCGCAGCAAGCGCGCAAAGAGCGGGTCTCGAAGGCCGCGCTCATCCGGCGGTACGTCCGCGAGCAACTCCAACCGCTGCCGCCGATCCGGGAAGACCCACTGTGGGAGCTCGTCGGCATGTTCGAAGGCGAGCCCGACGACTCGCGGCGCATCGACGAGGTCGTCTACGACCTCGACCGATGAGGGACGTCTTCGTGGACACCTCGTTCTGGATCGCGCTCACGAGCGACCACGATGATCGCCACGCGGAAGCCGTCGCGCTGATGGAAGGAGCGCCGGCCCGCGGACCGCTGGTCACCACGAATCATGTTCGAGGCGAGACCTGGACCTTTCTGAGGCACCGACGTGGACACCGTGGGGCCGTTGCTGTCCTTGACCGTCTCGACCGCACGCGCCGGCTGCGGCTGGTCTTCGTCTCCGAGCACGTCGAACGAGAGGCTCTTCGCTGGCTCCGGCGCCACGACGAGCGCGAGTACTCCTTCGTCGACGCAACCAGCTTCGCGGTGATGCGCTTCCTCAAGATCCGCGAGGCGCTCGCCTTCGACGGCGATTTCGCCGCCGCCGGCTTCGTCGAGCTGCGCGCTTAGGTCTGCTCGGCCGCGGCGGCCGCGTAGGCGAGCTGCATGTTCGCGATCAGCTGCTCGAAGTCGTTCGTCACCTGGTCCGGCACCGTCTCCTTCAGCAGCGGCACCAGCACGCGCAAAGTCTCGATCGCGAGCCGAGCCTGGTCGAGATCGCGCTGCTCCTCTCCGAGGTTCCGGTAGCCGAGCGACGAGATCGTGAACACGGTCTGGACGAGGACGTCCGCGACCTTGAGCTGCTTCAGCTCGGCCTCGAACTGCTCGAGCAGCTCCGCCTCGGTCTGTTTCTCGTCCTCAGCCACGGACGGCCTCGCCGGCGCTCACCTGCTCGGCGTAGATCTCCGCCAACGACCTGCCCTCCGCGGCCCGGGCGATCTGCCGCTCGGCGGCGTTCGCCGCCGGAATCGACAGCTGGACGCCGAGCTCGTCGGCGACGGGCGACACCCAGTCGGCGACCCGCTCGAGCTCGGCCCGTGCGGTGCGCACGTCGTAGGTGCCGGGGTCTAGCAGCGTGCCGGAGAGCCCGTAGCGGATCGCGCACCACATGTTCTCCTCGATCATCCGTGGGGGCGGCGCCGGCAACGGTTCCCCCTCGTCGACGGCCCGCGCGATCCGGGCGGCCAGGGCATAGGCGAAGCCCGCGAGCGCCCGCGACTCGCCGAGATCGGGCTGCGCGTCGCAGATGCGTATCTCGACAGTCGGATACGCGAGGTGGGGGCGCACGCTCCACCAGAGCTGGGTGTGCTCGTCGATCGAGCCCGTCTCGTAGAGCAGGCGGACGTAGGCCTCGAACTCCGCCCAGCTGCCGTACGGATCGGGGACGCCGCAGCGCGGGAACATGCGCGTGAAGATCTGAGTTCGGGCCGAGTGAAGCCCGCTGTCGATGCCTTCCACGAACGGCGAGCTTGCGGAGAGGGCGAGCAGGTGCGGGAGAAACGGCCGCAGTCCGTCGTGAACGGCAACAGCCCGGTCTGCCCCGCGGATGCCGACGTGGACATGGAGCCCGAAGGTGTTGTTCCGCCAGACCACGTAGCGGAGCAGCTCGTCGTTGCGACGGTAATGGGGCGTATCGATGATCCGCTGCTCCTGCCAGCGACTCCACGGGTGCGTCCCGGTCGCTCCTAGCCCGACACCGAGCCCGCCGGCGAGAGAGGAGAGCTGCGCTCGCCGCTCGCCCATCCGCTCGGAAGCCTGCGCGAAGCTCTCGCAGCGGCCGGTGCGGACCTCCACCTCAGAGGCGATCAGCTCGCCGACGAGATGCTCGTCGAGCGCCGACCCCGCCGCGGCGGCCTTGAGCTCCTCGAAGCGGCCGATCAGGGCGAGGGTCTCGCGGTCGAGGAGGGCGAATTCCTCCTCTACGGCGACCGTGAGATCGGTGCCCGCCTCATACGCCTCCCACGCCTGCCGGATCAGCTCGCCGTAGGGGAGCTTCTGCGCTTCACCCATTGAAGTAAGCCTATTGGAAGGGCTCGAGCAGACGGGCAGCGACGCCCGCCCACGACCACTTCTCGGTCGCCACCCGCCGCGCAACGTCGCCCAGCTCCCGCCGCCGCTCAGGTGGAAGCGCGAGGAGCTCGTGCAGCCTGTCGGCGAGCGCGACCGAGTCGCCGGTCTCGAAGCTGGCGAGGTGCCGGAGACCAGCCGGGTAGGCCTCCTCGAGGCCGAGCGCGATCTCCTCGAGCCCCGAGTGCCTGGCGACCAGAGGCGGGCTGCCCGCCGCCGCCGCCTCGGCCGCGACCATCCCGAACGCCTCCGGGAAGACCGACGGCACGACGGTCACGTCGGCGAGCGGAATCAAGTGCCTGAGGTGTCGGTGCTCGAGTGGGCCGGTGAAGAGCGTTCGCGGCGGCGCAATCCGCTCGAGCTCGCGCCGGTAGTCGCCGAAGCCGACGACCACCGTCCTCGCGTCGATGCCGTGCAGCGCCTCGAGGAGGACGTGGACGCCCTTGTTGTAGAGCAGCTTGCCGAAATAAAGGATGGTAGGCGTATCACCGGCCAGGAACTCCGCGAGCCGGCGCGCATTCCCTTCGTCCGGGAGGCGCTCTTGCCGGTTGCCCGGATTCGGCCGGTCTGCCCGGCATTCCTCCAACAGGGCGGCGAGCGCCTCGGCGCGAGGCTCCTGGACGAACTCGTCGATGTCCACTCCGGGCGGCACCTCGAACACCCGGTCGACGTGCCCGACGACCTCCTCGAGCACGGAGCGGATGTGCTGCGACCCGACGAAGACAGCCGCGGCACCGCGGAGGGCGTACGCAGCCCACGCCTCGAGCTCCGCGTTGCCGCGCATCGAGTACTCCAACTCGGAGCCGTGGGCTTTGACGGCGAACCGTGCGCCCGAGGCCGCCGCAACGGGAGCGCCGAGCAGCACGTGGTTCGCGAAGACGAGGTCGGCCGGCAGGTGCTCGCGGAGCGCCGCTGCGTTCAAGGCGACGTAGCGCTCGCGGTCCTGGCGTGACATGTCCTGGAGCAGGACGGGCTCCAGTCCCTCGTAGCGGTCGAGCACGAACACGGGCAACAGCGGCCCGATCTCCGGACGCACGACCTGGGCGCCTTCGAGGTCGAACCGATCCGGCTCCCGGTCCTGGCAGAAGACGACGACGTCGTGCCCGGCCCGGCTCCACTCGCGCGCGATCGCGCGCGTGTAGACGTTCGAGCCGGTGCCCTCGAGCAGGTAGCCGTGCCAGAGCAGGATGCGCACGGCGCGAGCTTACGTGCGGCGCGGTGCGACTACTTCAGCGTCTTCAGGTAGGCGACGAGCGCGCGCAGGTTGCGGTCGGGGATAATCCCGCCCCAGTGCGGCATGCTCGTGATCGGCTGCTTGCCGATCACGCTGCCGGTTCTGATGATGTCGATGATCTTGGCGTCCGAGTTGAACTCCTTGCGGAAGTCCGTGGCCGGCCAGCGCCGGAATCGCCTTGTCTTCAGCCTGCGGGTTCGGCACGCCGCCGAGGCCGTTCGGGCCGTGGCAGTTGATGCACCCGTAGCGAACGTAGAGCGCCGCACCCTCCACGGCGGGCCCCTGGTTGCGTGGGATGGGCACCGGGTCGGCGAACAGAACCTTCGGCAGCCCGGCGCGAATGTAGGCGACGAGATCGGCGACCTGACTCTTCGAGATCACCGGCCCCCAGACCGGCATGTAGGGCTTCTTCGGGTTCGCCGACTCTCCCAGACCGTTTGTGATGATGCGCGTCAGCGCCGCGACCGTCAGCACGCTGTGAATCGGTTGGAGCGCCGGGACGTACTTGGAGACGCCGCCTTGCCCCTGGAGGCCGTGACACGCGGAGCAGGCGAACTGGACGAAAAGGTGCGCGCCCATCGCGACGTGCGGATCGACCGAAGCTTGCTTCTCGCGCCCTGACGAGCTTCCGCCTGCCGGCCCGCTCAGCAGCAGGCCGATCGCTGCCACGATCGCTGCGACAAGGGCAATCGGGAAAAGCCGGCGCAAGGCGTCAGTCTCGCCGAGTCACCCGCTGGACCGCAATGGTCAAAATTGACTATGCGCGCCTAACGCAAGTGAAGCCCCGACGGCTGTCCATTAGGTGCTCTATGCGAGGTGAAAATACAGTGCGTGCAGCAGCTCGACCGCAGGGTTCGAGGTGTGCACCTGCACGTCGCCCGGAACGTCGAGGAGGCCCTCGCTGTAGTTGAAGATGATCCGGACGCCCGCGCCGACGAGGTCGTCGGCGACCGTCTGTGCCGCTGTCGCCGGGACGGCGAGCACGCCGACGATGATGTTCCTGTCTCGAATCGCGTCCCTCAGCTCCGCGTACGGCTGGACCTCGATCGCGCCTGCGCGCCGCCCGACGAGCTCAGGATCGCGGTCGAACACCGCAGCGATGTTGATTCCGTGCTCGGCGAAGATCGACGAGCTCGCAATCGCCTGGCCGAGACGGCCGGCGCCGACGAGCGCGATGTTGTGCTGGCCCTGGGTGCGGAGGATCTTGCGAATCTCGCCGAGCAGGCTGTCGATGTTGTAGCCGACCCCCCGCTTGCCGAACTTGCCGAACGCGGACAGGTCGCGTCGGATCTGGGTCGCGTTGATGTTCGTGTAGTCGGACATCTCCTGCGAGGAGATGCGCTCCTTGCCCATCTTCTTGGCCTGCGAGAGGACCTGGAGGTACCGGCTCAGCCTCGCGGCCACTCCAACCGTCAACCTCTCCGCCACACGCACTCCATCAGTCGCTGCTTGTAACACTCGACCATTCTGCCAGCGCGGATGATTCCATGCGTCAGCAGGTCAAGAGGCCCGACTTTGTGCATCGAGCCGACGCGAGAACGCGGCCCGGTCGAGGTGGTAAACGAACGCCCGCTCGCCGTCGATCTCGACGACGGGCAGCCACTCGCGGTACCGAGCCTCGAGCTCGGAGACGCCGGTGATGTCGATCTCGACGAGCTCGAAGTCACGCTCGAGCCGAACCTCCGCGAGCACGCTCCGAGCGCGCTCGCAGAGGTGGCAATTCTGAGCGTGATAGAGAACGACGCGAATCACTGTACATGGCCCGCGCGAGAGCACGCGCAGCTTGGGCGGAGCCGGCTTCGCCCGGCGAGAGCCACGCAGCTGTCGGTGGAAGCGCAAGAGGTGAAGGGGGGGACCACGGGTCCCCCGTTCTGGGTTCCCACATGTTCTTAGGGGTAGAGCCCCCGCGTTGTCGTCGCCTCGGCCACGCGCTGGACGGCGAGGCCGTACGCGGCCAGCCGCATGCTCAGATCGCGCGTTGTATGAACGTGCCAGGTCTCGTCGAACGCCTTGTCGACGATCTCCTTGAGCTTGGCGTTGACCTCCTCCTCCTTCCAGAAGTACTCCTGGAGTCCCTGCACCCACTCGAAGTAGGAGACGACGACACCGCCCGCGTTGGCGAGCACGTCTGGCAGGACGAGGATGCCCTTGCCTTCGAGAATCTCGTCGGCCGCCGGTGTCGTCGGGCCGTTCGCACCCTCGCAGACGATCTTCGCCTTGACCTTGTGGGCGTTTTCCTCGGTGATCACCTGCTCGAGCGCACATGGCGCAAGGATGTCGCAGTCGAGTACAAGCAGATCCTCGTTCGTGATCGGCTTGGCGCCACCGAGCCCCTTCAACGTCCCACGCTCCTGCTTGTGGGCGATCGCGGACGGAATGTCGATCCCCTTCGGGTTGTAGACACCGCCGCCGGAGTCGGAGACGGCGATCACCTTGGCGCCCTCCTGCTGCATCAGCAGGGCGTAGTAGCTGCCGACGTTGCCGAAGCCCTGGACGGCGACACGCTGCTCGCCGATGTCCAGGCCGAGCTTGCCGACGGCCTCCAGAGTGCAATAGACGCTGCCGCGAGCGGTCGCCTCAAGCCGTCCGAGCGACCCGCCGATCGTCAGCGGCTTGCCGGTCACGACCCCGAGAACGGAGTGGCCTTTGTTCATCGAATACGTGTCGAAGATCCAGGCCATCTCGCGCGGGCTGGTGCCGACGTCGGGTGCGGGGATGTCCTTCTCGGGCCCGATCTCGTTGATGATCTCGCTCGTGTAGCGGCGAGTCATCCCTTCGAGCTCTCGCAACGAGAGCCGCTTCGGATCGCAC
>CAVXTD010000005.1:0-115984 GCA_963764565.1 uncultured Actinomycetes bacterium
GTGCGGGGAACGCCGAGCCGCAGCGATCCGGCCCAGCTCCCGATGGGCGAGTAAGCCGGGCCTCGGCGCTCCTGGAGCGTCGAGGGCCCGCTCATATACTCGCGGGTGTGCCGCGCGCGGCGATCGTCACCATCGGGAACGAGCTCCTCTCCGGGGACGTCGAGAACACGAACGGAAGCTGGCTCGCGCGGCGGCTCGCGGGGCTCGGTGTCGAAGTCGCGTTGATCGCCGTCGTCCCCGACGAGATCGAGCAGATCGCGTCGTTCGTCCGCGAGCAGGCGGCCGCGTCCGACCTCGTGCTGGTCACGGGCGGACTCGGCGGGACGCCGGACGACGTCACGCGGGAGGCGATCGCCGCCGCGTTCGAGGTGCCGCAGGTCGAGCAGCCCGCCGTTGCCGACCGATTGCGTGCCCGCTTCTCCGGCGATCCCGACTACGTCGCCCGCTGGGCGCAGCTCCCCGAAGGGAGCCGGGCGCTCGAGAACCCGCTGGGGGGCGCGCCAGGGTTCGCGCTCGAAAACGTCTACGTTCTCCCGGGCCTGCCGGCCGAGATGGAGGCGATGTTCGACACGGTGGCCGAGGAGCTGCGATCCGGCGATCCGATCGAGAGCTGGCGGCGCACCTATCGGACTACGGAGAGCCGGATCGCCTCGGTGCTTCTGACCGCGGGGGAGCGCTATCCCGGCGTGCTGGTCGGGTCGTACCCGAGCTTCGACGCCGGTGGGAGCGAGGTGGAGGTAGTGCTCAAGTCGAGCGACGCGGCCGCGCTGGCGTCCGCCGCCGCCTGGGTAGAGGCGGCCATGGAGGAAGCCACCAGGTAGCTCCCTCGATCGAGGGACAGGATTCTGCGCGTCCGGCGCCGATTTGCGTGTAGATGGCGCCTCGCGTACGCCTGCGCAGATATCTGATCCCGCTTGCGATCGCTGTAGCGACCGCCGGCGGCTTCGTCGTGGTCGCGAGACAGACGGCGAGCGGTGCTGTCAGCGCCGCGACGAGCCCGGACTGGTTCTTGCTCGCCGCCGCCTTCGGGATCGGCGCAGTCGTCCAGCCTCTGCGCGCGTTCGCCTGGCGGCAGACGCTTGGCGCTCGGATCGGCTTCCGCGCGATCTACGTCGCCAGCGCGATCGGCTCGTTCCTCGACACGATTCTGCCCGGCCGCCTGGGCGAGGCGTCGAAGGTTGCCGTCCTCCGTGCCGCGGCCGCCGAGCGCTGGCCCGGCCTTCCGCGCGCGGGCGGCAGCCTCCTGGCCGCCCACCTGATGGAGGCGATCGCGTTCTGCCTCGTCGGCGCGACGGCTGGGTTCGTCCTCCCTATTCCGGGCTGGGCGCGAGGTGCGCTGGTCGGCGCTCTCTGCTTCGCCGCCGGTGGCCTGGTCGTCGCCGCTGCGCTTCACCACAAGATCGGGCCCCGGCTGCCGAAATGGGCGGACGGCTTCCTTGCCTCAGCCGCCGCGCCCCTGCCCGTGCTCGCTGCGGACACTCGCGATCCTCGTCGGCACCTGGGCGGTGCGCTGGCTCGGTGTGACGCTCACCCTGAACGCCGTCGGTGTGCACGCCAGCGTCGGCGCTGCACTGGTCTACATGATCGTCACCGGCCTCGCGAACACGGTACCGCTGCTGCCGGGCAACGCCGGCGTGTATCAGGGGGCCGCGGTCGGCGCGCTGGCAATGGTCGGG
This sequence comes from uncultured Actinomycetes bacterium, assembly GCA_963764565.1. Taxonomy (GTDB): domain Bacteria; phylum Actinomycetota; class Thermoleophilia; order Gaiellales; family Gaiellaceae; genus DATBLE01. The sequence goes on from CAVXTD010000005.1 coordinate 1,677, forward strand.
CATGCAGGAGCGACCGCGGTCGCGGCGAGCCTCGTCATGCCGGTGATGGCGAGCGTGATCACGGCCAGCGCCGCCGCCGTCGGCATCGCGCTCTACGGGCGCCGCTTCATGGCGCTGCCGCGGGCCGCTTTCAACCGGTAGGCGCCTCGATACCATCGGTCGCGTGAGCGCGATCGCCCCCGACCGGTATCTCGCGGACCTGAACCCGGCCCAGCAAGAGGCCGTGCGCACCACCGAAGGGCCGTTGCTCGTCATCGCCGGCGCGGGCTCGGGGAAGACCCGCGTGCTGACCTACCGGGTGGCGCACCTGATTGCCGCCTGTGGCGTGAAGCCGCCGGAGATCCTGGCGATCACGTTCACGAACAAGGCGGCGGGCGAGATGCGCGAGCGGCTCGAGGGCCTGCTCGGCGGCGTCGCCCGCGCTATCTGGATCCTCACCTTCCACGCCGCGTGCGGGCGAATCCTGCGCCGCGAGGTGCCGCGTCTCGGCTACAAGTCGAACTTCACGATCTACGACCAGGCCGACCAGGTACGCCTGACCAAGCAGTGCCTGGAAGCGCTCGAGCGCGACCCGAAGCGGTTCGTCCCGCGTGGCATCCACGCGCAGATCTCGAACGCGAAGAACCAGCTGATCGGGCCGGCCGACTACATGAGCCGCGTCTCGTCGTTCTACGACCAGACCGTCGCCGAGACGTACGAGCTGTACCAGCGCCGCCTGCACGCCTCGAACGCGATGGACTTCGACGACCTGCTGATGCTCACCGTCGAGGTGCTGGAGCGCTTCCCGGAGGCGCTCGAGCGCTGGCGCAAGGCCTTCCGCTACGTGATGGTCGACGAGTACCAGGACACGAACCATGCCCAGTACCGGCTGCTCCAGCTCTTGGTTGGTGAGCACCGGAATCTGATGGTCGTCGGCGACCCGGACCAGTCTGTCTACGCGTTTCGCGGCGCCGACATCCGGAACATTCTCGACTTCGAGCGCGACTTCCCGGACACGAAGGTGATCCCGCTCGAGCAGAACTATCGCTCCACGAACACGATCCTCAAGAGCGCCAACGCGGTGATTCAGAACAACCGCGAGCGCAAGGAGAAGAACCTCTGGTCCGAGCTCGGTGAGGGGCTGCCCGTGCACGTGATCGAGGTCGAGGACGAGCATGCCGAAGCCCGCTTCGTCGCCGCCGAGATCGCCGGGCTCGTCGAGGAGGGCTACTCGGCCGACGAGGTCGCGGTCTTCTACCGGACGAACGCGCAGTCGCGGGTGCTCGAGGACGTGCTCGTCCGCCAGGGGATCGCCTACCAGGTGATCGGCGGGCCGCGGTTCTACGAGCGGGCGGAGATCAAAGACCTGATCGCCTACCTCCAGGTGATCGACAACCCGTTCGACGCCGTCTCGCTGCTGCGCGTCGCCAATCGCCCCCGGCGCGGGATCGGCAGCTCGACGCTCTCCAGGCTGCAGGCGTATGCCGACGGGCACGGGATGCCGTTGTTCGAGGCGCTCGCCTACCCAGAGGAGGCCGGCGTCGGCGCGGCGCCGCTGAAGAACGTCAACGCCCTTCGCACGCTGCTCGTCTCGCTTCAGTCGGCGGCGCAGGAGCGGACCGTCCCGGAGCTGATCGAGGCGGTGCTCGAGCGAAGCGGCTACCTCGAGTCGCTGGAGGCCGAGCGGACGATCGAGTCGCAGGGGCGGATGGAAAACCTCCAGGAGCTCGTCGGCGTCGGGCGCGAGTACCAGCAGCAGTCGCAGGAGCCGAGCCTGTCCGGCTTCCTCCAGGAGATCTCGCTCTACTCCGACCAGGACGCGATCCGCGGCGAGCAGAGTCTCGTCACGCTGATGACCCTGCACAACGCGAAGGGGCTCGAGTTCAAGGCCGTCTTCATGATCGGGGTGGAGGAGGGGATCTTTCCGCACGTCCGCTCGATCGAGGAGCAGGGGGTGGAGGAGGAACGGCGCTTGGCGTATGTCGGGATGACGCGCGCGCGGGAGCGGCTCGTGCTCACGCACGCGACGTCGAGGTCGCTCTGGGGGAACCGCGCCTTCAACCTGCCGTCGCGGTTTCTCGACGAGCTGCCGGAGGAGGGGGTCGCGCGCGAGCGGCTGCGGCCGGCGTCGTGGTCGAGCTACGGCGCGCCGGCGGTGCAGCCGCGCGAGGACGTGCCCGACCTCTCGACCGGCGACTCGGTGCGCCACGGGACGATGGGCGAAGGCGTGGTCGTGCGCGTCGAGCCGGGCGGCGTCGTGACGGTGCGCTTCGCCGACGACGGCGCGGAGCGCCGGCTGATGCTCGAGTACGCGCCGCTGGAGAAGATCGCCTGATGGAGATCCGGACCGTCGCGAGCGTCGAGGAGCTTCGCGATGCCGCCGGCGCGATCGTCCACTACTTCGGTCGCGAGAAACCGGACGAGGCGTGGAGCGAGCGCTGGCTGAAGAACTTCGAGCTGGAGCGGATGCACGCCGCTTTCGACGGCGACGCGATCGTCGGCGGAGCAGGCGCGCTCTCGTTCCGGTTGAGCGTTCCCGGCGGCGTGCTGCCGGCCGCAGGGCGTGACGATCGTCGGCGTGCTGCCCACCCACCGCCGCCGCGGGATCCTACGCGCGATGATGCGTGCCCAACTCGACGACGTCCACGAACGCGGCGAGCCACTCGCCATCCTCTGGGCGTCGGAGGAGACGATCTACGGCCGCTACGGCTACGGTCTTGCCTCGCTCAACCTCGAGTTCGAGATCCCGACGACCTATGCCGCGTTCCGTCCGGAATTCGAACCGGTCGGCGAGGTGCGGCTGGTCGACGCCGAGGCGGCGGCAAGGTTGATCCCGCCGGTCTACGGCGCGGTTCAGCGCGTCACCCCGGGGATGTACGAGCGTTCGCCGTCGTGGTGGGAGCACCGGCTGCTCGCCGACCCGCCCGAGTTCCGGTTCGGCGGCGGCCCGAAGAACTTCGCGGTTCTGTCGATCGACGGCGAGCCGCAGGGGTATGCGATTTACCGCCTGCACGTTTCGTTCGGGAACCTCGGCCCGGAGACGAAGCTGAAGACCCAGGAGGTAGTGGCGGTCTCACCTGCCGCGACCGCGTCGATCTGGCGCTACCTGCTCGACGTCGACTGGACGAAGACGGTCTCGGCCCGCCTGCTGCCCGTTGATCACCCGCTCTTCCTGCTGTTCGCGCGGCCGAACCTGTCGCGGCCGACGCTCTCCGACGGCCTGTGGATGCGCCTGGTGGACGTTGGCGCTGCGCTCTCGGGCCGGGCGTACGCGGGCGACGGTTCGGTCGTGCTCGACGTGCGCGACGAGTTCTGCACGTGGAACGAGGGGCTGTGGAAGCTGGAGGGCGGCGAGGCGTCGCGGACTGAGGCGGATGCCGACCTCGCGCTCGACGCTGCCGACCTCGGCTCGGTCTACCTCGGCGGCTTCAGCTTCCGTGACCTGTGGCGGGCGGGCCGAGTCGAGGAGCTTCACGACGGCGCGCTCGACCGCGCGGACGCGATGTTCCGCACGGACGTCGCGCCCTGGTGCCCTGAGATCTTCTGAGGTCGCCCGGCGTCAGTCGTTCTTCTGCGGGCTTGGCAGCTGGGGGATGAGCCAGTCGACGAACCCCTGCGGGCTGCGCGTCTGCATGTACACCCGGCCGGGCCCGGTCAGGTTGACCACGAGCCCTTCGCCGCCGAGGAGCGTGGTCTTCCAGCCGCCCGACTTCTGGACGTTGTAGCCGACCGTCGCCTCGAAGCCGACGATGTGCGAGGTATCGACGGTGTAGGACTCGCCTTCGGCGAGCTGGCGCTCGACAATCGCGCCGTAGCTCGAGACGAGCGCGGTTCCGTGGCCGCTCAGCTTGACCAGGAAGAGTCCTTCGCCGGAGAAGAACGTCTTCGCACCGCCCCACTTGGTGTCGATCTGAACGTCGGTCGTCGCGGCGAGGAAGCCGCCCGACTGGACGAGCAGGTCGGTGCCCGAGAGCTCGATCGCGATCATGTCGCCCGGGAGCGGCGGCGAGACCGTCACCTCACCCGGCTGCGAGGCCGTGAACGTGTTGATGAAGAAGCTCTCGCCGCCGAGGACCGAGCGCTTCAGGCCGGCCATCAGCCCGCCCTTCATCCCGGTGTCGATCGTGATCCCGCTCGACATGCTGACCATCGCGCCGGTGACCGCCTGCACCTGCTCGCCGCCGTCCAGGCCGATCACGCCGAGCGAATACGCAGGCCCGTACTTGACCTCGAACTTCATCAGTCGCCCTCCTTGTGGGGAAATCGGGCAGGGACGAGGACGATGTCCCGGTCCCGCGCCTGCACGCCGCAACCCTAGTAGCCGCCGCGTACGGGCGTGCGGGCTGGGCTACAATGGCGACCCCAAGGGCGGTTAGCTCAGTTGGGAGAGCACCAGCTCGACAAGCTGGGGGTCACTGGTTCGAGCCCAGTACCGCCCATCCTCACTATCGGCTTGGTTGAGCCCTTCCGGGGCCTCCTCGCCGTCGTCTGTGCCGGATTCCGTCCACTTCTTCGCGGATCAGCGCCTCTAGCCGCATCGCGTTCGCGCGCTTCTCGCCTTCGTAGAGGTGCCGGTAGGTCTCGGAGGAAGAGCGCGCCGCCGTCGCTGTGCTCCAGCCGCTCGGCGGCGGCCGCAGGATCGAAGCCGGCGAGCGCCATCAGCGACCCGGCCGTGTGGCGGAGCATGTGGAAGGTGAAGCCCTCGAAGATCGACTGATCCACCCTCCCCCTTCTCAGGATCGTTCTTCGCGGCGGCCTCCACGGCGTTGAGCCAGACGCGATCGCGGAAGCGGTTTGCCGTCCACTGCTTCCCTTCGGCCGTCGGGAACACAAGCGGCGTCCCGGGCGCGCGGGCTAGCAGTTGCTCGCGGAACGAGCCCTGCTTCCAGGTCGTTGAAGTAGATCGTGTGCTCGCGGCGGCTCTTCGCGAGCCAGGCGGGGATCGTCATCGTCCGCGCCTTCAGGTCGAGCATGGCATCGGTCAGGTTGAACCACACCTTCTGCCGGGGGCCGACCATCCCCGCGAGCAGGATCATCCGAGACACGTGCTCGGGGAACCAGCATGCGAACTCGTAAAGCTGGGTCACCGTGAGCGCTCGCCCCGGCCGCGGCTTGTGCTTGACCGCCGGGATCTCGAAGATCGCCGGGTCGACCCGCTGCCCGCGCGCCTTCGCCTCGCGCAGCACGCGCTTCAGGAACTCCAGCTCGATCTTTGCGGACTTCCGATGCTTCTCGGCGCGCTCGTTGATCATGTCCTCGATCTGCGCCCGCCGCAGCGCCGGCAGCCGAGTACCACGCAGCGGCGCCCACGCTTTCGCCGCTAGCTCGTTCAGCGCGATCCAGCTGTCGCTCGGGTTCCCGGTCGCTTTGAGCCGAGCGAGCGTGCCGTCCATTGCCTCGCCGAGGGTGATCGGCAGGAGCCTCGTAGAACTCACCGAGCGCCTTGCGCCGTTTCAGCTCCAGCTCGACCCGCTCAGCGTCCTCTCTCGTTCGCAACGTCCTCGCCGGGAACGGAGGGACGCGGACGAGGTAGGAGCGCGCTCCGCGTTTGCTGATGCTCACGCCGCCGGCCTCATAGGACTGGGCGATGCAAGCGACTCAAGCCACTCGATGACTGCCGAGTGCGGATACCGGCGCCGGTGTCCGAACCGAACCGAGCGAAGCTCGCCTCGCATCGCTGCCCGTCGCACGGTCGCCTCGTTCACGCCCGAGCGTCTCGGCCAGCTCGCGGGTCGTGTAGTGGCGCTCAAGCGAAGCCGTCATGCCACCACCTGCAGCGTGAGGGGAAGCTTGGCCGCGTCCTTCTTCGCGATCCGCGCGTCGACCTGCTTGACGAGCTGACGTCCAAGCTCGTTCGGCGTCTGGAACTCCGGCCACAGCTCGCGGAATTCGTTCTGGTACGCGGTAGGTCTGACGCTCGTTCTCTTTCCAGAACCGCTGGTACTCCGTGATCGAGTACTCGTCCTTGCCCTCCATCTTCATCGCAACCGCCCAGCAGACGATGAAGGTCGCGACCCGCATCGCCTTCGGGGTCACCTTCGCCGTCAGCAGCAGAGCTGCCCACTTCGGATGCCGCTCTCCAGCAGCGGACCTTGGCGTTGACGGCCTCGATCCCGCCCTCGCTGTGCGCCATCGCCCGGAGGATGCAGTGACCGAACACCGTGTCTAGCGCTTTGGGCATCTTTCCTCTTCACCTGACATTTGTGTCACCTGACAATGGTGTCACCTGAAAAGTATGTCACCTAAGGGCTCTTGTCAAGGCCACTCTTGTCGGAGCGGTGCAAAGACCCTCAAGTCAGCGCTACCATCCGAGTCTGCGCCAGCTACCGGGAGCCCACGCTCCAGGATGACATTCGGTTCGGTATTATCGGGCGCCGTTGACGAACCGCAGCGCTCGGAGCTTCATGGCGAGAGTCATGCATCGTTTGCTCCAACTCGCATTGCTCGGCACCGTCGTTCTCGCTGTCACCGCTCAAGTGGCGCGCGCCGACATCTACTGGCTCATCGACCAGAAGGCCGTTCACGTCGGGGGTTTCATCACAGGCTACGGCAACGCGTCCGGCATGAAGGTCTTCCTGGTGCCCGTCGCGGTGGCGCCGCTCCCCTACGCTTGCGGCTCGAACACGATCTGCACTCCCCAGAGCCGCATTCGGCCCGGGCCGCCCCTCTACACGCTACTTGGGTCGTTTCGCCGGAAGCCCGACTTTCACAGGAACCAGCGCTTCCGCTTCCGCGTGCCTCGCGTCAGCCGGGCGCGTACAAGGTTGTCGCCTGGTCGGGAGATAGCCTGATCCTCGCCGGGAAGACGATGCACGGCCAGACCGTCCTCGTCCGGTGACCCCCCGCGCCCGGCCAGGCGTCGGCGCCGCCGCCTGCCGGCGGGGTGCCGCCGCCGCCCGCCACGGGCGCTAGGGACTCGCGGCGAGGGTCGACGGACGCTAGGGGCCGCGGCGAGGGTCGACAACCGCCTGCACCGCGAGCACCTGCGCCGTCCATTCGGCCGACCAGTGGCCAGGGATCAGGTCGTCGTCGAGCTCGCCCGAGGCGATCAGCTTCCGTCGAACGTAGAGCCAGTTGCAGGCCCGTAGGGCTCGCATCGTTACGCCGGTCTCTCGGACGAGGCGAGCAGACACATAGTGCCGGCCGACGCCGGCGACGTTACGCGCCATGTAGCCGGCCGCGTTGCGTCCCATGTACCGCGCAGCTCGGCCGCTCGACGCCGTAAACCGCCCGGTCTTCCGGTCCACGAAGCCGAAGCCGTAGAACCCGCGGGGAACCGGCTTGCCCGCGTATTCGTCCCAGAGCATCGCCCAGCGCTCTTCGGCCGACCAGCGCTCAAGCTCCTGTCGCCACGCCTTCTCGAAGTAGCGGCGAACGCAGCGCGACCAGGCCCGCTCGACTTCGCTTCCCATCGGAAGCAGCCAGTGGAAGTGCCAGACGCCGCGCTTCTGCTCGGAGCGGACATTTCCGATCTGACGTGGAAGCGCGCCGCCCCACTGGCGCCTCACGAACCGATCTGCCGCCCGCTGCGCCGCTTCGAACAGCCTGGAAGCGCGGGCCTGCGCCGTCCGGTTCCAGACCTCTCGGTACGGATACTCGACCAGCCGCGAGAACTCGGCGCCGGGCTCACCCAGCCTGCCCGGACACGAGCCGGACCTCGTCGCCCCACGGAAGCAGATCTTGCCCCGGCGGGGTGAGCGTGAGCAGCGAGACGGCACCGCCGTAGTGCGCGACGTTCGCGCCGAACTTCCGCTCGAGCGCAAGTCGCCTACCCGCCGCAGACGGCCGCTTCCACCGACTAGCCACCGACCACCGCCGCCGCACGCCTCTCAGTCGTCGCCGCTCAACACTCGTCCTCGCCGTCCAGCACGTCCGCGAGCGCACGCAGCAGCCGAGCCAGCGCTGCCGGAGTGGGGGACTGTACTCGTGTGCCGAATCTGTGCATCGACAGAGTCAAAAGGCGTCCGCCAGAGTGGTCGGGGATCATCCTCCTCCTCACCGAGAATGTCCTGCAAACCGCCCACAAAGTCGGCTTGCGTATCGCTCAGTCGACTACGCTGCCCGGACGCTTCGAGCCCAGTACCGCCCATTCGCTCGTTGTCAGGACTACAACAAAAAGTCCTGCAAACGCGTGCATGGTGCTATTCCGATCGCTCGAATTGTAAGACTGGGCATCGAACCGGTTGGGGCGGTCGCATGGTCTCGACACTTGATGACCCTCCGCGATCAGCGTTGAGCTGGCGCCGGGCGGGGCATCGAGCACGTGGGCCACGAACGTCCTAGGCTGCTCTGGCTAAACAAAGCAAGCCCTTGCGACACTCAATAGGACGTGTGGCACAGAGGCGTCTCCGTCGATCAACTCGAGGCCCTCTACCGGAGCCGCTACGACCACTTCGTGCGGGTGGCGGCGGGAGTGATCGGAGACGGCGAACAGGGTCGCGATGCCGTGCAAGCGGCGTTCGCGGTCGCTATCCGCAAGCGCCGCTCCTTCCGCGGCACCGGGCCGCTGGAGGCATGGCTCTGGCAGATCGTCGTGAACGAGGCGCGGCGGATCGCGAGGCAGCAACGGGTGCTACCGCTCGCCGAGCCAGACGTTGCGTCTGCCAATGGCGAGCCATCGAAAGACCAGGACTTGCGCTCGTGGCTGGCGGCGCTGCCCGACCGTCAACGGACGGCGCTGTTCCTGCGCTACTACGCCGATCTCGACTACCGCGCGATTGCCGAGTTACTCGGCGTTGAGGTCGGAACAGTGTCGGCGACATTGAGCAGTGCGCGGGCGCACCTGCGGCGCAATCTGAGCGAGGTGGAGCATGACTGACATTGACGTGAGCGTGCGTGAGCAGCTCGACGCGCTCGTGCCGGCCTACGGCCCGCCGGACTGGGAGGCTGTCCTTGCCCGTGCCGGCCGCAGTCCTCGCCGGCCTCGTCGCCGGTGGCTCGTGATCGTCGCTGCCGCGACGGCGGCTGCGGTAATCGTGGGCGTGGCGTTGGCCGCCGCGCTCGGCGGGTTTTCCAGTTGGCTCAGTGGCCAGCCTGGCAAGCCGGCTTCGCCCGCCCAGCAGCGGGCGTTCGAACGGGCGAACGCGCACTCCTTCCTGGGCTTCCCGCCCGGGACGGAGCTCAGGCAACTGACGACGGAGCGGCCGCCCGCCGGCGTCCGGGTTGACCTGCTCGGTTTCCGGGCGCAGAGCACGCTCTGTCTGCGCGTCATCGTTACCGACAAGACGCGCGACGCCAGGCAGAGCTGCGCGCCGCTGGCCGAGCTGCGTCGCGGGGGGCCGCCCGTCAGGGTCGTGCTCGTCGATCAGTCCTTCGGCAAGGGCACGAAGACCGAGTGGTACGGCGTTGATCGGGTCCGCTCGGCAGCGCTGCAAGTAACGGCCGGCATCGTCGCCGATGGCGTCAGCTCGGTGACGGTGCAGGACGAGTCCGGCAGGCACACACTGCCGGTGAGGGGCAACGCCTTCCTTTACGTCGCCCGCAACCCCGACGTCGGACAGCGCGTCAGCCGGATCTGGGCGCGCCAGGGCTCACGGCTCCTGCCGATTCAGTTCGCGCCGGCGCCGTTCGGCATGCCCGGTCAAGAGCCGCGACAGTTGCCGGCGAGCGCGACGCCCCGCATCCAGCGCCACGTCCGCGGCGGCACGATCTCGTGGCTCGACCGGCGCGAACCGCGCGGCCAGCCGCTCACCGTCCTGCATGGAAGGATTGGTGCGTTGGTCAGGCGGCACGCGGTCTTCGGCCGCGTGGTCGTCCCCGATCCCGGTCGGCCGCTCCGCGTAGCGGTCACCCTCTCGACCAGCCGTCACGGAACGAAGGCCATTGGCGTCTGCACGTGGCAAGTCACACGCTCCGGGGGTGGGGGCGGTTGCGCGCGGCGGGCCGATCTCTTCTCGCGTGGCCCGATCACGCTCGGCACGTTTCAGGAGAGCGGCTCGGACGAGTTCGTCACCGCCTCCGGCGTCGCCAGCGACGACGTAGCGCGGATCGTCGGCTACCTGAGCAACGGCCAGCGTATGGCGGTCCCGCTCGCCGACAACGCCTATGTGGTTGACCTTCCCCGGGCACAGCTTCCCGCGCGACTTGTCGCCTACGACAGCCACGGCCGGGTGATCGGCCTGAGCGATCCGGTCTCAGACTTCGGCGGCGGCGTCGGCAGCGCGGCGCCGGGAAAGGCGAAGTCGCTGCTGCGCGCGGTGTCGCCGACAGGCAGCACTATGCAGCTCCTCGTCGGCCCTCGATCCGGCGGCGGCCTCTGCATGTACACGCGCTGGTACGAGAGCAAGCGCGCGAACGGCATCGGTGTCAGTTGCGCGGACTTCACGAAGCCGAGTGCGCCGCTCCAAGTCGGCGCACAGGGCCAGCCGCCGCAGTTCGTCGTCGGTCGCGTCTACCGAACGGTGGCAAAGCTGGAACTTCACTACGCCGATGGCGCACGCGAGACGATCACGCCCACGCGGACGTTCGTGCTCTACCCCGTGCCGCGCCAGCATCTCGCGAAGGGGCACGAACTCGTATCCGCAATCGGCGAGAACGCGAGCGGGAAACGAATCGGAAGCCAGTCGTTCAAGGCACCGAGGCGAGAAGGGAGCGGATGATGAAGAACGGCAGGAGGATGGGCATTCGGCTGGTCAGCGCCTCGTCGCTCGCGGCCGCAACCCTGGCTCTCGCCTCGACGGGAACCGCCGCAAAGACACCGCCTAAGGTCGTCGCACGTTCTGGGCCGTCGCAGATCGTTTCCGTCAGAACGCTGCCGAACAACACGCTGCTCAAGCGAGCCGTGCTGAACACGGTCGCTGTGAAGCCCGACCTTGCCTTCAAGATTACGGTTCGCAACACGAGCGAGGTAGCGCGAAACGTGGTGGTCAGGCTGACGATCCGCCGCCCACACGCCCCCGTGGGGCCAATTGTGAAACTAGCCACGCTCCATCTTGCACGCGCTCAGTCAAGAGCGGCGACGTTCGGCAACCTTGGCCAGATGATGTTCGCGGTGCGCACGAACCTCAAGGTGGACGTGGAAACGAATCTCGGGAAGGTGCGAGGAACCGGCAAGGTCGTGCGGCAAGTCGGCACCGTCATCTACCCAGTCATCTTCGCGCTCGACTAGATAGAGGTTCCGAGACGCGGACACCCCTGGCCGCTGGTGGAGCACCAACGCGAGTGGGACACCGTTCGCGAATCAACGGGATTGAAGCGGCGCCTCCGAGCCCGCACTTGCGTCCGGCGCGGACTCGTGAGACTCTGGGAGAAGTTCTAGGACTGGGCCAGGAGTCCCCTCAGGGGTTCTGGGGGGTTTGAGAAGTACCCAGTTAGGACCATTCGGTGTTGTCGCAGTGACAACACCCCCGAGAGCATGGTCGCTCACCGGGTCTCGCGGAGCGGGATGTGGTGTGATGGGACGGTGGCGATGCCTGCGTGGGAACGCTTCGAGGGGTTCATCTGGAAGACCACCTCTTTGCTGGTGTTCGCGCAGGGCGAGTCGCTTGCCGTGGACCCGGCTATCTCCGTGGACGAGGTTGCTGCCATAGGTCGCCGAGGGCTGGAGCTCGGCGCTCCGGTTCGGCATGTGTTGATCACGCATGGGGATTGGGACCACGTGTGCGGTATCGGTGGGTTTCCCGATGCGGAAGTCGCGATGGGCGAAGAGACCGCTGAAAAGGTTGCGAGTGGCAAGGCCGACCAATCTGTCCGGCGCGCTGCTGAGTACTACGGCTTCGTCCCGGCGGGATCGCCACGAGTCGGCGTCACGTTCCGACGGGGTTTGGCGGTCGCGCTCGGTCCGTTCGTCGTCGAGACGTTCCCGCTTGTGGGTCACACCGCCGACGGCAGTGGCTTTCGACTCCGCGACCGAGGGCTGCTGATCGTCGGCGACTACCTGTCGGCCGAGGAGTTCCCATTCGCGACGTCTCCTTCTGCCTATCGGATCGCGCTCGCCGGGTTGATCGAGATGCTTCGCGAAGACCCACCGGAAACGGTGATTCCCGGACACGGGCCACCCCTTCAAGCCCCCGACGCTCTGAGCATTGCGGAGGCTGATCTCTCCTACCTCCGCTCCCTCCACTCGGCTGTCGTCGACGTGCTGTCCGGCGACGGCACACGCGACGACGCTCGGGCGGCCGGTTTGGCCGTTGACCTACCACGCGAATGTCCTCCCGACCTCGAGGAGATGCGCGGCTTCAACGTTGACCGACAGATCGAGGAGATCCTCACCGCGCCGTCAGAGACCGCAACGGGATAGTGAGGCGACGGCCCCAGCGACAGGTCCGCCGCGGCGAGTGACGTTTCCTAACGCTGGCCGACGAGCGCCCACGACGGCTTCCTGAGGCGGATACCCGCGTTCAGCCGAAGCAATCGGTGGGTGTGGCCCGCTACATCCGGACTGTCGGGCGGACGAACCGAGGGCCGAGTGTCGCTAGATGTGGAATCTCGTGAGACGCTGGAAGAGGGCCTGAAGCTCAGGGTTTGATAACTGCCCAGTTAGGCCCATTCACGCGTTGGTCAGGACTACAACAAAAAGTCCTGCCAAACGCGGGCATTGGTGCTGTGCCGATCGCTGCTCGCGAAAGAAGTGGGCTTGAACCGCTGAAGCCCCATGTTGCCAGTGGCAACACCATGGCGGCGCCGGTGCGTAGAGCGTCATCTGCCGGTGGGCGGTGGCGCGGCGGGTAGTTGTACGGCAACGCGAAGCCCGCCGGCGGGCCGCGGGGTGAGGGTGAGGGTTCCGTCGTGCGCTTCGGTGATGCTCTTGACGATTGCCAGGCCGAGGCCGACACCTGCGTGGTCGGTGCGTATACGTCTGGTGCCTCGCTGAAACGGCTCGGCAAGCGTGGCAGCCAATCCCGCGGTGAGGTTCTCGCCGGTGTTCTCGACGGTGAGCTCAACTGTGGTGGGGTGAACCCTGGTCGTGACCCACACGGTGCCCTTTTCGGGCAGGTTGTGGACGATCGCGTTGTGCAGGAGATTCGTGCTCAGCTGGAGCAGGAGGGCGTGTGAGCCTACGGTGGGGGCCAGGTCGCCTGACGTCTCGATAGTGAGGCCGCGCTCTTCTGCGAGGGGGAGAAGCGTTTCACCGGCTTCTTCCGCTACCAGCGACAGGTCGACGTGCTCTCGGGTGAAGGAACGCCGGTCGGCGCGGCTGAGGAGGAGCAGTGCTTCGGTGAGGTCGATCGCCCGGGTGTTGACGGCGCGGAGGCGGTTGACGAGTTCGTCGGTGTCACCGTTCGGATCGTTGCGGGCGACGTGAGGAGCGTCTGCGTGATCGCCAACGGGGTGCGCAGTTCGTGGGAGGCGTTGCGCGAATCTCTGTTGTTCGGCGACGTGAGCTTCGAGCCGGGCGAGCATGTGTCGAAGCGTCGGCAGTGCGGAACTCGTTCTGCGGCGGGGGAGGTGGGAGGATGTGGGGTGTCGGTGTCACCGTTCGGATCGTTGCGGGCAACGTCGAGGAGCGTCTGCGTGATCGCCAGCGGCGTGCGCAGTTCGTGGGAGGCGTTGGCCGCGAATCGCTGCTGTTCGGCGACGTGAGCTTCGAGCTGGCCGAGCATGGTGTCGAAGGCGTCGGCGAGCTCGCGGAACTCGTCTCTGCGGCCAGGGAGCTCGATTCGGTGGGAGAGCGATCCGTCCGCTGCGATGCGTGCGGCGTCCGTGATGTGGCTCAGCGGGGCAAGCACCCGGCCGGCGAGAAACCACCCTCCCAGAAGACCGAAGACCAGCAGGAACGCCATCACGACGGCCGCGATCGGAGCGAAATAGCGCAGGAGATCGGCGTGGCTCTGCACGATGAAGATCACACCCGGGTGCACACCACGCGAAAGCGAGAAATACCCGACGGCGAGCAGCACGGCACCCGCGAGCATGAGGAAGCCGGCGTAGCTGAGGGTGAGCTTGAGGCGAACGCTCAGCCCGGGGGCTCTATTCATCGTCGCCTCGCACACGGGGGCCCGGTCCTGTTCCGACGCGGTAGCCGACGCCGGGAACGGTGGTGATGATCCAGGGTTCGCCAAGGCGTTTGCGCAGTCCCGAGACCGTGATCCGCACGGCGTTGGTGAACGGGTCTGCGTTCTCGTCCCACGCGCGTTCCAGCAGCTCCTCCGCGCTGACGACGCCCCCCTCGGCGGCGACGAGAACTTCGAGCACCGCGAACTGCTTCCGGGTCAGGGCGACGTAGCGGCCGTCGCGGTAGACCTCGCGGCGGAACGGATCCAGCCGGAGGCCTGCGATCTCTCGCACGGGCGGCCTCGAGTGGGCGCGCCTGCGGTCGAGCGCTCTGACCCGGAGCACGAGCTCCCGGAGCTCGAACGGCTTCGTGAGGTAGTCGTCGGCGCCGAGCTCGAACCCGGTCGCCTTGTCGTCGAGACGGTCGGCAGCGGTGAGCATGAGGATCGGCATGCCGCTCCCGGAGGCGACGATGCGCTCGGCGATCTCGTCGCCGGTGGGTCCGGGGATGTCTCGGTCGAGAACGGCGATGTCGTAGGCGTTGACGCTCAAGAGCTCCAGGGCGGTGTCGCCGTCACCGGCGATGTCGGCCGCGATCGCCTCCAGGCGCAGGCCGTCGCGGATGGCTTCTGCCATGTAGGGCTCGTCCTCGACGATCAGCACGCGCATCCTCCCGATGCTAGGGGCTGGCGCATGTCGTCGGCATATCGAAAACCGCATATGTGCAGGCAACACCGCCTTTCCGAGACTTGGAGGCGTGACCCACAGCAGACCAGCGCGGGCGACGGCGCGCCGCCATTCCACGCGGGCTAGGACCCGCCGGCTTCGGCTACGCAGGATCCGTGCGGCTGCCCTGCTCCTCGTGCTCGCGGCGATCGCAGCCCTCGCCTACCGGTCGCTGGTGCCCTCGTCCTCGACGGCGGCGTCATCCAGAGCTGTCCCTCAAGCCCTCCCCCGCATGGTGTGGCCCGCAGACGGCCAGGCCGCTGTCCGGATAGGACACTCGCGGGTCCAGGCAGGCCCGAACCAGCATCCGGCTGCGATCGCCAGCGTCGCGAAGGTGATGACGGCCTATCTCGTGCTCCGCGACCACCCGCTACGGCCCGGCGAGGAGGGCCCGGCGATCACGCTCACCGACGTCGATGTTGCCGACACCGACCGGCGGCGCGGACAGGCGGAATCGGTCGTGGCTATCGCCACCGGGGAGCAGTTGACCGAACGGCAGGCGCTACAGGCACTGCTGCTGCCGTCGGCGAACAACATCGCCGCGGTTCTGGCGAGGTGGGACGCCGGCTCCGTGGATCGGTTCGTCACTCGGATGAACGCCGCCGCACGGTCGTTGGGCATGAGCCGGACCCGTTACACGGACCCGAGCGGCTACGACGCCGCAACCGTGTCGACTGCCGCCGACCAGTTGCGGCTTGTCGATCGGGCGATGCGCCTGCCGGTGTTCGCGAGCATCGTCGGCACACCGAGCGCGACGCTGCCGGTCGGAGGGACCGTGCGGAACACGAACACATTGCTTGGGCACAACGGATTCGTCGGCGTCAAGACCGGCTCGACCGGGGCCGCCGGCGGGTGCTTCTCCTTCCGGGCGATCCGCCGGATCCACGGCAAGTGGACGACGGTCACCGGGGTCGTGCTGGGACAGCCCGGGCTCGCGTCGGCGTTCGCGGCGGCCGCCGCGATGGTCGACCGCATCTCCGGTCGTCGACCCGCGCCAGATCCGCAGCAACCAGGCCCGCCACCGGGCGCCCTGCCCCGAATCAGAACACCAGGAGAGAAACCATGACCAGAAGACTCCGGCCGCTTGCGGCCCTAGCCGTCGTCGCCGTGATCGGCGCGGGCTGTGGCGGCACCAGCACCAGCGGCGGCGCCACCAGCACCGCCACACCAACCGCCGCCACGACCACGGCGTCCCCTCGCACGAAGGCGGTGCTGTTCTCCGAGTGCATGCGCGCCAACGGTGTCAGCGGGTTCCCGGACCCGGACGCGACGGGTGCGTTGACGATCGACGCGGTCGCGAACGGCTCGTCGGTGGACACGGACTCGCCGGCGTTCGAGCAGGCCCTCAGCGCGTGCAAGGAGCTGGAACCGTCGGGATTCACGGGCCACGAGCGGACGACCGAGCAGCAGGCGGCCGCCCTCAGGTTCGCCCAGTGCATCCGCGACCACGGCGTGAGGGACTTTCCCGATCCCGGCGCCCACGACCCCCTTGTCGACACGCTGTTCGCCAACGCTGGACGTGTGATTCAGTTGAGAGGCCTCGGTCGATCTCGCATCTCGCGATTTGCCTGTGTGGGGTGGCAACGGTGGCGTGCGGTCGGCGTCGTCCGAGCTGCTACTGTGGCGGACGCGGCCTTTAAGCTTTGAGGTGCCGCGTAGTGCTCTTGGCGGTGGCCGCAGTCCTTGGCTCCGTATTTGTCCTCCCTTAGCAACTGGGTTGAGCGTTTGTTTGGGCCGTTGTGCATTCCTGGCTGGCGCTGACGTGGAGGAGGATCGAAATGGAGCCAACCGTTCGACCGTGGTGGGTTCCCCGCGCGGCGATCTTGTTTAGCGCGCGTCTGGATGGGAACGGCGAACCCGCAACCAAGACCGACGACCGATGACGCAACTCGGCAACCCCGAGGTCTTCGTCAGCGTCGAAACGGCGCCAAGGACGGCGCCTTCCTTCAGCAACCGGGTTGAGCGGCTTCCATCCGGGCCGGCTGTGGGGCAGCGTCAACCTGCGGGTCTCGCTCCGGGACAACCGGAGCCGAAGCGAAAGGAGTACCTGTGATTCCCCTGGTGATCGTGCTGTTGCTGGCAGCGCTGCTGTTCGGTGTTGGTTTCGCGGTTCACCTGCTCTGGATCGTGGCTGTGATCGTGCTCGCTGTCTGGCTGATCGGTTTTGTCGTCGGAGGACGGCGCCAGACGCGCTGGTACGTCTGGTGATGCGTTTCCTGGCCGCGCGTGAGTACGAGGAACGGAGTTGAGATGGCGACGATCGTGGTCGGAGTCGACGGCTCGAGCAGTGCGCAGGCTGCGCTTCGTTTCGCGGTCGCAGAGGCAACGTTGCGAGGTGCGGCTGTACGGGCGGTCGCGGCCTGGGAGATCTCGGCGATGGCCCATGGCGGCGGATTCGCCCCCGGGATCGACCCGATGGTATTCGAGCAGAGCGCGAGCGCGTCGCTCGAGCAGGCTGTCGCCAGCCTCGGCGAGGAGGCCGAGGGCACTGAGATCGAACGAGCTGTCCGGATGGGGCAGCCGGCACAGGTCCTGGTCGAGGAGGCCGAAGACGCCGACCTGTTGGTGGTCGGTTCGCGTGGACACGGGGGGTTCGTCGGTCTGCTGCTCGGCTCAGTCAGCCATCAATGCGCACTCCACGCCCGCTGCCCGGTCGTGATCGTGCACGAACCCGAAGGAGATTCGAGATGAAAGCACTTGTCTACAACGGCCCGGGGGAGAAGGCGTGGGAGTCTGTTCCCGACCCATCGATCATCGAGCCGACGGACGCGATCGTTCGTATCGACTCGTCGACGATCTGCGGTACCGACTTGCATATCCTCAAGGGCGACGTCCCTGAGGTGAAGCCGGGAACGGTTCTCGGTCACGAGGCCGTCGGCACGGTTGTCGAGGTCGGCGCGGGCGTCACGACGGTCGGTGTCGGCGATCGCGTGCTCGTCTCCTGTATCACTTCGTGCGGGCGCTGCCGCTTCTGCAAGGAGGGGCATTACGGTCTTTGCGTCGGTGGTGGCGGCTGGATCTTCGGACATCTGATCGACGGTCTGCAGGCCGAGCTTGCGCGGGTGCCGTTCGCGGACACATCCGTCTACAAGGTTCCCGATCGCTTGAGTGACGAGCAGGTGCTCTTCCTCGCCGACATCCTGCCGACGGCCTACGAGGTCGGGGTTCTGAATGGGCGCGTCGAGCCCGGGGACACGGTCGCGATCGTCGGTGCGGGCCCGATCGGGCTGGCAGCGATCATGACCGCGAAGCTGCACACGCCGGGTCGGATCATCGCGATCGACCTCGCCGACGCACGTTTGGAGAAGGCGCTCGAGTTCGGGGCCGACGTGACGATCAACAACGGCACCGAAGACGCTGTCGCACGGGTGATGGAGCTGACCGACGGGCTGGGCGCTGATGTTGCGATCGAGGCGGTTGGCGTCCCCGAGACGTTCGAGCTCTGCACCGAGCTGATCCGGCCGGGCGGTCGGCTCGCGAACGTTGGAGTGCATGGAAGATGCGTCACGCTCCACCTCGAGAAGCTGTGGATCCGTGACGTGACGATCACGGCCGCGCTCGTCGACACGAACACCACCCCGACGTTGCTCAAGCTGATCGAGGCGGGTCGGCTCGATCCGACGGTGTTCGCGACACACCACCACGCGCTCGCCGACACCGAGGCCGCCTACGACCTGTTCGCCGCCGCTGCTGAGACACACGCTCTCAAGGTCGTGCTGCAAGCGGCGCCAGTCGCGCACGAGCGGGAAGGCGCCGACGAGCGGCTCGAGCCGGTTGGGGCGCCCCGATGATCCGTTCACGAGAGGAGAGGCAATGGTGACTCATCAGAAGATCGCCGAGTGGCGTGGCAAGGATCTCGTCGACAACGAGGGAGACAAGATCGGAAGGCTCGAGGACGTCTATGTCGACGTCGAGACCGATGAGGCGATCTTCGGCACGGTCAAAGAAGGATTGATCGGAGGCCGTCATCTCACGTTCGTACCGCTGGTCGGGATCACGATCGGCCCCGACAGCCTGCAAGCACCGGTCACCGGCGAGCAGGTCAAGGGCGCACCGGACATTGCGCTCGACGGGGACGAGCTCTCCCAACAAGACGAGTCGAACCTCTACCACTACTACAAGCTCAACTACATCGCGCCCGCGACCGAGAGCGGCCGCCGGCTCGCTCGCCGATGACCGGCCTCGGCTTCGCGATCCTCGCAATCGGTGGCGCTCTCTGCAACCCCGAAACCATCCTGCGAATCTTCGCCCCACCAACACCGAAGAAAACCGGGGTGCCCCTTCCTTCCGCATAGCCGAAAAGCGCCCTGTCTGAACTGAGCGGGCCGCCGCAAGGCGGCCCGCTCGCGGTCCGGCTCAGTGCCGCTCGCGGCAAAGCCACCGCGCGCACAAAGGGAGCAACAGTCCTACTCCAGGGCCAGGGCTACGCGATCGGTGCCGACCGATTCAAAGAGATCACGAGCGTCCTGCGCCGGCATCGCTCGCTCGGTTGGACCGGAGCGAGCGTCAGGTACCCGAGCGAGGCCGGGCTCCAGCGGCGGAAGCTGCCTGCGGCCTTGCTCGCCGGCCCGGTCGTACCCGGGACGCCGGCAGACCTGGCCGGGATGCGCGAAAGAATGGCGATCTTCGCAGTCAACGGGAGCGCCGAGCCTGGCGGCTACTGCGACGCGGTCGCCGGGGTCGAAAGCGGCCAACAGGTTGGGTTCACGGTGATCCGGCGAACATCCCCCGAACGCCGGTCGGAGGATCTATGGGGGCGGCCTCCGCAGAGCCCGCCCCCGTGACAGAGAGGCGCCGGACTGACGGTTCAGGCTACGAGTGCCTCTGAAAGCCAGCTGCACGCGCCCTGCTCCCAGAGCGGCGCGTGGCACGTCGGGCAGGCCGGTAGTGTGCCGTCCGCCCACATGCTGTGCCCGCACGCGACGCAGTGGAAGTCACCCGTCCTTCGCGCACCGGGCCGCAGGAAGATGACGCACTTCTCAGTGGCCGCTCGCTGTAGCGCTTGCTGTAGCAGCGAGAGCTTTTGCTGCAACGTCTCCATCCTCATCACCTCCGTTCGTGGATGCTTGTACCGTGGTCACGTGCGAACGCCAGAAAGACGAGACCTTCGCGCGAACTGAGCCGTCGAGCGGCTTTGAGATGAAGTCGACCAGGGCGTCCAGGCGACACAAGGCTGCTGCCAGAGCAGCCTGTGTCCGCTCCGTAACCACGAGGATCGGGACAGTTCTCGTGGCGGGCTTCGCGCGCCCCGAGGCGGCGCTTTCGGACCGGTCGGACCACGAGACGCCCCCGTCATCGACCAACCCGGCGATCTCGGGATCTCCAAGGTGTTCGAGCGCCTCCTGTCGCGAGGCCGCCCGGACAACATGGATGGGGGCGAGCGCCGACTCGAGCGCTGCGAGGCTCTCAGCGTCTTTCCCCACGAGGAGAATTGCCGATTGCCTGCCGGGCCGCATCTGCGTTGAGAGCCGTGGTTTCACCGCCCACTCACCATCGAGCTGGAAGGCGCCAAGCGCGATCACGCGTTCCGCGCGATCGCTGTCCCACATTCGGGGGTTTCAGCTGCTCCGGCGCCCCGATCAGGTGATGATCGCCAGCCGGAGCGCCGTTGCGACCGCCTGCGTTCGGGTGTTCGACTCGAGCTTCTGCATCGCGCGACGGACGTGTGTCCGAACGGTTTCCGTCGAGATGGTGAGCTCCCGGCCGACCTCGCTGTTCGAGCGGCCGTTGGACAGGAGTCGAAGGATCTCGCGCTCCCGCGGGCTCAGGCTCGGGATTCGATCGGCCGCGCCTGCGATCACGCCCGCGAGCACGGCATCGACATAGGTGTCACCCCGGGCGACGGTCTCGACCGCCCGGACGAGGTCATGGAGCGGCGCTTCCTTCAGGGCGAAGCCGCGGGTGCCGCTGTCGAGCGCCTCGGTCACCATCGCTCGCTCGGCATAGCCGGTGTAGAGAAGCACAGCCGTACTCGGGTGGGTCGCCGAGACGTGTTTGGCTATCTCGATTCCGGAATGCTTGGGCATCCTGACGTCGAGCACCGCGACCTGTGGCGAGCGGGCGACGATCTCCGCAAGCGCCGCCGCCCCGTCCCGGGCGTGCGCGACGACTTCGATCCCCGCCGCCTCGAGCACGCGACAGATGGCGTCGAGTACGGCCGGATGATCGTCCGCGACAACGCAGCGGATCGGTTCTCGAAGAGCGCTAGTGACTATCACTGACCGCCTTGTGGTAGCGCTGCAGCGCCGCTGGCTACCGGCCGAACACTCCCAACGATCCCGACATTTGTCAAATCGGGGCGCTCGGCAGCGGACGGCCGGGCTCGGTCGACCAGGCTGAGGCTATGCGGCCCTATCCAACGTCTCGCGAACCTTCCGGGCGAGGGCTTCCTTTCCGAAGGGCTTCGCGAGGAAATGTGCGCCCAGGTCGTACACACCACGCGAAAGGATCTCGCGACCCGCGTAGCCCGACATGAACAACATGCGCGCGTCGGGACGGACGGTTGTGAGCCGCACTGCGAGCTCGGGCCCGGTCATTCCGGGCATGACCACATCCGTCAGGACGAGGTCGACGGGGTCGTCGCGCTCGCAGATGTGAAGTGCTTGTGCCCCGCCGGAGGCCTCGAGGACGGAGTACCCCTGATCGCGGAGCATTCCCGCGATCGCCTCCCGAACGGGATCCTTGTCCTCGACGACGAGCAGCGTTTCGGAGCCACGGAAGTCGCCGGTCTCCTGCGGCGCCTCTCCAGGCAGCTCGATCGTCGACAGCGGTGCTTCCTTGCGCGGAAGGTAGATCGTAAAGGTCGAGCCTTGCCCGGGCTCGCTTTCGACCAAGATCTGGCCTCCGCTCTGCGTGACGATTCCGTACGCACTCGAAAGGCCGAGGCCGCTGCCGACGCCTGCTCCTTTCGTCGTGAAGAACGGATCGAACACGCGCAAGCGGACTTCTTCGCTCATTCCGCACCCCGTGTCGGTGACAATCAGCGCCACATACGGTCCTTCCCCATGCAGGAAACGCCGTAGACGTAGCTCGCGCTCGGCCTCTTGGTCCAAATTCGCCGCCGTGATCGTCAGCTTGCCGCCGTCAGGCATCGCATCGCGCGCGTTGATCGCAAGGTTCACTACGACCTGAGCGATCTGGTTGCCGTCGGCCTCGACGCGTGCCAGACCCGGCTCCGCCCGGATTGCCAACTCGATCGACTCCCCGACCAGGCTGCGGATAACGTCCTCGATCCTCGAGACCACTGAGGCGAGATCGATCACCTGGAGATCGAGCAGCTGCTTGCGGCCGAACGCGAGCAGCTGGCGAGTCAGGGACGCGGCCCCTTCCGCGGCGCCGCTGATCTTCTCGACGTACACCTTGAGCGAGGCGTTCTGCTCGACGGCGGGGAGCATGACCTCGCAGTAGCCGCGGATCGCGGTCAGCCAGTTGTTGAAGTCGTGTGCGACGCCACCGGCGAGCTGGCCGATCGCCTCGAGCTTCTGCCCCTCGCGCTGGCGATGCTGCTCGAGTTGCTTCAGCTCGGAGATGTCTCGGATGACGACGGCAACTGCGGTGGCGTCCTCGGACGGGATCTTCGAGAGCATGATCGAAACATCGATCGGCGTGCCGTCCTTCTTGATCCAGACAGCCTCGACGTTCTCGACTCGCTCGACCTGCATGACGCGCCCCAGCAGTTCGGCAGCGTTTGTCGGCCCGGTGGGGGATAGGAAGTTCGGCGGGCGGCCGATCGCCTCGTCGGCTCTGTAGCCGAATGTCCTCTCGGCGCCCTTGTTCCAGCTCCGAATCAGGCCCGCCGAGGTCCCGATGATTGCGTCGTTTGACGATTCGACGATCATGGCCAGCTCGAGCCGTGCGCGCTGGGCCAGTTCGCGCTCCGTCATGTCGGCGACCATCACCAAGCCTCCGGTGTTGCGGCCGTCGCCGTTCAATACCGCACTCGCAGCCAGCACCGTGTGCACCACGCCGCCGTCCGGCCGGCGAAACGTGACTTCGTGGTGCTCGGTGACTCCGTTGTGGGGCACTTCCGCGCTCAGGCCTTCGATGGGCCAGTTCTCCTTGTCGACGATGTCGTAGATCGAGGCGTCCACGATCGTCTCGAGTTCGCGTCCGAGTATCTCCAGCATCTTGCGATTGGCGAAGACTGTCCTGTTCTCCTCGTCGATCAGCCAGATGCCTTCCATGGAGGTCTCGACCATCAGGCGATATCGTTCCTCACTGGCAATCAGGGCTTCGCGCTCCCGTTTCGACGCGCTGATGTCTCGGGCAATTGTCGAAACACCGGCGACCTTGCCGTGCGAATCGAAAACCGGCGAGATCGTCAGCGCGACGTCGATCAGGGTGCCGTCCTTTCGTCTGTGGACGGTTTCGTACCCGTCGATCCTCTTCCCTCCCACGAGTCGTTCCAGAACTGGCTGGCTGTCGTCCGAGAGTGGCGGCGCGAGGATCGAGATCGGGCGGCCGACGATCTCACCGGCCGAGTAGCCGTAGATCGCCTCCGCGCCGGTGTTCCAGCTCAGGATCGTCCCGTCGAGCGACCTGCCGATGATCGAGTCATCCGATGATTCGACGATCGCCGCAAGCGCGAGCGCCGTCTTGTGCGCTTGCCTACGTCCATCCTCCATCGTATTGAGTGCTCGCACAGCCCAGGCGAGCAGCCCCACGACAATCATCAAGTCGCAACCGACGATCAGTACGATCCCGAGCGCAGCCCCGAAGGAGCCGGCCGCCTTCCGGTCGATCAGCAGGAAGCCGGCTAGCGGCACCGCGGGCGCGGTCACCAGCAGCAGACGGCGGAGTAGCGCTCCGCCCGGCCGCTCGTCCATGATCGTCTGCGCAATGCCGCGGCCCCGCGCGAGAAGAACAGCCCCGAACGCGAGGGCCGGCAGCAGAACGATCGCCAACTTCTCCGCCACCGTCATGCTTCGTCCTGGCCAGGGCTGCCGATTCTCTCCGTCGCAACCGCGCACATAGCCCATTCATCGGCACGGATTCGCGCGGGGAGTAGGCCCTCTGCCGCGTCGTCGAGACGATCAGCCGCTGCGGGACTTGATCCCGAGCGAGGCAAGCGTCGCCTGAGCGCCGCCGCGCTCGCGCCCGTTCGCAGGGCGGATCCTGAGCTCGTGGAGCCAGGGTAGACGACGCGTACCCACGACGAGAGAGAGGGCACCCGTCCTGGGGGAGGGATTACACAGTGGCGCAGAGGCCGTTGATCACGAATCCGTAAGGAGCTCGAAAGATCTCTCGCCCTAGGCTCGAAAGCGTCGAGTCAAACACAAAGGAGGCAGAGGTGAAGAGACTCATTCTCGTACTCGTTGCTGCGGCGGCAATTTCAGTGCCCGCAGGTGCGCAGGCCGCCGCCGGCCCGCCCGGTCCGGTCGCCCACTTCGCTCAGAAGACGACGCTGGGCTTCTACCGCGGGCAGATCGTCGAGTACTTCGACTTCGGCCCCGTGAAGCTTGCGAATGGCAACAAGCTCGCCCCGATCTGGGCGTTCGCAAACGGCGCTGACGGCCAGCGCAACATCATCGACGCCGTGCCGGGCCAGAAGAGCTACTCGCCGCTCTGGGACGTGAGGCTCGTCACCTGGAAGTGACGGCGCCACGCCGCGGGTGCTGACCTCGGCGGCTGCGGTCAAGGCTGCGGTCGGAAAGGGCGAACTGACGATCAAGAGCGCAGGCATCGTCGTCAACTGCCCGGTTATCTGAGCCGGACTCTCACCGAGTGGTCTCGATACTCGGGTTCCCTTTTGAACTGTCAGGCAAGGACGGCGCCCGGGTGGGCGCCGTCCCGCCTCGGCACTGAGTGGACGAGTGACCGCAATGCGCGAAAGAGCATGTGTCGGCCCGACCACCCGTACGTCGTCGACAACGAGAGCTAGCCGCAAAGAATGCGACGGCCGCCTGATGCGCGCAAGACTCGGCGCCCCCGTCTACAAAGCCGGCGCGTCCATGAGAATCGATGTGGTATGAGAGGGATGTCGTGAAGAAGAGCGCTCCGGAGAACGTCGGGTCCCCGTCCGAGTTGATAGACGCGAGGATCAGGGAGCTGGGCGACTGGCGGGGTGAGACGCTCGCGCGGCTCCGTGCTCTCATCAAGCAAGCCGACCCCGAGGTGGTCGAGGAGTGGAAGTGGAGAGGGACTCCGGTGTGGTCTCACGACGGGATCATCTGCACGGGCGAGACCTACAAGAGCGTGGTGAAGATGACCTTCGCCAAGGGCGCGTCGCTGAAAGACCCGTCGGGCCTGTTCAACTCGAGCCTGGAAGGCAACACCAGGCGCGCCATCGATTTTCACGAAGGCGACAAGATTGACGAGAAGGCTCTCAAGGCTCTCGTTCGCTCCGCCGTGGCCCTGAATGCCACGAGAACCTAGCGCGGAGGGAGCTGGATCGCGGGACAAGCTCCGAACGGCAACGTCGTCACCGACGCGGCGATCGGCACGCTCAGCCACGAGCTCATGGAAACGATGACCGATCCTGCCGACCAGCCGGCCTGGGTGGACCGAAGCGGTGACGAGATCGGCGACATCTGCGCCGACGATTACATTCAGGGACGGTTCCTCGGCCCGACCGGAACCAGGGTGACCATGCCCCCGCACGGGAGGGTCACCGTCACCTTCCGGGTGACGCTTGCAGCGGGCGTACCCTCCCTCGGCAAGAAGCCTGTACTGGACTTCGAGGCGTATCTCGATCAGCTCAATCCGGCCATGGGATCCGGTACCACCCTCGCAGACACCGAGGGAACCGACATCGCGGTCACCCCGGTGCGCTGAGGTCGCGAGTCGCGCTCGCACGCCGCCACGCTAGACGCGACAGATCATCCGGATGACCGGGTTTCTTCGATCGGCGCGGCTCGTCAGCGCGCTTAGGTACCGGTGGCTTGGAGCGCCTTGTCCACCTCGGCCGTGTCGGGCACCTTGCCGTCCGGGGTGAGGTGGTCGACGACCTGCGGGAGTGCGTGTGCGAGGGCCCCCGCCACCTGGTCGACTGGTATGCCCACCTGCTTGGCGATCTCGGCCAGCTTGTCGGCTCCAAGCGCCTGCTGTACATGCTCGGCCGTCACCGGCTGGTTCTCGCCGTGGCCGACCCAGGAATCGGCGTTCGCCGCCAGACCCGCCGAGTGGAACTGGCCGAGGATCTTCTGTAGCCCGCCGCCCGCGAGCATGCCGATGAGCGCCGGTGCAAGCGTCCCGGCCAGGCCCCCGAGCGCGCTTCCGCCGCCGAGCTTGCCGAGGGCGCCGCGAAGGATTCCGTCCAGTGCTGAGCTCATGTCAACTCCTTCTCGAAAGGAACGATTGCCCGGCGGTGAGTATCGCTCGTCAGCAGCAAGCCTGATGGTCGATCAGCCGATCGTTAGGATCGCCGCCACTAGAATCGCGCGATGCGCCGGACCATTGCCCTTGCTGTTCTCCTGGCCGGTGTAACGGCGGGTGCTGCGGCCGCAGGCGGGACTGCGTTCTTCCAGACTCCGTCGAAGAACATCGGCTGCATCTACGTCGCTCCGTTTGCGACCACGGACAAGCCGCTGCTTCGCTGCGATATCGGCGGCGGGTTGCATCCTCTGCCGCCGCGGCCGAAGAGCTGCGACCTCGACTGGGGCTACGGCTACGAGATGATCGGCGGAAGCGGCAGGCCGAAGACGTTCTGCGCCGGCGACACGGCGAGAGACATGCGTGCCCCGATCCTCCGATACGGCCGCACCTGGAAGAAGGGGCCGTTCACGTGTGCCTCGCAGCGGGTCGGCCTGCGTTGTACGAACCTCGTCCGGCACGGCTTCTTCCTCAGCCGGCAGCACTCGTACACGTTCTAACGACCGAGCGAGACGATCCAGGTCAACGTGCGCACGCGCCCGAAGGCGTCGATCGCGTTCAGCCTGAGCGTGTAGTTGCCGGGGCCGAGCAGGAACGGCCCGAGAGTGATCCTGGCTGCCTTGCCGAGGAAATGCCGGTTGAGCAGCAGCTTGCCGCTGCGGTAGGCGCGAATGCGAGCGTCGGAGGCCTGGTTGGAGCGCACGTGGAGTCTGACCGACCAGACGTCTCCGGTGCGGGTGACCGACGGCGCCTCGCGGGTGAGGACGAACGCTTCCGCCCTCGCCGCGGAGCCGCACAGGCCGAGGCAGGCCCTGAGCCGCAGCACCCTGCCGGCCAGGCGGATCTCGAAGGTGTAGAGCCCCGGCTTCGCTACCGGGAAGGGCCCGATTGTGGCGTTTCCGGCCCCGATCCGGAGCGAGACCGACGCTGCCGTGCGTCCCGCTCGCAGGCCGCGGACGCTGGCGATGCCGCCGGCGGTCGTGTTGATGCGGAGCTTGACTTTGAAGCCGGCGCCCATGCGCTTGACGATGGGCGCTCCGAGGGCGATGAGCACTGCGCGGGTCGTGTTCCCAGCCGTCGCCGAGAACGTGGCGGTGACGGACCTCGCAGTGGTGAGCGTGACCGTACAGGGCGACTTCGCACCGGTGCAGGCGCCGCTCCAGCCGGAGAACATTGCCCGGCCGCGGCCTTCGCCGTCAACGTCACGCGTGCGCCCGCCTTGAAATGCTGGACGCAGGTCTTGCTCGCGCCCGTGGCGGTGCAGGAGCCGGCCGATGTCGAGACCGCTCCCCGACCGACGACGCTGATCGTCAGCGTCCCCGGCGTCCCCGCCGCCGGTGAACGTGGCGGAGACGCTCTTCGCTGCAGTGAGCGTCACAGTGCAGGAGGTCACGGTGCCGCTACAGGCGCCGCCCCAGCCGCTGAACTTTGCGCCCGACGCGGGCGCCGCAACGAGGGTGACAACTCGAACCGGAGACGACGTTTGACGTTGCACGTCGACGCGCCGTTCCCGCAGCTGATCCCGCCGCCGCTGACCCGGCCCAGGTCCTGCGACCGAGACCAGAGCTGGAAGGTGCTCGTCCCTCCGGAGAAAGAGGCGGTGACCGATTTCGAGCTGGTGAAGGTGACGATGCAGGTCGGCGTCGTGCCGGCGCAGGCGCCGCCCCAGCCGGTGAAGACGGCGCCCGAGGCGGGGGTGGCGGTCAGGGTCACGCGTCGAGTTCGCCGACCTGGTTCGGGCGGTGCAGAGCGGGCTGCCGACGCCGCAGATGATCCCGCCGCCGGTGACTGTGCCGTTGCCGGTAACCGAGACGGTGAGCGGAGGCCCGTCGTCGCGGGCGTCGTTGACCTGCCCGCGGCCGTGAACGTTGCGGTCACACTCTTCGATTGGCTCATCGAGATCGTGCACGTCGTTGCGGTGCCGCCGCAGACGCCGGTCCAACCGGTGAAGGACGGCGCCGGTCGCGGGCGTGGCGACGAGCGTGACGGCGGCGTTGGCGGCGAAGCTCGCCGAGCAGACGTTTGCGCCGTTGCCGCAGTTGATCGCGCCGCTGGCTCCGCTGACGTTGCCGTTGCCGTTCACGGTGACGCCGAGCTCGATCGCAGCGGCGAACGTGGCGGTGACGGAGCGGTCGGCGTCCATCGAGAGCGTGCACGTCGACTCCGGCACCGCTGCACGCGCCGGTCCAGCCGGTGAACGTGTAGCCCGTCCGCCGGGTCGGCGGTCAGCGTGACGGTCGACGTCCGCGGGCTCCTCCGTCGTGCAGGTCGCCGGACCGGCGCAGGTCGGGCCGATCCGACTGACTCTGCCCGCTGCCGAGACGACGACCGTCAGCGTGTTTGTGTGGGTGCCGTTGTCGCGATCCGTCCATGTCGCTCACGGACCGTCTTGCTCGAGTCCATGACGATGGTGCAGACTGGGCCGCCCCGCTGCAGCGCGCCGGCCCAGCCGGCTGAAGACGGAGGCTGTCGCGCCGGTGTCCGGCGTGCTCGAACACGGTCAGCGTCGAGCCCGTCGAGAACCGTCCAGCTGCAGTCGGTCGTCGGCGGACCGAGCCACAATCGATCACGGTAGCCGACGCCGCTCCGCTCAGGCCCGTCACGTGGCCTTGCGTTGTCGGGAGCCGTGTGCTGTGCACGGTAACTGAGCGTGAGCGTGGTGTGGGGGTCGGCGGGCCTGGTGAAGTTGACGATGATCACGTGGTTCGCTGCCGCCGGCGGCGAGCGTGCAGGTCGTAGCCGCTCGGAGCCGCTGCAGTCCGATCGGCTGCCCAGTTGTTGAAGCTCCACCCTTCGGACGGGGCGGTGGCCTTCAGCGTGATCGAGCGCCGACGTGAGAGCGTCAGCCGTAGCACGACACCTTGCCGTCGCCGCATTCGATGCCGTACGGGGTGCTCGTCACGCGGCCCTGGCCGATCACCTACGACGGTACGGTCGGCGTGACGTCGAGCGTGCGGCCGCCGGCGCTCGTCACGCCCAGCACGAGCACCGCCAGCATCAGCCAGCGGAAGCAACCCCGCCTCATCGAGGCTCCCCTCGTCCCCAGCCGCGTGGCAGCTTAGACGCCCGAATCAGACACCTCTGGAATCAGACTCCTCAGGGAAGCAGCGCGTACCAGAGTCAGAGCCCGGACGCGACCGACCGCGTCGGTGGCGACCAGCTTCACGCGGTAGCTGCCCGGTGATAGTAGGAGGGCGCCCGGACTGACCGTGCCGGCCGCGGCCGGGAACCGAAGCTCGCGGGCGAGGGTCTTTCCGCGGTAGACGCGAACGACGACCCCCGCCGCCCGGGTGGAGCGGAACGTGAACGTGAGCGACCAGAGCGCGCCCGCGTCCACGACCGTCGGCACTCCGCGGGTGAGCGTGAACGGCGCCGACGCGGCACGTTCGCCGCAGCGCCCGAGGCAGGCGCTCCAGCGCAGCACGCGCGAGCCCAGGTGGAGCTCGAACGTGTAGAGGCCCGGCTTGGCGACGGGAAAGGGGCCGATCGTGGCAGTTCCCGAGGCGGTGGTGAATGCGAGTGCAGTCTCGACCCGTCCCGCGCGCAGCGCCAGCAGGCGCACCTTGCCGCGGCTGCCGGTGCGGAACCGCAAGGTCACGCTGAACCCGGCCGGTAGCCGCTTCACCACCGGCGGCCCGTCGCTTCGAAGCAGCGAGGAGCTCGCCGCCGGCGCTGCCCGGCCCGCGGAACGTCGCCGACGCTTGCTTCGCCTCGCTCATCTGAACCGTGCACGTCGACGCCTTCCCACTGCACGCGCCGGCCCACCCGACAAACGTCGCGCCGGCAGCCGCGGCGGCGGTGAGGCCGACCGTGGCACCTCGCGTCTGCGCCGCACTGCACTTCGTCGAACCGTTCCCGCACGCGATGCCGCCGCCGGTGACGGTGCCGGGCCCGGTAACGGACACGGTGAGCATCACGCTTCCGGCGCTTCCGCCCGTGAATGTCGCGGTCACGCTTCGCGCGCTCGTCATCGACACCGCGCAGGTCGGCCTCGTCCCGCTGCACGCGCCCCCCCAACTGACGAACGTCGCCCCTGTGCCGGGAGTTGCGGTGAGAGTCACGCTTGCGCCGGAGGCAAGGCTCGCGGAGCACACCGTGCCGCCGTTGCCGCAGTTCAGGCCCCCGCCGGTGACGGTGCCGGTGCCGGCGACGGAGACGCTGAGCGGAAAGGTCGCCGCCGGCGTGCCGGCTCCCCCGAAAACGGCGGTGACGCTCTTGTCGCCCGTCATCGTGACCGTGCAGGTGTTCCTGCCGGTGCAGGCGTCCCGCCACTCCGTGAACGAGCCGCCCGCCGGCGGGGTCGCGGTCAGCGTCACGGTGTCGTCCGCGGTCACATCGGCCGTGCAGCCCGAGCCACCGCTCGAGGTGCAGGTGATCCCGCCGCCGGTGACCGTGCCGTTGCCGATCACCGTGACCGTGAGCTTCGGCTTCTTGAAGCTTGCGGTGGCGGAGCGATCTGCGTTCATCGTCAGCGTGCAGCTTCTGCCGGTGCCGCTGCACGAACCGCCCCAGCCGCCGAAGACATACCCCGTGTCCGGCGTCTCGACGATCGTCAGCGTCGAGTCCTGGGGCACGTCCGTGTCGCAACCGGTCTCGCCCGTGTCGCAGTCGATGTCCTCGCCCGAGACGTTGCCACCGCCGGCCGAGTCGCCCGAGACGCTGACGCTCAGCGTTCTCGTACCGACGGCCGGCGTGTGATCGAAGTTGGCGATCACCTCATGGTCGTCGTCAGCCAGATCGAGCGTGATCGTGCACGTTGCTCCGGAGCAGTCGCCGCCCCAGTTTGAGAAAGTCCAGCCGGCGGCCGGGGTAGCCGTGAACGCGACGGTGCCGGCTCCGATGTACAACACGCGGCAGGCCGCCGTCTCCCCGTTGCCGCATTTCGTCGAGTTCTTGTCGTCGGTGACCGAGCCGACGCCGAGCACCTGGACGCGTACCGTGGTCGTGGTTGCGGCCGCGCGCCCGCCGGCGCCGCCGACGCCGATCGCAAGCGCCACAACCAGTGTCAGACCCCACCCGACGAGCTTCGCCATCTCGGGCACAGCTTAGAGTCTTCCCAGGCGGGTCTCCGGGCTAGACGGGGCGGACGAGCCAGAACGCGACGACCGAGTACTGGAGCGCGACGGCCGCGACGACGAGCACGTGGAAGATCTCGTGGTAGCCGAAGACGGCAGGCAAAGGGTCTGGGCGGCGGAGCGCGTAGACGAGACCGCCGGCGGTGTAGAGCAGGCCGCCGGTCAGCACGAGCGTCGTGCCGCTCCAGCCTACGCCGTGGATCAGCTGGGGGAAGACGATCACCGCCACCCAGCCGAGCGCGATCGCGATCGCGGCCGCCAGCCACTTCGGGGCGTCCACCCACAGGAACTTGAGCAGGATCGCCACCGCCGCGCCGCCCCAGACGACCGCGAGCACGGCGATCCGCCACCCTCCGCTCAGCACGAGCAGGCCGAACGGTGTGTACGTCCCGGCGATCATCAGGTAGACGCCGGCGTGGTCGATCCGGCGCGACCAGCGGTAGCCGCGCTCGCGCCAGGTGACGCGGTGGTGGAGCGCGCTCGCACCGAACATGCAGACGACGGCGACGCCGAAGACGCCCGCCGCGACCCGCTCCTTCGTCGTTGCCGCCGATGCGATCAGCAGACCGCCGAGTACGAGCGCTATGAAGAACGCATAGAGGTGGAAGACGCCGCGCAGCCGCGGTCTCGGTTGCGGGCCGTGCGGGTCAGCGGTACCGGAAGACAATCCGGCCTCTAGTCAGGTCGTAGGGCGACAACTCGACCTTGATCCGGTCGCCGGGGAGGATCCTGATCCGGTACCTCCTCATCTTTCCCGCCGTGTACCCGAGGGTCTCGTGGCCGTTGTCGAGAGCGATCCGGAACATGCCGCTCCGCAGCGCCTCGACGACCTCGCCCTCGAACTCGATCTTCTCTTCCTTGCCGGCGATAACGCCCTCCTTGGGGAAGTCGTGCGCCCCGCGCGGACGCGGGGCGCACAGACAGTTCGCCGCCTTACGCGGCGACCGTGGTGACTGCAGTCGCCTCGGGGCCTTTCGCGCCCTCGCGGGACTCGAACTCCACCCGGGCGCCCTCGTCGAGGGACTTGTACCCCTCGCCGGTGATCTGCGAATGATGAACGAACAGATCCTTGCCGCCCTCGTCGGGCGTGATGAATCCGTAGCCCTTCGCAGCGTTGAACCATTTAACGATACCGGTAGCCATATGTAACACCTCCCTTACCACTCACGAACGGGTAAAGAAGGCGCATGACTGCGACGTCGGTACTCGTTCTTTGTCGCCTGGGAGCGTAGCAGGGGTAGAACTCCGCCGATGACCGCCCGGTCCCATTCGATGACCGATGCGCCGCTGCTCGCGCAGATCTTGCCGGATCTCGGAGCCGAGCTCGACCGGCTGCTGCGTGAACAGCATCGGCCCGACCTCGTCGACCAACTACCGTCCCTCCGGATCGTCGCGGTCTGTCCATGCCAGGTGGAGGGCTGCGCCAGCTTCTACACCGCTCGGCCGATGAGGCGCTGGTTCCGCCGGGGCAAGCAGGTTCCCGTCGGCGACGTCGTCGTCGACACGATCGACGGCGAGATCGTCTTCGTCGAAGTGCTTCAGCGCCCGGACGTGCGCGCGGTGCTCGAGCGCTCCGTATCCTTGCCCTCGTGAAGGTCGTTCTCCCCGACTCGACCGGGCTGGCTCTCTCCGACGGCGCCGCTGGACTCGACGCGGCGGCGGCGATCGGGCCAAAGCTGGCCAAAGAGGCGGTGCTCGTGCGTGTGAACGGCGAGCCGCGCGATCTGCGGCTGCCGCTGGCCGACGGCGACCGGATCCAGATCCTGACCACGCGCGACACCGACGATCCGGACGCGCTGTACGTGCTTCGCCACTCGACAGCACATCTGCTGGCCGAGGCGGTGCGCCGTCTCTATCCCGGCGTGAAGATCGCGATCGGCCCGCCGATCGAGAACGGCTTCTACTACGACTTCGAGTTTCCGGAGCCGATCCACGAGGCCGACCTCGAGCGGATCGAGGCGGAGATCGGGAAGGAGCTGAAGGAGGGGCGCAGCTGGTCGCGCGAGGAGATCTCGCGCGACGAGGCGCGCAAGCGATTCGAGGCCGAGGGCGAGCCGTACAAGGTCGAGCTCGTCGACACCGCCGAGGGCGACATCTCGCTGTACACGCAAGGGGACTTCACCGATCTGTGCCGCGGGCCGCACCTCCAGGACTCGAAGCCGATCAAGGCGGTCAAGCTGACGGGGCTCGCCGGTGCGTACTGGCGCGGCGACGAGAAGAACACGCAGCTGACCCGGATCTACGGGACGGCGTTCTACACGCAGGAGGATCTCGACGCGCACCTGGAGCGGCTCGAGGAGGCGCGGCGGCGCGACCACCGGCGGCTGGGGACGCAGCTCGAGCTGTTCCACTTCGACGAGCACTCGCCCGGCTCGCCGCTCTGGCAACCGAAGGGGATGGTGATCTTCAACGAGCTCGAGGCTCTCCGGCGGCGCGAGGACGAGCGCCGTGGCTATCTCGAAGTCAAGACGCCGCTGATCTACGACCAGCGGCTCTGGGAGATCTCCGGCCACTGGGAAAAGTTCCGCGATCACATGTTCCTGATCCCGAGCGAGGACGGGCACACATTCGGGATAAAGCCGATGAACTGCCCGGGGCACATGCTGCTCTTCGGCAGCCGCCTCCGTTCTTATCGCGAGTTGCCGCTCCGCTTCGCCGAGGCCGCGGCTCTCCACCGCAACGAGCCGACCGGCACGCTGCACGGCCTCCTGCGGGTTCGCCACGTCACCCAGGACGACGCCCACATCTTCTGCACGCCGGATCAAGTCGAGGACGAGATCTTCGGCTGCCTCGACTTCGGGTTCTTCGTCTACGACCTCTTCCAACTGGACGTCAGGGCCGAGCTCTCGACGCGGCCCGAGAACCGGCTCGGTACCGACGAGCAGTGGGACGAGGCCGAGGCGGCGCTCGCGCGTGCCCTCGATCGGCGTGGGATCGAGTACGCGATCAACCCCGGTGACGGCGCGTTCTACGGACCGAAGATCGACTTGCACCTCAAGGATTCCCTCGGGCGCAGCTGGCAGTGCGGCACCGTCCAGCTGGACTTTCAGATGCCGGCGCGGTTCGGGCTGACTTACGTCGGCGCGGACAACGCTGAGCACACGCCGATCGTCGTCCACCGAACGTTGATGGGATCGCTCGAGCGGTTCATCGGCATCCTGATCGAGCACTACGCCGGCGCCCTCCCGTTCTGGCTCTCGCCTGTGCAGGTGCGCGTGATCCCCGTCGGGCAGGGCCATGTCGAGGCCGCGCACCGCCTCGCGGCCCGGATCCCCTACCGGGTCGAAGTGGACGATTCGGACGACACCGTCGGCAAGCGGATCCGCAACGCGGAGGTCGAGAAGATCCCGTACGTGATCGTCTACGGCGACCGCGAGTCCGAAAGCTCGCTCGCCGTCCGCGAGCGCGGGGGAGAGCAGTCGACGAAATCGCTGGACGATCTGCTCTCCGAACTTGGTAGGCTGTGAGCCTGCTCAAGCAGGGACGACCCGTTCCTCACCTCCGGGGCCACGCTGGTCTCAGTAGCGTGACGCCCATCGGAGGTTCAACCGAGTCGCGCGACGAGGAAAAAACGGGCCGCTGCCTGCAGCGGCTTTTTGTCATTCCACCCAAGGAGGACCGAGCGAGCTTGGTGACAGCCCTTTGAGACCGAGGCGGAGCATGGAGCCTCCGGTGCGCCCGGTCCCCCAGACCCGGATCAACGATGCGATCCGCGCACCCCGCGTCAGGCTGGTGGACGAGAACGGCGGGCAGGTCGGAATCAAGCCGTCGCCCGAGGCGCTCGAGTACGCTTACTCGAAAGGTCTGGATCTCGTCGAGATCGCCCCTCAGGCAGACCCTCCCGTGGCCAAGGTGATGGATTACGGGAAGTACCGCTACGAGCTGGAGCAGAAGGCGAAGCAGGCGCGCAAGCACCAGTCCCAGATCCACGTCAAGGAGATCAAGCTCAGACCGAAGATCCAGTCCCACGACTACAACACCAAGAAGGGCCACGTCGAGCGCTTTCTCAACCAGCGCGCGAAGGTCAAGGTGACGATCATGTTCCGCGGGCGCGAGACGTCGCATCCGGAACGGGGGCGTGACCTGTTGATGCGGCTTGCCGAAGACGTGAAGGAGATCGGGATGGTCGAGCAACCCCCGCTCCTCGACGGGCGCAACATGGTGATGGTGCTGGGACCGACCAAGAACGCAGGAGCGCAGCGTCAGTCAGGAGAATCAAGAGATGCCGAAGCAGAAGACACACAGCGGAGCGAAGAAGCGGTTCAAGGTGACGGCGGGCGGGAAGCTCCTGCGCCGACGCGCGATGAAGAGTCACCTGCTGGAGAAGAAGTCGGCGAAGCGGAAGCGGAGCTTTCGCCGGGACGCGCCGCTCGCGCCTAGCGACCAGCGCTCCGCGCGGAAGCAGTTGGGGATCTAGGGCATCATGCCCAGGGTCAAGCGATCCGTTCACGCGCGCAAGAAGCGCCGCAAGGTCCTCGGGCAGGCGAAGGGCTACTGGGGCCTCAAGTCAACGACGTACACGCGCGCCAAGGAGCAGGTCGAGCATTCGCTCGCCTACGCCTACCGCGACCGCAAGGTGCGGAAGCGGACGATGCGGAGCCTCTGGATCGTCCGCATCAACGCGGCCGCCCGGTTGCACGGCCTCTCGTACAACCAGTTCGTCGCCGGTTGCCGCAAGGCCGAGATCGCGCTCGACCGGAAGGTCCTCGCCGATCTCGCGGTCAGCGACCCAGCAGCCTTCGGGCAGATCGCCGAGCAGGCGAAAGCCGCGCTCCAGGCGTAGCCCGACCTTGCCGGTTTGGGACATGTCAGGGGTCTGACCCCTGACATGTCCGCCACGGCCCTAGAGTGACCATGTGATCACCTCGGCGGCGAACCCGCGGCTGAAGCTCGTTCGGCGGCTGGAGAGCCGCCGGCAGCGTGCCAAGCTTGGGCTATTCGTCTGCGAGGGCGAGGACCTCGTCGACGCTGCGCTCTCGGCAGGGATCGAGCCGGTCGATCTGCTCGTCGCCGGCGAGACGGTCGAGGCGCGAGCTGCTCGCCGGGGTTTCGACGCTCGCGCACCCGCCGCGCGTAATCGGCGTCTTCCGCCGCTCGGACCTGCCCGCCTACGAGTCGCGGCCTGTCGGGCTCGCGCTGTGGCACGTGGTCGATCCCGGCAATGTCGGCACGCTGATTCGCACAGCCGATGCCTTCGGTGCTTCCCTCGCGCTGTCGGAGGGCTGCGCCGATCCGACCGGGCCGAAGGCGCTGCGCGCCTCGGCCGGCGCGATCTTCCGGGTTCCGCTTGGACGCTTCGACGAGCCGGCCGGCCGCCGGGTCGCGCTCGTTCCGCACGGCGGTGAGCCGCTCGCAGAGATCGAAATGGGGGAGACGACGGTGCTCGTGCTCGGCGCCGAGCGGGACGGGCTGCCCCAGGACGTCGTCGCGTCGTGCGACGCGGCCGTGTCGATTCAGCTCGCCGAGGGTGCGGAGTCGTTGAACGTCGCGATCGCGGGTGCGCTGGCGCTGTACGAGTGGAGCCGCCGCCGCGGCACACGCTGACTACCAGCCGCCGCCGCCCCCGCCGCCGCTTCCGCCCCCGCCGCCGCCGCTGAACCCGCCGCCGAAGCCCGAGCTCGACGAGCTCGGGGGTGTCAGCGCGCTGCCGAAGCCGGAGGACAGGTCGGAGATCGCGAGCGCCGTCGCCCCGGAGCCGAGGTTGCCGCCGAGCGGGGTGATCCAGTAGATCGAGCTCTGGTCGTGCAGCTCCTGCGTCATGTGCAGCTGCGCACCCTGGAGCACCCGCTCGGCGATCCCGAACGCGATCCCGTAGACGAGGAAGCGCTCCCACAGCTCGAGCGTCGCGGGCGGTGCCTCCTGAAGCCGCGGGAAGTCCGTCAGGTACCGGCGGAACGCGTCCCAGCGCTCGGCCTCGGTCTGTCCGGCCTTCGTGCGCCGCCGCCAGAGGCGCACGCGGGTCAGCGCGAGCGCGAGCAGGGCGGCGTTCGCCACCGCGCACGCGCCGAGCGCGACCAGGACGACGTCGCCCCAGCGCGGCGTGACCGCGCGCCAGCCGGAGATCCCCGTCCAGAGCAGGATGACCGCGGCGACCACGAACGCGGCGAGTGCCAGCCCGATCACGCTCGCGCCGGAGTCGAGGTACCAGCCCTTCTCCTTGAGCGCCGTCGCCACACGGGACTTGAAGGTCGTGAACCGCTTCGCGTTCTCGGTCCGGCTCTTCTCGATCTTGTCCCGGAACTCGCTCAGCCGCTCGCCGTCGGCGTCGACGATCGAGTCGACGACGTCGGCGACCGGCTCCTCGAAGCGGGTGAGCGTCACATTCTGGTCGCCGGGGGTGAGCAGAAGGTCGGCGACGGTCTCACTCCGGAGGCCGCCCCACACCTTCTTCTCGGTGTTCACGGGCGCAGAGTGGTACCGGCCGCGCCGGATCAGGTCGAAGAGCGTGGCCGTGAACTCGGGCGAGCCGGCCGACGTGTCCTGCCGGAGGAGCGCGGGGACGAGCGCAGGCTCGGTCTCGTCGGGCGGAGCCTGCTCGTACTCGCGGTCGTAGCCGGTTCCCCGCTCCCGCCCGAAGACGAGCCAGACGAGGAGGACGATCGAGAGCCCGGGGCCGAGGCCGAGCAGTAGGAGGTAGAGAAGCGTTCGGCCGATGTGGTGCTTGGCGTCGTCGAGGTGCTTTCGGTCGCTCTCGTACGAGGCCTGGGTTGCGTGCTCCTCGGCGAGGATCTTCTGGAGGCCCGCACCCTTCTGCACCTGCGCGCCGGCGGTCGAGGTCGAGCAGGCTCCGCGGGAAGACCGTGCGCAGCTCGACCCACTGGTGGGCGGGGACGCCGAGCGCGCGCAGCGTCGTGCCTTCCCGGTGCTCGTGCACGACCCCCTTCACCCACAGCGGGTGCGCCCAGACCCGGTAGCTGGGGCCGAAGGCGATCGTGTGCGGGAGCCGGAGCGACGCGGTCAGGTCGTCGACCTGCGCGTCCCACTGATCGCCCCACACGCGGAGGTTGACGTCGACCACGTCGCTGTACGCCTTCGCGACTCCGCGAAAGCGGTACGAC
Source organism: uncultured Actinomycetes bacterium (assembly GCA_963764565.1). Taxonomy (GTDB): domain Bacteria; phylum Actinomycetota; class Thermoleophilia; order Gaiellales; family Gaiellaceae; genus DATBLE01. Next base: position 39,757 of record CAVXTD010000005.1, read on the forward strand.
AGCGTGAACGTTCGGGCCTCGCCGGCTGCGTTGAAGTGCCAGACCACGCGCACACGCGTGCGACTCGACTCGAAGTTGAAGGTGCCGGGCGTGTCGATGCTGCCGAGAGCAGTGCTGCCGCCCTCGGGTGTACTGCGTGCCGTTCTCGGCGACGCCGATCCGGTCGATCGACTCACCAGGCTTCAACGGGATGTCCCGGTACATGCCGTGGAAGAAGCCGGTCTCGGTGATCGCCTCCTTCACAAGGACGGAGCCGTCCGGGGCGACCGTCGCGGCGATGTCGGCTCGCGGCAGGCCGAATCCGGCGGCGAGTGCCGGCGCCGCAAGCACGACGGCCGCGAGCACGGCGGCGAGGAGCAGCGCCCGGCGCATTGCCCGGCTAGCTTGTCGGTGCCGGCGGGGGCGCTGCCGGCGGGGGCGCTGCCGGCGCATCCGGCGTCGGGGCCTGCGCCTGCCCGAAGTCCACTCGCGGCGCCGCCCGCGTCGCGTCCTCGGTCTGGAAGTACTCGCGCGCCCTGAAGTTGAACATGCCGGCGATGATGTTCGTCGGCACCGTCTGGAGCGCGTTGTCGTACGTCAGGACCGTGTCGTTGTAGACCTGGCGCGAGACGGCGATCTGACTCTCGACCTCGCTCAGCTGCGCTTGGAGCTGCTGGAAGTTCTCCGTCGCGCGGAGCTGAGGGTAGGCCTCGGCGACGGCAAAAAGGCGGCCGATCGCCTGGGTGAGCATGTTCTCGGCCTGCGCCTGTTGCGCGACGCCTTGCGCCTGCTGGGCAGCCGTCCGTGCCTGCGTCACCGCCTCGAAGGTCTCGCGTTCGTGCGTGGCGTAGCCCTTGACCGTCTCGACGAGGTTGGGGATCAGGTCGTAGCGCTTGCGGAGCTGCACGTCCACCTGCGCCCACGCGTTCTCGGCTCGGTTTCGCAGCCGGACGAGCTTGTTGAACATGCCGACGACGACCAGGAGCAGCAGCACCACGATCGCGACGACGATGACGACGACCCAGATCACGGCGCGAACACTACGTCAGATCGCGCGGGCGATCCAGATGGAATCTTCACCGCCCTGGTAGGGGCGGCGGTCGAACCAGCCGTAACAGGCTTCGACCGCAAAGCCCGCCTGCTCGAGCAGGTCGCGCCACTCGGCCGTCGTGAGCCAGGAGAGCGTCATCGTCGCCTCCGCCGCCTCCCCTCGAACGGAGAGCGACAGCCGCCTGGCGTGCTCGTCCCACTCCGCGCGCTCCCAGATCCCCGGCTCGCGCTCGAGCCAGCGCGCGTGTGTTTCCTCGATGTCGTCGGAGGAGGGCGCGAAGACGTCGAAGACGAGACGGCCGCCCGGCAGCAGGAGTGTGTGTGCCGCCCGCAGCGCCCGGAGGCGGTCATCGTCGTCGGCAAGGTGCAGGTAGGCGCGGAACGGGCAGGTGACGAGCGCGACCCGCTCTTCGACCGGGGGCGCGCGCAGGTCGCCGGGGCGGAGGTCGAGCATGCCGTCGACCCCGGCATCGACCGCCCGGGCACGGCAGACGTCGAGCATCCCCTCTGACGAGTCGACGCCGATCACCGGGATCCCTGCCTCCGCGGTCGGGACGGCGATGCGACCCGTGCCGACGCCGAGCTCGACGATCGGGCCGCCAGGCTCGGCTCCCACGGCGCCCCCCGCCTTGCGAGCTTCGGCGACGTAGAAGGAGACATCCTCGACCACGCTGCGGCTCCAGGGGTCGTAGAGGCCGGCGATCCGGTCGTACGGGTTGTCCGCCGCGGTCGTCTCCTCTGTGGATTCCTCGTCACGCATCGGGCACGTCCCCGTCACACCTCCGCGCGGGGTCCGAGACTATGCTCGCAGCGGGGAGGAGGCTGGGTACGCCTATAAGAGAGGCCGGGCACGTCTGCTGGGGCGCCCGGACGAGGACGGGAGCGGCCGAAAAGGCCGCGTAAAGCCGGTGATACAGTCGCCTGGTGGACGCGGAGGGGCTCCAAACCGAGGCGCTGAGCGCGATTGCGAGCGCCGGGACGCTCGACGCGCTCGACGAGGCGCGCGTTCGCTACCTGGGTCGGAAGAGCGAGCTGAAGCAGGCGCTCCGCGAGGTTCGCGACCGCGAGAGCGGACAGGCGCTGAACACGCTCCGCGAGCGGCTCGAGGCGGTCTTCGCCGAGCGGCAGCGGGCTCTGGAGCGGGCCGAGCTCGACCGGGCGCTGACGGAAGAGGTCGTTGACGTCACCCTTCCCGGCGAGCGAGTCCCGCGCGGACACCGCCACCTGATCTCCCAAATCCGGCGCCAGGTCGAGTCCGTCTTCCTCGGTCTCGGCTATCAGGTCGTCGACGGTCGCGAGGTCGAGACGACCCGCTACAACTTCGACGCTCTCAACTTCCCCGCCTGGCACCCGGCGCGCTCGCAGCACAACTCGCTGTTCTTCGACGAGCAGACGCTGCTCCGCACCGAGACGTCGCCCTCCCAGATCCGGGTGATGGAATCGCGCGAGCCGCCCGTGTACATGATCTCGCACGGTCGCGTCTACCGGCGCGACACGATCGACGCGACCCACTATCCAATCTTTCACCAGGTCGAGGGCCTCGCCGTCGATCGGGGAATCACGCTCGCCGACCTGAAGGGGACACTCCTCCACCTCATGCGCGCGCTCTTCGGTGAGGAGCGGCGCGTCCGCTTCCGCACTCACTACTTCCCGTTCACGGAGCCGTCTCTCGAGCCGGACGTCTCGTGCTTCAAGTGTGACGGGGTCGGCTGCCCGATCTGCAAGCACTCCGGCTGGATCGAGATGGGCGGATCCGGGATGGTCGATCCCGCCGTGCTCGAGTTCGTCGGCTACGACCCCGAGGAGGTGTCCGGCTTCGCCTTCGGCCTCGGGCTGGAGCGGATCGCCCAGCTCCGGCACGGTGTGCCGGACGTGCGGCTTCTCTGGGACTCCGACCTCCGCGTGATCTCGCAGTTCTGATGCGTGTCCCGCTCTCCTGGCTGCGCGAGTACGTCGCGATCGACGTTTCGGCGCGCGAGCTCGCGGCTCGGCTTGCGACCTCGACCTGCGAGGTGGAGCGAATCTGGCATCGCGGCGTTCCGGACGTCGACGGGAACCTCGGGCGTTTCCGCATCGGACGCGTCCTCGAGGTGGCCTCGCACCCCAACGCCGACCGTGTGCGCCTGTGCCAGGTCGACGTGGGCGAACCAGAGCTCCGGCAGATCGTGTGTGGAGCGTGGAACTTCGACGCAGGCGCCACGGTCTGCGTCGTACTCCCCGGCGGGATCTTGCCGAGCGGTCTTCGGATCGAGCAGCGCAAGGTGCGCGGCGAGCGCTCCGACGGGATGATCCTGTCGGAGCAAGAGCTCGAGCTCGGGCAGGATCACTCCGGGATCCTCGTCCTCTCGGAGCCGGTGGAGCCCGGGACGCCGCTCGGCGACCTCTTCGCGCTCGGTGAGGAGGTGCTCGAGATCGAGGTGACCGGCAACCGTCCCGATCTGCTGGCCGTCTACGGGCTCGCACGCGAAGTGGCGGCCCTCTTCGGCCTCGAGCTCGCGCCCCCGCCGGGCGCCGAGCCGGAGCGGGCAGGCGACGAGCCGGTCGACATCAGGATCGACGATCCGGACGGTTGCCCGGTCTACGTCGGCCGCCTCTTCCGCGGCGTCCGGATCGGCCCATCGCCGCCCTGGCTCAGGGCGCGGCTCGTCGCCTCGGGCCTGCGCCCGATCTCGAACGTCGTCGACGTGACGAACTACGTGATGCACGCGCTCGGAAGCCCGCTTCACGTCTTCGACCACGCGAGGCTGTCCGGGGGCCGGATCGTCGTGCGGCGTGCGGTGGCCGGCGAGGAGATCACGACGCTGGACGGGAACCTGCGGAGGCTCCAGCCGGCCGACCTGGTGATCGCCGACGCCGATCGTCCGGTTGCGTTGGCCGGGATCATGGGCGGGCTGGACACCGAGGTCGGCGACGAGACGACCGATGTATTGCTCGAGGCGGCCAACTTCGAGCCTGTGGGGATCCTGCGCAGCTCGGAGCGTCTCGGCCTCCGGACGGACGGTTCGAACCGCTGGGAGAAAGGTGTCGACCCGTACCTCGCGGAGCCGGCGGCCCGGTTGGCGAGCGAGCTGATCGTCGAGCTCTCCGGCTGCCGCTGGGCGGGCGAAGCCGATGTCCGGGCCGAGCTCCCCTCGCCGCCCGTCGTGCGCCTGCGGCCGGAGCGGGCGGACGCGATCAACGGCGTGAGCACCCTGCCCCAGCGCCAGCGCGAGATCCTCGAGCGGCTCGGATTCGACGTCGCCGACGATTGGCAGGTGACCGTGCCGACCTGGCGCGCCCGCGATGTGACCCGCGAGATCGACCTCATCGAGGAGATCGCCCGCTTCGAGCTCGACCGTGTGCCTTTCACGCTGCCGGAGCGGCGCGAGCTGTTCGGGCGCCTGACCCGCGAACAGCGCCTTCGGCGCGAGGTCGAGGAGGTTCTCCTCGGCTGCGGCCTCTCCGAGACCTACACGCCGAGCCTGGTGCGGGCGGACGCGAGCCCGCAGGGTCTTGCGCTGCCGGCACCCCTCACGGCCGAGCACGCGGTTCTGCGCACCAGCCTGCTGCCGAGCCTCGTCGAGGCTGCGCGCCGGAACCTCGACGCCGGTGCCGGCAAGGTCGAGCTCTTCGAGATCGCGAGGGTGTACCTGCCCGCCCCGGGGAACCTGCCGGACGAGCCCTGGCGGGTCGGCGGCATCCTCCCGGCCGGGTTCTTCCGTGCGAAGGGCGTGGTCGAGACGCTCCTCGACGCGCTTCACGTCACCACGACACTCGAGCGCACGCAAGAACCGTTTCTCCACCCAGGCAAGGCCGCCCGGATCGAGGCAGGCTGGATCGGCGAGCTCCACCCGGCGCTCCTTCGCGGGTGGAGCGCGTTCGAGCTCGACCTGGCGACGCTCCTCGAACGTGCCCCGGACATCGTCACGTACGAGGACGTCATCTCGTATCCGCCGGTCCGGCAGGATCTCGCGGTTGTCGTCGCCGAGGAGGTCGAGGCGGGTGCGCTGGTCGGGGCGGTCACGGAGGCGGCCGGCGCCGAGCTCCGCGAGGTCAGCGTCTTCGACGTCTACCGAGGCGAGCAGGTCGGCGAGGGCAGGAAGTCGGTCGCGCTCTCCCTGGTCTTTCAGTCGTCCGAGCGGACGCTCTCCGACGAGGACGCCGCAGCGTTCCGCGAGCGCATCGTGCGGCTGCTTTCCGAGCGGTTCGCCGCCGAGCTGCGCGGCTGATCAGGATTCTGGACCGGTCGCGCGGCGCCTGGCCAGCTCCGCGTTCAGCTCCGCGCCGAAGAGCACGGCCAGGGCCGAGTAGTTCAGCCAGAGGAGAAGCACGACGGCGCCGGCGAGCGAGCCGTAGGTTCGGTCGTACGAGCTCGAGAAGCTCGTGTACAGAGAGAACATCCCGGAGAGTGCGAGCCAGAGGACCGCGCCGGTGAGCGCGCCTGGGATCACCGATCTCGCGCTCGTCGGCCTGCGGGCCGGCGCCAGGCGGTAGGCGATGCCGAAGAAGAGGAGGATGCCCGCGAACGCGATCGGCCAGCGCGCGGCGGACCACGCGGTCAGGAAGGCACCGCCGAGGCCGGCGCGGCGGGCGATCGCGTGGCCGAGCGGCGCGCCGAAGACGATCAGGACGAACACCGACGCCGTGATCAGGGCGGTGAGGACGACGAGCGCAAGCGCGACCAGCCGTCAGCTTCCAGAACGGGCGGGTCTCGGGCATATCGCTCGCCCGGTTGACCGCCTTGATCAGCGATCCGGTCGCGCCGCTGGCCGCCCAGATGGCGCCGGCCGTGCCGATCGCCAAGGCAACCGCCGAGCCGGCCCGGTTGCCGGTCGAGCTGTCCTTCGCGAGCTGGAGCGCGTCGAGTACGGCTTTCGGGGCGACGGTGCCGAGCAGGTGCTCGAGCGACGCATACGCGCCCGGCCCGATCACGCCGAGCAGGCCGACGACGAGGATCACGGAAGGGAAGAACGCGAGCAGCGAGCTGAACGCGACCTGCTGGGCGAGCCCGAGGCAGTCGTCGTCGAGGAACTTCTTGCCCGCCCGTCCGAAGAATGCCCGGCAACTCGGCGATGCCTCGGCGCGATCGGTGACGTGGCCCTGCGCCCTAGTCTCGGTCGAGGAAGGAGAAGCGCCGACGCTCCTTGCCGCCGGCTGCGGGCGCGTCCGATCGGGCGATGCGCCTGCGAACCGAGCGTGCGCCAAGGCCGACGCCGGCAGCGCCGAGCACGACCAGGGGAAGCTTCCGGACCGCCGCGCCGGCGCGCGTGCGCAGCGTCCCGACCGCGGCCCCGAGGCGCTCGCGCTCGGCCTCGATCTCGCGCTTGACGTCCTCTGGTGACCGCGACTCCGTCAACTGCTCCTCAGCACCTCGGCCGTCCGTCGGGCCTCCTCGATCGCCTCCTCCGGCAGCGGCGGGGAACCGGCCTTCAGCGACCGCACCGCGAGCGCGGCGAGAACGGCGGTCACTGCGGCCAGGACGCCTCCCACGATCAGCAGTGCGGCCCAGACCGGGAAGCGCGGTCGCGATCGCAGCGGCGGCGGCCGCGGCGAGGAAGCCGAGCGCGAACAGCGCGACAATCGCGGCCCCGCCCCCGAGGCCGGCTCCGACCGCCATCCTGACGAGCTTGCGCCTGACCTCGATCAGCGCCAGCTCGATCTCCAGCTTCGCCACGGTGCGGGCCCGGTCGACGATCTCTCTGGCCGCCCAGCCCATCCCGCTCGTCTTCGGCTCGGCCACGTCAGACCACCTTCCCGCCGACGTACCAGACCGGACCCTGGGTGGCGACCGGCTTCGTGTCCGAGAGCGAGCGCAGGATCGTCACCGTGCCCGGAATCCCCTGCTCGTCGAGACGGGTGAGGCAGCGGCCGACCATGCCGGGGGAGGCGCCGTAGCCGAACCTGCGCGCGCAGCGAAAGCGAAAGCCCGGCGCCGGGCCGAAACGAGCCGGGTTGAGTGGGGCCATGGCCAGCGCCGCTGGGTCAAGGTGGTCGCTCGAGGTCAGCTCGACTTCTCCGTAGACCTCGCTCCAGTCGGAAGGGAGGCCGGCAAGCGCCTCGTCCCACCCCGTCGCGAGCGCTTTCCCCGACGCGGGAGCCTCGCCGGCAGGCGCCTCGCCCGCGGCGACGAGGCGGAGGCTGCCGCCGATGCCTTCGTCGTCGAGGCGTGCGAGCGCGCGGCCGACCGCTCCGACCGACGGGCCTGAGCCGTCGCGGACGGCGTGGAAGCGGAGCTCGTTCCCTGCGCGACCGGGTTGGAGCGGCCCGAGCAGCGACGAGGCTCGAAGGAAAAGGCCCTGGTCCGGAACGGTGAGAGCCAGCCGGGCGTCGCTCCAGCTCTCCGGCAGTCCGGCTTGGATGCGCCGCCAGTGCTGGGCGAGGCTCACGGCTTGCAGCATAAACTGAGCCAGAGTGCCCCATCCAGCGACGCATGTCGGCTTCCGGCCCGCGATCACGCGGCGCCAGAGCCCACTCCCCTGCATGGGGCACTAGTGGCGAAGGTCGAGAGCAGGCGGGGGGCGCTCTCAGAGGCGCGGCTGCGCGAGTTCCTGAGAGAGATGCTCCTGATCCGCCACTTCGAGGAGAAGGTCGAGGAGCGCTTCCGCGCGGGGGATCTGCCCGGCTTTCTGCACGTCGCGATCGGCCAGGAGGCGGTGGCGGTCGGCGTCTGCCAGGCGATGGAGGACGGTGACGTGTTCGCGTCGACGCACCGCGCACACGGTCACACGCTGGCCCGGGGCACCCACCCGAACGAGGTGATGGCGGAGCTGTACGGGAAGATCGAAGGCTGCTCGCACGGCTACGGCGGCTCGATGCACCTCTACGACGTCGGGCGCGGCAACCTCGGCGCAAACGCCGTGGTCGGCGGGGGACTGCCGGCGATCACCGGCGCCGCGCTCGCGTTCAAGCTCCGCGGCGAGCCGCGGGTCGCGGTCGCGTTCTTCGGGGACGGGGCGACGAACATCGGCACCTTCCACGAGGCGCTCAACCTGGCCCAGCTCTGGAAGGTGCCGGCTGTGTTCGTGCTCGAGAACAACCACTGGGCCGAGTCGACGCCGGCGTCGCAGCAGCTTCCGATCCGTGACCTGGAGAAGCGCGCCGTCGCCTTCGGCATGCACTCGGCGAAGGTCGACGGGCAGGACGTCGAGGCGGTGCACCGCGCCGCCAAGCGGGCGCTCGCGTACGCGCGCGGCGGCAAAGGCCCGGTCTTCCTCGTCTGCGAGACGTTTCGGCTGGTCGGGCACTACGTCGGCGATGCGCAGACCTATCGCCCGAAGGGCGAGCAGCAGGAGCTGCGCGAGACGCAGGATCCGATCGTGAAGCTGCGCGACAAGCTCGGGCTCGCGGACGACGAGTTCGAAACGCTCGACGGGGAGGCGCGCGAGATCGCCGAAGCATCCGTCGCGTTCGCCAAGGCGGGGACGGACCCCAAGCCCGAGGACGCGCTGAAGAACGTATACGCCTGATGGAGATGACCTACAGAGAGGCTGTACGCGACGCCCTGTCCCTGGCGATGCGCCGTGACGACGGCGTCTTCATCATGGGCGAGGACATCGCCGAGATGGGCGGCTCGATGGGCGTCACCCAGGGGATGTTCGCCGAGTTCGGCCCGGAGCGGGTCCGCAACACCCCGATCTCCGAGATGGCGATCGTCGGGGCCGGAATCGGCGCGGCGATGCAGGGCATGCGGCCGGTCGTCGAGATCATGTACGAGGACTTCACGACGCTCGCGATGGAGCAGCTCGTCAACCAGGCGGCGAAGCACCGCTACATGTCGGGCGGCCAGCTGACGGTGCCGCTGACCGTGCGAACGCAGGGCGGTGCGGGCTGGTCGCCCGGTGCGCAGCATGCTCAGCAGCTCGAGGCGTGGTTCGTCCACGTCCCCGGGCTCAAGGTCGTGTTCGCCTCGACGCCGACAGACGTGCGCGGGCTCCTCTGGTCGTCGATCTACGACGACAACACCGTTCTCTTCTTCGAGCACCGGACGCTCTACCCGATCAGGGAAGACGTGCCGGACGAGCTCGAGCCGATCCCGCTCGGCCAGGCGCGAGTCCACCGCGAGGGGACGGACGTGACCGTGATCGCGACCGGCCGGCTCGTGCACGAGTCGCTCGGCGCCGCCGCCCAGGCCGAGCAGGAGGGGATCTCGGTCGAGGTCGTCGACCCGCGGACGCTCCAGCCGCTCGACGAGCAGGCGCTCGTCGATTCGGTCAAGAAGACGAACCGGTGCGTGTCGCTCACGAGGCGGTCGTGCGCGGCGGGTTCGGCGCGGAAGTCGCAGCGGTGATCCAGTACCAGGCCTTCGACTGGCTCGACGCCCCGATCGAGCGTGTCGGCGCGACGTTCACGCCGGTTCCGTTTGCGCCGGTGATGGAGGACTTCGTCGTACCGCACGAGGCCGACGTGCTCGAGGCGATCCGCAGGACGGTGGGTCGTGGCTAGCCAGGTCACGCTCCCGCGGCTCGGCCAGGGGATGGAGTCGGGCACGATCGTCCGCTGGCTGAAGGCGGAGGGCGACCGGTTGCGAAGGGCGAGCCGCTCTACGAGCTCGACACCGACAAGGTCACCCAGGAGGTCGAGGCCGAAGCCGCCGGCGTGCTGCTCAGGATCCTCGTCGAGGAGGGCGAGGTTCCCGTCGGCAAGCCCGTCGCCGTGATCGGCGAGGCCGGCGAGAAGGTCGAGGTGCCGGTCGAGGCGCCTGACACCGAGCGAGCTGCGGTTCCGCCCGAGCCGGCAGTGTCTGACACCCCAGTGTCAGACACTGAAGTGACGCTCGCGCCGGCCACCCCGTCCGCGAACGGCGGCGACCGGATCAAGGCGTCGCCGCTGGCGCGCCGTATCGCGCGCGAGCGCGGGATCGATCTGGCCGGGCTCGCCGGCACCGGCCCCGACGGGCGGATCGTCGCCGAGGATGTCGAACGTGCAGGCGGCTCGGAGCCGGCCGCTGCTGCGCCCATGGCCGCAGCTGCGCCGGTAGCCGCCGCTGCGCCGAGTGGGGTCGAACGGGTCGAGCTGACGACGCTGCGGAAGACGATCGCGCGGCGGATGACCGAGGCATGGGCGGCGCCCGCGTTCCAGATTTCGATGTCGGCCGACATGAGCCGCGCGCAGGAGTTGCGCGAACGGCTGGTCGAGCGGCATCCCGAGGAGCGGCCCACGGTCACCGACGTCCTGACCAAGGTCTGCGCGGTCGCGCTGATGCGCCACCGCGAGGTGAATGCGCTGTATGCGGGCGACGCCGTCGAGCTGCATCCTTCGGCCAACGTCGGCATCGCGGTCGCCACCGAGCGCGGTCTGGTCGTGCCGGTGATTGCCGGCTGCGAGCGGCGCACCGTCGCCGAGATCGCCGCCGCCCGCGTCGATGTCGTCACCCGGGCCCGCGACGGGAAGCTTCAGGCCGCGGACCTCGCGGGCGGCACGTTCACGATCTCGAACCTCGGCATGTTCGGCGTCGAGCAGTTCGTCGCCGTGCTCAACCCGCCGCAGGCCGCAATTCTTGCGGTCGGTGCGATCGAGGATCGCGCCGTCGCGGTCGGCGGCGAGGTGGTGGTCCGGCCGATGATGACGATGACGCTGACCTGCGACCACCGCACGATCGACGGCGCTGCGGCCGCGGACTTCCTCAGAACTGTGAAGGAGTTCCTGGAGGAGCCCGGCCTGACGTTATGAGCCGTAGGCTCGACGGAGGCGACCAGGAGCGAAGGTGCCGGCTTGGCCGGCGCCGGAGCGGGAGCCTTCGCACTCGGCATCTGGGTCAGGCGTGATTCGGTGATCCGCCCCGCCGGTGCGCAAGATCTGCCCTTCCTGCGCGACATGCTCCGGCACGCCTACTACGCGCGGTGGGGGGCCGAGACCGACGTGCCGCTCGAACGGTATGTGGCCGGCTGGGGGCGCCGCGGTGACAGCGCCCTCCTCGCGATCGACGAGTTCCGGCCCGTCGGAGCAGCCTGGTACCGGCTGTTTCGGGCCGAGGAGCCGGGCTACGGCTTCGTCGACGCGGACACGCCGGAGCTGACCATCGCGGTCGTCCCCAGCCGTCGCGGGCGCGGCCTGGGAGAGCGAGCTGCTCTCGGCGCTCCTCGAGCGGGCCCGGGCCGCGGGCTACGCGCAGATCAGCCTCAGCGTCGAGCCCGACAATCCCGCGCTTCGCCTGTACGAGCAGCACGGATTCGCGAAGGTCGGCGAGCGCGGCGGTGCCTGGGTGATGCTCGCGCCGCTCTCCTGAGGACTACGCTTCGAGCGCGATGCGCTGCGCCGCTTGCGGAAGCGAAAACGAGCCGGGGAGGAAGTTCTGCGGTGAGTGCGGTAGCCCGCTTTCAGCGACCTGCCCCTCGTGCGGCGCGCCGAACTCGTCCGGCGTCAAATTCTGCGGCGAGTGCGGCTCGCCGCTCGGCGACGACCGCGCTGCACCGGCGGTCCCGCGCGCCGCGCCGACCGCCGAACGCAAGCTCGTCTCGGTGCTGTTCGCCGACCTGGTCGGGTTCACGGCCCTCGTCGGAGAGCCGCGACCCGGAGGACACGCGCGAGCTGCTCTCCCGCTACTTCGACATCGTGCCGCCGCCTGATCGAGCTGTACGGCGGCACCGTCGAGAAGTTCATCGGCGACGCGGTGATGGCGGTCTGGGGGACGCCGACCGCGACCGAGGACGACGCCGAGCGCGCCGTCCGCGCTGCACTCGACCTGGTCGCGGCCGTGACCGCGCTCGGCGACGAGGTCGGGCTGCCCGACCTGCGCGCCCGCGCCGGAGTGCTCACCGGCGAGGCGGCGGTCACGCTCGGCGCCGAGGGCGAGGGCATGGTCGCGGGCGACCTCGTCAACACCGCCTCGCGCATCCAGTCGCTCGCGGAGCCGGGAACGGTGCTCGTCGGCGAGTCGACCCGCCGGGCGACCGAGCAGACCGTCGCCTTCGAGGACGCCGGCGAGCCACGAGCTGAAGGGAAAGGTCGGGCTGACGCCGCTCTGGCGTGCGCTCCGCGTCGTCTCGGGCGCGCGGCGGCTCGCTGAAGTCGGCCGGGCTGGAAGCGCCGTTCGTCGGCCGCGACCGCGAGCTGCGCCAGATCAAGGATCTGTTCCACGCGTGCGCCGAGGGCAGGAAGGCGCACCTCGTCTCGGTCACCGGCATCGCCGGGATCGGCAAGTCGCGGCTCGCGTGGGAGTTCTACAAGTACTTCGACGGGCTGCCGCAGCTGACGTACTGGCACCGCGGCCGCTGCCTCTCCTACGGCGAGGGCGTCACGTACTGGGCGCTCGCAGACATGGTGCGGATGCGCTGCCGGATCGCCGAGGAGGACGGGCCGGCGGCGGCGCTCGAGAAGCTCCGCGCCGCGCTCGAGGAGCACCTCCCCGACCCGGAGGAGCGTGGCTTCGTCGAGCCGCGGCTCGCCCAGCTGCTCGGCCTCGCCGAGCACGAGGCGCGCGAGCAAGCAGGACCTCTTCGCCGCGTGGCGGCTGTTCTTCGAGCGCCTCGCCGACGTCTATCCGACCGTCCTCGTCCTTCGAGGACATGCAGCGGGCGGACGCGAGCCTGCTCGACTTTGTCGAGTACCTGCTCGAGTGGTCGAAGCAACTCGCCCGCTGTACGTGATCACGCTCGCACGGCCGGAGCTGGCCGAGCGGCGGCCCGACCTGGGGCGCAGGCCATCGCAACTTCACCTCCCTCTACCTCGAGCCGCTGTCCGAAAGCGCGATGGAGGAGCTGCTCGCCGGGCTCGTGCCGGGCCTGCCCGACGGCACCCGCGGGCAGATCCTCGGCCAGGGCCGAGGGCGTTCCCCTGTACGCGGTCGAGACGGTGCGGATGCTGCTCGACCGGGGCCTGCTCGCTCAGAAGGGATCGGTCTACCGGCCGGTCTCGGACGATCGGCGAGCTCGAGGTGCCGGAGACGCTGCAGGCGCTGATCGCGGCCCGCCTCGACGGCCTCTCGGCCGAGGAGCGCCGGCTGCTCCAGGACGGCGCCGTCCTCGGCAAGACCTTCACCCGAGACGGCGCTGGCGTGCGCTCTCCGGCATCTCGCCCAGGACGAGCTCGAGCCGCTGCTCACCTCGCTCGTCCGCAAGGAGGTGCTCGGGCTGCAGGCCGACGCCCGCTCGCCCGAGCACGGCCAGTACGGGTTCCTCCAGGACCTCGTCCGCCATGTCGCGTACGAGACGCTCTCGAAGCACGAGCGGCGGGCCCGCCACCTGGCGGCGGCGGCGCACCTCGAGTCAGGCATTCCCCGACGAGGACGAGATCGCAGAGGTGATCGCTGCCCACTACCTCGACGCCTACGAGGCGCATCCCCGAGGCCGACGACGCCGGCGAGGTGCGGGAGAAGGCGCGCGCGGCGCTCGTTCGCGCGGGCGAGCGAGCGGAGTCGCTTGCCGCCGCGCGGCGAGGCACAGCGCTACCTCGCGCAGGCCGCCGGGCTGACCGACGAGCCGTGCGAGCGGGCGGCGCTGCTCGACCGCGCCGGCATGGCTCGGCTACCACGCTGCCGACCTGGACGCGGGCTGCCGGGCTCCTCGCCGAGTCGCTCGCGCTCTACGAGGCGGAGGGTGAGACGCACGCGGCGGCCCGGGTCTCGGGCCGGCTCGCCGTCCGTCGAGCGCTGGCAGGGACACTTCGATGCAGGCTCTCGAGCGGATGGAGTGCGCGCTACGAGGTGCATCGCGGACGACGAGCCGGACGAGGACCTGGCTCAGCTCGCCAGCCAGCCTCGCCGCCGCATACTGTGTTCAGCGGTGACGTCGATCGTGCAGCCGAGCGGGTCGAGCGTGCGATCGAGATCGCCGAGTCGCTCGGCTGCCGACGGAGCTCGCGCTCGGAGTCGCTCCTCATCAGAGCCGCACGTCGCTCTCGAACCGGCGGTCGCCCGAGGAGAGCTTCGCCTACCTCAGGCAAGCACTCGAGATCGCGCTCGAGCACGACCTGCGAGTCCGTCGGCACCGATCTACTTCAACCTCTCCGACCGCTGAGTTCCACCGGGACCGCTACGAGGAGCGCGCTCGGCTACCTGCGAGCGAGGCCCTCGCACTCGCCCGCCGGCCGGGGCTCGCGCCCGCACGAACGGGCGAACGCTCGCGGAGATGACCTACGCGCTGTACATGCTCGGGCGCTGGGACGAGGCGCTGGAAACCGCCGCGCGAGATCCCGCGAGGACAGCCTCCAGGAGTCGGTGACACTGAGCCTGCTCAGCTCCGGTGACTCGAGATCCACATCCACCGGGGCAAGCTGGAGGAGGCCCGCCGCATCCTCGTCGCTGTACCCGCGTCGAGGACTCGATCGGACGTGCAGGACGCGAGCTGCGTACGTCGCCGCCCGAGGCGGCCGTCCTGCACGGGCCGAAGGCCGCCTCGAGGAGGCGCTCGCGCGCGGGTCTCGGCAGTCGATCTCGAGGCGCGAAGCCCTCCGGCTTCTCGTACCAGCAGCGTGAAGCAGCGCTACCGTGCACGCGGTCGAGGCCGCGCTCGCCCTCGGCGACGGCGTGAGCAGGCGGAGGAGCTGATCGCGCGCGTCGAGGAGCTGCCGCCGGCGGCTTGCGGCCGCCGTACCTCGAGGCGCAGCGCTCTGCGGCTGCGGGCCCGGCTCGACGGCGACGTCGGCCGGCTCGCAGCCGCCGCCGCCGAGCGCTTCCGCGGGCTGTCGAACCCCGTTCTGGCTGGCCGTCACCCGGCTCGAGCACGCCGAGCTGCTCGCGCGAGCGGCGGGCGACGAGGCCGAGCGGCTGCTGCGCCGAGGCGCGGGAGATCTTCGAGCGGCTCGGAGCGCGACGCCGTGGCTCGAGCGCGCCGGCGGCGTCCGGCTGCCGTCGGAGGTGAGCCGCATGAACTGTCCGAGCTGCGGCACCGAGAACCGCGCCGGAGGCAAGGTTCTGCACTGAGTGCGGCGCCGGTCTCGCCCGGTCGTGCCCGAACGGCCATCCCGTCGCCGAGCGGCGGCGAGAAGTTCTGCGACGAGTGCGGCGCGCCGCTCGGCGCGGCAGCCGCCTCGGCGCAGCCGGTGCCTCGTCGTCAGCCCGACGCCGCGCCGGCCGCCGAGCGGCGCCTCGTGTCGGTGCTGTTCGCCGACCTGGTCGGGTTCACGTCGCGCGTCGGAGGCCCGTGACGCCGAGGACATGCGCGAGCTGCTCTCGCGGTACTTCGAGACCTGCGCAGCGGTTGATCTCGCCGCTACGGCGGCACCGTCGAGAAGTTCATCGGCGACGCGGTGATGGCGGTCTGGGGCACGCCGGTGGCGACCGAGGACGACGCCGAGCGGGCCGTGCGGGCGGCGCTCGACCTGGTCGCCGCCGTCCCCGAGCTCGGGATCCGGGCCTGACGCGCACGGGCCGGCGTCCTGACCGGCGAGGCGGCGGTCACGCTCGGCGCCGATCGGCCAGGGGATGGTCGCCGGCGACCTCGTCAACACGGCGTCGCGGATCCAGTCGGCGGCCGAGCCGGGCACGGTGCTCGTCGACGAGGCGACGAAGCGGGCGACCGAGGCGGCGATCGCCTACGAGCCGGCCGGCGAGCACGAGCTGAAGGGCAAGACCGAGCCGGTGCCGCTCTTCCGCGCGCTGCGTGTCGACCGCCGCCCGCGGCGGCGCGCAGAAGTCGGACGGTCTCGAGCCGCCGTTCGTCGGCCGCGACCGGGAGCTGCGCCTGGTCAAGGAGCTCTTCCACGGCTGCGCCGAGGAAGGCAAAGCGCACCTCGTCTCGGTCGTCCGGGCATCGCCGGGATCGGCAAGTCGCGGCTCGCCTGGGAGTTCGAGAAGTACCTCGACGGGCTCGCCGACGACGTTCTGGTGGCACCGCGGCCGCTGCCTCGCCTACGGCGACGGCGTGGCGTACTGGGCGCTCGCCGAGATGGTGCGCATGCGCGCCGAGATCCTCGAGGAGGAGGCGCCCGACGTCGGCGCTCGCCAAGCTCCGGGCAGCGATCGAGCGAGCACGTCGCCGACGCCGAGGAGCGCAGCTGGCTCGAGCCGCGGCTCGCCCACCTGCTCGGGCTGGCCGAGCGGACGGCGCCCGACCGGGAGGACCTCTTCTCGGCCTGGCGGCTCTTCTTCGAGCGCCTCGCCGAGCAGGGCACCGGTCGTGCTCGTCTTCGAGGACCTGCAGTGGGCCGACGCGGGCCTGCTCGACTTCATCGAGTACCTGCTCGAGTGGTCGCGCAACCATCCGCTGTTCGTGCTCGCGCTCGCACGGCCCGGAGCTGGCCGAGCGCCGCCCGGGCTTCGGCGCCGGTGGACGCAACTGCGACGACGCTCTCGCTCGAGCCGCTCTCGGGCGCGGCGATGGAGGAGCTGCTCGACGGGTTCGTCCCGGGCCTGCCCGAGGGGCTGCGCGCCCAGATCCTCGCCCGCGCCGAGGGCGTACCCGCTGTACGCCGTCGAGACGGTGCGGATGCTGCTCGACCGGGGCCTGCTCGCCCGCGAGGGCGATGTCTACCGGCCGACCGGGCCGATCGAGGCGCTCGACGTGCCCGAGACGCTGCACGCGCTGGTCGCCGCCCGCCTCGACGGTCTTGCTCCCGAGGAGCGGCGGCTGCTCCAGGACGCGGCCGTGCTCGGCAAGACGTTCACGAAGACGGGGCTCGCCGCGCTGTCGGGGCTCGCCGACGCGGAGCTCGAGCCGCTGCTCACCTCGCTCGTCCGCAAGGAGGTGTTCTCCGTCCAGGCCGACCCGCGCTCGCCCGAGCGCGGCCAGTACGGCTTCCTCCAGGACCTGCTCAAGCGGGTCGCCTACGAGACGCTGGCGAAGGCGGAGCGCAAGACGCGCCACCTGGCCGCGGCGGCACATCTCGTGCAGGCGTTCGGAGCGGGCGAGCAGGAGAGTCGTCGAGGTGGTCGCCGCCCACTACCTCGACGCCTACCGGGCGGCGCCCGATGCCGACGACGCACCCGAGATCAAGGCGAAGGCGCAAGAGACGCTCACCCGGGCCGGCGAGCGTGCGGCGTCGCTCGCGGCGAACGAGGAGGCCCAGCACCACTTCGAGCGGGCGGCCGAGCTCGCCGACGATGCCGCTCGCCGAGGCCGCGCTGCGCGAGCGCGCCGGCGTGACCGCGTGGACGGCGGGTCGGGCCGACCAGGCGCTCGCGCATCTCGAGCGCGCGCTCGAGCTGTACGAGGAGGAGGGGTTGACGCACCCCGCGGCCCGGGTCTCGGCCCGGCTCGGCGAGGTCGAGTGGCGAACCGGACAGCTCGACCAGGCGCTCGAGCGGATGGAGCGAGCGTTCGAGGTGCTCTCCGGCGACGAGCCCGACGAGGATCTCGCCACGCTGGCGGCCGAGTCTCGGCCGGCTTCACTTCTTCAAGGGCGAGATCGACCTCGCCGCGGAGCGGGTCGACACCGCGATCGAGATCGCCGAGTCGCTCTGGCTGCCGGAGGTGCTGTCACAGGCGCTGAACACGCAGGGGGTGATCGCCAGCTTCAACGGGCGCTCCGAGCAGTCGGTCGCGCTTCTCAAGCACTCGCTCGAGATCGCGCTGGAGCACGACCTGACGGCAGCTGCGATGCGCGCCTACAACAACCTCGGCGACCAGCTCGACCGCCGCGACCGATACGAGGAGGCGATCGAGGTCCACCGGCGCGGGCTCGCCCTCGCCCGTAAGGCCGGAGAACGGATCCAGGAATGGCGGTTCCTCGGCGAGCTCGCCTACTGCCTGATGCGCGCGGGGCAGTGGGCCGAGGCGGCTGCGCTGGCGGCCGAGGTTCCCCCAGAGCAGGTCATGCAGGCGATCTCGGTGCCGAACACGCTGATCGAGCTCGCGGTCGCGTGCGGCGATCCCGGAGCAGGCGAGAGACGCTGCTCGTGCGGTTGTCCGACCTCGAAGGATTCGGCCGACATCCAGGACCGCTCGAGCTATCTGGTCTCCTGCGCTCGCTCGTCCTCCGTGCGGAGGGGCGGCTCGAGGAGGCGCTGGCTGCTAGCGCGGAGGCGCTCGCGGCACTCGAGCGTGTTCGGCGGCGGGGTCTCCGCCGACACGAAGGTCGCTCTCTGCGAAGGGCTCGAGTCGGCCCTCACGCTCGGGCGGCTCGAGACGGTCGAGGAACTGCTCGGGCGCATCGACGCGATCCCGCCGGGCAAGCGGCCGCCGTCCCTGCGCGCGCACGCCGCGCGGTTCCGCGCGAGGCTGGGGGCGGCCCGGGGCGACGGGGACGGCGTCGAGCAGGGCTTCAAGACCGCCGGTGCGGTCTTCCGCGAGCACGGGCTGGTGTTCCAGCTCGCCGTCACGCAACTCGAGCACGGAGAGTGGCTCGCCGGGCAGGGACGGGCGGCGGAGGCCGGGCCGCTGCTCGAAGAGGCCGGCGAGACCTTCGAGCGGCTCGGGGCGATGCCGTGGATCGAGCGGGTCAGCCTGGCGGGCGGCGTCGCAGCGCCAGCCCGGTAAGCAGCTCGCGCACGATCCGCTCGGCGACGAGCGCAGTGATGTCGGCCGAGCCGATCGCGGACTCGGAAGCACCTCGACCACGTCGGCGCCGACGAGCTCGAGCCGCGACGCGATCTCGCGGCAGGCCCAGAGGAGGTCGCCCGAGGTCATCCCGCCCGGCTCCGGCGTGCCCGTTCCCGGCGCGAAGGCCGGATCGAGCACGTCGACGTCCACGGTGACGAAGCAAGGCCCCGGCTCCGACGACGCCGATCGCCCGCTCGACGACCTCGCGCACGCCGAGGTCGCGCACGTCGTGCATGAAGAAGCTCGTGATCCCGCGCTCGGCCTGCCAGGCGAACTCGGCCTCGCCCGGCCAGTAGCCCCGCAGCCCGATCTGCACGTACCGGGCGGGATCGACGCAGCCCTCCTCGACGAGCCGGTACATCGGCGTGCCGTGCGAGCGCTCGACGCCGAAGACCTCGCGGCCCGTATCGGTGTGCGTGTCGAAGTGGACGAGCCCGAGTGGGCCGTGGCGGCGAGCGAGCGCGCGCACCTCCGGCTCGGTGATCGAGTGGTCGCCGCCGAGCACGATCGGGATCGCACCGGCGTCGGCGACCTGGCCGACCGTCTCCTCGATCGCCCGGTGCGTCGCCTCCGGGTCGGCCGGGATCACCGGCGCGTCGCCGAAGTCGACGATGCGCAGCGCCTCGAAGGCGTCGAGCCCCGCCTCCAGGTGCGGCCCCGGAGGGCAGCTCGCGGCGCGGATCGCCCGCGGGCCGAAGCGCGTTCCCGGCCGGTCGGAGACGAGGTCGTCCGTGGGCGCGCCGACGATCGCGACGTCCACGCCGGCGAGCTCGGCCGGGTCCTGCGTGTACGGCGCGCTCGCGAAGGTGAGCAGGCCGGCGTAGTCGGGCTTGTCGCCGAGATGCCGCCAGCGCTCGACCGGGTCGATCACGGCCGGATCTTCACACGCCTCGATAGGATCGGGCCGATGGAATGTGACGTCGCCGTCCTCGGCGGAGGGCCCGGGGGATACACCGCCGCGATCCGCGCAGCGCAGCTCGGCGCGCGGGCCGTCTGCATCGAGCGGGAACCCGAGCTCGGCGGTACGTGCCTCCGCGTCGGCTGCATCCCGACCAAGGCATGGGTGCAGACCGCCTGGGCGCTGAAGGAGGCCGAGGAGACCTTCGGCAAGCTCGGCGTCGAGGTCGGCCCCGCCCGGCTCGACCTGAAGACCGCCAACGAATGGAAGGCCCAGGTCGTCAAGCAGATGACCCAGGGAGTGGCCGGCCTGCTCAAGGCGAACGGCGTCGAGTGGGTCAAGGGCACCGGGCGCTTCGCCGACGCGAACACGATCGCGGTCGAGGGCGGCGAGGACGTGACCTTCAAGAGCGCGATCGTCGCCACCGGCTCGTTCCCGATCCGCCCGCCGATCGAAGGTCTCGACTCCGCGCTGTGCGTCGACTCGACCGGGCTGCTCGCGCAGGAGGACGTGCCGAAGCGGCTGGTCGTCCTCGGCGGCGGCATCATCGGCTGCGAGTTCGCCTCGATCTTCGAACGCTTCGGCTCCGAGGTGACGATCGTCGAGATGCTGCCGAAGCTGATCCCGCTCGAGGACGACGACGCCTCGAAGGAGCTCGCCAAGCAGTTCTCCAAGCGCGGCATCACGCTGCACCTCGAGAAGCAGTGCACGAAGGTCGAGCAGCGCGGCGCCGTCCTGACCGTGCATTTCGGCGCCGGCGAGACGGTCGAGGCCGACCTGATGCTCGTCGCCGTCGGTCGTGCGCCGCTCGTCGAAGGGCTCGGGCTCGCGGAGATCGGCGTGGAGCTCGACCCGCGAAAGGGGATCGCGACCGACGAGCACCGCCGGACGACCGTCCCGCACATCTACGCGGTCGGCGACTGCGCCGGCTACTGGCAGCTCGCGCACACCGCGTTCCGCGAGGGCGAGGTGGCGGCCGAGAATGCGATGGGCCACGAAGCGGTGGTTGACCCGCGCGGCGTCCCGAGGCCGATCTACACCGACCCCGAGATCGCCGCGGTCGGGCTGACCGAGGCGGAGGCGCGGGAGCAGCACGGCGACGACGTCGCGGTCGGGGTCTTCCCCTGGGCCGCCAACGCCCGCGCCGTGATGCAGAACGAGACGGTCGGCTGGGTCAAGTCGATCCACGAGACGCGCTACGGCGAGCTGCTCGGGCTCGTCATGGTCGGACCGCACGTGACCGACATGGTCGAGGCGGGCGTGATCGCCCTCGACGCCGAGGCGACCGTGGAGACCGTCGCCGACGGGATCGCGCCGCACCCGACGCTGTCCGAGGCGATCAAGGAGGCGGGGCTCGTCGCGCTCGGACGCGCGATTCACCTGCCGCCGAAGCGCAAAGCTGCGGCGCAGGCCTAACGAAAGGAGCACAGGATGGGAATCGTCAACAAGCGGAACGCCCTCCTCGGCTGGATGACCTGGAACGTCGGCAAGCGGGTCGCGCGCAAGAAGGCGCGCTCGGCGGTGCCGGCGATCGAAGGCGGCAAGCCGAACAAGCCGGCGGTCGGGCTGGCGGCAGGGGCCGCGGCCGTCGGTGGCGCGCTCCTGTTCTGGCGGAAGAAGAAGAGCGCCGGCGACAGCGGCGGTGGCGGCGGCGTCTAGAAGTCACACGTTTGGCGCGAAGGCGTCCCTCGCACGCGACGGTTTCCGTGCTGCAATCGGAGCATGGAGACCAGGCACGCACCGGCGACGGTCCGCCAACCCGACGCGAAGCCCACGCCGAAGCAGGTCTACGCACTCGCGCACGAGCTCTGCGAGCGGGCCGGTGAGGAGTTCCCGGCCACGCGTGGGGGTGCTTCGGAGCTGATCCGGCGGCTGCGGGCCGAGAACGGCAAGTCGTAGTTCGCTGCGCTAGCAGAGTGCTAGCATCGGGGTGGTGGCGACGCTGTATCTGCGCGATGTGCCGGAGGCGCTCGTCAACAGCCTCAAACGCCGGGCGCGGGGTAACCGGCGCTCGATGAACGCCGAGGCGCTCGCGATTCTCCACTCCACGCTCGAAGCGGATCAGGTCGCAGAAGACGTGATCGAGGGGTTGCGAACGCTGCGCTTCGAGATCCCCGAGGGCTTGTCGCCGGCGGATGTGGTCCGGAGGGGGAGAGATGCCCGCGATCAGGGTCGTCCTTGACGCCAGTGCGTTCATTCGTGGGATCGGGCTTCCAGATCCGAACGACGAGGCGTTCGGCTGGATCGAGGCATTTCACGAGCGACGCGTCGAGCCGCTGGCTCCCGACCTCCTCTACGCCGAGGTCGCAAACGGGCTGCTTGTCTACGTCCGCGCTTCCGCGCTTGCTCGCGACGCGGCGGCAGGCATTCTCGCGCGGCTGCTCCGGCTTCGATCCAGGTGTTCTCTCTCCGCGATCTGGCGGTACCCGCTCTCGACCTGGCCTCGGCCCGGGGCCTCAGTGTCTACGACGCCTGCTACGTGACACTCGCCGAACGAGCGGGTGTGCCCCTCCTGACCGCCGACGGTCGGGCGGCCGCAGCGGCGGCCGACAGCATCCTCCTCGCTTGACCGGCGAGACGCCTCTGAGCGCGCTTTCAGGTACGCGCCGACGCTCCTAGTACGATGGCCCTCCGGTGTCCGAGGCGGCCTTCGTTCATCTGCACGTCCACTCGGAGTACTCGATCCTGGACGGGGCGTGCCGCATCCCGGCGCTCGCCGCCCGGGCCGCGGAGCTCGAGATGCCTGCCGTGTCGCTCACCGACCACGGCTCGCTGGCAGGCGCCGTCGAGCTCTGCCGCGAGGCCGGAAAGCACGGAATCAAGCCGATCGTCGGCTGCGAGGTCTACGTCGCCGACGACCGCCGTCGCCAGGAGAAGGGCTACGCGCACCTGACCCTCCTCTCCGAGAGCGACGAGGGGTACGCAAACCTGATCAAGCTCTCCTCGCTCGGCTACCTCGAGGGCTACTACTACAAGCCGCGCGTCGACTGGGAGCTGCTCGAGCGGCACGCCAAGGGTCTCGTCGCGCTGTCCGGCTGCCTCTCCGGGCGCGTCTCGAAGGCGCTCGAGGAGAGCCGGCCGCAGGACGCCGCCGCCGACCTCGACCGGCTCGTCCAGATCTTCGGCCGCGACTCGACCTACGTCGAGATCCAGAACGCCGGTCTCGAGCCGCAGCAGCGGATCAACCCGCAGCTCGCGAAGCTGGCCCAGGCGACCGGGCTTCCGCTCGTCGCGACGGGCGACGTCCACTACCTGCTCCACGACGACGCGCGCGCTCACGAGGCGCTCCTCTGCATCCAGTCGGGCGACTCGCTGAAGAACCCGAATCACTGGCGCTTCGACACCGACCAGTTCTACTTCAAGACGCCTGCCGAGATGGCGCTCGACTTCGCCGCCTACCCCGACGCGCTGCGGCGCACGCTCGAGGTCGCCGAACGCTGCAACGTGACGATCGAGACCGACCGGCTGCTGCTGCCGCACTTCCCGACGCCGGACGACCGCGACGCCTTCGAGTACCTCGTCGAGCTGTGCGAGGAAGGGCTCTCGAAGCGCTACCCGTCAGTCACACCGGAGCTGCGAGACCGCCTCCAGTTCGAGCTGAAGACGATCCGCGAGATGGGCTTTGCCGACTACTTCCTGATCGTCTGGGACTTCGTCCACTTCGCGAAGACGCACGGGATCCAGGTCGGCCCCGGCCGCGGTTCGGCCGCCGGCTCGCTCGCCGCCTACTGCCTCCAGATCACCGACGTCGACCCGATCCGCTACGGGCTCCTGTTCGAGCGGTTCCTCAACCCCGGGCGAAAGTCGATGCCGGACATGGACATCGACTTCGCGGTTGCCGGGCGCGAGCGGGTGATCAACTACGTCGCCGAGAAGTACGGCCGCGACCGCGTCGCTCAGATCATCACGTTCTCGACGATGATGGCGCGCGCCGCCGTCCGCGACGCCGGGCGCGTGCTCGAGATCCCCTACGGCTCCGTGGACAAGGTCGCGAAGCTGATCCCGGAAGGGCCGAAGGTCTACCTCGACGAGTGCCTGAAGCCCGGGCAGGAGCTGAAGCAGGCCTACGACGCCGATCCGGTCGTGAAGGAGATCGTCGACCTCGCGAAGCCGCTGGAGGGGCTCGTCCGCGCCGACTCGATCCACGCAGCAGGCGTCGTCATCGGAGACCGCCCGCTGATCGAGTACGTGCCGTTGCAGCAGAAGGGCCACGACCAGGAGGTCGTCACCCAGTTCCCGATGGGCGACGTCGAGGCGCTCGGCCTGCTGAAGATCGACTTCCTCGGCCTGCGCAACCTCGACGTGATCGACAAGGCGGTCGAGCTGGTCGGCGACCTCGACATCGACGGCCTCCCGCTCGACGACGAGCCGACGTACGAGATGCTCCGCCGCGGCGACGCGATCGGCGTCTTCCAGTTCGAGTCGTCGGGCATGCGCGAGGCGCTCCGCCAGGTCAAGCCGACCGAGTTCGAGGATCTGATCGCGCTCGTCGCCCTCTACCGGCCGGGGCCGATGCAGTACATCCCGGTGTACGCGCGCCGCAAGGCCGGTCAGGAGCCGGTCACCCACATCGACCCGCGCCTCGAGTCGATCACGGGCGACACGTACGGGATCTCGATCTACCAGGAGCAGTCGATGGAGATCGCGAAGCAGATCGCCGGCTTCTCGCCCGCCGAGGCGGACGACCTGCGCAAGGCGATCGGCAAGAAGATCCACTCGCTGATGGCCTCGCTGAAGGAGAAGTTCATCGCGGGCTGCATCGAGAACGGCACGACGCAGCAGGTCGCGCGCCAGCTGTGGGACGACATGGAGAAGGCCCAGGACTACTCCTTCAACAAGTCGCACGCCGCCGGCTACGCGCTGATCGCCTACCGGACGGCTTGGCTGCGGGCCCACCACCCGCGCGAGTACATGGCGGCCCTGATCTCCTCGGTGATGAGCACCAAGGACCGCGTGCCGTTCTACGTCAACGCCTGCAACGAGCTCGGGATCGAGGTGCTCCCGCCCGACGTGAACACGTCGCAGCTCGACTTCGCCGTCGTCGAGGGGAAGATCCGCTTCGGGCTGAACGCGGTCAAGAACGTGGGCGAGACCGCGTGCCGCGCGATCATCGAGGCGCGCGAGTCGGGCGGGCGCTTCGTCTCGGTCTGGGACTTCACCGAGCGCGTCGACCCGCAGGTCGTGAACAAGCGCGCGCTCGAGTCGCTGGTCAAGTGCGGCGCGCTCGACTCGACCGGCGCCTCGCGCCGGGGGCTCGTCGAGGTGCTCGACCAGGCGCTCTCCTGGGGCGGCCGCGAGCAGGCCGACCGCATCGCCGGCCAGGGCTCGATCTTCGATCTCGCCGAAGAGGCGGGGCCGGACCGCCCGCGACACCACCCCGAGATCTCCGCCGCCGAGTACGAGAAGAACGAGCTGCTCCGGCTCGAGAAGGAGACGCTCGGCTTATGGGTCAGCGAGCATCCGCTCGCCGACGTCGGCGACCAGCTGCGCCGGAAGACCGACCGTCCGCTGGCCGACCTGGAGCGTTGCCGCGACGGCGAGATCGTCACCGTCGGGGGGATCGTCTCCTCCGTCAAGCAGCTGACGACGAAGAAGGGCGATCCGATGGTCTTCCTCCGCCTCGACGACCTGACCGGCAGCGCCGAGGCGGTCGTCTTCAACTCCGTCTACACCGCGTCACGCGAGCTCTGCGAAGCCGACCGGGTGCTGATCCTCAAGGGGCGGGTCGACCACAAGGAGGGCGAGTCGAAGCTGATCGCGATCGAGGTCAGCGAGTTCGAGGCGTATGTCGCGCCGACCGAGGTCCGGCTCAAGGTCGATGCGCGCAGGGCGCCCGGCGGGAGCGCTGCGCGAGCTCGGCCACGTCGTGCGCGACTACCCGGGCGAGGCGAAGGTCGTGCTCGCGCTCGAGACCTCGGAGGGCCCGCGCACGCTCGAGTTCGGCCCCGAATACCGCGTCGCTCCGGTACCGGACTTCTACGCCGAGGTGAAGGCGCTGCTCGGCGAGGCCGCGGTCCTGTAGCTCCCGGCCCCGCCGCCAAGCTCGACAATGCCCCGACGATCGTGTAGAACCGGCGGATCCCCAGGAAGGAGCCGTAGATGCGCCGCGTCGCCGTTCTCGGTCTCATCCTCGCGGTGGCGGGCAGCCTCGCGGGATCGGCATCCCCGACGCACGGAAAGAACGTGTGGTCGGGACAGTGGACGACCAGCACCGGGACGCTCGGGCTGCGCTGGATCAGCGACGCGGACGGCACGAAGGCGATTGAGACCTTCGGTGGCAGGCCGTGCCCCGAGCCGACCGACTACTTCCGGGGCGGGTACACGACCGGGGCGGGTGACCACGGGGGCGTCGTCGGCTGCACCGTCAACTGGCGGCGGCTGATCGCCCGATGGAACACGAACCTCGCGAGCGCGCGGGACGGGACCTTCGACGTCTCGTACTCCGGGGACACCAACCCGGCGACCTTCTCGGGTCGCTACCAGGAGGACGGCGGCGGCTCCGGCCCGTACACCGGGAGGTTCAAGGGCCATTTCGGCGGCGACGGTGCCCTGAAGGGCGGACCGTCGGTCGCCGGCGAAGGGAAGACGTACACCTTCTCGTTCCGCACCTATGCGAACAACGTCAGGGTCGTGAAGCCCCTCGTCGGGGCGTGGCAGCTGGGAGTGGCGCGCGCGACCGGGTCGGGCAAGTTCGAGGCGCACGACGGCCAGTTAGTGGGCAATCCGGGGACGGTGCGGATCGTGTCCGACCCGCTCCTCAGCAGGTACCCGACGCGGACGATGACCGCGAAGGTGATCGGTTTCAGCTACTCGTCCACGCCGCACCCCGCAGCCGAGCTGCTGAGCCTCAAGATCCAGGTCACGGCGAGCAGCCATCCGGAGATCGACTGCGCACCCGGGACGATCGGCTGGGTGAAGCTCCGGGACACCGACGCCCGCCTCTCAAACGGAAAGAACGGCGACTACGTCACCGTCGGCGACTGGAAATCGAAATGCCCATCGTTCGTCATGGGCTGGACGAACGCGGACGGTGGGCCGCGCACCGCGCCGCAGTCGGGCGGCCCGCCGGACGGCGGCCAGTGGGCGATCGTCTCGGTGTCCGCGCCCGACTAGGAGGGTCTAGCGAAACGCTGGAACTGTCTATCCATGCGGTTTGACGGCATCAAGGGAATCTCGCACACCCCAATATTTGGTATGTCCTACCCCACTTTGTGATGAAGGAGACGCTCCCTCCAACCCGAACGCGAGGCGGTGCCGCTTAGCCAAAGCGACGTCGATGACTTTCTGGCCAGTCCGAAGGATGTACACGCACGCGCACAGGCAGCGAAGGCCGCCATCGTATGGGAAGTTCATAAGGAGGGGAAGGTAATGAAATCTCTCATCGAGGTTAGGGGCGTGCTCGTAGGGGATGTGTTCTTGCGCGTCAGCTGAAGCTGCCGCGAAGCTGGCAATTCAAGTTGCACCTGACTGGGGTCGAGGTATACGCGTGGGACATTCGCCGCGGTCCTGGACACCACAGTGATCCCCGGGTTTGTCCGCGGGGCTTTCCGCACAAAGTAAGGGCAGCCGAGCATGAGCACTTTTGGATTGAGGGCATACGTGGACGCAAATGCGCCAAGCCCCTGAAGGGATTGTCGGGACTACCGACGAGGAGACGTTTCATCGGTTCTGCGACCGAACCCGCCTTTCATTCCCGATGGACTACACGGATCCGCTCGCCGATGTACAGCTATCCTTTAGGAGTCGGTAATGATTAGCTCCGATGACATACGTGATCAGGTTCTCTCGATCCTTCAAGATGATGTAGTTTGCTACTCCATCGAGGGAACGCGGAAGATCGGCTGTTTTACCCCTATCGAATATCCGGATGGAAGTTGTGTAACTGCCTGGGTCGAACAACATATTGAGGACCGTTCCTCGAAGTAAGTGATTTCGGAGAGGGATATGCGAAGCTTGACCTGGAGCCACATCAATCGGAGCAGGCGTTTGAGGAGTTGGCAAAAGAGATCTGTCGTGGCATCGGAGTCACCTATCAAACCGGTAGTTCAGTACAAGCGCATCGCTCGACAGTCTGGGCGACGCTATTTAGCGGGTTGCTCTCGCGTCTGCGCAGCTTACGAACGGGTGGACGTTTGAACGCCTCCACGCCGCGAGCGACAGGCGACGGCTGAGTTCGCCAACGAGGTCGCAACTGCGGTGGAGAAACGAAAGGTGGATGTCAGGCGTGATCAGAAGTTTCCTGGGGCCTCGGGGCATATCCACAAGACAACGATTTTCCTACCAGACCGCGAGGCGATCATGGAGCCGGTGGGCAGCCATTGGAATCAGGCAGTTTCCATCTACGCCAAGTTCGGTGATCTATCTCGCGTAAACGGATATAGGCTCTATTCGGTAGTTGATGATCGGCAGCGTTTGCCAGATGAAGAAATTGAGAGATTGCTAATTCAAGTTTCCGGTGTCGTCGTATGGTCACGGCGCGAGACCTGGATTGAGGAGGTAATTAGAACGCCGTAACGTCCGATGGCCGCAGTATGATGCGTCTTACGTAGATGCAAAAAGTGACCGCCGCGATGCTTCAACATCCGGCGGTCTGGCCCGCGGAGGTTATCGCTCCTTGGACAAGACGACAGTAGCACGGCCCTCGGTGGCCTCCCAAATCGCCGAACTTCTGGACTCTCCCGAAGTCACCGATCTGATCACGGAGCTTGACGATCTTCGCTGGACGGGCACGGAAGGGCTACGGCGCCCGCGCTCTCGTCGGCGCCTGTTTAGTCAAGAGCGTGTACGCGATCCCGACGTGGAGCCGAACGGCCGCGACTGATCGCCGAGCACGACGCGCTCCAAGACGCTCTCGGAGCCGCGCCGAGCGTGTACGCCTGCTATAGATTTTCGGCGAAGCTTCTCGCGCACAGACCGCTCATGGAGCGAGCCTGCAACGACTCACGCGAGAGACTTGCGCGAGGAGCTTCCTGAGTACGGCGTGGACGTGGCTATCGACGCCTCCGACCTGCCCGGCCTACGCGAACGGCAGCGGTTCGTCGAGCAAGGGCGGCCCGGAGCGCGAGCGGTACTCCGACCCCGACGCATCGTGGGGGCACCGTTCCGCGATCTCGCACGCGGAAGGGTGGAGGGTTCTACGGATACAAACTGAACGCCGCCGTTTGCGCTCGGACTGAGCTTCCGATCGCCTGGCAGGTCGAGACGGCGCGGAGCGCACGAATCGTCCCTCGCCGACGACCTGCTCGTCGCAGGTCAGCAGCGGGGTCGCCGCCTGAGACCGCGACGCTCGACAAGGGCTACGACGTGGCACCCGTCTACGACGCTGCGACGCGCACGGGGTGCTGCCCGTGATCCCGCTCCGCAGAGACGCCGCCGTGAAGCGCGGCGACCACAAGCGCTCCGACGTGCGAGCACGGCGAGTGGACGTTCGCCGGAGCCGACGTGAAGCGGAAGCTGACGAAGTGGCGCTGCCCGACCGGCGAGTGCCAGCCCGAAGAGCATCTGGCGGAAGGCATCCCGACTCCACCCGCTGATCCCGCGCGAGAGCAAGCGGTTCGGCGATCTGTACCGGGGGCGCGGCTCAGTCGAGCGGGCGTTCGGCCGGTTGAAGAACGAGCGCGGCTTGAAGCCGCTCCGCGTGCGCGGCCTTGACCGCGTGGCCCTCCACGCCGATCTTTGCATCCTCGCCACGCTCGCGTCGGCTCTCGCCCGAGCGCGGGCCGTTCCACTCGCCGCGTAAGGCGACTACTCTTTTAGTCCGTGAGGGGACAACCGATGCCGAGGCGCGTCCGTGACCTCCTTGTTGTTGCGGGGATGCTCGTAGGGCTGCTCATGATCGCCTTTATCATCCAGCTGATCTTGCTCTGGCCGATGCGACACGGACTGTTCCCGGTGAATTAGGGATGGTGTTGTAGTTCTAGGCGCAGGCCGGGTCGGTCGCGCCCGTCGTGCAGAGGATGATGACGAGCTCCGTGGTGTTGTTCGAGCCGTTCGGGTCGGGTCCGCGCGCGTCCACCGACCACTGCAATGTCATCCTTCCGGCACCGTTCCGGAAGTAGCCGGTGTTCACCTTCGTGCCGGCGACGATCTGGATGCCCGTCTTCACGCCGGCTTTGACCTCGTTGTAGCTACAGGTCATCCGTGTCTGCACGAGCTCGCAGTCGGATCGCTCCAGCGGAGCCTGCGGGGCCGCGATCGCAAGCGCCGATTGGCCGTCGCCGCTGATGTTGACGCTGAACGTGCCGCCCATGCTCGACGAGGGACCGTCGTTCGAGAATCTGGACGTCCCGGAGATCGTCACGCTCTGTCCGTTCTGGACACCTTTGTAGACCTGCCGTGCCGCGTCGGACGGGATCGCGCGCACGTCGCCGCCGAACGAGAGATCGAGGTCGGCGGCAATGGCGATGTACCGGGCGTCGCCGCCCGAGGTCGCCCACGGGTGAGTGCAACGGTCGCCCTTCTTGGTCAGAGCCGCTCTTTCGGCGCGGATCGTGATCTGGTTCGGGCCGTACCGAAACGCCTTCAACGCCCGGGGAGTCAGCTTCGTATACAGCGCGGACGCGAACTTCCTCGGGAAATGGGCGAGGTCGTCGAGCCGGCCGATCTCGATGCCGTTGATCTGCACGACGGCCGAGACGTAGGGCCGGTTCCCGAAAACCTGATTTCCCGGGCCATACAGCAGGTCGAGGTTTCCGTCGATCGGCACGCCGGGCGCCAGGAACGTCTTCGAGAAGACGACGCGCTGGGCCCCCTGGCCGCAGCTCGCCGCCCAGATCCACTGCCGCGGCAGCTTCGGCCAGGACGAGCTCCGCTCCAGGTTCAGTCTGGATGCGTCGACGGTGTGGGCGCCCCGCCAGCTCGCATCGGTGCTGATCCGCAACCGCTGGAAGGTGAAGTCGAAATAGGGCAGCGACTTCCAGTCGATTTCGGCGGCGGCTGAGGATCCGCCGAGGATCGAGAGCATTGCGACGATGCCTGCCAGCATCGCGAGTCGCCGCATCGCCGAGATCGTAGCCCGCAGCGGGCACTGATTCCAGTTTCCGCCGCTGTCGTGTCCGTCCGCGCGGCCGCGTACTGCAAAGTGTGCGACGATACCC
The DNA here is from genome assembly GCA_963764565.1 of uncultured Actinomycetes bacterium. Taxonomy (GTDB): domain Bacteria; phylum Actinomycetota; class Thermoleophilia; order Gaiellales; family Gaiellaceae; genus DATBLE01. Next base: position 70,173 of record CAVXTD010000005.1, read on the forward strand.
GCTTCGTGCGTCGTCGGAGCGTATTCGTGCTGGCCGTCGCGGTCGCGCTCGGAGCGCTCCCCGTGGCACTCGCCGGCCGTGCGGCGGCGACGGGGTCGATCACGCTCCGGCCCGGGGTCTCGAAGGCTGAGATCGTCGCTGCGCCGGCACCGATCGGCGGGTCCGCGCGGGTCACGATCTCGGGCCTGCTCGGCCGGAAGAGCTCGTATCTCGGTTCCTGCGTGTACGACGCGTTCTACGGCAAGTGTCGCGGCGACAAGTGGGGAGCGATTGTCGGGGACACGATCGGGGTGAGCAAGAAGCGCGACGGCACCGGAATCGCGTTCCTCTCCACGCAACTCGTCGGCGGTCTTCCTGCCTTCCGCGCCGACCACAGGTACGTCGTCACCCTGAAGTGGTCCGGGCCCGCCTACTTCGTCGCATCGCCCTTCGGCGGCGCCCCGCCGACCGGCGAGACGCTGTCCGGCTCGTTCACCCTCGACTTCGGCGGAGAGGCATCGGCGGCGGGGGGATCGGACGACCTCCGCGTCAACTTCGTCGTGGCCGCCTTCGGGAAGCCGAATGTCGCGGTGAAGGGGTATCGCAGCGCTCTCACGCTCGTGTCGTCCCGGGTGAAGGGCAGCGGCCACGCGACCTTTACCGAGAAGGAAGGCTCGCTGCTCGTCGCCACCGAGACGAAGGGATCGATCGTTCACGAAGACACCTACTCGGACGGAACGAAGCACACGCTGACGTTCGGCGTCGTCTCCGGGACGCGCTACTTCCCCGCCCAGCACCGGCTCGTGCTCGTCCTCAAGGCGAAGGACTCGAACGACCCAGCCTGTGAGGTCGGCGACTTCATCAGCACGACCTTCGGCACGCTCACCCTGCTCCCGCACGAGGACGCGGCCCCGAACGGCGGCACGGCGCTCTTCGTCGGCGTGCCGAAGACGAAGCTCACGACCCCGTGTCGCCACGCGCACGGCTGGAAGAGCAGCCCGGGCGAAGGCGTGACCGTGCGGATCCTGCTCGGCGAGTCGAAGCCCTAGGCACAGGCCGGATCGGTGGCGCCGGTGACGCACATCACCACCGTTGCCTGGGTGGTGCCGTTCGCCGACGTGCCCGGATCGCGCGCCGGGCCGGTGACCGACCACATCAGCGTCAGCCTGCCCGCGCCGCCCCGGAAGTAGCCGGTGTTCGCCTTCACGCCGACTGCGACGAACATCGTCGCCGCGGCTCCCGCAGGCAGTTCGCCGTACTTGCAGACGATCTGCTGCTGGTCGAACGTGCACGAACTCTTGTCGAGCGGTGCGTTCGGGACGACGAGGTTCTGCAGGATGATCGTCTGCCCGTCGCCGTTCGCGTTGACCAGAACGGTGCCGCCGAGACTCGACGACGGGCCGTTGTTCTTGACCGCGATCGTCCCCTGGAGCGTGACCGAGTCGCCGTTCTTCACGTCCTTCCTCACCTGCTGCGGCTTTGCCGGTGGAACCGCCTGGAGGTCGGAGCCGAAGCCGAGCGCGATGTCGGCGCCGATCGCGACGTAGCGGACATTGCCGCCCGAGGTGGCCGCCGGGTGCGTGCAGCGGTCGCCCTTCTTCAGCGCCGCGCGCTCGACGCGGATCGTCACCGTGTTCGCCCCGTACCGGAAGGCCTTGCGGGCGCGGTTGTCCAGTGCGACGGAGAGCCACGGCTGGTACTTCTTCGGGAAGTGCGCGAGGTCGTGGAGCCTGCCGATCTCGATCCCGTTGACCTGGATCATCGCGGACACGTACGGGCGGCCGCCGTAGTACTGGTTGCCCGGCCCGTACATCAGGTTGACGGTGCCGTCGAGCGGGACGCCCGGGACCAGGATCGTCTTCGAGAAGACGACGCGTTGCGCGGCCGTTCCGCATGCCGGCGACCAGATCCACTGCCGCTTCGTCTTCGGCCACGACGTGGTCGCGGCCAGGTTCAGGTTGGCTGCGTCAACGGCGCGCCCTCCGCCCCAGTTCGCGTCGGTACTCAGGAGAAGCCGCTGGTTCGGGTAGTCGAAGTAAGGCAGCGACTTCCAGTCGATCCGGGCAGCTGCCGCGCCCCCGATCGAGGAGAGCGCGATCGTGCCGAGGAGGAGCACGAGAGTCTGCCGCATCGGGGGATCCTAGAGCAGCGTGCCGTTTGTCACAACCCGGGCGGCGCGCGCGGACCTTCTGGCCGGGCTGCCGGATATCGTTTCGCATCATGACGAGCAAGCCGGCACGACGAGTCGGGGCCGCGGCTGCCGGTGCGGTGCTCGCGACCGCGTTGCTCGGAAGCGCGCAGGCGCGGCCCTTCGACACCGATTCGATCGTTGGATACGGACACTACGGCGGCGGCGTCGGGCGAAGCCGGCTCAGCTGTCGCAATACAGATTCACGTTCTCCGCCTACGGCAACCCGCAGCGCCCGTTTCCGGGCTACGTCGGGCCGTTCCAGCTCGGCCCGGTCCGGATCTCCGGCTCGGGAACGGTCACGAAGACGACCGGGACGGGAACGGCGAGGATCACGGCCAACCTGCGCGCGGGCACGCACCGGAATCCTCGTGCGACCCTCCAGATCGTCCGTCTGCTGAGTGCCAGGACCCTCGGCGGCGGCGGAACGGAGCTGCGGATCCAGGTTCGCATCAAGAGCCACAACTACCCCGACATGTGTCCGGCCGGGACGCTTGGTGTCCTCCGCCTCGCCGACGACAACCGGCAGCTCAAGAACGGCCAGGCCGCGGACGGAGTCGCAACCTCGTTCCCCAGCCCGAGCAGAAAGGCTCCGGACGGAGGACTCGCCTGCCGCACCCACGTCCACGGGTTCAACAACACCGACGTCACCTGGAACGACCCGCCGCGCGGCGGCTACCCGGGCGGCGGCAACTGGGCGCGTGTGAACATCGGCGCCGGCTCAACCGGCACCGCAGGAGGCTCGGGTTCAGGTTCCCGCAAGGGGCCGCAGACGGTGAAGCAGGCGCTGGCCGTGATCAAGGCGATCGTCACGAAGAACATCTCGGCCTGCGGGATCAGGAGCTGGCGGATCTCGGTCAACGGCATGCCGGGGAAGTGGAAGGCTGTCGCCACACTGGCGCTCCCAAGCGGCACGGGGACGGCAACGTGGAACATCGTCGGCCCGAAGGTTGCGCCTTCGAATCAGCTCGCGGCGGAGGTCGAGGCGGGCTGCCCGTAGCTTGGACATCGCCGACTCGCATGTGCTGAGAAGACGGCCCCGCGCCGGGTTGCGAGAAACGCTCCATGCGGTGGGGGTGCCCTGGGTGCGATGGCGCCGGCTTCCACGACGAGGTTCACGTACACGAGGTTCGCGCGCCACGGAGCTTCGGTGACGGGAACTGCGGTGGTGACGCTCCTGCTGCGGAAGCAGAGCGGCTCGGGCGCGGATCGAGGGATCCTTGCCGCTCACGTACAAGATCGTCTCGGCCGCGGATGGTAACGCGCGACAAGGCTGCGCGCGAGTCGCGAGTTCGGCGCGCCGGCTGGTCAAGCCGAACGTGACGGCGGATGCGAGAAGAGCGGCTCGTTCCTGGTCGGCAAGCTCGACGATTCCCTCGGCTTCAACGCCTGCGGGGTGAGCGTGTTCATCCGGCGCGCGACGGTCTCGATCACGTGACCGAAGGCTGACGTCCCGAGGCGCTGCATGCGGAAATTGCTCACCGCCGCTCTCGCAGCGATCGCCGCGACACTGCTGGCCTTCGCTTCAGCCTCCCGCCGGCCTACCGGGTGGTGGTCCACCTGCGCCGGCGACGCTCGCGTCCGTCCGGGGTTGCGGTCATCGCCGTCGCCCAGGACGCGCGCTCGGTCGCGTGGCTGGCGGTAGACGCATCGGGGTGCCGGGTCCGCGTGCGCCCGCTCGCCGGTGGCGCGGAACGTGACATCAGGTACGCGCGCGGCTGCCTGCCGGCGGAGCGCGACCTTGCGCTTGCCGGCGGTCGCGCCGCCTGGGGCGGTGACGAGGAGGTCAGTTGCAGCGAGACCTACGCCGCCCTCTACGCAACAGACGGAGCGCGCGCTCGCGTCGTGCAGGAGATACCGGGAGATTATGGCTACGGCGAGTGGTACCGTGGACTGCGAGCAGACGGCGTTGTCGGTTGCTGCTCCTCAGGGTGCTGACCGACGAGCCCGGCGTTCGCCGTCCTTCGCGGTGGAGCAGAGGTGGCGCGTGCGCTGATGGCGGCTCGCCGACATCAGGTCGCTGGCATCGCGGGCGCTGGGCCGGTGGACGTTGAGGGGCTACCCGCCCGCGGCGCTGCTCGACGCAAGCTGAGTAACTCACGCCCAAGGCCGAGCATGGCCTGGAGGCGGCGACCGAAAATTAAGGGGGGGGGGGGGGGGGGGGGGAAAAAAGGCGGCGGCAGGGTGGAGATCCGAGATACGAAGACGACGCGCCTGGTCACGTCCTTCCGGCCGCGTGGGCTCGTGCGGGCGATCGCGCTCTCGGTAACGCGCGCGGCGGTGCTCGTCGAGACGAAGTCGGAGCTCCGGATCGAATGGTACGACGCCGACTCGGGCGCCCGCCTCGGTGCGTTCGCCGTCCCATCGTCGACCGCCCACCGAATCTCGACCGACGGCCGCTTCGCCGCCTTCGCGGCCGGCAAGACGCTGCGCGTGCTCGACCTCGCAACGGGGAGGCAGCTGAAGGTCGCCCGCCCAGCCGAGCATGGCCGGTCGGGCTTTCTAACCGGGACCGGGAGGCTCGTCTGGGGCGAAAACGGGGGGCTCGCGCGGCCGGATCAGAACGGCTGCCGCCGCGGGCTGAGCCCCCAAGGCGCGCGAGCACCCGGAACTCGAGTGCAGCCGCGGGTGTAGAGAGGGCAGTGGTGGGCCGGCCACGTCGACGAGATCGACCTCGTCGCCCGCGCGAGGCGGGGCGACGCCGACGCCTACGAGGAGCTCGTGCGCGCATACCAGGGGATTGCGTTGCGAACCGCCTACCTCGTCTCCGGCAATGCCGCGGACGCCGAGGAGGCGGCCCAGGACGCGTTCGTCAAGGCGTACCGGGCGTTGTGGCGTTTCAGGGCAGGCGCGCCGTTCAAGCCCTGGCTGCTCCGGATCGTCGCCAACGAGGCGCGCAACCGGCGCCGCTCGGCCGGCCGGCGGGCGGCACTCGCGCTGCGGGCGGCACAGGAGCCTCCCGGGGAGGCGGCCCCCTCCCCGGAGGCGGCTCAGGTCGCGACCGAGCGCCGGGAGGAGCTGGCCGCCGCGCTTGGCCGGCTCGAGGAGCGCGACCGTGAGGCGCTCGCCTGCCGCTACCTCCTCGACCTCTCCGAGGCTGAAACGGCGGCCGCTCTCGGGGTGCGGCCGGGGACGGTCAAGTCGCGGCTGTCCCGGGCACTCGAACGTCTGCGGATCGAGCTGGAGGAGGAGGAGGCATGACCGAGCACGAGCTCCGCGCTCTGGCAGCCTTCTTGGAGTTCCCTCCCGAGCGCGACCTCGCGCCGGCCGTCCGCGCACGGCTGACGCCGCGGCCACGCCGCCGCCGCGCGCTCGTCGCAGCATTCGTCGCGCTGGCGCTCGCCGTTGCGGTCGCCTTCGCCGTCCCGCCGGCGCGTTCGGCAATCCTGCGCTTCCTGCATCTGCGCGGTGTTCGGATCGAGCTGGTCGACCGGCTCCCCGAGGTACGCACCGCCGGGGCGCTCGACCTCGGCAGTCCCGATAGCGCTGTCCGACGCCGAGCGGACCGCCGGCTTCCGGCCGCTGACTTCGCCGCTCCTCGGCCGGCCCGACCGGGTGACCTGGGACGGAGCGATGGTCTGGTTTGCCTACGGAGACGTGAAGATCCTCGTCTCGCAGTTTCGCGGGATCGAGCGGGTCGATCTGGTCAAGAAGCTCGTCGAGCGGCAGACGAGGATCACTCCGGTGTCGATCGGCGGTCGGGCCGGGTTCTTCATGTCGGGCGCGACCCACTTTCTCTACATCGCCCCGACGAACGTCGTCCGGGAGGAACGGGTCCGCCTCGCCCGTAACGTGCTGCTCTGGCAACAAGGTCCCCTGACGCTTCGGCTCGAGGGGGAGATCACGCTGCCGGAGGCGCTGCGCATCGCCCGTTCGTTCCGGTGAGGGGAACCGCGGCCTAGCATTGGGCCGGGCGCCGACGCCAAAGAACAGGGCGGCTGTTGCCGCCCTGTCCCGGTCGAACGTTGCGCCCCGGCCTCGGCCGGGGCCTCTTTTCTCCGAACCTAGGTCGAGCAAGCGATCCGGGAATCCCCCCGAAGGGGGAGATCCGATTTGCCCGCGTCGCCGAACATCCGATGTACAGCGGCGACGAAAGGGACGACGATGTCTGCGGCAGAACTGGACCTCCACGTTGAGAGCGAGAGCGAGCGCATCGAGCGCTGGCGCGCGGAGGAATTGGAGCGCGCCGGCTACGACGGCGGACGATGCGGCCGAGCTCGCGCGCCGCTCCGACGTCGATCTCCACCTCGCCGTCGCGCTCCTCGAGCGCGGCTGCCCCTCGGTGACGGCGCTCCGCATACTCCTCTAGACGGCGCGGGGGAACCCAGGGTTCCCCCGCGCGCCCCCTCCTTCGCTCGCTCGCTGCGCTCGCATCGCTGCTGCGCGATGCGGTCGTGGGCCGCGCCCGCCGTGTCGGTCGCGGCGGCGGAGGTCGACGATCCGGTCTCCCGTGCAGGCATCGCGCCGGCACCGGCAGAATCCTCTTTGCCCGTGCTGTTCCTCGCCTCGATCCCGTCGCCCTCGAAGGGCGTCATCGACATCGGCCCCCTGCACATCCACATGTACGGGCTGATGCTGCTGCTCGCGATCGGCGCGTGCGTGTGGCTGACAGGGAAGCGCTGGGTGCGGCTCGGCGGCGACTGGGACCTCGTGCTCCGCGTCGCCGTCTGGGGTGTCGCGTTCGGGATCGTCGGCGCGCGGGCGTATCACGACCTGACGAGCTGGAACGAGGTGCCGGACCCGTGGTGGGGGCCGTTTGCCGTCTGGCAGGGCGGGCTCGGCGTCTGGGGCGGGATCTTCCTGGGCTGCGTCGCCGGCGCCGTCGTGATCCGCCGCGCCGGCCAGAGCGTCAGGCTCTTCATGGACGCGGTCGCGCCCGGATCTGCTCGTCGCCCAGGGGATCGGCCGCTGGGGCAACTGGTTCAACCAGGAGCTGTACGGCAAGCCGACCGACCTGCCCTGGGGACTGAAGATCGACCCGCAGCACCGCCCGGCGCAGTACGCCGCCTCGGACACGTTCCATCCGACCTTCCTCTACGAGTTCATCTACGACCTGGCGCTCGCCGGCGTCCTGATCTGGATCGGGAGCCGGTTCAAGATCAAGCCGCCCGGGCTCTTCGCCCTCTACGTCGCCGTCTACACCTTCGGCCGGACCTTCGAGGAGTTGCTGCGTGTCGACCCGTCGAAGCACTTCCTCGGCGAGCGGCTCAACTTCTGGGTGTCGCTCGTCATCTGCGTCGGCTCGGCCCTGTTCTTCGTCTGGTGGCAGTTCTTCCGCCGCGGCGGCGTCGACCGGCCGGCGGTCCCGCGCAAGAAGCGGGAAATTCCCCGAGGCCCGGCGATGGCGATTCCGAAGGGCCGCGTCCGCCCACGTCGCTAGCCTCCGCGCGTGGAAGTACGCGAGCTCGATCTCGACCTCGACGCCTTCGAGGGGCCATTCGACCTGTTGCTGACCCTCGTCCTGCGCGAGGAGCTGGAGCCGGCCGACGTCGACGTCGCCGATGTCGTCGTCACCTTCGTCGAGCGCCTCGCCGAGCTCCAGCAGGTCGACCTCGACGCCTGCGGCGAGTTCCTCGTTCTCGTCGGGGCGCTGCTCGAGCTGAAGGCAAGAGAGCTGTTCGGCGAAGAGCAGGTCGATCTCGGCGACCTCGATCCGGAGGAGGCGGCCGAGGAGCTTGCCCGCCGGCTCGAGGAGTACAGGCGGATGAAGGAGGCGGCCGGATGGCTCTCCCAGCGGCTCGAGGCCGAGCGCGACCGTTACTTCCGCGTCGGTCCTGCGCCGCTTGCGCCGCAGTCCGAGCGGCGCATCGCTCCCCAGGAGCCGGCCGCGCTCGCCGCCGCGCTGCGGACGCTCGCGACCGAGCCGCCGGACGTGTCCCTCGCCCACATGGGACTTCGCTTCCCGCCGGTCGCGCAATTCCTGGAGCGCTTCCGAGCGCTCCTGCGCCGGCGGCGGCGGTTCGACTTCGAGCAGGAGGTCGCGGGCCTGTCGCGCATCGAGCAGGCGGTCGCGTTCCTCGCGCTGCTCGAGCTGCGAAAGGGAGGCGAGATCCGCATCGAGCAGGCCGCGCCATTCGCCCCGATTCGAATCACCCGTCCGGAGGAAGGAATCGTCCAGTCCACCGAGGAAGGAGACAGTTCGTGGAACGTCCGCTCCGCCTGATCACAACCACTCGGGTCGACGAGCTCGCGCAGACGCTGGAGGCGCTGCTCGTGGTCGCGTCGCAGCCTCTTCGGTGGACGAGCTCGCGGAGGCCGCGGACGACGACCCCTCGCGGGTCGAGGAGGCGATCGAGCTGCTCGGCGGCCACTACTCGGAGGGACGCAGCGGCATCGTGCTCGAGCACGTGGCCGGGGGCTACGCCTTCCGGGCGTCACGCGCTGCCGCCGAGGCCTGCGCGCGCTTGTTCGAGCGGCCGGTGGAGCGCGGGCTCTCGCAGGCTGCGCTCGAGACGCTCGCCGTGATCGCGTACCTCGGCCCCTGCACACGTCCCGACGTCGCCCGCGCGAGAGGCGTCGCCGCCGACTCGGTCGTCGCTGGCCTGCTGGAACGGGGACTGATCGCCGAGTCCGGCCGCGACGAGGGCGGAGCCGTGCGCTACCGGACGACGCCGCTGTTCGAGCGCGTCTTCGGCCTCGAGAGCCTCTCTGAGCTCCCCCGTCTGGACGACCTCGGTGGCACCGCCGACGAGATCCGCGGCCGGCTCGAGGCGATCGCGGAACGCCGCCCGGCCTGACGCTCGTCGCCGGCCTTCGGCCCGCGTAGCTGCTGTCGCATGGGCGGGAACGGCCGGTTCCCCATGAACCCCCCTCCCAACCGCTCGCCCCCGCGAGTCTCACCGACCCCGACTTGGCCGGCCGCATCTTGTTGACGAGCGTGTCGAGCTTCGACTCGAGCTTCGCGAGCCTCGCCTTGGCGTCGTCGGCTGAGAGCCTGCCCGCGGCGACGGCCTTGTCGAGACGGGCCTTGGCAACCGAAAGGATCGCCTGCTTGAGCCCGTCGACGGACTTGCTTTGGTCGCCCGCGATCTGCGCCAGCGACTTGCCTGCCCGAAGCTCCGCTCTGAGGGCCTTCGGCGTCAGGCCGACGTAGGCGGCCGCGGCCTTCAGCACGCCGCGGGCCCCGTGATGCCGAATCCCGTGCTTCGCGCCGGGAGTCCCCTTCCCCGGCCCCTCGGCCAGGGCCCCGGTCGCGCCTGCGCCGGCGGCGACGGTCGCCGTTGCCGTCAGGATTGCGACCCCCCGTTTTACGCGTGCCTGCATGCTGCTCCCTTCCTCGGTCGGGTAGCGTCGTATCAAAGCCGGCGGAGGTGAGAGAAGCCTGAGAAGGCTGTTAGCGTCGTGTAAGAGCCGCCCGGGGCCGCGAGGGACGGACCGATGCGCCTGAACGCCTACCTCGCTCGCGCAGGCGTCGCCTCCCGTCGCGGGGCGGACGAGCTGATCAGGGCCGGACGCGTACGCGTCAACGGTGGCCCCGGCGAGCTCGGAACCTTCGTCGGCTCGGGCGACGCCGTGGAGGTCGACGGGCGGACGGTCTCGCCTCAGCGGCTCGCCTACCGTCTGCTGCACAAGCCGGCGGGCGTGGTGACGACGGCGCGGGATCCACAGGGTCGGCCGACAGTCGTCGGGCTCGTCCCTTCAGAGCCGCGCGTCGTTCCCGTCGGCCGGCTCGACGCGGACACAACCGGCGTTCTCCTGCTCACCAACGACGGGCGCCTCGCACACCGGCTCGGGCATCCGCGCTACGAGGTGGACAAGGTCTACGAGGCCGAGGTCGAGGGCGATCCGTCACGCGAGGCGCTCCGCCGGCTTGCCGAAGGGGTGGAGCTGGAGGACGGGCGCACGGCGCCGGCCCGCGCCCGCCGGCTCGGAAAAGGCCGCCTGGAGTTGACCATCCACGAAGGCCGCACGCACCAGGTGAAGCGGATGTGCGAGGCGGTCGGTCACCCGGTTCGGCGCCTGCGCCGGAGTCGGTTTGCCGGCCTGGACGCGGCCGGGCTTGCCCCCGGCGAATGGCGCGATCTGACCCGCGACGAGGTGGACGGGCTCCGGCGCCTCGTCGGGCTCTGAGCGACAGCTGGCGCCCTCCGCCTTCAGTGTCTGACACCAAAGGTGTCAGACACTGCCGTTGCCTTGCTCAGCTCCTGACGAAGCCGAGGCCCCGGTACATCGCCTCGAGCGTGGGCGCCGCGGCGGCGCGCGCCTTCTCTGCACCGAGGAAGAGCAGGCGCTCGAGCTCAGCGGGATCGCCTCGCAGCTCGTCGTAGCGGAGCCGGACCGGCTCGAGCAGCGCGATCACCGCCTCGGCCACCTCCTCCTTGAATGCGCCGTACCCCATACCCTCGCGGCCGGCCTCGATCGCCTCGGGCGTCTCCCCGGTCGCGACCGACATGATCTCGATCAGGTTCGTGACGCCCGGCTTGTCGGCGCTGCGGCGAATCTCCGAGCCGGAGTCCGTCACCGCCGTCTTGAACTTCTTCCGGATCGTGTCCGGCGGGTCGGCGATCAAGACCGTGCCCTGAGGCGTTCCGCCCGTGGTCGACATCTTGTTCTCCGGCTCCTGGAGGTCCATGATCCGCCCGCCGACCGGCGGGGTCTCGACCTCGGGCAGCGTGAACGTCTCGCCGTAGCGCGAGTTGAAGCGCTGCGCGACGTCCCTCGCCAGCTCGATGTGCTGGCGCTGGTCGTCGCCGACCGGGACGATGTCGGTCTGGTAGAGCAGGATGTCGCCGGCCTGGAGCACCGGGTAGGTGAAGAGCGCGGCCGAGACGAACTCCTGCTTGCCCGACTTGTCCTTGAACTGCGTCATCCGGCGCAGCTCGCCGATGCTCGTCACCGACGACAGCAGCCAGTTCGCCTCCGCGTGCGCGGTCACGTGGCTCTGGACGAAGACGGTCGACCGGTCGGGGTCGAGTCCGCAGGCGAACAGCATCGCCGCGAGATCGAGCGTCGAGCGCCGCAGCTCGTCGGGGTCGTGCTCGACGCTGATCGAATGCAGGTCGACGATGCAGAAGGTCGCCTCGCCGCGCTCCTGGGTCGCCACGTACTGCCGGAAGCCGCCCGAGTAGTTGCCGAGGTGCTTCTGGCCCGTCGGCTGGATGCCGGAAAAGATCTTCATCGTCGCTCGATTCTCCTTCGCGAAGGGACGAAAAAGGCCTCTTGCGAGGCCCGGAGAGGGACGAAGCGGCTGTGCGGTGCGGCTAGCTACGCGCGCACGCTCCCGCCTCGCCCCGGGCGCCAGTGACCAACTCCGATACGAGACGGTGGCCATCTCGTCCCATGATACCCAGCCACGAGGTTGCGCAGCCTGACGTGCCGATCCATAACGTGGGCGGCGATGCTCGAGCGGCTCGCGCACTTCGTCATCCGCCGGCGCCGGTGGATCGTGCTCGCCTGGATCGTCCTCACGGTCTTCGGCCTGTTCTCGACTACGCGGCTTGCCGACCGGTGGTTCGAGTCGTTCTCGATTCCCGGCTACTCCGCCTACGAGGCGAACCAGCGCACACTGAAGACCTTCGGCAGCGGCGAGAACGCGCCGCTCGTGGCCGTCTTCCACTCCGACGGCGACGTCACGCAGGCGAACGGCATCAAGTTCGCGGTCGCGAAAGCCGCCGCCGTCAACCCCGGCTCGCGTGCGAGCTCGTACTTCTCGACCGGCTCGGACGCCTACGTCTCCAGCGACCGGCACACGACGTTCGCCGAGATCTACCCGCCGGGTCAGACGGGCTTCAACTCGACGGTGCACCTGAAGCGAGTCCGCGCGGCGCTGAGGTCCGCGACACCGCCGGGCGTGAGCGTCAACCTCACCGGCCGCGACCCGCTGTTCGAGGATGTCGGTGGCACCGAAGGCCCCAGCCTGGCGATCGAGATCCTGATCGGAGGCGTCGGTGCGCTGCTCGTCCTGCTCTTCGTCTTCGGGACGCTGACCGCCGTCTCGCTGCCGCTCGTCATTGCCGCCTCCTCGATCCTGACCACGTTCAGCCTCGTCTGGGTGCTCACCTACGTCACCGACGTCTCGCTCGTCGTGCAGTTCCTCGTCGCGCTCGTCGGGCTCGGGGTGGCGATCGACTACTCGCTGCTGATGCTCTTCCGGTTCCGCGAGGAGCTCCACCACGGCAAGGACGTCGAGAGCGCGCTCGTCGAGACGATGACGCACGCGGGCCGCTCGGTCGTCGTCTCCGGCTCGACCGTCGCGATCGGCCTCCTGAGCATGGTCATCCTGCCGTTGCCGTTCATCCGCTCGATCGGCTTCGGGGGGATGCTGATTCCGGCCGTCTCGGTGCTCGCGTCGATCACCCTGCTACCGGTGCTGCTACTCAAGCTCGGCCATCGGATCGACAGCCTGCGAGTGATCCCGAAGCGGATCGTCTCCGCCGACCCGGGCGAGGTCGGCTTCTGGCACCGCTGGGCGGAGATCGTCGGCCGCCGGCCGCGTGTGATTGCGCTCGCCGGGCTCGCGATCGTCGCGTTGCTCCTGATCCCGGCTTCGAGCCTGAACCCGTCGGAGGCCGAGGTGAAGAACCTGCCCGGGAAGGGCGACGCGTTCGCCGGCCGCGCTGCCCTCGCCGGTGCGGGCATCTCGGCCGGCGTGATGAAGCCGTTCGTCGTCCTCGTCGAGCACGGGTCGGAGCAGCCGAAGCTGAACGCGCTTGTTTCCCGCTTGGAGCAGACCCCGGGAATCGCGGGCGCGGCGGCACCGGTGGCGTGGCGCCAAGGCGACTCAGCGCTCGTCGAGGCGTTTGCGACGACGGATGCGTCGAGCAGAAGCGCCCGCAAGACGATCTCAACGCTCCAGCACGATGTACTGCCCGCCGCCGAGCGCTCGGCCGGGGGTAGGACGGTGATGACGCTCGGCGGCCTGGCTCCGGAGGAGCGCGACTTCGTGCACGCCGTGTACGGCAACTTCCCCTACGTCCTCGGCTTCGTGATCCTGCTGACGTTCATCCTGCTGATGCGCGCCTTCCGCTCGATCGTGCTGCCGTTGAAGGCCGTGCTCCTGAACCTGATCTCGCTCGGCTGCGCGTTCGGTGTGGTCGTGTTCATCTTCCAACAGGGTCACGGGAGCCAGGCGATCTGGGGGATACACGCCACCGATGCGGTCATCTCCTGGATCCCGCTGATGATCTTCGCCTTCCTGTTCGGGCTCTCGATGGACTACGAGGTCTTCATCGTCACCCGGATCCGGGAGGCCTACGACGAGACCCGCGACACCGGAAAGGCCGTCTCGCTCGGGCTGGCACGCACCGGCAAGCTCGTGACCAGCGCCGCGCTCGTGCTCGTCTTCGCGTTCTTCTCGCTCTCGACCGGCCCCGGCCCTGACATCAAGCAGTTCGGGATCGGCCTCGCCGCCGGCGTACTGATCGACGCAACACTGATCCGAGCACTGCTCGTCCCGTCGATCATGCTCATACTCGGCCGGGCGAACTGGTGGTTCCCGAGCTGGGTCGGCCGCGCACTCCTCGTGCGGCCGCGTCAGCCGCTGCCGGAACCCGAGTAGTCAGAGCCGCCGGGCGTCCGGCCGAACGTCGGTCTGACGCTCACTACACTGACGAACGTGGCTGTGACATCGTCCACGTGGTCGCCGTCCTCCTGGCGGGAGCGCTCTGCGCTCCAGCAGCCGGAGTGGCCCGACCCCGCGCGCGCCGCCGACGCCGTCGCCGAGCTGAAGAGCTTTCCGCCGCTCGTCTTCGCGGGTGAGGCCCGGCAGCTGCTCGCCTCGCTCGGCGAGGTCGCGCAGGGGCGGGCGTTCCTGCTCCAGGCCGGCGACTGTGCGGAGTCCTTCCACGACTTCTCCGCGGTCGGGATCCGCGAGAAGCTGAAGATCATGCTCCAGATGGCCGCCGTCCTCACCTACGGCGCCACGCTGCCGATCGTCAAGGTCGGACGCATCGCCGGCCAGTTCACCAAGCCTCGCTCGTCTCCGACGGAGAGTGTCGACGGCAACGAGATCCCGAGCTTCCGCGGTCACATGATCCACGACGACGCGCCCACCGCCGCCGCGCGCGTGCCCGACCCGGCGCGGATGGTGAAGGGCTACCACCAGTCGGCGTCGACGCTGAACCTGCTGCGCGCCTTCACGAAGGGCGGCTTCGCGGACATGGTGCGCGTCCACGAGTGGAACCAGGAGTTCGTCGCCGACTCGCCGGAGGGCGAGCGCTACAACCGGCTGGCGACGGAGATCGAGCGAGCGCTCCGCTTCATGGCTGCGTGCGGAATCGATCTGACGAGCGAGCACCAGCTGCACCAGGTCGACGTCTGGACGAGTCACGAAGGGCTTCTGCTCGACTACGAAGACGGGCTCGCCAGGCGCGACTCGCTGACCGGCGACTGGTACGCCTGCTCGGCTCACATGCTCTGGATCGGCGACCGCACGCGCGATCCGGACGGCGCGCACGTCGAGTTCTTTGCCGGAGTCAACAACCCGCTCGGGGTCAAGCTCGGGCCGACCGCGACGGCGACCGACGTCGCGGCGCTCTGCGAGCGTCTGAATCCCGGGCGCACTCCCGGGCGGCTGACCTTCATCTCCCGGATGGGAGCCGATCGGGTGCGGGAGCTCCTGCCGCCGCTGCTGCAGGAGGTACGCGACGCCGAGCACCCGGTCGTGTGGGCGTGCGACCCGATGCACGGGAACGTCTTCCGGACTGCCTCCGGATTCAAGACGCGGCGCTTCGACGACATCATGGCCGAGCTCGACGGCTTCTTCGCAGCCTGCCAGGACGAAGGAGTCTGGCCCGGCGGCGTACATCTGGAGTTCACCGGCGAGAACGTGACGGAGTGCCTCGGCGGGGCGGAGGCCGTGCTCGAGGAGCATCTCAGCGCCCGCTACGGATCGCTCTGCGATCCGAGGCTGAACGCGCTCCAGGCTCTGGATCTTGCGTTCGACCTCGCAGAGCGCATGCAAGGCGGCCGGCAGCAGCTCGTGTCGTAGTGCCGGCGCCCCCCTCCCTCGCGATCGTCGGCACCGGCCTGATGGGGGCATCCGTGGGCTTGGCAGCCAAGCGTGCCGGAGCGGCGGTCGTCTCCGGGTGGGACCCCGACGCGGCCGCGCTGGCAGCTGCCGTCGAGCGCGGGGCGGTCGACCGGCCCGCTGCGTCGCTCCAGGAAGTGCTCGTCGACGCGGAGATCGCGATCGTCGCCGCGCCGGTCACCGATCTGCCGCAGCTCGTCGAGGAGGTGCTGGCGCGTGCGCCCGAAGGCTGCACGGTCACCGACGTCGGCTCGACGAAGGACTGGTCGCTCCGCTTCCCCGACCGGTTCGTCGGCGGCCATCCGGTCTGCGGCCGTGAGGCGCGCGGCGCTGCTCACGCGACCTCCGATCTGTTCGACGGGGCAACCTGGTTCCTGACCCCGCTCGCCGGTATCGATCCCAAGCGCTACCGGCTCGTCCACGGCTTCGTCGCCTCGCTCGGCGCCTTGCCGGTGGCGATCGATCCGCGTGCGCACGACCGGCTCGTCGCGCTGACCAGCCACCTGCCGCATGCGCTCGCCAACCTGCTCGTCAACCAGGCCGGGTCGGGACGGATCGAGGGCCACGACCCGCTCGCCGCGGCCGGTGGGTCGCTTCGGGACATGACCCGCGTCGCGGGCGCGAACCCGCGGATCTGGGTGGACATCTTCCTCGACAACGGACCGGAGCTGGCCGAAGCGCTGGCCGAGCACCGCCGGCGTGTCGAGCAGCTCGAGCGGTGGCTCGCGGAGCGCGACGGTGGCTCGCTGGCGCGGTGGATCGCCCAGGCGTCGGAGAACCGGCGCCGGATGCTGGTCGACGCCTACGGCGACCCCGGATCGCTTCAGCGCGTGACGGTGCACGTGCCCGACCACCCCGGCGTGCTCGCCGGCATCACGCAGGCGCTCGGCGCCGAGCGGATCAACATCGAGGACTTCGAGCTCCGCCATTTCTCGACCGAGCGTGGCGGCGTGCTGACCATGATCGTCTCGGGGGAGGGGGCGGCGGAGCGGGCGGCAGCCCTGCTCGAGGCCCAGGGCTACGGGGTGTCGGTGTCCCCTGTCCTCGAGACGTGAGGGTCGAGCCGGCAGTCTCGGTTCAGGGCGACATCGCGGTCCCGAGCATCAAGGGCGTGTGCCAGCGCGGGGTGCTCTTCGGGGCGATCGCCGAGGGCGAGTCGGAGATCCGCAACTTCGGCCGCGCCGCCGACACCGAGTCGGCGATCTCGGTCGCGCGGCAGCTCGGTGCGGATGCGGTCTGGACGGCGCCGGAGGTCGTCCGCGTGCACGGCGTCGGGCTGCGCGGTCTGCGCGATCCCGGCGGGCCGCTCGACTGCGGCAACGCGGGCACGGTGCTACGGCTCACCGCCGGCATCCTCGCCGGCCAGGGCGGCGAGTTCACGCTCGTCGGCGACGAGTCGCTCTCGTCACGCGACCAGACGCGGATTGCGATTCCCCTGACGGAGATGGGAGCTCAGGTGGAGACGTCCGACGGCCGGGCCCCGGTGACGATCCGAGGCGGCGCGCTCCGTCCGATCCGTTACTCGCCGCCGGTCGCGAGCGCACAGGTCAAGTCCGCGATCCTGCTCGCCGGGCTGTTCGCGGACGGCGGGCCGACAACCGTGGTCGAGGCAGCGCCGACACGAGACCACACCGAGCGGATGCTCCAGGCGATGGGCGTTCGCGTCGAACGCAAGCCGGGGGAGGCGAGCGTCTGGCCGGTCGAGAAGCTGGACCCGATCTCGATCGACGTCCCCGGGGACTTCTCGTCTGCCGCCCCGTTCCTCGTTGCAGCGCTGCTCCTGCCTGATTCGAGACTGCGGATCCACGACGTCAACGTCAACCCGACCCGAACGGGACTGCTCGACGTGCTCGAGCGGATGGGCGCGAGGATCTCGCTCTTCAACCGCCGCCAGGTGAGCGGCGAGCCGGTCGCCGACCTCGAGATCGAGCACACGGAGCTGGTCGCGACCGAGATCGACGCGCCGGAGGTGCCGCTCCTCGTCGACGAGCTGCCGCTCTTCTGTCTGCTCGCGTCGATGGCGCACGGCGACAGCGTCGTGCGCGGCGCGCAGGACCTCCGGGCCAAGGAGACCGACCGGATCGAGACGACGACGGCGCTCTTGCGAACGGTCGGGGCTCACGTGCGGGCGACCGAGGACGGCTTCCGGATCCGCGGCGTCCCCACCCGGCTTCGCGGCGGGCTCGTCGCCGCCGCCGGCGATCACAGGATTGCCATTCTGGGCGCCGTGGCCGGTCTCGTCTCCGGCGAGGGCGTCCGCATCGAGGGAGCGGAGGCGGTGTCAGTATCCTTCCCCGGATTCTTCGACCTCCTGGCGCAAGTCGCTCAGATGAGCGACCTGCGCTAGCTGAATGCGCGATGCCAACGTTCCCGCCACAGCCAGCTAGCGCTTTCGACGGAGTCGAAAGCGCATGATCGTGACCATCGACGGCCCCGCGGGGGCCGGCAAGAGCACCGTGGCCCGCCGCCTGGCCGAGCGGCTGGGCTTTCGCTACCTCGACACCGGCGCGATGTACAGGGCCTTGACCTGGCTCGCGCTCCGCGACAGCCTGCCGCTCGACCGGGGCGCCCTCCTGGGCGAGCTCGCCGAGGCCAACCCCGTCGACTTCGACGAGCACGGGCGCTGCTTGGTCGCCGGCACCGACGTCACCGCCGCGATCCGCCGCGCGGAGATCGATCGCCTCGTGCCGGTCGTCGCGCGGCACCCGGAGGTGCGCAAGCTGATGCGCGACCGTCAGCGGGAGCTCGCCGAAGACGGCGATGTCGTGATCGAGGGCCGCGACATCGGCACCGTCGTCGCCCCGAACGCGGCGGTGAAGATCTACCTCAAAGCCGACCCGCAGGTACGCGCCGGCCGCCGGATCGCCGAGCGGCCCGAGATCGGCGCCGACGCGCTCGCCACCGACCTCCGGATGCGAGACGAGAGCGACGCGGCGCGGATGCAGCCCGCCGAGGACGCCGAGCTGATCGACACGACCACGCTGACCGTCGAGGAGGTCGTCGACCACATCGAGCGCCTCGTCCGCGAGCGCGCACCGGCCTAGCGTCTCATGGCCGATGAGCTCGCCGGCACCGTCGCCGTCGTCGGCTTCCCGAACGTCGGCAAGTCGACGCTCGTCAACCGGCTGACCGGCACGCGTGCAGCGGTCGTCCACGAGACGCCCGGCGTCACCCGCGACCGCAAGGAGCTCGTCTGCGAGTGGGCCGGTTCGCGGTTCAGGCTGATCGACACCGGCGGCGTCGATATCGCCGACGTCTCGCCGATCACGCGGAGCATCGCCGACCAGGCCCGCACGGCCGTGGCCGAGGCCGACCTGGTGCTCTTCGTCGTCGACGCCCAGATCGGGATCACTCCGGGTGACGAGGAGGTGGCAGGGATCCTCCGAAGCGCGCACAAGCCCGTCTTCCTGATCGCGAACAAGATCGACGATCCCCGGCGCGACGACGAGGCGATGGAGTTCCACCGGTTCGGGCTCGGTGACCCGATCCCGCTCTCCGCTCTGCACGGCCACGGGACCGGCGACCTGCTCGACGCGATCGTCGCCGGGCTGCCCGGGTCCGGGCCCTCCGAGGTGGGGGAAGAGGCGATTCGCGTCGCGATCCTCGGGCGGCCGAACGTCGGCAAGTCGAGCCTCCTGAACGCGATTCTGGGTGAGGACCGCGTGATCGTCTCGGACGTGCCGGGGACGACCCGCGACTCGATCGACACCGTGTTCAAGCGCGGCGACGCCACGTTCGTCTTCGTCGACACCGCGGGGCTGCGCCGCCACCGCAAGCAACGCCAGGGGATCGAGTACTACTCGGAGCTTCGCGCGCTGGCCGCCGCAGACCGGGCCGACGTCGCGCTGATCCTCGTCGATGCGGGCGAGGGGCTCGTCGACCAGGATCTGGCGGTCGCGGATGTGGCGCGCAAGGCGAACTGCTCCACCGTCGTCCTTCTCTCCAAATGGGACATCGGCGAGATCAAGATGGAGGACGTGCGGCCGCGGATCGTCGAGCGCCTGCGGCAGCGCCCCGGCGTGGTCACGGTCTCGGCGAAGACGGGCCGCGGTGTCAGCCGGGTGCTGGACCGCATCGAGCAGCTGTACGCGAAGCACACGAGCCGGATCCCGACGCCGGTGCTGAACACCTTCCTGCAGGAGCTGCGCGCGGCTCGCCAGGCGCCGTCGAAGTCGGCGAACCGGCGCCTCAACCTGTTGTACGGGCTGCAGACCCAGACCAGGCCGCCCCGGTTCCGTTTCTTCGTCAACGATCCCGGCCTGGTCACGCGCGACTACGGCTACTGGGTCGAGAATCAGCTCCGCGAGCAGTTCGAGCTCGAGGGGGTTCCCGTCTCGATCGACTTCGTGAGACGCTCTTAGGGCCATGAACGTGACGGTCGTCGGTGGGGGCTCCTGGGGAACCGCGTTTTCGCGGCTCCTCGCCGATCGCGGCCACGCGGTGACGCTGGCGTGCCGCGACTCCGAGCAGGCGGCCGCGATCGCCGCGACGGGCCGGAACCCGCGGTATATGAGCCGGGTCGACCTGCACGACGTCACCGCGGCACACGAGGTGCCCGCCGGCGCCGATCTGTACGTGCTCGCCGTGCCCAGCCGCGCGTTTGCCGAGGTCGCGACCGCGCTCCCGCCGGGCGGCCCCGCGCTCTCGCTGACGAAGGGGCTCGACCCGGCGACCGGCGAACGGCTCTCGACGCTCATCCGCGACCGGCCGGCCGCCGTCCTGTCGGGCCCGAACATGGCCGAGGAGATCGCCGAGGGGCTGCCGAGCGCGGCTGTCGTCGCGAGCGAGGACGAAGAGCTTGCAGCCGACCTGCAACTCGCGATCAACTCGACGGTCTTCCGGGTGTACGTGAACCCCGATCTGACCGGGGTCGAGCTCTGCGCGGCGGCCAAGAACGTGATCGCGCTCGCGGCGGGCGGTGTGGACGGACTCGAGCTCGGTGACAACGGTAAGGCGGCGCTGATCACCAGAGGTCTCGCCGAGATGGCCCGGCTCGGCGAGGCCTACGGCGCGCGTCCCGAGACGTTTGCCGGGCTGGCCGGCATGGGCGATCTGATCGTGACCTGCTGGAGCCGGTTCGGGCGCAACAGGCGCGCCGGCGAGCTGATCGCCCGAGGTGCCTCGCCCGACGAGGCCGCCGGCAAGATCGGCATGATCGTCGAGGGCCTGACGACGGCGCCGGTCCTGCGAGATCTCTCCCACCGGCTCGGGATCGAGCTGCCGATCACCGAGGGCGTCTGCCGCGTGCTCGAGGGCGAGAGCCTCGGCGAGCTCATCGCCTCGCTGATGGGCCGCCGCCCCAGGGGGGAGTAGCATCCGAGTGATGCACCGAAGGCCGATCGCGCTTCTGCTCGGCGCTGCGCTGGTCGCCGGGTGCGGCTCGGCGGCGAAGCGTGCCGGCCCGGCCGGCGGAGCCGAGATCGCCCCGCGCTCGACCGCGGCGCTCGTGCGGCTGGATACCAGCGCGGGCTCGCAGCAGCGGCGGGCGTTCGACGCGCTGCTGAAGCTCTTTCCGGACGGTCCGAAGCTGCTGGCTTCGATCCAAGGTGCGAGCGGCGCGCTCGGGCCGGAGACCGATGCCCTCGCCCTGACGGCGGCCGATCTCGTCAAGGGCTCGTTTCTCGGACTGACCCAGCCGCGCAGCCCGGCGAAGCTCAAGACCCTGCTCGCCAAGCAGAAGCCGCCGCTCGTCGCCGAGGAGGTCGCGGCCTGGCAGGTGGTCGCCGCCGACCGGGCTATGATCGACGCCTTCAAGCGCGCCCGCAACCGTGGATCGCTGGCGGGAAGCACTCCGTACAAAGAGGCCACGGCGGGCCTGCCGGCGGCGCCGCTGGCGACGCTCTACGTAGACGGCGCCGGCCTGACTGCCGCGCTGGACGCCCACGCGAAGACGGGAACGGGGCCGGTGCCCGGGCTCGGGCGCGTTTCGTGGCTGGCGGGCACCGCCCGCGCGGAGCAGAACGGGCTGGCGCTGACCGCGCGCGTCAAGGGCGACGAGCTCGAGGCGAAGCCGTTCACCGCCCAGCTGCCTTCGGAAATACCCGCCGGGGTGTCGCTCTTCGTCGGCTTCAAGGGCGCGGATAGGACGCTCGACGAGTTGATCCGCTCGCCCGCCCTCGCCGATCAGCTCGGCTCGGCAGCGAAGCTACTCGGCGGCCTGCTCGACGAGGTGGTCGCACTCTTCAAGGACGAGGGGGCGTTCTACGCCCAGCAGAGCGCAACGGGGCCCGAATACACGCTCGTCCTGAAGGTGGTCGACGAGGCGGCGGCCGTGCAGACGCTCAGCAAGCTCGCAACCCTCGCGAGCGCCCTCCAGCAGAAGCTGCCCGAGACTATTCAGGTCGCGGGCGTGTCCGTGACGAAGATCACGGTCCAGAAGACGGATCTCTATTACGCCGTCTTCGACGGCAAGCTCGTCGTCTCGAGCACGCTCGGCGGGATCCGAGGCCTGAGGACGATGACCGAGCCGCTCGCCGATTCGCGGGCATGGCAGGAGGCGGTCGCGGCAGCGGAGATGCCCGAGCAGACGGCCGGGATCCTCTATGCCGACGTCAACGGCGCGCTGCCGCTCGTCGAAGGGCTCGTCAAGAGCAAGGCGCCCGCTCAGCTCCGGCGCAACCTGGCCCCGCTCGGCACCGGCCTTCTCTACGGCTCGGTTGACGGCTCCGTGCTGACGGTGAAGGGATTCGTGTCCGTCCGGTAGCCTTCGGTCGTGCCCGGCCGCTCATTCCTCTTTACCTCGGAGTCGGTGACTGAGGGTCATCCGGACAAGATGGCTGATCAGTTGTCGGATTCGGTGTTGGATGCGGTGTTGGTTGGGGATCCGTTGGGGCGGGTTGCGTGTGAGACTGTTGGTGACGACGGGGTTGGTTGTGGTGGCGGGTGAGGTTACGACTGAGACGTATGTGGATATTCCGCGGTTGGTGCGGGGGCGGGTGCGTGAGATTGGGTATGACCGGGCGAAGTATGGGTTTGATGCGGATACGTGTGGTGTGGTGGTGGCGTTGGATGAGCAGTCGCCGGATATTGCGCAGGGTGTGGAGTCTTCGTATGAGTTGCAGCATGATCCGGGTGGGGATGATCCGCTGGATCGGGTTGGTGCGGGTGATCAGGGGATGATGTTTGGGTATGCGAGTGATGAGACGGTTGGGTTGATGCCGTTGCCGATCACGTTGGCGCATTTGATCTGTCGGCGGCTGGCGGAGGTGCGGAAGGCGGGTGTGTTGCCGTATTTGCGGCCGGATGGGAAGTCGCAGGTGACGGTTCGGTATGAGGTGGATGAGCATGGGCATCAGCGGCCGGTGGAGATCGTGCGGGTGTTGGTCTCGACGCAGCATCGGGATGGGTTGGACGCGGAGGCGTTGATCAAGCCGGATCTGGCTGAGCATGTGTTGCATCCGATCCTGCCGGCTGGGTTGTATGACGAGTCGCGGCTGCTGGGCGATAAGGATTTCTTTTATTGCAATCCGACTGGGAAGTTTGTGGTTGGGGGGCCGATGGGGGATACGGGGTTGACGGGGCGGAAGATCATCGTTGATACGTATGGGGGGGCGGCTCGGCATGGTGGTGGGGCGTTCTCGGGGAAGGATCCGACCAAGGTTGATCGCTCGGCGGCGTATGCGGCTCGGTATGTGGCGAAGAACGTGGTTGCGGCGGGGTTGGCTGCCCGTTGCGAGTTGCAGGTGGCGTATGCGATCGGGGTGGCGCATCCGGTCTCGCTCGAGGTCGATTGCTTCGGGACGGAGAACGTCTCGGTCGGGCGGATCGAGGAGTTGGTGCGGGAGCATTTCGATTTGCGTCCGGCGGCGATCATCCGTGACTTGGACTTGCGCCGGCCGATCTACGCGAAGACGGCGGCGTACGGGCATTTCGGCCGTGACGACCACGACTTCAGCTGGGAGCGCACCGACAAAGCGGACACGCTGCGCGAGGCCGCCGGGCTCGCCGCCGCCCCCGTCCCTGCCTAACCCCAGGCAGGCAACCCGCCCCGGCTACGCCGGCGCCTGCCTCCTGACAAACAAACCCGCCGCAGCACCCCTCGCCGCGCTGAGGCTTCTGCGGAATCACCGGCCCATGTACGGTGTCCGCACATCGAGATGATGCGGCAGATGTGACGAGGAAGGGCACGACTGATGCGCGGAGGCGGCGGCAGTCGCCTCCCCGTGCCGCTCATACGGCGATCGACGAAGTTGAGCGCGTACTGCGTCCGCTGATGCGAGCGGCGCGTACGGAGACGATCGAGGAGGCACGCCGGCATGCCTGCTCACTGGCGAGCGGGCTGGCGCCTCGCGATGCTTGGCTTGCCGCAGCCGTGTTGCTCGCCGACGTCCTTGCCGGCATCGCGCTCGAGCGGCCGCTCGACGGGATCGAGCTCGAGCCGATGCTCGCCGCGTTCGGAGAGAGCCAAGATCCTCCGCCGGCACTTGTGGAAGATGTCACGTTCCTGCTCGCGGTAAGGAGCCCCATGCTCTTCCGAAGCCCGGAGGGCGCGGCTGAAGCCGTTCTTCAACTGCTCGGTCGGTTCGCGCCGGCGAACGAGGTGTCGCTTTGGCTCCGCCGATCCGACAACGGGGTTCGCCTGGCCGCCTCGGCCGGGGTGCAGGAGCCGACCAGGACGTGCAGGACGGCTGCGCAGCGAGCTCTTTCCGGCGCGGCGACGTCATCGGGCTCCGGGAGCGCGCGTAAGCAGATCCACGCCATTCCGGTGGAGTGCCGCGGGGAGCGGATCGGAGCGCTGGTCTTTCGCGCAGGGACAGAGCGCGGGCGCGCGATTGCGCGCGCCGAGGAGGCAGCCGTCGTCTTGGGGCTGTTATTCGACTTTGGCGCGCTGGAAGACGAAATGGCCTCGAGCCGGGTCTCGCTCATCGAGGGCGAGGAGCTCATCCTGCGCATGGTCGGGTTCGACATCCACGACGGGCCGTTGCAGGAGCTGGCGAGGCTGCGTGGCGATCTTCAGGTCGTCCGCCGACGTTTCGCCGAAGGCTCGACCGCTCCCGATGCCGTAGCGGCTATCGCCCGGCAGCTCGATTCGATGATCGGCCTGGCGGTCGGCGCCGAGAACGGCCTGCGCGCGATGGCACGATCGCTCGCGGTACCGCCGTACTTCGAGGAGCCGTTCGGCATTGCGATCGAGAAGGAGCTGGCAACCCTCGGCGGCACACGGATTCGCCACAAGCTCATCACCGAGGGAACATTCGACTCGCTGCCGCACCCCCAGCGAATTGCGGTCGTCAGCATTCTTCGCGAGGCTCTGGCCAACGCGCGCGCACACAGCGGCGCCACCGAAATTCTCGTCACCCTGTGTGTCGACGACGCGCGAGCAAGGCTCGAGATCGTCGACAACGGTGTCGGCTTCGACGTCGAGCGGTCACTCTCGAGAGCGGCCCGTGGGGGCCGGCTCGGGCTGATCAGCATCCGTGAGCGAACCCGCCTCCTCGGTGGCTCGTGCGCGGTAACGAGCAAGCCGGGCGGTCCGACGAAGCTGTCGGTAGTGCTGCCGGTGCAGCGACCGTAGCTTCGCGACTCGACACAGCTCTGACCGGCCCGGCCCGGCACCGCGCCGGCTCTCAGACGATGGAGTGTTCCGACGCCTCGGCGTCCAGGAGCGGGCTTTCGACGATTCCGAGCCGGTAGGCGGCTCGGGCCGCTTCGGTGCGGTTGGCGACGTCGAGCTTGCGGTAGATGTTGGTCAGGTGGAACTTGACGGTCTGCTCGGTGACCCAGAGCTCTTTGCCGAGGGCGCGGTTGGACAGGCCGCGGGCGACGCCGGCGAGGATGGTGATCTCGCGGTCGGTGAGGCCGGCCTCGCGTGCGTGCCGCGGCTGGTCGTGCTCGGGGACGCCGAGGACGTTGTAGACGGTCTCGTCGACGGCCTGGCGCAGGGCCGAGGGTAGGTCGAGCGGGTTGATGCTCTTGACGATGTAGCCGTTGGCGCCGCGCTTGAGCGCTGCTTCGATGTGGTCGGGGTCGTTGAAGACCGACAGCATGACCACTTTCACCTGCGGGTGGCGCTTGCGCAGGCGCTCGAGGCAGGCGAGCCCGTCGAGCTTGGGCATGCGGATGTCGAGTAGGACGACGTCCGGCTTCAGCTCGCTGACGAGCGGCAGTACTTGACTTCCGTCTTGGGCCTCGCCGACGACCTCGATGTCGTCAGCTCCGCTGAGTGCAGCCCGAATACCTTCCAACATCAGCCGATGATCATCGGCAATCAGGACACGCATCGTTCCTCTCCCCCTTGGTTGCTCTCTCCCCCGAAACGCGCTGTGTCGCCGGCAGCGAATGCTGCTCCGGTCACACTGGCCGCGAGTCGATCCTTCCTCGACTTACGTCCGCATCGCCCACATGTCAAGGGGCAAACGGAACGACCCGACTCTAGCCGCGATCAAGAAATCGGGTGGGTTGACATCGTGTGAAGAGCGGGTGGCCCCTCCGTCGAGCAAGCCGTGGACGGTCGGCGTTCGCGGTCCGCACTCCAGATGATCCGATCCTCCGTCAACCCGAACTTCCCCGCCGCTCGATCCGGCCTCCACTCTCCTTCGCCGGCTTAGACGGCCGCGAGCACCGATTCGGCTTCGTCGAGTAGCGGGCTTTCGACGATTCCGAGCCGGTAGGCGGCTCGGGCCGCTTCGGTGCGGTTGGCGACGTCGAGCTTGCGGTAGATGTTGGTCAGGTGGAACTTGACGGTCTGCTCGGTGACCCAGAGCTCTTTGCCGAGGGCGCGGTTGGACAGTCCGCGGGCGACGCCGGCGAGGATGGTGATCTCGCGGTCGGTGAGGCCGGCCTCACGTGCGTGGCGGGGCTGGTCGTGCTCGGGGACGCCGAGGACGTTGTAGACGGTCTCGTCGACGGCCTGGCGCAGCGCCGAGGGCAGGTCGAGCGGGTTGATGCTCTTGACGATGTAGCCGTTGGCGCCGCGCTTGAGCGCTGCTTCGATGTGGTCGGGGTCGTTGAAGACCGACAGCACGACCACTTTCACCTGCGGATGGAGCTTGCGCAGGCGCTCGAGGCAGGCGAGCCCGTCGAGCTTGGGCATGCGGATGTCGAGTAGGACGACGTCCGGCTTCAGCTCGCTGACGAGCGGCAGTACTTGACTTCCGTCTTGGGCCTCGCCGACGACCTCGATGTCGTCAGCTCCGCCGAGTGCAGCCCGAATACCTTCCAACATCAGCCGATGATCATCGGCAATCAGAACGCGCATCACTTTCTCCTCCCCGTTTCTCTCTCCCCAGAGGAAGCGCTGGAGCCACGTCTGACGCTAGACGGCTGAACCCGGACCGGAAGCTGAACGAGAGAACAGGTTTACTCGACCTACGTCCTGTCCGACCTTGACCCCCCTTGACGCCGTAGAACGTCACCGTGTCCCCCCTGGGGAAGTCGCTCCGACGGGAGTATCGTAGGTCGCTGGTTACGATTATCCGAAGGAGGGATCATGGCCGTCAAGCTCCACCGCTGCCCGAACCTGTGGGTCAAGATCCAGGCGCACCCCTGCTGGAAGGTGCAGAGCGCCCTCGATGAGCAGGGCGTTGCGTACGAGATCGTCAAGGGGCCGCTCCGGCGCGGCAAGCGTTCGGACCTCGAGCAAATCTCGGGCCAGCGCCTCTACCCGGTGATCCAGTTCGAGGACGGTTCCGTCTACCGCGAGCAGTCGAACGAGATGGCAGCGACGATCCGCGCCGGCTCACTCGACGAGAAGCGCAGCGCTGTCGCCTAACCGCCGACGGTCACCGGGACGCGCTGGACGCTGTTGTTGACGTAGCCGCCGACGTTCCAATCGGCCTCGTCCGGCTGGACGTTGCCGGCCTCGTCCCGCGCGCGGCAGCATAGGACATGCGCGCCGGACGTTGCGTTCCACTCGTAGCGCCAGCCGCGCCACGCCCACGGGAGGGTCGGGGCTCGTCGAGCTCGGCTTCGTCCCAGTTCGCGCCGCCGTCGGTCGAAAGTTGAACGGCGGCGACCGGCGCGAGGCCCGACCACGCGCGGCCCTCGATCGTGTACGGGCCGGGCGCGCATCGTACGTTCGCGCGTCGGGAAGTCGGGTAGGCCGGGCGGCACCATCAGCGCACGCGGCGCGATCCGGCTGAGCGCCGTGCCCGGGTCGCTCCGGTCACGGCTGAAGCGGTACGCGTGCGCCTGCTGGTGGCCCTCGAACGGTCGGTCGACGAGCGTGATCCGCGTCAGCCACTTGACGCTCGCCATCCCGTACCAGCCCGGGACGACGAGCCGAAGCGGGAAGCCGTGCTGGGGCAGAAGCGGGGCGCCGTTCATCTCGTAGGCGAGAAGGACGTCCTCGCGGAGCGCCTCCTCGAGGGGGAGGCTGCGCTCGAAGTCCTGCGTCTCGCCGGCCTCTACCCCGCGGTCGAGCCCGGTGAAGACGACCTCGACGGCGTCGTCGAGCGGCCCGGCCTCGGCGAGGAGCGGCGCGAGCGGGGTCCCGCGCCACGCGGCGGTGCCGACCGCCTCGTTCAGCCAGGGCTGGCTGAGCGGTCGCGGAGCGGGGAGGAGCGCGCGGCCGTTGCCGGCGCACTCCATCGTCACCTCGAGCTCGAGGGCGGGGCGGGCGCGGAGGTCGCCGAGCGAAAAGGCGAGCGGCCGGGCGACGTGGCCGCCGACGGTGAGCTCGAACCGGCCGGCGTCGACAGCGGGAATGTCGTAGTGCGTGAGCAGGTAGTGCAACCCGGCCGGGGTGACCGGGTACCGGAGCGCCTCGAGCGGCATCCCGTGGTTTCGCGCGGCAAGTTGGAGCTCGACCTGGCTGAAGGGCTCCACGGGGTCGGACGCTACACTGTCGAGCGCTCGGGGCTATAGCTCAGTTGGGAGAGCGCCTGGATCGCACCCAGGAGGTCGCCGGTTCGAGTCCGGCTAGCTCCACCAAAGCCTGTTTACTTAAACCATGAGGTCCCTTGACGGGGCCTCTTGGTCTTTCTGAGCCCTTGTGGTGGTGGACGAGGCCGTCAGCGCTGCTGCCGATGGCTTGGAAGAGGAGTTGGAAGGGTGGTCGAAGCTCGGCCGCGATCTCGCCAGTGTCCGAGACGAGGATGCGCACAAAGAGCGCCTGGTTCATCTGGCGCTTGAGCTGCGGGCCCGCTGCTTCATATGCGCGATCGAGGTTGGCGACGAAGGCGAGGGCCGCTTTAAGGTTCTGTTCGACGACGTCGAAGCGGAGTTCAAGGGTGGCGAGCCGCTCTTCGATGTGGTCGAGTTCTCGGCTGATGCGTTCCTGTTCGATCTTGAGTAGGTCGAGTGGGATCGCGTTGGCGTAGTGGGCCTCGAGGAGCTTGGCTCGTTCATCGAGGGCGCGGCGTTGCCTGTTGACGAGCTGCTGTCGTTCGACTCCGGCGTTCTCGCGGAGCTCGGTGATCTGTTCGAGGATGACCTGCTCGGTCTGGAGCTTGAGGTCTTCGCCCAGTTCGATGTCCTGCGTCCGCGTACTTGATCGTTACGGTCGCTGCGTCCTTCTCGTCAATTGTCCGTCCGGTCAGATCACTGACGAAGATCGTCTTGCGGGCCACTCCATCTCCTTCCTCAGTTTCAATCGAATGCTGACCAACTTGGCGACCCTCAAGGATAAGGCATGACGTGCGAGATCAACTGGGGCTGACACTTACCAGGGGCTCTTACCCGTGAGCTTCTTCGCCCCATTGGCGATCGAAGCATCGACCTTCTGACTGAGCTGTTCGACAAACGATCGCCAATCAGTCGCGTTCTTCTTCCGGAACTTGTCGGGCGCCTTCCCAGTGTGGACGATCTGACCGCGCTCCTCGACGAGCTTGTCGAGCTTCTTCTGATCGGTCGCTGAGACTCCCACAAACGGCTCGACGCCAACGCGTTCGAATAGTCCGCCCACGGCCTTGGCATTCGCACTGAGGATGCCGAAGTCTCGTTCCTTGTCTGGTTCTCCCTTCGCTCTTGCACGAACCATCCGAACCCACAGTTCGCGCCAACCGGGATGAACCGTCAAGTCCCATGCTGTCGGCTTCGGCTGAGCGTTCATGATCCAGTCGCGGACCGTCTCCGGCACGGAGCTTTCGGCGACCTCTCTGGCGAGGAACTCTGTGACCTCGACCGCAACTTCTTCGACGTAGTTCTCCCAGACTGCATACGACAGAGCCACGGACGCGACGAAGAGCGACTGTTCTTCCTTGGTCGGCTTCCCGACTCCGCTCTTCGCGAAGCTCAGGACGTCGTCAACAGCTCCGAGCCCCGACTGCAGATCGGCTATCGCGCTGCTCTCGGCCACTGGCGACGAATCCTACGCCGCGGGCGCCTTCGTCGCTGGACACTTGCTGATCCCGCATATTGCTCTGTGCAGGCCATTCGTGAGACAGTGGAAGAGGTTAGGGCCTGGTTGGACTAAAGCGCCAGCAGCTCGAGAAGGGGAGTCGAAAGGTTCAAAAGCTGTCCGGTTAGGTCCATTGGCCTGTTGCAGAACTCACAACGATTTCCCTGCAAATCAAGCAGGACTGATAGCCCGCTCGCTAGTCCGGTCGCTCGGCAAACAAACCGGCCTTACTTAAACCCCTTTGCTCTTCGAATCGGTCCTTATCTAGCGTTCGTGCTATGTAGAGCGACCGCGGCGGGGGGTGGCTGGTGCGCTCGCCGAGCAGGCGTCTGGCCGTGCCTTCGAGGTCGTTTGACGCGAAGGTATTCGGAGACGAGGTAGGAGCCGAGGACGGCGACGACGGCAAGAGCTTGAGCGGCAAGCGTCTCGACGGTCGGGAAGAGCGCGAACCAGGTTCCGACCCAGCCGGGAATCACGAAAGGCAGGTCGTGGGTCGGGAGCCAGCCGGCAAGCTGGAGCTCCTGGGCGCTCTCGCCGACCATGACCACCAGGACGAAGCCGAGCATGACACCCGTCCAGACCAGCATCCGTTTGTACGGCAGCTGGGCGTTGATGGCGAAGGTGGCGATTCCGACCGCGACGGTGAGCAGCAGGCCCAGCCCGACCCCCGCAAGGACGACCCCCGCGCCAGCGCGCAGGCGCAGGCTCTGCAGGAAGAGTACGACCTCGAAGCCCTCCCGGTAGACGGCGGTGAAGCCGAGCAGGGCGAAGCCGAGCACCACCTGCCGGCCGGCGTCGAAGCCGCTCGAGCAGCCGCCGGCGGCGGCTTGGTGTGGTGGGCGATCCAACCCGTCCAGTAGACGCGGTGGAAGAACCAGTTCATGACTACCAGCAGGACGACCACGGCGAGCAGCCCGGTCGCCGCCTGCGCGTCGAGGCCCGGGCCGCCGAGCGCGCCGATCACCCAGACCGCGGCGAACCAGGTGACGAGCGTCGCGCCAGAGCCGCCGCTCCGGCCCCGGGCCACCGGCCGCCGGAAGGAGGCATGGCCACCCTTGAGCGAAGCGATGATCGCAGCTAGGACGAGGATCGCCTCGAGCCCCTCGCGAAAAACGAGCACCGCAGAGTCGAACGCCGCAGACGATCCGGTGGGCACACCCTCGGCCGACGGATCGGAAAGCCCGTGGATCGTGATCAAGATCCCGACCGCGAACGCAGCTGCTCCCACGAGCACCGCAACTGTCACGCCGACAGGCGTGCGCACCGCTCTCACCGACCTCTGCCTCCTTGTGTAAGGGGCACCTTACAGATGCTGGCTGGGTAGCCTTTACAAAGATGGGCGGCGGCTGTGAAGCACTCTGTCCGTCAGCCGACCGGGGATTCGACGAGGCCCCGGTGGCCGACGTCTTGTGCCGGCCACCGGGATCGTGTCGACTTTTCGCTAGCCCATAGTCATCGGCCTCCGGCACGGTAACCCTGATCGTTGCCTGAACCGGCTTTCCCTTCCATGTCCACTGGCCGTGGTCGTCGGCGTTCAGCGTCACCCGGATTGTGTGCTTTCCGGGTTTGAGCAGCACGTTCGTCCCAGGGGCCGACGACCAGGACTGCGGGGTCGGCGGCGCCGTCGAGAGCATGTAAACGTGGCCGTGGCCCTCGCCCTGGACGGCCGTGCCCTTGCCGTGGACGGGCGCCATGTGCTCGGGCGCCCAGCGGTACCCGGCGGTGACGACGTGCAGGAGCACCCCATTGGGCGCCTGGCGCACGGCCATCTTGATGCCGATCGGCTTCTTCGACGGATGCGTGTCGTGGATCGCGTGGTGGGTGACGGCCGAGGCGGCCCCGACTGCCGCGAGCGCGCAACAGGCGATCGCGGTCGGGATGAGCGTGCGGCAGAGCAAACGACTCATGTGTAACTCCTCTGCATTCGGAATTGAGGGAACGGGACGATGCCCAGCGCCGGGGCGTGCTCAGATGCGCCGAGGCTCGGCCCGTTCAGAACACTGCTTCGGTCAGGTCTGCGCGAACGCGTGCAGGCGCCACGCTCGACCCGTCCGCTCAGAGGAGTGGAGAGGACCTGGCGTCGGATAGCCGAGCGCCAGGACTCCCGGCCGAAGCGTCCGCACCGTCGCGGGCTGCAGATGAACGAGGCTCCGGCGGGAAGCGACAGAGTGGCGAACGAGCACCGAGGCGACGCCTCTCGCCGCTCGCAGGATGAAACGGCCCGCAAGATACGCAAGGAGCGCGACCGGCAACTGCAGCGCAACCCCGACGGCAAATGTCGCTTCCGCCACCGCGCTCCACGGAAGCGCTCCTTCGTGGATCAGCCGCTCGAGGTACTCCTGCAAGCAGAAGATCGCCGGGCCGAGAGCGGCGAACATCCAAAGCGACGGAGGAAGAGTGCCGGATACCCCGCGCACCAGCGCCCGCACCTGGCCGGCGAATGCGAACACGACCGCCACCATGCAGAGCGCAACCCCGAACGGGAGATAGACCATGTACCCGTGACCGGTCGACGCCAACACCTGGCTCCGCTGCGCGCTGCTCGGAACAACCAACCGATACGCGAGCCAATGGGCGGCCTGAGAACCCATCAACGACAGCGGTGCGGCCAGCGACCAGGCAAGAACATTCCGACGCATCGCCAGATCGTAGACGACCCAAAGGCAGCTTCTGCTCAGGCGATTCCCGGCGTCAGACCTACCGATCCTTGCCTTGCGCCTCGGAGCGAACCGTGAGACGCTGATACTGGCTTAGCCGACCGCGATCAGCCTCCTTGAGGCCTGACGAAAGGTTCAAAAGCTGTCCGGTTAGGTCCATACCCCTGATTTACAGGGGAAGTCAGGACAACCAAGGTGGCAGGTACGAACCCTGGCCCCTGTGAGTGATCCTGGTTCGTCGGCTCCCATCGCCTTGCTAAGCGGTTTCCGGCCTAAGCACGGTCACCGCTCCCTTATGGCTGGCGTTTCCGCGCGTAATCGCCGAGGCCGTTTGCGAGCAACGTCAGGGCAGCCTCGCCCCGGCGCCGGAGGTCGCGGCTCAGGCGGCGGCGGTCGACACGGTCGTTCGCAATGCGTTTGCGGGTGTAGGTGATGAGGGCGCGATGGACGCCGATCAGCGCGCTGGCAGTCACGGCCGGCCGGAGGTCACCGGCCGCCGCTCGTGTCTCGGCGGCAATCAGGTCGGTGAGCGCGTCGGTGTAGCGGCCGAAGATCTGCTGCTCCCGTGCGAGCAGTGCGGGGCTCATTGCGATCATGCGTGACACGGCGAGCAGCTGTTCGGCTTCCTCGGCGTCGGCGGTGAAGAGGCCGCGTGGTTGGAGGACCAAACGCCCGAACGCGGCGAGGACTGTCTCGCCGGAGGGGCGCTCGCGGATTGTCCGCAGCAGTTCGTTCTCGAACTCCTCGAGACCGCTGTAGATGAGGTCTTCCTTGGTTGGGAAGTAGTTGAAGACTGTGGCCAGCGAGACGTCGGCGGCGCGGGCGATCTCGGCGACGCTGACCTCCTCGAAGCCTCGCTCGCTGAACAGGCGCCTCGCCGTGTCGGCGAGGAGCTGCCGCGTCTGCTGCTTCTTGCGCTCACGTAGGCCGACGTCGGTCGCCACATGTCCAAGCGTAGCACTAGATGAAGAGCAACAATAAAGTTTGACTTGCTATAATATTATTCGAGCGATGGGAATGATCCCTCGGCTTGGTGTCGACAAGGCTTGCTCCAACGCGAGCCGGACCACGACATGAAGGATGGCCGGCCCTGCTCAAGCGTCGGGGCAGCAGGCCGAGCCGCCATGCCCGCCGGCAGGATGACTCGTCGCTACATCCCTCCCCCGTGGGCGCAGCGGCAGATCGCGAACCGACTGGTCCCGCTCTTCCGCAAGGACATCGTCAGCAAGCTGTCGGTCCGCGGTCATAAGAGCGGACGCTGGCGAACGGTTCCGGTCGCTGTCCTCGACGTGGGCGGCGAGCGTTACCTCGTCTCCTATCGCGGGGTGAGCGACTGGGCTCGGAACCTCGCCTCCGCTCGGAGAGGACGGCTGATGACCCGAGACGGGCTGGAGGAGATCTCGGTCGAGGAAGTCCCCGTCGCAAAGCGGCCGCAGCTTCTGGCCGCCTACGAGCGCCAGTTCGGGAAGATGCCGACCGTCACAGCTGTGCTGCGGGCCCTACCCGACCCGGCAGACCACCCGATCTTCTGCATCACCACGACCGGCCCCCAGCCAAGCGTCTCTTCGGGCTAGAAGTGGAGGTCAGTCTCAGCATCACCAACTACTCGTGGAGCGAGTCGCTACAGTCGCGGCTCGCCGAGCTGGCCGCTGTTGTCGACGACTCGACGATCGACACCCTCTGGGTCTCCGATCACCTGCTCCAGGCTGACCCGACCAGCAGCCTCGAGGCCGAGATGCTCGAGGCCTACACGACCCTCAGCTTCCTCGCCGCCCATACCAGCCGGGTGCGGCTAGGGGCGATGGTCAGTGCC
This sequence comes from uncultured Actinomycetes bacterium, assembly GCA_963764565.1. Classification (GTDB taxonomy): domain Bacteria; phylum Actinomycetota; class Thermoleophilia; order Gaiellales; family Gaiellaceae; genus DATBLE01. Next base: position 104,055 of record CAVXTD010000005.1, read on the forward strand.
GTCACCTATCGTGCGCCGAGTCTGCTGATCAAGGCGGTGACGACGCTCGATGTGCTCTCAGGGGGTCGTGCCTGGCTCGGAATCGGCGCCGGCTACCAGGAAGAGGAGGCACGAGCGATGGGCCTGCCTCTTCCGGAGACGGCTGTGCGTTACGAAGAGCTCGAAGACACGCTCGCACTGGCACTGCAGATGTGGCGTGGCGACGGCAGCCCGTTTGTTGGCCACCGTCACCGGCTCGAGCAGCCGATCCTGAGTCCGCCGGCGACGACAAAACCCCATCCGCCGATCCTGATCGGCGGCATGGGAGAGCGAAAGACGCTGCGGTTGGTCGCCCAGTATGGCGATGCCTGCAACCTCTTCGATATCCCCGACGGCGGCGAAACGATCAAGCACAAGCTCGCCGTTCTCGCTGATCACTGCCGGGAGCTAGGAAGGCCCTACGCCGCGATCGCCAAGACGGTCAGTACGCGCCTCAACCGCGACGAGCCGTCGAGATCGTTTGTCGCGCGCTGCCGTGCACTTGCTGCATTGGGGATCGAGCATGCCGTCGTAATCACCGACCACGCCTGGGCCGACGCCGACCTGAAAACACTCACCGCAGCTGCCGCCGCGCTCGCCGACCTCGAGCCGGGCCAGCTGTAGACGTGACCGCGATCACCGTCCGCGGACTGACCAAGCGCTACGGCGCTCGCACAGCCGTCGACCGCCTCGATTTCGAGGTGCCGACCGGCAGTCTGGCCGGGTTCATCGGCCCCAACGGCGCCGGCAAGACCACCACGCTCCGCATGCTCGTCGGCCTGGTCACGCCCACGAGCGGCGGCGGCGATGTCCTCGGGCAAGCCATGACCGAGCCGGAACGCTATCTCGGCCGCGTCGGGGCGTTGATCGAAGGCCCGGCCTTCTACCCCGGCCTGTCCGGACAACAGAACCTCCGCGTCCTCGCGGCGGCCGGCGGCCTCAACCACCCCGACACGCCGGGTCTCTTGGCCCGCGTCGGCCTGAACGGCCGCGGCGACGACACCTACAAGACGTACTCCATGGGGATGAAGCAACGGCTTGGCATTGCCGCCGCACTGCTCGGCGACCCGGAGCTGTTGATCCTGGACGAGCCGGCGAACGGACTCGACCCCGAGGGGATGCACGACATGCGCGAGTTGCTGCGCACGCTCCGCGACGAGGGGCGCACGGTCATCGTCTCGTCCCATCTCTTGGCCGAGCTGGAGCAGGTGTCCGACTGGCTGATCGTGATCGACGACGGCCGCCGAGTCTTCCAGGGGCCTCCGACCGATCTTCTCGGCGCCGAGCACCTCACGCTCCGTCCGGAGCATGCGGGCGACCTCGACGCACTTGCCAACGTGGTCTCGAGCCATGGCCTTGCGCCGGAGATCAAGGACGGCCGCGTCGTCGCCACGTTCGTCGAGGCCGAAACGCGTAGCGCGGAGATCGCCGACATCGTGCGTGGCGCCGCGGTGGGGGGCATCACCTTGATCGAGATCGCCGCAGACCGGACGCAGCTCGAGGAGAGCTATCTCCAGTTGATCGGGAGTCCCGAATGACGCGCGCCTTCCGTGCGGAGTGGTTGAAGCTCCGTCGTCCGGCGGTCATCTTCGGTGCCGGTGGTGCGTCGGTGCTCCTCGCAGCGCTGGCGACGGTCTTGAACTTCGCCGCGGCCAAGGCCCATGTCGGGCGCTCGCCGCTCAACAACCCGCCGCTTCTGAGCACGACCAGCGAGCTCGCGACCGCGAGCGGCGTCAGCCGCGGCTTCGTGATTGCCGCGGGATTCATCGGCATCCTCGTCTTCGTCCTCTTCACGGCCAGCATCGCCAGCGAGTTCTCGCAGGGCACTCTGCGCGCGCTCCTGACACGCCAGCCGCGACGGGCCCGGCTGATGATCGGCAAGTTCGCCGCGCTGATGACCGCGGCGGCGCTCGGCCTCGCCTTCGCCATGGCCGTATCGGTCGCGCTCTCGTTCGCCCTCGCCGCCATTCGCGGCATCTCGACCAGCGAACTGGCTCGGAGCGGCCGGCGCTCAAGCCGTCGGCCGCGCCTACGGCAACACGCTGCTCAGTCGTCGCCCTGTTTGCGATCCTCGGCACGGCGCTCGCGCTGATCGTCCGTTCGACCGTTCCCGCAGTCGCGCTCGGCGTCGCCTGGATGATGCCGCTCGAGCACATCGTGCAAGGCGTCTGGGCAGGCGCCGGCCGCTGGTTTCCCGGCCTCGTACTCGACGCGATCACCCGCAGCGGAACCACGGTGGCCCCCTACAGCCGCTCGTTGCTTCTTGGGCTTCTCTACGCAGGCGTCCTTGCCGTTGTCGGGGCGATCAGCTTCCTCCGACGCGACGTGACGACGTAGCCGGGCCGCCTGGACAACGCCGCGGTCAAGAGCAAGTAATAGTCGGACAAGCAGAAGGCAATGCAGGACATGCTGTTGATGGGGACGCTCGGGTCGTAGGCGGCCCTACCATGAGCCGAGAACGGAGGTCTACGCGTTTGCCACGATTCGTCGGGCTGCTCCGAGGCATCAACGTGGGCGGCAAGAACAAGCTGCCGATGGGCGAGCTGAGGACGCTCTTCGAATCGCTCGGACACAGTGAGGTAAGCACTTTCATCCAGAGCGGCAACGTGATCTTCACGGGGAACGAGCCCGTCACGCCGAAGCAACTCGAGACAGCGATCGCGAGCAGGTTCGGGTTCGAGATCACGGTCGTGCTGCGGACGCCGACCGAGCTCGAGCGCGTCGTCAAGGGAAACCCGTTCCCGAGCGTCGACCCGTCCAAGCTGCATGTCGGCTTCATGGCTGAGAAGCCGCCGGGGGCGGCCGTGGCCAAACTCGAACGCGAGCGCTTCCGACCAGACGGGTTCGCGATCCGCGGTGCCGAGCTCTACCTTCACCTCCCCAACGGGATGGCGCGGACGAAGCTGCCCGGGTACCTCGATCGGCAGCTCAAGATCCCGACCACGGTGCGCAACTGGAGCACCGTCAACAAACTGATCGAACTTTCCGGTTCGTGAGCGTCAGTCGGGGAGCACGCGCTTCTGGGGATGGAGCGTTTCCCCTCGCGCGAGCATGGCGACGAACTGCTCGATCCGGCGGAGCCGCGTCTCAGGTCGCTTGGCGGTCTCGATCCGGTACAGCACCGCGTAGCGGTTCTGGCTGCTGAGGATCTCGAACATCGCTTGCGCTTTCGGATCGGCTGCCAGTGCAGCGGCAAGGTCGGCCGGGACCTCGATGCTGGCCGAACCGGCATACGCGGCTTGCCAACGGCCATTGGCCCGTGCCCGCCCCACCTCGGCGGCACCGGCGCGACGCATCCGCCCCTCCGCGATCAGGCGTTCAGCGATGGCGACGTTGCGCTTCGACCAGGAGCTGCGCGGCCGCCGGCGAGTGAAGCGTTGCAGGTAGGTGGTTTCGTCGCGCCGCCGGACCTGGCCGTCGATCCACCCGTAGCAGAGTGCCTCTTCGAGCGCCTGTTCGTAGGTGAGGCTCGTTGGCTCGGTGGTCCCCTTCTTCGCGAGCACGAGCGCCACCCCCGCCGAGTGCTCATGGTGTACGTCGAGCCAGGCCCTCCAAGCGGCCGTATCGGGCACGGTTAGCTCCGGTAGCTGCGCCGCCACAATCCTAGTTTGCCGCCTCGAACTGACTAGCCGCGTGAGGGCACACGGCCTCGTCGAGGCGCCAGGCGACGACGCTCGGCCGCGATCAGGTTGTTGCGGAGCGGCGCCCGGTCGAAGCAGCAGTTGGCGGCCGAGCTGGGTTGTTCGCCGCAGACGCTGAGTAACTGGCTGCCGACGTGGTTGGAGTACCCGGACGGGTCACGCCCTCAACGACCGCTGAACAGAGCTCAGCGCTTTGATCACTGCATCTTCGCTTTCTGCGCGCGGGTCAAGGAAGTCGAATCCGTGTCGTCCGCCGGCGACGGTGATCACCTCGAGCGGACCAGCAGCCTGCATGACGAGATGATCAACCGTAGCCTGGATCTCTGGTTGTTCGTGTTCCACCTGTGTCACGACGAGAGAGACCGCCACGCTTTGGACGGGCGCGATGACCGGGTAGGTCAGGGCGACACACCTGAGCCATCGAGGTGGTGCCGAAAGCCAAGGCGATACGAGGAGTGCTCCTGCTGAGAATGCCCAGAGCGCCAGGCGCTCTCGATCAACCACTTCGTGCTGCCGCACGCGTTCGACGAGCGCGCGAAGCGTCTCGCTAGGCAGTTCGCTCGCACCCCAGTCTTCGAACTCGAGGTTCACAACCACAGCGACGAGGCCTGACTGAGCCGCCAACTGGCCGTAGCCCTGGTAGACCGGCCAATCGCGCGGACGCGGCTCGTCAGCACCGACAGGGCCATGAACGAAGACGATGCACGGCGCCGGCTCGACGCTGAATGGTACGTAGAGATCGAAGTCGGCGAGCCGTTGCGGCTCAACTGCGGCGTCGACCGTGATGACGAACGGGTTGTCGTACGGTACGCGTAGACGCCGTGGCGCACCCGCTGGAACCTCGATCCGTCGCCCGAGGCGCCGGCCGCTAGCTCGCGCTCAGCAAGCTCGACACGACCCAAACTACGCGGGATTACGAGTCCCGCCCGGTCGCGGGAATGTCAGTCCCTTCGGCTTTCTATCTTCGAAAAGTGTTGGAGAAACCCTCTCTGCGATGTGGTCGGCGGTCAGTGACCGTCGACTACACGGGCACCGGGGCGTCCTCGCGGAGAAGCCCATCCGCTTTCAACTCGCTCCACAGGTCGGCAGGGATCGGCTCACGGTACAGCGCCGCACTTGTCTCGATTTGCTCTGCCGATCGGGCTCCTACGCACACGCTCACGACCGTCGGGTGCGCGAGTGGGAACGCGACTGCCGCCGCCGGCAGCGTCGTTCCGTTCCGCGCGCAGACTCCGGCGATCGCACGCGCCCGCTCGAGGATGTCCGCCGGCGCGTCCTCGTAGTTGTACTTGGCGTTCTCTCGGGGGTACGGGCGGGAAAGGAGACCGCTGTTGAAGACGCCCGCGGCGACGACCCCGACGTGGCGCTCCTCGCAGACGGGCAGGAGGTCGTCGAGGCTGTCCTGCTCGAGGAGCGTGTAGCGGCCTGCGAGCATCACCAGGTCGACGTCCGTCTCCCGTACGAGGTCGGCGAGCATCGCCGCCTGGTTCATTCCGGCGCCGACGGCACGCACGACCCCCTCTGCGCGCAGTTCGGCGAGCGCGGGGTAGCCAGTGTCGAGCACGTCTGCCCAGTGCTTGTCGGGGTCGTGGAGGTAGACGATGTCGACCCGATCGAGGCCGAGCCGTTCAAGGCTCTCCGTGAGCGAGCGGCGGATCCCGTCCCGGCTAAAGTCCCAAACGCGCCGGTGCGTGGCGGGCACGGCGTAGCCCTCTTCGTCCAACCCCGCGACGACCCGGACCGGCTCGAGCAGCCGCCCCACCTTCGACGAGAGCACGTACGCGTCCCGCGGACGCGGCGCGAGCGCGGCACCGAGGCGCCGTTCCGACAGGCCGAGCCCGTAGTGCGGGGCAGTGTCGAAGTAGCGAATCCCGAGATCCCAGGCGGCATCGACCGTCGCCTTCGCTTCGGCGTCGCTGACCTCGCGATACAGGTTGCCGAGCTGTGCGCAGCCGAGGGAGAGTTCGCTCAGGGCCGGGCTACCGTTCGAGAGCCGGCGTTGCGGAATTTGGCTCACGATCAGCCCTGCCTCTACCTCTTCGTGGCCCGCGCGGCCCCGCGGGCCGGATGAACCGGGCGTACCTTCGGCGGAGGGAGGCTGTCTGTCACGTAGGCGCGCGACACTGCGTCCGTGATGCGCTCTGCATCCGCGACGTCGGCGAGCGCCAGAACCGAGCCCCCGAATCCACCGCCGATCATTCGGGCGCCGAGGGCGCCGGCCGCTTCCGCGGCCGCCGCTGTGAGATCGAGCTCCGCGCAGCTGACTTCGTAATCGTCGCGCAACGAGGCATGGGACGCCGTGAGCAACGGGCCGACCTTGCGAAGCTGCCCCTGCTCCAACAGCTCGAGCGCCTCGAGGACGCGCTCATTTTCAGTCACAACATGTCGCAGACGTCGGCAGATCTCGGGATCGCCAAGCGTGGCGAGCGCGTCTGGGAGTTCGTGAACGCCGACCTCGCGGAGCACAGTGACACCGAGCGCTGCAGCGGCCTCCTCACAGGTGCGTCTCCGTTCCGCATACGCGCTGGTGGCCAACTTGTGACGAACACCGGTCTCGATCAGCAGAAAGACCGCGTCAGTCCCGGCCGGATCCAGGGGAACCTGCTTCATATCGAGGTCACGCGTGTCGATGAACAGTGCGTGCCGTTCCTGGCACAGCATCACGGCCAGTTGATCCATTACGCCGCACGGGACGCCGGGGAACTGGTGCTCCGCCTCCTGGCAGGCCAGCGCGAGCTCCACCGGCTGCAGGCCCAGCCCGTACAACTCGTCGAGCGCCCCAGCAACGGCGCACTGCAGGGCGGCTGAAGAGGAAAGGCCGCCGCCGAGTGGGAGCTGACCGTCCACGAGCAGGTCGACGCCGCGGACCTCGGCCCCGCCGGCCAGCAACCATGCCACCCCGAATGGATACGCCACCCACCGGCCTCGGCCCACGCCGGGGGCGAGCTGCCGGACCAGGGCCGTCCCAACGTCATCGGGCGCCTGAACGGATCTCGCAACGATACGACCGTCGCTCCGTGCAGCTGCAGCAACATGGACGTAGCTGTCGATCGCAAAGGGCAAGACGAAGCCGCCGTTGTAGTCGGTGTGCTCGCCGATCAGATTGACGCGGCCGGGCGCAGACCAGATGGTGTCGGGCGCACGACCGTTGAGTTCGTGGAATCGGCTCGCGACCTCATCGAGAGACGTCACAGCACAACCTCACGAAGCCTTCGGGCCGTCTCCTCGGGGGATCGGTCGTTGATGAATGCGCCCATTGCCGATTCGGAGCCTGCCAGGTACTTGATCTTGCCCGGCGCCCGGCGGATCGAGAAGAACTGAAGGTGTAGCTGGGCGAGATCGCGAGCCCGGCGCACCGGCGCCTGATGCCACGCGGCGATGTACGGCATCTCAGCCCCGAACGAGGCTTCGACCCGCTTCAAGAGCTCGAGGTAGACCTCCCCAAACTCATCACGGGCTGCTTCGGTCAGGTCGCTGAAGTCGCGAGCGCGGCGATTCGGGTGGAGATGGATCTCGAGCGGCCAACGGGCGGCAAACGGTACGAAGGCCGTCCATTCGTCACGTGCGAGCACGACCCTGTCGCCCGTTCGCACCTCGGCCTGGAGAAGGTCGACGAAGAGGTTCCGGCCAGTGCGCCGGTGGTATCCGGAAGCGCACGAAAGTACCTGCTCCGTGCGAGGGGTGACGAATGGGTAGGCATAGATTTGCCCGTGCGGGTGGCTCAACGTGACGCCGATCTCCTCCCCTCGGTTTTCGAAGCAGAACACTTGCTCGACAAAGGGCAAAGCCGCGAGTGCCGTTGACCGTTCGGTCCAGGCCTCGAGCACCATGCGCAGCCTGCCAGGGGGCAGTTCGGAAACGGCAGCTGTGTGGTCCGAGCTGAAGCAGATCACCTCGCAGCGACCGGCGGCGCGCTGCTCGCGGAACCATGCGAACGCATCCTCCGACTCATCCTCGGTCGGCCCAGCAAACGCCGGGAACCGATTCTCGATCACGACGACGTCGTAATTGGACGCCGGGATCTCGGTCTGACGGCCGTCTCGCGACGGGCAAAGCGGGCACGCGTCCGCCGGCGGCAGATGGGTGCGGTCCTGACGGTGGCCCGCCACCGTGATCCACTCTCCGGTGAGCGGATCGCGCCGGATCGTCGGCTCAGATTCGAACCTCGGAAGCCGGCGGGGATCGACCGGAGGGGTGGTGGGCGCGGGAGATTCGTCGAAGTAGAAGATCTCGCGGCCGTCGGCCAGATACGCGGCGCGCGGCACAACACCCGTCCTGGCGCTGCTGGTCAGCCCGTTCGCGTGTTCGGGCTTCACCAACCTTGCAGCCAAAGCGGCAATCGCCTGCTTCTCGGCCCACGCATGCTCAGCCTTCGACTCGAAGACGGGTTCTGGACACTGTCCATGCAAACATCATATGTTCTGACGAGTGGCTCCGATTGATCAGTGCTCGCCTCCCCAGGCGCGGTGGCAGCGGCCGGGTTACGCGAGGAGGGTGCTGCGTACGGTCGTGCTTCTCGTCTTCGCCGCCTTCTTCGCCGGTCCGATTGCATGGTTGATCCTCGCGCCGACGAAGACCGGCTACGAGCTCGCGACGCGGCCGCCGTTCGCCTTCGGAAGCTTCCACACGGTCGCCGCGACGTGGCACGAGCTCGACTCGTTCAGCGACCACATCTACCGGCGCTGGCTGGAGAACTCGCTGCTGTACTCGTTCGGCGCCACTGGGCTCACTCTCGCAACCGCGCTCCCCGCAGGCTACGGCCTCGCGATCGGGCGGTTCCGCGGCCGGAAGCTTGTTCTCACCGCCACGATGGTCGCGATGCTCATGCCCGCGACGGCGCTTGCACTCCCGACCTTCCTCGAGCTGAACGCCATGCACCTGCTTGGAACCATGCTCTCGGTCGTGCTGCCCTTCGCGTTCTTCCCGTTCGCGGTCTACCTCGCGTACCTCCACTACTCGGCGTCCATTCCGGCCGAGCTGTTCGACGCGGCGCGGATCGACGGTTGCGGTGAGTGGCAGGTCTTCCACCGCGTTGCCCTCCCCCTGGCGAAGCCTGTCGTCGCGCTCGTCGTGTTCTTCGCCTTCGTGGCCGACTGGACGAACTTCTTTCTGCCGTACGTCGTGCTCGGCGATTCGCGCCAGTTTCCGGTACAGGTGGGGCTCAATGACATACTCCTCGGCGCACCGCGGCCAATGCTCGCGCTCGCCGCGCTGATCGCGGCGGTTCCGGTCGCCGTGGTCTTCGTACTGGTACAGCGGGCACTCGTCCGCGGGCTTGCCGCCGGCGCAATGACCGGCTGAGCACAGAAGAAGGGCCGGTGGAACGAAATGTCACGAGGCAAAGCCCCTGCGCCGGCCGAACCACGCGCTGCACGCACCCCAGGGAGAGCTCGCTCGTGCACAAGCCGGCGTTAGGCGGAGCGGTGGGCCGCATCCGATCAGAACATATGATGTTTGATGATGAAAGGCGTCCGCACCCCGCCCGGCGTCTCGCTCGTCCTCGACGGGCCACGGTCGCGGCGGCCGGCGCGCCTCGGAGCGGTCGTGCTCGAGGAGCTCGCCCACCAGATCATCGGCGGCGCATTGCCTGATGGGAGCGTGCTGCCGACGGAGCCGGCGCTCTGCGAGCAGTTCGGCTTCAGCCGCACCGTGATCCGCGAGGGGTTGAAGCTGCTCGAGGAGCGCGGCCTCGTGCGCGTCGAGCAGGGCCGTGGAACGACCGTCCAGCCGCGCACCGTCTGGAACATGCTCGACCCGCTCGTCATCCGGATCGCCCTCGCGTACGACGACGACATGTCGCTGCTCGACAACCTGATCAGCGTGCGCCGAGTGCTCGAGCGGGAGATGGCACGGGCCGCGGCCGCCCGGATAACCGAAGACGAACTCGCCTCGCTCGCCGACAACCTCGAGCAGATGGAGGGCTCCTACGACGACTACGACCGCTTCCGCGCCTTCGACCTGGCGTTCCACGCGGTCGTGATGAGGGCCTCCGGCAACGAGGTCGGGCTCACCGTCGTTCGGACAATCCACGCGCACGGGGGGATCACGCCCCTCCTGTCCTCCGGGGCGTCGCGCGCGGCACTCAAGCGCACGGCGCGTGAGCATCGCGCGATCTATGAGGCGCTGACCGCCCGCGACGGCGACCTTGCCGGCGAGCGGATCTCCGCCCACATCGCCTTGGCGTGGTCGGAGAGGAAGAGGACAGGTCTCTCTCACACTTGACAACAGCTGATCATTCGTATGATGATCACTCCGCGTGCAGATCGCGGCCGTTGATGTCGAGCTGATCCTCCTTCCTCCAGTGACCCCGCCGTTCGCCTGGCGGCGGGGTCTCCGGGGTTCCGCCAAGGCGCGCACGACTGCCGTCCTCCGGATCACGACCGAGGACGGGGCCGTCGGCGAGGCCTACCACGAGTGGAGCGGCGGCATGCTGGCGGACATCGTCGACCGGGTTCTTCGCGAAGAGCTCGTCGGCGAGCGGGCCGACCGCCGCGAGTGGCTGTGGCACCGGCTGTGGGAGCTCGACCGTACCGAGGAGTTCCCGATCTGGCTCTTCGGCGTCGTCGATGTCGCCCTGTGGGATCTCGAGGGGCGGGTGCTCGGCGTCCCGGTGCACCGCCTGCTCGGGACCTACCGCGAGTCGATCCCCGCCTACGCATCGACGGTGACGTTCTCCACCGTGGAGGAGTACCTCGACGTCGTCGACCAGTGCCTCGAGCTCGGGTTCCCGGCGATCAAGCTTCACGCCTGGGGCGACGCAAAAGCCGACGCCGACCTCTGCCAACGGCTCCGGGCCCACGTCGGCTCCGACGTCGACCTGATGTACGACGGGTCGGCGGCGTTCGACCTGCCGGACGCCGTCTACGTGGGCCACGCTCTCAGCGAGGCCGGCTACCGGTGGTACGAGGAGCCGATGCGTGAGTTCAGCGTGACGGCGTACCGCTGGCTCGCCGAGCGCGTCGACGTCCCGCTGCTCGTCGGCGAGACGTCCGACGGGAGCCATCTGAACACCGCCGACTTCATCGCGTCGGGTTGCGCGACCTACGTCCGGACGAGCGCAAACCACCGCGGTGGGATGACGGGCGCGATGCGGATCGCGCACCTCGCCGACTCGTTCCGGCTGCGTGCAGAGGTGCACGGACCGACCGAGTCGGCCGTGCATCTCTGCATGGCGATCCCGAACTGCACCTACTACGAGTCGCTCGTGACCTCCAACCCGGTCGTGCGAGAGCCGCGCGTCGGGCCGGACGGTCTCGTCCACGCCCCAACGACCCCCGGCATCGCGCTTCCGGACTTCGTGCGCGAGGCGCGCGCCGGGGCGCACGCCTGAGTGATGAGTAACCCTATGAAAGGAGCGGGCATGAAGGTCAAGCATCGGTGGCTCGTGCTGGCGTCGCTCGTCGCGGTCGCGACGACGACGGCTGCGCTGGTCGCTGCCTCAACCGGCGGAGCGAGCTCCGGAAAGGCCTCCGGCTCGATCACCGTCTGGGTCGACGCCGTCCGCCTTCCGGTGACGAAGCTGTACGCCAAGACGCATCCGAACGTGAAGCTGAAGATCGTCACCTACGACGGTGACGGCAACGGCGCGACCACGATGCAGACGAAGATCCAGCTGTGGAACCGCACCGGCAAGGGCTGGCCGGACGTCATCTTCAGCGAGCAGGCCAACGACCCGGTCTGGATGGGACAGAAGCCGTTCGACTTCGCCCTTGACCTGAAGGGTGTCTTCCCGGCGAACCTCCTCAAGGGTTGGCCAGCGCCGTCGCTCGGGCAGTGCACGGTCAACGGCCACCTCGTCTGCCTCCAGGACAACCTCGCCCAGGAGGTGCTCTACGTCAACCAGAAGCTGATGAAGCAGTTCGGCTACACGGTCCCGAAGACCTGGCAGCAGTGGGCCGCGCTCGGCGCGAAGGTCGCCAAGGAGCACCCCGGCTACATCATCGGGAACATCGGCGACTCGTACGGCCACTGGCTCTACCTCTGGGCGGACAAGTGCCCGCTGTCGCAAGTCACCGGGCCGAACACGGTCAGGATCAACTCGGCCGATGTGCACTGCACTCGCATGGCGACGCTGCTCGACCCGCTGATCAAGAGCGGCGTCGTTCCGCCCGAGAGCGTCTTCACCGCCGACTTCGCCACGAAGTGGGGCGGTGACAACGACAAGATCCTGCTCATGCCGGGGCCGACGTGGTACGCGAAGGACATCTTCAGCGGCACGCTGCACGTCCCGGCCGGCGAGCTGACTGCGGCGCTCCCGCTGCGGTGGAACAA
>CAVXTD010000006.1:0-86765 GCA_963764565.1 uncultured Actinomycetes bacterium
GTAGTTCGTGGCCGACATCCGACGCGTGACAGTCCGCGAGGCGCGGCCCGAGGACTGGGCCGCAATCTGGCCCTTCTTTTCGCCGGATCGTCGCGGCACGCGAGACATACGCCTATGACCCCGACATGACCGAGGCCACAGGGCGCGGGATGTGGATGATCGGTCCTCCAGGGAGGACGGTGGTGGCGACGGACGGAACGGCGTCGTGCTCGGTACGGCCAACATGTACGCCAATCGAGAGGGGAACGGGTCGCATGTGGCGTCGGCCAGTTTCATGGTCGATCCGGGCAAGCCGGAAAGGGAGTCGGGCGGGCACTCGGCGAGCATGTGATCGACTGGGCGCGGACCAGCGGGTTCCGAGCCATCCAGTTCAACGCAGTCGTAGAGACCAACGAGCCCGCCGTCGCGTTGTGGCGATCGCTCGGCTTCGAGGTCCTGGCCACGGTTCCGGAGGCGTTCGAGCACCCCCGGCACGGCTATGTCGGCCTCCTCATCATGCATCGATTTCTCTGATGCGCGACTATGTGCGGCTTGTTGCCCGCGTGGAGGACGCTCCAGCATGCAAGAGCGCCCAACGGGCGACAAATAGCCCGTCTGTCCGCCGGGCCAGGTTGAATCCGTCAATCCACACGTACGTATCGATCCCAGGAGGAGTGCCGTGCCGTTAACACAGGCCCAGCTGGTGACCGCCGTCGCCGACCGAGCAGACATGAGCAAAGCCGATGCCAAGCGGGCGGTCGAGGCCCTCGAGGAGATCGTGCTCGAGCAGCTCGGGAACGCCGAGAAGGTGCGGATCGGAGGAATCGTCCAGCTGACCGTTCGCGTAAAGCCCGCCACCAAGAAGCGCACCGGCCGCAATCCGGCCACCGGCGAGGAGATCACGATCGCGGCCAAGCCGGCGAGCGTTGATGTGCGTGCGCGCCCGCTGGCCAAGGCGAAGTCCGCCCTGCCGTCGGTGCAGAAGGCGCGCCGCCGACTGGCCGCCTGAGCGGGCCGCCGCGGAACCTTCGCGGGTCTCGGCCGGGGCGAACGCGGCCGGGCGTGGCACTTGTCTGATGCGCGTCCGCGCTCAGCAGCCGCGACGGGGGGTTACTCCACCGGCGGCGGGCTTCCGTGCGCGCTGGCGGCCAGGTCCGCGTCCCAATCACACGTCGCGCAGGCGTGACGGAAGACGCCGCGGGCGAACTTGAGCACCGCAACGTGCGCCTCGGCGCCGGCGCGGACGTCATCCCAATCGAGGATGTACTCGCCGAGCGCGGCGTCCAGCATACGGGTGACATGTCCGCGCCGGCGAATGCGTCGCGGGCGGGGTGCGCGTACGCGTAGAAGGCGGCTTTCCCGTAGCGGGTGTCACCGGGCCACCAGCCGACGGCCACCTCCTCGGCGTCCATCGCGTTGCGCATGATGAAGTCGTCGGCCGGGGGCTTGGCCGGCTGGCCCGAGAACAGGTTCACTGCGAGGTCAACGAAGCTCGCGCCGCCGGAGGGTGCGCTCTTCGCCGCCGTCGTCGCGCTCGATGCCGGCGGCAAGCCGCTCGGTCGCTCGAAGACGATCCGCGTGTAGGCAGAGAGGATCTCAGGGCCCTCTCTGAAGTACTGCATCCGCCTGCTCGCAGTCTCGCTCGTCCTTTCGGCGGCCGCCGTCCCGCTCGCGGACGCAGCTCATCCCCGGGCCGCCGCCGGCTCTGCTCGCCACGCCGCGCCTGCGGCCCAGCGTCCGAACATCGTCGTGATCCTGAGCGACGACCAGCGCTGGGACGCCAACAGCCAGATGAAGAACGTTCAGCGCCTGCTCGCACGACACGGCGTGACCTTCACGAACGCGTTCGTGACCACCTCGGAGTGCTGCCCCTCGCGGGCATCGATCCTGACGGGCCGCTACTCGCACAACACGGGTGTGCTCCAGAACTTCGGCCTGTCGAGCTACCCGGCGTTTCGCGACGGCTCGACGCTCCCGGTCTGGCTCTCCGGGCGCGGGCTACGAGACGGCGCTGGTCGGCAAGTACCTGAACGACTACCCGATCTACGGCAACCACCGGATTCCACCCGGCTGGTCGAAGTGGTGGGCGATCGACTCGCGGCCCGAGACCCGCTACTACGACTACGTCCTGAACGAGAACGGGCGCGAGGTCCGCTACGGCGTCGCGGCCTCCGACTACTCGACGACGGTGCTCGGCGGCAAGGCTGCGCGGTTCGTCGCCCAGGCGCGCGAGCCGTTCTTCCTCTACTTCGCGCCGGTCGCGCCGCACCTGCCCGCGATTCCCGCGCCGAAGGACCTCTCGGCTCCGGTCAAGCTGCCCAAGCCGAGACCCGACTTCAACGAGCGCGACATCACCGACAAGCCGTGGCAGGCGATCCACTCGCGCGTGCTCGGCCCGGGCGCCGTGCACTTCCTCGACGGTGAGATCGAGCGGGAGCAGCTCCAGACGCTGCGCGAGCTCGACCGGCAGGTCGGAGCCCTCGTCCGCACGCTCGAGCAGCGCGGCGTGCTCGACCACACGATCATCGTCTACGCGAGCGACAACGGCTTCCTCTGGGGCGAGCACCGGCTCGGCGGAAAGATCTGGCCCTACGAGGAGTCGATCCGCGTGCCTCTGGTGATCCGGGTTCCGTGGCAGAGCGCCGGCCGCACCGACACCCACATGGTTCTGAACATCGACTTCGCCTCGACGATCGCCGAGCTCGCAGGCGTCAAGCCGGGACTTCCCCAGGACGGCCGCAGCCTCGTCCCGCTGCTCGAGGGCAAGTCCCCTCCGTGGCGGCAGGACTTCCTGGTCGAGTACCTCGGCGAGAGCCAGCTCTCCAACAGCGGGCCACCGCCCTTCCAGGGGATTCGAACAAAGCGTTGGCTGTACGTCGAGTACCGCAACGGCTGGCGCGAGCTGTACGACCTCCGCAACGACCCATACGAGCTGCGCAATCGCGCGCGTGAGCCTGCTCTCGCGGCCACCCGAGCCCGGCTCGCCCGCCGGCTGCACGTGCTCGCCCGCTCGTAGGCCGGGGAAGTCTTAGACGACTCCTAGCCTGCTCTCAGGTTCCTCTCACGCGTGGCCGGTTCGATGGGTGCACGACCAGAGCAACCGGAAAGGAGCACAGCAATGCAGAAGATCTCGAAGCGGACGTTCGTCGCGGGTGTCGCGGCAGCAGCCCTCGTCGGGCACCGGCGGAGGCATGCTCGCAACGGCGCAGGGCGGCTCCGCTGCCTCGACCGGCATCGGCCGGGACGCTCACCGTCTTCAGCGGCGGGCCAGGCGGCCCGCGGGCCGGGCACCTCGACGCGGTCGCCGCCTATCTCGGGTTGTCGGCGGACGAGCTGCGTACGCAGCTTCAGGCTGGTAAGTCACTGGCCGATGTGGCGAAGGCGCAGGGCAAGTCGGTGGACGGGTTGAAGGCGGCGATCGTCGCCGCGGCGAAGAAGAGTCTCGATCAGGCGGTCACCGACGGGAAGCTGACGGCCGATCAGGCCAAGCAGATGCTCGACCGGATCACGGCGAACGTCGACGACATGGTCAACCGCACCGGCCCGCCGGATGGGGGTCGGGGTGGGGGGCACTTCGGTGTCGGCCATGACCAGGCCGCCGTTGCCGCCTATCTCGGGTTGTCGGCGGACGAGCTGCGTACGCAGCTCCAGGCTGGTAAGTCGCTGGCCGATGTGGCGACGGCGCAGGGCAAGTCGGTGGACGGGTTGAAGGCGGCGATCGTCGCCGCGGCGAAGAAGAGCCTCGATCAGGCGGTCACCGACGGGAAGCTGACGGCCGATCAGGCCAAGCAGATGCTCGACCGGATCACGGCGAACGTCGACGACATGGTCAACCGCACCGGCCCGCCCGACAGGGGGCCGCGTTTCGGTGGCGGCCCTGAGCACCTCTTCGGTGCCGGCGCGGCCCCGGCCGGGGCGTCCGCCTAGCGTCACCGGGGAACACGGGGGCGGCGGGCCGACGGCTCGCCGCCCCGCGCGTCACTACGATGCGCCCGTGGAGCGCTACGACGTCGCTGTGATCGGCGCGGGGCCGGCCGGGTCGGTGACCGCGATCCACCTCGCGCGCGGCGGCGCGCGCGTGCTCCTAATAGATAAGGCGTGTTTTCCCCGCGACAAGCCCTGCGGGGGCGGCTTGACCCTCCGCGCCGTCCGGCAGTTGCCCGTCGACCCCGCGCCGGTCGTCGAGCACGAGGTCGACCGGATGGAGTTTCGCCTCGGCTGGCGCGGGCGGTTCGAGCGCTCCGGGACGCCGAGGGCCATTCGTGCTCATGACCCAGCGCCGGCGGCTCGACCAGTATCTCGCCGAGCAGGCCGCGGCCGCGGGCGCGGTCTTCCGGGACGGGGTGAAGGTCGCTGTAGGGTCTGACCCCGAACGGGGTCTGACCCTGCTTGTGAACGGCGAGGAGTTCCGGCCGCAGGTGATCGTCGGCGCCGACGGGGCGAACGGCACGGTCGCCCGCTCGCTCGGGCTCGGCGGCCCGATCACGCACGGCGTCGCCTACGAAGGGAACGCACCGTTCGAGGAGCGCTACCGGGGCCTCGCGGTGATCGAGCTCGGCACGATCCCGGGCGGGTACGGCTGGATCTTCCCGAAGGGTGACCACCTCAACGTCGGCGTCGGCGGCTGGGAGGGCGAAGGGCCGAAGCTGCGCGACCATCTCGCCGAGCTCTGCCGGCGGCGCGGGATCGACGCGTCTGCGCTCGAGAGTGTCCGCGGGCACCGGCTGCCGCTGCGCCGGCCCGGGTTCGTGACGGCGCGGGGACGGGCGCTCCTGGTCGGCGACGCCGCCGGGCTCGTCGACCCGCTCACCGGCGACGGAATGTACGAGGCGTTCGTCAGCGCGCGGCTCGCGATCCGAGGCTGCGCTCGACGTCCTCGCCGGGCGTGCCGAGACGGTGGAGCCCTACGCCGGTCGGCTTGCTGCGGCGCTCGGACCGCTGGCGGGCGCATCGTGGGGGGCGAAGATCGCCCTCGACCGTTTTCCGCGGGCCACGTTCGCGCTCGCCCGGGCGCCGCTCGTCTGGCCCGTCGTCGAGAGACTCGTGCGCGGTGACATCAGTGCGCCGGGCGAGGCTCACGGCCTCGCCCGCCCGCCGCTGAAGGCGATCGCCGCCCTCGCGCGGCTCGCCGGCGCTTCCGCCGCCTGAAAGCGGCGCCTAAAGCGGCGCTTCCCACCTGCCGATCACCCGGGCGTGGACCTTCACTCCGTGCTCCTGCTTGCCGTCCAGGCCGGCGCCAGCGACGTGCACCTGAAAGTAGGGGAGCCGCCGATTATCCGCCGCGAAGGGACGCTGCTCACGCTCGAGGGGTGGCCCGCGCTGGACGCGAAGGAGCTCGAGGGCGTGCTCGCGACCGTCACTGCGCACGATCCCTCGCGCCGCGCCGCCTTCGACGCGACCGGCGATCTCGACCTCGCCTACACGCCGACCGGCCTTCCGCGGCTACGCGTCAACGGGTTCCGCCAGCGGGGTGCGATCTCGTTCGCCTTCCGCGTGATCCCCAGCGGCGTGCCCGGCTTCGACGAGCTCGGGCTGCCGGAAGGCGTCTGCGCGCTCGCCGAGGAGAACCGCGGGCTCGTCCTCGTCACGGGCGCGACCGGCTCGGGCAAGTCGACCACGCTGGCCGCGATCGTCGGGCACATCAACTCGAGCCGCCGCCAGCACATCGTCACGATCGAGGATCCGATCGAGTTCCTGCACGACGACCGGCAGTGCATCGTCAACCAGCGCGAGGTCGGCCTCGACACCGCCTCGTTCAGCGAGGCCCTCCGGCGAGCGCTGCGGCAAGACCCCGATGTGATCCTGATCGGCGAGCTCCGCGACGCCGAGACCGCTCAGACCGCGATGCAGGCGGCCGAGTCCGGACACCTCGTACTTTCGACGCTGCATACCGTGGATGCCGCTGAGACGGTCGGCCGCATGGTCGACTTCTTCCCACCGGAGAAACACCATCAGGTGCGCTCGATCCTCGCCGGGGTGCTGCGCGGCGTGATCAGCCAGCGGCTGCTCCCGAGCGTCGACGGCGGACGCATCGCCGCGGTCGAGGTGATGGTCATGAACGCGCGAATCGCCGAGCTGATCCGCGAGAACCGGGTGGACGAGATCGGGGACGCGATCGCCGAAGGTGCGTTCTTCAAGATGCAGACCTTCACCCAGGCGCTGATCGACCTGGTCGTCTCCGGCCGGGCCGACCGGGAGCTGGCGGCCGACGCCGCCACGAATCGTCACGACTTCCTCGTCGCTCTCGACTTCGCGCTCAAGCAGCAGGCGGTCGTCGAGCAGGTTGCCGCTGCCGCGCCCCTGCCCGAGGTCGACGACCTGCGCGGACTGAGGGTCGTCGGGCGGGCCGAGCAATGAAGCGGCTCCTTGCCCTCCTTGTGATCGCGCTCGCGGCCACGACGGCGGGCGTCGCCCGTGGCGACAGCACCTTCGCGGTCGTCACCGGCGCAATCACCCTCCCCGGCTCCGACTATCCGAACGGTGCCGACCTGATCCTCTCGCCGGCGTGGACGACTCCGCCGGCCCAGCCGGTGCAGCTCACCTACGACGAGCTGCTCGACGTCTGGAAGCGGGCGGCTCAGGCCTACGGCGTGCCCTGGAACGTGCTCGCGTCGATCAACAAGATCGAATCGAACTTCGGCCGCAACATGGGCCCGAGCTCGGCCGGCGCGATCGGCTGGATGCAGTTCATGCCGTCGACCTGGCTCCGCTGGGGCACGGACGCCGACGGGAACGGCATCGCCGACCCGTGGAACCCGGTCGACGCCATCTACTCCGCCGCACGCTACCTCGCCGCGTCGGGGGCGGCGAGCGACATCCGGCAGGCCGTCTTCTCGTACAACCACGCGTGGTGGTACGTCAACGACGTGATGCAACTCGCACAGCTGTACGGCAGCTCGGACGCTGCGCCGGCACGACGCAGGCCACAGAGCGGGCAGCAGACGGCGGACGGCCAGGTCGTGTTCGCTCTCGACCGTCTCCAGGCTCAGCTCGACGACGCGAAGGCGGCGGTGACGGAGGCGAGCGCCGCCTACGAGGCTGCGTTCGCCAGGGCGCAGGAGCTCGCGAGCCGCGAGCGTGCGGTGGCCGAGCAGTCGATCTCGGTGCCGCTGCTTTCCGACCGGCTGACGGCGCAGATGGATGCCGCCGAGCTGGGCGTCGAGGCTGACACGGCCCAGTCGGAGGCCGACGCGCTGAAGAGCGCGTTGGACGCGGCGCAGGCGAAGCTCGAGGATCTCCAGCAGCAGGCGCAGGCGGCGTCGTTCAACCAGCCGGCTCGCCAGATCCTCTCCGCCGCCCCGGCGACCGGCCCGGCCAACTACGTCTTCCCGGTCGGAGGTGGGCCGTCCGTCGTGTCGGTCTCCCACACCCACCACGACTACCCGGCGGCGGACATCGCCGCCCCGGAGGGCTCGCCGCTGTATGCGCTCTCGGACGGCACCGTCCTCTATGCCTGGAGCTTCGACGATCGCTGCGGGATCGGGTTCACGATGCAGACGACGGACGGGCAGACCTGGACGTACTGCCACCTCTCGTACCGGTACCCCGAGGTCGTTGAGGGCGCGACCCTCACGGCCGGGCAGGCGGTCGGCCTCGTCGGCTCGACGGGGCACGCGACCGGGCCGCACCTCCATCTCCAGCTCCAGCCGGCAAGCTCGTACCCGCAGGATCAAGACTGGTTCAAGTCCTTCGCCGGGACTGCGTTCCAATGGTCGGACGAGGCGCCGACGAAGACGGGCTCTCCGACGACGAAGCTCGTCTTCGACATCGTCCAGCAGCCCTCCGACTAAAGCCTCAAGCTCGTCTCGAAATCCGCCGATGAGGACCATGGAATGGTCCAACTCGCAACGGTCCTCCTGCGTGGCGTGATCGCGACGTTCGCCGGTCTGCTGATCGCCGGTGGCACGCTGACGTTCGCTGCCGACCGCGCGACCGTTCAGCGCCCGACGCTCGTGCCCGTCTCGCCGGGACCCGTCACCCTGGGCGTGCCGGACGTGAGCGGCCAGGCGTACGTCTTTGCGAAGGGGATCCTCCAGGATCACGGCTTCGCCTGGCACGTGACCGGCCCGGTGCTCGGGTTCGCGGCCAACACCGTCGCGAACCAGCAGCCGGCGGCGGGGACGACCGTGCTCGACACGGGTGCGCCGACGGTCACGCTCACGCTCGCACGCAACCCCGCGTATATCGAGAAGGGCACACCGGAGAACGATGCGCCGTACGCCGGCACCGAGATCCGCCTGCCGGCGAACGTCGCCCAGAAGCCGCTCACCACGACTCAGCCGCGCCTCGAGCCGGTGCCGGTGCCGGTCTCGCCGGCGACGATCGAGCCCGCTCCGGCGACGCCGACGACGCCCACCATTGAGATTCCCGTGCAGACGCCGGTCGTCACGACGCCGGTCGTCACGACGCCGGTCGTCACGACGCCGGCCGTCACGACGCCGGCCGTCACGACGCCGGGCCGACGACGCCGGCCGTCACGACGCCGGTGCCGACGACGCCGACGGTGACGACGCCCGCCCCGGTCGTCACGCCCACGCCCGCGCCGAGCGTCTCGGGCGCGCCCCGCGCGCCGGACTTTGCGGTGCCGGGTGCACCCAAGGAGCCGGCACGCTCGCTGTCGCTGCCCGACCGGGTTGCGGCGCTCGCCTCCTGGATCGAGGGTCACCAAGACCCGAGCGCGGCGAATCTCAACCATTGGCTGTACGAGCACGCATACGTCGTCGCCGGCGCCAGGTTCGGCTGGTGGCACGGCAGCGAGGCGCTACAGGCCCTGATCGAAGTGGACAAGCGGGCGGAGGCGTTGTGGGGGGTCGGGAGCCAGAGCCGCACAACGGCCGAGAAGGCGCTCGCGGAGGTCGGCACGAGGGGCGGATGAGGCGGCGGCTGCGGCGGCTTGTCCGCGGGGAGTCGGGCTACTCGCTTGTCGAGTTGCTCACGGTGATGGTCATCCTCGGGACCATCCTTGGCGCGCTGACCACGGTCTTCGTGCAGGGCTCGAACGCCGAGGTCGAGGCGAACCGGCGCTTTCAGGCGCAGCTTCAGGCGACCCTGTCGCTCGACCGGCTGCGCCGCGACATCCACTGCGCGAGCTCCGCGTCGACTGCAGGCTCGACGATGACGCTCTCGGGCTGCGGCACCGGCTCGGTCAGCTGGTGCTCGATCGGCAGCGGCACCCGCTTCTCGCTCTATCGCAAGACCGGCGCAAGCTGCGACGCGACGGGGAAGCTCTACGCCGACTACCTGATCTCGTCGGCGATCTTCACGTACACGGCACCGGTCGCCGGCACGAGCCTCGCCAAGGTGCATGTCGACATCCGTGTAGAACGTGCTTCCGGCGAAAACGATCGACACCTTCGAGCTGAGCGACGACATCGTCCTGCGAAACAGCGTGAGGGCCTAGATGGGAGCGGTCCTCGGAGCCCTTGTAGTCGCGCCCGGCCTCGCGCTCGGCAGCTTCCTGAACGTCGTCGCCGCTCGGCTGCCGGAGCGTCGTTCGGTCGTCCGGCCCCGGTCGGCGTGTCCCGTGTGCGCCGCTGAGCTCGCCTGGTACGACAACGTCCCCGTGCTCAGCTACGTCGCGCTGCGAGGCCGCTGCCGCACGTGCTCGGCGCGGATCGGGCTGCTCTATCCGGCTGTCGAGCTCGTCACCGCCGGCCTGCTCGCGGCCTGCGCGATCGCGTTCGGACCGACCTGGCAGGGGGCAGCAGCGGCCGTCTTCTGCGTCGCGCTCGTCGTCGTCACCGCCACCGACCTGACGCACCGGATCGTCCCCAACCGTGTTGTCATGCCGGCCGCCGTGATCGTGCTGGTGCTGGAGACCGTGGCACGGCCGAGTCCCGAGTGGGCGATCGGCGCGGTCGGTGCGTCCGGGTTTCTGCTCGTCGCCGCGCTCGCGTACCCGGGCGGGATGGGCATGGGTGACGTCAAGCTCGCACTCCTGATGGGCGCTGCGCTCGGCCGCTCCGTGCCGATCGGGCTCTTCGTCGGGATGATCGCGGCGCTCGTCCCGGCGATCGTGCTCTTCGCCCGCCACGGACGTCGGGCACGCAAGATGGCGATCCCGTTCGCGCCCTTCCTCGCTCTCGGCTCGGTCGTCGCGTTGTTTGCCGGCAGCGCGCTGATCGACGCGTATCTGACCCTCGTCTAGGGCGCGACCCGGGTCAAGGCTCGCGACGCGAATGCCGATGCCTCATTCGAGGGATATGGAACCCGAGCACCTGAACCTGCGCCCGGTTGCGGACGTCGTGCGGTCGACTCCGCCGGCGTCGATCTCCGAGGCGTCATTCGGCGTGGACGAGCCGGCCGAGCTTGTCGCCGACCTGATCGGAGCGACCGGGCTTGTCCCGGCGGACCGGCTTGCGCTCGTGCGCGGTCGCGCCGCACGCGGGTCGTTCTCCGAGGCGCTCGTCGCCGAGGGTCTCGCCTCGAGCGAGGGCGTGGCGCGGATGCTCGCCGCGCGCCACCGCCTACCGCTTGTCGATCTCCGGCTCGCCGGCGTTGCGGGCGACGCGAGCGGCCTGATCCCCCAACATGTCCTCCGGCGGGCGGTGGCGCTGCCATACCGCCTCGACGGCGACACCCTCTACGTTGCGATTGCCGACCCGCAGAACGTGCAGGCGATCGACGAGCTGCGTCTCGCGACGCGCTACCGGCTCGGACTGGGCGTCGCTCCGCGGGACGACATCGTCAGCGAGCTCGACCGGATGGGCCGGGTTTCCGGCGCCGTCGTCGAGAGCCTCGAGGAGGATCGGCACGTAGACGGCTCGGACGTCGCCGATCTCGAAGAGGAGGACGGCGTCACCGACGCGCCGATCGTCCGGATCGTCAACTCAGTCATCCTCCAGGCCGCGGAGGACGGTGCCAGCGATCTCCACTTCGAGGCCCAGGAGGACGGTCTCGTCGTTCGGTTCCGCATCGACGGCGTGCTGCACGAGGTACAACGGATCCCGAAGCGCCTGTCGGCCGGCGTGATCACCCGTCTGAAGGTGCTCGCCAAGCTCGACATTGCCGAGCGACGGCGCCCGCAGGACGGTCGGATCTCGCTCCGCGCTGCCGCCGCTGGGCGGCTCCTCGACATTCGTCTCGCCACGCTCCCGACCGTCTCGGGCGAGACGGTAGTGATGCGGCTCCTCGACCAGTCGAAGAGTGCTCCGACGCTGGAGGCGCTCGGGCTGGGTGACGAGATGCAGTCGCGGATGGCCGATCTGATCACGCGGCCGACCGGCGCGATACTCGTCACCGGGCCGACCGGGTCCGGCAAGTCGACGACCCTCTACGCCGCCCTGAACCAGATCAACCGGCCGGAGATCAACATCATCACGGTCGAGGATCCGGTCGAGTACCGGCTCGCCGGCGTCAGCCAGGTGCAGATCAACCTGCGGGCCGGGCTCACATTCACGACCGCGCTGCGATCAATTCTGCGCGCCGATCCGGATGTGGTGATGGTCGGCGAGATCCGCGACGGCGACACCGCCAAGATCGCGATCGAAGCGGCGCTGACCGGCCATCTCGTGCTCTCGACGCTGCACACGAACGATGCGCCGAGCACGCTGACTCGCCTCAACGAGATGGGCGTCGAGCCGTTCCTGACCGGGGCGGCAGTCTCGGCGGTACTCGCCCAGAGGCTCGCGCGGAAGCTCTGCACTCACTGCTCGGAGATGTACACGCCGACGGTCGACGAGCTGATCGAGGCGCGCCTGTCGCCCGAGGTCGCAACGGCGTCCGACGGGACGGTGCTCTATCGCAAGCGCGGCTGTCCGAGGTGCGGCCAGACTGGGTACCGCGGCCGGATCGGCATCTTCCAGATGCTCCAGATGAACGAGAGCCTCGCGGAGCTGTCGGTGCGGAAGGCGAGTCGCGAGGAGATCGAGCGCGAGGCAATGGCCGGCGGGATGCGGACGCTTTGGGATGACGGCATGGCAAAGGTTGCCGCGGGCCTGACGTCGATCGAAGAGCTCGCGCGAGTCACCGTCTGACGCTTCGCTCCGCTTCGCGGGGGAACCCCTGGTTCCCCCGCGGGGCCCCTTCCTTGCCGGCGTCCGCGCGGTGCGACCGGAAGCTGAGCCGGCCGCGGTGGTAGTGATCCCGATGTGTTCGCACCCGTCGTCGTGACGGCCGCGGCCGCCATGTCGGCGCGGCCGAGAATGACGTCGGCATCCGCGGCCGCGGCCGACCGCGACCAAGGGTGCTGGCACGATGCGAGCGGAGCGAGCGAGCGAGGGGGCTCACGGGGGAAGCCGGGCTCCCCCGTGCCCGGGAACCCCTGGTTTCCCCGTGCTATTGGGCCTGGATGTCGCAACCCAGGTACATCAGCGCCGCGACCGCCTCGGTCACGAAGGCGCTCGCCTGGTGGGCGTCGGCGAACCTGTACGGGCCGGGGCGGGCGAGCTGCGTCGATCCCTGCGGGTAGACCTCCGCCTCGACGACACAGGAGGCGCCGTGGTCGACGGCGCGGAGCATCGCGACCAGGCGGCCGTCCTTGCGCGCATGACGGACGAAGAGCTCGCGTCCCGCGGCCGGGGGCGCCGGGACGTCCGCGGTGGAGGCCCCGTCCGTCTCCGCCGCACTGCCGCCGAAACGGATCACGCCGCAGCGTTCGCGGCCGCCTGCGCAACCGTGTCCCGGTCGGCGAACCCGTCGATCCGGACGACCAGGTCGCCGGGCGGGCGCAGGACGAGCACCGCCGGATCCTGGATCACGCCGTAGTGCGCGTTCAGCGCTGCGACCTCGTCCTTCGTCACGTCGATCGGCGCAAAGCTGGCGCCGGCGAGCTGGGCACCTGCGCTTGCCTCCCGCAGCGCAGTGTCGTCGATCTTCGCCTTCGGGTCGAAGAGCGCGACGACGACGACGTGGTTTGACGCGAGCGCCTGCTCGATCGCGACCGGCAGCTGGTCGGCGGAGCCGGAGCCGGCCTGCGCCGAAGGGCTGCTCGGTGCCGTGGTGGCAGGGCGCGGAGCGGGGGCCGCAGGAGTCGTCTTCGGGGTCTCCGGAGCTCCGGGCGAGGCGTCGGTCGACCCCGGCGACCGGCCGAGCACCATCAGCCCTGCGCCGACGGCGGCGAGTGCGAGAACGCCGACGATCATGAGCGACCGCGGGCGCTGTCCGAAGAGCAGAGTCACGATTCAGGTATCGGCACGAAAGCGCCCGCTCTTGACTTACGAAACGGTCTCCGGTACCGGGCACGCCGACACGCTGGGTGTAAACACCGGGGCCGAGGCCTTCACGCTGACCATCCGCAGGCCGATCATTCCGTGACGGGCCGAGCGGAAGGTCGAGTACCAGTCGCCGTCGCCACAAACCTGGAGGTTGACCCGCTGGGACACGCCGGGTCGTAGATGAACGGCGGTGCGCGCGCCGCCCGGCAGCCGGAACTCGATCGACACCGCACCGATCTCGCGCGGTGCAAGGAGGCGCATCGAGAGCCAGCCCGACAGCGCCTTTCCCGCCCGCTCGGGCCAGAGGTAGACCGCTCCGGCGTCGGCGAGCCAGCCGTCGTGGTAGCGGCCGACCGCGTACAGCGACAGCTGCACCCGGCCGTCGGGAACCCACAACGACGCTGTCGGACCGGCTTCGAGCAGGTGCGCGCCCCGTAGCCGCACGGTCGAGCCGTAGGCGTCGACGAGCACCGGCCCGGTCACCGCCTGCCCGCCGGCGGTCAATGATCCGTCGTCGCCGACCTCGATTCGCTGCTCGCCGAAGCGGTCGATCGAGGCCGCCCCCGGCAGCAGCAGGACGCGATCGATCGAGCGGTTCCAGAAGAGCTCCTGGAGCGACGCTGCCCGGGTGCCGCCCCAGGCCTGGAGCAGGGCGACGCGCCCGACAGTGGCACGGTCGACCCAGGACGGGTCGTCCGGCAGGAACGCGCGCTTGGCCAGTCCTGTGTTGGTCACGTCGAAGGCGACGGCGCCTGCGGAGGCCGCGCCGGTGACGAGCATCGCGAGGCCGAGCGCGAGCGGCGTTCCGAGGCTGGGTCGCCGCGATCCCAGGACGGCGATCGCCGAGAGCACGCCGACCACTCCGGCCACGACGGCGGAGGCGGCGCCGACCTGGCCGAGCTCACCGCCCAACCAGTAGACGCCGTAGAGGATCGACGAGCCGTCGACGGTAGCCGCGATCGCATACGCGCTCAGCGGCAGCCGCACCGAGACGATCACGAGCAGCGCTGCGAGCGCGAGATGCGGTACCCGCAGCGGCCAGCCTCGCGCCGCGTAGAGCGCGAAGCAGAGCCCGATCAGCGGGACGGCGTAGAAGACGTAGCGCTCCTGGATCTCCTTGCCCAGCGGGAGGCTCGCCTGGAGCACGCCGGCCTCGACGAGCAGCGCGCCGCTCAACAGGGCCGCGGTTGCCCCGAAAGCGAGCTCGTCTCTCGACCGCGGGCGGGCCACCGCCAGCCACAGCCCGAGGATCGCGCCGGGAACGACGATCCAGCCGGCGGCGTAGGAGAGCGTCATCGCATCGAGCGCGGCCCACTTGACCACGCCGCCCGCGCTGCCGTGAAAGCCGAGCACGGCCCGGTACGGGCCGAGGGCGCGAGCGGGGCCTGTGGCGACAAGCGCGGCGAGCGGTAGGGCGAAGAGGACAAAGGGCAGGAGCTGCTCGCGCAGCGCGGCTCTCACGCGGTGCTCGCGCAGCCCGATCGCGAGCGCGGCGGCGAAGAAGACGATCGGGAGCACCGCGAACTGCACCCGGGTCAAGGTCGCCAGGCCGGCGAGGACGACGAAGCCGACCTGGGCGAGCCGCGACGGCCGCGCCAGGGCAGCCGTCGCAGCGCACACCGCCGCGAGGACGAGCGGGTAGGCGAGCGCCTCCGAGGAGACGAACGACGCGTAGACGAGATCTGGCACGAGCACCGCGAGCGCTGCGAGCGCGAGGCCGACCCGGCCGCTCAGCCCGAGCCGGCGCGCAAGCACGAAGACCGGGACTGCGGCCAGCGACATCAGCAGCGCGCCGATCGTCTGGACGAGGCGGTACGCGAGGCCGACGTCGCCGACGAGCCAGGCCGGGGAGGTGACGATCGGTTGGAGAAGCGCCGGGAAGTGGGGGGAGGCGCCCCGGATCAGCGGCCGGCCGGACTCGGCGATCGACCGGCCGAGGGCGGCGTACGTGTATTCGTCGGGGAAGAGCGCCGGCACCGCGCGGAGCCAGCCGACGACCATGCGGACGATGAAGCTCGCGCCGACGATCGCAACGAGCGCAGGGACGGGCTCACGCTTCACATCGCTTCTCGTCGGCACTCGGGGGCCCGGCCTTGAGAAACGAAGAGGGCGCGGTCTCCCGCGCCCTCTTCAAGTCAGCTGAGCCGAAGGACTACGGGCAGGCGCCTGTAGCCAGCGGCGCCGCCGGACCGGCCTTGTTCCAGATGTGCGTGCCGTTCTGCGGGCTCTGGACGCAGTAGGAGGTGTCGGTCACGCCCGCGAGCGTGTACTTCGAGAGGTCGAGCGCCTGGTCGTACGTCGACTGAAGTCCCGCCAGGGTCATGCCCGAGTAGGAGTTGTTGTCGGCGTAGTACGACTCGATCGACGGGATGACCGAGCGGACGTTTGCCTTGTTGGCGGCGTCCTCGGCCCGGCCCCTGAAGCTCAGATAGGACGGGATGGCGATGGCCGTGAGGATGCCGAGGATGATCACGACGACGAGGAGCTCGATCAGGGTGAAACCCTTCTCCTCGCGCCTCAAGCGCTTGCGCAACATGCTGATCATGCTTGCCGCTCCTTGTGGGGGGGTTTGCGGTGGCTTGTGCCTCATCGGTCGTGCCAAGACAGCCCCTCAGCCCTAGAACGGGGGATCACCTGCGCGCCGCACTTCCGCCGAACCCCGTCAAGTACCGCCGATGCGCTGCCGATAGCCCGTTTGAGGGAAATGGACACCGCGTATTCGATCGACGAGCTGCTCGGCGGCATGCCCGCCTGGGGTGCCTCCGACCTGCACCTGGCGGCTGGAGCCTCCCCGGCGGTCCGCGTGAACGGCGAGATCCGGCCGGTCGAGGATCTCGACGCGCTGACCGGCGAGTCGGCGCAGCAGCTCCTCTACCGCATCCTCTCCACCGAGCAGCAGAAGCGGCTCGAGGTCGACCGGCAGATCGACGTGTCCTACGAGGTGCCCGGTGTGGCCCGCTTCCGCGTCAACGTGTTCTTCCAGCAGAATGCGGTCGGCGCCGCGTTCCGTCTCATCCCGCAGAAGATCAAGTCGCTGGAGGAGCTCGGCCTGCCGGAGACCCTGCACGAGCTGGCCGCGCGGCCTCGCGGGCTTGTGCTGGTCACCGGGCCGACGGGCTCGGGAAAGTCGACGACCCTCGCCTCCCTGATCGACGAGGTCAACCGCACCCGCTCGGCGCACATCCTCACGATCGAGGACCCGATCGAGTTCCTGCATCCGCACCGCCGGTGCATCGTCAACCAGCGCGAGATCGGCACCGATGCGCGGGGGTTCGCCGAGGCGCTGCGCGCGGGACTGCGGCAGGACCCCGACGTGATCCTGCTCGGCGAGATGCGCGATCTCGAGACGATCGCGACCACGCTGACCGCTGCAGAGACCGGCCACCTCGTGTTTGCGACGCTGCACACGCGCAGCGCCGCCGGGACGATCGACCGGATCATCGACGTCTTTCCGGCCGAGCAGCAGGGTCAGATCCGCACCCAGATCGCCGGCGCACTCCAAGCGGTCGTCACGCAGGCGCTGCTGCCGGTCGCGAACGGCGAAGGGCGGGTCGCGGCGGTCGAGATCCTGCTTCCGGACGACGCCGTCCGCAATCTGATCCGCCAGGGCAAGGTCGAGCAGATCTACTCGGCGATGCAGACCGGAACCGCGAGGGGTATGCAGACGATGGAGCAGTCGCTCGCCGAGCTCGTCCTGCACGGGACGATCTCGCTCGAGACCGCGCTCACGTGCTCGAGCTACCCCGACCAGCTACTCGGGCTGCTCGAGCGCTCCGGCTACGTCGAGCCCGAGCCGGCCATCGCCTCCGGGCTGCGGCTGGCGGGGAGCTGAAGATGAGCCCGCCCGACGACAAGCAGTCGGTCTGGAAGAAGGAGATCACCCTTCGGCGCAAGGCGAAGGAGAAGGGTGTGCGGGTTCCCCCGATGACGTCTCCGCCGGCCAAGCCGGACTCGGTTGCGGATCTGCTCCGCCCGCTGGCCGAGCAGACACTGGATCCGCTCGTCCTGCCTCCCGTCACTCCACTCGTCCTCGGCCGCGCGCCCACAGAGGTACGCGCGCCCGAGCCGCCGCCTCCGCCCGAGCCGCCGCCTCCGCCCGAGCCGACGCTCTGGCCCGAGCCCGCGGTCGACGTCGAGCCGGAGGCCGATGTTCAGGTAAACGTCGAAGCCGCAGTTGCGGCCCCGCTCGACGAAACCGTCGAGGTCTCACCGCCCGAGCCGGCGCTCCCCGAGGAACCGCACGAGCCCGAACCGCAGCGGCAGACACGCGGTCCCGAACCGGACCCGGTTGACTTGCCCAAGCTCTCGCGCCGAGAGCGGAAGAAGGCCGAGCGTGATGCGAAGCGTCTCGCGAAGGAGGAGGCGCAGCGCGCGAAGCGCGCCGCCAAGGAGGAACGGGACTCCTCGGCCTCCGCCCACAAGCGCCTGGTCGGCCTGAAGGTCGGCGCCTCGCAGATCGCGGCCGCCCAGGTCGTCAACAAGTCCGGCCCCAGGGTCATCCGCATGGCGACGGCGCCGCTTGAGCGCGGAATCGTCGTCGGCGGCGAGCTGCGCGAGCCCGACGAGCTCACCGCCGCGCTGAAGACGTTCTTCCGCAAGAACAAGCTGCCGCGAAACGCCGTTCGGCTCGGGATCTCGAACAACCGGATCGGGGTTCGCACGTTCGAGATCAGCGGCATCGACGATCCCAAGCAGCTGGCGAACGCAATCCGCTTCCGCGCGCAGGAGACGTTGCCGATCCCGCTCGACGAGGCGGTGCTCGACTACCGGATTCTGGCCGACCGGATCGGAGGCGACGGTGTCCGCACTCGGCGTGTCCTGCTCGTCGTCGCCCACCGTGAGCTCGTCGACCGGTACGTGTCGGCCTGCAAGAAGGCTGGGCTGAAGCTGGTCGGGATCGACCTCGATGCCTTCGCCCTCCTGCGCGCCCTCGGCGATCCGGCGGTCGCGCCGGCGGGGGCGGAGGACGCGGGCCTCGTCTGCGTCTCGGTCGGCCACGACCGCTCCACCTTGGCCGTTTCGGACGGACGCGTCTGCGAGTTCACGCGCGTGCTGCCCTGGGGCGGATCGGCACTCGACATCGCGCTTGCGCGCGTTCTCGACCTCACTCCCTCGGAGGCCGAGCCGATCAAGCGGCTGCTGTCGCTGGTCGAGGAAGGGGAGGCTGCCGGTCTCGACGCGCGCGCCGCCGAGGGCGCCCGGCAGGCGATGTCGTCCGAGCTGCAGGTGTTCGCGCGCGAGCTGGTTGCTTCGCTTCGCTACTACCAGGAGCAGCCGGGGTCGCTCGGCATCGGTGAGATCCTCGTCACCGGCGGAGGCGCGGAGTGCGGTGGCTTCGCCGAGGAGCTCGAGCGCCTGATCGGCGTTCGCGTCTCCCCGGCCGACCCGTTCGGCCGCGTCAAGCTGCCGCGGAAGCTGCGCAAGACGGGGAACGGTTCCGCCGGGTCGCTCGCGGTTGCAGTCGGCCTCGGGATCGAGGACTAGGTGGTGGCCCACTAGTGCGCGCCGTCAACCTTCTGCCGCGCGAGGCGCCGAAGCGCCGCAAGCGCATGACCGTCGGCGTCCAGCTCGCCCTCGTCTCTCCGTTCCTCGTCGGCTCGCTCCTCGCCGCGGGCTATCTCCTCGAGAGCTCCAAGGTGAACGACGGCAGAGCCACCCTCAAGGCTCTCCAAGACGAGCTCGCAACTCTGCCGCCGCCGGCGGCGGCGCCGCAGACGAACGCACAGCTCGCCCTTCAGCACGACCAGCGCGTCGCGGCGCTCGGCGCGGCGCTTCAGGGGCGTGTCGCCTGGGACCGGATTCTCCGCGAGATCTCCTCGGTGCTGCCCGAGGACGTCTGGCTGACGACTCTGACGGCGCAGTCGCCTCAATCGGCGGTGTCGACGGCTCCGCCTCCCGCGCCGGTGACCACAACCGCCAGCGACGGGGCGGCGACGTCGACCGAGCAGCCGTCCGCGCCGGCACCGGTCGTCCCCTCGACGACCGCGCCGCTCACGATCGCGGGATACACGTACTCGCAGGAGGGTGTCGCGCGCTTCCTCAGCCGCCTGGCCGTGATCCCCGAGTTGCAGGACGTGAAGCTCGTGTCGAGCTCCCAGACGCTGGTGTCGGGGCGCACCGTGGTCCAGTTCTCGATCGAGGCGGGCATCCGCAGGCAGGCGGCGTCATGACGAAGCTCCCGTCCGCGGTCAAGGCCGGCGTCCTGGTGGCAGCGCTCGTCGCCGCGCTTTTCGCCGGCTGGCTCGTCGTGATCGCGCCGAAGCGCTCCGAGGCCTCGCGTCTCACCGCCGAGATCGACGCGACCCACGCACAGATCGCCGAGGCGCAGGGCGGAGGCTCGGAACCGCAGGTGCAGCCGATTCGCGTCGCCGACCTGTTCAAGCTTTCGCGCGCGATGCCCGACCGCGCCGACATGCCGAACGTACTGCTTCAGCTGAGCGAGATCTCGGCAGAGACAGGAGTGTCGTTTCAGTCGATCACCCCGCACGACCCGGTCTCGCTCGGCTCCTACGAGCAGGTCGGGATCGACCTTGTCTTCGAGGGGCACTTCTACGACCTGTCCGACTTCCTCTATCGCCTCCGCAACCTCGTCGGCGTCCACCAGGGCGTGCTCGCCGCGACCGGCCGCCTGTTCTCGGTCGACTCGGTCTCGTTCGACGAGGGCGCGCTCCAGTTCCCGCAGGTGAAGGCGACGCTGACCGTCTCCGCTTACGTCTTCGGCGACGGAACGCTCACCTTTGCCCCAACGGTTCCTCCTCCCGCGAGCACAACCGCCCCCGACGCGCTCGCGCCCGCGGCGCCGGCTACCGAGGGCGACACCCAGCCCATCCCGGCAGCTCCGCCGGGAGCGAATGCCGCCGGCGCATGAGCAGCGCGTCTGCCACCAAGAAGCTCGCGGATGCGAAGACGAAGCGCCAGAAGCAGATCCTCGCCGTCGGCTCGGTGATCCTGCTCGCGCTGCTCGGATTCGAGCTGCCGAAGATGCTCGGCACCAACTCCGGTCAGTCGACCGCTCCGCCTGCGGTCACCGACGTGACCAGCTTGCCCGGCTCGGGCTCCCCGCTTGCCGGTGCGGCCGCGACGCTGCCCGACACGGATCGCGTCTCGATCGAGCCCGGCTCCGGCCAGCTGATCTCGTTCGGTCTGTTCAAGAGCAAGGATCCGTTCGTCCAGCAGCTCTCCGCTCTGAGCCCGGCGCTGCCGTCGACCGAGCCGACACCCGCGACGCCGACTCCCCGTGGAAACGCCGGCAACGCTCCCGGCCGCGACCCCGGCACAGCCGCAGCAGACGGTGCCGCGCCGGACCGCGCCGAACGGAGGCCTCACCCCCGTGACCACGACGACCTCGCCCGCGGCGGCGCCGATCGTGCCCTTCCCCTCGACTACGACTGCTGCTGTCCCGATCGTTCCCACACTCGCAGCGACAACACCGGCCCCGGCCGGGACGACGCAGGCATCGACACCGGCACCAGTGCCGGCGGCGCCGGTCGTCGCGCCGACCGCAGTGGCGATCTCGACCAACGGCGTCTGCGAGAACGTCGCCGTCAACGGCACGTTCCCGGGGACGGAGGACATCTTCCGTGTGATCTCGATCGCGAAGGACGGCAAGTCGGTGAAGATCGGCGTGGTCGGCGGCGCCTACGACAGCGGGCAGAGCGCGGCGACGCTGAAGCTCGGCGAGAAGCTGACCCTCGTCAACACCGCCGACGGGACGCGCTACGTGCTCCTGCTCAAGGCCAAGTGCGATGTCGAGACGCTGCCCGTCTCGGGCAGCACGACCGTCCCCACGGCCACGGCCACGGCCACGGTTGCCGCGCCGACGACGCCGACGACGATCGCGACGACCCCGATCGTCACGGACGCGCTCGACACGACCACCCCGACCGGCTGAGCGGCGCTACCCGTCTGTCGGGCCGAGTTCCATCTCGAACGCTTCGGCGCTTGCGGTGTTGACGTAGATCTGTCCGTCGATCAGCGAGCCGATATTCGGCCAGGTGTAGAAGGCCGGCCAGGAGGGCGAGCCGTGGTCGCCGCTGCCGCTCTGGCCGTTGACGATGTTGATCGTGTCGCACATGACGGGCCCGCTGAGCTGGAACTCCTGGTGGATGAGACACTCGCCGTTCGAGTAGACGATTCCCTGAAATCCGCTGGGCTTGTAGCCGTTGGGGCACGAAGCGGTACCCGACGGCGAGCAGGTCGATCCGCCCTGGTCGTACTCCGAGGCTCCGTTCCCGCCCGTATCGGTCGCTCCGGTGAGCAGGATGAGGAGATTCTGGGTGGGATCCCAGTCGCCCGCAGTCGCGCTCGGGTAGGGATAGGAGAAGCAGCTCGTCGTCCCCGACCCGCCGGCGCAGACCTGCTCGTCGAACTCCAGGTCGCCGGAGGCGTAGATGATCGCGCGGCCCTGGTAGTGGACGACGGAGCCGTCGTCGTCGAAGCGGAAGTTGCCGTCGCGGAAGATCGTCCCTTGCACCTTCAGCACGCGGGTCGTCTTGTTCCAGGAGAGCTCGCCGACGAGTGCGCCGTTCTCCCAGACCTGACAGGTGTAGCTGGCGTTCTCCGGCGTCATCTCGCCGTTGTCGGTCAGGCTGCGGTCGAAGGTCGACGTCGAGCCGGCGTTGTTGTCGAAGCTCGGCACGACTGCCGGAGCTCGTCGTGCACGGGTGCTTGGGCCCCGGCTTGGCGTTCTGCCACCAGTAGGCGAGATCGATCGTCGGCTTGGTGAGGTCTTGCGGAGCCTGCGTGACCGTGGACGCGAACACGTTGTCGGCCGAGCTGCACGGCGCGTGCGCTCCTGCCGCGCCGAGCGTGCAGGTGCCGCCGATGTTCGCCTGCGCGATCGGCACCGAGGACGTGCCGATGCTCGAGGTAGGCACAGGCGCGTACCAGACGGTCACCGAGACGTAGTCGACCGAAGCCGTGTTCGAGCTCGACGTCGACGGATTGCGGACCTTCAGCCGCACGCCGAAGTTCGACGCGTTGACGTCTGCCACCGTCCAGGTCGTACCCCAGGTGTCCGTCGAGCCGCCGTAACCGACGGTCAGGTCGGAGGTCGTCCAGCCGGCCGGGCCGGCGTGGTCGGTGCCGGCCGTGACGCCGCCCTTGAGCAGGTACACGTCCTCGTCGACGAGGTCGCTGGCGGCAGAGTACGGCGCGAAGGCGGCGGCGACCGCTGCGCTGCGGTTGATGCCGCTCTGCGTCCAGGCCATGCTCGTCGCGCCCGGAGCGCCGACGAGCTTGGTGCTCATGCCGCTCGACTCGGTGCTACCCGAGTCGCGCTGTCCAGCGCTCGATCTGGCCCGAAGTTGCGCCGAGGTTGCCGAGGCCCTGGCCGCTCCGAAGATGTCGACGACCCAGGAGTTCGCCGCCTGCGTCGTCACGCTCGTCGAGGTCGCCCCCGAGTTGTTGTAGCTCGTGTTGCTGACGCGTCCGGGGCGGCCTGCTTGACGCCGTAGAGGCCGACCGCTCCGGCCGTCTTGTTCGTGATGGACGAGGACTGGTAGGTGACGGTGATCGTGTTCGTGCCGGTGCTCGGAGCGAGCAGGTACCAGAGGCTCGCGCACTGGTAGATGCTCGGTTCCGGCGACGTTCTGCGCGATCTGGGTCAGCGATTCGTGCTGCCCCACTTGACGCTCGTCGCCTGGCACGCGCTTGACGCTGTACTCGGCGGTGACACCGACGACGAGCACGCGGTTCGACTGGTTCGCGACCGTGTGCGACCACGACAGGGTGCTCCCCGAGCTGGCGCTCGACGCCGAGGAGGCCGTGTCGTAGGTGACGCCGCCCGACGCGGAGGACTCCTTCCGCTCGACGTTCGCCTGGATGCCGACGATCGTGTTCCCGCTCGGGATGCTGAACCCGAAGTTGGTCGCGTCGAGGTTGGCGCTCGTTCCGCTCGCGGCGACGCTCGCGGTCGCGTAGACGTTGTTGCTCGAGACGATGTTGGCAGGAGCTCGTCCATCCCGCCCCGGTCGCCGCGGCGCGTGTGCTCGACGACCCGGCCGATCCGACGATGGTCACGTTGCCGCCGGCTTCGACTGTGCTCGCGCTGCCGGTGATCTGGCCGCCGTTCTGGAGCTGGAGGCAGTTCCGCGCGGCGACGGAGCCCGGGAATCGAGACCGTGTCGATCGTCAGGCAGCCGGTCGGGCTGTCCTGGTAGAAGCGGCTCCAGGCGGAGACGCTCGCTCCGTCGCTGATGCCCTTCACCGTCACCGTGCGATGCAGGGTGTGGGTCAGCGGGGCGCCGCCGGTCGGGCTCGGGGCCGTCCCGGTCGACGTGAGCGTCCAGACGTAGGTCGACGTGTTGAGCACGCCGCAGTAGCTCGTCGACCCTCCCTCCAAAGACATCGCCGTCGGCGAGGAGCACGCAGGCAGAGCCGTTGCGGTCTTGGCGTTCAACGCGTTCCCGAGCACAGCCAGCGCCGCGTTCATGCCGGCCTCCGCCAGGGAGTAGGCGTCGGCTCGGTTCTCATTCTGGGCGGTGCTACGCGCCTGGGAGCTCGTGAAATAGACGACCGATGTCGCCGAGACGGCGAGCACGGTCAGGATCCCGAGCGCCATCACGAGGGCGACTCCGCGCTCCTCCCGCAGCCGTCGAGCCAACCGGGAGCCGGCGGGGAACCTGGGCAGGCGATGTCCGAAGGCGCGCATCGGCAGTTCTGGTATCGGCTGTGCGCCGCCGCGGGCCTGACGCTCGCACGAGGGATGCGCTCTAGCCCTCGGTGTGGCTTGCCGATATCTGGGGTGTGAAGCGACTGCTTGCGCGACTGCGCACCGACGGCGGGTTTGGCCTCGTCGAGCTGATGATCGCCATGGTCATGCTCAACATCGGCCTGCTCGCGCTGATGGCTGCGTTCGTCAACGGCGTGATCACGTCCCGTCGCTCCGGGCGCGTCGCCACCGCCTCTACCTTGGCGGACTCGCAGCTCGAGCTCTACCGGGCCCTGACCTACTCGGCGATCGCAATCGACCCGTCGTCGATCCCGAGCTCTGCCCCGTACACCACGGACGCCGCCTATTCCGCGTCGCTCGTGACCGGGACCTGCTCCGGCCAGGTGTCGGCCAACCCGCAGTGCAACGCGAGCCGCACGCTGACGGGTCCCGATCACGGCACGTACGAGGTCGACACCTACATCGTCGGGTTGACGCCCCAAAACGGACGGCAGACGAAGCAGGTCACCGTTGTCGTCCGGGATACGAAGCGGCTCAACGGCCCTGCGCTCATCCGCCGCTCCTCCCTCTTCGACGCCTCGACGGGGACGTAACGATGGCCGCCTACGCCTACAACGCAATCAACGCCCAGGGGCTCGAGCTGACCGGGGAGGTGCACGCCCCGTCTCTCGATGCCGCCCGCGAGCAGCTGCGCGTTCGCGGCCTGCTCGCCGACGCGCTCGAGGAGCTGCCGGCGAGCGGCGAGGAGAGCGTCCGCACCGCGCTGAAGAAGGTCAAGGCGAAGTCGCTCCAGATCTTCTCGCGCCAGTTCGCGACGATGATCGACGCGGGCCTGAACATCGTCAGCGCGCTCCACATCCTCGAGCACCAGACCGCCGACAAGTACCTGGCGGTGGTGATCGGCGAGGTCCGCGCCGACGTCGAGGGAGGCGCCTTGCTCTCGCAGGCGCTCGCCCGCCATCCGAAGGTCTTCTCACGCCTCTACGTGTCGATGGTGGAGGCGGGCGAGGCGGCCGGCATCCTCGACGAGGTGCTCGACCGCTTGGCGCTCCAGATCGAAAAGGATTCGAACATCAGGCGCAGGGTGAAGGGCGCGATGATCTACCCCGCGCTCGTCGTCACCTTCGCGTCGCTCGTCCTCACGGCGATGCTCCTCTTCCTCGTTCCGGTCTTCCAGCGGATGTACACGCAGCTCGGCGGCGAGCTGCCGACGATGACGAAGACGATCATCGCCGCCTCGGATCTCCTGCGACACCAGTGGTACCTGGTCTTCCCGACGATCGGCCTGACGATCTTCTCCTTCTTCCGCTGGAAGCGCTCGAGCTCGGGCCGCCGCCACTGGGATGCTTTCAAGCTGAAGATCCCGATGAAGATCGGCGACATCGTTCTCAAGGTGACGATGGCCCGCTTCGCGCGGACGCTCTCGACCTTGGTCGCGGCGGGTATCGACATCATCAAGGCGCTCGAGATCACGGCGACGACGGCGGGTAACTGGGTGGTCGAGGACGCACTCGGAACCGTGAAGGAGCAGGTGCACCGGGGCATGCCGATCGCGCAGCCGATGGTCGAGCATCCGGTCTTCCCGCCGATGGTCAGCCAGATGGTCAAGATCGGCGAGGAGACGGGCGAGCTCGACGCCATGCTCGGCAAGATCGCCGACTTCTACGAGGAAGAGGTCGACGCCTCGATCGCCGCGCTGACCTCGATCATCGAGCCGATCATGATGATCGGCGTCGGGATCATGGTCGGCGTCGTGATCCTGTCGATGTACCTGCCGATGTTCAAGCTGCTGACGCTGATCAAGTAGCCGCCGCGGTTGTTGGTCGGTCGGTGGCTGCCCGCGACGGCTACTAACCGTCGATTGCCGCGACGACCCACTTGTGAAGAAGGAGGCCCTCGACGCGCTGCATCGTGATCGTGTGGCGCCGCTGCCGCTCGTTGAACAGGACCCGTCCCGACGATGCTCTCACCTTCCACGTCTCTTTCGTGACGAGCGTCGCTCGGTTTCCGCTCACTCGGGTCGACGTGATTTTGACTCTCGGGAGATCGACGTTGGGCCGGCCACGAGGCCAATGGGAGACCTGGCTCTCGATCTTCGCTCGTGCCCGCCCGACGTATCGCGACTCCAGTCGGTAGCGGGCCAGACGCGCCTGGGCGGCATTGTCGCTTCTCGCAAACGTGTAGTACGGGAGCCTGGCGGTGAGAGTGGCGTTGGCGATGTACGCCGTGCAGACCTCGAGCCGGCGATCGAGCAGGCCTGCGCACTCGGTCACCGTTGCGCGGGCACCGATGGTGGAGTCTCCGCCTTCGGCCGCCAGCGGTGCCGCGATCGCCGCGAGCACGGCGACGGCGGCCGCGGTGCGCAGTCTCAGGCTCGGAGCGAACACCGCGCTGAACGCTAGACGAACCGCGCATCCTCCCGGCCTTCGCAGGCCCTGAGAACGAGCGCTCGGTGAGTAGAGTGGCACCGTGAAGCTCGGCGCGCTCGTTTGGCCGCAGTACACCGACTTCGACTCTCTCCGCGAGACGGGCGCGCTCGTCGACCGGCTCGGCTTCGACTCGCTCTGGACGTGGGATCACGTCTACCCGATCGTCGGCAACCCGGAAGGGCCGATGTTCGAGGGGTATCTGACACTGGCGTCGTGGGCCGAGAACACCGAGCAGGTCCAGCTTGGGCTGATGGTCGGCGCGAACACGTTTCGCAACCCGGCCCTCGTCGTGAAGATGGTGACCACGCTTGACCACGTGAGCGGCGGGAGGATGGTGCTCGGGATCGGCGGGGCGTGGTTCGAGACCGAGCACACCGCGTTCGGGATCGATTTCGGCTCGGGGTTCGGCGAGCGCCTCGACCGGCTCGACGAGGCGGTCGAGTTGATGCGCGCGATGCTGCCCGGCGGGCCCGCCTCCGCCCGCGGTCCCGTCTACGCGGCGAAAGACGTGCTGAACAACCCGCCGCCCGTCCGCGACCGCATGCCGATCGTGATCGGCGGGAGCGGCGAGCGGAAGACGCTCGCGACCGTCGCCCGCTACGCGGACGGCTGGAACACGAGCGGGGACATCGAGACCGTCAAGCACAAGGACGAGGTGCTGCGCCGCTGGTGCGACGAGGTCGGCCGCGACGAGTCGGAGATCGAGCGCACGCTCGTGGGCGGGACTCCGATCATCCGTGACACCGAGCAGGAGGCCCGCAAGGTCGCCGCGGCGATGGCCGAGCGCAACCAGGGCTGGCGCGGCCCGAAGGACGGTCCGTTCGGCCCGGCCGAGCTGGTCGCCGAAGCGTGGGCGCCCTACCTCGAGCTCGGCTTCGACCACGTATACGTCGACTGCCCTGCCCCGTTCGACCACGAGACGCTCGAGCGGCTGGCCCGCGAGGTCAAACCGATGCTCGACGCCCGCTGACACGCGGTTTCGTGTCGGGCTCGGTCTCCTTCCGCCCCGCATGGGCGAGTCCCCGCCTCTCCTTGTAACACTGTGTTACTTGTGCCGGAAGCGCTCTTGCGGCAAAGGTCGCTGGGGCTCGTAACACTGTGTTACTTACCCGGTTTCGGTGTCCGGAGCCGCGGTGAGACTCGGGTCGTGAAGCGACGGCCGGCGTGATCGCTGTTCTGGGCGGCCTCGGCGCCGCTGTCGCCTGGGCGATCACGATGCTGACCGCT
Organism: uncultured Actinomycetes bacterium; assembly: GCA_963764565.1. Taxonomy (GTDB): domain Bacteria; phylum Actinomycetota; class Thermoleophilia; order Gaiellales; family Gaiellaceae; genus DATBLE01. The sequence continues at coordinate 27,462 of CAVXTD010000006.1, forward strand.
TCCAGGGCGAGCCCGCTGATCGGGTCGCAGGCGACGCTCGCGTGGGTGATGCTGACCGGCCTCGTCATCGTCGGGCCGGTGACGCTGGCCGAGGGCAAGCCGGAGGCGCTCGACGGCGGCGCGCTCACCTGGCTCGTGCTTGCGGGCGCCGGAAACGTCGCCGGGCTCCTGCTCGTCTACAGCGGCTTGCGGATCGGGAAAGTCGGCGTGGTCGCGCCGATCTCCTCCTCGGAAGGGGCGGTGGCTGCGGTGATCGCAGTGGCCGCCGGCGAGCACCTGGGCTTTGGCACCGGGGTCGCGCTCGGAGTGATCGCGGTCGGCATCGTCCTCGCTGCGCGGGAGTCGTCGGCGGTGCCCGACGACGAGCGGGACGACCCCCGCGCCGCCCTCTTCGCCCTCGGCGCAGCAGGGGCGTTCGGCCTGGGCCTGTACTCGACCGGCCGGGCGAGCGTTGACCTGCCGATCGCGTGGGCGGTGCTGCCGCCGCGCCTCCTCGGGGTCGCCTTCGTCACCCTGCCGCTTCTCTTCGCCGGAAAGCTGCGCCTGACCCGCGCAGCCGCGCCGTACGTGATCGCGTCGGGGATCGCCGAAGTCGGCGGTTTCGCCTCGTATGCGATCGGAGCCCGCCACGGGATTGCGGTCAGTGCGGTCCTCGCCTCGCAGTTCGCGGCGATCGCGACGCTGGCGGCGGCGTTCCTCTTCCGAGAGCGGCTGGGCCGCTCGGGCGTGCTCGGCGTGGTCGTGATCGCCGCCGGTGTCGCGGCGGTCAGCGCGCTGCGGGTTTAGTACGTCTCGAGTGAGGCGCGGCGTCGCCCCTCGTACTCGAACCAGCGGACGAGCGTGAACGCCACCGTCGCGTACGCCGCGCCGACCGCCGCCTCGGTCCAGACGAGGCCCGAGACCGAGCCGAGGCTCGCCCCGGCGGCGATCTCACGGGCGGCTGCGATCCCGTGCGTCAACGGCATCAGCCGCCCGATCTGCGCCAGCCAGCCGGGGAGGGCATCGAGCGGGATATTCACTCCGCAGAGCAGCCACATCAGGTAGTAGGCGATGTTCGCCGACATGAACACGTCCCGGGCGCGTAGCCCGATCGAGCCGATCGTCAGCCCGAACGCCGTGCACGACGAGACGCTGACGAGGACGACGAGCGCGAGCGCGGGGATGCTGGTCAGCGGCGGGTCGAAGCGGAGCAGGACCCGGCCCATCAGGAACCCCCAGGCGGAGACGACCAGCCCGCTGGCGAGCACCGGCAGGGCGCGGCCCATGAAGACGGCGAAGCGGCTGGCCGGGCTGGCCAGGAGCGGCGAGAGCGTCTGGTAGTTGCGCTCGTTCGCGATCGTCATCGTCCCAGCGAACACCGCCGACATCGCCGAGGCCTGCACCGCGTTGCCGACGACGAAGAAGGCGTCGTCCTTCAGCCCGCTGTACCGGCCGAGGTACGCGAAGAAGAGGATCTGGAAGACGGGCCCGATCAGCATCGTCGGGATGTACATCGAGGGTCTGATCCAGTTGAAGAGGCCGCGGTAGGCGATCACGCCGCCGACGAAGAAGATCCGCAGGAAGGCTGTCACGGGCGGTTGCTCATGTCAGCGAGAGCGTCGCGTTCCTGCGGGCCGCCGTCTCGAAGTAGCGGAGGAACAGCGATCCCGACCAGGAGGTAGGCGCCGCCGAGCGCCACCGTCATCCCGATGTCGGGCCACGGCGAGCCGCCGAGCGCCGCCGCACGGAGGCCGCGGACACCCCACGTGGGCGCAAGCGCCCAGGCGATCGGATGCGACCAGCCGGGAAGCAAAGAGAGGGGAACGAGCATGCCGGTGACGAGCAGCACCGGCCACTCGAGCATGTTCGAGAGCGCGTTCGCGTGCCGGTAGAGCACGAACGTGGTCGCAAATAGGAGGCCGAGCAGGCCGAGCCCGAGGATCGTCGCGGGCACGGCAACGACGAACGCGAAAGGGTGCGCGATCGTGAAGGGGATCCCGAAGACGAACCGCCCCCAGGCGAGCGTCGAGGCCAGTGAGTAGACGCCGATCGTCGACGTGGCGACCGTCAGCGGCAGCAGCACGAGGATGAACGGTGCCGGCGCCGAGACCAGCACCTCGAGCGTGCCCTGCCAGCGCTGCCACTGGATTGCGCCCCCCGAGCCGAACAGCGTCGAGGACCAGATCCCGTAGACCGCAGACGCCGAGCGACGCGTAGAACAGCGTCCCGGGCCGGCCGCCCGCTCGGAACATGTAGTAGGCGACCGTCGCGACCAGCAGCGGCATGAAGATCGACGTGAGCAGGAAGAACACCGACAGCGTCAGGCTCTTGACGTGGAAACGGAGGCCGACTCGCGAGCAGGCGGACGGTTCTCATGCGCGCTCCAGGGTCGCGTGGATCCGGCTCATCCGCTCGAGCAGGCGGATCAGCCCGTACCCGGCGAGCGCGTAGAGCGCGCCGACCAGGGCCTCGGCGGCGACAAGCCCGCCGACGTGGCCGAACGATGCGCCGTCTGCGAGCTTCCGCGCCGCCTCGATCCCGTGCGTGAGTGGAAGGCCCTGGGCGAGCGTGGACATCCAGCCGGGCAGGTCGGAGAGCGCGACGTTCGCCCCGGTGAAGACGAGCAGGATCCCGAAGACGATGTTCGAGAGCGTCGCCGTGTCCCGTGCCAGGAGGCCGATCCCGGCCGTCGACAGGCCGAGGCCCGTCGTCGACGGCTGCGCTCACGAGCAGGACCAGCGCGATTGCGGGAATCGCCGACGCCGGGACGTCGATCCGGAGGATCGCGCCGCCGGCCGCGAAGGCGAACGCGGCGACGAGGAACCCGTTCAAGATCACCGGCAGCGACCGCCCGAGGAAGAGCGGGATTCGCTTCGCGGGCGTGACGAGCACAGCGCCGAGCGTGTTCTGGTACCGCTCGCCCGCGATCGTATTCGTCATCGCAAAGACGCACGGGATCGCCGCGTACTGCATCGCGTTGCCGACGACGTAGAACTCGTCCGTCCGGATGCCGGCCGCCCGGCCGATGTAGACGAACAGCAGGATCTGAGAGATCGGTGCGATTACGAAGGTCGGAATCAGGATCCAGGGCGAGAGCCAGCCGAAGAGCGCGCGGTAGCTGAGCAGCCCGCCGACGAAGAACACGCGGAGCGAGGTCATGGAGCGGAGGCTCCATGACCTCGGGGGAGGGGTCCGAGGGGAACCGGGAGGTTCCCCGACTGGCATTGGCCTCTGAAAGAAGGGGGCCCGTGGGGGAAACATGGTTTCCCCCACGGGAGTGAGCCGAAGGCGAACGACGACGTCATGTGAGCGAGAGCGTGGCCCGGGCGCGCGCCGAGCGCAGCAACCAGTCGAGCAGCACGGCGCCGGCCAGCGTGTAGCCGACTCCGAGCGCCAGGCACACGCCGAGGTCGGTCAGCACCGGCGTGCCGTTCGCAGCGTCCCGGATCGCGCGCATGCCCCAGGTCGGCGCCAGCGTTCGTGAGATCCACTGAACCGGGCCGGGGAACTGGCTCAACGGAACCAGGAACCCGCAGATCATCCAGACCGGATACTCGAGCAGGTTGCCGAGCGCCCAGGCGGTCCGGTAGCGGACGAACGCAACCGCAATCAGGAACCCGCACATGCCGATCGAGACGATCGTGCCCACGACCGCCGCGCAGAAGAGCGGCCAATCGTGGACGTGCACGTGGATGCCGAAGAGCACTCGGCCCCACAGGAGTGTCGAGAACATCGAGTACAGCCCGATCGACGCCATCGCGATCGTCACGGGCAGGAGTACGAGCGAGAACGGTGCCGGTGTGGTCACGAGCACCTCGAGGGTTCCGTGCCAGCGCTCGCGCTGGAGCGCCGCTCCGGCCGCGGTGCTCGTCGCCCCCCAGATGCCCATGACGGCGGCCCCGAGCCCGGCGTACGCGAGCGCGTGCTCGTTCCCCGCCCTGTACATGAAGAACGCGACGGTCGCGAAGAAGATCGGGTAGACGATCGCGAGCAGCCCGTTGAACGACGAGGTGGACAGCATCTTCATGTGCATCAGCCAGCCGATGCCGATGAGTCGGAGGTTTCTCATCAGCTCGCCGACGAGGGCGACGTAGGCATCCTCGAGCGTCGGCTCGCGTGCGGCGACGCGCCCGATCGTCGCTCCGTCCAGCAGCCCGAGCAGCGTCTGCGTCAGCTCGAGCCCCTTCGCCGACTGGACGAGCAGCACCTGCGCCTGGTCTCGCTCCTCGACCGACACGGACGTGACGCCGGACGCTGCGCGCAGCCGTTCGACCGCGGCGTCGTCGACGCCGAACGCCTCGATCTCGATCACGGTCCGGTCGGCGACGATCGCCTTCAGGTCGCGCGGCGTCCCCTCGGCGACGATCTCGCCCTTGTTGATCACCGCGATCCGGTCGCAGAGGTCGTCGGCCTCGAACATGTAGTGCGTCGTCAGCAGCACGGTCTTGCCGGCCTCGGTCAGTCCCGCGATCGTCTTCCGCAGCTCGCGCGCGCCGACGGGGTCGACGCCGATCGTCGGCTCGTCGAGGAACACGACCGGCGGGTCGTGGAGCAGGCCACGTGCGATGTGGAGGCGCTGGCGCATGCCACGTGAATACCCCTCGACGCGCTCCTTTTCGCGGCCCGCGAGACCGACGAGCTCGAGCAGCTCGGCGATCCGCGGGCGCTGCTCGCGCGGCGGCACCGCGTACAGCTCGGCGAAGTAGCGCAGGTTGTCGAGCGCGGAGAGCCGCTCGTAGAGGCCGCGCTCGCCGCCGAAGACGTAGCCGATCCGCTTGCGCACCTCGCGCGCGTCCTTGACGACGTCCAGGCCGAGAACGCTCGCCGACCCCGAGGTGGGGATCAGCAGCGTGATCAGCATCTTGATCGTGGTCGTCTTCCCGGCGCCGTTCGGCCCGAGCAGCCCGAACAGCTCGCCTTCCGGCACCTCGAACGAGACGCCGCGCACCGCTTCGACCTCGATCATGCGACGCCGGAGGATTCCGGTCGAAGTCCTGTACGTCCGCTTCAGCTCTCGTGCCTCGATCGCCGCCATCGGGACGGAAACGTACCTGCGCATCCGGGCGATTCCGGTGCGGGTCTCCGTACCGATCGCTGCCAGAACCCTTACAAGGCTCTTCGCCTACTCTCAGGTTGACCCAGCATCCTGGGGAGATCCGACGGGCGACGGAGAGGCAGACGATGAAGCGAAGACACGCGGCGGTTGGGGCGATCTGCACGCTCGCGGGCTGCGGTGTTGTGGCCGCGGCCGCGTGGAGCGCTTCTCTCGGCCCCGATCCGACCCGTCTGCCCCTCGGAGACGGGAAGGTCTCGAGCTCTGCCGCGCGTGGCAACGTCTACGCCTGCGCGCAAGGTGCAGGCCGGGGCGGCGCGGAGCACGCCGGCTCGTGGATCAACGGATCGACCTTCGACCTGACCGCGAAGCCGACCGTGGACGGTCACGTGCTCTGGCCCGGCCGGGTCTCCTTCACGGTGAAGGGGAGTTCGCTCGTCGTCTCCGGCAACGGGCTCCCGAAGGGGGCGGCAACCGGCAGCTTCCCGATCGCTCCGGGCGACGACGCGTACGCCTACGACCGCAACCCGAACTCGATCCTCGTCCAGAACGTGAGCGTGACCCTGCCCGCGAAGCCCGCGGTCGCACGCACGCCGTCGTGCCTGCCGATGGGGCCGATCGGGGTCGCAGTTGACGGCGTCCTCATCTTCAACGCCCTCGACGCATCCAAACGCGACGCCGTCGCGCACGAGATTCAGGACGTCTGCGGCGGTCATCCGCAGCAGGGCGGCATCTACCACTACCACTCGATCCCGGCCTGCGTAACCGGTACGACGGTGAAAAGCCAGGAGAAGCTCGTCGGGTACGCCTTCGACGGCTTCCCGATCTTCGGGCCTCGCGGTGAGAATGGGAAGCTGCTCGCGGACGCCGACCTCGACGCCTGCCACGGCCACGTCGGCTGGGTCACGCTGCGCGGCAAGCGCGTGCGCACCTACCACTACCACGCCACGCTCGAGTACCCCTACACGCTCGGGTGCTTCAGGGGGACGCCCCGCGCGAGCTCGCTGTCGGCTCCCCGCGGGTAGCGGCCGGTTGGCAGCTCGTCTGCGGCTCTCCTTCACAGCAGCCAAGCTTCAGCTTGCAGCGCCCGCACTGCCAGGTCCCGTGCACCCACATCATTGCGGTGCCGCAGCGCCAGCAAACCTCTGAGCTCATCCCGCCCACACTACGAAAATGCCCGGACACGGCTGCTACACTCGGGCGGCGCGGCGGCGTAGCTCAGTTGGTTAGAGCAGCGGAATCATAATCCGCGTGTCGGAGGTTCGAGTCCTCCCGCCGCTACCTCCTTCGAAGCATCAAGCGACAGAAGAAAGAAGAACGTGGCCAAGACCGGCGTCAGAGACAAGATCACGCTCGCGTGCACCGAGTGCAAGCGGCGCAACTACGAGTCGACGAAGTCGAAGCGCAACACGCCGGACCGGGTCGAGCTGAAGAAGTATTGCCGCTGGTGCAAGCGGCACACGGTGCACCGGGAGACGCGCTGATGGCCGTAGGCTCGACGGTACGGTCAGCGGCGACGAGGGAGCGTAGGTGCCGGCTTGGCCGGCAGCGGAGCGGGGTTGTGGCCGTAGGCTCGACGGAGGCCATGAAGGAGCGTAGGTGCCGGCTTGGCCGGCAGCGGAGCGGGGTTATGGCCGTAGGCTCGACGGAGGTCACCGGAGCTACGACGGCCGGCATGAGCGCGTAGGCTCGCGGGGCCCGGGAGCGCAGTGCCGGCTTGGCCGGCAGCGGAGCGGGGTCTAGCGTGGCCCGTCAGACGAGAGCGGAGCGGCGAGCGCGCAGGGAGGCGCGCGAGCAGTCGGCTGCAGCGGTCGAGCGTGTCTCGCCTCCGACCCCTCGTCCGGCTGCGCAGCCTGCGGCGAGCCACACTGGACGTCAATTTCCGGGCGCGGGGGCCAAGCGCTTTGTCGGCGAGTCCGTCGGTGAGCTCCGGAAGGTCGAGTGGCCTGGTCAGAGCCAGGTGATCCAGGGCACTGTCGTCGTGATCATCGCCTGCGTGATCATCGGCACCTACCTCTACTTCGCAGATCAGGTGTTCAGCAAACTCGTCAGCAAAGTGTTTCTCGGGCAGTAGGAAGGCGCTCATGTTTCAGTGGTATGTGATCAACACCTACTCCGGGCACGAGAACAAGGTGAAGACCAATCTCCTGCACCGGATCGACTCGATGAATCAGGGTCCTCGCTTCCGGCGCGTCGTCGTCCCGACCGAGCAGGTGATCGAGACGAAGGACGGGCAGAAGGTGCAGACGGAAAAGCGGGTCCTGCCCGGGTACGTCCTGGTCAACATGGATCTGAACGACGACGCCTGGACGGTGGTCAAGAACACGCCGGGCGTGACCGGCTTCGTCGGCGCCGGCTCGAAGCCCGTGCCGCTGTCGCAGGGCGAGGTCGACCGGATCCTGCACACCGGCGCCGCCTCCGGCGATCGGCTGCGGACGCAGGTCGAGTTCTCGCTCGGCGAGTCGGTCAAGGTAACCTCCGGGCCGCTCTCCGACTTCGACGGCGAGATCGTCGAGGTCAACCCGGAGGGCCAGAAGCTGAAGGTGCTCGTCGACATCTTCGAGCGCCAGGTTCCGGTCGAGCTCGGGTTCGATCAGGTGAAGAAGATCGATTGAGAGGAGCGTGACGTGCCTGACTTCAGTCTGGCACTCACACGGTTTCCATGAAGAAAGTACTGACACTCATCAAGCTCCAGATCCCCGGTGGGCAGGCCAACCCGGCGCCGCCCGTCGGTCCTGCGCTCGGCCAGCACGGCGTGAACATCATGGAGTTCTGCAAGGCTTTCAACGCCCAGACGGCGCAGGAGAACGGCCGTATCACACCCGTCGAGATCACGGTCTACGAGGACCGGTCCTTCACCTTCATCACGAAGACGCCGCCGGCGGCCGTCCTGATCAAGGAGGCGCTGAACCTCGAGAAGGGCTCATCCGAGCCGAACCGAGACAAGGTCGGACGCCTACGGCGCGACCAGCTGCGCCAGATCGCCGAGACGAAGATGCCGGATCTGAACGCGCGCGACGTCGAGGCGGCGATGCTCGTCATCGCCGGCACCGCGCGCTCGATGGGCGTCGAGGTGGAAGGCTAGATGCGTAGGCTTGACGGAGCATCCATCAACCCGGAGGCGCCGGCGTGTACGGCGCCGGAGGAATAATGGCCCAGCACGGCAAGCGCTACCGAGCCGCGCGCACCGAGATCGACCGCGAGCAGGCGTACTCGCCGCTCGAGGCGGTCAAGATGATCAAGGGGTTCGGCGCCGCCAAGTTCGACGAGACCGTCGAGGCGCATGTGCGTCTTGGCCTGAACGTGCGCCACGCCGACCAGCAGCTGCGCGGGACGTTGATGCTTCCACACGGCACCGGCAAGGAGCTCCGCGTCGCCGTCTTCGCGGAGGGCGAGAAGGCCAAGGAGGCGGAGGCCGCGGGCGCCGATGTCGTCGGCGCCGCCGATCTCGCGACGAAGATCGAAGGCGGCTTCGACGACTTCGACGTCGCGATCGCCACGCCGGATCTGATGGGCACGGTCGGCAAGCTCGGCCGGATCCTCGGCCCGCGCGGAAAGATGCCGAACCCGAAGACCGGCACGGTCACCTTCGACGTCGCCAAGGCAGTGCAGGAGTCGAAGGCCGGCAAGCTGGAGTACCGCACCGACCGCGGGGCCAACGTGCACTTGCCGATCGGCAAGAAGAGCTTCGGCGAGCGGCAGCTGCTCGAGAACTACGCGACCCTGATCGAGGAGATCGTGCGGGCGAAGCCGTCGGCGGCCAAGGGCCGATACATCCGGACGATCACGCTGACCACGACGATGGGGCCGGGCGTGCACGTGGACACCGCGCGCACCCGCGGGATCACGGAAGAACTCGACGGAGAATCCGCTGGCGCGGATTCCCCTAGTGAGGCAGCTACAGTTACGGCCTAGACATCGAGGAGGAGTTCGCCCGAGACAGCTGGCAGCCTACGAGGCAGAAGCCCAGCCGAGGCGGTCCCGATGAGAGCACATCGTTCTCTCTAGGGCTCGCCGACGGCGAGCCCGAATCTCTTTTGGAGGGAAGCGAGTGCTGAAACAGGACAAGGAACGGATCGTCGCGGAGTTGACCGAGCGGCTGAAGGAGTCGCCCACGCTCTTCGTCGCCGACTACCGCGGCCTGAACGTGACCGAGATCGACGATCTGCGCACCAAGCTGATCGACCACGGCGCACGGTTCACGGTGGTCAAGAACACGCTCACCCGCCGAGCGGCAGAGGCCGCGGGCGCCGAGGCGCTGCTCGCGCTCCTCGACGGCCCGACCGCGATCGCCTTCATCGAGGCGGACGGGGACATGGTCGCGGTCGCGAAGGCGCTCGCAGACTCGGCCCGGACGACGAAGATCCTCGCGATCCGCGGCGGGATCCTGGACGGCGCGCCCATTGGTGAGGAGGACGTCAAGAACCTTGCAACGCTCCCGCCGCTCGACGTGCTCCGCGGCCAGGTGCTGGGCGCAATCACCGGTCCGCTGATGACCGTGGTCGGTCTGATCTCCGCCCCGGTGCGCGACCTGATCGGACTCCTGGATGCTCGCATAGAGCAGCTCGGCGGTCTCGGAGACTCCGCTGGCGCGGAGTCCCCTAGCCCTGGCGGTGACGCCGAGGGTGGAGCGGAGCCCGCTGTGGAGGCGGAGCAAGCCGCCGAGGCACCAACCGATACCCCCGAAGAGGCGTCCACAGACGAACCCACAGAAACAGCTAGCGCGCAGGCGGAGCCTGAGCGCACGGAAGAGGAGGCGGAGTAGATGGCAGCATCAGCAGTCGACACAATCTTCGAGGGGCTCGGCAAGATGACCGTGCTCGAGCTCGTGGATCTGAAGAAGAAGATCGAGGACGAGTGGGGCATCACCGCGGCCGCGCCGGTCGCGGTTGCGGCCGCAGCCGCCCCGGCGGCAGGCGACGGCGCCGCCGAGGAGCAGAGCGCGTTCGACGTCATGCTCACCGGCGCCGGCGACAAGAAGATCCAGGTGATCAAGGTCGTCCGCGCGATCACGGGACTGGGCCTCAAGGAGGCGAAGGACCTCGTCGACGGAGCCCCGGCCGCCGTCAAGGAGGGTGTGAACAAGGAGGAGGCGGACTCGATCAAGGCGCAGCTCGAAGAGGCCGGCGCCGGGGTCGAGGTCAAGTAGCCGCTCGCCGCGGCTTCGCCGCTAGCTCGCTCGCACGGGGGAAACGGCCGGTTTCCCCCGTGATCCCCCTTCCCCAAGCGGCGTACTCGCGGCGCGCGGTCGTAGGCCGCGCCCGCCGAGTCGGTCGCGGCGGCGATTCGCCTTCTGCCGCTCAAGCCGCTTCGGCTTGAGGCAGAATGAGGAATACGACCGTCCACGCGGTCGTTGTCCCTTGCGCAGGGTCCGGTAGGTTAGGTATCCTGCAGGGTTCGCGCCCACCGTTCGCCTGACCGCCGCAGTAGACATTCTTAAGGGAGGCTGTTCCATTTGACCAGCACGGTTGCTGCGCCTCACGCGCGCAAGACTTTCTCGCGCCTCAAGCACGTTCTCGACCTCCCCAACCTGATCGACATCCAGAAGGCCTCGTTCAACTGGTTCCTCGACGAGGGTCTCCGGGACACGATCGACGACATCTCGCCCATCGAGGACTACACCGGAACGCTCGCGGTGGAGTTCGCCGAGTACGAGTTCGGGGAGCCCCAGTTCTCGATCAAGGAATGCAGGGAGAAGGACCTGACCTACCAGGTGCCGCTCTCGATGACCGTCCGCTTCGTCAACAAGGAGACGGGCGAGATCCGTGAGCAGCGGGTCTTCATGGGGGACTTCCCGATGATGACCGACCAGGGCACCTTCATCATCAACGGCACCGAGCGCGTGATCGTCACCCAGCTCGTGCGTTCTCCCGGTGCCTATCTGATGGAGCCGAAGGACGCGACCAAGCAGGTCTTCATCGCGAACCTGATGCCGAGCCGCGGCTCGTGGCTGGAGCTCGAGATCGACAAGAAGGGCATCGTGTTCGCCCGCATCGACCGCAAGCGCAAGCTGCCGATCACCACGCTGCTCCGCGCGCTGCCGGCCGAGGACCCGTCCACGGGCTTCCAGCTCGACACCAGCTCGAACGAGGCGATCCTGAAGCTTTTCGACAACTCGATCTTCATCGCGATGACGCTCGAGAAGGACGCCACCACCCGCGAGGAGGAGGCGCTGATCGAGGTCTTCAAGAAGCAGCGCCCGGGCGAGCCGCCGACGCTCGACAACGCTCGGAACCTCCTTCGCACGCTGTTCTTCGATCCGAAGCGCTACGACCTGACCAAGGTCGGCCGCTACAAGCTGAACCAGCGCCTCGGCGTCAACGTTCCCGAGGGGACGCGCGTGCTCACGACCGAGGACATCCTCGCGCTCGTCCGCCGGCTCGTCGACCTGCCGAAGCAACTGGGCGTCGATCCCGAGTCGAAGGACTTCGCCGCCGACGCGATCCAGATGTCCCGCGATCCGATCCGCGCCGAGCTCGACGAGTACGAGGACTTCGGCAACCGCCGCCTGCGCACCGTCGGCGAGCTGATCCAGGAGGCGTTCCGGGTCGGCCTCTACCGCATGGAGCGCGTCGTCCGCGAGCGGATGACGACGGAGGACGTCGACACGATCACGCCGCAGACGATCATCAACATCCGGCCGGTGGTGGCGGCGCTGAAGGAGTTCTTCGGCTCGTCGCAGCTGTCACAGTTCATGGACCAGACCAACTCGCTGTCCGGGCTGACGCACCGCCGCCGCCTGTCCGCCCTCGGCGCGGGCGGGCTGACTCGCGAGCGGGCGCCGATCGAGGTCCGGGACGTCCACCCGACGCACTACGGGCGCATGTGCCCGATCGAGACCCCCGAGGGGCCGAACATCGGCCTGATCGGGTCGCTCGCATCGTTCGCGACCATCTCCGAGTTCGGCTTCATCCAGACGCCGTACCGCCGGGTCGTGAACGGCAAGGTCACCGACGACATCGTCTATCTCGACGCCGCGGAGGAGGCGCAGTACACGATCGCGCAGGCCTCCGAGCCGATCGACGACAAGACCGGCAAGTTCCTCCGCGACCAGGTGCTCTGCCGCTCGCACGAGGGCGAGGCGGTCACCGCGGCGCCGAAGGACGTCGAGTTCATGGATGTCGCGCCGGCTCAGATCGTCTCCGTGGCAACTGCCCTGATCCCGTTCCTCGAGCACAACGACGCAAACCGCGCGCTGATGGGCGCGAACATGATGCGGCAGGCGGTGCCCCTGATGATCACGGAGCCGCCTCTGGTCGGCACCGGCCTCGAGTACCGCGCAGCCGTGGACACGGGCGACGTCGTGCTCGCCGAGCGGGCCGGAACGGTCGTCGACGTCGACGCCGACAAGATCGTCGTCGAGTCGAAGGACGGCAAGGACGAGTACCACCTGACGAAGTTCATGCGCTCGAACCAGGGCACGCTGACGCACCAGAAGCCGATCGTGCCCCTGGGCGCGAAGGTCAAGGCCGATCAGGTGCTCGCCGACGGCAGCTCGACCCGCGAGGGCGAGCTCGCGCTCGGGAAGAACCTGTGCGTCGCGTTCATGCCCTTCGAGGGCTACAACTTCGAGGACGCGATCGTGCTCTCCGAGCGGCTCGTCAAGGACGATGTTCTCTCGTCGATCCACATCCACGAGTACGAGATCGACGCCCGGTCGACGAAGCTCGGCGACGAGGAGATCAGCCGCGACATCCCGAACCGCTCGGAGGAGTCGCTCAGCGACCTCGACGAGCGCGGCATCGTCCGCATCGGCGCGGAAGTCACCTCGGGGGACCTGCTCGTCGGCAAGGTGACGCCGAAGGGCGAGACCGAGCTGACGGCCGAGGAGAAGCTGATCCGCGCGATCTTCAAGGAGAAGGCGCGCGAGGTTCGCGACACCTCGCTGAAGGTTCCGCACGGCGAGGGCGGCAAGGTGATCGACGTGAAGACGTTCTCCCGCGAGGCGGGCGACGACCTGCCGCCGGGCGTGAATGAGCTCGTGCGGGTCTATGTCGCCAAGAAGCGCAAGATCGCCGAGGGCGACAAGCTCGCCGGCCGGCACGGCAACAAGGGCGTGATCTCGAAGATCGTCCCCGAGGAGGACATGCCGTTCCTCGAGGACGGAACGCCGGTCGACGTCGTGCTCAACCCGCTCGGTGTCCCGAGCCGGATGAACATCGGCCAGGTCCTCGAGACGCACCTCGGCTGGGCCGCCTTCCACGGTGTCTTCGCCGAGAATGGGGAGCGGAACGGGCCTACGCCGATCGCGACCCCGGTGTTCGACGGCGCCAGCGAGAAGGACGTCGACGAGGCGCTGATCGAGTGGACGAAGCAGAACCCGGACTCGCCGATCAAGCTGAACGTCGACATGAAGCGTCCGGAGGGCCGTCGCTGCTCGGGCAAGGTGCGGCTCTACAGCGGCAAGACGGGCGAGCCTTTCCAGGAGAAGGTGACCGTCGGCTTCATGTACATCCTCAAGCTGCTCCACCTCGTCGACGACAAGATCCACGCCCGCTCGACGGGGCCCTACTCGCTCGTGACGCAGCAGCCCCTGGGCGGCAAGGCCCAGTTCGGCGGCCAGCGCTTCGGCGAGATGGAGGTGTGGGCGCTCGAGGCGTACGGAGCCGCGTACACGCTCCAGGAGATGCTCACGATCAAGTCCGACGACACGGTCGGGCGTGTGAAGGCCTACGAGGCGATCGTCAAGGGCGAGAACATCGCCGAGCCGTCGATCCCCGAGTCCTTCAAGGTGCTGCTGAAGGAGATGCAGTCGCTCGCGCTCGACGTCCACGTCATCTCCGAGGAGGGCACCGAGGTGCAGGTTCGCGAGGAGGACGACGAGCTGCTCCGCGCCGCCGAGGAGCTCGGCATCGACCTGTCGCCCGGCTCGCTCCGCGCTGCCGCCCGCGACGCGACCGCCGAGGAGGTCGAGGAGGGGCAGGATCGCGTCGACCTGGACGGCGAGCTGACCCTGCCGGCCGACGAGACGCTCGGCGAGCTCGTCGTCGACGTCGAGGATGACGGGGAGGACGTGCCCGCCCCGCTCGACGCCGACCTCGCCGACGTCGAAGCCGACGAGTGATCACGACGACCGATAGGCTGAATCCACTGAAGAGTTAGGGGAGCACTTTGATCGACATCAACGAATTCGACGCGATCCGCATCGGCCTCGCGTCGCCGAAGCAGATCCGCGACTGGTCGTCGGGCGAGGTCACGAAGCCGGAGACGATCAACTACCGCACGCTCAAGCCCGAGCGCGACGGTCTGTTCTGCGAGCGCATCTTCGGTCCCACCAAGGACTGGGAGTGCTACTGCGGCAAGTACAAGCGCGTCCGCTACAAGGGAATCATCTGCGAGCGCTGCGGCGTCGAGGTGACCCGCCAGAAGGTGCGCCGCGAGCGGATGGGCCACATCGACCTGGCCGCCCCGGTCAGCCACATCTGGTTCTTCAAGGGCGTGCCCAGCCGGATCGGCTACCTGCTCGACATCGCCCCGCGCGAGCTCGAGAAGGTTCTGTACTTCGCCGCCTCGATCGTCACCTCGGTCGACGTCGAGGCCAGGGCAAAGGACCTGAACGACCTGGAGGACAAGGTCCGCGCGGAGAGCGAGCGGATCGACGTCGACCGCGACGAGCAGCTCGCCGCGCTCGAGGGCAGGCTCCAGCGTCGGCGCGACTACTTCACCAAGGCCAAGGAGAAGAACTTCGACGAGGACGACGACTTCTGGGTGCGCGGGCTGAACAACTGGGCCGAGGAGCAGGCGCTCCCGACCCTCGAGGAGGCGCGGGCGCTCGTCGGCGGCCTCTTCGTCGAGATCGCCCCGAAGATCTCGACGGAGGACTCGAAGAAGATTCGCGAGCTCGTCCGGAACACGGCGATTCGCGACGACCGCAAGCTCGCCCCGCGCGAGCTGGAGGCCGTTGCGGTAGCGGCGATCCAGATTCGCGAGGCGCTCGCCCCGCTCTACAAGGAGCTCGCAAAGGCGACCGGCTCGAAGAAGGGTGCGGTCACCAAGCACGTGAACCGGATCGTCGACGGGCTGCTCTCGGGCGCCGAGCTCGGGAGCGAGGACGCCGGCATTGTCGGCGGTGTCGATGCCAAGAACCTCGAGAAGGCACGCGGGCTCGGCAACGGGCTGCTCAAGGACGTCCTCGACCAGGCGCCGGCCGATGCCGACGCCGAGGCGATCCGCGAGGAGACGAACGACCTCTGCCTGCGGACGGACGGCAAGATCGCGAAAGAGGATCTCGATGCGATCGTCGCCTGGATTCAGAAGGTCCGCGAGATGTACCTCGACATCGAGTCACGGCGGAACGACGCCCGTGAGGCCGCGGTCGAGGCGGTCCAGCGGCTCGAGACGACCTGGCAGCTGTTCAAGGACCTCGAGCCGAAGCTGGTCGTCAACGACGAGCAGATCTTCCGCGAGCTGAAGGACCGCTTCGGGTCCGCGTACGGGTTCGGGATCTACTTCAAGGGCGGGATGGGCGCCGAGTCGATCCGCGAGCTGCTCAAGGACCTGGATCTCGTCCAGGAGGCGGCGTCGCTCCGTGAGACGATCCGCACCTCGAAGGGCCAGAAGCAGGCCCGCGCGATCAAGCGGCTGAAGGTCGTCAACGCGTTCATCAAGTCCGAGAACAAGCCGGAGTGGATGGTTCTCGACGCGGTTCCCGTCATCCCGCCCGAGCTGCGCCCGATGGTGCAGCTGGACGGCGGACGGTTCGCGACGAGCGACCTGAACGACCTCTACCGGCGCGTGATCAACCGGAACAACCGGCTCAAGCGGCTGCTCGATCTCGGCGCGCCCGAGATCATCGTCAACAACGAGAAGCGCATGCTCCAGGAGGCCGTCGACGCGCTGTTCGACAACGGCCGCCGCGGCCGGGCGGTCACAGGCCCGGGCAACCGCCCGCTCAAGTCGCTCTCGGACATGCTCAAGGGCAAGCAGGGCCGGTTCCGTCAGAACCTGCTCGGCAAGCGCGTCGACTACTCGGGGCGCTCGGTGATCGTCGCCGGGCCGAACCTGAAGCTGCACCAGTGCGGCCTGCCGAAGCTGATGGCGCTCGAGCTCTTCAAGCCGTTCATCATGAGCCGGCTGGTCGAGCGGAAGTCCGTCCAGAACATCAAGGCGGCGAAGAAGTACGTCGACTCGATGACGGCGGAGGTGTGGGACGTGCTCGAGGAAGTGATCGCCGAGCACCCGGTGCTGCTCAACCGCGCGCCGACGCTCCACCGCCTCGGCATCCAGGCGTTCGAGCCCGTCCTGGTCGAGGGCAAGGCGATCCAGGTGCACCCGCTCGTCTGCCATGCGTTCAACGCCGACTTCGACGGCGACCAGATGGCGGTCCATCTGCCGCTGTCGGCCGAGGCCCAGGCCGAGGCGCGCATTCTGATGCTCTCCTCGAACAACATCCTCTCGCCGGCTCACGGGCGGCCGCTGACGACACCGACCCAGGACATGATCCTCGGCGGCTACTACCTCACCTACTGCGACCAGGATCTCTCGAAGATCGACGTGACCAAGCTCAAGCCCGCCGACCGCCCGAAGCGGTTCGGCTCGGAGGACGAGGTCGTGCTGGCGCTCGAGGCCAAGCAGCTCGAGCTCCAGCAGCCGATCGAGTACCGGCGGGACGGCGAGGTGATCCTGACCACACCTGGGCGCGTCGTGTTCAACAGCGAGGTCGAGCGCTCGCTCGTCGAGGCGTTCCGGGGCGACGGTAAGCCCGTCTCCCACAACTTCATCAACCGGACGCTCCCGAAGAAGGAGATGGACGGCCTGATCACGGAGCTGTCCGACCGGCACGGCGCGCACACGCTCGCCAGCGTGCTGGACACGATCAAGTCGCTCGGGTTCAAGTACGCGACCCAGGCCGGGGTGACGATCTCGAAGAACGACATCGTCATCCCGCCCGAGAAGGAGCAGATCCTCGTCGAGTACGAGAAGCGCGTGGCCGAGGTCGAGGCTCAGTACGAGCGGGGCCTGATCACGGAGGAGGAGCGGCACGAGAGCATCGTCAACATCTGGACGGAGGGGACGGATACCGTCGCCGACGCGATGGAGAAGACGCTCTTCGAGCTGAATCCGATCTTCATGATGGCCAACTCGGGGGCCCGCGGTTCGTTCAAGCAGATCCGGCAGCTCGCCGGGATGCGCGGCCTGATGGCCAATCCGAAGGGTGAGATCATCGAACGGCCGATCAAGGCCAACTTCATGGAGGGCCTGTCGGTGCTCGAGTACTTCATCTCGACGCACGGCGCCCGCAAGGGGCTCGCGGACACGGCGCTGCGCACGGCCGACTCCGGATACCTGACGCGGCGTCTCGTCGACGTCGCTCAGGACGTGATCATCCGCGACCAGGACTGCAAGACGGACGAGTACGTCGAGCTGCCGATCCAGCTGCCCGAGGGGCTGAACCGGAGCCTGCTCGGACGGGTGGTCGCGAAGGACGTGTTCAAGCCGCTGTCGTCGGGCAAGCCGGGCAAGACGAAGCTCGCCGAGAAGGGTCAGATGCTCGACAGCAGGGGGCTCGATGCGATCGTCGCAGAGCTCGAGGGCGGCGAGATCGAGACGCTGCCCGTCCGGTCCGTGCTCAAGTGCAAGAGCGAGTACGGGGTGTGCCGCGCCTGCTACGGGATCTTCCTCGCGACCGGCGGGATGTGCGAGGTCGGTGACGCGGTCGGGATCATCGCCGCGCAGTCGATCGGCGAGCCTGGGACTCAGCTGACGATGCGGACGTTCCACACCGGCGGGGTCGCCGGTGCCGACATCACGCACGGCCTGCCCCGCGTCGTCGAGATCTTCGAGGCGCGGAACCCGAAGGGTGCCGCCCGCCTCGCAGAGATCGGCGGCAAGGTCCACGTCGAAGAGACCGAGCGTGGCCCCAAGGTGACGATCGAGCCGATGTCCACGTCGGAGGAGGAGGAGCCGAAGGAGTACCAGCTGCCACGGCGGACGCGCCTGCTCGTGAAGACGGGTGACGACATCCAGCCCGGCGACCCCCTCCACGAAGGCTCCCGGAACCCGGCCGACCTGCTCGAGCTGCACTACCGTGGCGGCCGGGGATCGACGCCGACCGAGCTGTACCTCGTCAACGAGGTGCAGAAGGTCTACAAGTCGCAGGGCGTCGACATCCACGACAAGCACATCGAGCTGATCGTCCGGCAGATGCTGAAGAAGATTCGGATCGACACCTCCGGCTCGACCGACTTCCTGCCCGGCCAGATGGTCGACAAGGTCGTGCTCGAGCGGGAGAACAAGCGGGTGAAGAAGGAGAAGGGCGAGCTGGCCGTGTTCGAGCCGCTGATCCTCGGGATCACGAAGGCATCGCTGGCGACCGAGTCCTTCCTGTCCGCCGCCTCGTTCCAGGAGACGACGAAGGTGCTGACCGACGCCTCGATCGAGGGCAAAGTCGACCGCCTGCTCGGCCTGAAGGAGAACGTGATCATCGGGAAGCTGATCCCGGCCGCAACCGGTCTGAAGAAGTACCGGACGATCGAGATCGGCCCGTCGGCGAAGGTGCCGAAGGAGGCGTACGAGCGCGAGACGCTGCTCGCCGCGCTCCAGGAGATCGGTTCCGACGGCGGCGGAATCGATCTGTCGTCTCTCGACTTCGACTTCGGGGGCCAGCCGGACGCCAACGACCGGTCGAAGCCGCACACGGCAGGCGAGGCCGAGGCGATCCCGGAGGTCGACGGCGAGTAGCCGGCTTCCGCCGCCTACTCGTTTAGCGAATCCAGCCGTGAGCGCCCGCAGGAGCGCGGGCGCTCACGGCTAACGACACAGGGTCGTGATTCGCAAGCTTGCGGTTCCGCTGGCGGCGCTGGCCGCCTTTCTGACCGCGGGGCCGGCGCAGGGCGCCGGTGCCGCGTCCTGCGGGCTGCCAGATACGAAACCCCTCTGGATCGACTACTCCGAGGGCTCGGTCGGCTTCCGCCAGGCCGTGTTCGCGAAGCCCGGGATCGTCGCCGCAACGTCGGGGAAGGCGGTACCGGCCGCGCTCCGGAACGCCGGCGCACAGACGGTCTACTGGCACATGAAGCTCGGTGCGCTCGTCGGGACGACCACCGCACCGGCCGACCCGGCGACGATTACGGCCTCCGCTCAGAAGCTGTTCGACAACGCGGTCTCCTCGTCCGGCTGCGCGACGCCGCTGATCGCGCTGAACGAGCTGAACGGTGCCTCGACCACCACGCCCTGGACGACGACGAACTCGCGATATCGGCAGAACATCCTCGACCTGCTCCGGGCGCTCCAGTCTCTGGGCGCGCGACCGTTCCTGCTCGTCAACTCGGCGCCCTACACAGGTGGGGAGGCGGCAGACTGGTGGCGCCAGGCGGCGCAGGTCGCCGACATCGTCCCGGAGGTCTATTTCAACGCCCCAGCTGTGATGAAGCAGGGGCCGATCCTCGGCAGCCGGCGGATGCGGATGACCATTCGGGCGCGGGTCGCTGCGTACACGGCGATCGGGATCCCCGTCGCGAAGCTGGGGTTCGTGCTCGGCTTTCAGTCGGGGCCCGGCGCCGGCGGCCGGGAGGGGCTCCAGCCCTCGAGCGCATGGTTCGAGTTCGCGAAGCTGTACACGCTCGCAGCGAAGCGAGTGGCGGCCGAGTTCGGCGTCGCCACCGTCTGGACGTGGGGGTGGGGGACGTTCAACGCCGCCGGCGCGGACGCCGACAAGCAAGCGGCTGCCTGCGTCTACCTGTGGACCCGAGACCCTTCTCTCTGCGACGCGCCGGCCACAGTCGAGGGCGGCTTCGACGATTCGCTGACCGAGGGGCAGATCGAGCTGCCCAAGGGTGTCCAGTGTGCGCTCGACGGCAAGTCGATGCGACAGACGGACCTCTCGCGGATGACCGCTGTCACCCATGACCGCGACGTCGCTTACACGATCCTGTTCGGCCGGCTGGTGGAGACGCAGCTCGCGGCGATCTCTCCCGACCGGGTTCGGCAGGCAGAGCAGGCAATCGTCGACGGGATCTTCGGCGGGAACCGTGCGTCGTTCAACGCCGCGCTGGCGGAAGCGGGGGCGAACATCTACGTCGCCAGGGCGGCGATCGCCGACGAGCTCCTGCGCGCGCAGATCGAGGCGGCGCTCGTGGTTCCCTCGCCGAGCCCTTCGCAGATCCAGGCGTTCTACACGACGTATCCGGACACCCTCGTCCGGCAGTTCAAGGTCACTCCGGCCGCACCCTGGCTCGGGAACCGCTCGGCGGGTTTCGCCCTCGCCGCGGCGGCTCCGGCGGCGCTCTTCCGGCTTCCCTCGGCGCTCGCCTCGTCGTTCACAACCGGCCTCGGCTCGTACACGGTGACGCCTTTCGATCAGCCGCTGCCGCTGGGCGCGTTCGCGCTCGAGACCGTCCGCCCTGCGATCGCCACGGCGCTGCGCTCGTTCGCGCGCACGCAGGCCTACGAGGACGCCGCCCGCAAGCGCGCGGAATCGGCGCTCAATCGCACGGTCTGCCTCCGCGACGACCTGCCGGATCCGAGCGTCGTCTCCGTCTCGACCTACCTGCCGTTCCTCGCGCTCAGCTCGTAGCGCGCGGCGGGGCCGCCGCTACATCGCTTCGCTTCACGGGGGAACCCCTGGTTTCCCCGTGTGCCCCTTCCTTGCGGGCGCTGGTGGTGGTCGATCGTCTCCGGAGCCGGCGGAGCGCTTCGCGATTCGCGGCCACGACGGCCGCAGCGTGCCGCGCCCGCCGTGTCGGTTGAGGGCGCTGCCGGGGATCAAGGACGCCTTGAAGGTCGATCCGCGTGCGTTCCGAAGGCGCGTCGCGGACGTGCTCGGATCGTAGGCCATCGAAGCGGCCGCCGTCGGCGGCGCGTCGACACCGTAACCGGAGGGGCCCCGCACGCTTCTAGTTTGGGTTCCGGGGGGTCAGGTCTTGCATTCACGCATCCTCGGCTGAGGGTGTGTCAATTGTGTGACTGATCGAAAAAGGCGGATTGCGGACAGCCCGTCTCCGGTCGACAATCGAAGGTGTGGAGGGTGTGGCCACACGGTTGTGGAGCGCGACTGATAATCGCTGCGTCCGGTTTTGCCGCCGGAGGTTCGGGGTCAGGAGGTTCGGGGTCAGGTCTTGCATTCACGCACAGCGGGCCAGACTCGTCCGAAACAGCGTCTTGCGCGGGAGGCGGCACGCGGGCACCATTGACCTGTGGACGATCCCAGAGGCCATGCAGCTGATGCTCGAGGCGCTGTTCTCGATCAAAGCCGACGTTCGCGAAATCCACGGCGCAATCTTCGGAGGTGAGGAAAACGGCACGGAAGCGGAAGAAGACGCCTGAAGAGCTTGCTGCTCACGAGGCGAAGCACCAGGACCTGATGCGGCGGTTGGAGGAGATGATCCAGCGGTACCGCCGGATCAACGCCGAGCGGCGAGCAGCCGGGTCTTAGGGGGTCAGGTTTTGCATTCACGCATCCCGGTTGAAGGCGTGCCGGTTGTGTGACCTCTGATCCCGTCGGCTGCCGCCCCGGTGTCCATCCGTCCGAAACAGCGAATTGCGGGAGCGGCCGCCCCGCAGCAGAATGAGTCGGGTGGAGGGTGTGGCGAACACGGTGCGGACGGCGATTGATACCCGCTGAGTCCGGCTTTGCCACCGGATCCGGTTCGACTCCGGCACCCTCCGCGCTGCTGCGGCGCGCGATCGGCTGGCGGTTGGCATCCGCGTCTATCCGGTCGCGCGCGTCGCCGCTAGGATTGGCCGCGTTATCAGTCGCGCTCAGCCGGATGGCAATCCGGCACCGTGGTTACATCTGAACGGCCCGCTCCGGCGGGCCGTTCGTCTTGAGCCGGGGTCCGGGAGCAGGTCGTGCATTCACGCATACTCGGCTGAGCGTGTGTCGAGGAGAGGCCCTGCTCGCAGATCGGTGCCGCGGGCGTGGGAGGTCATCAACTAGCGTTTCTCTTTGGCGGACGCGCCCGGTGGCTATCACGGGCCTCAGCAGTGGGGCGGGGGCCGACGGGCGAAACCTCGGCCTGGCGCCGGGCGCGTCACTTGTTAGGCCCCCGGGTCAGGCTTGGCAATCATGACCCGCTTGAGCAGTGTCTTTTGAATGAGGTGTCCGGGCGAGCGTGAAGTGAAGTGTCCCGGGGGTCAGATCTTGCGTTCACGCATCGGCTGAGGGCTGCGGGTGTGCCGGTTGTGTGACTTCGGAGCTTGTCCGCCCTCCGCTAGACACGCACCGGCTCTAGGTTCGACCCGTCTTGGCGTATCCGCTGCGGGGGACGATTTGCCGTTTTGGACATCTGGTGCGTCGCGCACGTGCTCGCTAGCGTCGCGTGCGACTTGCCGACGATCAGCGTCTTTTATGGCATCGTGATCAGGATGTTCGTCAAGGACCATCCGCCGCCCCACTTCCATGCGCTGTATGGGGGCCGGCGCACGCGTGTGGCGATCGCGACCGGCGAGCCGATCGGCGGTGAGCTCCCACCTCGGGCTGCGCGTCTGGTGCGCGAATGGACTGACCTGCATCGGCCCGAGCTCGAAGCAAACTGGCAACGTGCGGAGCAGATGCGGCCGCTTCGAGCCAATCGAGCCGCTCCCGTGATTGCACCCCGGGTGCACGCTGCGGTTCCTCTCCGTCCCTACGTGGTGAGGGTCGTGTTCGCGGACGGTGAGGTTCGAGATGTCGACATCGAGCCGCTGCTCGACGGCGCCGTCTTTCAGCCGCTTCGCGATCCGGCTCTGTTCGAGCAAGTGCGCGTCGACGAGTACAACGAGACGATAGTGTGGCCAAACGGCGCGGACCTGGACCCCGACGTGTTGTACGGCATCGCGGAGCCGGCAACCGAGCCGGCTCCCCGGGTCAGCATTCCCCAGCGCGCCTGACGGCAGACGGGATCTGGCGTCGGCAAGGTGCCAGGGCACCCGCCGCGCAAACTGCAAACCCGTCGCGGCCGGCTTTCGACCCGGTGCAGACCGCCTGCTTGTTAGCGGCGGGTGGCGGCCATGCGGCTGGACCTCGACGAGCGTCGTTCAACGACCTCTACGAGCTCGCGGCTGACCTCGACCCGCCGTTTCTCGGCTCGGTCGACGCGATCCATCTGGCCGCCGCGGTTACCGGCGGCTCCGACCTTGCGGGTCGTCACCTACGACGCGCGAATGGGAGAGGGCGCCGCGGCACTCGGTCTCCGAGTCGAATCCCCGGGTCGCGGGCACTAGGGAAGACCTTGCTCGTGTCGTGCTCGCCGAAGCTCGCGCAGCAGCGGCAGATGGCTCGGGTACTTCGGGCCGCCGATCGCTTGCTTGTTTCGGAGGATGTCGTCGAGGTTGGCGACCTTGATCCGGACATCGCCGACCTCCACGTCGATCGCCTTCCTGACCAGGTCGTCGTAGCCGCCTGTGCCTTCGGGACGGAACCAGACGTCGAAGAAGCCGAGCGGCGTGATGAGCGCCAGGCTCGTGAACGCCTCGAAGCTCCGGGCCGTCCACGGCACCGCCGGTGCGAAGCCCTCCGGGGCACCCTCGACGCGGAAGCGAGCCTCGAGTTCGTTCAGGACGGTCGCCAGCCGTGCGAGGTTCGCTTTGCTGGTGGCGGAGCAGATGTCGAAGTCGTCCGTCGAGCGGGGTGATCCGAGCAGGCGCTCGGCAACGCCGCCGATAACGACGAATCGCAGGTCGTGCGCGAGCAGGACGTCAAGAAGCTCGCGCGGCCGCAGCCTCATCGCACCTCACGGGCCGAGGCGAAGAAGCCGCTCTCGGCCTCGAGGCCGGCGAGACGTTCCTCGGGCGGAACTGCCAGCATCGCCTCGATCAGCCGCCGGTCGTGGTCATCGCGGGGGGCGAGCTCGATCCTCAGGTCGAAGCCCGCCGCACGAACGAGCCGCTCCAGGGTCCCGAACGTCGGCTCCTGCCGTCCGCCCTCGATCCGCGCGATCTCGGACTGCGCGGTCTCGCCGCGGGCTGCGAGAGCCCGCTGGCTCAAGCCGGCTCGCGCCCTCGCTTCGCGGAGGATCGCCCACGCGGCCATCTCGCGAGATGATAGCAAAAACCTCATCACAAGTCCGGGACCCGCGGGGCCGCGTTCTCGAGCTGCGCGACGCTCGAGGCGCTCATCGGGGTCGAGGTGATGCGCGGGTCGCGGAGCGTCCAGGCGATGCCGTCTGGGCTTGCGAGTTCGGCTCCGCCGCACTCCCGCGACGCTCCTAGAAGTCGTGGCCTCCCGAATAGGGCGCTCGCGGCGACAGCAGCGGTGCGCCGGCGCGTGCCGCCTCGGGGCTGACGCGGCCTTTGCCGGCGTCCTTTGCGCGGTAGAGGGCCTCGTCGGCCCGCTCGAAGAACCCGACCGGATCGTCCTGTGCCCGCAGCTCGGCGATGCCGGCAGAGAGGAGCAGCTGCCCCGCATGCGCGATCGGGCGCGAGGCGACCGCGGCCTGGATTCGCCCGTACAGCTGCTCCGCGTCGGCCAGCGTCGACTCGGGCAGGACGACCGCGAACTCGTCGCCGCCGACCCGGCAGGCAACGTCCGCGTGCCGGACCGCTTCGCGCACGCGCTCGGAAAGCTCCTCGAGGACGGCGTCGCCGGCGAGATGGCCGAGCCGGTCGTTGATCGCCTTGAAGTTGTCGATGTCGAAGACGATCAGCGCGAGGCGGCGGTTGTACCGCTGGGCGCGAGCCGTCTCGCGGGCGAGCGTCTCGTGGAAGTAGCGGCGGTTGTGCAGCCCCGTCAGCGCGTCGATATCGGCCTGGTGGCGTACCTCGCGAAAGTGCCGGGCGTTGTCGATCGCCGGCCCTGCCTTGAGAACGAGCGCTTCGATCTCGGCGACGATGTCGTCTGCGAACGGGCCCGGAGACGTGCGCGAGAAGACGCTGAGCAGACCGATCGGCCCGGGCTCGCCCTGAATCGGCACAGCAAGTCCCGAGACGATCGCGGGAATGTCGCTCGAAGGCTGCACCGCATCGGTGCGGTAGTCGAGCAGGAGCGAGCGGACCTTGCGTCCCGCGGGCACGATCCCGACCGCGTACTCCTCCGCCTCCTCGGGCGTGATCCCCGCGGCCGTCGTCACAGGCTCGCCGTCGGGGCCGATGATGTTGATCAGCGCGGCGTCGACGCCCTGAAGCACCCCTGCTGCGTCGAGGGTGCGGTTGAGCACTTCGTCGAGGTCGATCGTGCCGGCGAGCTCGCCGAGCACGCGGTCGCGGCGGCTCTCCTCGCGCGCCCGCTCGAGAGCTTCGCTCAGATCGCGGCCCATCGCGTCGATCCGGCCCGTCAGCTCCTCGACGACGCGCGAGATCTTGGCCTCGTCGGGCGCGGCCGTGTGCGAGGGCCCTCGCCGGATCCGCAGGAGCGCGGCGATCAGGACCAGCGTGACGATCGCCGAGGCGCCGACCGAGACGAGGACGGTCGTCGTCAACGCAGGCTCTCCTTCGAATTTTCGATCCCTACGAGCATCCCTCTCCCCTGGAAACGGCTGCGCAGAGCGCTGCCGGCTCGCATCTCACTGTAGTCGCCTCCGTCGAAAAGGCCATCCCCGGGGGTTCGAAGCGCGGTCGGTGCCGTTTGACGCTGCGGGAGCGGTTTCGCTACCATGCCTCGCTGGGCTGGCGTGGGCTTCCCCGCCGCCCTTTGTTGTGTGCAAGCCCTCTCCAGGAGTGCGATTACCACCCGAAAGCCGATGCCGACTGTCAATCAACTTGTGCGGAAGGGCCGGACTGCGCCGAAGGCGAAGGTGAAGACCCCTGCGCTTCGCGGAGCTCCGCAGAAGCGTGGCGTCTGCACGCGTGTCTACACGACCACGCCCAAGAAGCCGAACTCGGCGCTGCGCAAGGTCGCCCGCGTCCGCCTGACGAACGCGATGGAGGTCGGCGCGTACATCCCCGGCGAGGGGCACAACCTCCAGGAGCACTCGGTCGTGCTGATCCGCGGCGGCCGCGTCAAGGACCTGCCCGGCTTCCGCTACAAGGTGATCCGTGCAGCGCTCGACTCCTCGGGCGTCGCCGACCGCAAGCAGGGCCGCTCCAAGTACGGCGCCAAGAGAGGGTCGTAGTGCCCCGCCGTGCAGAGATCCAGGCCCGGACGCTCGATCCCGACCCCGTCTACAACTCGCGCCTCGTCACGCAGGTGATCAACCGCGTGATGACGCAGGGGAAGCGCTCGACCGCCGAGAAGATCGTCTACGGCGCACTCGACAAGATCGGCGAGCGCACCGGCAAGCCGCCGCTCGAGGTGCTCGAGCAGGCGGTCAAGACGGTCACGCCGGTCCTCGAGACCCGCAGCCGCCGCGTCGGCGGCGCGAACTACCAGGTGCCTGTCGAGGTGCCCCAGCGCCGCGCGCGCACGCTCGCGATCCGCTACCTCGTCACCTTCTCGCGCGACCGGCGGGAGAAGAGCATGGACGAGAAGCTGGCCGCCGAGATCCTCGACGCGACGAACCAGCAGGGCGGTGCCTGGAAGCGCAAGGACGACATGTACCGGATGGCCCAGGCAAACAAGGCGTTCGCGCACTACCGGTGGTAGAGATGGCGACCGTGGAAAAGCGAGACGCCGGCGCCACCCTCGAGCGCGTCCGCAACATCGGGATCATGGCGCACATCGACGCCGGCAAGACGACGACGACCGAGCGGATCCTCTACTTCACCGGCCGCACGCACAAGATGGGCGAGGTGCACGAAGGCGCCGCGGTGATGGACTGGATGGAGCAGGAGCAGGAGCGCGGGATCACGATCACGTCGGCTGCGACGACGGCGTTCTGGAACGACTTTCGGGTCAACATCATCGATACGCCCGGGCACGTGGACTTTACCGTCGAGGTCGAGCGCAGCCTGCGCGTGCTCGACGGCGCGATCGCCGTCTTCGACGCGGTCGCGGGCGTCGAGCCCCAGTCCGAGACGGTCTGGCGGCAGGCGGACAAGTACCGCGTCCCGCGCATCGCCTTCATCAACAAGATGGATCGCACCGGCGCCGACTTCTTCGCTTCGGTGCAGTCGATGGTCGACCGCCTCGGCGCGCACCCCGTCCCGGTGCAGCTGCCGATCGGCCAGGAGGAGCACTTCCGCGGCGTCGTCGATCTCGTCGAGATGAAGGCGGTCGTGTGGACCGACGACCTGGGCACGAACATGGCCGTCGAGGAGATCCCCGCCGAGCTCGCCGAGCAGGCGAACGAGTACCACCGCCAGCTGATCGACTCGGTCGCCGACCACGACGACGAGCTGACGGAGACCTACCTCGAAGACGAGGAGAAGGTCACGTCCGAGATGCTGAAGCGGGCGCTGCGCGCGGCCACGCTCGACAACACGGTCACGCCCGTCTTCTGCGGGACCGCGTTCAAGAACAAGGGCGTTCAGCCGCTGCTCGACGGGGTGGTCGAGTACCTGCCGAGCCCGCTCGACGTGCCGCCGATCCACGGGATCGACCCGCGCACCGAGCACGAGCTCTCACGCCGACCGCGCCTCGACGAGCCCTTCGCCGCCCTCGCCTTCAAGGTCATGTCCGATCCGTACGTCGGGAAGCTGACGTACATCCGCGTCTACTCGGGCCAGATGAAGCAGGGCGATCGGCTCCTGAACACGACGACCGGCAAGAACGAGCGCGTCGGCCGCATCCTCCAGATGCATGCGAACCACCGCGAGGAGCGCGAGGCGATCGGCGCCGGCGAGATCGCCGCGATCATTGGCCTGAAGGCGACGACCACGGGAGACACGCTCGCCGTCGATACGGCGCCGATCAGGCTCGAGTCGATGACCTTCCCCGAACCGGTGATCTCGGTGGCGATCGAGCCGAAGACGAAGGGCGACCAGGACAAGCTCGGAGGAGGCCTTCAGCGCCTGACCGAGGAGGATCCGACGTTCCGGGTGCGCACCGACGACGAGACCGGGCAGACGATCATCTCGGGGATGGGCGAGCTGCACCTGGAGATCATCGTCGACCGCCTGATGCGCGAGTTCAACGTCGACGCCAACGTCGGCCGCCCGCAGGTCGCATACCGTGAGACAGCGGGCAAGGGGGTCGAGAAGATCGAGGGCAGGTTCGTCCGCCAGACCGGCGGCCGCGGCCAGTACGGCCATGCGGTGATCAACCTGGAGCCGACCGGGCCGGGCGAGGGCTACGAGTTCATCGACAAGATCGTCGGCGGCAAGGTTCCGCGCGAGTACATCCCCTCCGTCGACCTGGGCATCCAGGAGGCGATGGAGTCGGGCGTGCTGGCCGGCTATCCCGTCGTGGACATCCGCGTCACCCTCACCGACGGCTCCTACCACGATGTCGACTCGAGCGAGATGGCCTTCAAGATCGCGGGCTCGATGGCCTTCAAGAATGCGATGCAGCGGGCGAAGCCCAAGCTGCTCGAGCCGGTGATGGCCGTCGAGGTGGTCACGCCGGAGGAGTACCTCGGCGACGTGATGGGCGATCTGAACTCCCGTCGCGGCCGCGTCGAGGGCCTGGAGCCGCGCGGCAACGCGCAGGTGATCAAGGCCAGGGTCCCGCTTGCCACAATGTTCGGCTACGCCACTGACCTGCGCTCGACGACGCAGGGGCGGGCCACGTTCACGATGCAGTTCGATCGGTACGAGGAAGTTCCGCAGTCGATCGCGGGCGAGATCGTCGACGCCCAGACCTAAGGAGAAGAGAAGGAATGTCCAAGCAGAAGTTTGAGCGCACCAAGCCGCACCTGAACGTCGGCACCATCGGTCACATCGACCATGGCAAGACGACGCTGACGGCTGCGATCACGAAGGTGCTCGCGGAGACGGGCACGGGCACGGCGATCCGCGACTTCGCGTCCATCGACAACGCGCCGGAAGAGAAGGCGCGCGGGATCACGATCAACACGGCGCACGTCGAGTACGAGACCGCGAACCGGCACTACGCCCACGTCGACTGCCCGGGCCACGCCGACTACATCAAGAACATGATCACGGGCGCCGCTCAGATGGACGGCGCGATTCTCGTCGTCTCGGCCGCCGACGGCCCGATGCCGCAGACGCGCGAGCACATCCTGCTTGCCCGCCAGGTCGAGGTGCCGTTCATCGTCGTCGCGCTGAACAAGGCCGACATGGTCGACGACCCCGAACTCATCGAACTCGTCGAGATGGAGGTCCGCGAGCTGCTCTCCAAGTACGACTTCCCCGGCGACGACATCCCGATCATCCAGGTCTCGGCGCTGAAGGCGCTCGAGGGCGACGCCGAGTGGACGCCGAAGATCCTCGAGCTGATGGAGGCCGTGGACACGTACATCCCCGAGCCCGTCCGCGACGTGGACAAGCCGTTCCTGATGCCGATCGAGGACGTCTTCACGATCACCGGCCGCGGTACCGTCGTGACCGGGCGAATCGAGCAGGGCCAGATCAAGTCGGGCGACGAGATCGAGATCGTCGGCATCCACGAGAAGACCGAGAAGACGGTCGTCACCGGCCTGGAGATGTTCAACAAGCTGCTCGACTTCGCGCAGGCAGGCGACAACGCGGGCGCACTACTCCGCGGCGTCAAGCGCGAGGAGGTCGAGCGTGGCCAGGTGCTCGCGAAGCCGGGCTCGATCACGCCGCACACGCACTTCAATGCCGAGGTCTACGTCCTCTCGAAGGACGAGGGCGGGCGGCACACGCCGTTCTTCAACGGCTACCGGCCGCAGTTCTACTTCCGGACCACGGACGTGACCGGCTCGATCAAGCTGCCGGAGGGCCAGGAGATGGTCATGCCGGGCGACAACACCAACATGGAGATCGAGCTGATCCAGCCGATCGCCATGGATCAGGGCCTCCGCTTCGCGATCCGCGAGGGCGGTCGCACGGTAGGCGCGGGCGTCGTCACCCAGGTGATCAAGTAGGCATCGGAGAGGAGTAGGGGTACGTGGCACAGCAGAAGATCCGCATCCGGCTCAAGGGCTACGACCACAAGCAGGTCGACAAGTCCGCGCGCGACATCGTCGAGACGGCCGAGCGCTCCGGAGCGACGATCACCGGGCCCGTGCCCCTGCCCACCGAGAAGAACGTCTACTGCGTGATCCGCAGCCCGTTCAAGGACAAGGACTCGCGGGAGCACTTCGAGGTGCGCACCCACAAGCGACTGATCGACATCCACTCGCCGACGCCGAAGACGGTCGACTCGCTAATGCGTCTCGACCTCCCGGCAGGAGTTGATATTGAGATCAAGCTTTAGCTTGATTCAATATCAACCATGAATACCAGGCTTTAAGGTTTGGAGAAATGAAGGGAATCATCGGAAAGAAAATCGGAATGACGCAACTCTTCGACGAGGAGAGCGGCGTCGTGACCGCGGTCACCGTAATCGAGGCTGGACCTTGCCCCGTGACCCAGGTGAAGACCGTCGAGACAGACGGCTACGAGGCCGTCCAGCTCGCATTCGAGCCGGTCGCCGAGCGCAAGATCACGCGGCCGGAGATCGGTCATCTGAAGAAGGCCGGCGTCGACGCGCACCGGCACCTCGTCGAGTTCCGCGGGCCCTCCGAGCTGATGCCGGGCGAGTCCGTCACCGTCGAGACGTTCGAGCCCGGCGACGCGATCAAGATCGCCGGACTTGGGATCGGCAAGGGCTTCGCAGGCACGATCAAGCGCCACCGGTTCCACCGGGGGCCGAAGAGCCACGGCTCGCACAACATCCGCAAGCCCGGTTCGATCGGCGCGTCGGCGACGCCGTCGCGCGTCTTCAAGGGGATGAAGATGGCGGGGCGCCTCGGCGGCAAACGCGTCACCCAGGTCGGGCTGAAGGTGCACGAGGTCGACGCAGAACGGAACCTGCTGCTGGTCAAGGGCTCCGTCCCCGGGCCGAAGAACGGCATCGTCGAGATCAGAGAGGAAAAGGCACATGCCGGGCGTTGACGCTCCGCTTCTCGACGCCGCCGGCAAGGCTGCCAAGCAGGTCTCGCTCGACGGCGGCATCTTCGCCGCGGAGCTCAAGCCGCACCTCGTCCACGAGACGGTTCGCGCCGAGTTGAACGCCCGTCGCGCAGGTACGCGCGGCGCGAAGAGCCGCGGCATGGTCTCCGGCGGTGGCGCGAAGCCGTGGCGTCAGAAGGGTACGGGCCGGGCTCGCGCAGGAACAACGCGCGCCCCGCATTGGACCGGTGGCGGCGTTGCGTTCCCGCCCACGATGCGGAGCTTCGACGTAAAGGTAAATCGCAAGGTGTCTCGCGCAGCGCTTCGCTCTGCGCTAGCCAAGCACGCCGGGTCGGGAACGCTCGGCATCGTCGACGAGGCAGCCTGGGAGAAGCCTTCCACCAGGAACGCTGTAGCTTTCGTTCAGGCCTGGGGCAAGGAGCGCCCACTGGTGCTCGTCGTCACGGACGACGAGCACGCGATCGCCAAATCGTTCCGCAACCTCGAGCGCGTGTCGGTCGTCGCCGCCTCCGAGCTCGAGGTCGCCGCCGTCGTCTGGGCGCGCTCGCTGCTCGTCTCGCAGTCGGCGCTCGAGGCCCTACAGTTGCGGGCCGGTGGCGGTAAGAGCGAGCCCGCCGAGCAGGAAGGCGAGCGATGAGCCTCACCGCCCGCGACATCTTGATTGCGCCCGTGGTCTCGGAGAAGAGCTACAGCATGATCGAGGCGCGCAAGTACTCGTTCCGGGTGCATCCGGACGCGCACAAGACACAGATCCGCCAGGCGGTCGAGGAGCTCTTCGAGGTCAAGGTCGTTGCCGTCAACGTCTCCAAGGTCCAGTCCAAGCCGAAGCGCCGTGGAACGGTTCGCGGCACGAAGCAGGGCTGGAAGAAGGCGATCGTCCAGGTCCGCGAGGGCGACGAGATCCAGATCTTCCAGGGAGCTCAGGTTTGAACTCGTCCCTCTTCCTCCCAGCTCGTGTCCTCCGGACGTCTGCAAAGCGGCGCTTCGCGGCGTCCTCAGTCGCACCCGTAGCCTCCGGCTACGAGCGCTCCCTGCGTCCTTGCGACGCTTGCTTTGCGCCGGAGAACGCGATCTGCTCGGAAGGTGGTCTCTGATGGCGCTGAAGAAGTACAAGCCGACCAGCCCCGGTCGCCGGTTCATGTCCGTCTCCTCGTTCGAGGAGGTGACGAAGTCCGAGCCGGAGAAGTCGCTGACCGCGCCGCTGAAGAAGACCGGCGGCCGGAACGTGAACGGGCGGATCACGACCCGCCACCAGGGCGGCGGGCACAAACGGCGCTACCGGATCATCGACTTCAAACGGCGCAAGGACGGTGTCCCTGCGAAGGTGGCGGCAATCGAGTACGACCCGAACCGGTCGGCTCGGATCGCGCTGCTCCACTACGCCGACGGCGAGAAGGCCTACATCCTCGCGCCGGCCCGGCTCGAGGTCGGTGCGACCGTCGAGTCCGGCCCCGCGGCCGACATCAGGCCCGGCAACGCGCTTCCGCTCGAGAACATCCCGACGGGAACCCTCGTGCACAATGTCGAGCTGAAGCCCGGTCGCGGCGGCCAGATGGCTCGCAGCGCGGGCGCCGGCGTCCAGCTCGTCGCCAAGGATGACGGCTACGGCGTATTGCGGCTCCCTTCCGGCGAGATGCGCCGCGTCCTGCTCACCTGCCGAGCCACGGTCGGGCAGGTCGGGAACGTCGACCACGAGAACCAGACCGGCGGCAAGGCCGGGCGCAGCCGCTGGCGCGGCAAGCGGCCCACCGTCCGCGGCTCGGCGATGAACCCGGTCGACCATCCGCACGGCGGCGGCGAGGGCAAGTCGAAGGGCGGTCGTCACCCGGTGACCCCGTGGGGGGTGCCGACGCTCGGCAAGCGCACCCGCAGCAAGCACAAGGAATCCGACAAGTTGATCGTCCGCGCACGTCGTCGCGGTAAAGAGAAGCGATGAGAGGGCTTAGATGAGTCGCAGTTCGAAGAAGGGGCCGTTCGTCGAAGAGCGCCTGATGAAGCGGATCGAGGACATGAACGCCTCCGGCAACAAGCGGATGATCCGTACCTGGTCGCGCACCTCGACGATCTTCCCGGAGATGGTCGGGCACACGATCGCCGTCCACGACGGCCGCAAGCACGTGCCCATCTTCGTCTCCGAGCAGATGGTCGGCCACAAGCTCGGCGAGTTCGCGCCCACCCGCATGTTCCGCGGCCATGCCGGCGATCGCCAAACCCAGGTGAAGAGGGGCTAGCGTCGCCGATGGTCACCGCCGAGATCCAGACCGTGCGCGCCCAGGCGAAGTTCGTCCGGACGTCCGCGCGCAAGGCACGCCTCGTCGCGGAGCACATCCGCGGCCGCAGCGTCCCCGAGGCGCGGGCAGTGCTCGCTTTCACGACGCGCGCCGCCGCACGCGACATCGAGAAGGTGCTCTCGTCCGCAGTTGCGAACGCCGAGTCGCGCCCCGACCTCCATTGGCACGGTGACGAGCTCGTCGTTGCGTCGGTCACGGTCGACGAGGGGCCGACGCTGAAGCGCTGGCGGGCCCGCGCGCGCGGCCGCGTCGCCCGGATCAAGAAGCGCAGCTGTCACATCACGCTCACCCTTGCCCAGGTTCCGGCGCCCGCCCCCGCGAAGCCCGCGGCGGCCAAGCAGGACGAGGGCGCGACCAAGGAAACCACGAAAGCGAAGCCGCGGAAGCCGAAGGCATCGGCTTCGGGGAGGAAGTCCTAGTGGGTCAGAAGATTCATCCCGGAGGGCTCCGCGTCGGCGTCATCCACGACTGGAAGTCGAACTGGTACACGTCGGCCAAGGAGTTCAAGGGAGCGCTGCTCGAGGACATCAAGATCCGCGAGCACATCAACCGGAAGCTCGGCCATGCGGGGCTGTCGGACATCCTGATTCGCAAGGACAAGCAGCGGATCACGATCGACATCTACACCGCCCGCCCCGGGATCGTAATCGGGAAATCGGGCGTCGAGGTCGACGCTCTGCGCCGCGACGTGCACGCGATGACACACAAGAACGTCCACATCAACATCAACGAGATCAAGCGGCCGGAGCTCGACGCGAAGCTCGTCGCGCAGTCGATTGCGGAGCAGCTCCAGAACCGGGTCAGCTTCCGGCGCGCAATGAAGCGCTCGCTGGCCTCGGCGATGCGATCCGGTGCCCATGGGGTGAAGATCAAGTGCGGCGGCCGCCTCGGCGGAGGTGAGATGAGCCGCGTCGAAAGCTACTCGGAGGGCCGCGTGCCGCTGCACACGATCCGAGCCGACATCGACTACGGCGCGTGCGAGGCGAAGACGACCTTCGGGCGGATCGGCGTGAAGGTCTGGATCAACAAGGGCGAGATCATGCCGGAGGGGTACGAAGGCGCCTCCCAGCGCGACGCGCGGCTCGGCGATCAGGATCAGGCCCGCCGCCGGGGAGGCGCCGCCGAGGGTCTTGCAGCCTCACGCGAGAGCGGCCGTGGCCGCCAGGCCGACCGGGAGGGCCTCGGACCGGTGCGCAAGCGCCGCGGCGGCGGCCCGGGCGGCGCTGGGGGCGGACCGCGCGGGCCACGCGGACGGCGCGGAGGTGGCGCACCGCCGCGTGGGGCCGATCGCCCGCGCTCCGATGCTGGCGGAGCGCCCACTGACGGCGGTGCGCAGGCTCCGATCGAGCCGCCGGTCGAGCCGACCGACGCGCCGGTTATGGACGCACCCCAGACGACGCCCGAGACGGCCGCGCCCGCGGAGCCGACATCGGCTGACCAGCCGGAAGGCGACACCTAACCCATGCTGCTCCCCAAGAAGACCAAGTACCGCAAGGTCCAGCGCGGCCGCCGCCGAGGCACCTCGAAGGGGCAGACGACCGTGCATTTCGGCGACTACGGGCTCAAGGCGCTCGAGGCCGGCTGGCTGACCAACCGGCAGATCGAGGCCGCCCGAATCGCGATGACGCGCAAGATCAAGCGCGGCGGCAAGGTTTGGATCAACATCTTTCCGGACAAGCCGGTGACGCAGAAGCCGGCCGAGACCCGCATGGGCTCCGGAAAGGGCTCGCCGGAGCACTGGGTCGCCGTCGTCAAGCCGGGTCGTGTGATGTTCGAGCTGGCAGGGGTTCCGGAGCAGCTGGCCAAGGAGGCGCTCCGCCTCGCCGGCACCAAGCTCTCGGTCCGGACGAAGATCGTGCGGCGGGAGGCTGATCTCTTTGAATAACAAGACAGCTGGGCCCGCCGCGCGGGCCGTATCGGTCAGGGCTCTGACCCGGAGGGGCAGAGGCCAGCCGTCTTGCGGGGTGCAGCTGAGATGAGGGCGCGCCAGTTGCGCGACCTGACCGACGTCGAGCTCCAGCGCAGGCTGCTGGAGACGCGGCAGGAGCTTTTCAACCTTCGCTTTCAGTCCGCGACCGGCGCGCTCGAGAACTCGGCGCGGCTCCGGCTGGCCAAGCGAGAGATCGCCCGCATTCTGACGATTCGGTACGAGCGTGAGGACGCTCTGGAGAGGAAGCACTAGGTATGGCTGACGAGAAGAAGAAGACGACCTCGAAGAAGGTCGAGGAGACCGACGCCG
Source organism: uncultured Actinomycetes bacterium (assembly GCA_963764565.1). GTDB lineage: Bacteria > Actinomycetota > Thermoleophilia > Gaiellales > Gaiellaceae > DATBLE01. The sequence continues at coordinate 62,794 of CAVXTD010000006.1, forward strand.
CGGCGGCGCCCGAGGCTGCCGCCGCCGAGGCCGGTCAGGGCCCGGCCAAGAAGGCAGAGCCGAAGCCGAAGCGCGCCCCGGCCAAGAAGGCCGAGGCGAAGCCGAAGGCTGCGCCCAAGGCTGCGTCGTCCACCGAGGAGAAGCCGAAGCGCGCCCCGCGGAAGAAGGCCGAGGAGCCGGTGGCGGAGGAGGCTGTCGCCACCGATCCCGTCGTCGAGGAGTCCGTTGCCGTAGACGCGCCTGCCGAAGAGGCCGCCCCGGTGGAGCCCGTCGTCGAGGAGCCTGTCGCCGAGGCGCCCGCTCCCGCCGAGCCCGTCGTCGAGGAGCCTGTCGCCGAGGAGGCACCTGTCGAGGAGCCTGTCGCGGACGAGGCGCCCGCCGAGGAGCCTGTCGCCGCGGAGCCCGCTCCCGCCGAGGAGTCCGCCGCCGAGGAGCCGGTTGCTGTTGAGGAGCCGGTCGCGGAAGAGCCCGCTGCCGAGGAGCCTGCCGCGGTCGAGGAGCCGGTCGCCGAGGAGGCGCCTGTCGAGAAGCCTGCCCCGGTGGAGGAGCCTGCCGTGGCGGAGACGGAGCCCGGGCCGGAGGCAGTGTCCGACACTGTCGTGTCAGACACTCCGGAGCCCGCCCCGGAAGTCGAAGCAGCGCCTGCGCCTGCGGCCGAGGCTGCTCCACCGGCGGTGGAGGAAGCGCCTCCCGTTCCGTCCCACCGCGGGCCGAAGCCGAAGAAGAAGCGCCTGCCGCGCGCCCAGCGCCGGCAGCGGCCCAAGCCCGCCCGCGAGCCCGCGACGGAGCGCAAGCCGATCGTCCGTCTGCCGAAGCCCGCGGGCGAGCGCGGACGCGAGGTGCAGCGCCGCGGCGTCGTTGTCTCGGCTGCAATGGACAAGACGATCGTCGTGCGCGTCGACTCCGTGAAGGCGCACCCGAAGTACAAGAAGGTGATCCGCCGCTCGGCGAAGTTCCACGCCCACGACGAGCGGAACCAAGCCAAGACGGGGGACGTCGTCCGCATCGTCGAGACCCGCCCGCTCTCGAAGACGAAGCGCTGGCGCCTCGCCGAGATCCTCGAGGTGGCAAAGTGACGGTGCGTCGGTGATCCAGCAGGAAACCCGTCTACGTGTCGCCGACAACACCGGTGCTCGCGAGTTGTTGTGCATCCGTGTGATGGGCGGGTCGCATCGACGCTATGCCCGGGTCGGCGACATCATCGTCGGCACGGTCAAGACCGCGACCCCGCAGGGCACGATCAAGAAGGGCGAGGTCGTTCGCGCAGTTGTCGTGCGGACGAAGAAGCCGTTCGGTCGCGAGGATGGGACGCAGATCGCGTTCGACGAGAACGCGGCCGTGATCATCGACGCACAACGCAACCCACGCGGCACGCGCATCTTCGGGCCTGTCGCCCGCGAGTTGCGTGAGAAGAACTTCATGAAGATCGTCAGCCTGGCCCCGGAGGTGCTCTAGCCATGGCAGTCGGAATGAAAGTGCGCAAGGGCGACCTCGTGCAGGTGCTCTCGGGCAAGGACCGCGGCAAGCAGGGCCGCGTCGTCGAGGCGCGCCCGGACGAGCGGCGCGTGATCGTCGAGAACCTCAACATCGTCAAACGGCACACGAAGCCGCGGCCGATGAAGGAGGCGAACCGCATGGGCGGCACGTCGATGGTTCCCGGTGGCGTGATCGAGATGCCATCGGCGCTCGCCGTGTCGAAGGTGATGGTCGTCTGCCCGACGTGCAACCTGCCGACGAGAGTCGGCCACGTGTTCAAGGAGATCAAGGGCCGTCGCGTCAAGGTGCGGGTCTGCAAGCGCGAAGGCTGCGGAGAGGAGCTCGACAAGTAATGGCAAAGGCCAAGCAGAACGGATACGCGCCGCGCCTCAAGGAGCGGTACGAGCAGGAGCTCCGCTCCAGCCTGCGCGAAGAGCTAAGGCTCTCCTCCGTGATGCAGGTTCCGCGCGTGACGAAGATCACCCTGAACATGGGTGTCGGCGACGCCAAGACCGAGGCGAAGGCACTCGACAGCGCGATGGAGGAACTGTCGACGATCGCCGGGCAGCGCGCCCAGATGCGGCGGGCCCGCAAGTCGATCGCCGCATTCAAGCTCCGCGAGGGGATGCCGATCGGCGCGCGAGTCACGCTGCGGGGTGCCCGCATGTACGAGTTCCTCGACCGCCTCGTCTCGATCGCCCTGCCGCGGATCCGCGATTTCCGCGGCCTCGACCCCGGCTCGTTCGACGGCCGCGGGAACTACTCCCTCGGAATCCGCGAGCAGATCATCTTTCCGGAGATCAACTACGACGACGTCGCCACGGTGCGCGGCCTCGACATTGCAATCACAACGTCGGCGGCCGACGACGAGGGCGCACGGGCTCTGCTCCGTGGCCTCGGTCTTCCGTTCGCCGACAACAGAAGGGAATCGGAGTAATGGCCAAGAAGTCGATGATCGCCAAGGCTGCACGGCCCCAGCGCTACAAGGTTCGTGCGTACTCGCGCTGCAACCGGTGCGGGCGCCCGCGGGCGGTCTTCAAGAAGTTCGGGCTCTGCCGCATCTGCCTGCGCGAGCTCGCCCACGCCGGCGTGATCCCCGGCATGACCAAGAGCTCGTGGTAGGAGAGACCGATGCTCACTGACCCGATTGCGGACATGTTGACGCGGATCCGAAACGCCAACAAGGCGCTCCAGGAGATCGCCACCATGCCCACGTCCCGCCTCAAGCAGGACATCGCGCGCCTGCTCAAGGAGGAGGGCTACATCCGCGACTTCCGCGTCGAGAAGGGCGAGTCGTTCGACACGCTCGTGATCGAGCTCAAGTACGGGCGGAGCCGCGAGCGCGTGATCACGAACCTGAAGCGGATCTCGAAGCCCGGCCGTCGCATCTACGCGCGCAAGGACCGGATGCCGCGCGTGCTCGGCGGCATGGGAACCGCCATCCTGTCCACCTCGAGCGGCGTGATGACCAGCCGGAGCGCGCAGGAGCGCGGCATCGGCGGCGAGGTCATCTGCTTTGTGTGGTGAAAAGTCTGACGACTTTTCACCATTGGAACGACACGAGAAAGCGAAGTCACGATGAGTAGGATCGGTAGAAGTCCAATCGAACTCCCCGCCGGGGTTTCGGTGTCGATCTCGCCTGGGCGCGTGATGGTCAACGGCCCGCTCGGCGAGCTCGCCCAGATCGTCCCGCAGCGGATGACCATCGAGCAGGCGGAAAGCACGCTGACCGTGACCCGGCCGACCGACCGCGGCGACGACCGCGCGCTGCACGGTCTGACGCGCACGCTTGTCGCCAACATGGTCGAAGGGGTGACGAAGGGCTTCGAGAAGCGCCTGGAGATCCAGGGCGTCGGCTACCGCGCGTCGCTGCGCGGAACGGCGCTCGAGCTGAATGTCGGCTTCTCGCACTCCGTGGTCAAGGAGGCCCCGGCCGGCATCGAATTCGAGGTGCCGACGCCAAGCGAGATCGTCGTCAAGGGGATCGACAAGCAGCAGGTCGGCCAGGTTGCTGCGGAGATCCGCAAGGTGCGCCCGCCCGAGCCGTACAAGGGCAAAGGCATCCGCTACCAGGGCGAGTACGTGCGCCGGAAGGTCGGGAAGCGGGCATGAATACCGCGAAAAATGCTGCGCATTTTCCGCGGAGCGGGTCTGTCGCATCGCTCCGCTCGCTCCATGGCTGGAGGAGGATCGTTCGATGGCGACGATGACCGCGCGTCAGGCTCGTTTGCGCCGGCACCGCCGTGTGCGGGGGAAGGTCTCGGGCACCGCGGAGCGCCCGCGTCTGACCGTGTTCCGATCGAACCTGGGCATCGCCGCCCAACTCGTCGACGACCAGGGGGGCCGGACCCTCGCCGCGGCCAGCTGGCAACAGCTGAAGAAGACGTTCAAGGGCTCGAAGACCGACCAGGCAAAGGAGGTCGGCAAGCTTCTCGCGGCGAACGCCAAGAAGGCGAACGTCGAGGCGTGTGTCTTCGACCGCGGCGGCTACCTGTACCACGGACGCGTCAAGGCACTTGCCGAGGGCGCACGCGAGGGAGGACTCGAGTTTTGACCAGTGTCGAACGCGAAGTATTCGCGCGCGAGGAAGCGCGCGAGCTCAAGGAGCGGGTGGTCGAGATCAATCGCGTCGCCAAGGTGGTCAAGGGCGGCCGGCGGTTCTCGTTCACCGCGCTCGTCGTCATCGGCGACGAGGTCGACCGTGTCGGTGTCGGCTACGGGAAGGCGCGAGAGGTCCCGCTCGCGATCTCGAAGGCCGTCGACGACGCGAAGAAGAACCTCTTCACGGTGCCGAAGCACGGAACCACGATCACGCACGAGATCCTCGGCCGGTCCGACGCCGCGCGCGTGCTGCTCCGGCCTGCGAGCGAGGGCACGGGCGTGATCGCGGGCGGTGGCGTGCGCGCTGTGCTGGAGCTCGCCGGGATTCGCGACATCCTCGCGAAGAGCCTCGGCACGACCAACCCGATCAACATGCTGAAGGCGACGGTGAACGGCCTGAAGGGTCTGCGTCGCCCGGAGGACGTCGCCCGCGCCCGCGGCCTGGAGATCAGCCGCGTGCTGCCGTGGGTCGCGCCCGCGGCGCCGGCCGAGGAGCCCGCTTCCGCTCCGGCTCCGGTTGCCGTTGCCGAGCCCGAGCCGGTTGCACCCGAGGAGCCGGCCGAGTGAGCAAGGTGAAGATCACCCAGACCCGGAGTCAGATCGGCCAGAGCGGGCGCCACCGCGGGACGCTACGCGCCCTCGGCCTGGGCAAGATCGGCCGAACCGTCGAGCAGGAGGAAGGCCCGGTGCTCGCCGGTATGCTCAGGAAAGTCCGCCATCTGGTGAAGATCGAGGACGCGAAGTAGATGGCCGGAGACCTGAACCTCTCGAACCTGCAACCCGCCCAGCCGCGCAAGGATCGCAAGCGCGTCGGCCGCGGCATGGGCTCGGGCAAAGGGCGCTACTCGGGTCGCGGAATCAAAGGCCAGAAGTCGCGCTCAGGCTCGCACATGATGCGGCCCGGTTTCGAGGGAGGGCAGATGCCCACGTACATGCGGATGGGCAAGCAGCGTGGCTCGACCTCCAAAGACGCGATGCCGATCGGTCCGTTCCGCACGCAGAACTGGTCGGTCAACGTGCGCGATCTGGAGAAGCGCTTCGCAGCGGGTGCCGAGGTGACTCCCGAGGCGCTGGTCGCCGCCGGTCTGACCAGGAACCTCCAGCGCGACGTGAAGATCCTCGGGCACGGCGACCTGACCCTGAAGCTCGCGGTCTCGGCGCATGCGTTCTCGAAGAGCGCGGTCGAGAAGATCGAGGCCGCCGGCGGCAGCGCCATTTGGTTGAAGCCGCCCCACGAGCAGAAGAAGCGCCGCCACCGCAAGGGACCTGGGCCCGCCTCCGTACCGGAGCCGGGCACCAGCGAGGAATCGGTCGGAGAGGCCGAGGAGCAGTCGACGGGGGAGCAGGAGTGACCGGGCTCACTAGGCTTCTACGCGGAGCGTAGAAGCCGGTGTTGTCCTGGCTCGCGAACGCATGGCGGGTGCCGGAGCTCCGGCGACGCCTGCTCTTCACCGCCGTCGTCCTCGGGCTCTACCGCTTCGGGAGCTTCATCCCGTCTCCGGGCGTCGACTCGTCCCAGATCTCGAACTACTTCAACCAGCAGGGCGGCACGGTGCTCGGTCTGCTCAACCTCTTCTCGGGCAATGCGCTGTCGCGGTTCTCGGTCTTCGCGCTCGGGATCATGCCGTACATCACGGCCTCGATCATCTTCCAGCTGATGGCGGTGGTCGTGCCGACACTCGCCCAGCTCCAGAAGGAAGGGGAGTCGGGCTACGCCAAGATCAACCAGTACACGCGCTACCTGACGATCTTCCTCGCCGCTGCCCAGGCGATTGGCTACTCGTACCTCTTCCGCCGCCAGGGGATTCTCGATGCCAACGTCGGCCGCCTCGTGCTGATCGTCGTCACGCTGACGGCGGGCACGACGCTCCTGATGTGGTTCGGCGAGCAGATCACGAAGCGCGGTGTCGGCAACGGCATCTCGCTCATCATCTTTGCGTCGATCATCGACCGCGCGCCGCTCGCAATCCGCGCGTGGATCGACGGAGGGCCGACGACGAAGCTCTTCTTCCCTCTGCTCGCGCTCGGGGTGATCGTCGCCGTCGTCTTCATCCAGGAGGGCCAGCGGCGGATTCCGATCCAGTACGCGAAGCGAATGGTGGGCCGGCGGATGACCGCCGGCGGCTCGACCTACCTACCGATGCGCGTGAACATGGCCGGCGTCATCCCGATCATCTTCGCGGCCGCCGTGTTGGCGTTCCCGCCGACGATCGGCCAGTTCTTCCCGCAGACACAGGCGTGGATCAACCGCAACTTCACGCAGACCCACTGGACGTACCTGATGGTCGAGGGGATCATGATCATCGTCTTCACCTACTTCTACACGGCCGTCCAGTTCAACCCGGTCGACCAGGCGGACAACCTGCGCAAGCAAGGGGGCTACATCCCCGGGATCCGGCCGGGCCCGCCCACCGCCCAGTACCTGGACCGCGTTCTCTCGAGGCTGACGCTGCCCGGGTCGCTGTACCTGGCGGTGATCGCGGTGCTGCCGACCTTCCTGATCAAGTTCTTCCACTTCTCGCAGTCGACGAGCACGTTTCTCGGCGGCACGTCGCTGCTGATCATCGTCGGCGTCGCCCTCGACACGATGCGGCAGATGGAGTCGCAGATGATGATGCGGTCCTACGAGGGCTTCCTGAAATAGCGTGAACGTGCTGCTGCTGGGGCCGCAGGGGTCGGGCAAGGGGACGCAGGCGAAGCTGATCTCGAAGACGTACGGTATTCCGCATATCGCCACCGGGGACATGATCCGCGAGATGAAGGAGCTTCCGAACGATCTCGGCAGCGAGCTGAGGGAGATCTACGATCGGGGTGATCTCGTCGGCGACGACCTGATGGTCCGCCTGATCGACTCCCGCCTCGACCGCGGCGACACCCTGCCGGGCTTCGTGCTCGATGGATTCCCTCGGACGATGGTTCAGGCCGAAGCCCTCGACGCTCTGCTGGAGGGGCTCGCGCGCGACCTCGGCGTCGTGTTCGAGTTCCAGGTCGCCGACCGGGAGACACTGCTCGAGCGGATGCTGAAGCGGGCCACGGCAGAAGACCGGTCCGACGACACGCCCGAGGCGATTCGCCGCCGGCTCGACCTCTACGACGAGCAGACGGCTCCGCTCGTCGAGTACTACCGGTCGACCCGTGGCAACGTCGTCGGGATTCATGCCGAACGCCCGATCGACGAGGTGTTCGCCGAGATCCGGGCCACGCTCGACGGCATCGAGGCCCGACGGTGATCATCCGGAAGTCGCCCGAGGAGATCGAGCGCATGGCGCGCGCCGGCCGGGTCGTCGCCGACACTCTGGCGCTGATCGGCGAGCACGTCCGCCCAGGCGTCACCACGGAGGAGCTGGACGCCCTCGCCGACGACTTCGTCGTCTCGCAGGGCGGTTACCCGACGTTCAAGGGCTACCGTGGCTATCCCGCCGCGACCTGCATCTCACCGAACGGGATGATCGTTCACGGAATCCCCGGCCCCTACGAGCTCGCCGACGGCGACATCCTCTCGGTCGACGTGGGCGTGACGCTGGACGGCTTCGTGGCCGACTCGGCCTACACGTTTCCGGTCGGCGACATCTCCGCGGAGGCTGAACGGCTGCTCGAGACGTGCCAGGCGGCGCTTGCGGCCGGCGTCGACCGGTGTCGCCCGGGAAACCGCCTCTCGGACATCTCCCACGCGGTGCAGCAGGTCACGGAAAGCGCCGGCTTCTCGGTCGTTCGCAGCCTCGTCGGCCACGGCGTGGGCCGGTCGATGCACGAGGACCCGCAGATCCCGAACTACGGCGACCCGGGCCGCGGCCCGCGCCTCGCCGAAGGGATGACCTTTGCGATCGAGCCGATGATCAACGTCGGTCGGCCGGACATCCATCTCCACGACGACGAATGGTCGATCTCGACCGCAGACGGATCCCTCTCGGCCCATTTCGAGCACACCGTCGCGGTCACCGCGGGCGGGCCGCGCATCCTGACCGGAGCGCCCGTTTTGCTACGATGACGCTTCGCGCGCGCAGCCGCCGCTGTGTCGCGCTTTGCATTGTCACGACGTTGGTGGTACCCGATAGCCGCGCTCGGCGAGCGGGGTGTGAATGAGGAAGGATGGCGGTCAAGGAAGAGAAGATCGAGGTCGAAGGCGAGATCGTCGAGGCGCTTCCGAGCACGATGTTCCGCGTCAGGGTCGACGGCGGACACGACGTGCTCGCCAAGATCTCCGGGAAGATGCGCAAGCATTACATCCGCATACTCCCCGGCGACCGGGTCAAGGTCGAGCTCTCGGCATACGACCTTTCCAAAGGCCGCATCACTTACCGGTACAAATGAAAGTCAGAGCCTCAGTCAAGCCGATGTGTGAGCGTTGCCGCGTGATCAAGCGGCACGGAACGACCATGGTCATCTGCACGAATCCTCGACACAAGCAGCGCCAGGGCTAAGGAGAACCGCTGACGTGGCACGCATCGCCGGAGTGAACCTCCCCAATCAGAAGCGGCTCGAGATCGGGCTCACCTACATCTACGGGATCGGTCAGCCGACCGCGCACGAGATCTGCGCGACGCTCGGCCTCTCCCCCGAAACGAAGATTCGCGACCTCACGGACGAGGAGGTCACCAAGCTTCAACGCCACATCGACGAGCATCACCGTGTCGAGGGCGACCTGCGCCGAGAGCGACAGCAGGCGATCAAGCGTCTGACCGAGATCGGCGCCTACCGCGGCCTCCGGCATCGTCGGGGCCTGCCGGTCAACGGTCAGCGGACGAAGACGAACGCTCGCACGCGGAAGGGCCCGAAGAAGACCGTGGGCCGCGGCAAGAAGGCAACGGCGAAGACCTAGGTGATCGCAGCCCCCTCCCGCATCCCGCAGGCCCTGTGGGCGACTGCAAAGCGGCGTCACGCGGCGTCCTCAGTCGCGTCCGTAGCCCGTGGCTACGCACGCTCCCTGCGTCCTTGCTTGGCTTGCTTTTCGCGCCCGCAGAGCGTGCGGGCCGCGGCAGGTGGCTGCTGATGGCACCCCCTCGGAAAGCAGCGACCCGGGGTCGCACCCGCCGCCGTGTCAAGAAGAACATTGCGATCGGCCAGGCGCACATCAAGACGTCGTTCAACAACACGATCGTCTCGCTGACCGACAAGGACGGGAACGTGATCGTCTGGGAGTCGGCGGGCTCCGCCGGGTTCAAGGGCTCGCGCAAGTCGACGCCGTTCGCCGCGCAGGTGACCGCCGACGCGGCTGCGCGCAAGGGCATGGAGCACGGGCTCCAGAAGGTCGAGGTCTTCGTCAAGGGGCCGGGTTCGGGCCGCGAGACGGCGATCCGCTCGCTCCAGGCCGCCGGCCTCGAGATCCTCGGCGTCCACGACGTGACGCCGCAAGCGCACAACGGCGTCCGCCAGAAGAAGCGGCGAAGGGTCTGATGGCGTTCACCACCAGCCCACCTCGTACTCGCCAGGGCGCTGCAAAGCTTCGGCTGGCTGCGTCCTCAGTCGCGGTCGCAGCCTCCGGCTACGACCGCTCCCTGCGTCCTTCCCAGCCGGGCTTTTCGCGGCTGGCGAGCACGATTCAGTCAGGTGGTGAACGCTGATGGCGAGAGACCGCTCCCCCAAGTGCAAGCAGTGCCGCCGCGAGGGCATGAAGCTCTTCCTCAAGGGCGAGCGCTGCCTGACCGAGAAGTGCGCGATCGAGCGCCGCAGCTACCCGCCGGGCGAGCACGGCCGCGGCCGCATCAAGCAGTCGGAGTACCTGCTCCAGCTGCGCGAGAAGCAGAAGGCCCGACGGTATTACGGGCTCCTCGAGAAGCAGTTCCGGACGTACTACGAGAAGGCTTCTCGGAGCTCCGGCATCACGGGTGAGAACCTGCTCCGGATGCTGGAGACGCGTCTCGACAATGTCGTCTACCGGCTCGGCTTCGCCGCATCGCGATCGCAGGCGCGCCAACTCGTCCGCCACGGGCACTTTCAGATCAACGGCCGGCGGGTGAACATCCCGAGCTATCAGGTCAAGCCGAACGACGTGATCACGATTCGCGCGGGCAGTTCAGCCGAGCAGGTGGTACGCGATGCAACCGACCTGACCGCGTCGGTCGCCTCCTGGCTCCAGGCCGACCACGACGGGTTGACTGGGAAGATTCTGAAGTGGCCCGACCGGGGCGAGATCGACGCCCCGGTGCAGGAGTCGCTCATCGTCGAGCTTTATTCCAAGTAGCAGCCAAACGCCTTCTGGCGAAGGCGTTGGTTAGAAAGACAATGACGGACTAACCACTTCTCTCCGCAGGGGAGAAGTGGCAGGAAAGGAAGAAATTGGCAACTCGCATGATGGAATTCCAGGTCCCGAAGATCGTCCACGAGGAGGTCGACGATCTGCGCGGCATCTTTGTGATCGAGCCGCTCGACCGCGGCTTCGGCTACACGTTCGGCAACTCGCTGCGCCGCGTGCTGCTCTCCTCGCTCGAGGGCGCCGCGGTCACCTCGGTGAAGATCGAGGGCGTCGCGCACGAGTTCACGACGCTGCCGGGCGTCCGCGAGGACGTCACCGACATCATCCTGAACCTCAAGAACATGATCTGCCGGCTGCACGGCGAGTCCCCCGAGGTCGAGGTCCGGCTTCAGAAGAAGGGCCCCGGCGTGGTCAAGGCCGGAGACATCCAGGCGCCCGCCGAGCTCGAGATCCTCAACCCCGAGCTCGAGATCGCCAACCTCGCCGAGAAGGGCAAGCTCGAGCTGACGCTGACGGTCGGCCGTGGCCGCGGCTACATCCCGAGTGAGCTGAACCGTGGGCCCGAGCACACGATCGGCGTCATCCCGATCGACTCGATGTTCTCACCGGTCCGGCGCGTCGCCTACGACGTCGAGGCCGCCCGCGTCGGCCAGCGCACCGACTACGACAAGCTGCGGCTCGACATCACAACGGACGGCTCGATCGACCCGCGTGAGGCGGTCAGCCGGGCGGCGGAGATCCTGATCCGCCAGCTCGCGATCTTCACCGACATCGAGAAGATGGAGGGCTTCGGCGAAGCCGCAGCGGCGACCGACGGCGGGCCTGCAGAGCCGTCGCTCGCTCACGGGATGGAGAACTTCCCGATCGAGGAGCTCGAACTGGGTGTGCGCTCGTACAACTGCCTGAAGCGCGTCGGCATCGAGACGATCGGCGACCTCGTGATGAAGTCCGAGACCGAGCTTGCGGCGATCCCCAACTTCGGCAAGAAGTCGATCGAAGAGGTCAAGGAGACACTCGGCACGCACGGCCTGCGGCTTCGCGGCGACAACGGAGGCGCTGAGGGGTGAGGCATCACCGCTCCGGCAGCAAGCTCGGTCGCGACCCGGCGCACCGCAAGGCGCTTTACGCGAATCTCGCAGGCGCGCTGATCGAGCACGGCCGGATCAAGACGACCGTGACGAAGGCGAAAGCCGTCCGCCCGATCGCCGAGCGGATGATCACGCTCGGCCGGCGCGGCGACTTGCATGCACGGCGGCAGGCAATGGCGTACCTCCGATCGCAGGAGATCGTGCACAGGCTGTTCGCCGAGGTCGCCCCACGGTTCAGGGACCGACCAGGCGGTTACTCGAGGATCGTCCGAATCGGCCCGAGGCTCGGCGACGCGGCCGAGATGGCATATCTCGAGCTGGTCGACTTCTCGGCCGAGGAGCAGGCGGAGGAGAAGGCAGAACGGCGGCGTCTGCGGCTGCGGCGGCGGCAGGAAGCCGAGGAAGCCGCCGAGGTCGAGTCGGCGGCGCCGGCCGAGACGGCCGCCGCGACCTAGCTCTCGCTCAGCGTCGCCTTCTCGATCGTGACCCTCTTCGACGGCTGGCCCGTGTTCGGATCGGCGTCGAGCTTCCCGATCTTCTCGACCACGTCGAGGCCGCTCGTTACCTTGCCGAGCACCGCGTAGTCGGGCGTCAGGCTGGCAGCGTCCGGCCCCGTGACGACGAAGAACTGGCTGCCGGCCGTTCCTGGAGGCTCCGCAGCGGTCTTCGCCATCGCGACGACGCCCTCCGTGTACTTCGTGTTCGCCGGCGGCGCGTCGACCGTCGTGTAGCCGGGGCCGCCGGTCCCGTCGCCGTTCGGGTCACCGCCCTGGATGACGAAGTTGGGGACGATCCGATGAAACGTCAGCCCGTCGAAGAAGCCCTTCCGTACGAGCGAGGCGAACGACGCGGTCGTGTTCGGCGAGTCCTTTACGTCGAGATCGAACGAGAACGAGCCCTCGCTCGTCTTCAAGGTGACCTCGTAGGTCTTCGAGGCGTCGAGGGCAACGCGCCCACTTGCGGACGCCGCGGACGTATCGGTCGTCGTCGCGCCGCTCCCGCTTCCGTTCTTGCTTCCACCCCCGCAGCCGGCGAGCAGGACGGCCGCCGCGAATGCGAGGATCGGCAGGATGCGGCTGAGGCTCGGCATCGAGTACGACGGTACCGACTTTTCCGGCTGGGCGGCGCAGCCGGGGCTTCGCACCGTCGAGGGAACGCTGCGAGACGCACTCGGCGGTCTCTACGCGAGCGTCGAGAACCTGGCCGTGGCGGGTCGGACCGACGCCGGCGTCCACGCGCTCGGGCAGGTCGCGAGCGTCGACGTCAAGGGTGGGCCACCTCCCGAGAACGCCACCGAGGCGATCGGCGCGACGCTTCCGGACGATCTCGGCGTGACCGCCGTCGACCGTGTGGCCGACGATTTCGACGCGCGTCTGGCAGCCCGCTCGCGCACGTACCGGTACCGGATCTGGCGCCGTCGAACGCCGTCGCCCTTCGAGCACCGCCGGAGCTGGTGGTTCCCCCGCCCGATCGACGAGGATCGTCTTGCCGACTCGGCCGACCTGTTGCTCGGCGAACACGACTTCCGGGCGTTCACTCCGACCGAGACCCAACACGTCGTCTTCGTTCGGGAGATCCATGCGGCCGCCTGGCACCGCCGCGGCGACGCGCTCGAGCTCGAGATCACCGCGGACAGCTTTCTCCGGCACATGGTGCGCACGCTCGTCGGGACGATGATCGAGAAGAGCCCGAAGGAGATCGGCAAGCTGCTTCAGGGCCGGCCGCGCTCGGAGGCGGGCTCGACGGCGCCGCCACGGGGGCTCTACCTCGTCAGCGTCGAGTACGCGGACTAGAACGAGCGCCAGCGCTCGCGGCTGAGGAAGAACCCGTGACCGGCGCGGTTCGTGCAGGTCAGGCCCTTTGTCTGCGACCTGCACGAGATCCCGCCGCCCGACCAGCTCCTGCCATAGGCCAGCACGCCGGCCGAGGCCTCGGACACGAACGGTCCCGGATCGCCGGCGCAACTGGCGGGCACCGGCCGGCCGGCCGCCGTCAAGCTGACCCGCTTGTCCGTCGGGTCGCCGGCGTCGCAATGGACACGGCCGCGGAGGAGGCTTCAGGCCGCTCTTGATCCCGCACTCGACCGACCCTGCGCCGCCGGAGTCGATGCCCCAGCCGCAGACGATGTTCCCCGACGGTGTCTTGAAGGCGCCGTACCTCGGAGCCGCCTTCCTGAACGCGTACGAGCGCTGCTTGCTGAGGAAGAAGCCGTAGCCGCGCGGGTTCGTGCAGCGCAGGCCGGTCGCTCTTCGACGTGCAGCTGAACCCTCCGCCGCGTCCAGGTCGTCCCGTACGCGAGCACCTTCGCCTTCGGGTCGTAGATCGTGTCGCTGATGCAGAGGACGCGCGCAGGGCCGGTCCGGCGCATCGAGTAGCCCTCGCCCCAGGCGGCGTCGCCACAGGTCTTGGGGCGGGTCGGCAGCGGGCGGACCTTCGTCCGGATCTCGCAGCGCAGGTCGATCGGCGCGAAGTCGTAGTGCTCGTACGCGCAGAAGATGTTCCCCGAGGGCATGCGGAACGTGTCGGCCCCACTTGCGGCGGACGCACTGCCCGCGGTCAGGAGGAGCGCCGTGGCGGTCAGAACGATTCCGGTTCGAACCATCGGAATGGATGGTACGCCGCCGTTAGCATCAGGCACGTGCGATTCTCGGTAGTGCTCTTCGACCTCGACGGCACGATCGTCGACTCCGGCTGGATGATCCTGGCGTCGTTTAGGCATGCAACGCAGACGATTCTCGGCCGCGAGATCCCCGACGACGTGCTGATGGCCAAGGTCGGCAGCGGCCACCTGGTCGAGCAGATGGCCGACTTCGACCCCGACAAGGCCGATGAGCTCGCGCACGCCTACCGGCAGTTCTACGCCCCGCTCCACTCCGAGCTCGAGGCGTTCCCCGGGATGCTCGATCTCCTCCAGCAGCTCGACGGCGAGGGCCGCCGCCTCGGGATCGTCAGCGCCAAGCGCGGCGACATCGTCCAGCTCGCGTTCGACGCGCTCGGCTTCGGCGATCTGATGGACGTCGTCGTCGGCTCGGACGAGGCTCCTCGCGGCAAGCCGCACCCCGATCAGATCCTCGTCGCCCTCGAGCGGCTCGGCGCCGATCCGGACGACACCGCCTACGTCGGCGACGCCCCGTTCGACATCGCGGCCGCGAAGGCTGCCGGCGTCCACGCGATCGGTGTCACCTGGGGCGGGATCCACAGCCGGGAGCGGATGGAGGAAGAGGGCCCGGACGCGGTCGTCGACACGTCCGACGAGCTCTATGACGTCCTCTAGGCGGCCGTCACCGCCGGCCGCGAACCCTGTAGCCGGGCGCGCAGCCGAGCTCCGCGAGCTGCTCAACCGCTACCTGTACGAGTACCACGTGCTCGACGCGCCGACGGTCTCGGACGCGGAGTACGACCTCCTCTACGACGAGCTGGCCGACCTGGAGCTGGCGCACCCGGAGCTCGTCACGCCCGACTCGCCGACGCAGAGGGTCGGCGCAATTGCGTCGGACCGATTCCAAAAGGTTCAGCACCTCGAGCCGATGGGCTCGCTGGAGAAGGTGACCACCGGCGAGGCGCTGCTGAAGTGGGCCGAGGACGTACGCAAGCGGCTTGGCAGCGACGAGCCGGTCGCGTACGTGATCGAGCCGAAGATCGACGGGCTCGCGGTCAACCTCACGTATGAGAACGGGCTCTTCGTCCGCGGGGCGACCCGCGGCGACGGCGTCCAGGGCGAGGACGTGACGGCGAACCTCCGAACGATCCCCGCGATCCCGCTCCGCCTGCGTGGGGGGGATCCACCGCCCGTGGTCGAGGTTCGCGGCGAGGTCTACCTGCCGCTCTCGGGCTTCCACGAGCTGAACGAGCGTCTTGCCGGAACGGGCCAGAAGCTCGCACCCAACCCGCGCAATGCGGCGGCCGGCTCGCTTCGGCAGAAGAACTCGGCGATCACGGCGGACCGGCCGCTCTCAACCTGGATCTACGGCACGGGGCTGGTCGAGGGCGTCGACTTCGGCAGTCAGTTCGAGCTGCTCGCCTGGTTGCGCGAGCGCGGGTTCCGGACCAACCCGCACGCTGAGCGCCTCGAGACGATCGAGGAAGTGGCGGCGGCATGCGTCGAGTGGGAGACTCGCCGGGCCGAGCTCGACTACGAGATCGACGGGATAGTGGTCAAGGTCGACTCGCTCGACCAGCAGCGCCGGCTCGGCGCACTCCACCAGCGACCCCGCTGGTCGCGCGCCTTCAAGTGGGCGCCGATGACGGCGACGACGAAGCTGCTCGAGATCCGGATCCGGGTTGGCCGCACGGGTGCGCTCAACCCGTGGGCGGTGCTCGAGCCGGTCGAGGTCGGCGGCGTGACCGTGTCCCGCGCCACGCTCCACAACGAGGAGGACATCAACCGCAAGCAGATCCGCGAGGGCGACCTGGTCGTCGTGCAGCGCGCCGGCGATGTCATCCCGCAGATCGTCGGGCCCGCCGGCCCGCACCGGCCCGGGACAAAGGAGTTCCGGATGCCGAAGCGCTGCCCGCTCTGCGGAGTCGACGTCGTGAAGCCCGAAGGCGAGGTGAAGCACATGTGCCCGAACCGGGCCTGCCCCTCGCGCGGGCTGGAGACGCTGATCAGCTGGGTCCAGGGCGCTTCGGACATCGAAGGCGTCGGCGAGCAGACGATCCGTCTGCTCTGGGACCGAGGGCTCGTTCGCTCGCTGCCCGATCTCTACCGCCTGACGAAGGAGCAGCTGCTCGAGCTCGAGGGGTTCGCCGAGATCTCGGCCTCCGCCGCGATCAAGGCGATCGAGGCGTCGAAACAGGTGCCGTTCTCGCGGGTGCTACTCGGACTGAACATCCCCAAGGTCGGCTGGGTGCTCGCGCAGAACCTGGCCAGACACGTCGGCAGCGTCGACCGCCTGCTCACGGCGACGCAGGAGGAGCTCGAGGCAGTGGAGGGATTCGGGCCGGACCGGGCCGAGCTGGTCGTCGAGTGGTTCGCCGACGAGCAGAACCGTGCCCTCGTTCAGGAGCTACGCGAGCTCGGGCTGCGGTTCGAGACCGGCGAGGATGACCGCCCCGTCGAGGGGCCGCTGACCGGGCGCACCTACGTGGTGACGGGGACGCTCGAGTCGATGTCTCGCGAGGAGGCGACCGCGGCGCTGGAGGCGCGCGGCGCGAAGGTGACCGGTTCCGTCTCGAAGAAGACGACCGCCCTCGTCGCCGGCGAGGAGCCGGGGACATCCAAGCTGGCGAAGGCACAGCGCGAGGGCGTGCCGCTGCTCAGCGAGGCCGACTTCCTGGCGCTACTGGGCTAGCACGCTCGCGAACCGGTCCTGTGCGGCGCGCGCGGCGTATCCGGAAAGCCTGCTGCCGTTCTGGAGGATCGCAAATGCGTACCGCTCGCGGACGAAGCCGCTGAGCGCGGAGACCGTATCCAGCGTACCCGTCTTCGCTCGCACATTCCCGCGCGCCGGCGGTCTTGTCATCCGGTTCTCCAGCGTTCCGTCGCGCCCGGCCACAGGCAGGATTCCGAAGACGGCGGACCGAAGGTCGCGGGCGGCCCACAGCCGTTGGAGGATCGTGACGAGTGCCTTCGGAGTCATGCGATCGAACGGCGACAGGCCAGAGCGCAGCGTGCAATCGGCTGCGGAGGGAGTCTGCAGTAGCGCCCGCGGGCGAAGCCAGCAACGCGAGCGCCGCCGCGAAAGCACAAGCGGAGCGGACGACGACCGTTGGTCTCATGGGCGAAACGATAGGCCGCCGCGGCCGATACGGCGGGCGCGACACGCCACCGCATGGCAGTGAGCGCGACGCTCTAGCCCGTACCGACCCTGACCGGAAAGTACGGCGGCGAGAGCATGAAGCCGATCCTGTGGCTTCCGCCCGCGAGTCCGCGGGCCATCTCGAGCGCGGCCGGGACGCCGTGGGTGGGGACGAAGCCGAGCTGGCGGGCGGCGACCGCGTCGCGGCAGCCGGCGACGAGCACCGCGCCGAGCCGGTCGAGCGCCGGCCGGCACGACTCCCAGTCGGCGAACGGGAGCCGGGGATGGCAGGTGCGCCCGCCGCGATACCCCTCGATTGCGCGCGGGTGGGAGGCGGCCGCGCGCTCGGCCTCGGCGAGCGTGGCGGTCTCCCGGCCGGTTCGCACGGCGTTGAAGAACGCGCGGTACGGCTGCTGCGTAGGGTGGGAGAAGCGGCGGCGGAGCGGGCTGACGAGGATCGCCGTCCCGCCGTCGCGCACCGGAAACGCGTCGCGCCAGAGGCGGAGCGCGTAGCCGAGGCCGAGCGAGGCGGCGATCAAGGCGTTTGGCCGCTCGCGTGGGATGAACGGCGTCGTCCGCGGGATCCCGATACAGATCGCGTCGAGCGGTTCCGCCAGCACGGCCGATTCGGTGTCGACGCTGCGGACGAGTGCCTCGGCATGAGCCACGGACGGCAGCCCGGCGAAGACCGCCGAGGCGGTGATCTCCAGCCGGAGTGACGACAGGATGCGCGCGCGGAGCGGGCCGGGGACGAAGCCGAACGTCCGTGCAAGCCGGGAGCCTGCAATCCGCTCGACCGCCTCCGGCTCGTAGGGGTAGCCGCGCAGCGCTCCCGATAGGCGGGGCAGGTCGAGTATGAGCGACGCGCCGATCAGGGGGACGCGCGTCGCAAGCGCCCGTTCGACCGCGAGCGCCAGATCCCAGCCGGGGGCGGTGTGCGTCTCGAGGAGAGATTCGGCCGCCGCGCCTCGGGCAGTCTCCGCGCCCCCTGCTCCGAGGAGCGTGGCCGGCCCACCGTGGAGCACCGTCTCGGCGGCGGTCACCGTCACAACCGCGTCCGTCTCGACGAGTGCTCGATGAACACGAAGCGGAACCTCCCCATAGCTTCCGACCTCGATCAGACTCGGGGTCCTCGACGTCGTGCACGTCGAGCTTGCCGCGGAAGCGAAGCGCAAACTCGGGGGTGACGAGGCTCTCGACCGCGCGCCGGCCGGGACGGCGCGCCAGGCCCGCTGCCACGAGCAGGGTCTGCCGCGCGGTCGGGACGCCGATCCGCTCGAGCTCGGCGGAGGCGGCGACGAGCGCCGCCTGCCGGGGGTCGCGAGCTGTGCCCGGGATAGGCAGGGCGGGTGGCTCGACGAGGATCGTCGCGCGACCGCCGCGCGGTACGAGCGCCTCGAGCGGCTCCCCGGCGAGCGGGAAGCGGAGCGCGTCGCGGACCGCTGCCCCGACGTCCGCGATCGGCTCCTCCGCGGGCGGGGGCGGGGCGATGACCACGGCGTCCTCACCGGCGTCGACGACCAGGAGCCGCGAGCTGTAGAGGAGCGGAACGCGCCTCACGTCCGCGCCCCACGAACGTGAGGAAGCCCCATCATCGCGCCCGGACGATAGCGTTGCGGCTGTGTCCCCGAAAACGCTGACCGGGGCCGAGCTCGAACTGGACGACGCGCCTGCGCGCGAAAGTGAGCTCTTTCTCGTCGACGGCAACAACCTCGCCTACCGCGCCTTCTTCGCGCTTCCCGAGGAACTGGCGACGAGCGAGGGCTTCCCCACGGGCGCTCTACTCGGCTTTACGAACATGCTCTTCAAGCTGCTCTCCGACTACCGGCCGAAAGGGGTCGCCGTCGCCTGGGACACGCGGCCGGTGCACCGGACGGAACTGTCTGAGGCCTACAAGGAGGGGCGGCGGCCGATGCCCGATCTCCTGCGCGAGCAGTTCCCGCACTTTCGGCCGATCGTCGAGGCGTTCGGCTACCGCAACCTCGAGTTCGAGGGCTGGGAGGCCGACGACGTGATCGCCACGCTGGCCACCCGCGCCGATGCTGCCGGGATTCGCACGTGCGTCGTCTCCACCGACCGCGACGCCTTCCAGCTGGTCACGCCGAACGTGTGCCTGATGATGACCCCGCGCGGCGTCGCCGACGTCAACGTCTACACGCCGGATCGGGTCGAGGCCCGCGTGGGGATCGCTCCGGAAAAGGTCCCCGACTTCATCGGCCTGAAGGGCGACCCCTCCGACAACATCGCGGGCGTCCCCGGAATCGGTGACAAGACTGCCTCGCAGCTGATCGCCAGGTACGGCTCGCTCGAGGCGGTGCTCGAGCACGTGGATGAGCTCACGCCCGCGCGGGCGAAGGCGATCCGGGAGCACGGCGAGCAGGCGCTCCAGTCGAAGGAGCTCGCGACGATGCGGCGCGACCTCGACATCGACTGCGACCCCGCCACCCTCGTGCTGAGCCCGCCAGACCGATCCCAGTTGACCGAGATGTTCCGCCGCTTCGAGTTCCGGGGGCTGCTCCAGCGCGTCGACCTTCTCGACGAGGCCCTCCCCGCCGCGGCCCCCCGCGAGGTCAAGGGAGAGGCGATGCCGTGGCGCCTCTCCGAGCCAAGTAACACAGTGTTACAAGGTTCGGCGGTGGGGTTTGCGGAGGACGAGAACCGCGTGGCAATCGCAACCGGCGACGAGGTCGTCCTCGGTTCGAGGCCTAGTAACACTGTGTTACAAGGGCTGAGGGTCGCGGCGCACGACGCCAAGGCGCAGCGCGTCCGGCCCGTCGACGACACGCTCCTCGCCGCCTATCTGATCGAGCCGGGTCGGTCGTCGTACGAGCTCGACGACCTCGCGACCGAGTACGGCGTCGACGTTCGACCGGAGCCGGAGACGGACGAGGAGACGGCCGCGCTCGTCCGGCGCGCGGCACTGCCACTCCGGCTCGCTGCGCCGATGCGCGCGCGCCTTGCCGAGCGTGGCAACCTCGAGCTGTACGAGACGATCGAGCTGCCGCTGACCGAAGTGCTGGCCGACATGGAGGACGCGGGCGTCCGGATCGACACCTACCGGATGGGCGAGATCACCGCCCGGCTCGCCGATCGGGTCGAGGAGCTCGAGTCGAAGGCCTACGAGCTCGCAGGCGAGGAGTTCCTGCTCGGTTCCACCCAGCAGGTGGCGCGGATTCTGTTCGAGAAGCTTGGCCTGACGCCGGGCCGCAAGGGCAAGACGGGGTACTCGACCGACACACGTGTGCTGCGGACGATTCGCGGCGAGCACGAGCTCGTCGGTGTGCTCGAGGAGTGGCGTGAGTTGACGAAGCTGCTGAACACGTACCTCGTCCCGCTGCCGGCGCTGCTCGGCGAGGACGGGCGTCTGCATACGACCTTCAATCAGGCGGTCGCCGCCACCGGCCGGCTGTCGACGTCGAACCCGAACCTCCAGGCGATCCCGATCCGCACAGACCTCGGCCGGGAGATCCGCTCGGCCTTCGTCTCCGAGGCGGGCCGCAAACTGATCTCGGCCGACTACTCGCAGATCGAGCTGCGGATCCTGGCGCACGTCTCCGGCGAGCCGAAGCTGCGCGACGCGTTCGAGCGCGGGGAGGACATCCACACCGCGACCGCGGCGGAGGTGCTCGGCAAGGAGCCTGCCACGCTGACCAAGGGCGAGCGCGCGGTCGCGAAGATGATCAACTTCGGGATCATCTACGGGATCTCCGCCTTCGGGCTCTCGGAGAACCTGGAGATCCCGCGCGAGCAGGCCCAGGAGTACATCGACGCGTACCTGGCGCGCTTCCCACACGTCCAGGACTTCATCGCGCGCACGATCGAAGAGGCGGCACGCGACGGCTACGTCACGTCGCTGCTCGGCCGCCGGCGGCCCGTCCCGGAGATCCGCGCGTCGAGCCGGCAGACGCGCTCGCTCGGCGAGCGGCTCGCGGTCAACTTCGTCATGCAGGGCTCGAATGCGGACATCATCAAGGTGGCGATGATCCGCATCCACGCGCGGCTGCGCGACGAGGGGCGCAGCGCGCGGCTCGTCCTCCAGGTGCACGACGAGCTGCTACTGGAGGCGCCGGAGGCCGAAGCGTCAGCGGTGCGCGAGCTCGTCCGCGCAGAGATGTGCGGAGCGTACGAGCTCGATCCGCCGCTCACGGTCGACGTCGGCCTTGGCGCCGACTGGGCCGACGCCAAGGCCTGACGTTCGTCTGTCGCTACGGCTTGGGCACGATCCGGTCGGGGTCGGGACCGAAATGCCCGCTCAGGCTCGCCCGCTACACCACTGGCGACGACGAGCGTCGTCGAGGTCCCTGCGCCGAACGATCCCTACGCGTGAGACATCGGAGCTAACCGGGCCGCCTCGAAGCCGTCTAACTGGGAAGTCGCGAACACGCCGGTATACTGACCGGCTCCTGATGGTAAACGAGACAATCGACACAACCGAGCCCGGCGTCTGGACTACAGGTCCCGACGGCGAGTTGATCCCGGACTACGACTCGACCTTCCCCACGATCAACGAAGGCGAGGTCGTGCACGGCAAGGTCGTCCGCGTCGACAAGGACGAGGTCCTGGTCGACATCGGCTACAAGTCCGAGGGCGTCATCCCGGTCTCGGAGCTTTCGATCCGCCGCTCGATCAACCCGGCGGACGAGGTCGGGATCGGCGACGAGATCGACGCGCTCGTGCTCACGAAGGAAGACGCCGACGGGCGGCTGATCCTCTCCAAGAAGCGCGCTCGCTTCGAGTTGGCCTGGAAGGCGATCGAGCAGGCGGGCGAGAGCGGCCAGCCCGTGATCGGCAAGGTGATCGAGGTCGTCAAGGGTGGGCTGATCCTGGATCTCGGCGTCCGCGGCTTCCTGCCGGCCTCGCTGGTCGACATCCGGCGCGTCCAGGATCTCGATGAGTTCCTCGGCCAGGAGCTGCGCTGCAAGGTGATCGAGTTGAACCGGTCCCGCAACAACGTCGTGCTCTCGCGCCGCGCGGTGCTGGAGGACGAGCGCAAGGAGATGCGCCAGGCGATCCTCGACCGGCTCGCCCCCGGCGACGTCGTCGAGGGCCAGATCTCGAACATCGTCGACTTCGGGGCCTTCGTCGACCTCGACGGCATGGACGGGCTGATTCACATCTCCGAGCTGTCGTGGAGCCACGTGAACCACCCATCCGAGGTGCTCGAGATCGGCCAGACCGTCGAGGTGAAGGTCCTCGACATCGACCGCGATCGGCAGCGGATCTCACTCGGTCTGAAGCAGACGCAGTCCGATCCCTGGCAGCAGGTGCTGGACAGCTACGGCGAGGGAGACGTCGTGCAGGGTCGCGTGACCAAGGTGGTCACGTTCGGCGCATTCGTCGAGATCCTCCCCGGCGTCGAGGGGCTCGTGCACATCTCCGAGCTCGCGCAGCATCACGTCGAAAACCCGCGCGAAGTCGTCTCGCAGGGAGACCTCGTCAACGTCAAGATCATCGAGGTCGACGCCGAACGACGCCGTCTCTCGCTCTCGCTGAAGCGGATCGAGGAGGGCGAGCAGACCCAGCCGCTGCCCGAGGGCGCGGAGCCGCTGCGGCCGCAGATCGACCTCTCGGAGGAGGTCTTCGCGGAGACGCCTGTTGCTGCCGAGGTCGCGTTCGCTCCCGAGGCCGGGCTGCTCGAGGAGCTCGCCCAGGACTCCTCAGGGGATCCCGCGCCCGAGCCGGCCGCGAGCATGGAGGAGGAGCTCGCGGACGAGCCTCGCACTGTCGAGCCCGAGTTGGGCGACGACCCCTCCACCGGCGCCGCCTAGGCGCTCACGATGAAGCCGCTCACCGTCGCCGTCACCGGCGGCATTGGAGCGGGCAAGAGCCAGGCGCTGCGGTCGTTCGCCCAGCGCGGCGTCCCGACGCTGTCCGCAGACGACCTCGTCCACGCGCTGATCGCCGACGATCCCGATGTCCGCGTGGCCCTCGAGGGCCGCTTCGGCACTACGAACCGGCGGCGGATCGGGGAGACCGTCTTCGCCGACCCAGACGAGCTCGCGTGGCTCGAGGGGCTGCTGCATCCGCGTGTTCGAGCGGAGCAGGAGGCCTGGCTCGAGGGGCTCGACGCGCCGGTCGCCGTCGTCGAGATCCCGCTCCTGTACGAGTCCGGCGCCGCGGATCGCTTTGACGCCGTCGTGGTGATCACCGCACCGGAGGAGCTGCGCGCGACCCGTAACCCCGCGGCCCGAGACTCACGCGCCGATCGCCTGCTCCCCGACGAGGAGAAGATCGCCCGAGCAGACTTCGCCTACGTGAACGACGGAACCCTCGACGAGCTCGACACGTTCGTCGGAGCGGTGCTCGACAGCTTGCCGCTGTGATCGGCCTGCCCAGGAGACTCGTGCTCGCCGCCGTGGCGATCGCGGTGCTGCTGGGAACGTTCGGCGTGATCCATCTCACGCAGCCCGCGTGGTACGCGCGCCTCTGGCATCCGCTCCGCTACAAGGAGATCGTGCTGGGGCACGCGCGGAATTACCGCCTCGACCCGGCGCTGCTGGCCGCCGTGATCTACCAGGAGAGCAAGTTCAACGCGCAAGCACGCTCGGACCGCGGCGCGATCGGGCTGATGCAGCTCCTCCCCGACACCGCGAAGGGGATTGCGGAGAGGACCGGCGGCTCGAAGTTCCGAGTCGCCGACCTGTACGTGCCCGAGATCAACGTCCGCTACGGCGCCTGGTACCTCCGGCATCTTCTGGATCGGTACGGCTCGGAGCGGACGGCACTTGCTGCCTACAACGCGGGCCAGGCGAACGTCGATGCCTGGCGCGCGCGGCACCTGCCCGTCCAGTTCGAGGAGACCCGGGAGTTCGTCGACCGGGTCGAGAGCCTGAAGATCACGTACCGGCGCATCTACGCATCGTTACGACTCAAGAG
>CAVXTD010000007.1:0-96495 GCA_963764565.1 uncultured Actinomycetes bacterium
CGCGCAGACGCCCGGGAGCTGGTGCAGCTCGGAGTCGGCGCGTGTCGGAGGCAAAGGTGGCATACGCCGACGAGAAGCTGTTCGACGCCGTGTAATGCTCGACGATCACGCGCGGCCGGACGAGCTTCCAGGTGTCGAGGCCGTAGTGGCGCCGAGCGTAGGCGGCCGTCTCGGCCTTGCGCGCGGCGCCGAAAGGGATCGGCTTGAGGACGATCGCGGGCTTCGGAGGGGCGGCCGGGGCAACGAGGGACAGCGCGATAAGCAGCGCCTTCACGCCAGCCACGGTAACTACTTCGCCTGTTGGAGCCTGCTCAGGGTTGCCCGGGCGAGCCGTCCGGCGAGGAGATCCGAGCCGATGCCCACCCCTCCCCAGGTCATGACCACGGCGACAAAGACGCCCCCAGGCCAGTAGACGAGGCCGGCGTCATGCCGGGCACTCAAGATCCAGACCGGCCTTGTGCAAGAGCGCGTACGGGCCGCCGGCGAGGAACCGGCCGAGCTTGGCGCGATCGGGCACGTGCGCCAGGAGGTAAAGCAGATAGCGGGCATCGGACTGCGTGAACTCCCGGCCGTACGGGCGGATCAGCGGCCCGCGGCCACCCGCGGCCAGATGCACCCAGGCGAGCAGGCGGGCGAGATCGAATGCCGTCGTGTACTTGCAGCAGCCGAAGGACGGCTGGCTCTCGACTCGCGTCGGAATCGGCTGGTGCGAACCGGCCGTCTCGCGCAGGTAGCCGCCGCCCATCCACGTATCGGCGAGACCGGCCCCGCGGAGCAAGTCGTCGCCGCGCGACCCCCCGCCGAAGAGCGACTCGGCCTGGTTCGCTGCGTCGTTGTCCGACTCGATCAGCATGCGTCGCAAGAGCGTGTCGAGGTACGAGCCGGGCTCGGGCTGGCCCAGGTGGGAGCGCAGCGCCTCCACCGCGATCGCCAGCTTCAGCGTCGATGCTGCGGGGAACCGTGCTCTGGCGTTCCACGCCGCCCCGCGACCGCTGACGAGATCCTCGACGTAGACGCCGCTCGTCCCCGGAAACGAGCGGGCCAACCTCAGGACGGTCCCTGCGAGCGACCCTGACCGCACGCCCGCGACGCGGCTGAGGACGGGCCGAGCGCGGCAGTCCGTAGACGTGCTCGACCGTCGCGCGGAGGGTGCGTCCGCGAGCGCGGTAGGCGCTCACCCGGACGGTGACCTCCCGCCGTGGCAGAGACACGACAAAGTCGAAGCTGCCCCCGGCCACGTTCCGGACGGCGAGCGTCCGCGTACCGATCCGCACGACGACCGCCCAGCGCCCGCGCGGCAGGCGGCCTGCGACCCGGCCGAACGACACCTCCCGCTCGGCCGGCGCAACGAGCGCGAGCGGCGCCGGGGGCGGAGGCGGTGCCGGAGGACTCGTGAGGAGCACGTGCGCATCCTGCCGGATGAGGGGAGCGGCGCACGGGAATCCTGGGTTCCGGCGCCTCTAGCCGAAACCGTGCCTACGCAGCGCTTCGGCGGTGGAGGTCGAGGCCGCAGCTCGATCAGCCGGCGCTTGGCTTCGTCCGTCCACGGCTTCGGGTTGCGGAAGCCGGGTTCGAGGCTGAGGCCGTTCGCGCGCGCCCTCGACGGTGATCCGCGGCACGATGCGGTCGTGGCGGAAAGGAAACTGCGCCCGGCCGAAGCGTTCCTCGACAGCCGCAGCGAGCTCCGGGCCGGCCCCGTCTCCGACGAGGTCGCGCACGTCGTCCCGTAGCGATTGCAGCTCGCGAACAGACTGCTCGCGCCAGTCGGCGACGACCTCTTCGAGCTGGGTGTTGCGGATGATCGCCACCCGCGACAGCCTCGAGAAGATGTCGACGATGTGCGCGGGCAGACCGCGCTCCTCACGATCGATGGCCTCCTCCAGCTCGGCGATGAGCGTGCGGGCCGCGGGCAGCCGGGAGTAGCGGCGAAGCCGGGCGATCGCCGCGTGCAGCGCCCCCGCCCCGAGCACGGGGTAGCGGGGGACGTAGCGGAAGCCGACGATGAGCCTGACGTCCGCACGCTCGTAGGCGTAGCCGAGTGGGTAGTTGCGTACCCAGCCGCCGTCGGTGCCGATGCGGTCACCGACCTCCATCGGGAGAACGAGAGCACTGATCGCAGCAGAGGCGAGCACCGCCTGCGCCATCTCCTCCGGAGGTGTCGTCCTGGACGAGTACGCGCGCTCGAACAGTGGGTCGGACACGCTCTCGTCCGGACTGGCGGTGACATCGGTGACGACGACCACGAGCTCGCACTCCGAGACGGCGAGCGCGCGGGCGGTCTCGACGGGGTCGCCGAGCCGCTCGGCGATCGTCCGCGGCAGGACGTAGTCGTGCGTGCCGAGCAGCGGCAAGCGCCACAGCCGGTGCGCCCTGAACGTCTCCTCGGGCCGAAGCCGCAACAGGAACGCCTCCAGCTCGTCGAGGCGGTCGAGCGCCGCCATGCTTCCGGCGAGAGCGCCCGCCGACGTGCCGAAGATGACGCCGATTCGCTCCCAGAGAGCGCTCTCACGCAGACGCTGGAGAAAGCCCAGCTCCAGCATGATCCCGCTCATGCCGCCGCCCGAGAGGACGACGGCCACGTCCCGGCCGGCGGACTCAGGCACTAATGCGAGAGCGCATCCCGGGTGTAGACCCCCTCGGGATTCCAGAGCAAGAAGCCCCGGGCGTGCTGGCGTCGCGCGGCGGCGATCTGGTCGGTCACCTCGATCAGGGTGTACTCCCGGCCGAGCGAGAAGTCCTGCAGCCACGGGATCAAGCGCATCCGCCGTGCCCTTCAGCTGCCGTCGGAAATCGGAGTAACGAGTGCGCGACCGTGCGGCCAGGGTAGGCATCGGGCTGGTCGATCCCGTACTCGCCGGACGAGTAGTGCGACGGGTAGACCATCGGGTAGATCGCGTCGAGGTAGGGGGCGATCCGCTTCGGCACCTGTCCGATTCCGAGATCGTGAGTCGCCGCGAGCCCGAACACATCCGCCGATACGCGGGCGCCGAGGCGGTGCAGCCGCGCCCCCGCGTAGCGCAGGAACCGCGCGATCGTCGTTCCTTTCGGCTCGGCCCGCTTGTGCCGGTAGACGATCTGCGAGACGTCGCCGTCGCTGGGGAAGCGCACGTAGTCGAACTGGATCTCGTCGAACCCGGCCTTCGCAGCGGCCGCGCCGACGTCGACGACGTACTGCCAGACGCGCCGGTCGTACGGGTTCACCCAGCCGAGTCCGCCGTTGTTCAGCCAGCGGGACCCGTCGGGATGGAGGAGCGCCAGGTCCGGGCGCGCGGTCGAGAGGGTGGGGTCCTCGTAGACGACCACTCGGCCGATCAGGTACATGCCGGCCGCGTGCACCTTCTCGACCACCGTCTCGGCGTCGTAGAACGGCTGCGCCGAGCCGATCGTCCGGGCCAGCCTCGGCAGGTTGGGCGAGACGAAGCCGATCTTGCCGTTCTCGTCCTTCACGTCCACCTCGATCGTGTTCAGCCCGTACGCCTTCAACGCGACGTACTCGTCGATCTTCCCTTCGAGGCCGGCGAGTCCCATCGTCACGTGGACACCTCTGACCTCACTCGGATAGGCGCGCTGCGTCACGCCCTTGTCGACCCGGATCGGGCCGCGCGCGGCAGCCGGGGCCTGGGCGGCGTGTCGGCCGTGGATCTGCGTTGCGCCGAGCCCGACGCCCGCCCCGACCGCGAGCAGAATCGTGACCGCCGCCAGGCGCCTGCGCCGCCGCCTGCGGACCGACTGCCGACGCCGTTCCCGGAAGCGCTCGTTCGAGTCCAGGCGCGGATGGATGTATCTGGGCAACGAACCCTTAACGCTACGCCTGTACGGCTATGCCTGCAACCAGCGAAATCCGATCGGCTGGGGGTTTGCCGGCAACGGGCTCCCCGGCAGCCCCGCCGGAGGTGGAACGAAGTTGTAGCCGCCGGGCGCGACATCGTTCGGGCCTTCGGGATGAAAGAGCGAGGCGAGGTACTGAATCTGGCCGCGTCCCGGCCCTAGCTCGAACTGACCGCCGCCGTACAGCCCTATCCCCCGCTCCGAGCACGTGTCATAGAAGGCGAGGAGCTCCCGCAGTGAACCGAACCTCGACGGCTTGGAGTTCAGCACGCGGGGCGGGAACGGCAGCGCGTCGATGTCGTTGACGGAATGGATGACGGCATCCCACGTGATGCGCTCGCGGTGTGGCTCGAGCACTGCCGCCTTCTCGGCGTCCTGTACGCCGGGGTCCTCGATCAGCGCGGCCGGGAGCGCGTCGACGACGAGCCGGTAGATCTCCACGCCGGCCGTCTTGCCGGCCTCACGCCAGGTGTACGCCTCCTTGAAGTCGACCACGTCGACGCAGTCGAGTGCGGCGAGGTCGGCGACGAGTGCTTCGTCCCATTCGCTCGTCGGATCGAGCTTGAAGCGCATCGCCGAGTGCAGCGCGCGCAGCTGACGCAGCCGCGCGGCGCCCTCGGCTCCGAGCGCTGTGGAGACCACGAACGTCACAGGCCGTGGAGCGCGGTCGAGTACCCCGTGCAGAGATAGACCGCCCTGGCGGAGCGCGAGGTCGAGCGCCGCGCTCTCGAACCCCCAGCGCCGGTAGTCCTCGAGACCCTCGAACCGTTCCGACAGCGAGGCGAGCGTGTGCTTTCCGGCGAGCTCGAGCGTGCGTCCGGCCGCCTGGAACCGCGCCTGCTCCTCTGCGTCGTAGGTGACATCCTCACCAACACCTTCTTCGCCGCCTCCGTGCAGGTGGACAACGGTGGTCCGCCGAACGAAGTCGCTCGAGACCGCCCGCTCGAGCCCCTCGAGCTCGTACGACTCGACCACGACCGGCAGCTCGGCGAAGCGGGAGTACGTTTCCACAGCCTGCGAGACTACCGCGGTGAGCGAACTCACCGATTTCGGCCTGATCGTCCTGATCGTGGCGGGCGCATTCTCGCTCGCACTCGGCGCCCACAAGCTGACCGAAGTGTTCCCCGTGCCGGCGCCGGCGCTGTTCCTGATCGCCGCCGCCGGCGCCTCCGACATCTGGCCTGGACTGGCACGGCTCTCGACCGTCGGCGTCGAACGGATCGCGGTGGTCGCGCTGATCGTGATCCTGTTCGACGGCGGGATGCACGTCGGCTGGCGGCGCTTCCGCAGTGCTGCGCTGCCGATCACGGTGCTGGGCGTTCTCGGCACGTTCGCCACGGCGGGCGTGGTGATGGTCGCCGCACATGTCTTCTTCGACTTCGGCTGGACGACGGCGGGGATCCTCGGAGCAGCCCTCGCGCCGACCGACCCGGCGGTGATGTTCTCGGTGCTCGGCAAGCGAGAGATCGGCGGGCGGACGGGAACGATCCTCGAGGCCGAGTCAGGCGCCAACGACCCTGTCGGCATCGCGCTGATGATCGGAATGCTCGAGTTCGCGACCCATGACGGCGCGAGCGTCTGGACGGTCGTGCGCGAGTTCGCGGTCGAGATGTCGGTCGGGCTCGCGATCGGAGTCGCCGGCGCCGCCGTGCTGCTGCCCCTGATGCGACGCGTCGCCTTGCCGAACGAGGCGCTCTATCCGATCCGCACCCTCGCTGTCGCCGGCGCGATCTACGGTGTCGCCTCGGTTGCACACGGCTCCGGGTTCCTCGCGGTGTTCGTGGCCGGGCTCCTCGTCGGCGGGTCTCGCGCTCCCTACAAGGGGGAGATCGAACGCTTTCATACCTCGCTGGCAAACCTCGCCGAGATCGTCGTCTTCGTCGCCCTCGGTCTGACGATCGATCTCGGTGGGCTCGACACGCGTCTCGTTTGGGTGGACGGGATCCTGCTTGCGCTGATCCTGGCGATCATTGCCCGCCCGCTCGCCTGCGGCCTGCTCCTGATTCCGACCAGGCTGAATATCGGCGAGCGGCTGTTCGTTCTCTGGGGCGGGCTGAAGGGCGCCGTTCCGATCCTGCTTGCCGCATTCGCGGTGATCGCGGGAGCCGACCACGCCGATCGGATCTACGGGATCGTCTTCGTCGTCGTCCTCTTCTCCGTCGTGGTGCAGGGCTCTTCGATTCCATTCGTCGCTCCGCGACTCGGCGTGCGGATGCGGATCGCCGACCCGCATGGCCTGACGCGGCTCGTCGTGCAGCCCGGCTCGCGCACCGTGGGTCACACGATCAAGGAACTGCCCCTCTCGGAGCGCACGTGGGTCGAGACGATCAAGCGGGGAGAGCGCGCCGTGCGCCCGCGCGGGTCGACGCCCCTCGCCGAAGGCGACGTGGTCACGGTAGTCACCGATCTCGGCGACGTCGACACGCTTCGGCGGCTGTTCGGCCCCGATCCGTCCCAGGAAGCTGGTTAAGCGACTTTGCGGGCGTGCCAGGTCGAGCCGACCGTGGTGCGCCGTTGGGGCGGCTGGTCGAGGCGCACCCAGCCGGTCTGCTCGGCCTCGGCCTCGCAGAGGCGGCAGACGATCTGCTCGCTGCCGGCGCCGTCCACACGCCAGTGACCGAAGGCCTCCCCGAGGAGCATGTTCCGCATGCAGAGGGCGCACGTGATCATGGATGCAGAGTACGACGCGGGCCTGACGACACCTCTACGCGGACGCAGCTCCCAACTCCGGTTTGCGGGCGAGCACCCAGAGAAAGGTGGCGGGGCCCTCCGGCTCGGCGATCGTCTCGAGCTCGTTGCGTACCAGCTCGAGCCCCGCCTCGTGAACGAGACGTAGGGTCACCTCCGGCTCGTAGCCGCTGAAGAACGTCTCCACCCCGCCGAGAGCCTCCCCGTACCAGCCCGGGAGGTCGGAGGCCCCGAACGACGCCAGCAGAAGACCCTCGGGGCGGAGCCACGCGGCGATCCGTCCGAGCAGCGGGCAGAGCTCTTCGCGCGGAACGTGGTTGAAGACGTACAGCGCGACGACTGCGTCGAACGAGGACGACTCGAGCTCGACCTGCGTGAAGTCGGCATGGACGAAACGAGCGTCGGGAACCCGCTCACGAGCCCGGCGCACCTGCTCTGCGGAGATGTCGATCCCGACCAAGCTCGTCCGCTCGGCGAGGATGCGGGTCGAGCGGACGCCCGCCCCCGATCCGAGTTCGAGCACATCGGGCCGGGCGGGCAGCAGCCCGAGCAGCTCATCGAGGCGCTCGAACCGTTTCGAGTCGGTGATCTCCCGCTGCCAGGCGGCGAACCGGTCGGCGCCGGCGTCGTACCCGCGCGCAACGACGTCTTGCGGGCGATCGCCCGTCACATCGATCGATCGAGTCTCATGCAATCGATCGTACTTCCGCCCCGCAGCCGCGACCGACACGGCGGGCGGGAGGCGAGGCCGACCGGCAGAGCGGGGAAGGGGGTCCCACGGGGGGAAACCGGCCGTTTCCCCGTGAAGCGAGCGAAGCGAGCGTCAGAGGCGCTCGATCACCGCCGCGATCGCCTGGCCCTGGCCGATGCACATCGTCGCGATCCCGTAGCGCGCCTCGCGGCGGTCGAGCTCACCCAGCAGCGTCGCGGTGATCCGCGCACCGGTCGCACCGAGCGGATGGCCGAGCGAGATCCCGCCGCCGTTGGGGTTGACGTCGTCCATGCGCTCACCGAGCCCGGTGTCCTTGACGAACTGGAGCACGACGGAGGCAAACGCCTCGTTGACCTCGATCACGCCCATGTCGTCCCAGGTCAGGCCCGCCTTCGCCAGCGCGCGCTCGCATGCCTGCGGGTTGCCGTGCAGCATCCGGTACGGGTCGACGCCGGCCAGGCCGAAGGAGACAAAGCGCGCCCGCGGCTCGAGCCCGAGCTCCGATGCACGCGCCTCGCTTGCGACCAGCATCGCCGCCGACCCGTCGACGATCGCGCTCGAGTTCCCGGCGGTGACGACGCCGTCCTCCTTGAAGGCGGGCGGCAGCGTCGCCATCTTCTCGAGCGTCGTCTCGCGCCGCGGGGTCTCGTCGACGGCGAACAGCACGCCTGCATGCGGGTTCGACACCTCGACCGGGACGATCTCGTTCTCGAAGCGCCCCTCGTCGATCGCGCGCACCGCGCGCATGTGCGACTGGTAGGAGTACTCGTCGAGCGACTCGCGAGAGAGCCCCCACTCCTCGGCGATCACCTCGGCGGAGATCCCCTGCGGAACGATCTGCCACTGGTCGAGCAGCTTGTCGGAGAAGCCCGACCAGCCGGCCTCGCCCAGGTTTGAGCCCATCGGGACGCGCGACATGTTCTCGATGCCCGCTGCGACGACGAGGTCGAGATGGCCCGCCTGGATCGCCGAAGCGGCGTTCATCGCCGCCTGCATCGAGGAGCCGCACTGGCGGTCGACCGTGGTCGCGGCGACCGTCTCCGGCCAGCCCGCGATCAGCGTGGCCACGCGCCCGACGTTGAGCCCCTGCTCGCCGATCTGGGTGACGCAGCCCATCTGGACGTCCTCGATCGCGCCGGGCTCGACGTCGAGGCGCGAGACGAGGCCGTTCAGCACCTGCGCGGCAAGCTCATCCGCCCGGACGGACGCAAGCGTGCCGTTCCGCTTCCCGATCGGGCTGCGAACGGCGTCGATGATCAGGGCGTCTCGCATTGACCGACAAGTCAATCTAGCACTGCGTACAGGCGCGCGGATATCCGGCAGCACTCGACAAAGCCTAGACTTCTCCCGTGGCCGCAACCGCCGCGGAGAAGCGCTTGCTGATCGCCGGCGAGTGGATCGAGACCGGCGAATGGATCGAGGTCCGTTCCCCGTACACCGGCGAGGTCGTCGGCCGCGTCCCGAAAGCCGGCGCCGCCGGCACCCGGCGCGCGATCGACGCAGCCGAGGTTGCGATGCGCGAGCCGCTGCCCGCCCACAAGCGCGCCGAGATCCTGGTCAAGGTCGCCGGCTACCTCGGCCGCCGGCATGAGGAGGCAGCCCAGACGATCTGCGCCGAGGCGGGCAAGCCGTTGAAGGCCGCCCGCGTCGAGGTCTCGCGGGCAATGTCCACGTACACGATGGCCGCGGTCGAGGCGCGCAAGCTCGCCGGCGACATGGTGCCGATGGACGCCTCGCAGGCCGGCGAAGGGAAGCTCGCCTTCACGTTGCGCGTCCCGATCGGTGTCGTCGGGGCGATCAGCCCGTTCAACTTCCCGCTCAACCTGGTCGCGCACAAGATCGCGCCCGCGCTCGCCGCCGGGTGCGCGGTCGTGCTCAAGCCCGCCACCTCGACGCCGCTCTCCGCCCTCTTGCTCGCCGAGCTCGAGACCGAGGCCGGTCTGCCGCCGGGCTGGCTCAATGTCCTGACCGGCCCGTCCGCCGAGATCGGCGACGTCCTGGTCGAAGACGAGCGGGTCAAGGCGCTCACGTTCACGGGCTCGGGCGAGGTCGGCTGGAAGCTGAAAGAGCGGGCGCCGCGCAAGCACGTCGCGCTCGAGCTCGGCAATGCAACGCCCGTGATCGTGGAGGCAGATGCCGACCTCGACGACGCCGCGGCCCGGCTCGCCGGCAACGCCTTCTCGTTCGCCGGTCAGAGCTGCATCTCGGTTCAGCGGATCTACGTCGCGCGCGGCGCCTACGACGCATTCGTCGAGCGGTTCCTGCCCAGGGTCGACGCGCTGAAGACGGGCGATCCGGCCGACGAGGAGACCGACGTCGGCCCGATGATCGACGGCCAGGCGCTCGAGCGCGTGCTCGCCTGGATCGCCGAGTCCGGCGGCGAGGTGCTGGCCGGGGGCGACACGACCGGCGACGGCCTCCTCCGACCGACGGTGATCGCGCATCCACGGCCCGACGCCCGGGTGTCGTGCGAGGAGGTCTTCGGCCCGGTCTGCACGATCACCGCCTACGACTCGCTCGACGAGGCCCTTGCCCTGGCGAACGGCACCCGCTACGGCCTCCAGGCCGGGATCTTCACCGCCGACGTCAAGTCGGCGCTCAGGGCCGCACGTGCCCTCGAGTTCGGCGGTGTGACGGTCAACGAGGCGCCGACCTTCCGGGCCGACCAGATGCCCTACGGGGGAGTCAAGGACTCGGGCAACACGCGCGAGGGGCCGGCGTACGCGATTCGCGAGCTGACCGAAGAGCGGCTCGTCGTCCTTCAGCTCTGACCCTCGGGTCTGCCTGCCGGTCCGGATGAAGATCTACGACCGCAACTGGATGCAGGTCGCGGCTCACCTCGCGGGCGACGATCGGGTCGTGCTCCCGCTCGGCTCGACCGAGCAGCATGCGTATCTCTTCCTCGGCACCGACTCGATCCTCCGAATCTCACGGCCGTACTCCCGCGACGCGGCTTTGAAGATCACAGCCCCTTGAGCCGCAGGCCGCCGTGAACCTTCCCACAGGAGCGCCTCTCTTTCCGCCAGACCACGGAAAGGCTTCAGCTCCGGCCTGTGCGCACGTCGGGTCACGAGAGAACAACCGTGACCGGCCCGTCGTTGACGAGCTCTAGCTGCATCCGCGCGCCGAACACGCCCGCCGCCACCTCCACGCCGAGCGCGCGCAGCGCCGCGCAGAACGCCTCGTAGACGGGCTCGGCCTCGTCCGGCGCAGCGGCCCGAGCGAAGCTCGGTCGATTCCCCTTCGCGGTGTCGGCGATCAGCGTGAACTGGCTGACGACGAGCGCCGCTCCCGCAGTGTCAAGGAGCGAGTGGTCGAACTTCCCGTCATCGTTCTCGAAGATCCGCAGCCGGGCGACTTTGCCGGCCAGCCGCTCCGCGTCGGCGGCCGTGTCACCACGCGCGACCCCGAGGAGCACGCACACGCCGGGCCCGATCTCGCCGCCTGGCGAGACCGACGCCCGTGCGACCCGCTGGACGACCGCCTTCAGTCCAGGTCCCGGACACGCGCGGCGTACTGCTCGCTGCCCGGACGCAGGGAGCGGGCGAGCTTGTAGTGGCCGTTCGCCTCCGCCGCCCGGCCCTGCTTCTCGAGGCAGCGGCCGAGCGCGTAGTGGGCATAGTCGTCCGTCGGCGAAAGCTCGAGCATCGCGCGGAACTCGTCGGCAGCTTCGTCGTAGCGGCCGATCCGGAAGTAGGCGATCCCGAGCGACTCGCGGATCGAGGCCTTGTCGGGCGCGCGACGCTTGGCCTTCTCGAGCGGCACGGTCGCCTGCGCCGCCCGCCCCTTCTCCAGGTGGCGGCGGCCCTGCTGGAAGAAGTCGTAGATCTCGCTCACGACGCTGCGCCGAGCAGCTTCTCGACCTCGTCGAGGATCTCGGCGGCGATCCGCTCCTTCGCTGCCTTCGCGACCGTGCGCTCGCCGTCGGGAGCGACCAGGACGACCTCGTTGTCGGGCGCGTCGAAGCCGATGTCCTCCCTCGAGACGTCGTTGAACACGACGAGATCGAGACCTTTCTCGATCAGCATCCGCCGCTTGCGCTCCAGCCCTTCCGCCCCCGACTCCGCCCCGAAGCCGACCAGAATCTGTCCATTCGTTCGAGCGCTCGCGAGCGAGCGGAGGATGTCCTCGGTCGGCTTCAGCGCCACGTTCCAGTTCTCTGCGTCCTTGGGCCGCTTGTGGGCGATGGGGTCCGGCGCGTAGTCGGAAACGGCGGCCGCCATCAGCACGACATCGGCACCGGAGTGAGATTTCGCCTCGCGAGCCATGTCCGCGGCGGTCGGCGTCTCGACGACCTCGACCCCGGCGGGTACCGGGACACCGAGGTTCGCTGCCAGGAGGGTGACCCGCGCACCGCGCTTGCGCGCCGCCTCGGCGAGCGCGACCCCCATTCGCCCCGACGAGCGGTTGCCGACGAACCGCACTGTGTCGAGCGGCTCGCGGGTGCCGCCGGCTGTGACGAGCACAGTCTTTCCGGCGAGCGTCTCGGTCTCGCCGAGCAGCCCGCGGGCGCGGGCGAAGATTTCGTCAGGCTCGCTCATCCGACCCGCTCCGCTCTCGCCTTCGGCCAGCTCGCCGTCGTCCGGCCCGATCAGCTCGACGCCCCGCTCACGCAGGAGCGCCACGTTTGCCTGCGTTGCCGGGTGTCCCCACATGCGCACGTTCATCGCCGGGGCGACGAGAAGGGGGCCGCGAAATGCGAGCGCGAGCTGCGTGAGCACGTTGTCGGCGAGCCCGTGCGCGAGCTTGGCGAGCGTGTTCGCCGACAGCGGCGCGATCACGAGCAGATCGGCCTCGGCGAGGTGCGGATAGAGCTCGCGCGGCTGCTCGCGCCGGGCGAGCGCCTCGAACGTCCGTGCTGCGACGAACCCCTCGGCGCCGGCCGTCAGGACGGGCGTCACCTCGTGCCCCGCCTTGACGAACAGGCGTGTGAGCTCGCACGCCTTGTAGGCGGCGATACCGCCCGTCACCCCGAGTAGAACGCGGGCCATGGTCGTCAGACCCTTCTCAGTACAAAGCCGTCAGGCTTTGTACGTGTATTTGATCTTGCCCTCGGAGATCTCTTCGAGAGACATGGTCAAGTAGTTCTTCGAGCGTGACTCGACGAGCGGCGGGAACTCGTCGAAAGTCCCCTCTCCGAGCTGGTGGTGGTAGTTGTTGATCTGGCGGGCGCGCTTCGCGGCGACGATGACCAGCGCGTAGCGCGAGTCGACTTGGTCGAGCAGCTCGTCGATGCGGGGATGAATCACGGCCGGCTCATGGTAGCGGCAGCGGCCAGTACCTGCTGGACGATTCCCTCCAGCTCGTCCGTCGCCCGATCGAGATCGTCGTTCACGACCGTGTAGTCGAACTGGCCGGCCTGGGCCAACTGCTTGCGGGCGAGCCCGATCCGCTCTCCGATCTCGCCTTCGCTTTCGCTCGCGCGCTCGCGGAGCCGCCGCTCGAGCTCTGGGATCGGCGCCGTGATGAAGATCGTCACTGCTCCCGGAACGTCGTCCTTGACGTTCAGCGCCCCCTCTGTCTCCAGCTCGAGCACCGGCACGCGGCCGGCTGCGGCGATCCGGTCGACCTCGTCGCGGAGCGTGCCGTAGCGCTTCCCCGACACGTAGGTGACGTGCTCGAGGAAATCGCCGTCGGCGACGCGGCGGGCGAACTCGGCATCGGTGAGGAACCAGTACTCGCGCCCGTCCTCCTCGCCGCGGCGGCGCAGGCGTGTCGTTGCGGAGGTGGCGACCTCGAGCTCGGCGAGGCGTCCGAGCAGCGCCTCGATCAGTGTGCCCTTCCCGGCACCCGAGGGGCCGGTCACGACAAAGACGGGCGTCCGGCTAGCTTCGGTTGAAGAGCCCAATCAGCTCGGCGCGCTGGCGTTCGGACAGGCCCCCGACGGTCTTCGACTGGCTGATCCGACACTGGTTGAGGAAGCGGGCAGCCTTCACGCGCCCGAACTTGGGCACCGCCATGAGCATGTCGAACACTTTCGCCGTCGAGACGTACTCCGGCGGATCGTTGAGGATCTCCTCGATCTGCACCTGCCCGCTCTTCAGGTCCTTCTTGAGCTGCGCCCTGCGGACGCGGATGTCATTCGCTCTGGCAAGTGCCTCCATCCGCTGATCGAGAGAACGAACCGGCGCCATCACCTGAGTCTTCGTCGCCATCGGTGAGCGAGTCTAACAGCTTGGTCGAGCGGGTCAACCGGAGTCGATCTCGGCCGATTTGCAGGTCTTTTGCTCAAACTCTCGACCCAAGATCGAGGTGTTTTCTTTCAGGCAACGCCTCTTCGTGGGCGATCCCCCGCGCTTGCGCGGGTGAGGACAGCCCGAGCGCGGCCAGCTCGGCGGCCAACTCTTCGCGGATCCTGAGAGGTGCGAAGGGGTCTGAGAAGAGGATCGTGCCGACGGCAACGGCCGCCGCGCCGACTGCGTAGAGCTCGAGCGCATCGCGTCCGGACTGCACTCCACCCATGCCGACGATCGGCAGCGACGTGGCTCTGAAGCAGGCGTGAACAGCCGCGAGAGCGACCGGCTTGAGGGCGGGGCCGGAGAGCCCTCCGGCCCCGGTACCGAGCACCGGTCGCAGATCGCGACCGAGCTTCAGGCCGCGCATCGTGTTGACGAGCGAAAGCCCGTCGGCGCCGGCCGCCTCGACCGCGCGGGCGACCTCGGCGATGTCCCAGCTCGCCGGCGAGAGCTTTGCGTAGAGCGGGAGCGTCGTCGCCGCACGGCACGCGGCGACGATCTCGGCCGCCGACTCCGGTGCTTCGTCGACGTTCGGGCACGAGAGGTTCAGCTCGAGGGCTGCGACAGCGCCGCAGCCCTCGAGCGCAGAAGAGGTCGCCGCGTATTCGGCTGCGGAAAAGCCACCGACCGAGACCCAGACGGGCACGCCGATCTCAGCGAGGCGCGGGAGCGTCTCGGCGAGGAATACCTCGCGGCCGGGGTTGGCGAGGCCGATCGAGTTGAGCATCCCGACGTCGGTCTCGGCAATGCGAACCGGCGGGTTGCCCCCGCGGGGCAGCGGCGTCACCGTCTTGGTCACGAAGGCGTCGAGCGTTCTGACCGTGTCGGGAGCAGTCAGCGCGTCGAGACAGCCGGACGCATTACAGCAGCGTTACGCCGAAGGCGGGCTCAGGCGGCAAGAAGCACCGGGCCTTCGACGCACAGGCGCTTCCACTCGCCGTCGATCTCGACCGCGCACCCGTAGCAGGCGCCGTAGCCGCAGGCCATCGGCGCTTCCCAGGCGAGCTGGGCAGCTGGGCTGAGATCGCGAACCGCCTCGAGCATCGGCACAGGGCCGCAGGCGAGCACGTCGTAGCCGGGCTCGATCAGCTCGGTGACGAGCGTGGGATCGACGACGATCTCCGCGTTCGGGACGAGCTCGGCCGCTTCCGCGTGCCACTCCGAGCGGAACCCGAGCAACGTCGGCGGACGACCGAGACGCTCCGACAGGTACGGCAGCGGCGCGATTCCGATCCCGCCGCCGACGAGCAGCGGCCGTTCGACATCGAGGCGAAATCCGTTTCCGAGCGGACCGTAGACGTGGATCGCGTCTCCGGCGGCGAGCGAGCAGAGGGCGTGCGTCCCCGGCCCGACCGGGTCGATCAGAAACGCGAGCTCCCCGTCCGGCGCGAGGCAAAGGCTCATCGGCCGCGGCAGCAACCGCCCGGGGGCCTCGAGCATGAAGAACTGCCCCGGAACTCCAGGCTGAAGCGCTCCGCGCTTCAGCCTGAGCAAGCTGTACGGGCCGACGGGGTCGCAGGCGCGAACGCTCAGCTGCTCACGCTTCGGCACTCAGCCGCCCCGAAAGTCGCGACCGCCCGCGGGCGGAGCCGGGCCAACGTCGGGGGCGCGTCGGTGGGCTTTGCCCGGCGATGCTGCCAGCTGGCTTTGCCCGGCGGGAGCCCCACCCACGGCTCGTGACGTCGCACCGCGAAGGAGGGGGTCCATGGGGGAACCCTGGGTTCCCCCATGCTGTTCGGCATCGATGCGTTCCTGGAGCGAGAGCGCGAGCTCAGTCCTGGCGTTCGCGATCGCGTGGACGGCGGCCGCCGCACCCGCGATCGTCGTGATGCACGGGACGCGGGCGACGAGCGCCGCCTCTCGGATCCGGTAGCCGTCCGTGCGCTGCTGGGAACCGCCGAACGGCGTGTTGACGACGAGGTCGCAGCGGCCGCGACGGACGAGATCGACGACCGTCGCCTCTCCCCCTTCCGCCACCTTTGCGACCCGCTCGACCTCGAGACCCGCGGCCTCGAGCGTGCGGGCGGTCCCCTCGGTCGCGACCAGCTTGAAGCCGAGCCCGGCGAGCGCGGCCGCAACCGGGACGGCGGCGGGCTTGTCGGCGTCGCGGACGGAGAGGAACGCCGTTCCGGAGGTGGGCAGCGGGCGCCCGGCCGCGCGCTCCGCCTTTGCGAAGGCGGTCGGCAGATCGGAGGCGGACGCCATCACCTCGCCGGTCGACCTCATCTCGGGGCCGAGCACCGGGTCGCTGCCGGGGAAGCGCGAGAAGGGGAGGACTGCGGCCTTGACGCTCACCTGCGCGGGCGGCCGCTCGGCGGGCAGCCCCAGCTCCCGCAACTTCCGTCCGGCAGCGAGGCTGCAGGCGGCCTCGACCAGGTTCAGCCCGGTCGCCTTGGAGGCGAACGGAACGGTCCGCGACGCGCGGGGATTCGCCTCGAGCACGTAGACGTCGTTGGCGGCGACCGCCAGCTGCACGTTGATCAGGCCGACTGTTCCCAGGGCGGGCGCGAGCCGGCGGACGATGCTCTCAACCTCCCGCGCGGTTGCCCCGGTCAGCGACGGCGCAGGCAGGACGCACGCCGAGTCACCGGAGTGCACGCCCGCCTCCTCGACGTGCTGCATGACCGCGGCGATGTACGTCTCCTCCCCGTCGCACAGCGCGTCGACGTCGATCTCGATCGCGTTCTCGACGAAGCGGTCGACCAGCACCTTCCCGCGCAGATCGCGGTGGAAGGCCTCGACGACCTCGGCACCTCGATAGCAGACGCGCATCGCGCGACCGCCGAGCACGTACGACGGCCGCACCAGCACCGGGTAGCCGATCCGGTGCGCGATCTCGGCCGCCTCGCGGCCGCTCTCGGCGATCCCCCAGTCGGGGCAGCGGATCCCCAGGCCCGCGAGCAGCTCGCCGAAGCGCT
The DNA here is from genome assembly GCA_963764565.1 of uncultured Actinomycetes bacterium. Lineage (GTDB taxonomy): Bacteria > Actinomycetota > Thermoleophilia > Gaiellales > Gaiellaceae > DATBLE01. Next base: position 16,383 of record CAVXTD010000007.1, read on the forward strand.
CGCGATCCTCGGCCAGGTCGATTGCGTCGTACGGCGTGCCGAGGATCCGGAAGCCGCCGGCCTCGAGCGCCCGTGCGAGCTTCAGCGGCGTCTGGCCGCCGAACTGGATCACGACCCCTTCCGGCTGCTCGCGCTCGCAGACCGCGAGCACCTCCTCTGCGGCGAGTGGCTCGAAGTAGAGACGGTCGGAGGTGTCGTAGTCGGTGGAAACCGTCTCCGGGTTGCAGTTGACCATCACCGCGTCGTAGCCGAGCGCACGGAAGCTCTGCGCGGCGTGGACGCAGCAGTAGTCGAACTCGATCCCCTGCCCGATGCGGTTCGGGCCGGAGCCGATGATCACGACGGCCGGCTTGCCGCTCGGCGGCGGGAGCTCGTCCGCTTCCCCGAAGGTCGAGTAGTAGTAGTTCGACTCGGCGGCGACCTCGCCCGCGCACGAGTCGACCCTGCGGTAGACCCGGCGGCCGCTCGGCGGCCCCTCCTCGGCGAGCTGCTCCAGCTCCCGGCGGAACCAGGGGTGCAGGCCTTCGGGGAGATCGGCGAGATCGGCCCAGGGCGTGACCGCGCCGGCGTCCAGCTCGCGGGAGCGCATCGCCTTCCAGAATGCCTCGCGGAAGGTTCGCCCGATCCCCATCACCTCGCCGACGGACTTCATCTGGGTGCCGAGCGTGCGGTCCGCGCCGGGGAACTTCTCGAACGCGAAGCGGGGGAACTTGACGACGACGTAGTCGAGCGTCGGCTCGAAGCTGGCAGGCGTCGTCTTCGTCAGGTCGTTCGGGATCTCGTCGAGCGTGTAGCCGACGGCGAGCTTGGCCGCCACCTTCGCGATCGGGTAGCCCGTCGCCTTCGAGGCCAGCGCGGAGGAACGCGACACGCGCGGGTTCATCTCGATCACCCGCAACTCGCCGGTCTCGCGGTCGCGCGCGAACTGGATGTTCGAGCCGCCGGTCTCGACGCCGACGGCCCGGATGACGGCTGCGGCCGCGTCGCGCAGCTCCTGGTAGGCCTCGTCCGAAAGCGTCATCTGCGGTGCGACGGTGACCGAGTCGCCGGTGTGCACGCCCATCGGGTCGAGGTTCTCGATCGAGCAGACGATCACCACGTTGTCGCGCCGGTCGCGCACGACCTCGAGCTCGAACTCGTCCCAGCCGCGCACCGACTCCTCGACGAGCACCTGGGAGATGGGGCTTTCACGCAGCCCGATCGCAACCTGGGCCCCGAGCTCTTCGAGCGTCGACGCGAAGCCGCCGCCGTGACCGCCGAGCGTGAAGGCCGGACGCACGACCGCCGGCAGCGAGACCCCGGCGAGGTCGCCCAGCGAGGTGACGATGCGCGAGCCGGGCACGCGCAACCCCACGCCGCGGACGGCATCGCGGAACAGCTCGCGGTCCTCGGCGCGACGGATCGCGTCGACCCCGGCGCCGATCAGCTCGACGCCGAGCGCGTCGAGCACGCCCGCCTCGACCAGCCCCAGCGAGAGGTTCAGCGCGGTCTGCCCTCCCATCGTCGGCAGCAGCGCGTCGGGTCGCTCCCGGTCGAGCACGTCGGAGACGCCCTCGAGGTCGAGTGGCTCGAGGTACGTCCGATCGGCGAATCCGGGGTCGGTCATGATCGTCGCCGGGTTCGAGTTGACGACGATCGTGCGGAAACCGTCCTCGCGCAGCACCTTCAGCGCCTGGCAGCCGGCGTAGTCGAACTCGCAGGCCTGGCCGATCACGATCGGGCCGGAGCCGATCAGGCAGATCGACTCGAGGTCAGCGCGCCGCGGCAACTTCCTCCACCCAGGTCTCGAGCAGCGGCCAGCCGTCGTGCGGGCCGGGGCCGGCCTCGGGGTGGAACTGCACCGAGCGCGCCCGCTGATCCGGGAAGTCGAAGCCCTCGACCGTGCCGTCGTAGAGCGAGACGGCGGTCGCTTCGCCGTCGTCGGAGGGCGCGACGGCGAAACCGTGGTTCTGCGCGGTGACGAGCACGCGGCCGGAGGCGCGCTCGAGCACCGGATGGTTCGCGCCGCGATGCCCGAAGGGCAGCTTGAACGTCTCGTGATCGGTGGCGAGGCCGAGCAGCTGGTGCCCGAGGCAGATCCCGAACACAGGTACGCGGCCGAGCAGCTCCCGGACGACGGCCGTCTCCTCCCCCAGCGGGTCCGGGTCGCCCGGGCCGTTGGAGAGCACCACTCCGTCGAATCGGGCGAGCTCGTCGGCATCGACGTCGTGCGGGAAGACCGTGACTGCCGCACCAGCACCCGCCAGCCGGCGCAGGATCGAGCGCTTCGTCCCGTAGTCGACGACGGCGACGTCGAGCCGGCCGACATCGGCGTACACGTACGGCTCCGGCGTCGAGACGCCCGCGACCAGCGCGCGGCCTTCCATCTCGGGTTGGGAGCGCACCGCCTCGAGCGCCTCCTCCTCGGACGCGTCGCCGGAGACGATCCCCGAGCGCATCGCGCCCGAGTCACGGAGGTGGAGGACGAGGGAGCGCGTGTCGACGCCGGTGAGGGCGACGATCCCGTGCTCGGCCAGCCAGTCCGTCCAGGCCGGCCCGCGCGCTTCGCGCATGACCGCGCCCCGGACGTGCGTGCGCTTCGACTCCGAGCGGCCTTCCGCGACGCCGTAGTTGCCGACCATCGGGGCGGTGAAGCAGAGGATCTGCTCCGCGTAGCTGGGGTCGGTGACGAGCTCCTGGTAGCCGGTCATCGCGGTCGCGAAGACCGCCTCGCCGAGAGCGAAGCCCTCTGCACCGACGGACTCGCCACGGAACACCGTTCCGTCTTCGAGCGCGAGGAAGCCGGTCATGCCATTCCCTCCCTCCGGGCGGGAAATGGTTAGGAGTTCCTCTCCGGCACCGCGTTCGCATGGCTCTTCTAAGCATCGTGCGCAGCAAGATGGTCGTAGGCGATCCGCCCGGCGGCCACCGTCAGCCGCACCTTGCCCTTGACCGTCGCGCCGAGCAGCCACGAGTTCGCCGACCGGGAGCGGAACCCGCCCTCCCCGACTGTCCATGTCGCCTCGGGGTCGAGCAGAACGAGGTTGGCTCGAGCGCCGACCGCGATCCGAGGCACGTCGAGCCCGTATGCGCGCGCCGGCCCGGCGGACATCCGCTCGAGGATCGTCGGGAGCGGGATCAGACCCGGCGCGACGAGGTGAGTGTTCAGCGCTGCGAAGGCGGTTTCGAGGCCGGTGACGCCGAACGGCGCCTCCTCGAAGGGGACGTCCTTCTCGTGCCGGGCGTGCGGAGCATGGTCGGTGGCGATCACCGAGATCGTCCCGTCGCGCACCGCCTCCACCAACGCACGCGCGATCATCCGCCGAGCGTAGCGGCGGGTTCATCTTCAGGTTCGCGTCGAGCGAGCGCACGGCCTCGTCGGTGAGCACGAGGTGGTGCGGCGTCGCCTCCGCCGGTCGCGCCCACGCCGTCGGCGTGCGCGCGAGAGAGAGCTCGACCGACTCCCTGGCGGAGAGATGCAGGAGATGAATCGGCTGGCGTTCATAGGCCGCGAGCATCAGATCGCGGCCGACCATCACGCTCTCGGCCACCGACGGGTAGCCGCTGAAGCCGAGCTCGGCCGATACCTCACCCTCGTGCACCTGGCCGTCGCGGGAAAGGGTCGGCTCCTCACAGTGGAGCGCGACTCGTCGCCCGGTGAGCGCGTGGTACTGAAGCGCCCGCCGCATCAACCCGGGTGCGACAACGGGGCGGCCGTCGTCCGAGAAGCCTGCTGCCCCCGCCTCGGCGAGCTCGACCATCTCGGTCAGCTCCCGGCCCTCCTGACCCTTGGTGATCGCAGCGAGGAAGCCGACCGGGACTTCGGCCTCGCCTCGCGCGGTCTCGATCAGCGAGCCGAGCACCGACGCGGAGTCGACGATCGGCTCGGTGTTCGGCATCGCAAGAATCGCGCAGTAGCCGCCGGCTGCGGCCGCGGCCGTGCCCGAGGCGATCGTCTCCTCGTCCTCCCGGCCCGGCGTGCGCAGGTGCACGTGCGGGTCGACGAAGGCCGGGGCGAGCACGAGGCCGCGGCCTTCGACCACCCGGTGGCCGTTGGGGCTGACGTCGAGGCCGATCTCGGTGATCACGCCCCGGTCGACGCGGACGTCGAGCAGCTCGTCGATCCCCTCGCCCGGGTCGATCACCCTGGCGCTGCGGACGACCAGGTCGTCGCTGCCGCCTCCGCCGTGGAGCATCACGCCACCGCCTCGGCGACTTCCGTCTTGACCTCGACCGGCCCGTGGGTGAGCAGGTCGTAGAGGACGGCCATGCGCACGACCAGCCCAGCCCGCACCTGGGTCTCGATCAGTGCGTCGACCGAGTCGGCGACGGCCGGGTCGATCTCCACGCCGCGGTTCATCGGCCCTGGGTGCATCACCTTCTGGCCGGGGCGCAGCCGGTCGGGCGTCACCCCCCAGCGGGCCGTGTACTCGCGCAGGCTCGGCACGTAGTTGGCACCGGCCTCCATCCGCTCGCGCTGCATCCGGAGCACGTAGACGACGTCGGCCGCGGAGATCGCGCCGATGTCCGTCGAGATCTCGCAGCCCATCGCCTCGATCCCGCGCGGAATGAGCGCCGGCGGCCCGACGAGCGTGACGCGGGCGCCCATCAGCCCGAGCGCCTGGATGTTCGAGCGGGCGACTCTCGAGTGCAGGACGTCGCCGACGATCGCCACGTGCAGGCCCTCGACAGGCCCGACGTGCTCCTCGATCGTGTACAGGTCGAGCAGCGCCTGGGTCGGATGCTGGTGCTTGCCGTCGCCCGCGTTGACGACGTGCGCCCCGGTCACGCGGGCGACGAGGTTCGGCGCGCCGATGTGCGAGTGGCGGATCACGATCACGTCGGGGTCGTAGGCGTTCAGCGTCAGCGCGGTGTCCTTGAGCGATTCGCCCTTGTCCACCGACGAGCCCGTGGACTTGACGGACATCACGTCCGCGGAGAGCCGCTTGGCGGCGAGCTCGAAGCTCGACGACGTGCGAGTCGAGGACTCGAAGAAGAGGTTGACGACCGTACGGCCGCGCAGCGTCGGTAGCTTCTTCATCTCGCGCTCGAGCGAGCGCTCGAAGCTGCGAGCGGTCGCGAGCAGCCGCCGCACGTCGTCGCGGCCGAGGTCGCCGATCGAGATCAGATGCCGCCGCGAGGGCGGGTCGGACGGCGGGAGCAGCTCGTCCCGCACGAGGTGAATGTCGGTCACGGTGCGGTTTCCTCCTCGGAGATCAGCAGGACGCGGTCGATCTCGTCGACCTCGACGAGCTGGACCTGAATGCGCTCACCGCGAGCGGTGGGCAGGTTCTTCCCGACGTAATCGGGGCGGATGGGCAGTTCGCGATGGCCGCGGTCGGCAACGACTGCAAGCTGGACGCGGTCGGGGCGGCCGTAGTCGAAGAGCGCCTCGATCGCGGCTCGGATCGTGCGGCCGGTATAGAGGACGTCGTCGACGAGGATGCACGTGCGCCCCTCGAGCGGGAAGTCGAGGCGGGTCGAGCGGACGAGCGGCTGCGGGTGCAGCGGAGCCTCGCCGCCGCGGACCTGCACGTCGTCGCGGTAGAAGGTGATGTCGACGGTGCCGAGCGCGACCTCGACGCCGCTGAACTCCTCGATCAGCCGGCGTAGGCGATGCGCGAGCGAGACGCCGCGCGTGTGGATGCCGACGAGCGCGACTCGGTCGAGCTCGGGGTTCGCCTCGATGATCTCGTGGGCGATCCGATGGAGCGTGCGCTGCAGCGTGTCTGCGTCGAGGATGACCCGCTCGCCGGCGGGCGCGTGTGCAGCAGTCAACCTGAACTCCTTTCCGGCCTCGCAGGACCGGGTTAAAGGAACGGTGCCGCCACAGACTAGCGGCGCGCGAGGACGTCATAGCGTTCATGCGCCGGATCGCTGCCTGCCTCCTCCTCGCAGCGATCGCCGCCACGCCGGCAGGCGCCGCGCCCCCGAGGATGGAGGGGCCGTTCCTCCAGGGCGCCGACCTGTACTGGGTCTGGCGGACACCGCATCCCCGCTCGATCGTGGTCTTCATGCACGGCCTCGACCAGAGCGAGCTCTATCCGGGCAACCACCTGCCGTGGATCGAGCACCTCGTCCGCGCGGGCAACGACGTCATCTACCCCCGCTACGAGAACGCGCCCGGCCGCGGGCCGGCACTGCTCCACTCGGCAAAGGCGACGATCGCAGGGATCATCCGTCTCGGCCGCCCGCACGCACCGATCGTGATCGTCGGCTACTCGCGGGGCGGGCGGCTGGCGGTCGAGCTCGCCGCGTCCGCCTGGCGGTTCGGGGTGACCCCGAGCGCAGTGATGAGCGTCTTCCCGAGCCGGCTCAACCCGCAGGTCGAGGAGGTCGTCGACTTCAAGCGCCTCCCGCACTCGGCACACGTGCTGCTGCTCGCCGGCCAGGAGGACTCGCGAGCCGGAGCTCACGACCTGCTGACCCGCCTGCGCGACGACGGCTTTCCCCCGGAGCAGGTCGAGGCGGAGGTGATCCCGTCGAAGGGCTCGTTCCACGCCGACCACTTCTCCGCGATGCAGGTCACGCCGGAGGCGAAGCGCCAGTTCTGGGGGCGCCTCGACCGGCTGATCCGCCGGGTCGCCCGCTAGCCGGGCTCCACGGGCAGGCCGGCTGCGAGCCAGCCCTCGACGCCGTCGATCACGTCGGTTGCGTCGCGGAAGCCGAGCTCCTGGAGTTGGGCTGCGGCAACGCTCGACGAGTAGCCGTGACGGCAGATCACGATTACGCGCGTCTCCCGCGGGAGCTCGTCGAGGCGCCAGAGCACGACCGACAGAGGATGGCGGACGGCACCGGGGATCGCAGCACCCTGTTCGCGTTGCTCGTCGCCCGAACGGACGTCGACCAGCAGTGCGCCGTCCTGGAGTGCGGCGTACGTCTCCGCGGCGGTCAGCCGGGAGAGGCTGCTGCGCGCCTCGGCGAGCAGCCGGTCGACGCTCTTCCGACCGCTCACGGCGTGCGGATGTAGCCCCAGCGGCGCAGGTCCTTCGTCAGCTCTGCGACGAACGCGGTTCCCGCGGGCGTCCCGAGCAGCGTCTGGCCGCGGCCGAGGTCGCCGCGCTCGAGTGCGAGTGCGAGCACCCGCTTCGCCTCGCCGGCTCGGCCGAGCAGATACTGGTCGGCGACATAGGCCGCGATGTACGCACGGACGTCGATGTCCTTCTCGTTGCGACCCTTCAGGTAGGTCTTCCAGATCGCCGCCGCGTCCCTCCTGATCAGTCCGGGGAAGTTGCGGGTGTCGTCCACCAGCGCCCCCTGCCGGTAGCGCCAGATCTGGATCGGCGCCGCCGAGAACACGTATGCGGTGAACGTGTAGACGAACCGCTCGTCGTAGGCGGAAAACTCGGGCCGGCGGTCGCGGTCGAGGTCGACAAGACGCGAGCCGTAGTTGCCCCAGTCGGCAAGGGTCGAGCGGTATCGCCTCGCCGCCGGGTCGTAGCGGAGGATGAGCGTCAGCGAACAGCAGTGCGCTCCGCCCGAGAAGAGATCGACGAGCACCTCCGGCCCGCCTCCGTCGAGGTCTCGCACCTTGACCGACACCGGCCGGTAGTCGACGCAGTCGCGGCAGCCGATCTTCTGGATCGGCGCGTCGACGACCGTCCTGCCGGCGCGGACGATCTTCACGTGCACCGCTTCGAAGAAGTAGTTCCGCTCGGTGTACGTGGCCGAGGCGCGCACGTTGCCCGCGTGCGCTGCAAGCGTCTGGGGAACCCGGCGCGAGATGTCGAGCATCAGACAGTGCAGCCTGGCGGTGGTGCCCGTATTCAGGATCCGCAGCGTCCAGCGGCCGCGGGCCTCCTCGCCGTAGAGGGAGCTGAGGCTGCCCTCCGCGCGATAGGGGTTGTCGGTGAAGGGGGCACTGCCGGCCGAGATCGGGTTGGTGGTCATGTCCGAATCGACAACGGTGACCAGCCCGCCGCAGCCCTTCTCGCCGCTGCCGAAATCGGCCCCGGCGCCTCGGCCGGAGACGAGAGCCACCTCCGTTCCCTCCGGGCTGACGAGCGAGACCGAGAGCGCGGAGGTGTCAGCTGCGCTGATCCGGAACGAGACCCGCACGAACGAGACCGGGCCGGCATCGGGGACGTCGAGCGTGCGGTCGCGCTGGGCGCCGATCGGTGTGTTGATCGTTCCGGTCGAGTACGACTTGGTCGCGGCGTGCGCGGGGCCGGCGGCGATCGCTACGAGCGCGGCCACGAGCAGAAAGAGCCGTCTCATCGCAGCGCGGCGTACGTGACCCTAGGCGTCCGCGATCAACTCGTCGGGATCGGTCATCGCCTCGATCGCGTCCTGCGCAGCCTCGAACGACGACTCGGGGACGAGCACTTTCTGCGGCACGTCGTCGGTCTCGCGGGGATGGTGGTCGACGGCGATCTCGAGCTCCGAGCTGATCCCCGCTGACGTCGAGAATCGCCTGGATCTCTTCGGCCTCGGTCACGTCCTCGGCGAGGGCAACCTGCACCATGCGCGTCATCTGGCTGTCTCCTCTGCCACTGGCTGGGCCTTCTCGGCCGTGGTCGGCTCTACTCGGTGCGGGAGTGCACCCCCCTTGACGAGCTCCGGCCCGCCGCGCTCCCGGAAACGCACGTCGATGATATCGAAGTCTTTCGGCACGACCGTCTCCGGGAAGACGGCTCGCGCCTCGCGAGCGGCCTCCGGCCCGAAGTAGCGGTTCGAGAGGTGGGTCAGCGCGAGCAGCTCGACCCCGGCCGCCTTTGCGAGCTCCGCCGCCTCGCGTGCGGTCGAGTGGGCGGTCTCTCGGGCCCGCTCGCGCTCGTCCTCGAGAAAGGTCGCCTCGTGGACGAGCACGTCGGCCCCGCGCGCAGCTTCGAGCACCGTGGCGGACGGCGACGTGTCGCCGGCGATCACGACCGTGCGCCCCGGGCGGGCCTCGCCGAGCACCTGCTCGGGCGTGACGATGCGGCCGTCGGCCAGCGTGACCGCCTCACCGTGCTGGAGCGCGCCGCGCTCGGGCCCCCAGGGGACGCCGAGCGCGTCGGCGGTCGCGACATCGAACCGGCCGGGGCGGTCATCCTCGATCAGCGCGTAGCCGATCGCGGAGACGCCGTGGTCGACCGCGAAGGGCGCGACCCGGTAGTCATCGCGCTCGAGGGTGTCCCCGGGGCGCAACTCGACCAGCTCGTGCGGATAGGTCAGCCGCCCGAAGATGCGGCGGAGCGAACCGAAGAGATCGGAGAGGCCGGGTGGCCCGTAGATCGTGATCGGGATCTCGCGTCCGCGGAGCGAAAACGTCTTCAGCATCCCGGGCAGGCCGAGGTAGTGGTCGGCGTGGTAGTGGGTGAGAAAGACCTCGTGGAGGTCGAGCAGCCCGACGGACGAGCGGAGCATCTGCCGCTGCGTGCCCTCGGCGCAGTCGAAGAGCATGCGCTCGCCGCCGCGGCGCACGAGCAGCGCGGTCGGGGCGCGGGCGGCCGTGGGCATCGAGCCCCCGGTGCCGAAGAAGACGATGTCGAGATCCATGCCGGCCTGCCGGCAAGTCTAGGCGGCCTGTTCGGGCTCCTCGCCGTCTCGGCTACGGCAGGACGAGTTCGTCGCCGGGCTGCACGAGCGAGCCGGCCAGGTGGTTCGCATCCTCGAGCCGCCAAACGCCGTCGCGCGGATCGCCGCCGTAGTGCGTGGCAGCGATCGTCCAGAGCGTGTCCCCGGCGCGAACGACGTACACCTCCTGACTGCCGGCGCCGTCGGAACCGCGGGCACCGTAGGCGACGCCAAGGGCGAGCAGTGCGACGATCACCATGATCCGAGCGAACATATGTTCGTCATAGTACGACGAACGTGTGTTCGTGTCAAGGGCTGCCTGCCTTATGATGCGGAGCGGATGCTCGAAGGCGCGAGAATGCGTGCTCTGCCGCTCGTCAGCCGGACGCTCGACGTCACCCCGGCGGTTCAGGCGTGCTGCGGCGTGTGCCGCACGTGCGCGACGACGAACATCCTCGCGCTCGCCGGCGCGGCGGGCGCCGGGCTTGCGGCCGGCTGCGTTCGTCTGGCCCGGCGACTCGCCAGGCGCTAGGCGGGCAGCCGGGCAAGAACGGCGTCGAGCAGGCGTCCCGGCCCGAAGCGAACGGGATCGTCGGCCGGCAGCCCCGTCTCCGCTTCGGTCTCGTCGATCGCCAGCCGCGCCTGGTCGTCGTCCAGCTCGCGAGTGTTGAGCGCGATCGCGGCGACCGACGCCTTGCGGATGGGCAGGGAGATGCGCTCGTGAAGCTCGACGAGCTCCGGCAGCGACGGCAGCGGGTGACCAGGATAGCCCTCGACCTCGGTCGCGCCCGCCAGGTGGCAGAGCACGAACGCGTGGGGCACGGATCCGTGCACGAGACCCAGGGTCACGCCCGAGTAGGCCGGGTGGACGAGCGAGCCCTGGCCCTCGACCCAGAGCAGCTCGCCGCCGCGCGCCACCCCCTCGACGACCAGCCGCTCGGCAGCGCCGGCGACGAAGTCCGAAACGACGGCGTCGACCGAGATTCCCCAGCCGGCGATCGCGATCCCGGTCTGACCGGTGGGGACGAAGACGGAGGCGAGGCCTCGCCGCTTTGCCTCGCGATCGAGCTCGAGCGAGACGGTCATCTTTCCGATCGCGCAGTCCGAGCCGACGGTGAGCACGATCCGGGCCGGCAAGCTCGAGGTGCTCGCCCGTCGGGACGTTCAGGCCCTCGGGCGGCTTGCGCAGGTCGCGGAGCTCGACGCCGTGCCGCCTGGCGAGCCCGGCGAGATCCGGGTCGTCGGTCACGTACTCGTGCAGGCCGTTCTCGAGGTCGAGCCCGGCCGCGATCGCGCTCTTCAGCAGCTCGCGCCACGCCGGCGGGAAGCGCCCGCCCTGGGTCGCGACGCCGACGAGCGCGGTCGTCGGGCCGAACGTCGCCGCCTCCTCGACCGTGCCGACGATAGGGATCTCCTCGTAGCTCTCCCCCGCCCTCTCCGAGTCGAGGATCGCGACGACCGGATCGGCGCCGTAGCGAACGACCCCGCGCATCGTCTTGCCGTAGTGCGGATCGCCGGAGCGCCCCTCGGCGAGGATCAGGTATCGCTTTCGTTGCACCTCTGAATCAGTGTCAGACACCGGAAGCTCGTCTGACACCGAGACCTGGCTCTTCCGAAGGCAGCTGGACGCCGTCGACGAGCTCGACGCCTTGCCAGGGGTCGCGGGCGATGAGCAGATTGCCGTCGAGGTCGACGTGGTCGCAGAGGCTGGCGATCGCGGCGCCGGCGGCGATGCCGAGCCCGGTCTCGACCATGCAGCCGAGCATCACCCCGAGCCCGAGCGCTCGCGCGGCGTGCGCCATCCGCACGGCCTCGAGGATCCCGCCGGACTTGGCCAGCTTGATGTTGATCCCGTGCGCGATCGAGGCGCACGCAGCAACGTCCGCCAGCGTGTGGCAGTCCTCGTCGACGTAGATCGGCAGCGGCGAGGCCTTCTTCAGCTCGGGCGCCGTCGGGTCGCCCGCCGGCAGCGGCTGCTCGCAGTACTCGACGCCCGAGGTCGAGCGAGCTGCGGCAGTGCCAGGAGAGCCTCGTCGAGCGTCCAGTACTCGTTCACGTCCACCTGGAGGGGCACGTCGGTCACACCCCGGACGGCACGAACCCGCTCGACGTCGAGCCCGTCGCGGCCGCCGAGCTTCAACTTCAGCCGCCTGAACCGGCCACTCGCGTGCGCGCGTTCGGCCTTCCGCGCGGTCTCGTCGGGGTCGCCGAGGCCGATCGTCCACGAGGTTGGCGGCCCGGCCCGCTCGAGGCCGAGCATGCCGCCAGACCGGCTCGCCGGCGAGCTTGCCGGTCAGGTCGTGGAGTGCGCCGTCGATCGCCGCGCGGGCCGCGAACTGCTCGGCCGGAAGACGCCGCATCACGTCTTCGAGAGCGAACGGATCGTCACCGAGTTCTCCTGCGACGCCCTCGGCGTACGCGAGCGCCGAGGCGGCCGACTCGTCGTAGCGGTCGATCGGCGCGGCCTCGCCGAAGCCGGAGACGCCCTCGTGCCGGAGCTCTACCTCGACGACCTCGGCCGCGTCCTGCGATCCCCTCGCGATCGTGAACGTCTCGGCGAGATCGAGGGAGACGATCCGGGCGGAGAGATCCACGCCGGTAGACTAAGCCCGAACGCGCCTGTAGCTCAGGGGATAGAGCGCGCGCCTCCGTCGCCCGCCCTCACGAATCCGCCGCCACGCGGCGACGATTCGATCGGGGTAGCACCTCGGGATCGACGCACACCCAGCCGCGCCCGCACAGGTCGGTCGCGGCGACAGCACCGCTAGACTGCTGCAGAACGCGCCTGTAGCTCAGGGGATAGAGCGCGCGCCTCCGGAGCGCGAGGTCGCAGGTTCGAATCCTGCCAGGCGCAAGACGCTCCGCTTTCCGGGCTCGCACCCAAGGAGCCGTCAGCGGCGAATGGGGCGCTCCGACAAGGATGCGAGCCGCCGGCCCGAAGCAGAGCCGGCGGCTCGATCGTTCGTTCTACGGCAGGTAGTAGTTCGGGTTGGGCAGCTTGAAGGTCTTGTCGGCGAAACCACCCTCGAGGTCGCTGTACTGGTCGCCGAAGCTGGCGACGATGTCGTAGCCGAGCGACTCGATGTGCTCCCGGGTGGCCGACTTGTAGTGGATGGTCGTGCACGAGTGGCCGCCGCTGATCTCGACGCCGCAGGCGGCCTGCAGGTAGTCGGGGTAGTTCGCCACCGCCGGCTTCGTGAACAGCCCGTCCTCCCCGTCGTTCAGGGTCGTCGGCTGCGGGTATCCCGCGTCGACGCCGAGCCCGTCCACCGTCAGGTTGCCCAGCGTCGAGGCCTCCTGAGTGGCCGGCCTACCCGTGAGGAAGATGATCGCGTAGCCCTCCTGGGCGGCCTGCTGAACCATGTCGACCATGCCCGGGACCGCCGGGAAGAGCTGCCCGTCCACGTAGGTGGCGTTGGTGCCCGGGTTGTACGCCCAGTTACTGAAGATCTCGTAGTTCCAGGTGGCGAGCGTCGTGTCGTCGACGTCCAGGACGATCGCCTTGTTCACCAGGTGCTTGTTGTGGGCGCGGTCCTTCAGCCAGTGCGCGCCCTGCTCGGCGACCTTGCCGGCCTCCTTGGCGTAGTAGCTGTCGTCGGCGAAGGCACCAGTGCCGAGCGGATCGCCGTAGTAGTTCCTGATCTGCTGGCGCAGGACGTCGATGTTGGTGACGTCCTTCTCCTTGTGCGGAGTCTTGGTCTGGATCGCAGGTCCATCCGCCCCGAGCGCGACGGCTCCTCCCACGCCAAGCGCCAGGACGGCGAGCACAATCATCAGCCGCGGCGCGCGCCGCAGCCATGTGAATCGCTTCACGAGAACCTCCCCTCTCGAATTACTTGCCGGCAAACCGACAATACCCCGCCCGGCAAGGGCCGAGGGGAGCGAAACCCAGGGCCCGAACAGCGGCTGCGGCGGCGGCTGGCAGGATGTGGCCATGCGAGCCGAGGCGCCGCTGACTCCTGCGCGGTCGTGAAGGAGGCCGGGCCGGACGGCGGCAGCCACCTACCGCCTTGCCTGCTCGATCTTCGGGCGCGATCTCGGGCTCGGCCGGTCGGTACGTCCTCTCGGCCCCCTCGCCGTGCGGATCCAGGCTCCGCGTGAGACCGTCTTCGACGTCGTCGCCGAGCCGTACCTCGGCCGGACGCCGCGCGCACTCCAGCAGAAGCTGCGCGTGCTGGAGCGCCGAGGCGACGACACAGTTCTCGCCGAGCACTACACGCACACCGGCGGGATCGTCGCGACGACGATCGAGACCGTGCACTTCGAACGGCCGAGCACCGTCGACTTCCGGCTCGTACGCGGGCCGGTGCCGCACGTCGTCGAGCGGTTCGAGCTTCACGAGGTGGAGGGCGGCACCGAGCTCGACTACTCAGGCGAGCTGGGCACCGACCTGTGGGCGCTCGGGCGACGGTGGGGAAGGACGGTCGCCGCCAAGTGGGAAGCGACCGTCCAGCGGTCGCTCGAGACGATCAAGCAAGAAGCAGAACGACGCGCTCGCTGACCGGGACGGAGACGACCGCCCACTATCTCATTCGTCGAGCCGCGGCTAGAATCCGAGAGTCATGCGGACGGACGACCCCCTCAGTACCCATGCCGAGCCTGCCCCGCATCAAGCGGACGCGCCCGCGCGCCGCTGCCGAGGTCTCCGCCCCGCCGGGCCCCCGTCTCGCTGAGCTCACAGCCGGCGGCCTGACCTGGGCCCACCTCGAGGCGCCCACACCCGACGAGGCGGCGGCGCTCGCGGAGCGCTTCGGCTGGCATCCGCTCGACCTCGAGGACGTCCTCTCGAAGCGCCAGCGCCCGAAGGTCGACGAGTACCCGGAGTACCTCTTCACCGTCCTCCACTTCCCCGCCTACGACAAGGCGATCCAGCGGCTGAACGCGGCCGAACTCGACCTCTTCCTCGGCCCTGACTTCCTGATCACCCTGCCGATGGTCGAGCTGCTGCCGGTGACGCGGCTCTTCCGGCGCTGCGAAGAGGACGCCGAGCTCCGGGAGAGCCTGTTCTCGAAGGGGTCGGGCTACCTGCTCTACCACGTCCTCGACGACCTGTTCGACTACTGCTTCCCGATCCTCGACAAGATCGGGCACAAGCTCGACTCGATCGAGGACGAGATGTTCGTGGGCCGTGCCGAGGACGTCGTCCGCGACCTCTCGAACGTCAAGCAGGAGATCATCTCGTACCGGAAAATCATCAAGCCGGAGCGCTCGACGCTGCGGCTGCTCGAGCGCCACGTGCCGAAGTACCTGCCGGAGGATCTCGACCTGTACTTCGACGACGTCGTCGACGCCGCCGAGCGGATCTGGGACCTGCTCGACAACTACAAGGAGGTCGTCGAGGGTCTCGAGCAGACCAACGAGTCCGTGATCTCGCACCGGCAGAACGACGTGCTGCGCATCCTCACCGTCGTCAGCGTCGTGCTGCTGCCGCTGACGCTGATCTCGGGAATCTTCGGGATGAACGTGCACTTCCCGGGCTTCGGCGGCGCCGCGGCATTCTGGGCGATCATCGGCGCCATGGTCACGATCGGGCTCGGGATGATCGGCTTCTTCCGCCTCAAGCGCTGGCTGTAAAGCGCGGGGATCTTCGCCATTGCCCGCCTCCGGCTCGCCCGCTTCCCGGACGCCCGACCTAAGCACCTTTGCCGGTAGAGGTCAACGCGCGGACGAACGCCGGGCGCGTGGTCGACCTCGATCGTCTTGGCGATACGCTCCCGGCCATGACCAAGCCGCTGTGGGCACCGTGGCGCCTCGAATACATCCAGCAGGCCGACGCGCTCGACGGCTGCGTCTTCTGTCTCGCCGCGACGGGCGACGACGAGGAGATGCTGGTCGTCCACCGCGGCGTGGCGGCCTTCGTCCTGTTGAACAAGTTCCCGTACGCGTCCGGCCACCTGCTCGTCGCCCCGTACCGGCACACGGGGGACTTCGCCTCGCTCTCCGACGAGGAGGCGCTCGAGCTGCACCGGCTCGCAGCACAGGGCATGGCCGCGCTCGCCGAGACGTTCGCGCCGCAGGGCTACAACGCCGGCTGGAACCTCGGTCGCATCGCCGGGGCCGGGATCGTCGACCACATCCACCTGCACGTCGTCCCCCGCTGGGCGGGCGACACGAACTTCATGCCCGTGCTCGCCGATGTGAAGGTGCTGCCTGAGTACCTCGCCGAGACGCGCGCAAAGCTCGCCGCCGTCTGGCCGGCCGGCTCTACTTGAGCGACTTCGCGAGCAGCCCGAAGAGCCCGCGCACGATCTCGCGCTGGATCTGACGCCCGCCGGTCGACTTGAGGAAGTCGCCGATCGCGCCGGCACCCCCGCCCGATGCCTTCGCCGCCTTCTTGTGCTCCTCGGTGGGCGCCTCGGTCGGAGGGTGCTGCGCCAGCCGTGCGGCCAGCATCTCCCGGGCGCTTTGATTGTCCACGCGGGTGCCGTACTTCAGGAACAGCGGCGAGCGCTTCGCGGCTCCGTCGATGTCGTCCGCGGCCGCCATCTTCGAGCGCGGCGCGAGCATCTTCGTGTGCACGACCGGAGTCGGGACACCGCCTTCGCTCAGGATCGTCACCGCCGCCTCGCCGATCCCGAGCGAGGTCAGCAGCTCGGTGAGGTCGTAGTAGTCCGACGTCGGAAAGGTGGAGACGGTCGCTTTGAGCGCCTTGGCGTCGTCGGGAGTGAACGCCCGCAGTGCGTACTGGACCCGGTTTCCGAGCTGGGCGAGCACGTCGGCAGGGATGTCCTTCGGCTGCTGAGTGCAGAAGAAGACGCCCACGCCCTTCGAGCGGATCAGCCGGACCGTCTGCACGATCGACTCGAGGAATGCCTTGGTCGCGCCGTCGAAGAGCAGGTGCGCCTCGTCGAAGAAGAAGACGAGCTTCGGCTTGTCGCGGTCGCCGACCTCGGGAAGCTGCTCGAACAGCTCGGCCAGCAGCCACATCAGCGCGGTCGAGAACAGCGTCGGCTTGTCCTGGACGGCCGGGAGCTCGACACAGGAGATGATCCCGTGCCCGTCCGGACCGGTTCGCAGCAGGTCGGCGATCTCGAGCTGCGGCTCGCCGAAGAACTCGGTGCCGCCGCCGTCCTCGAGCTGGACGAGTTGGCGGAGGAGCACGCCGATCGTGGACGAGGCGACGCCGCCGATCCCGGTCAGCTCGGCCTTGCCGTCCTCGGAGTCGAGGAAGGTCAGGAGCGAGCGCAGGTCGGAGAGATCGAGTAGCGGGAGACCCTTCTGGTCGGCGTAGCGGAAGAGCAGGGACAGGCTCTGCTCCTGGGTCTCGTTCGCGTGGAGCACCTTCCCGAGGAGGAGAGGCCCGAAGTCGGAGACGGTCGCCCGGACCGGGACGCCCGGCCCGATCCCGCCCAGGGCCAGGTACTCGACCGGGTAGGCCTTCGGCGTGTAGGTCTCGCCGAGCTCCTTCCAGCGATCGGCCGCGATCCCGCTGGAGCCGCCGGGTTCCGACAATCCCGAGAGGTCGCCCTTCATGTCCGCGGCGACGACGGCCACGCCCGCATCGGAGAGCAGCTCGGCGATCGCTTGCAGCCCCTTCGTCTTGCCGGTGCCCGTCGCTCCGGCGATCAAGCCGTGCCGGTTCATCATCTTGAGCGGTATCTGGACGACGGCGCTTGGGGCGATCTTGCCGTCCAGCACTCCCTTGCCGAGCTCGAGCGCGTCGCCCTGGGTCTTGTAGGCGTCGGCGATCGTCGTTTCGAAGTCCGCCTTCGGCGTGCTCTTCTTGGCCATCGCCGGCGAGTCTACGGGGAGGCGAGCAACGCAGCGGCAACTTCGCGGAGGCGCTCGATGTGTGCATTCGGCCCGGCGAGCCCCCCACCCATGGCCGCGACCGAGAGGTGCGTTGCCCCGAGAGCGCGCCACTCCTCCGCCGAGCGGCGCCAGTCGTCCGGCCCGCCCGTCGAGACGTTCAGGCGCGGTTCGATCCCGATCGAGGCCGGGTCGCGCCCGGCCTCTTCTGCCCAGCCGCGGAGGCGCTCGATCGTCGCGGGCCAGCCGCCTTCGAGCGGGCGCTGCGGGAAGAAGCCGTCGGCGAGCCGGGCTGCGCGCCTGATCGCGGCCTCGGCCGACCCGCCGATCCAGATCGGGATCGGCCGCTGCACGGGCAGCGGGTTGATCCCCGCAGCCGGAACCGAGTGGTAACGCCCGTCGAACGTGACGACGGGCTCAGTCCAGAGGCGCCGGAGCAGCTCGATCTGCTCCTCGACCCGCTTGCCGCGGTTCGAGAAGTCCTCGCCGAGCGCCTCGAACTCGACGAAGTTCCAGCCGAGGCCGACCCCGAGCCGGAAGCGCCCGCCGGTGAGAATGTCGATCTCGGCGGCCTGCTTGGCGACGAGCGCGGTCTGCCGCTGAGGGAGGACGAGCACGCCGGCGACGAGCTCGAACCCGGGAACGACAGCGGCGAGGTAGCCGAAGAGGACGAAGATCTCGTGGAACATGTGCTCGGACGTGTATGGGCCGGCCCACTCGGGACGGTCGGCGACGTCCGCGCCGAGTACGTGGTCGTACGCCAGCAGATGGGTGAATCCGAGCTGCTGGGCCGCCTGGGCGTACTCGCGGACGCCGCCCGGGTCAGCGCCGATCTCCGTCTGCGGGAAGACGACTCCGATCTGCACGACGCAATGATCCCTGATTCCCGCTGCTGAGCGTTCATGGTGTCGACCGGATCGAGCGCCATCGGTCGCCCGGCCGTAGGGGCAGCACCGTTGGCGCCGCACGCGCTCGCGGGGTCTTGCTCGATTCAGGCGTCGGAGGCGAGGCTGACGACCGCGGGCGCGTTCACGACCACGGTCTGGCGCGAGGTCGCTGTCGCCTGCCCGTCGCTGTTCGCGGCGGTCACCACCACCCGGAGTGTCCAGCCGACGTCGTTCGCGACCAGCAGGTGGACCTGGGCCGTCGCGGCCTCGATATCCGTGCAGCCCGCTCCGCCACTATTGCAGCGCTGCCACTGATAGGTGAACGTGGTCGGGTTGCCCGACCAGGTTCCGGTCGAGGTGGTCAGTGTCTGCCCCTGCTCCACGCCGCCGTCGATCACCGGCGGGGTGCTGTTCGCCGGCGGCGAAGCGGCCGGCAGGGTGGTGGTTGAAAGCGGGAGGTCGCCGGCAGAGTGGTGGTCACCGGCAGGGTGCCGCTCGCCGGCGGCGAGGTCGCGGGCGCTCCGAGCCAGTCCGTCTGGCTGTAGGCGACCGAGGCGTGGAAGGCGCCAACTGGCTCGTTTGTCGTCGTTCCGTCGTAGTGGTCGATCCCGGCGTGCAGGTAGCGCTGGTTGCCGGTCGTCGCGTTCTTGAGGCCGGTGACCGAGATCCGGTCGACGCCGTCAACCCGCACCGTCACCGAGCTGTTCGCCAGCGCCGAGACCTCGACCCGGATCGTCGAGGTGCCGTCCTTCGGAACGGTGATGCTGGTCGAGACGTTGATCGAGCTCGACCGCAGACCACCCGCCGGGCTCCACAACTTCAACGTCCGGTTATGCGCGATATACAGCTCGTAGACCAGCGCATCCGCGACGTCGCGTACCTGGAACACGGACAGGTTCTTCTTCAGCACCTGACCGGCCGCCAGCCCGACCAGCGTCCGCACATACACCCGCCCCGTCAAGCCGGAGGCGCCGAGATCCTTCAGACCGTACGCGGTGTCGAGAGTGTCCTTCCCGCCCTGGATATGTGCCGTCAACGTTCCCGAACCGTCGAAGGAGACCGAACACCCGGCACAGCCAGCGTCGACCACGGTCGCGTCGTAGATGCCGATCGGCGAGCTCGCGACAACGTCCGTCTCCGCGGAAGCGGCCGTCGGCCGAGCCGCCGCCGTTCGTCGCCGTCACCTGCACCCGCATCGCCCAGCCGACATCCAACCCACCGAGCAGGTAGGTCTGCATAGCCGCGCCGGGAACGTCCGAGCAGCCGCCCCCGTCGCAGCGCTGCCACTGGTACGCATAGCTCGACGGGCTGTTCGACCAGCCACCGGTCGACGCACTCAACGTCTGCCCCTGTTCCGCCACCCCACTGATCACGGGAGCGACGGTGTTCTCGGGCGCCGGCGGCGGCGGGCTCACCACTGCCGTCGGCAGCGAGGTCGCAACGCCCGATCCGGCAGAGTTGTTCGCGGTCACCTGCACCTGAACGGTGAACCCGACATCATCGACGATCAGCGTGTACATCGGCGCCGTCGCGTCCTGGATATCGACGCAAGCCTCCGCTGCAGCGCTGCCACTGGTAGTCGAAGGTCGTCGGCTGATTCGACCAGCCGCCGGTCGAGGCGGTCAGCGCTGCCCCTGCACCGCACTCCCGCTGATCGTCGGCAGGCTGGTATTCACCGGCGGCGAGGCCGCGGGCGCTCCGAGCCAGCCCGACTGGCTGTAGGCGACCGAGGCGTGTGAGACGATGACGGGCTCGCTGGTCGTCTGCGCGTCGTAGTGGTCGATCCCAACGTGCAGGTAGCGTTGGTTGCCGGTCGTCGCTCCCTAGAGGCCGGTGACCGAAATCCGGGTCGACGTCGTCGACCCGCACCATGACGGAGCTGTTCGCGAGCGCCGAGACCTCCACCCGGATCGACGAGTTGCCGTCGTTCGGCACGGAGATGCTGGTCGAGAGATTGATCGAGTTCGAGCCCAGACCGGCGGTCGGGCTCCAGAACTGCAACGTCGCGGTTAGGCGCGATGTACAGCTCGTAGACCAGCGCATCTGCAACATCGCGTACCTGGAACACCGACAGATTCGTATTCAGCACCTGCCCGGCCGCCAGCCCGAGCAGCGTCCGCACATACACCCGCCCCGTCAAGCCGGAGGCTGGCCGAAATCCTTCACCCCGTACGCCGTGTCGAGTGATCCGCGCCGCCCTGGATCCGCGCCGTCAACGTGCCGGACGCCGTCCAAGGAGACCGAGCATCCCCCGCAGCCCGCATCGACGGCGGTCGTCTCGAAGAAGGCTCCGGCCGGGCTCGTCACCTCCGCAGTCGGCGCCGAGGCAGACGGTGCTGGAGCCACCCGCGTTTGTCGCCGTCACCCGCACGCGCAGGGTCGAGCCGACGTCCGCCGTGGCGAGCGGGTACGACGGCGACGTCGCGCCGGCGATGTCGCCGCATGCGCCGCCGCTCGTGTCGCACCGTCTCCACTGGTAGCCGTATCCGGACGGACTGTCGTTCCAGCCCCCCGTGGTCGCGCTCAACACCTGACCAACGCGCGGGCTGCCGTCGATCGTCGGGCAACGCCGTGTAGGTCGGCGGCGGAGGCGACCCGTTCGTCGGCGTCGCCTGGGCGGTGACCGGGGTCGCCCTCGGCGCCGTCGACGTCGTACGTCCAGGCCGCGTAACCGAAGCTCTGTCCGGCCGGGAGCCCGGTCACGGTCTCGCCGCCGACCTCGCCGGTGCCGTCGTAGACGACGGTCCCGTCGCCCGGCGCCGTCGGAACGGCACCGGGCTTCTGCGTGACGACGACGCGTGTCACTCCGCCTGGAACACTCCACGTAAGCGAGACTGCCTGGGCTCCGCCCACCGCCGTGAAGCTCGCGAGCGGCTCCGGTCGGGCATAGGGGCTTGCCTGCCAGGTCGCAGCCGCGAATCGGGCCTGCCCGGTCGGTGAGAGATGGAAGTAGTCGAACGTCAGATCGGTCGCTCCAAGGACAAGGCTGTGGACCGCACCTCCGTCGTAGGTGCAGGCGGCGTAGCCGGCGCAGACCGAGGCTTCGGCCGCGTTCAGCTCGATCGATCCTCTGGGCGACCTGAGCGCGGGCGGCGGGCTGTCGTGCTCGACCCGAGCAGGTCGGGGCAGCGGTTGTACGTCGCCCAGGCGTTGGCGGCGGCAGGATTGAGATGGAGCTGCTGCCAGAGGCCGTACCAGTCCGGGATCGATCCGACGAGTATTCGCGCGGTCGGAAGACTCGCCGTCAGGTTGCTCAGAGCCGAGTTCAGGGCGCTGCTGAAGCTTGCGACGGTGGTCATCCCCCCGACCGTCGTGGTGCAGACGTCATTGGTGCCGGCCATGATCGTCACGTACCGGGCACCGGCGGTGATCGGCCCCGCTGTCTGCCCGGCGACGTTCGCCATCGTCGCTCCCAGGTACGCGTAGTTCTCGGTCTGGCCCGAGATCGCCGGCGTCCGCGCGAGCAGGCGCCGGTAGTGCGAGTTGACGCTGAGATCGGTTCCCGTCGCCCACGAGTACGCATAGGCGTCGGTGGGCGTCCCGTCGCTGCCCCAGCCGCGGATCAACGAGTCGCCTAGAGCCGCGATCGAACTCGGCAGCGCGGCGTGCGCTGGCTGCGACACCGCCAGCGTGGCGAGGCCAACGCAGAGGAGGACGAGAAGGCGAACGCCCCAGCGGTCACGCTTGGCCTTTCCACGGATCATGCTCACTCCCCCGGCCCGGCCGGCGACCGTCGCGCTCGGCGGTTCCATCCTACGCGTGATCCTCACCGTCGATTTTAGGCCTGTCAAGAACTCGCCCGAGGTCGAGGTCGGCTTTCGACCTTCGATGTGGTCGGCCTGGCCTTGTGCCGCGCGTCGAGTCTCTTATCGTCTGCTGACTGACGATCTCGTTGCGGAACGCGTTCTCGGTCCTTCGCTCCTTAACGACGTTCTGGTCTCGACCGCAGTCGAGTCGTGGCCGTCGTGCCCGCGGCTGCGCGGGTGGTGCGGAGGCCGGCGGCAGACGGGGCGACGAAGAACGGCCGGCTTGGCGCAACCGGCGCGCGAATGTCCTAGAGTCGTGAGCAATCAGACTGGAAACCGCTGTACACACTGCCGCCTCCGGGAGAGCGGTCAGGGGAGAGGGTGTGGCAAGGATGATCGTTCGTAGCGCTCGTGTTCGCGACTTCAAGAGCATCACCGACAGCGGCGACGTAACCGTCGAGGAGTCCGTTACGTGCCTCGTCGGAAAGAACGAAAGCGGGAAGACGGCATTCCTCGAGGCCCTCTGCCGGATCAATCCTGTGCCGACCGGCCACCCGCGCACGTTCAAAGGGCTCCGTGACTACCCCCGATCGCGGTGGGCGAAGGACAAGGCGGGAGTGGCCGAGAAGAGACCGATCGAGGTCAACTTCCAGCTTACGGACGAGGACGTCGCCGCGATCGAAGCCGAGTTCGGCAAGGATGTGATCGGCGGGGCGAGAGAGGTCACGTTCTGGCGCTCGTATGCCAACGAGACCCTGATCGCCATGACCAAAGCCGATGAGTACGTGGCACTCCGCCACCGGCTGATGATCGAGGGCGTAGAGACGCAGTTGCCTGACGACTGTGAGTCATTTGCTCAGGCGGCTGACTGGCTGCGCTCGCTCGACCCCGACCAAGTCCCTGTCGCGCTCGCCCTGGCGGCGAAGTTCGACGTCTACGACGTCGAGGCCGAGCTCACGGGCTTCGTCAATGACCTTGCTCCTGAGTTCCTCTATTTCGACCAGTACAGCGTGCTCCCGGGGCGCGTTTCGGTCGCCCGCTTACAGAACGTGGCGGAGGACGACTTGACCTCCGGCGAACGGACGGCCCTGGCCCTCCTGAAGCTGGCCGGTGTCGAGACAGCGGAGTTCAGCGAGGGCGAGTACGACGCTCGCAAGGCCGAGCTCGAGGCGGCCAGCAACGCGATCACGCAGGAAGTGTTCGAGTTCTGGAGCCAGAACAAGGATCTTCGTGTCGAGCTCGACCTCGATTTCTACGCGGCTACGAGCCTCGAGGACGAAGAGACACCGTTCCTCGAGATCCGAATCCGCAACCTCCGGCACAGCGTCACCTTGAATTTCGGCGAGCATTCCGCAGGATTCGTCTGGTTCTTCTCGTTTCTCGTTGCCTTCTCCGAGTACCGCAAGGCTGAGGCACCACTTGTGCTGCTCCTCGACGAGCCCGGTCTCGGTCTCCATGCCTCTGCCCAGAGTGATCTCCTCCGCTACATCGACGAGCGGCTGGCACCCGAGCACCAAGTCATCTACTCGACTCACTCACCATTCATGGTCGACGCGACCGAGCTTCAGCGCGTCCGGACGGTTGAGGACGTGGAGGGCAAGGGGACGAGGATCAGCAACGACGTCCTTGCGACGAGCTCCGACACCTTGTTGCCATTGCAGGCGGCACTCGGGTACGACCTTGCTCAAACCCTGCTCGTCGGTACTGAAAACCTGGTCGTCGAGGGACCCGCGGATTACCTCTACTTGACGATCATGAGCGAATACCTACGGACCCTCGGCCGACCCTCGCTCGACCCTCGGTGGACGATCGTGCCTGCTGGCGGCCTCGGTAAGATCCCCACTTTCGCGGCGCTGCTCGGCGCACATTTCAACGTCGCAGTTGTCATGAACGCAACGTCAGGCGGCTCGGAGAAGATCGACTCCCTCGTCAAGCGCGGGATCATCGAGGGCAAGAACGTGCTACTGCTCAACAGTCTCACAGACACGGAGGAAGCCGACATCGAGGATCTGTTCGACGAGACCTTCTACCTCCGCCTCTTGAGGAACTCGGGGATCACGGGAGTGCCAAGGAGCAACGAGGCGACCCGCACGCGGTCGATCTCGCATCGCCGGGTATCCGGCCGCCCACTCGGCGACAAGCTTCCCGGTGAGGGTCGTATCGTCGAGCGCGCCGAGCTGGCAATCGGTAGTCCATACGACCATTACAGACCTGCGCGGCATTTCCTCGAGCAGCAGGTTGGTCTGCTGCCCGACCTCGATGACGAAACACTCGAACGCTTCGCGCTGTTGTTCGCGCGACTGAACTCGCTTCTCTCGAGCACCTCGCGCACATGAGCGAGGCCGGTGGAGCGCCGGTCGCTAGCTTCCCTCGCCCCAGCTCACGCTACTGCCCAAGGTTTCGCCTCGACGGGTACGCATCGAGGATGTCGGCGGCCTCCCGCCCATGCCCATCGAGTAGGTGCCGGTAGCGGTCGGCCATGTACGACGACGAGTGGCCGGCGTAGTTCCCGATTTGCTCGAGCGAAAACCCTGCGTCGTGCATGAGCGACACATACGTATGCCGGCACTCGTGGAGGCCAATCGCGTCGAACGGTTCTGCGCCATGCTCGCCGCATCGACCCTCGCCCTCGACGAACTCGCAGCCGCACGCATACCGCGCCAACGCCTTCAGAGCGCGGCCACGGATGTGCGTCGGCGTAAACGGGTCGACGGCCGTCCGCCCGAACACGAGATCGCCGCCACGGCGGCCGGTGCGCGCCTTGTGCTCGAGGAGGAGCAACCGAAGCGGGGCCGCGACCGGGACGTGCCTCTCCCCCATGTTCGCCTCCGGCTCGATCTCCTCCTCGAAACGGTCCCGGCCGGGGCGCACGCGGATTGTCGTCACGCCGTCGTCGATGTCGTCCCAGCGGAGATCACGAAGCTCCCCACAGCGCAGGCCCGCGTAGAACGCGGTCGCCCAGAGCGCCTGATTCTCAACGGGCTGAGCGGCGATAAGCGAGGCGACTTCTTCGGCCGTCGCAACCGGGTCACGCGGGCAGTCGGTCGAGGAAAGCGCAAGATTCGTGCTCGGATCCGCCGCGGGGATCTCACCGGCCTTCACCCCGGCGAGCCACGCATCTGCGGCTGCAAGGACCATGTCACCTGTCGGCGATGCCGTCTCGCTCTGGGCGAGATCGCATGCCTCGAGGTCAGCCACAGCCGCGCGACTCTTGCAAGTACCCGATGCCGGGCACGTTTGCCCGTATGCTTGCGTCGCATCAGGACTCATCCTCCTGGCGCACGGCCCGGGGCGTTGCGGCGCTGCCGGGCCATTTGATTTGGACGGCCCGATCGTAACGCGTTTCTCGTCGTGAGGCGAAACGCATAACGGCGGCCTGCAAGCCGGATGCACTGGATACCCGGCACACACTCATCTGCCGTCGACATCCACGGCGCATGCAATCCTGCTCAAGTGAGTCGTCGTCGTCCATTCCGTGCCCAGCTGCGTCAAACACCTCCGCGCCCGAAACGTGATCCGCGGAGCGTTGCTCGGGGTGGTGCTCACAGGCGTGCTCGTGACGACGTCGGCCGGCGGGGCGATCCGGGCGCCGATCGGCTCGGAGCTGCTCCGGATTCTGAGCGGCGGCACCGCCGACGCCACCATCTTCGTCGCCGGCGATTCGACGGGAGACGAGGAGTCCGAGTGGGTGTACCAGCTCGCCTGGCAGCTCGGGTACCGGTACCCCGCCTACCAGATCAACTACTACCTGTGGGACGAGAAGCGCCATTCCTGGCCGGCCGCGCCGCTCGTGATCCTTCAGGGCGCCCCCGGCGGGCCTGCGCTCAACGTCTGGAACATGAGTGTCAGCGGAGCGCGGGAGAACTACGCCCTCGCCTATGCGGAGAAGGAGATCGTCCCGAAGCAGCCCGACCTGATGTTCGTCAGCTACGGGCTCAACGACGGGGCGGAGACGGCCAGGTTCCGCTGGGGGATCCAGTCGCTCGTCGACTCGGTCTCCGCCAGGGCGCCGAACACGGAGATCGTCTTGATCGCGCAGAACCCAGCCGTGGGGAACACGTACCAGCAGGCCAGGGCGTCTGAGCTGGAGCTGCTCGCTTCGCAGGAGGGACTCGGCTTCGTCAACGTGTACGGCAGCTTCATGGCCCTCGGCGACCCGGGCGCCTACCTGACCCCGGACGGCTTTCACCCGAACGCTGCAGGTGTGTCGCTCTGGCTGAACGCGGTGCTCGCGCAGATGAACTTCACCGGTGGCGGGCCGGACTCCGCCCCGCCGGCCGAGCCGGTCGGAGGGCCGAGCGTGATCCGCAACGGTGATTTCTCCCGTTTCTCACGGGGGACTCCGGTCGGCTGGAAGCTGACCAACACGAGGGCCGACAAGGACTTCGTCCAGGTCGAGCCGGCAGCCCACCGCTATGCCCTCAGGCTGACGGAGGTCGCGCCGGCCGGCGCGTCCATGTACCAGCCGCTCGACATCAAGCAGGTGCGGGGGCGATGGGTGACCGTCGCCGTCCGCCTCCTCGTGCCGGACCAGGCAAGCAACTCGGCTGCCGGCAGCGTCGGTCTGATCGACAATCGCACTGACGCAGCTCAATCGGTCCAGCAGGCCTATGGCCCCCGCGGAGCGTATTACTGGGAGATCGTCAGCCGGAAGATCGACGCAAGCGCGACCACCGCGGGAGTCGTCGTCTACGTCGATTCGGCCGGCAATCAGCCGACGGGCGGACGGAGCACGATACCGTCGGCCAGGTGATCGGGGTGCTCGGCACGCAAGCCCCGCTCGGGAACGGAGGGACTCCAGCCGCACCTCGCTCGCTCGGCGAATGACGCGCGGCCCAGGCGCGCAGGATCCCAGCGTTCGTGATCCCCGAGATGCGGCCGGTGATGCTTCACGGCGTAGTCAGCCGTAGGCGGCGAGCGGATCACGGTCTTGGTGGTTGCAGGTGCCGACGTCACCAACATGTCCGGCGCGGCCGCGGCCGGGGGCTCGGGCACGGAGTCTTCTAGCAACGTGCAGTGGTCGGCGCCGAGTCAATCGCCTCTAGTCCATCGCCCTGACGACCGATAACCCGGTCATGGGTCGACTGCTCGCTCTTGCCGTACTCGCCGTGGCTGTCGTGCCTGTGGCTTTGTCGCAGTCTGGGGGAACTTGCTCCAGAACTCGGGCGCCGAGAGCAGTGTGGCGCGACCAACAGCAGCGCAATAGCGGCGCCGTCGGGCTGGACGCCGGCCGGCCCGTTCACCGCCGTCGCCTATGGGACATCCGGCTTCCCTGTCTCAGGCTCGGGCAAGAACTTCTTCGCAGGCGGTCCCGGGGCGTCCCGGTCATCGGGCACACAGACGGTCGACATCTCCACGTACGCGGCGGCGATCGATGCCGGCCGGATGCAGGCGACGCTCTCGGGCTTGCTCGGCGGCTTCGACACGCAGGCGGACTCGGCCACGGTCGAGGCCGTGTTCCTCGACCAGTCGGGCGCGCCGCTGAGTAGCGACGAGCTACGGATCGGCCCGGTGACAGCCGCCCAGCGGGACGGCAAGACCAAGCTCCTGCCCCGGTCTGCGACCGCGGACGTCCCGGCGCATACGCGGAAGGTGGAGGTCGTGATCACAGCCGAGCGCGCAAGCGGCAACTACAACGACGGCTACGTCGACGATGTCTCGCTAAGGTTGCAGGCCTCATCACGACCGGCGCCCAGCGCAGCGAAGACGTATTTCTGGGGCACCACCGGCGTCGCCTTCGGCGAGCCGGGTGCGGCGCTTCTTCCGAAACGATCAGCGGCGCCGGCTCGGCGCGGACGCAGGCGGGCACCGCGACCGCTATTTCGGCGCCGGGTGACTTCCGGGTCGTCTTCTTCTATCGGATTCCGAAGGGGAAGAAGCGCGTGCTCTCCCTATACTCGACTGGAGCGGCCAAGCTCGAGGCGCAGCCCGGCGGGGGCGGCACGATCAGCATGAGCCTTCGCGTCCTGCGATCGGACTTCGGCAACTGCCACAAGGGCGACTCGGGACAGGCCACGCTCGTTGACGGCGCGGAAGAACGCCGGACTCGGTCGTGCTCAGCGCGTGTCGGTACGAGGACGCGCTACGTCAACGGCGGGCCGCACCGGATGCGCGTACGCGTCACGATCGGCGAGCGGCACCGAGAGCTGAGAGTCGACCGTCGACCCGTGCGGTTTCCATGTCTCTTCTCACCGAGTTGACTATTCCGGCGTAGCGTGCTCCCCGCGAGCAGAACGAATTAGGTTCCAACGGAGAGGCTCGCTCCAGCGGGCCTCTCCTGGCGGCAACCGCCGCCGCGACCGGCATGACGGGCGCGGCCCACCACCGCCCGCTCCGCGCGAGTCCCAGACTTGGGGAAGGGGGAACGTGGGGGAAACCGGCCGTTTCCCCCACGAAGCGAGCGAGGCGGCGGCGCAGCCGCCGCGAGCGAGCGGCAAGCGGGGGACGGGGCTCGAACCCGCGACCCTCAGCTTGGGAAGCTGATGCTCTACCAACTGAGCTACCCCCGCGCGGAGCGCAGACAGGATAGCGTGGTTCATCCGACACTTACGCGGCCGGGAAGGGCGATAATCAGGGTCGACTCGGAGAGGAGACGAACTCATGGGACACAACCTCGAGGAAACTGCGCGCGCGCTCGTCGCGCCGGGGAAGGGCATCCTCGCCGCCGACGAGAGCGGCGGCACGATCAAGAAGCGGTTCGACTCGATCGGGGTCGAGTCGACCGAGGAGACGAGGCGCGCCTACCGCGACCTGCTCTTCACCACAGACGGCGCCGCCGAGCACGTCAGCGGCGTGATCCTCTACGACGAGACGATCCGCCAGGCCTCGGCCGACGGCACGCCGTTCCCGAAGCTGCTCGATCGCCAGGGGATCATCCCCGGGATCAAGGTCGACAAGGGCGCGCAGGATCTCGCGGGCGCTCCGGGGGAGAAGATCACCGAGGGGCTCGACGGGCTGCGCGAGCGGCTCGCGGAGTACTTCGAGCTCGGCGCGCGCTTCGCGAAGTGGCGCGCGGTGATCACGATCGGCGACGGACATCCCGAGCGAGTACTGCCTCTGGACGAACGCGCATGCGCTCGCCCGCTACGCGGCGCTGAGCCAGGAGGCCGGGCTCGTGCCGATCGTCGAGCCGGAGGTGCTGATGGACGGCGGCCACTCGCTCGAGACGAGCTTCGACGTCACCTCGCGCACGCTGCACGCCGTCTTCACCGAGCTCCGCGACCAGCGTGTGCACTACGAGCAGATGCTGCTCAAGCCGAACATGGTGCTCTCGGGGTACGAGGCGAGCGAACGCGCAGGTGTGCAGGAGGTCGCCGAGGCGACGGTGCGGTGCTTCCTGCGTCACGTGCCGGCCGCGGTGCCGGGGATCGTGTTCCTCTCCGGCGGGCAGACGGACGAGGACGCGACCGCGCACCTCAACGCGATGAACGCGATGGGGCCGCACCCGTGGGAGCTCTCCTTCTCGTACGGGCGGGCACTTCAGGCGCCGACGCTGAAGGCGTGGGCCGGCGAGCCCGCGAACGTCGCCGCGGGACAGGCGGCGTACCTCCACCGCGCGCGGATGAACGGCCTCGCCCGCTCGGGCTCGTACTCGCCCGACCTGGAGACGAAGGTCGCCGTCTAGGAGGCCGGCCCGCTGTAGCTGGTCGTCAGCTGCTCGAGCTTGCCCCAGTGGTGCGTCGCCTCGATGCGGCGCACCGTGCCCGAGCGCGAGCGCATCACGATCGAGGCGGTATCTGCGCCCGTGCCGGTGTAGCGGACGCCGTGCAGGAGCGAGCCGTCGGTGACACCTGTGGCGGCCACGAAGACGTCGTCGCCCGCGACGAGATCGTCGGTCTTCAGCACCCGGTCGACGTCGAAGCCGGCGTCGGCGAGCGCCTGCCGCTCGTCGTCGGAACGCGGCCACAGCCGCCCCTGGATCGCGCCGCCGAGACACTTGATCGCGGCCGCCGAGATCACGCCCTCGGGTGTGCCCCCGATGCCCATCAGCATGTCCACCCCGGTCCCGGGCCGGGCCGCGGCGATCGACGGGGCGACGTCACCGTCGGTGATCAGGCGCACCTTCGCCCCTGCCTCGCGGAGCTCCGCGATCAGCGACTCGTGGCGGTCGCGGTCGAGGACGACGACGCTGACGTCCTCGGCGTACATCCCCTTCGCCTGCGCGACCCGGCGGACGTTCTCGGCCGGCGGCACCGTGATGTCGATCGCGTCCGCGGCCTCGGGGCCGACGGCGATCTTGTCCATGTAGACCGCGGCCCCGGGAAAGAACATCGTCCCGCGCTCGGCGACCGCGATCACCGCGATCGCGTTCGGCATCCCGAGGGCAGTCAGGCGGGTGCCCTCGAGCGGGTCGACGGCAACGTCGACCGACGGGCCGTGACCGTTGCCGATCTCCTCGCCGTTGTAGAGCATCGGCGCCTCGTCCTTCTCCCCCTCACCGATCACGACCACGCCTTTCATCGACACGGTGTCGAGCATCAGGCGCATCGCGTCCACCGCGGCCTGGTCGGCGGCGATCTTGTCGCCACGGCCGACCCAGCGTCCGGCTGCCATGGCCGCCGCCTCGGTCACGCGGACGAGCTCGAGAGCGAGGTTCCGGTCGGGGGGCTGGCTCACTCTCGCATCCTAGCGGCCCGCGGCAAGGCAAGCGTCCGGAGAGGAGCAGTCCTACATCCGCTCGGGCGCCGCGACGCCGACGAGCCCGAGACAGCACGCGATCACAGTCTGCGTCGCGCGGCAGAGCCCGAGCCGGAACGCCTCCGCGTCGCTGCCGAGCACACGGTGGTGGTGGTAGAAGCGGTGGAAATCGTCTGCGACCCGAATCGCGTAGGTCGGGATGGCGTGCGGGCCGCGCCGTTCGGCGGCCTCGGCGGCGACGCCGGGGAACTCGACGAGACGCTTGATCAGGTCTCGCTCCTCCTGGGCCGGGCTGGGCGACGACCCGGCTGAAGGCTCCGCGCTCCCTGCGTTGCGGAGGATCCCGGCGATCCGCGCATGCGCGTACTGCACGTAGTAGACCGGGTTCTTCTCAGAGCGCTCCGAGGCGAGATCGACGTCGATCTCGATCGTCTGATCCGGACTGCGGTTGACGAGGTACCAGCGCGCGGCGTCGACGCCGATCTCGTCGATGAACTCGTCGAGGAAGACGACGTCGCCCCGCCGCTTCGACATCTTCGTCTGCGCGCCGGCCTTGGTCAGATGGACGAGCTGGTAGAGGAGCACCTCGGCGCGCTCGGGGTCGTAGCCGAGCATCCGCGCGATCGCCGCGTACCAGTTCCGAGTGCCGTGGTGATCGGCGCCGAGAACGTAGATCGCGCGGTCGAAGCCGCGCTCGAGCTTGTCGACGAGGTAGACGACGTCGGCGGCCCGGTACGTCGGCGCGCCCGTCTCCGAGCGGATCAGCACACGGTCTTGGTCGTCGCCGTACTCCGACGAGCGCGCCCAGACGGCGCCGTCCCGCTCATAGGTGTCGAGGCGCGGGAGCAGCTCCGGAAGCCGCTCGGCGAGGACGCTCTGGAGCACCCATGAGTCGAAATGGATGCGAAACCGCTCGAGCGTGGCCTCGATCCGCTCGAGCATCTGCGGCACCGGGTCACCGGGGGTCGCCGCCAGCTCCCGCACGTAGTCGCCGCGATACCCGTCCTCCGGCGGCTCCTGGCCGCGCCGCACCGCCTCCACCGATTCGCGGAAGCGATCCATCTGGGCACCCTCGTCGTTGTAGTAGTACTCCCGCTCGACGCTGTGGCCGACCAGGTCGAGCAGCCGCGCGACCGAGTCGCCGATCGCTCCGTTCCGGGCCGCGGCGACCGTGATCGGCCCGGTCGGGTTGGCGGACACCATCTCGACCTGGATCCGCTCGCGAACGGTCGCCGAACCCGATCCGTACGACAGTCCAGCTTCGAGGATCTCCGCGAGCGCAGCGGCAAACCAGTCCGCGCTCAGGAACAGGTTGACGAACCCCGGGCCTGCAACCTCGGCGCGTTCGACCCCGGGGATCGCCCCAACGGCGTTCGCGAGCTCCTCGGCCAGCTCGCGGGGAGGGCGCTTCCGCACCGGCGCGATCCGCAGCGCGACATTCGTCGCGTAGTCGCCGTGGGCCGGGTCGCTCGGGCGGTCGAGCTCGACGTCGGCGCCGGCGATCTCGGTCAGCGCGGCGGCGAGGTCGGCGACCGCTCTGCTCTCGGCGCTAGCCGGCAACGGCCTCGTGTGCAGCGAACAGCTCCTCGAGTGCCTTCAGCTCCTGCGCGGTTCCGACGGCGATCAGCACGTCGCCCAGGTTCAGCTCGGCGTCGGGATCGGGCGTCGTGTCGAAGGTCCCGTCCGCCTTCCTGAGCGCGACCACCAATGCGCCCGTCTCATGGCGGATCCGCGTCTCGCGGATCGTCCTCCCGGCCTGCGGGCAGCGCGCGGTGATCTCGATCTCCTCGAAGCGGAGATCCGGACCGCCGTGCCGCGAGACGATGTCGAGGAACGCGGCAACCTGCGGCTTCAGGATCAGCTTCGCCATCTCCTGGCCGGCGGACGAGTACGGCTGCACGACGCGGTCGGCGCCGGCGCGCAGCATCTTGGAGGCGGCGTCCTCAACCGATGCGCGCGCGACGATCACGAGGTCGGGCCGGGCAGCGCGCGCCGAGACGGTGATGTAGAGGTTGTCCACGTCCGAGTCGGAGGAAGCGATCAGCCCGCGGGCGCGTTCGAGGCCGGCCTCCTCGAGGTCGGCGTCCTTCGTCCCGCTCCCGACGATGTACGGCACGCCCTCCTCGCGGGCGATCTCGAGCACCTCCGGGTTGACGTCGAGGACGACGAACCTGGCGCCGGCGTCGTGTAGCTCCTCGGCCACCTGGCGGCCGACGCGGCCGTAGCCGCAGATGATGTAGTGGTCGCTGATCTTCTCGATCATGCGGCGTCTCCTCCGTTCGGCCATTGCGCCCGTGAGCACGCCGTGGGCGATCAGCTCCACGATTGCACTCGCGAGGTAGCCGTAGATTGCCATTCCCGCGAGGATCAGCACGATCGTCACCACCTCGCCGCCCGATCCCTCGGGCTTCGAGTCGATCCCAGTCAGTGAGATCGTCACCGTCGACCGGTACAGGGCCTCGAGCCCGCTTTCGTGCAGGATCAGCGCGAAGGCGAGCGTGCCGGCGCCGAGCACGGAGAAGAACGCGACCATCGCTCGCCGGAAGTGACGGAGGGTGTACGGCGTGCTCACACGAGTAGTATCCGGGCCGTGGACGCCGAGGGCCAGGAGCGGCAGCTGAACATCCACATCGACCCCGCGTATCTCGGCGGCGTCTACACCAACTTCGCGAACGTGAGCTTCTCCGACTACGAGTTCACGATCACCTTCGCGCGGATCGACCACGAGGTCGAGGAGGGCGACATCCCGGGCGTCGTCGTCTCACGCGTGAACATGTCCACGCGCTTCATGAAGGAGCTGCTGGACGCGATGCAGGACTCGTGGTCGAAGTGGTCGGCGCGCGAGGGGATCAGGAACCTGCCGGAGGCGCCGCCCTAGCCTCCCACGCTCTGGCCATCGCGATCCGCTGCGTCAGAGTCGGATGGTCGTAGAAGACGAGGTACGGCAGGGTCGGCGGGCTCGGGTCGCTGAGGCCGGTGGTGCCGAACCGCTGGAACAGCGTCTCCATCGCCTTCGGATCGTGCGTGGTCTGTAGGGCCATCCAGTCGGCCTCCGCCTCCATGTGCCTGGTGATCGCCGCCTGGAACGGAAGCGCGACGAGGTTGAAGAGCACGAACACGAGCAGCACGAGCGGGATCGCCGCCGGCTCGCGCATGCCGCCGCGCCTCCGGGCCACAACCGCGATCAGGTACGCGAGCGGAATGGTGACGAGCGCGTACCACGCGATCCCCTTCAGCAGGTGATTTCTGGACTGGTGACCGTACTCGTGCGCGACGACAGCCTCGAGTTGCCGCTCGCTGAAGCGGCCGTCGAGCATCGAGCTCCAGATGAACACCTTCCGCGAAGGCCCGAGGCCGGTGGTGAACGCGTTCGGGTCGTCGGTGTCGACATCCTGGACCGCGATCGGGACGCCGTGGACGCCCTCCCGGTCTGCAATCCGGGCGGCGGCTGCCTTCAGCTTCGGATCGCGCAGGGCGTGTGTGTCCGGAACGAGGTACGGGCTCGTGTACAGAAACAGGATCTGCAAGGCGATGAAGACCGCAGCCGCGGGCATCCACCAGAGCCGCCGCAGCCACTTCGCCAGCCCCATCGCGA
The DNA here is from genome assembly GCA_963764565.1 of uncultured Actinomycetes bacterium. GTDB lineage: Bacteria > Actinomycetota > Thermoleophilia > Gaiellales > Gaiellaceae > DATBLE01. The sequence goes on from CAVXTD010000007.1 coordinate 50,474, forward strand.
TCAGCACCGCCAGGCAGAGGAGCAGGAACTTGAACGCGAGCAGGAGCCAGCCTCCGAAAACGACAGCGCCGTAGCTCTCGTGCGACTGGTCGTAGCGGCGCTGCCACCACAGCCCGAGGACGTCGAAGGGGATCGAGACGAGCCAGACGAGCCCGAAGCCGAGCATCGCCAGCAGCATCCCGGTGCCGATCGGGCCGGCCGCGGAGTCCTTCGCGAAGCGGCCTCCCCGCCAGGCGTACAGAGCGAAGACGACCAGCGTGACCAGCGTCTGGCCGAGCACCAGCCAGTAGAAGAACGACTCGTAGTGCTCCGCCCGGTGCAGGAAAGCCGAGCTGAACAGCGCGTGCTTCGAGACGCCCGTGAGGTGGAGGCCGTCCGGCACCTTGGTCGAGGCCCACAGCAGGTAGGCGGCCGCGGCCCAGATCGCGGCGAGCACCGCTAAGGTTGCGAGCCGCAGCGGGACACCTATGCGCGTCGCGGTCATCTCCGACATCCACGCTAACCTGCCCGCGCTCGAAGCGGTGGCGGCGGCGATCGAGATCGAGTCGCCCGACGCCGTCTGGTGCCTCGGCGACGTGGTCGGCTATGGGCCGGATCCGAACGCGTGCTGCACGTGGGTGGCGGGGCACGCGGGGCTCAGCCTCGCCGGCAACCATGACCTCGGCGTCCTCGGAACACTCGACCTCGCCGATTTCTCGGGTGACGCGGCCGTCGCCGCCAACTGGACGCGCGCCCAGCTGACCGACGATTCGCGCGCGTTCCTGGCCGGACTGGAGTCGAGCGCCGAGCGCGACGGCGTCGGCCTCTACCACGCGAGCCCGCGCGACCCGGTCTGGGAGTACGTGCTGACCTGGGAGGCGGCACGCGATGCGATCGACGTCGCGGCGAAGGACCTGACCATGGTCGGGCACAGCCACGTCCCGCTCGCAGTCGTGGACGGGCGCGGCTCGATCGGCGGGCACGCCGCCGGTGGCACCGAGATCGACCTCGTCGGCGGTCGCTGGCTTCTGAATCCCGGCTCGGTCGGCCAGCCGCGCGACGGCGACCCCGACGCGGCGTGGCTGCTGCTCGACCTCGACGCGCGCCATGCCTCGTTTCGACGAGCCGCGTACGACGTTGCGCGGACGCAAGCCCGGATCCGCGAGCACGGGCTGCCCGATGCGCTGGCCGAGCGTCTGACCTACGGCGTGTAGCACACCGCACCGGCGCGCCGCCGCGTGCGGCTATCGTCCGATCGGCTCCGCTTCAGCGGCGGCCGGCTGCGTCTGTCCGTCGAAGGTGATCCCCTCGCGGGCGAGCGCGAGCGCCACGTCCTCTCGCCCCTTGTAGATCCGCCACTTGACCGTTGCGAGCGTGATCTCGAGCGACTCGGCGATCTCGGTGTACGAAAGGCCTGCGACGTCGCGAAGCAGGACGGCCATCTTCAGGTCGACCGACAGGCCTTCGATCGCCCTCCAGAGGGCGTCGACCGTCTCGCCGCGCTCGAACGGCGCATCGAGCACCTCGAGGGGCGCGACGTCGTCGAGCGCAACCAGGTTGCGCGGCCGGCGCTCGTTCGCGCGCAACTCGTCGAGCACCCGGTTCTTCGTCACCTGGAAGAGCCAGGTCGTGAACTTGCAGCGAAGCGAGAACTTCGGCAGCCCCTGGTAGACGCGGAGGAACACTTCCTGGGTCAGATCCTCGGCGAGCGAGCGGTCGCCGACAAGGCGCAGGACGTAGTTGAAGACCGGCGTCTCGTAGGCCCGGACGATCAGTGAGAAGGCGCGCTCGTCGCCGCGTTGGGCTTTGCGCAGAACCCCGAGATCGGGTTGCGTGAGTGACAAGGCGCGCGGAGTATAGCCCCGAGGATCGGACTTGGAACCACCCCTAACGGAAGCTTTACGCCGGGCTTACGAGGCTGCGGCCGGTCATCTCCGGCGGGGCCGGGATGCCGAGGAGGTCGAGGCAGGTCGGGGCGAGATCGGCCAGTTCGCCGGGGCCGAGGCCCACGCCCGGCGCGGTGAGGACAAGGGGCACCGGGTTGGTCGTGTGCGCCGTGAAGGGGCTGACGCCGTCGGGCTCGAGCATCGTCTCGGCGTTCCCGTGGTCGGCGGTGACGAGCGTGACGCCGCCGGCGCGGGTGACCGCCTGGACGACCTGGCCGAGGCAGCGGTCTGCGGTCTCGACCGCTGCAATCGCGGCCGGGATCGAGCCCGTGTGACCGACCATGTCGGGGTTTGCGAAATTGACGACGCCGAAGCGGTAGCCGGCGGCGATCTCGGCCGCGAACCGCGCCGCCACCTCCGGGCCGGACATCTCCGGCTTCTTGTCGTAGGTGCCGACCTCGCGCGGGGACGGGACGAGGATGCGGTGCTCGCCGGGCCACGCCTCCTCGCGGCCGCCGTTGAAGAAGTAGGTGACGTGCGCGTACTTCTCCGTCTCGGCGCAGTGCAGCTGACGCGCCCCCTCACCGGCAAGCACCTCGGCGAGCGTGTGCTCGACCTGCTGCTCCCCGAAGACGACCGGACAGTCGAGATCGTCGCGATACCGCGTCATCGTCGTCAGGTCGATCCCGGCCTCGACGAGCTTCTGCGAGAGCTGGCGCGCGCGGTCGGGGCGGAAGTTGAAGAAGATGGCTGCGTCGCCCGGCTCGATCCCGGGACGGCCCTCGAAGTGGACGGGCTCGACGAACTCGTCCGTGACATCCGCGTCGTACTGCTGCTGCACGTAGGTAACAGGGTCAGACCCTGTCACCGGAGTGCCACGGACGACGGCGTCGTAGGCCCGCTCGGTCCGCTCCCAGCGTTCGTCGCGGTCCATCGCGTAGTAGCGGCCCGACACCGAGGCGATCCGCTCGGCGGGCAGCTCCGCCAGGTCGTGCACCGCCGAGTGCGGCGAAACGTCGCGGCCGTCGGTGAAGGCGTGGATCCACGTCTTCTCGGGGGCGAAGCGGAGCAGCGCGTGCAGGTGATCGATGTGCGAATGCACGCCTCCGTGCGAGACGAGCCCGAGCAGGTGGACGCGGTTGCCACGCTCGAACGCCGCGCGGAGAACCGGGTTCTCGAAGAACGACCCGTCCTCGATTGCGCGGTTCACCCGCATCAGATCCTGATGGAGGATCCGGCCCGAGCCGATCGTCAGGTGCCCGACCTCGGAGTTGCCCATCTGGCCCGGCGGCAGCCCGACCGCCTCGCCGGACGCTTTCAACGTCGTGTGCGGAAACTCGGCCCAGAGCCGGTCGAAGACCGGCGTGTCGGCAAGGTCGACGGCGTTACCCGGCCCGGGCGGAGCGCAGCCCCACCCGTCCAGGATCACGAGCGCTACGAGGCCGCTTGGCAAATCGCGGCGAACGACTCGACGTCGAGGGACGCGCCGCCGACGAGGGCGCCGTCGACGTCGGGCTGGCCGAGGAGCTCGGCTGCGTTGTCGGGCTTGACCGATCCGCCGTAGAGGATCGGAACGTCGATCAGGCTATGGAGGAACGCGTGCGTCTCCTGCGCCTGCTCCGGGGTCGCGGTCTTGCCGGTACCGATCGCCCAGACGGGCTCGTAGGCCAAGACGAGCTGCTCGTGCGCCCTCAGGGGGGCGGCCTGGCGGCGGAGCACGGCCTCGGTCTCACCGGCCTCGCGCTCGGCTTCGGTCTCGCCGACGCAGGCGATCACCCAGAGACCGGCCTCGAGCGCAGCCGCCGCGCGGCGGCCGACGGTCTCGTCCGTCTCGCCGAAGAGCTGCCGGCGTTCCGAGTGCCCGACGATTGCGCCGTAGACGCCGAGCTCGAACAGCATCGGCGCGGAGACCTCCCCGGTGAAGGCACCCTCGACCTCCCAGTGGACGTTCTGTGCGGCGACGGCGATATCGGTGCCGGCGAGCGCCTGCACCGCGGCGCCGAGCGAGAGGAACGGCGGGCAGACCGCCACGTCGACGCCGTCCACCCATTCGAGCTGATCGCGCAGCGCGCGGCAGAACGCAGCCGCCTCCTCCTGGCCCTTGTGCATCTTCCAGTTGCCGGCGATCAGCACAGGCGGGATCCTAAAGGCCGTGAGGCCGGGTCAAGGCCCAGCGGGCGGGATTGCGGCGACGCCGGGCAGCTCCTTGCCCTCGAGCAGCTCGAGGGACGCGCCGCCGCCGGTCGAGACCCAGTCGATGCGGTCGGCCAGGCCGGCCTCTTCGATCGCGCGGACCGAGTCGCCGCCGCCCACGACGGAATAGGCGTCGGCCTCCGCGATCGCACGCGCAACGGCATTCGTGCCCTCCGAGAACCGCGGCCACTCGAAGACGCCCATCGGCCCGTTCCAGAAGATCGTCTTCGCCATCGCGATCCGCTTCGCGTAGCCGGCGCGGGTCTCGGGCCCGATGTCGAGACCGAGCCACCCGTCGGGCACGTCGTCCGCCGGCACGACCTTCGCCTCTGCGTCGGGCTCAAACGCCGCCGCTGCAACCACGTCGCCGGGCAGCTTGACCGGCACGTCGATCGGATGCGCGCGGATCTCCTCGGCCATCTTGCCGCCGACCAGAACCACGTCGGCACGCTCCGCGAGGCTGCGCAGGACGCCGATCTTGTCCTCGACCTTCGCACCTCCGACGACGGCGACGAACGGACGCTCCGCGCCGTCGAGGAGCTTGCCGAGCTCCGCGAGCTCGCGCTCGAGCAGCAGGCCGGCGTACGCAGGCAGAAGGTGGGCGACCCCCTCGGTCGACGCGTGCGCCCGGTGCGCCGAGCCGAAGGCGTCGTTCACGTAGACGTCGGCGAGGGCGGCGAGCTCCTTCGCAAGCTCGGGATCGTTGGCGGTTTCACGCGGGTCGAAGCGCGTGTTCTCGAGCACCCGCACCCGGCCGTTTGCGCCGAGCAGCTCCCGGAGCCGCTCGGCGACGGGCGCGATCGCGTAGGCCGGGTCCGGCCCTTTCGGCCGGCCGAGGTGCGAGCAGACGATCACCTCGGCGGCGTCTCGCTCGAGGAGGAGCCGGATCGTCGGCAGCGCACGCCCGGATCCGGGTGTCGTCGGCGACGTGACCGTCTGCGAGTGGGCAGTTCAGGTCGGCGCGGACGAGAACTCGCCGGCCGGCCACATCGGCGTCACGAACCGAGCGAGGGAGCCTCACCTCACGCCGTTGCTGCGGCGGCCGCGACGGGAAGCGTCTCGCCGATCATCGCGATCAGGTCGACCAGGCGGCAGCTGTAGCCCCACTCGTTGTCGTACCAGCCGAAGACCTTCGCCATCGTTCCGTTCGCCATTGTCAACTCGCTGTCGAAGATGCACGAGTAGGGCGAGCCGACGATGTCGGTGGACACGAGCGGGTCATCCGCGAAGCGGAGATAGCGGCCGAGCGGACCGCCGGCGGCCTGCCGGTACGCGTCGATGACGCCGTCTCGCGTGACCTCCTGGCCCAGGCGGACGACGAGGTCGGTGATCGATCCGGTCGGTACGGGAGCGCGCACGGCGACCCCGTCGAGCTTCCCCTGGAGCTCGGGGAGCACGAGACCGAGCGCCTTGGCGGCGCCGGTCGAGGTGGGGATCAAGTTGATCCCGGCAGCCCGCGCGCGGCGCAGGTCTTTGTGCGGCTGGTCGAGGATGCTCTGATCGTTCGTGTACGCGTGGATCGTGGTCATGAAGCCCTGCTCGATCCCGAAGGAGTCGTTCAGCACCTTGGCCAGGGGCGCGATGCAGTTGGTGGTGCACGAGGCGTTCGAGATCACGTGGTGCGAGGCGGGGTCGTAGGCCTCGTCGTTGACCCCGAGCACGAGCGTCACGTCGGGCTCGGTCGCAGGCGCCGAGATCACGACCTTCTTCGCGCCCGCGTCGATGTGCTTCTGCGCAGCCTCGCGCTTGGTGAAGAAACCCGTCGACTCGAGGACGACGTCGACGCCCAGATCGCCCCACGGCAGTGCCGCCGGATCGCGCTCGGCGAGCATCTTCAGCTCGAAGTCGCCGGCGCGGATCGTCCCGTCGCCCGACTCGACCTCCTCGCCCAACGGGCCGAGAACCGAGTCGTACTGGAGCAGGTGCGCCATCGTCTTTGCGTCGCCGAGATCGTTTGCGGCGACGATCTCGAAGTCGCCGCCACGCTGCATGTGCGCGCGGAAGAAATTGCGCCCGATGCGCCCGAAGCCGTTGATGCCTACCCGCGTCTTTGCCATGTCGGTCTCCCTTCGATCGCCGATTCCGAGTCTAACGACGCGCTTCACGACGGCCGTCGGTAGTTCCCCGCGAGCGTGCTGGGCGGGCCGGAGGGGAAGCTCCGAGGACGACCTTCCCCTCCGGTTGCACCGCGCTTCAGGACCCAGCCGGCAGACGGGGTCTGAATCCGCCGGCGGACGAGCGCAGGCCCGCTCAGGCGCAAGTATGCAGGATCGACCCCTGGAAAGCTACAGCTGTGGCAAGTCGCCCGAGGCGAGCCGCACGAGGCGCGAAAGCCTCCTGTGTGCAGCGGTTTTTGTCGCGGGCGGGCGGCACTTCCCGGCCAGCTCGCGCAGCGAGGACGAGGGGTGCCTGAGCCGAAGCTCGGCGATCTCTTGCAGCTTCGGAGGCTGCCGTCCCAGCTGACCGCTTTCCTCCAGCTGCCTGATCGCCTGAAGCTGAGCGTGGGCCGCGCGGCTCGCGCGGACAAGGTTCGCGTGGTCGGCGTTTGCAACCCGGTTGGCACGGGCGCGCGCCTCGGCGACAACCGCCCGCTCGTCGATCGCCAGCGCCGCGTCGCCGGCGCCGGCCAGCGCAAGCGCATCCGCGATCGCCTCTGCCCCTTTCGCATAGGCGAGCGCGTGGCGACCTCGATCGTGCACCCGTAGCGGCACGTCTTCCTGGGCGGCGACCCATGCGAGCAACTCGGCGCCGGCGCGGCCCGCGGTACGAATCTCGAGATGGAGCGCGCGCGGCCCGCTCACCGACCCGCCGCCCAGCAGGGCGCCGCGCACGTACGCGGCGCGGCAGCAGGCGCGGCCGACGACTCGCTTCGGAGGAGCCTCGAGTGGAGCGTGCGCTGCGGAGAGCACGCCCGCGTCGACGAGTACCTCGAGAGTGCGCTCGTCCCCCGGCACGTGGATCTGGTAACGGCTCGCCTGCTCGAAGGCGCGCCGCCGGTAGGTGCGGATCTCGGCTTCGACGCCGAACGCACGCAGCAGGGCGAACGCCCTTCTCGCGACCGCCACCTCGGAGACGTCGAGGTGGACGGAGAACTCGCCCTGCCCGCGGAGGTGAAGGCTCCCCGCTGTGTGGAAGAGCCCCGAAAGCTCCGCGAGCCGATCGCAGTCACGCTGGGGCTCGATCGCGGCGAGCTCCCGGCGAACATCGTCAGAGAGCGGCATGCTCGAGCTCCAGCAGACGGCGCTTGTAGTCGACGCCGAGCGAGCCGTACGACCCGATTCCGCCTGCCGCGACGACCCGGTGGCACGGGTAGATCAGCGGCAGGTTGTTGTGCGAGCAGAACGTCCCCGCGGCTCGCGGCGCGCCCGGCCGCCCCGCGAGCGCCGCGAGCTCACCGTAGGTGACCGTCTCGCCGTAGCCGATCGTCCGCAGCGCCTCCCCGATCGCCTGCTGGAGCGGCGTACGATCGTCCACCGCGACCGGCACGTGCGCGAAGGAGACCCGCTCGCCCGCGAAGTACCAGCCGACGAGGCGCGCGACTTCCGGCACTGACTTTCCCCAGTTGCGTGCGCCCGGCTCGGGTAGCGTGACCGTAGGGGGGCTTCCGGCCCCTTTGGGAGGGACTGCGCGAGCGAGCGTCGGCAGCTCGTGCCACACCGGAACCTCGCCTTCGAGCCACAACTCGCCCACGCCCCAGTCGCCGGCGGCGTAGCGGACGACCAACATCGCCGCCCACCATACAATCGGGGCATGAGCCGTAGGCTTGACGGAGGCGAACACCGGCGTAGGCTCGACGGAGCCGGCAGTGAGCGCAGGTGCCGGCTTCGCCGGCGCCGAGCGGGACAGGAGCGGAGGTGCCGGCTTTGCCGGCGCCGGAGCGGGAAAATGAGCCGTAGGCTTGACGGAGGCGAACACCGGCGTAGGCTCGACGGAGCCGGCAGTGAGCGCAGGTGCCGGCTTTGCCGGCGCCGGAGCGGGAAAATGAGCCTAGGCTTGACGGAGGCGACACCCGGCGTAGACTCGACGGCGACTGGCTGGAGCGGGCATGAGCAGCCACGGCATCTTCCGGCGCCGCCGCCGCACAACGAGCCGATCAGGGACTACGCGCCCGGATCGCCGGAGCGCGCGGAGTTGAAGCGGCGCCTCGCGGAGATGGAGGCCGAGCGGCTCGACGTGCCGTGCGTCATCGGCGGTGAGGAGATCCGCACCGGGGACACCGTCCAGGCGGTGATGCCGCACCGCAAGGATCACGTCCTCGCCGACGTGCACCAGGCCGGCACCGCCGAGGTCGAGCGGGCGATCAAGGCGTCGGCGGAGGCCTGGCATGACTGGTCACGGACACCGTGGGAGGAGCGCGCCGCCGTCCTCCTCCGCGCCGCCGAGCTGCTCGCCGGGCCGTGGCGGACGACGCTCGTCGCGGCGACGATGCTGAACCAGTCGAAGACCGCACACCAGGCGGAGATCGACGCCGCGTGTGAGCTGATCGACTTCTGGCGCTTCAACGTCGAGTTCATGACCCGGGTCTACGCGGAGCAGCCGGTGTCGTCTCCCGGCGTGTGGAACCGGCTCGAGTACCGGCCGCTCGAGGGATTCGTCTTCGCCGTCAGCCCGTTCAACTTCACCGCGATCGGCGGCAACCTGACCACCTCGCCGGGGCTGATGGGCAACACGGTCGTGTGGAAGCCGGCATCGACCGCGGCGCTCTCCGCCCACTACACGATGCAGCTCCTCCGCGAGGCGGGGCTGCCGGACGGCGTGATCAACCTCGTCTACGGGCGCGGCTCCGCAGTCGGCGACCCGGTGCTCGCGAGCCCCGACCTGGCCGGCATCCACTTCACCGGCTCGACCGGCGTGTTCCAGGGGATGTGGAAGACCGTCGGCGGGAACATCGAGCGCTATCGCAACTACCCGCGCATCGTCGGCGAGACCGGCGGCAAGGACTTCATCGTCGCCCACCCCTCCGCCGACGTCGATGCGGTCTTGACCGCGATCGTCAGGGGCTCGTTCGAGTACCAGGGACAGAAGTGCTCGGCCGCGTCGCGCGTGTACGCCCCGGCCAACCTCTGGCCCGAGCTGCGCGAGCGCCTGGCCGACGAGGTCGGCGGACTCAAGGTCGGGGATCCCGCCGATTTCGAGAACTTCATGGGTGCCGTGATCGACTCGGGCTCGTTCGCGACGCAGAAGGAGGCGATCGAGGAGGCACGCGCGCACGGCGAGACCTCGGTACTCGTCGGGGGCGAGTGCGACGACCGCGAGGGCTACTTCGTCCGGCCGACCGTGATCGAGACACGCGACCCGGGCTTCCGCCTGCTTCGCGACGAGCTCTTCGGACCGGTCGTGACCGCGTACGTCTACCCGGAGAGCGAGTACGCAGAGACGCTCGACCTCGTCGACCGGACAGCACCGTACGGGCTCACCGGCGCAGTCTTCGCTCGCGACCGAGCGGCGATCGAGCTCGCCGGCGACAAGCTCCAGTACGCGGCGGGCAACTTCTACGTCAACGACAAGCCGACGGGCGCAGTCGTCGGCCAGCAGCCGTTCGGCGGGGCGCGCGCCTCGGGCACGAACGACAAGGCGGGCTCGATGTGGAACCTGATCCGCTGGGTCTCGCCGCGAACGATCAAGGAGACGTTCGTCCCGCCAACCGACTACCGCTACCCGTTCATGACGGCCGGACTAGACGACGCGTCGCTGCCAACCCGCCGAAGGTTTTACGGGCTGCTAACGCGCGCTTAACACCGGCTCATGGTGCTCTAACACGCGGCCCCTAGGGTGGTGGTCATGCGTTTCCTCGCCGTAGCCGCCGGGTGGCTGACGATTCTCGTGCTCGTGCTGCCCGTCAAGGGCTTCTAGCCTCCCTCCCTCGCACGTTCAGCGGTGGCGCCACCCTGAGGCCGGCGAGGTGATCTACCGCTTCTTCTTCACGACCGTGAACGCCCACGAGGTGGCAGAAGCGTCCCTGTTTGCAGTCGCGAAGACGACGACGGTGTGCCGGCCGGGGTCGAGGCCGGAGTCGAAGTTGGCGAACATCGTCGAGTTCGACGCCGTCGCGCGCACTTCGGGGGTGAGCGTCTGGCCGTCGAGGTACATGACCGCGGTGCCCGACCCTCCGACGCCGTCGACGGCCGCGGCGATCTGGGCCACCACCCGCTCGCGCGCACCGGGATCGGGCCCGATCGCCCTGATCCGGACCGGCCCGCCGAGCTCGACTTCCAGGCCTCTCCCTCGAGGCGTAGGGCGACGGCGTAGACGGACTTCTCCCGTTTGCCCTCGACCAGCCGGCCGCCGTCGATCGCGACGACGCCGAACTCCGGGGTGACCCGTTCCGAGACGACGAGGCGGTAGGCCCGGAAGGTGCCGACGCCCTCAGCCAACTCTCGGGCCGAACCGCTCCGGAACTTCGCGAGCGTCGGGCCGAGCCGCGCTCTCGTCGCCGTCGAGAGCATGCTCCAGAGCGCAGCCGGGTTGTCGGCCCGGGCGGCGGCAACAAACGCCTCGACCGCATCGCGCCCCGGGTCGCCGGAGGTGGTGGTCGTCGCGGGCGGCACCGTTGTCACCGCCGTGGTCGTCTCGACGCTCTTGACCCCCGCCGCAACCCGATGTGGCGAGCGCCAGCACAGCGGAACGTCAGCAGAGCGGCGCGGCGCATCGCTCAGCTCCGGCGGAAGGTCGCGCGCACGGTGCGCGGCTTGGTCGCCTGCACGGTGCAGCGCGGACATGCCGTGGCAGTCGCCGCTCCAGCCGCGAAGCGCCATCCCTCGGCGGGCTCGGCCGACAGCCTGACACTCCTCCCGTACGGGAAGGTCGACGTGCAGCGTTCTCCTGCACGTGATTCCCGCCGGCGTGCTCTTCACCCGGCCGCTGCCTCGGACGACGGCGGTCACGCGGTAGGAGCCGGGACCGAAGATCGCCGCGACCGAGAGGTCGGACGCCAGGCTGACCGAGCAGGTTCTGTGCGTTCCGCAGGAAGGCACCGACCAGCCGACGAGCCGGGACCGCGGGTCGGGACGGCCGGTGAGCACGACCCTGCTCCCGGCGTCGAAGAGCGATTCGCAGGCCCGCCGGAGCAGTCGATTCCGTCGGGCGCGCTCGTCAGGCGACCGGTGCCGCCCTTCTTGACCACGGCGACGCGGAGGAGCGTCTCGATGTCGAACTCCGCTTGCACCGACTTCGCGGCGTCCATCGTCACCCGACACTCCCCATCACCGGAGCACGCGCCGGTCCAGCCGGCGAACCGCGACCGGTCGCCCTCGGCCTGCTGGAACCAGCTTCACGACCGTCCCGGCGTCCCAGCCGATCGAGCACACCGGCGGGCAGGCGATTCCCGGGAGGTCGCTGGAGATGCTTCCGCTTCCCGCCCCGGTCTTCGCAACGCTCAGTGGGTACTGCGGGGCGTCGAGATGCGAGAGCCACGCCGAGTCCTGCACGTCCCACCACGAGCCGGAATGGCCGTAGTAGTCGTCGCGCTCGACGTCGAGCGCATAGGCGAAGAGCGAATCGGACTGACCGTTGGACGTCATGATGTCGCCCGGGTCGCACGCGTGGCTCCCAGGCACACGTGCGGCGCACTCGACGTCACCGCCCGAGGTTGTGGATGATCTCGTGCGCCTCGGTCTTGGCCATATACCCGGCGGTACCGAGCGTCCCGCAATCGGGGCCGAACGGCACCGAGTCCAGGAAGACGAAGGAGAAGCTAGCCGCCCCGGTCGGGCGGGCCGAGGCTCGAGAAGCCACAAACGTCGGACGTCGTCGAACGGCCCGTCGTAGTAGACGACGTACTTCTTGTAGGCGCTGGAGAAGGTGCCCGAGGCCGCAACGGCGACGAGGGTGAGCCCGCGTCTGGCCGCTCCGGGTGGCCCAACCATGCCGGCGGAGTCAATCAGATCGTCACGCCGAAAAATCAGGCGCGGCCGGCCTTGTGCAGCTGCGCGTAGATCGCCCGCGCCGTCTTGGCCGGCACGCCGGGGACGCCCTCGAGCTCCTCCTGCGACGCCTCGAGCAGCCGCTCGGTCGAGCCGAAATGCCGGAGCAGTGCGCGCCTGCGCGCCGGCCCGACGCCCTGGAGCTCGTCGAAGATCGAGCCGCGGGCGCGGGCGTCGCGGCGCTGCCGGTGGAAGTCGAGCGCAAACCGATGCGCCTCGTCGCGGATCCGCTGGAGCAGCTGCAGGCCGGCCGAGTCGCGCCCGAGCACGATCGGCGCGGCGCGGCCGGGCACGAACACCTGCTCCTCGCGCTTGGCCAGCGAGATCACCGCGACGCGCGGCAGGTCGTGGGCCTGGATCGCCGCGAGCGCCGCCGAGAGCTGGCCCTTGCCCGCCGTCGATCACGACCAGGTTCGGCAGGGCCGCGAACGACTCGTCGTAGTCGTGCGCGGTGACGTCGCCGAGCCGGGCGAAGCGGCGGGAGACGACCTCGCTCGATCGCGGCGAAGTCGTCGGGCCCCTCGAGCCGGTCGACGCCGAACTTGCGGTAGTGGGCCTTCTTCGGCACGGCGTCCTGGAAGACGACCATCGAGCCGACCGGCGACTCGGCCTGGATGTTCGAGATGTCGTAGCACTCGATCCGGATCGGCAGGCTCTCGAGGTTGAGCACCTCGCGCAGCTCCTCGAGCGCCTCGACCCGGCGCAGCCGCCGCTGCTCCGACTGGAGCAGGTCCGACTCGAGCGCGAGCCGCGCGTTCTGGTCGGCGAGCTCCTGCAGCCGGCGCTTCTCGCCCCGCTCCGGGGCGCGCACCTCGACGCGCGACCCGCGCCGGTCGGACAGGAACTGCGCCAGCGCGGCGGTGTCGCCCGCGTCGCGGGGGACGACGAGCTGCGGGGGGACGCTCGGCGCCGAGCCGTAGTACTCGAGGCAGAAGCGCCTCCAGCACGGCGGCCGTGTCCTCGCCGGCCGCGTTCTCGAGGTGGAAGGCGTAGCGGTCGACGAGCTTGCCGTCGCGGAGCGGGAAGATCTGCACCGCTGCCCGGTCGCCGTCGATCGCGATCCCGATCACGTCGACGGTGCCGACCGCGCGCTGGTCGGCCGCCTGCCGCTCGGCCAGGTGCCTGATCGCGAACAGGCGGTTGCGGTAGCGGGCCGCGTCCTCGAAGCGCTCGTCGGCCGCCGCCTCCTGCATCCGGCGCTCGAGGTCGCGCTGGATCGGCTGCGTCTCTCCGGAGAGGAACTCGATCACGCCGTCGATCATCTCCCGGTACTCTCCTTCGAGACGTACCCGACGCAGGGCGCCTTGCAGCGCTCGATGTGGAAGTCGAGGCAGGGGATGCCGGAGTGCCGGCCGGGCTGCGGGCCCTCGCACGGTCGGTACTGGAACACGCGGTTGAGCACGTCGAGCGTCTCGCGCACCTTCTTCGCGTTCGCGTACGGGCCGAAGTAGACGACGCCCCGCCGGTGCCGCTCGCGGGTGAACATCACCCGCGGGTACTCGTCCTCGACCGTGACGGCGATGTACGGGAACGACTTGTCGTCGCGCAGGCGGACGTTGAAGGGCGGCCGGTGCCGCTTGACGAGGTTCTGCTCGACGTGCAGCGCCTCGGCCTCGCTGCCCGTGACGATCACCTCGACGTCGGCGATCAGCGGACCAGCTGCCCCATCTGCGCGCGCCCGTCGCCGCCGCGCTGGAAGTACGAGCGCACGCGCGAGCGCAGCGACTTCGCCTTGCCGATGTAGAGCACCCGCCCGTCGGCGTCGCGGAACAGGTAGACGCCCGGCTCCGTCGGCAGCGCCTTCAGCTGGGCTTCGATCTCTTCTCGCACGCCGTCAAGCGTAGCCACGCTATTTTGCGACACGTGAGAAGGACTCTCGGGGTCGTGTTCGCCGCGCTTGCGTGCTCGCGCCCGCAGCGCACGCCGGCGGGCCGGCACTGCTCGTCGGCGCCGCCGAGGACGAGGTCAGGCGAGCACGCTCACCGAGGCGAAGGCGAAGCTGGACCTGCTGCGGCTGGCCGGGCTCGGCGCCGTCCGCGTCACCTCGATCTGGGATCCGGCCAACCCGGCGCCCTCGCGGGCGAGCTGCAGGCGCTGACGAACGTGACCGAGGCGGCGGAGCTGGACGGGATGGAGGTGTTCGCCTCGGTCTACAACTTCGGCAGCAAGACGACGCCGCTGAGCGAGGACGACCAGGCGAGCTTCGCGGCGTACGCGGCCACGCTCGCCCGCCAGGTGCCGGCGCTCCGCAACTTCATCATCGGCAACGAGCCGAACCTGAACCGCTTCTGGATGCCGCAGTTCAACCCGGACGGAAGCGACGCCGCCGCGCCGGCGTACCTGTCCCTGCTCTTCCGGACCTACCAGGCGCTGAAGGCGGTCGACCCGAGCACCCGGGTGTTCGGCGGCGCGATCTCGCCGCGCGGCATCGACCGGCCGGGAACGGCGCGCGACACGCACTCGCCGACCGCGTTCATCCAGGACCTCGGTGCCGCGTACCGGGCGAGCGGGCTGACGGGCCGATGATGGACGCGCTCGCGATCCACCCCTATCCGGAGAACTCGAAGCATGCCGCCGACGTTCACCCACCCGAAGTCGACGCCGATCGGGATCGCCGACTACCCGAAGCTGACCGGCCTGCTCGCGACGGCGTTCGACGGGACCGCGCAGCCGGGCTCGACGCTGCCGATCCTCTACGCCGAGTACGGGGTCGAGACGCAGATCCCGGCCGCGAAGGCGTCGCTGTACACGGGCGCCGAGCCGCAGACGATCAAGCCGGTGCCGGAGTCGACCCAGGCGTCTACTACCGCCAGGCGATCTGGCTCGCCTTCTGCCAGCCGACCGTGATCGGACTCTTCCTCTTCCACGCCTTCGACGAGTCGGCGCTCGACCGCTTCCAGTCGGGCCTCTACTACGCGGACGGCACGCCGAAGTCGAGCCTGACGGCGGTCAGCGCCGCAATCCGCGACGCCCACGGCGGCGTGATCGCCCGCTGCCCGGATCTGGAGCTGACACCGAAGGCGACGGTCGCCTACCCGACGCCGGCCGCCGTCCGCGCCGGCACGGCGTCGATCAAGGTCACCTGCGACCTCGACTGCAACGTCTACGCGCGGCTCGAGAAGCTGCCGAAGCACTCGACGACGCTCGTCGCCCGGGGCAAGGGCCTCGCCGGCGAGACGCGACCGTGCCGTTCCCGGCGCGCCGCGTGGCCCCGGGCCGGTACCGGTTCACCGTCCGGCTGACGGCGCCGGTCAATCCCGGCCCGCCGCTCGCCGTGGCAGCCGCACGCGTCGTGCGGTAGCTCTCGTCGCGCGTCGCCGCTCGAGGCCCGCCCCCGGGTAGCATTCCGCCGTGGACGGCGGTCAGTACGTCGCATACACCTTCTACCGCGTCGATCCGCGTGGCGCCGGCTTCCGGTCGAGGAGCGCGCGGCGGGCAAGGACGCGTTCGCGGACGTGGTCGAGGCGTGGGCGGAGCGGATGGAAGGGCTCCGCGCCTACACCTGCACCGGCGTGCGGCCCGACTGCGACTTCTTCCTCTGGAAGATCACCGAGCGCTACGCCGACCTCGGCGAGCTGGGGGCCGACGCTGAACGCAACGCCGCTCGCCGGCTGGCTGGAGACGCCGTACTCGTACCTGGCGACCACGAAGGCATCCCAGTACACGAGCGCCCGCCGGGCACGGAAGATCACCCCGCACGACCAGCCGTACCTCGTCGTCTACCCGTTCGTGAAGGTGCGGCCCTGGTACGCGCTGCCGGAGGAGGACCGGCAGCGGGCGATGGACGAGCACATCCGGATCGGGCGGGAGGAGTTCCCGGGGATCCACAACCACACGACGTACTCGTTCGGGATCGACGACCAGGAGTTCATGACCGCGTTCGAGTGCGACGAGCCGGCCGACTTCATGCACCTGATGCTGCGGCTGCGCGACAGCGAGGCGAGCCGCTACACCGAGCGCGACACACCGATCTTCGTCGGGCAGCTGGCGGAGATCAGGGCGGCGCTGGCCGCGCTCGACGGTGCGGCCGCCCGCGTCGGGGCGTGAGACGCCTTCTGCGGCGGCTCGGCGACCCCTCCGGCGCTAGACGAGCGTGTGCTGATCCTTCCAGGTGCGCCACATCGCGAAGCCGGAGGCGGCGAGCACGGCGACGAACACGACCGCGTCGAGGCCCGACTCGCGGGTGAACGAGATCGCGGCGATGTCGGCGACGATCAGGATCGCCGCGCCGTAGAAGACGGCCTGGGCGCGGCCGGGCCACATCGAGATCTCCGATCGACGCTCCCGCCACAGCAGGAAGACGAAGAACGCGATCGCGAGCAGGAAGGCGATCCGGGCGATCACGTAGAGCGCCGAGAGCGTCGTCTGGAGCCGGAGCGCGACGATCGCGGCGGCGATCGCGGCGATGATCAGCGAACCCGCGGAGCGTCGGGTTGATCCGGCTCACGCCGCTCAGGGTAGCGACGCGGCGCCAGCAGCAGGCGCCGACGGGCCCGACCTGCGCGTGCCCGGCAGGCCACGCGGACGCGGAGAAGGGTGCACCGCCGCGATGTCAGGCTCGCGCGAAGGCGCGGGCGGACCGCGGGCGTCACGATGCGGATGAGAGGACTTGAACCTCCACGAGCCGAAGCCCACACGGACCTGAACCGTGCGCGTCTACCAATTCCGCCACATCCGCGCGGGCAGGCATTGTAGCCGGGGGCCCTCGCACCTCGGCGAAGGCGGGCTTTGCCCGCCGGAGCCCACACCCGCCCTCCGGAGCCAGGCGCCCGCCGAATCGAGTCAGCGGCCGAAGGCCGACTCGATCCGGTTCACTCGACGAGCCGAAGCCCACACGGACCTGAACCGTGCGCGTCTACCAATTCCGCCACATCCGCGCGGGCAGCCATTGTAGCCGGGGCCATTCCTCCTCGGCGAAGGCGGGCCTTGCCCGCCGGAGCCCACACCCGCCCTCCGAAGCGAGGCGCCCGCCGAATCGAGTCAGCGGCCGAAGGCCGACTCGATTCGGATAGCCAATTCGGTCTAAGGTTACTTCGTGTAGTACTCGTACGGGGCGAGCCAGACGCTCTCGTAGCCGACGGGCGCCTTTGCGCCGGTGCCGTCGACCGTGTAGCCGGCGTCGGTGTACCGGGCAGGATGTCGCAGGTGATCCCGAGCCCTTCGTAGTACCTGGCGGCGACGGCGCCGTAGTAGGGAGAGGTCGTGTCGGTGGTCTTGTACTGGGAGGCGTAGATGTTGCGGAAGACGCCCGTCCGATCGCAGACGCCCATCCGCGCCGGCTCCGGCGGGGCGGCGCCGGCGGCCCTCCGTCCCCGCCGGTCGAGCTGCGTCAGCGTCACGCTGATGTCCAGGCGAAGGCCGGTACCGAGGCCGTGCCGAACGTGACCGTCGAGCCAGACCGAAGGAACCGAAGCCACACTGATGCTCCCGAAGGTGTCACCTCCCGACGCGGTCAGGAGGCACCCTGCGTGCCGGTGCTGCACCAGAAGCCGATCAGGTCACCGCCCTTGACCACGATGTTCACGCTGAAGGTGTTCAGGGTGCTGGCGGTCAGGGACTGGGCCGCGGTTGCGGCAACAACCATGTACTCGTGGGCGGTGGCGGTCGGGCGATACACGACCAGCGCCATCTGGCCGCCGGGCGAGCCGGCCTCGGTGCTCCAGGAGGTGATCTTCCACGAGCCGGAAGGCACCGTGTAGGAGTTGCCGCCCGAAACGCCGGTCTGGACGAGGGTCGCCGCGCCCGCACGTAACGCCCGTGCCGGTCTGACCGAGCGTGATCGTCGCAGCCTGCGCCTGACCCGCGAACACGGCCAGAGCTGCAAGCCCGGCGGCGAGAACGGAGACGACTCCGACCTTGGCACGAGAGGATGAACAAGCGCGCATGATGTCTCCTTTCCCCGCCTTGTCCGGTCAGACGGCGTCGTTCGGTGCAGGACGCGCGATCCTATCGCACCACGACCGGCGTGCAACCCACAAGCGGCGGCACATCCGACCCGGGCGACGTGTGGCGGCCGGCGGTAATCTGCGACCGTGATCACCGAAGGCCAGCCCGCACCCGACTTCGAGCTGACGGAAGCGATAGCGGGGAGACCGTGCGCCTCTCGGATCTGCGCGGCAAGGCGGTCGTCCTCTACTTCTACCCGCGCGACGACACGCCCGGGTGCACGAAGCAGGCCTGCGCGATCCGCGACGCGTGGGACGACTTCCGCGCGACAGGCGCAGAGGTCTTCGGTGTCAGCCCCGACGGCGAGGCCTCACACGCCGCTTTCCGGAAGAAGCACGGCTTGCCCTTCACCTTGCTCGCCGACCCGGATCACACCCTCGCCGAGCAGTACGGCTTCTGGGTGCAGAAGAGCATGATGGGCAAGAAGTTCATGGGGATCGAGCGCTCGACGGTCGTGATCGCGCCGGACGGGACGGTGGCGAGGATCTTCCGGAAGGTGAAGCCCGGCGAGCACGCAGCGCTCGTGCTCGGCGCGCTGGACGTCTAGGCGCTGCGCCGCGCGCGCTCCTCCGCTTCCCGGCGCCTGCGCCGGATCCGGGGATTCGCGAGCTTGACGATCTCGAGCAGGTAGACCATGTACACCGAGGCCGCCGACGGCGAGCAGCCCGAGTCCGGCCGCTCCTGCGGTCGGCTAGCGCGTGCCAGTGGCCGCGCTCGCGGAACGGGATGTAGCGCGTGCCGAGCGCCGCCGCCGCCAGCGTCGCCACCCAGAAGTAGATGTACACGACGGCCCGCCGCTGGGAGAAGCCGATGTTCACGAACCGGTGGTGCAGATGCGCCCGGTCGCGGAGCGGTGATCGGCTGCCGGTACTTGAGCCGCTTGGCGACGACGAAGCCCGTGTCCAGGATCGGCACCGCGAGCACGAGCAGCGGGAAGAAGAGCGCCACGGTCGCGGCGGTCTTCAGCAGGCCTTCGACCGAGACTGCGGCGAGCGAGAAGCCGAGCAGCATCGCGCCGGAGTCGCCCATGAAGATCCGCGCCGGGAAGAAGTTGTGGCGGAGGAAACCGAGCGTCGCGCCGAGCACGATCGCGGAGAAGGCCGCGGCCGTCGGCTTGCCGAGCGAGAGCGCGATCACGGCGAACGTCAGGCCGGCGATCCCGCATACGCCCGCGGCGAGCCCGTCGAGGCCGTCGAGGAAGTTGACCATGTTCATCACGGCGACGATCCAGAGCACGGTCAGCGGCACGCCGAGCCAGACCGGAGAGGTCGTACACGCCGAGGAACGGGAAGGTGAAGTGGTCGACCCAGATCCCGAAGATCGGCGGGATCGAGCCGGCGACGATCTGGCCGCCGAGCTTCTCCCACCAGCGGAGGCCGCGGAAGTCGTCGATCGCTCCGATGACGGTGGCGACCGCCGCGCCGAGGAGCAGCCCGCGCATCGACCGGCTGAGGTCGAGGAACGCAAGCGAGGGCACGATGATCCCGAAGAACATCGCCAGCCCGCCGAGGCGCGGGATCGGGATCCGGTGCACGCGCCGCTCGTCGGGGAGGTCGACGGCGCCGAGGCGTCGCGCCATCCCGGCAACGGCCGGCGTGAAGACGACCACGATCACGAGCGCGAGCACGGCGCCGTAGACGACCTCGAGGTGCTGGCGGAGCTCGCGTGTCACGGCGTCACTTCGTCCCGTAGAGCCGATCGCCCGCGTCCCCGAGGCCGGGGACGATGAACCCGCGCTCGTTCAGACCCCGGTCGACGCCGGCGCAGACGACGTGCACATCGGGGTACGTCGCATGCACCTTCTCGATCCCCTCCGGCGCGGCGACGAGGCAGACGAGCGTGACCGAGCGGGCGCCGGCATCCTTCACCGTTCCGATCGCGGCGACACTCGAGTTGCCGGTCGCGAGCATCGGGTCGAGCACGATCGCGTCCCGCTCGTCGAGGTCGTCCGGGAGCTTCGTGTAGTACTGAATCGCCTCGAGCGTCTCCTCGTCCCGGTACATCCCCATGAACCCGACCCGCGCGCTCGAGATCAGCGAGAGCGTTCCCTCGAGCATGCCGACGCCCGCGCGCAGCACGGGGCAGACGGCGACCTTCTTGCCGGAGATCCGCTGGGCCTGCATCGACTCGAGCGGAGTCTCGATCTCGACCGCCTCGGTGGGAAAGTCCTTCGTCGCCTCGTAGGTGAGGAGCAGCGTGAGCTCGTTGACGAGCTTGCGGAAGTGGACGGTCGGAGTGTCCTTGTCTCGAAGATAGGACAGCTTGTGCTGGACGAGCGGGTGCAACACCACCGTAAGCCGAGGCCTCACGGTGGTGTTAGGCGAGACGCTCATACCGGCAAGACGTTCTAACGCTTACTCGCCTCCGGCGGGTAAGCGCAGTAGCCGCGGAAACCCGGATACAACGGCCGCCGCTCGCAGAGGGCGGCGCCGCGCGCGACGAGACCGGCGATATCCGGCGCGGGCTTCAATGCGTCGACCACGATACTCCCCACCTCGCGGAAGTCGTCCTCGTCGAAGCCGCGCATCGTGCAGGCAGGCGTCCCCATCCGGACGCCGGAGGCAACGGTCGGCGGGCGCTCGTCGAACGGCACCGTGTTCCGGTTCACCGTGATCCGCACCTCAGCCAGCCGCTCCTCGGCGTCCTTGCCCGTCCACTCGGTGCCTCGGAGGTCGAGTTGCAGAAGGTGCGTGTCGGTGCCACCGGTGAGCACGTCGAGGCCGCCGCGCTGGAGCTCGTCGGCGAGCGCATCGGCGTTCACCCGCACCTGCGCCTGGTACTCCCGGAACGCGGGCGTCCCGGCGATGCGGAAGCAGGTCGCCTTCGCGGCGATCACGTGCTCCATCGGGCCGCCCTGCATGCCGGGGAAGACGGCGCGGTCGAGCGCCTGGGCGTACTGCTCGCGGCAGAGGACGAACCCGGAGCGCGGGCCCGAAAGCGTCTTGTGGGTGGTCGAGGTGACGAAGTCGCAATCGGGCACCGGGTTCGGGTGCAGTCCGGCCGCAACGAGACCGGCGAAGTGGGCCATATCGCAGAGCAGCATCGCGCCGACCTCGTCGGCAATCTCGCGGAAACGATTCGTCTCGACGGTGCGCGGATAGGCGGAGCCGCCGCAGACGATCAGCCGAGGCGCGTGCTCCTTCGCGAGCGCGAGCACCTCGTCGTAGTCGACGACGCTCGTCTCGCGGCTGACCCCGTAGTGGGCGATCGTGTACAGACGGCCGGAGAAGTTGACCTTCAGCCCGTGCGTCAGGTGGCCGCCGTGGTCGAGGCGGAGCGAGAGGATCGTGTCGCCCGGCTCCAGCACAGCCGAGTAGACGGCCATGTTGGTCTGGGCACCCGCATGCGGCTGGACGTTGGCGTGCTCGGCCCCGAACAGCTCCTTCGCGCGCTCGATCGCGAGCGTCTCGATCTCGTCCACGACCTCGCACCCGCCGTAGTAGCGCTTGCCCGGATAGCCCTCCGCGTACTTGTTCGTCGGCACGCTCGAGACCGCCTCGAGGATGCTCGGCCAGGTGAAGTTCTCCGAGGCGATCAGCTCGATCTGACCGCGCTGGCGCTCCAGCTCGCGGCCGATCAGCTCGGCGATCTCCGGGTCGACGTCGGCCAAGCCGGCGCGGCGAAGGTCCTGGATCGTCTCCTGGGAGGCAAGCGCCATCGGTCTCGGATGCTACCCCCGCCGGGCGACGGCGGCAGCCAGCCGGGCGAGCGCATCGGCCGCGGGCACCGCACCCTCGCGCACGATCCTCGGCTCTGAATCGGTCAGGTCGACCACCGTCGAGGGCGATCCCCGGCAGCTCGCCGCCGTCGACCTCGGCCCGGCAGGCCGCGCGGATCGCAGCCGGCACATCCTCCAGCCGGCGTGCCTCCGGCCCGCCGTGAAGATTCGCGCTCGTTGCGGCAACGGCGCCGACGCGAGCCAGAACGTCACGCAGAGGGCCGGTCGGTGCCGGCACCCGGACGCCGATCGTGCCGGCGTTTGCGCCGCACAGCCACGGGTACCACCCGGCGGGGTTCCGGAAGACGAGCGTGTAGGCGCCGGGTAGAACCGCCAGGGCCTCCGAGCCGCGCAGCTCGGGGATCCGCTCGAGGAGCGTCTCGACGTCCGCGCAGAGCAGCGCGACCGGAACGGTGTCGGGCCGCTCCTTCAGCCGCGAGAGCCGCGCAACCGCCTGCTTGCGATCAGGATCGGCACAGAGCCCGTACACCGTGTCGGTCGGCAGGATCGCGAGCTCGCCGGCCGCGATCGCGGCTACCGCGCGCTCGACGTCGCCCATCGTCCCTCCACGACGCGGTCCCGCCCGGTCAGGTCACGGCCGGTGTCGACGCTCTCGTAGCCGAGCTCGCGCAGCAGCCCCGCCACCGTCGTCGCGCGGCGCTCGCCGACCTCCAGCACGAGCCATCCTCCGGGCCGGAGCACTTCCGTGGCGGCGCGGGCGACCGCCTCCGTGTGCTCATCGCCGACGGTCGCCAGGCGCGGCTCCCAGTCGCGGACCTCGGGTTGCAACCCTTCGATCTCGCCGGGCGACACGTACGGCGGGTTGGAGACGACGAGGTCGTAGCTCCCGGCGAGCCCGTCGCGAAGGTCGTGCTGCTGGAACGCGACGTCGAGGCCGAGCGCGGCTGCGTTTTCCCGCGCCAGCGCCAGTGCGTCCTCCGAGACGTCGATCGCCGTCACGACGCGCGCCCGGATGCTCGTCGGCGATCGCGAGAGCGATCGCCCCGGAGCCGGTGCCGACATCGAGCACAGCGGGAGCGTCGAGACCGCGTAGCAGCTCGAGGCAGCGGCCGACGACGACCTCGGTCTCCGGGCGGGGCACGAGCACGCGCCGGTCGACCTTCAGGGTCAGACGGCGGAAGCCCCATTCGCCCAGAATGTAGGCGACCGGCTCGCGGGTCGCGCGGCGGTCGAGCAGCCTTCGGCAGCCGACCACCTCCTCCTCGGAGAGCGCGCGGCCGCCATCGAGGTACAGCTCGGTCCGCGTCAGGCCGAGCGCCTTCCCGGCCAGCAGCTCCGCGTCGAGGCGGGCGGTGTCGATCCCCTGCCGCTCGAGATGCTCCGCGCCCTCCCGGAGGATCTCGCCGATCGTCACTCGAGTGCGCGGCGGCGGTCCTCGGCCGCCAGCGCCTCGGTGAACTCGTCGAGCTCGCCCTGGAGGATCCGGTCGAGCTGGTGCACGGTCAGCTTGATCCGGTGGTCGGTGAGCCGGTTCTCGGGGTAGTTGTAGGTACGGATCTTCTCGGCCCGCTCGCCGCCGCCGATCTGAGAGCGGCGCGTCGCCGCGAGCTCGGCCTGCTGCTTCTCGCGCTCGAGCTCGTACAGGCGGGCGCGCAGCACCCGCATCGCCTTCTGCTTGTTCTGGAGCTGCGACTTCTCGTCCTGCATTGCGACGACGAGACCGGTCGGCAGGTGCGTGATCCGCACCGCCGAGTCGGTGGTGTTGACGCTCTGCCCTCCGGGCCCGGTGGAGCGGTAGACGTCCACCTTCAGGTCGTTCGGGTCGATCTCGACCTCGACCTCCTCCGCCTCCGGCATCACGGCGACGGTCGCGGTCGACGTGTGCGTGCGCCCTTGCGACTCGGTCTCGGGCACGCGCTGCACGCGGTGCGTTCCGCCCTCGTACTTGTAGACGGAGTACGCCCCGTCGCCCTTGATCCCGAAGACGATCTCCTTGAATCCGCCGCCGTCGCTCGGGCTCGAGGACAGCTCCTCCCACTTGTAGCCGCGGCGCTCCGCGTAGCGGGTGAGCATGCGGAAGAGATCCCCGGCCCAGAGGGCCGCCTCGTCGCCGCCGACTCCCTGGCGAACCTCGATGATCACGTCCTTGCGATCGGCGGGGTCGGGCTCGACGAGCGCGAGCTTGAGCTCTTCCTCGAGCCGCGCGGCGCGCTCCTCCGCCTCGGGTACGAGCTCCTTCAGCTCGGCGTCCGCCTGCGCGGCTTCGATGTCGTCGCGCGCCTCGCGCCACTGACGGGCGAGCTTCACCGGCTCCTCGAGCTCTTTCAGCCGCCGCCCGACCTCCGCCGCTTCGCGGTGGTCGTTGTAGACGGCGGGATCGGACATACGCTCCTGCGCCTCGCGGTACGAGCGCTCGAGGTCATCGACGAGGTCGTCCATCCCTGCCATCGGATACAGGGTAGAGGCGTGCTAGCTGTCGAGGTGCGCGACGACGGAGACGTCGACGTTGCCCTTGAGCGCCTGCGAGACGGGGCAGTTCTCGGCTGCGCCGCGGGCGGCCTCCTGGAACGCGGCCTCGTCCATCCCCTCGACACGACCGGTCACGTCGAGCTTCATCGTGGTGATCCCGGTGCCCGGCACGAACGTCGATGTCGCCTTCACGCTGAGCCGCTCGGGCGGCGTGCCCGCCTGCGCGAGCCCGTGCGAGAGCGCCATCGAGAAGCAGGATGCGTGCGCAGCCGCGATCAGCTCCTCCGGGCTCGTGCGGCCGGACTCGCCCGGCTCGGAGCGTGACGCCCACGTCACCTCCAGCCCGGAGATCGCGCCGCTGCCGACGCTCTCGATCCGGCCCGCGCCGCTCATCAGATCGCCTTGCCAGGTCACGCTTGCCGTCCGTTCTGCCGCCATCAGTGCTCCTTTCGGGGGGTACGGTGATGCTCCGGTGCGCGAAAACCAAGCCGGGCAAGGACGCAGGGGGCGCCTATATGCCGTGCCAGACGGGCGCGACTGAGGACGCCGCACGGCGCCGGTTTGCAGCCGCCGGAGCGCGCCGTAGTCCCCGAAAGGAGCACTAAGCCATCACCTCCACTCGTCGTCCACGGTCGCCTGCCACTCCTTCCCTTTCCAGCACCTCGTTCAAGGCGCGGATCGAGACCTCGAGCTGGTCGAGCGTCGGCTCCCTCGTCGTCAGTCGCTGGAGCCAAAGCCCCGGTGCGAGCAGCCAGAGGAGCCAGCGCTGGTCGGCGTGCTTGCCGGCAAAGCGGATCAGCTCGTAGGCGAGCCCGGCGATCACCGGCAGTAGGGCGACGCGCGTGACGATCAGCCAGTACCACGCCGGCCGGCCGAAGAAGGCGAAGACGAAGATCGCGATCACCATCACCCAGAGCAGGAAGGCAGTGCCGCAGCGCACGTGGATCTGGCTGTAGCGCTGGACCCGCTGCGGGGTGAGCTCCTCGCCGGCCTCGTAGGCGTTGATCGCCTTGTGCTCGGCCGCGTGGTACTGGAAGACGCGGCGCAGATCGGGCAGAAGCGAGATCACAGATAGATAGACGATGAAGAGCGTGACACGGATTGCGCCCTCGACGATCACGAACACGCCCGTGGTGTCGATCGGCAGCCAGTTGGTGATCAGCGCCGGCGTGACCTTGAAGAGCATGACCGCGAAGCCGATCGCGATCGCGAACGCGAAGATCAGCTGGCCGCGGGACAGCTCGGTCTGGACCTCGCCCTCCTCGTTCTCCTCCCGCGCCGCGTAGTTCGCCGAGATCGCGAGCGCACGGAAGCCGATCGCCAGCGATTCGCCCAGCGCGATCACCCCGCGGACGACCGGCAGGCGCCAGATGCGGCGCTTGGCCATCGGCGAGGCGATCGTGTTGACGACTTGCGCGATGTCCCCGTCGGGCTTGCGCACCGCAACCGCCCAGCTCGACGGCGAGCGCATCATCACGCCTTCCAGGACCGCCTGGCCCCCGATCGCGGTGCTCACGGGTTAGCCGACCAGTCCCGGTTAGCGGCGCTGAGCCGCCGCGGCGCGCTCGAGCTTCTTCTGGAAGCGCTCGACGCGGCCGCCGGTGTCCATGAGCTTCTGCTTGCCCGTGTAGAACGGATGGCAGGCCGCGCAGATCTCGACGTGCAGCTCGGGCCTCGTCGAGCGGGTCTGGAACTCGTTGCCGCACGCGCAGCGCACGGTCGCGAGCACGTAGTCGGGATGGATGTCGGCCTTCATCTTCGAGCCAGGATAGCAGTTGCGGTTTCGGGTGCCGCGTTGCCTCCCGAGACGACGGCGACCACCGTTTGACCTCTCTCGAAGGCGATCTTCCCGGCCAGGAGCGCGGCTGTCGTGGCCGCCCCGGCCGGGCTCGCAGGCGAGCTTGGCACGGCGGTAGAGGAAGCGGAAGCCGTCCTCGATCTCGTCTTCGCTGACCAGAACGGACTCGACCCCGCGAGCCCTACAGACGGCGAGCGCGTGCTCGCCGGCGAAGGGCGCGCCGAGACCGTCGGCGATCGAGCGCGGATGCACGGGCACCGGCGCGCCGGCCCTGAGGCCTTCGTGGAGAGCCGGCGAGAGCTCCGGCTCGACGCGCGATCACCCTGACGTCCGGGCGCTTGCCCTTGACGGCCGTGGCGATCCCCGAGATCAGGCCGCCGCCGCCGACCGGGACGACGACCACGGCGGTCTCGGGCACGTCTTCGAGCAGCTCGAGCCCGACCGTCCCCTGCCCCGCCATCACCAGCGGGTCGTCGAACGGGTGGACGAGCGTCCGGCCCGTTTCCTGCGACGAGCTCGTCCAGCCGTTCGAAGGCCTCGGCCGGCCCGGCCGCTGCCAGGTCGACCTCGGCGCCGTAGCCTCGGGCGGCGGCGACCTTGGTCGGGTTCGCGTCTGCCCACATGACGACGAGCGACGAGAGCCCCTCCTCGCGCGCGCCCCAGGCGAGCGCCTGCGCGTGGTTGCCGGCGGAGATGCCGATCACGCCGCGGGTGCGCTCGTCGGACGTGAGCGCAGCGAGCTTGTTGAGGACGCCGCGCGGCTTGAACGAGCCGGTGCGCTGGAAGAGCTCCGCCTTCAGGTAGACGTGCGCGCCCGTCAGCTCCGAGAGCGTCGCAGAGCTGAACGTCGGCGTCCGGTGCACCCGCCCGGCGATCGTCTGCCGCGCTGCGAGGATGTCGTCGAGGCCGAGCGAGTCACCTCGCGAGTCTATTCCGGACATGTCGGGGGTCTGACCCCGGACCTGGCCGTTCAGGTCAGCGTGTACTCGGGGCCGGAGCCGCCCTCGGGCGGGGTCAGCCGGCCGCCCTTGGCGGTGATCGCGCCGCACTGGACGCAGTTCGACGGCGTCACCTCCACGCGCACCTTCCCCGCGTCCTCCTCGCCGACCTCGTACACCTGCGCCGGGCACATCCGCTCCCACATCTCCGCCACGTCGCGCGGCACGCGCGGTTCGATGCGGATGTGACTCGGCTGGTCGTCGCGCGTCTTGTTCCCGGAGGCGAAGACGGACGAGAGCTTGTCGAAGGTGAGCTTCCCGTCCGGCGCCGGGTATGCGCGCCCGCTCGGTGCGCGATCAGGTCGTGCTCGGCGTCGCGCTCGAGCGCGAAGTCGCGCGGCGGGAACTTGCCCATCGATCCCGTCATCGCGCCCGCGAGCGCACCGCCGACCCAGAAGCCGCGCCCGAACGCGGGCCGCATGTTGCGCACCTCCGGAGGTCGCTCCAGACGAAGCTCTCGCGAATCGACTCGTCGTAGCCGGCGAGCGCGCCGCGCCGGCCCGACCGCCTCGCCGGGCTGAAGCGCCGCCCAGGCCGCCTCGGCCGCGAGCCGGCCCGACTCGATCGCGTAGTGGATGCCCTTCAGCGCCGGCACGTTCACGAGGCCGGCGCCGTCGCCGCAGAGCAGCAGCCCCGGCGCGTGCAGCCGCTTCGGCAGCGAGAGGAAGCCGCCCTCCGGGATCGTCTTCGCGCCCCACTCGACCCGCTCGCCGCCCTCGAGGATCGGCCGGATCCGCGGATGCGTCTTCAGCTCCTGGAGCAGGTCGTGGACGGAGAGCTCGGCGTCGCGGTAGTCGAGCCCGACGACCATCCCGATCGTGACCATGTCGTCGCCCATCGGGTAGATGAACGAGCCGCCGAACTCGCGGTACTTCGCCGCCGAGCGCAGCGGCCAGCCCATCGTGTGGATGACGCGGTCGAGCGGCTTCGCGACCTTCCAGACCTCCTTCACGCCGAGCGCCCAGACCTGCGGGCTCGCGCCCTGGAGCGCGAAGCGCTCGATCGCGGCGCCGGTCAGGTGACCCTGCGTGCCCTCGGCGAGCACGGTCACCCGCGCGAGGACGTCGGAGCCGGGCTCGAAGTTCGCGAGCTCCTCGCCGTCCCGGCCGCGGCCCCGGTCGCCGGTGCGCACGCCGCGCACGCGGCCGTCGGCGACGAGCAGCTTCACCGCCGGCGTCTCGGGCAGGATCGTCGCGCCGCCCTCCTCCGCCTCGCTCGGCGAGGAAGCGGCCGAGCTGCGAGAGCGAGGCGACGTAGTTGCCGTGGTTGCGCATCGTCGGCGGCGGCGGGATCCGGAGCGCCCGCGCGCGGCGTCAGGAAGTAGACCGACTCGTGCGCGACCTCGCCGTAGAACGGCATGCTCGTCGATCCGCTCTGCGGCCGCGGAAGAGCCGGCGCAGGCCGCGCGGGTTGACGACCGCGCCCGAGAGGAGGTGCGAGCCGGGCTGCTTGCCCTTCTCGAGCACGGCGACCGGCACCTCGCCGAGCCGCTCCGCCGTCTCCGGGTCCTCCTCGAGCAGCTGGCCGAGCCGGATCGCGCAGGCGAGCCCGGCCGGCCCGGCGCCGACGATCAGGACGCCGACCTCGATCGGCTCGGCGTCGGTCGGCACGCCGACGCCTCCTCGCGCGCCACGGCGGCGGGTACGCCGACGGCCGCGACACCTACCCGGCCTTCCGCGCCCGCACGAGCTCGGTCAGCTTCGGGACGATCTGGTGCAGGTCGCCGACGACGCCGAGGTCGGAGAACTCGAAGATCGGCGCGTTCGCGTCCTTGTTGATCGCGACGATCACGTCCGAGCTCTGCATCCCGACCTTGTGCTGGATCGCGCCCGAGATCCCGCAGGCGACGTAGAGCTTCGGCGCGACGGTCTTGCCGGTCTGGCCGACCTGCGTCGAGTACGGGTACCAGCCGGCGTCGACGACCGCGCGCGTCGCGGCGACCGCGCCGCCGAGCGCCTTCGCGA
Organism: uncultured Actinomycetes bacterium; assembly: GCA_963764565.1. Taxonomy (GTDB): domain Bacteria; phylum Actinomycetota; class Thermoleophilia; order Gaiellales; family Gaiellaceae; genus DATBLE01. Next base: position 79,308 of record CAVXTD010000007.1, read on the forward strand.
GCTCCTCGACGAGCGCGAAGCTCTCCGGCCCGCCGAGCCCGCGCCCGCCGGCGACGATGACGTCGGCGTCCTCGATCGACGGGCCGGCCTGCTCCTCGTGCGCCTGCTCGAGCATCGTCGCCTGCGTCGAGAAGTCCTCGAGCTCGACCGCGACGCTCGACGACCTCGGGCTCGCCGCCGGTCGTCGGCGGGCTCGAAGGAGCCCGAGCGGAAGAGCGCGAGCCGCGGCTCGCCCTTCCAGCCGACGTCGACGTAGACGGAGTCGCCGAGCGCCGGCCGCTTGCCGACGAGCGGCGCCGTCCGTCGCGCGCGAGGTCGACGAGGTCCCAGTTCAGGCCCGCGTCGAGCCGCGCGGCGAGCCCGGCGGCGACGTCGGCGGCGAGCACGGAGGCGGCGAAGAGGACGGTGTCGTAGCCGCCCTCGCGCGACGAGCTTCGCGAGCACGTCGACGCGCGGCTGCGGCAGCGGCGCCTCGAGCGCCGGGTCGTCGGCGACGTAGACCCTCGCCGCGCCGTACGCCGGCCTGCGGCGGCGAGCCCGCCGACGCCCGAGCCGGCGATGACGCCGGCGACCTCGGAGTCGCCGAGCGACGCCGCCTTCGAGAGCACGCCGAGCGGCTCCCTTCTGCAGCTCGCCGCCGTGGTGCTCGAGGAAGACGAGGGTCGGCTCATCTAGACGAGCTTCCTCTCGACGAGGAAGTCGACGATCTGCTGGGCGGCCGTGCCGTCGTCCTCGATCCTCCGGCTGTCGCCGCGCGGCGGCGGCGCGCCGAGCGCGAGCACCTCGGTCCTCGAGCCGGCCTCGCCGGCGGCTCCGGCGTCGAGGCCGAGGTCGGCGAGCGAGAGCGTCTCCTGCGGCTTCGACTTCGCGCCCATGATCCCCTTCAGCGACGGGTAGCGCGGCTCGTTGATCGCGTCGGAGACGGCGACGACGGCCGGCAGCGGCGCCTCGATCAGGTCGTAGCCGAACTCGGTCTGCCGCTTCACCGTCGCCGTGCCGTCCGCGACCGTCGAGCTCGGCCGCCTGCGAGACGAGCGGCAGGCGCAGACGCTCGGCGACGGCGGCCCAGAGCACGGCGCCGTCCGAGTCGGACGCCTGCTGGCCGAAGAGGACGAGGTCCGGGCTCTCGCGCTCGAGCGCCGCGGCGAGCACGCGGCTCGTGGCGACGAGGTCGGAGCCGGCGGCGCCGTCGTCGCTGACGAGGACCGCCCGGTCGGCGCCCATCGCGAGCGCCTTGCGCAGCGAGTCGAGCGCGCGCCTCGGGCCCGAGCGAGACGACCACGACCTCGCCCTCGCCCTCGGCCTCCTTCAGGCGCAGCGCCTCCTCGACCGCGTTCGCGTCGAAGGCGTTCAGCGTCCCTGTCGCCGAGCGGTCGAGCCGCTTCGTCTGCGGGATCGATGCGCCGGGCCGGCCGGCCTCGGGGACGTGCTTGACGCAGACGGCGATCTTCACGGGCCGCGACTCTATTCGACCGCGTGCCGGTCGGGAGCGCTGGTAGGGTCACGGCGTTCGGACGCGAAGCACGCCTGGCATGGGCCACGCCCGACGACAGCCCTCGGGGCTCTCGTGGTCCTCACCGCCGTCCTCGCCGCGGGGTCGGCGCTCGCGTCGCCGGCCGACGCAGCGGGGTCCCGAGCCGCTCGTCTTTCCCGTGGTCGGCCCGTACCGGTACACCAACGACTTCGGCGACCCGCGCCCCCAGGGGCCGCACGAGGGCAACGACATCCTCGCGCCCGAAGGCGATCGCCGTGGCGGCGGAGAGCGGGAAGATCAAGTTCTGGACGACCTCGGCGCCGGCCGGCTGCATGCTCTACCTCTACGGCGCGAGCGGCACGACCTACCTCTACATCCACCTCAACAACGACCTCACGCGCGGGAACGACAACCGCGGCAAGTGCGTGCCGGGCGGCTCGTACTGGCCCGGGCTGAAGGACGGCGCCGAAGGTCGTCGCCGGCAGCCGATCGGCTTCGTCGGCGACTCGGGCGACGCCGACGGCACCCCGCACCTCCACTTCGAGGTGCACCCGAACGACGGCGGGCCGGTCAATCCGTACCCGTACCTGAACCGGGCGACGCGGGTGCTGTTCACCGCCCCGCCCGGCAGCGCGGTCACGCTCTCGCTGAAGGGCTCGGTCATCGCTGCGAGTCCGACCGGCTGACGATCAAGGTCGCGACCGTGACCGTCTTCCCGATCTCCTGACGCTGCTCGGCCTGCGCAAGCCGATCGTGCTGACGCTGCCGCCGAGCGCGCTCGTCGACCACGGCGCGGGCGCTCCGCCGAGCGTCGCCGGCGACCTGACCGGGCGTCGCTCGTCCGGCAGCGACGGTGATCGTGCTCACCGCAGCCGCGTCGCGGACGTCGCTCGACGCCAGACGGCCAGGGACTGCGCGCTCCTCCACGTCGCGCGGATCGTGCTGCGGTGTCGGCGCTCAGCGGCTAGCGCTCGAACTCGGCTCGCGCTTCTCGGTGAAGGCGCGCATGCCCTCCTGCTGGTCCTCCGTCGCGAACAGGGCCGCGAACAGGACCGCCTCGTAGGAGAGGCCCGCGCCGAGGTCGCCCTGGAGCGCCCGGTTGGCGGCGTCCTTCGCCGCCGAGAGCGCGAGCGGGCTCTTCTTCGCGAGCTCGGCCGCCGTCTCGAGCGCCCGGTCGAGCAGCTCGGCGGCCGGGTGGACGGCGCTGACGAGCCCGATCCGAAGCGCCTCGGCGGCGTCGATCGTGCGGCCGGTGAGGATCAGGTCCTTCGCCAGCGCCGGCCCGACCGCCCGCGCGAGCCGCTGCGTGCCGCCCCAGCCGGGGATGATCGCCAGGTTGATCTCCGGCTGGCCGAACCTCGCCCGCTCCGACGCGTAGCGGATGTCGCAGGCGAGGGCGAGCTCGCAGCCGCCGCCGAGGGCGAAGCCGTTGACGGCGGCGATCGTCGGCTTCGGCATCGTCTCGAGCAGCCGCCCGCACTCGTGGCCGAGCGCAGCCCCAGGCGTGCGCCTCGAGCACGGTCATCTCGCTCATCTCCTTGATGTCGGCGCCGGCGGCGAACGCCCGGTCGCCGGCGCCGGTGAGCACGACCACGCGCGCGCCGGTGTCGACCGCGAGCTCGCGCAGCCGGTCGCGCAGCTCCGTCAGCGTCTCGCGGTCGAGCGCGTTCAGCGCGTCCTGCCGGTCGATCGTCACGACCGCGACGCCGTCGTCGCAGCGACCTCGATCGGCACGCATGCTCGCTATCCGGCAGGCACGGCCTGCGCAGGAACTCGACGATCTCCGCCGTCGGGGCGCCCGGGCGTGAAGACCGCGGCGACGCCGAGCGCCTTCAGCTCGTCCGCGTCCTCGGCCGGGATCGTCCCGCCGACGACGACGAGCACGTCCTCGGCGCCGTTCTCGCGCAGGCCGTCGAGGATGCGCGGCACGAGCGTCATGTGCGCGCCGGAGAGGATCGAGATCCCGACGGCGTCGGCGTCCTCCTGGATCGCCGTCTCGACGATCTGCTCCGGCGTCTGGTGGAGGCCGGTGTAGATGACCTCCATGCCGGCGTCGCGGAGCGCGCGCGCGATGATCTTCGCGCCCCGGTCGTGCCCGTCGAGGCCGGGCTTCGCGATCACCACTCGGATCCTCTGCGCCATCGGGGCGGCAGTATACGGCGATGCGTCTGACCGTCGTGGGCTGCTCGCCCGGCCTGGCCGAACCCGGGCGGCGCGCATTCCGGCTACCTGGTCGAGGGCGCGGGCAGCGCTGCTGCTCGACTGCGGCCCGGGCGTGCTCGCCAGGCTGCGCGAGCCGAGGGCGGCTGGCCGCGGGTCGACGCGATCGTGATCACGCCACTGGCACCTCGACCACTGGGGCGACCTCGTGCCGTGGGTCTGGGGCAGCATGTTCGGCCTCGGACGCGAGACGGGCCGCCCGAGCTCTGGTTGCCGCCGGGCGGCATCGCGGAGCTCGCGGCACTTCGGCGAGCGCTTCGGCACGCCGACGATGTTCGAGCAGACGTTCCGACTGCGCGAGTACGCCGGGCGCGAGCCGTTCGCGACCGCGGGCGGGTTCGAGGTGACGCCGGTGCGGGTCCCGCACTACACGCTCGAGACGTACGCGCTCCGCGTCACGAACGGAGCCGGACGCTCGCCTACTCGGGCGACTCGGCGCCCGAGCGACGCGCTCGCCGAGGTGGCGCGCGACGCCGACCTGTTCCTCTGCGAGGCGACGCTCGCCGACGGCGAGCTCGACGGCGACCACGCGGGCACCTGTCGGCGGAGGAGGCGGTCGCGGCCTTCCACGCGTCGGGCGCGAGGCGGCTGCTGCTCACCCACCGGCCGAGCGAGCTGCCGACCGCGGGCGGCGTCGAGCTCGCCTACGACGGGCTCGTGCTCGACGTCTGATCGTCGCCGTCAGAAACCGGCGTCTCGCGCCAGATGCCCCAGACCTCGCGGAGGGCGTCGCACATCTCGCCCATCGTCACGTAGGCCTCGCGCGGCGTCGACGATCGGCGGCATCAGGTTGCGGTCGCTCGCGGCGGCGTGCCTCCTTCAGCCGCGCGAGCGCGGCCTCGACCGCGGCCGCGTCGCGCCGGGCCCGCACGCGCCCGGACCCGCTCGATCTGCTTGCGCTCGAGCGCCGGGTCGATCCTGAGGATCGCGATCGGCGCCTCGTCCTCGTGCTCGTAGCGGTTGACGCCGACGACGATGCGCTGCTCCGCCTCGACCTCGGCCTGGTAGCGGAACGAGCGCCTCGGCGATCTCGCGCTGGAAGAAGTTCTCCTTGATCGCCGCGACCACGCCGCCGAGCTCCTCGATCCGGTCGAAGTACTCGTACGCCTGCCGCTCGAGCCGGTTCGTCAGGTCCTCGACGAAGTACGAGCCGCCGAGCGGGTCGGCCGTCGTTGCCACGCCGGTCTCGTGCGCGATCACCTGCTGCGTGCGCAGCGCGATCCGCACCGCGTCCTCGGTCGGCAGCGCGAGCGCCTCGTCGAAGCAGTTCGTGTGCAGCGACTGCGTGCCGCCGAGCACCGCCGCCAGCGCCTCGATCGCGGTGCGCACGATGTTCACCTCCGGCTGCTGCGCGGTCAGCGAGACGCCGGCGGTCTGCGCGTGGAAGCGCATCAGCCACGAGCGCGGGTCGCGGCGCGCCGTAGCGCTCGCGCAGCTCGCGCGCCCAGATCCGCCGCGCCGCCCGGTACTTCGCGATCTCCTCGAAGAAGTCGATGTGCGCGTTGAAGAAGAACGACAGCCGCGGCGCGAACTCGTCGACGTCGAGCCCGCGCTCGAGCGCCGCATCGACGTAGGCGAACCCGTCGGCGAGCGTGAACGCGAGCTCCTGCGCGGCCGTCGAGCCCGCCTCGCGGATGTGGTAGCCGGAGATCGAGATCGGATGCCACAGCGGCATCTCCCGCGCGCAGAACTCGATCATGTCGACGACGAGCCGCATCGACGGCTCCGGCGGGAAGATGTACTCCTTCTGCGCGATGTACTCCTTGAGGATGTCCGTCTGCACCGTCCCGCGCAGCTGGTCGCGCGGCACGCCCTGCTCCTCGCCGACGCAGACGTAGAACGCGAGCAGGATCGCCGCCGGCGAGTTGATCGTCATCGACGTCGAGACCTCGCCAGCGGGATGCCCGGCGAACAGCGTCTCCATGTCCTCGAGCGAGTCGACCGCGACGCCCTCCCGCCCGACCTCGCCGAGCGAGCGCGCGTGGTCCGAGTCGTAGCCCATCAGCGTCGGCATGTCGAACGCCGTCGAGAGGCCCGTCTGCCCGTGCTCGAGCAGGTAGCGGAAGCGCTCGTTCGTCTCCTCGGCCGTGCCGAACCCGGCGAACTGCCGCATCGTCCACAGCCGGCCCCGGTACATCGACGCGTAGACGCCACGCGTGAACGGGAACGAGCCCGGGATGCCCGAGATCGCGCTCGTAGTCGACCTCGACGGTCTCGGGCGATGTAGAGCGGCTCGCACTCGAGCCCGGAGATCGTCGAGAACAACTCGCCGGCGTCTCGAGAGACGCGTCGCTCGCGCGCTTGTCCTCGGTGGTCGCCACGTGATGCATTGTGCCGAAGAGGCGGTCGATTGCCCAGCGACCGGCTGGGCGAAGCACCCCGAAGATGGCCTCAGCGGGTGCCGGCGGGCGACTGGGCGAAGACGTTGACGACGATCTTCGAGCGGTTGACCGAGCGGACCTCGACCGAGTACGGCAATGCCTCGCGCATCGACTTGAGGAGCGTCGTGGGCTCGCCCAGGGTCAGCTCGATCAGCGCTCGGTCGTCCGCGAGCCGCCGGACGTAGACATCTTCCACCTTGGCCACCTGGGCGAGGGCGCGCTCGAACGCCGAGAGCTCGGCAAAGTCGGAGAAACGGTCCCGCGTCGAGCTCGACCCTCTCCTCGAAGACAGGCTCGTCCTCGTCCGGGCCCGTCGAGGCGGCCGGCAGCGCTTCGCCGGGACGCGTCTCGGTGGCGCGCGGAACGAGGCGGTGTCCGGCGGCAACTCCACCGCGGCGGCAGACTCGGGCGGCGACGGGGCGACGAACGGCGGTGGGGACTCGGCGGCCGCCTCGCCGGGCGGGCTTGCCGGCTCTTCGGTGGCCGAGTGCCGACGCCGAAAGAGCCTCGGTCGGGAAGGTCGCCCTCGCGCCCGGAAAGAGCGGCTCGCCGCGCTCGACTCTCGAGAGCGCCCGGTCGAAGTCGCCGACGACGTTCCTCAGCGCCTCGAGCAGACTGTCCTTCATCCGGAGGAGCTCGTTGAACTGAGCGGTCGCCTCCTCCATCTTCCAGACCCCCTCCGAGCGGAGCTCCAGCCCGGCCACCTCGGCCTGGGCGATGATGTCCTGGGCGCGGCGCGGACGCGGCCTCCTCGATCTCGGCGGCGCGACGCAGGCTCGCGGCCATGGTTTTCGGCAGCTCGTCCCCTTGTTCCCTGAACGCCTCGATCTCGGCTTGTGCGGCGGCGAGCTCGGCCTGCGAGCTCGCGGTTCCGCGCTTGCAGCGACTCCAGGTCATTGTCGAGCTGCTGCATCGACTGGCCCAGCTCGGCCAGCACGAAGTCGACGTCGTCGCGGCGGTAGCCGCCGCCGAACCTCCGGTATCTAAGAGGAGGGCGCTGATAGTCGTCAGGCGTGCTCACGGGATCGCTCCTTGGTCGTCCGACCTTCTGGGCATTGTCATTTTGGACGGATTCCCGAAGCCCGGCGCAGCAGACTGTACCACGCACCGTCCCCTACTCCTTCCCGTCCGGCAACCGGACAATGCTCCACTCGCGACCGCTCGGCGCACCACCCGGGTGGGCGCTCACCGCCTCGCGAGCTGCCACACCTCCGCCGCCAGGACCGTGACCGCTGCCACGACGATCTGAACGCCGACCAGGTCGGCAGGTCGGCCGTGAAGCGCCCCGAAGGCGACGAGCTGGGCGGCGAAGATCCCGACCAGCACGAGCGCGAAGCGCGTCCGGGCGAGCGAGAGGAAGTGGTAGACGTAGACGGTGGTGAGGCGTAGAGCGCCATCGCCAGCGAGAGCGGGCCGAGCCATGGGACGGCGGCCGCGTAGTCGTCTGCCGAACACGCCTCGAACGAGCGGCCCGGCAAAGACCCAGAGGAGCACGGTCGTGACTGCGCCGAGCAGCGCGACGACGCCGAGGCCGGCCAGAAGATGCCTCCGCTCGCGCGCGGGATCCCGTAGCACGGCGACGCGCGGGAAGAGCACCGTCGTCACCCCGATCGGAACGAGCAGGAGGGCCCGCGCCCCGACCGAGGCGACGCCGTACGCGCCCGCCGTATGCGAGGGGAAGCGCGAGCTTCGCCACCAGTACGTCGACGCTGGCGAGCGCCGTCAGGACGGTGAGCCCGGTCGCGGCCGCCGCGTTCGGCAGCGTGGCCAGCCGCCGAGCGCCTGATCGACGGGCCGAGCGCCAGAGGCCGCGCAACGGCAGCAAGCGTGATCGCCAGGGTGAACGCCGTGGCCGCCGCGACACCGGCCATCACCTCCGCCGCATCGCCGCCCGCCAGTCCGATCCCGAGCCCCGCCCCGAGCCGGGTGGCGGCGAAGGTGAGGTGCGCGAGGCCGAGGACGAGGAAGAGCCTCGCCCCCTGAAGACCTCCCCAGACTGCGGGGATCACCAGCGCACCTGCAATCGTCGCGGCCGTCGCCAGCGTCGCACCGGCGTTGCCCCGGCCCGCCCCCGCGAGCCCGGCAGCGGCGGCTCCGCCGAAGGCCAGCACGCCGAGTGCCCAGGGGAGCAGACCGCGGACGGTGTCGCGCAGCTCGGCTCCCGCGTCGCCCTGACGGCCGTCGGCGAGCGCCACTGCCACCTCGCGCGCGACCGCGGCCTGGAACGCGAGCGGGGGCACGGCCGCGATCAGCGTGACGACGACGAGCGCGACCAGCAGGGAGTACTCGGGCGGGTCGAGAATCCGCGCGAGCGCGATCTGAAAGACGGCGTTGAGCCCGTTCGCGGCGACCACCGCACCACCGACGAAGAGGCCGGGGCCGAGGAGCGCCCGACCGTTTGCCTGAGGGGGTGGCGCCGGCTCCACTAACACTCGACCTCAGGTCGAGTTACCACGCGCACGACATTGCCTTCTTCCCTGATGGGTGCTGCACACATTCTCTCTCGTCCGGATCGCCCGCCATTCTCGCCATCCTGGCGGCAGCCTTCCTCGCCGTCTACCGCCCCGCCGCTGCTGGCGGGACCGGGGCTACTCTTCATGTACATGGCGAAGGGCAGGTCGGGGTGGGCGAGCTACGTCAGAACCTGAGCCGTTACCTTCGCCGTGTGGAACAAGGAGAGCGCCTCCTCGTAACGGATCGGAACCGCCCCGTCGCAGAGCTCGGGCCGCCACCGTCCACAGGGGTCGAGCTCGATCGCCTCATCGCTTCCGGTCGCGTGCGTCCGGCGACTCGCACGAGAACTGCCTGAACCTCTCGTGCTCGACGGCGGTCCGCAACGCTATCTGCAGGCGCGCTCGACGAGATCCGCGGCGAGCGCTGAGAGGCCGATGTTCTACGCCGACGCCTCGGCACTCGTCAAGCTGGTCCGGGACGAGCCGGCGAGCTCCGCGTTGCGGACGTTCCTGGCCGACGCCGACCTCGTCTCCTGCGAGCTGGTGCTAACCGAGCTTCCTCGCGCAATTAGACGCGCGGCGGCGCACGACCGACATCGCCGCTCGACGTGCTGATGGCAAGAGCGGCGCAGATCGCTCGAAGCGCTCGCGCTTCTCCCGCTCGACCGCGGACTGCTGCTGGCCGCCGGTGCTCTCGCGGAGCCCGCGTTGCGTGCACTGGACGCCGTCCACGTCGCCGCTGCCGCAGCCCTCGTTCCTCTCGATGCGTTCATTACCTACGACGATCGTCAGGCAGCCGCCGCGCGATGCGCCATCGGACAGTGGCACCAGGTAGCTGACGCGCCAGACGAACACTCGACCTCAGGTCGAGTGACAACCCGTACGAATTGCCTCCCCTCGAAAGGTGATCTGAGGGGCCGTTCCCCCGTACGGGGGATCTTGCGCATGCGCGCCGCCGGGGCCTACAGGTCGGCCCGCCGCAACCCGATGAACGACGCGGAAACCACGCGTGCGCACGCGTGATGAACCACAATGGCGAGAGACGACAAACTGCGGCATACCCCCAGCGAGAGCCCGGCACCCCCGGGCGCTTCGCGTTGCTGCAGTCGGTCTCTCCCGTCCACGTCGCCGCCATTCTCGCCATCCTGGCGGCCGCCTTCATCGCCGTCTACCAACTCGCCGGTATCGGCGACGGCCCGAAGGCATCCACCGAGCCCACGTTCCTGACGAGGGCGCTGGGCACGCCGCAGCGCTCGGCGCCCCTCGTCAGGAAGCCGGCTCCGGACCTGCACGTCGCGATCGGGAAGGCAGGCTACGCCGTTACGCGGAGTCGCGGTGTCGTGTCGCTCGCTGCCCTCGGGGCGGGCACGGCCGAGTGGACTCGGTACGCGCGGCGGCGTCAGCCGTCCGACCCCGTTCGGGAGCGAGACGATCACGGTCACGCCGCGGACGACCGAGCAGAGCCTCGTCGTCAAGCGCCACCAGGGCCGGAAGACGTGGCAGTGGAACCTCGGCCTCAAGGGGCTTCACCCCGAGCCTCGCCTCGGACGGCTCGATCATGTTCACCGGACGCTCCGGGCAAACGACCGACCTCCGCCTCCTCCCGGTCGTGATCATGACGCTCGCCGGCGCGAACATCACCCCGGCCGGGCTGGGCTGGAAGCTGAAGAAGGGCGCAGGCGGCTGGAAGCTGCTGCTCGACCTCGACGACTCGAAGCTGCCCACGCCCTACGTGATCGACCCCGCGCTCGAGATCCCGGTCGGCACTGGTCGGCACGCTGACCGGCTCGCGACGCTCGTGCTCGGCAAGCCGGCCGGAGCCGGCGACGGGCGACCTGCTGCTCGCCGAGGTCGCCGTCGCACGGCCGATACGCGAGCGTGACCGCCCCCGAGCGGCTGGTCGCTCGTCCACAGCGCGTCGTCGGGCTCGCTCGCCCAGTCGGTCTACTCGCACGTCGGCGCGCCCGCCGATCCCGACTCGTGGACGTTCACCGTCAGCTCGGCCTCGTCGGCGTCGGGCGGCATCGTCGCGTACTCGAACGTCGACCTCGCCGATCCGATCGGGAGCGTCGCGATCCGACTCGGGACCGGCAGCGCAGCCGGCGGCGCCCTCGATCACGACGACCGAGCCCCTCCACCGTCGTCGCCTTCTACAGCGCACTCGGGCGCGAGCCTGCAGGCCCCGCCCGCGCGACCACGAAGCTCTTCGACGGCAGCGACGGCCGGCGGCGCTCTCCTCCCAGGCCGTCGGGATCGTCCAGACCGCCGCCGGGGCGACGCGGCGCCCTGACCGCACGGCGTCCCGGTCGGCGCGCTGGGTCGCCCAGACGGTCGCCCTCTGAGCCCGGCGACGAGCCTCGCCGACTCCGGCGTCACGATCGCGGACGACGGGCACCTCGAGACCACCTTCGTCACGAAGCACGTCGGCAAGCCCAAGCCCTCCGCCTCGCTCACGCGCACAAGCTCGACTCGAAGCATCCAGGTCCAGATCGGCTCGTCCGGCGGCTACACCGTCGACACGAACGGCAAGAGCCTCTCGCTCCAGCCCGACGAACATCTGCGGCGACTCGTGGCAGCCGTACGACAACGGCGCCGTCCGCAAGACCGACTTCGGCAGCGAGGCGGTCGCGTCAGCGACTGGACGACGGAGCAGTTCCTGACCGTCGAAGTAGCACCAGGGCCAGCACACCTGGCAGTGGTCGCTGGACGCGACCGGCCTGACGCCCTCGACGCTCGAGAACGGTGCGATCTCCTTCGCCGACGCCGGCGGCGTCGCGCGCCTGACGCTGCTGCCCCCGAAGATCAAGGCCGCGGACGGCACCGATATCACGCCTGCGGGCCTGGCCTGGCGCCTCGAGCCGAACGGCACCTCGTGGACGCTGCTGCTCGACCTCGACGACACGAACCTGCCGCTGCCGTTCGTGATCGACCCGGCGACCTGGTACTCGGGCTCCTGGGGCTACCGGAAGGCGATCACGATCGACCACACGAAGGTGCCCTCGACGCAGTCGAGCTTCCCGGTGCTGATCAACCTCTCCTCGGACTCCGACCTGGCTGCGAACGCGAAGTCGAACGGCTACGACATCCTGTTCACGTCCTCCGACGGGACGACGAAGCTCAGCCACGAGATCGAGACGTACAACTCGTCCACCGGCGCACTCATCGCCTGGGTGAACGTTCCCTCGCTCCCCGGCTCGACGGACACGACGATCTACATGTACTACGGCAATTCGTCCGCCTCGAACCAGCAGAACCCGACCGGCGTCTGGGACTCGAACTACAGCGGCGTGTGGCACCTGCCGAACGGCAGCTCGCTGTCCGTCGCCGACTCGACCTCGAACGCCCGGAACGGAACGAACAACAGCGCGACCGCGACCACGGGCAAGATCGACGGCGGCGCGAACCTCAGCGGCGGCAACTACTACATCGCGGTTCCGTCCGCGACGCTGCCCTCGGCGAACAACTTCACCGTCTCCCTCTGGTTCAAGGCCTCGAGCACCCAGAAGGGCGCCCTCTTCTCCGAGCAGAACGCAGTCGATCGGCAGCACCCCCTCGAGCTGGGACCCGATGCTGTACGTGGACTCCAACGGCAAGCTCGAGGGCGGCATCTACACGGGGTCGACGCCGGGGATCACGTCGTCGAGCACGGTCAACAACAGCACCTGGCACTACGCCGTCCTCACCGTGAACAAGACCAGCACGACCCAGACGCTGTACCTCGACGGCTCGCAGGTCGGCACGTGGAGCGGCACGCCGGAGGGGCCGTTCACCACCGTCTCGATCGGCGCCGGCTACACGGCCAGCTGGCCGAATCCCCCCTCGAGCGGCACGTCCTACTTCAGCGGCCAGATCGACGACGTGCGCGTCTCCAGCTCGGCGACCGCCCGCTCGGCGAACTGGATCACGACCGAGTGGAACAACCAGAACTCGCCCTCCACCTTCTACAGCGTCGGCTCCGCCGAGACCAACGACTCGACCCCGCCGACGGTCTCGATCACGGCGCCGACCGGCGGGGCGACGATCCAGAACGGCCAGGCGGTGACCGCGTCGGCGAGCGACGCCGGCTCCGGCGTCCAGCAGGTCGAGTTCCGCTACTGCTCGGGCTGGTCGTGCTCGTTCGCCTCCGGAACGACGATCGGCAGCCCCGACACGACCTCGCCGTACTCGGTGACCTGGAGCTCGATGCCGGCGAACGGGACGTACACGATCGTCGCCCGCGCCACCGACAACTCCGGGAACACGGCCGACTCCTCGCCGGTCACCGTCCTCGTCAGCAACGGCGGCGGAGGCGGTAGCGTCGGCTACGACACCGCCTCGTCGACCGGGGGTGCGGCAGTGACCACGCTCTCCTGGTCGCACACGGTCGCGAGCCAGAGCAACCGGATGCTGGTGGTCGGGATCCAGAACGAGTCGAGCAGCACGAGCTCGTCCTGCCAGATCACGAGCGGCTACCCGAAGTACAACGGCGTCGCGATGACGAAGATCGCCAGCCGGGTGACGACGACCGCGAGCACGTACCAGTGCGCCGCCCTCTACTACCTGGCTGCGCCTGCGACCGGAGCCAACACGGTGCAGGTGAACTTCGACGCCGCCGTCGACGCGACCGCCGGCGCCGTATCCCTCTACAACGTCAAGCAGTCCGCCCCCGACGCCTCGAACTCGAGCAACAACGACTCGGCCGCGACCTCGACGAGCGTGACCACGACGTCGGCGAACTCGTGGGTCGTGGACGTGTTCGGGAGCGGCCAGGCCCTCGGCGACCTGAACTCGGGAGCGAGCCAGACGAACCGGGTGCTCCAGGACGCCTCGGGCGGAAGCACGTCCGGCGGCATGAGCACGAAGACCGTCGCCAGCCCCGGCTCGACGACGATGTCCTGGACGCAGACCGGCATCAACCGCAGCGCCCAGGTCGTCGCCGCCTTCGCGCCGATCAACGACTCGACCCCGCCGACGAGCTCGCTCGCGTTCAACGAGGGCACGAGCCCGGGGACCCAGTACGAGGTCTCCACCGGCGCGCACGCGTGGACGTACTACTACAGCCCGTCGGCGACCACGACGTTCACCATGACCGACACCGCGAGCGACTCCGGGTCCGGCATCGGGTCCGGTCGAGTTCCCGGGACTGTCGACGACCGGGTTCACGGGCACCGGTGTTGCCAAGACGTCCAGCCCGTACACGTCGAACACCTACACGATCACGACCTCGAACTCGACCGCGCCCGCAGCGCAGACCGTCAACGTGTTCGACAACGCCGGCAACCTGACCCAGGAGACGGTCACCTTCGTCCGCGACGCGACGGCGCCGACGGGACAGTCCGTGTCGCTCTCGGGCGGGCCCGAACTACTCGACGCTCTCGGTGCCGCTGACGATCGCCTGGGGCTCGGACGCCGGCGTCGGTCTCGACGCCTCCACCGAGGTCGTCCAGCGCGGCGAGCGCCACGCTCAGCGGCGGCTCCTGCGGCTCCTTCGGCTCCTGGTCGACCGTCACCCTCAGCGGCGGCGCCGACACCACCGTCCAGTTCGGCAACTGCTACCGCTACCGGCTCCAGGTCTCGGACTTCGTCGGCAACCAGGCGACCTCCTCGCAGACCGCGGACGCGAAGGTGAACGAGACGAACCCACCGACCGTGTCGATCACCGCTCCGACCGGCGGCGCCACCATCCAGAACGGCCAGTCGGTGACCGCGTCGGCCAGCGACGCCGAGTCCGGCGTGAAGCAGGTCGAGTTCCGGTACTGCGCCGGCTGGTCGTGCTCGTTCGCCTCCGGGACGACGATCGGCAGCCCCGACACGACCTCGCCGTACTCGGTGACGTGGAACTCGCAACCGGCGAACGGCACGTACACGATCGTCGCCCGCGCGACCGACAACGCCGGCAACACCACCGACTCGTCGACGGTGACGGTCGTGGTCGCCAACAGCTCGTCGTCGGGCGGCGTCACGGTCGGCACCGCCACCCACTCCACCGTCGGCTCGGGCACGACGCTCTCGTGGTCTCACACGGTCGATTCCGCGTCGAGCCGCGTCCTCGTCGTCGGCATCAGCACCGAGTCCGCCTACAACGTCGCGTGCACGATCGCGAGTGTCACCTACGGCGGCGTGGCGCTGACCAAGATCGCGGAGCTGTCCACCGGCGGCCAGTCACAGACCTCGAACCGGGACTGCACCAGCATGTGGTACCTGGCCTCGCCGGCGACGGGAACGGCGACGATCGCCGTGACGGCGACTACCGCCAACGACTACGGAATCATCGGCGGAGCCGTCGAGCTCTCCGGCGTGCGGAGCACGACGCCCGACGTGACGAACTCGAACTCGAACGAGAACGGCCTGACGAGCACGAGCATCACGACCACGAACGCGAACTCCCTCGTGATCGACGTGCTCGGCAGCGGACACTACAGCGGCGACCTCTCCCCCGGGTCCGGGCAGACCGGACTCTTCACCGACGGCGCAGCCTCCCAGGTCGAGGAGGGGATGAGCACGAAGACGGTCGCCTCGCCGGGGTCGACGACGATGAGCTGGACGCAGACGGCCCCGAACCGCAGCGGACAGGTGGTCGGGGTCTGGTCGGCCGTCAACGACACGACGGCGCCGACGAGCTCGCTGTCGTTCACCAAGGGCACGAACCCGGGCGCCCAGTACGCGACCTCCACCGGCGCCCACGCCTGGACGTACTACTACAGCCCGGGCTCGACCGGCACGTTCACGATGACCGACGCGGCCAGCGACTCGGGCTCGGGAATCGCGTCGGTCGAGTTCCCGGCACTCTCGACAACCGGCTTCACGGGCACGGGACTGCAGAAGACCAGCTCCCCGTACACGTCGAACACCTACACCTTTACTTCGTCGAACACGACGGCACCGTCGGCGGCAGCGGTGAACGTGTTCGACGGCGCCGGCAACCTGACCCAGGAGACGGTCACCTTCGTCCGCGACGCCACGGCACCGACGGCGAGCATGCCGCTCTCAGGTGGCCCCTGGTACACGAGCGCCTCGGTCGCCGCTGACGCCGAGCTCGAGCGACGCCGGGTCGGGCGTTGCGACGACCCAGGTGCAGCGCGACTCCGCGACGCTTTCGGACGGGACGTGTGGATCGTTCAGCGGCTCCTGGTCGAACGTCACGCTCTCGGGCGGCGCCGACACGACCGTCGTCAGCGGCAACTGCTACCACTACCGCTACGTCGTCACGGACAACGTCGGCAACCAGACGACGACGACGCAGACGGCGGACGCCAAGGTCGACACGACCGCGCCGAGCGCGCCGTCGCTGACCGTGTCCGAGTCGTCGCCGCTCTCCTACGTCTCCGGCACCACCCTCTACTACAACGCGCAGGGCTCGAACACCGCCAGCTTCACCGTCGACGGCACCTCGACCGACGCGCAGTCGGGAATCCAGAAGCTGAACTTCCCGGCAGTGTCCGGGATGACCGGCGGCGGCGACGACAGCTCGTGCTCCGTATCAGGGCTCCTACACCTGGACGAACTCGACAAGCGCGTCCGGCACCCAGACCGTCACCTCGTACAACGGCGCCAGCGCAACCTCGACCGCGACCTTCACCGTCACCAAGGACACCACCGCGCCGACCGGCAGCTTCGTCCGCACTCTCCGGCGGTCCGTGGTACACGACGCTGTCTGTTCCCCTGACCATCGGCGGGGCTCGGACGCCGGCGCGGGCATCGACGCCACCAGCCAGATCGTCGAGCGCGACTCGGCGACGCTCTCGAACGGGAGCTGCGGCACGTTCAGCGGCTCCTGGTCGGCCGTCACCCTCGTCCGGCGGCGCCGACACCACCGTCGCCAGCGGCAACTGCTACCGCTACCGGCTGCAGATCAGCGACAACGTCGGCAACCAGGCAACCACCTCCGCGACCGCGGACGCGAAGGTCGACACGACCGCCCCGAGCGCACCGGCGCTCACCCTGTCCGAGTCCTCGGCGCTCTCCTACGTCTCCGGCACCACCCTCTACTACAACGCGCAGGGCTCGAACACCGCCTGCTTCACCGTCGACGGCACCTCGACCGACGCCCAGTCCGGCATCCAGAAGCTCAACTTCCCCAGCGTCTCCGGCATGACCGGCGGCGGCGACGACAGCAGCTCGTCCCTACCAGGGCTCCTACACCTGGACGAACACGACCACCGCCTCCGGCGCGCAGACCGTCACCTCGTACAACGGCGCAAGCTCGACCGCGACCTCGACCTTCACCGTCACCAAGGACATCACCGCGCCGACCGGCGCCCAGCTGCGCTCTCCGGCGGGCCCTGGTACACGACCCTGTCCGTCCCGCTGACGATCGGCTGGGGCTCCGACGCCGGCTCCGGCCTCGACACCACCACCCAAGTCGTCGAACGCGACTCGGCGACGCTCTCGAACGGCAGCTGCGGCACGTTCAGCGGCTCCTGGTCGACGGTCACCCTGGTCGGCGGCGCCGACACCACCGTCATCAGCGGCAACTGCTACCGCTACCGGCTGAAGATCTCCGACAACGTCGCCAACCAGGCAACCACCTCGGCAACCGCCGACGCGAAGGTCGACACCACCGCCCCCAGCGCACCGACACTCACCTACTCGGCTCCGACAAACGTCTACAACCCGAGCGGCAACACCCTGTACTACAACTCCGGCACGACCGGCAGCGTCACGGTGACTGCGGCATCATC
>CAVXTD010000008.1:0-337136 GCA_963764565.1 uncultured Actinomycetes bacterium
GATCTCGCCGAGGAAGTCGCCGGGGCCGAGAGAGGGCAGCAGCCGGGTGTCTCTGCGCACGTCGACGGTGCCCTCCAGCAGGATGAAGAACTCCCGCCCGCGCGCGCCCTCCTTCGTCAACGTCCGGCCGGTGCGGATGTCCACCTCATCTGCGATCTGCGCGATGCGACGAAGCTCCGACTTGGAGCACCGCGAGAAAAGCGGCACATTCGCCATCGCCTCGATCTTGGAGTCGTGCCCGATCTTCACGCGCTGAGTCTAAACCGTCACGGCACCGAAATCTCGCTCAGATGCGTGCGTGGGTAACCGGGCGCAAGCCTGGTGATCCAGACCAGGAAATAGCGGCGAGGTTGGCGCCAGCGTGAGGTCGAACGTGGTGCGCGAGCCGACGGTCTGAGAGCCCGAGACCGGATCGAACGGCCCCGTCGGCGAGGAGCCTGCCTTGATCTCGGCGATGAACCCCGGCGTGTCGGAGACGACCGTCAGCGAGCGTGGCCGAGCCGCTACTCCCGCGTCGAGGACCAGCCCGACGCCGTTCTTCAGGTTCCCGAACGTGGTGCTCGCATAGCGTTCGGTCTGCCACGAGGTGGACGGATGACCGTCCGTCGCGTTCCCCGCGAGCTCGTCGTATTCCCGGCCGTCGCCCTGCGGATCGTAGGCGCGGATGCCCGTCAGATGAACCGGCCCGCTGCCGCCGCCGGAGCCCGAGTCGCGGAGCCCGAGATAGGCGGCAGCTCCGCCGCCGATCGCCGCGATCGCGAGCAGGAGCACGAGCAGCCGGCGTGGCCTCCTGCGACGCCGGCGCGGCCGCGGCACGGCGGCGGTGCGCATGATCGCGGTCCGGTCGGTGTCGGGCTCGGCCAGACCGGCGAGGCAGGCGTCGAGCTCGGCGACAAACGCCTCCATTGAGGGAAACCGGTCGGCGGGATCCTTCGCCATCGCCCTCATGAGTGCCGTGTCCAGCCTGGCCGGAACGTCCGCGCGGGCGCCGGCGATGCTCGGCGGCGGGTCGTTGACGTGGCGCATCGCGACGGCGACGAAGCTGTCACCGGTGTACGGCGGCTTTCCCGCCAGGAGCTCGTAGACGACGACCCCGAGGGAGTAGACGTCGCTGAGTGCATCCGCGGGCCGACCGGTCGCCTGCTCCGGCGCAATGTAGTCGCTCGTCCCGAGCACGGTGCCCGTCTGCGTCAGCCCGGCCTTGACGTCGGCGGCGTGCGCAATCCCGAAGTCGGTCACCTTCACGTCGCTCTCCCCGATCAACACGTTCTGGGGCTTGACGTCGCGGTGCACGAGGCCGGCGGCATGGGCGAACGCGAGCGCACGGCCGACCTTGATTGCAAGCTCGAGCGCGGTTCTGACCGGCAGCGGCCCCTGCCGCGCGACGAGCTCCTTCAGATTCTCACCATCGACGTACTCGAAGACGATGAACTGGCGCCCGTCCTCCTCGCCGCGATCGATCACAGTGACGATGTTCGGGTGCGAAAGCCGCGCCGCCGCACGCGCCTCGCGGCGGAAGCGCTCGACGTAGTCCTCGTCGCGGGAGTAGTGCTCGTGGAGGATCTTGATCGCGACCGCGCGCTCGAGCAATCGGTCGCGAGCACGGTAGACGCTGGACATACCGCCCTTGCCGACGAGCTCCTCGAGCTCGTAGCGATCCGCGATCAACTCGCCGGTCATCCGGCGGCCATTCTCGCTGGGACGTCCGAGCTAGGCGCCGATGACCTGCTCGAGCGCCTGCTCCCAGACGCCAAGCGCCTCCTCGAGCTCGGCAGCAGAGATCGTCAGCGGCACGAGCACGCGGATCACGTTGGAGTAGATCCCCGAGCTGAGCAGGAGCAGGCCGTTGCGGAAAGCCTCGTCGCAGACGGCGGCCACGAGCTCGGGTGCCGGGTTCTTCGACTCGCGATCGTGGACGAGCTCGATCGCGAGCATCGCCCCGAGCCCACGGACATCGCCGATCTCGCTGAAGCGGTCGTGCCAGGCGTGCATCCGCGCCCGCATCGTCTCGCCGATCGCCGCCGCGCGATCGACGAGCCCTTCCTCGTCGATCACATCGAGCACGGCCAGCGCCGCCGCCATCGCAACCGGATTCCCGATATAGGTGCCGCCGATCGCTGCGGGGCCGGGCGCATCCATGATCTCCGCGCGGCCGAGGACTCCGGAGAGCGGCAGGCCGGACGCGATCGACTTCGCGATCGTGATCAGGTCGGGCTCGACCTCGTAGTGCTCGATTGCGAACAGCTTGCCGGTGCGGCCGAACCCCGTCTGCACCTCGTCGACGACGAGCACGATCCCGTTGTCGTCGCAGATGCGCCGCACGCCGGCCATGAACTCCGGCGGCGCCACGACGAACCCGCCCTCGCCCTGCACCGGCTCGATCACGATCGCTGCCACGGTCTCCGCGGCGACCTGCGTGACGAAAGTCCGCTCGAGCGCCTCGAGCGCACTCCGCGAGTCGGGGCCACGGTAGTCCTGGGCGAAGGGGACCCGGTAGACCTCGGGCGCGAACGGGCCGAGGCCGGCCTTGTACGGGTGAGTCTTGGAGGTCAAGGACAGCGAGAGCAGCGTGCGGCCGTGGAAGCCGCCCTCGAAGGCGATCACGGCCGGCCGCTTCGTGTAGCTGCGGGCGAACTTGACGGCGTTCTCGACCGCCTCGGTGCCGGCGTTGAAGAACGCCGCCTTCGTCGGGCCGGTGATCGGCGTCCGCTCGAGCAGCCGCTCGGCCAGCGTCACGTAGAGCTCGTAGGGGACGATCGTGAAGTCGGTGTGGAAGAAGCGCTCGAGCTGCTCGCGCGCCGCAGCGACCACCTTCGGATGCGAGTGACCGACGTTGAGGCAGCCGACGCCCCCGGTGAAGTCGATGAAGGTGTTCCCGTCGACGTCGGTGAGCGTGGCCCCGAGCGCATCGGCTGCGACGACGGGGAAAGCCCAGCCGAGCGGCCCCGCGACAACCCGCCTCTGGCGCGCGAGGATCTCCTCGGAGCGCGGCCCCGGGACGTTGGTGCGAAGCTCGATCGACCGGGTCACCGCCATGCGGCCAGCATAGCCAAGCCCCCGGCGACCGTAGAATCGGGCCTGTGGTTCTCTCCGACCGGACGATCGAGCGCCTGCTCGGCGAAGGCCGGATCGAGATCGACCCCTACGACCGGGCGCTGCTCCAGCCGTCGAGTGTGGACGTGCGGGTCGACCGCTACTTCCGCGTCTTCCGCAACTCCCGCTACCCGTACATCGACGTCAAGCAGGAGCAGGAGGGTCTGACCGAGCTGGTCGAAATCGACAGCGAGCCGTTCATCCTCCACCCGGGCGAGTTCGTGCTCGGCTCGACGCTCGAGCGGGTGAAACTGCCTGACGACCTCGTCGCCCGGCTGGAGGGGAAGTCGTCGCACTCGATACGAGGTCCCAACGACGCAGGGATGGCGGACGATCGGCGAGCTCGAGCCGGGTGACCTGGTGTTCGACGAGAGTGGCTTTCCGACGGTCGTTCTGGCCTGTACCGCCCGATGCTCAAACGGCCGTGCCGGGAGGTCGAATTCTCCGATGGTGCAACGGTCGTTGCCGACGCCGAGCACCTCTGGCGGACGGTCGACAAGAACGGTCGGCGATACGGCCGACAGATAGACCGAGTCGGACGACGAGCTCGATCGCCCGGACGCTTCACGTCCGAGGGGAGCGCAATCACCAGATCCCGCTGGCGGGGGCCGTCTGGTACCCGACTCGTGACCTTCCGATCGATCCGTACGTCTTAGGCGTTTGGATCGGAGACGGAACCTCGACAAAGGCGGAGATCACGTGCGCGGATGCCGACATCCTCGAAGAGGTCGAGCTCGCCGGGTATGCGGTTGCCCCTCAGCGGACGCGACAGCTTGTGTACCGGATCGGAGGCACAGGGCATACGCGAGACACGGCAACCGGCCGCTACGTCCGCAACGACTCGCTTTCGAGCACCCTCCGAAACATGGGTCTCCTGGGCAGCAAGCGGATTCCGGAGGAGTACTCCGCGCCGTCGATCGAGCAGCGGGAGGCCTTGCTGCAGGGCCTCATGGACACGGACGGGTACGTTGACCGCCTCGGCCGGTGCGATCTCACGACGGTGCGCGAACCTCTTGCAGAGCAGTACGCCGAGTTGGTCGCAAGCCTTGGATTCCGACCGAAGCTGGCGCGCAAGCGGGCGATGCTGGACGGCCGATACATCGGCCCCAGTACGAGCTCCGGTTCACACCCGATCGCCCGGTTGTTCAGGCTGCCGCGGAAGCTGGCGCGCCAGAAGGCGGCGATCGGCCGGTTCCACCTCTTTAGAGCGATCGCTGACATCCGCGAGGTAGAGAGCGTTCCCGTCAGGTGCATCGAGGTTTCGTCCCGAACGGGATGTTCCTGATACACGCTCGTTCATCGCGACGCATAACAGCTCATTGGGCCGCCTCGGCCTGCTGATCCACTCGACCGCCGGCTTCATCGACCCAGGCTGGGACGGGCACGTCACGCTCGAGCTGTCGAACGTCGCCAACCTGCCGATCACGATCTACCACGGGATGAAGATCGGCCAGCTCTCGTTCGTCCAGCTCTCCGAGCCGGCCGCCTCGCCGTACGGCAGCGACGGCCTCGGCTCGAAGTACCAGGGGCAGCAGGGCCCGACTCCGAGCCGCTACTGGCGGAACTTCCGGTGATCCTCGTCACCGGCGGCACGGGGTTCGTCGGCCCGAAGGTCGTTCATGCGCTGCGCACCGAGGAGCGCGAGGTCCGCTGCCTCGTCCGCCGGCCGGAGCAGGCCGCGACGCTCGAGGCCTGGGGCTGCGAGCTCGTCCGAGGGCGACGTCACCGACGCCGCGAGTCTCCGGCGAGCTGTCGCCGGTTGCGACGCGGTCGTTCATCTCGTCTCGATCATCACCGGGAAACGGGCCGACTTCGAACGCGTGATGGTCGAAGGAACGCAGAGGCTCCTCGACGCGGCCGAGGACGCCGGCGTTCGCCGCTTCGTGCTGATGAGCGCGCTCGGCACCGACGACAGCTCGAAGGACCTCGTCCCGTACTACGGGGCGAAGTGGGAGATGGAGCGCTCGACGAGGGAGTCGGGCCTCGAGCACGTGATCTTCCGGCCGAGCTTCGTCTTCGGGCGAGACGGAGGCGTGCTGCCGCTCTTCATCCGGCAGGTGCGCTGGTCGCCCGTGACGCCCGTGATCGGTGACGGTGAGCGCCGGCTTCAGCCGATCTGGGTCGAGGACGTGGCAGCCCACTTCGCCAAGGCGATCGACCTGCCGGAGGCCGCAAACCGCACGTTCGAGCTCGGCGGGCCCGACCGGGTGACGTGGAACGAGCTGTACGAGCGCATCGCGCGCACGCTCGGCAAGCGCCGCGCGCGGATGCACGTCCCCGTGTCGATCATGCGCATCGGGGCGGCGGTCGCCGAGCGGCTTCCGGCCCCGCCGCTCACGCGCGACCAGCTGACGATGCTCGAGGCGGGCGACAACGTCTGCGACCTGGCGCCGGCGCTCGATGCCTTCGGGATCGAGGTGATCCCGCTCGACGAGCAGATCCGCCGCGCGGCCTGAGGATCGCATAGGGTTCCGCGCGATGCGGCGAGTCGCCTTCCTGTCGCTGATTACGACGGCGGCGATCCTGGCGCTCGCCGGCTGTGGCGGCACCGGCGGAGGTTCGAAGAGCTCGAAGCCGTTGACCAAGGCCGAGTACCAGGCCAAGATCACCCAGATTGCAAAGGATGTCGCCGCCGGCGTCGGCACGACGACCAGCTCGAAGACGATCTCCGATGCCGACGTCGCGAAGTTCGTCAAGCTTCTCCGCGACTTCGCCGCCGAGCTCGAGCCGGTGACACCGCCCGTCGAGGTGAAGGATCTCCACGTCCGGCTCGTCGCCGTCATGCGACAGCTCGCGGACGAGTTCCCCGGAATCGCCGACAAGCTCAGGAGCGCGAAGGACGCAAGCGCCGCGATCGGCGCGCTGTTCGGCGCGAAGTCGATCCAGAAGCTGGCTCAGTTGCAAATGCAGTTCAAGGCCAAGGGCTACGACCTCAACCTGAACGGCTAGCCCGCTCGTGAAAAGACCGAGGGCCGCTTTCGCGGCCCTCGAGTCCGGTTACCAGCCTGTATTAGCAGGGGCGCTTCCTGCCGCCATCAACTCGAAGGCGGCGGCGCTCTCAGCGAATCCCCCACGCTGGCTAGGCGGTTCCCTTCTTCAGGTCCGGGGACACGCCCCTACTGGCCGGTACCTCCACTGCCCGTACTGTCATCGCTCAAGTCGGACCACCTCCTTTCCGCGGTTAGCCGCTCACTCTAGCGAGTCGCTCAGGACAACGCTAACCTCGAGTCCGCGGTCGAGCGGGACCGTGACGCTCTCGAGCGTGGGGTCGCTCTGGCGAGCACGCGAGTAGGCGCCGAGCGCTTCGGAGTGGGAGAGAACGTTGTCGGCGACGATCACGCCTCCCGGCTCCAGCTTGCCGCGCGCGAGCTCGAACAGCCGCTCGTAGTCGTCCTTTTCCGCGTCGAGGAAGACGAGGTCGAAGACATCCTCTAGCTCGGGCAGGTGCTCGTGCGCGTCGCCCTCGACCAGGGACGCCCAGTCGTCGAGCCCCGCCTCGGCGACGTTGCGGCGCCAGGCCGCGCACTTTGCGCCGTCGTGCTCGATCGAGAGAACATGACCGCCGAGCATGCGCGCGCCGGCGGCAAGCCAGATGGACGAGTAGCCGCGGGAGCCGCCGATCTCGAGCACCTCGCAGGCGTTCTGCGGAGCGACGAGCGCGAACAGGAACCGGCCCGTCGTCTGCGCGATCGACCGAGCGCGCCGGTCGCGTGCAACACCCTGTTCCCGTTCGGTCGCATCTTCCCGCTCGAGCCGCGCCAGGACGGTCCTCACCCTTTCGTCGAGCACGGCTGCGACTCAGATCTCGACCTTGACCATGCCGTCCTCGACCCGGACGGGAAACACGTCCACCGGCTCGGTACGCCGGAAGCGTGAGCGCCCGGCCGCTGCGGATGTCGAAGTTCGCGCCGTGGCGGGGGCAGATGACGACGCCGGTCTCGGTGTCGAACTCGCCCTCACAGAGCGGGCCGTCGTCGTGCGAGCAGCGGTCCTCGATCGCGTAGTACGCGCCGTCGAGGTTGTAGACGCCGAGCGAGATCGCTCCCGCATGGACGATCTTGACCTCGCCCGGCGGCAGCTCCTCCACCGGGCACACGTTCAGCTCGGGCACGCCGGGCAGACCACTGCTACCGCAGCTCGAGCTCGTCGAGCTCGGCGAGGCCGGCCGGGAGCGGCGTGCCCTTCCCCTTGTGCAGGGCGAGCTTCAACGTCGTCAGGCCGAGGATCGCGCACTTGAGGCGCACCGGCGTCAGCGGGATCCCGATCTCGTCGAGCAGGTCCTCCTTCGGCATCGCCGCGACCTCGGTCGCCTTCCGGCCCTTGACCATCTCCGTCAGCATCGACGTCGCCGCCTGGCTGATCGCGCAGCCGCGCCCGGAGAACATCACGTCGTCGATCGTGTCTCCGTCCTCGCCGAAGGCGACGTAGATCGAGACCTCGTCGCCGCAGAGCGGATTCTGGCCCTCGGCCTCCGCGTCGGCGTCCTCCATCACGCCATGCCCGCGCGGGTTCTTGTAGTGGTCGAGGATCACCTCGCGGTACAGCTGGTCGAACTCGCTCACCGCTCGCCTCGGCTCGCTTCACCCGAGCACCTCTCACCTTGCGCAGGCCCGCGACCAGCCGGTCGATCTCCTCGGGAATCGTGTACAGGTAGAAGCTCGCCCGGTTCGTCGCGGCCACGCCCAGGCGGGTCATCAGCGGCTGGCAGCAGTGGTGGCCGGCGCGGATCGCGATTCCCTCCCAGTCGAGCACCTGCGCCACGTCGTGCGGGTGGACGCCTTCGACGTTGAACGAGACGAGCCCGACGCGCCGGTCGGCCGGCGGCCCGTAGACGGTCACGAAGGGCAGCTCGGCGAGTTGCTCGAGGGCGTACTCCACGAGCTCGTGCTCGTGCTGCTCGATCGCCTCGAGCCCGGCCGCCTCGAGGTAGTCGATCGCCACACCGAGCCCGTAGGCCTCGGCGATCGCCGGCGTCCCCGCCTCGAACTTGTACGGCAGCTCGTTCCAGAGCGTCTCCTCGACCTTGACCGAGCGGATCATCGAGCCGCCGAAGTTGAACGGGGACATCTCCTCGAGCAGCTCGCGCCGGCCCCAGAGGACGCCGGCCCCGGTCGGGCCGCACATCTTGTGCGACGAGAAGGCGACGAAGTCTGCGCCGAGCGACTGAACGTCGATCCGCCGGTGTGGCGCGGCCTGCGCCGCGTCGACGACCATGATCGCGCCTCGGTCGTGTGCCCAGGCCGCGAGACGCTCGATCGGGTTGATCGTGCCGAGCGAGTTCGAGACCAGGTTGGCCGCGACGACCTTCACCCGTCCGTCGCCGACCGTCTCGTCGAGCAGATCCATGCGCAGCTCGCCCTGGTCGTCGATCGGCAGCATCCGGAAACCGGCACCGGTGCGGCGCGCGATCTGCTGCCACGGCACGAAGTTGGAGTGGTGCTCGAGCTCGGTGACGACCGCGAGGTCGCCGGGGCCGAGGTTGTCGAGCCCCCACGCGTATGCGACGAGGTTCAGCGCCTCGGTCGCCTGGCGCGTGAAGATCACCTCGCGCGTCGAGGATGCGTTCAGGAACGCGCGGATCTTCTCCCGAGCGCCCTCGTACCCCTCGGTCGCCCGCTCGGAGAGCGTGTAGACGCCGCGGTGCACGTTCGAGTAGGACGTCTCGTAGAACTCGCGCATCGCGTCGAGCACCTGGCGCGGCTTCTGCGAGGTGACGGCGGAGTCGAGGAAGGC
This sequence comes from uncultured Actinomycetes bacterium, assembly GCA_963764565.1. Taxonomy (GTDB): domain Bacteria; phylum Actinomycetota; class Thermoleophilia; order Gaiellales; family Gaiellaceae; genus DATBLE01. Next base: position 8,827 of record CAVXTD010000008.1, read on the forward strand.
GAGCGGCTTCCCGTGGATCGGGTGGTCGAAGACGGGGAAGTCGGCCCGCAGCTTGTGGGCGTCGAGCTTCGGTTGGGCCGTGACCGCCATGGTCAGATCGTACCGGCAGGGTTGTGGTCGAATGCCGAAATGGCCCATCCCGTCGTCGACACCGTCTTGCCGGTCGTCGAGGCGTCCCGCGACGTCTCGATCGACCTCGACCGCCTCGCCGAGCACGCCCGGTGGATGGCGTACGAGGAGCTGCCGCCGCCCGCGTTCATCCTCCCGTTCCCGCTCGAGCTCGACCGGGACGGGATGATCGACTTCGTCCTGACCGCGACCTGCATCAACTTCGCGTTCACCGACTTCGAGACGCGCGTGCGCTGGGAGGTCGTCCACGATGGAAGGGTCCTGGCCGACGCGGACGGAATGCACTTCTGCCTCCAGCGAGCGCTGTCGGAGGGCGTGCCGGTCACCGAAGGCGCGTGGCTGGCCGAGGTGACGGTCGAGCTGCTGCGCCAGATCTTTCGCGGCGGGAATTCGGAGCTCCAGCTCCTGGACGAGCGCGCCCGGATCTGGCGCGAGGCCGGTGCGACGCTGGTCGAGCGCTACGACGGGCGCTTCTCGGACGCGCTCGCGACGTCGCGGCTGTACGACGGCGGCAACGGCTTCCTCGAGGTGCTCACCCGCGACTTCCCGCGCTTCGACGACACGGCGACGTACGGCGGCGAGACGGTCCGGTTTTGGAAGCTGGCGCAGCTGTCGGTGTGGATCCTCCAGGCGACCCTTCCGGGCGGAGCCGGGTTCGAGGATCTGTACTCCCTGACCGCCTTCGCCGACTACATCGTCCCGGCGGCACTCCGCGTCCTCGGGATCACGCACTACTCGGCCGACCTCGAGGCGGCGATCCAGGAGGGCCGGCTGATCGACGCCGGCTCACCGTGGGAGGTCGAGATCCGCGCGCACACGATCTACGCATGCGAGGAGCTGGCGAAGCGGATCAACGAGCTACGCCCGCCCGAGCTCCAGGTCATCGTCCCGCAGGTGGACGCGCGACTGTGGGTGCCGTTCCATCGCACCCACTGGCCGCACCACCTGACGCGGACGATTTACTACTGATAGCCATTCTCGCTCACGCGGGAATGGCTAGGACTGGGGAATGCGGGCTTCGAGGGCCTCGGCGAGCGCTTCGCGCACCGGCTCGAGCTCGATCCGGTCGAGCACGTCCTGGAAGAAGCCGCGCACGATCAGCCGCTCGGCGTCCGAACGGGGCAGGCCGCGGGCCATCAGGTAGAAGAGCTGCTCGCGGTCGACCTGGCCAAGTGTTGCACCGTGGGTACAGCGCACGTCGTTGGCGAGGATCTCGAGCCCGGGGATCGCGTCGGCATGTGCCTTCGGGGAGAGCAGCAGGTTCCGGTTCTCCTGGTAGGCGTTCGTCTTCTGCGCCTCCTGCTCGACACGGATCATCCCGCGCCACACCGTCGTCGCCTGGTCGCGCAGCGCGCCCTTGAAGGCGAAGTCCGAGGTCGTGTTCGGGGCGATGTGCTCCTGGAACGTGTCGTAGTCGATGTGCTGGTTGCCGTCGGCGAAGTACGCGCCTGTCACCCTTGAGGTCGCGCCCGGCCCGGCGAGGTCGTTCTGGATCCGGATCTTCCCCTTCTTCGAGCCGAATCCGCCGGCGACCCAGTCGAGCTCCGCGTCGCGGTCGACCTTCGCGTGGTGCGTGGCAAAATGCCACGTCTCCTGTGAGAGGTTCTGGAGGGAGACGTACTCCAGCTTCGCAGCCTGCTCGACGAACAGCTCGACGGCCGCGTTCGAGTACCCGGCGAGACCGGGAGTCGCCGACGAGTACTCCTCGATCAGCGTGAACCGGCTCTCCGGCTCGGCGATCACGAGCAACCGCCAGAAGAGCGAGCCGTCCTCGACCGAGTTCGTCACTCGCACGTAGAGCGGCTGCTCGAGCACGAGCCCCTTCGGCACCCGAACGAGCAGACCGTGCCGCCAGTGCGCAGCGTTGTGCGCGGTGAACTTGCCGTCAGGGCCGACGAGCGTGCCGAGCAGCGGGTGCTCCGCGAGAGGCTCGAACGTGACGCCCTCGGGCACGCGCTCGATCTCGATCCCGCGCTCGGTGACGTGGGCGAGACCGGCCACGTCAATATCGAGCATTGTCCCCGCGGGACAGTCCCGGTGTCTGGCACCGGGACATGGCCGTTCTGGCCCCCCCAGGCGTCTGGATCGAAGCCCTTGAGGTCGGTGAAGCGCCAGGCCTCCTGCGTCGTGTCCGGCAGTGGCAGCTCGCGGTAGCGCTCGGCGGCTTCCGCCCTAGTCGCGCCGGTGTTAGTCAACGCGGCGCATAACGGCGGTGCAGCATCAAAGCGTTTCCGTCCGGGTCGCTGAAGAACGCCATGTGACAGACGCCGGAGTCGAACGTCTCGCCGGCGAACTCGACACCCTTGCCCTCGAGCTCGCCCCGAGCCGCCTCGACGTCGGGGACGCGCAGCGCGACCGAGCCCAGGTTCGGCGTGGTGAACTCGCTGCCGATATTGGTCGGGTCGATCAGGTACAGGCTGACGTTCTCCCCGAGCTGGAACTCCGGCCAGGCGCCCTCGCCGATCTGGGGCAGGCCGAGCGTCTCGGCGTAGAACCGGCAGTCGAGCGCTCGAGATCCGTGACCTGCACCGAGACGAAGTCGACACGCTCGACCTGCATGGGTCTTCTGAGGCTCCGCCGGCGTCAGCCGACGGAGCCTTCCATCTGGAGCTGGATCAGCCGGTTCATCTCGACCGCGTACTCGAGCGGGAGCTCCTTGGTGATCGGCTCGACGAACCCGGAGACGATCATCGCGCTCGCCTCGGTCTCGGTGAGGCCGCGGCTCATCAGGTAGAAGAGCTGCTCCTCGCCGATCTTCGAGACGGTCGCCTCGTGGCCGATGTCGACGTCGTTCTCGTCGATGCGGATGTACGGATACGTGTCGGAGCGCGAGTCCTCGTCGAGGATCAGCGCGTCGCAGACGACCTTCGCCTTCGAGCCGTGAGCACCCTTCGCGACCTCGAGCAGGCCGCGGTAGCCGCCACGGCCACCGTCCTTCGAGATCGACTTCGATGTGATCAGGCTCGTCGTGTTCGGCGCGACGTGGACGATCTTGCCGCCCGCGTCCTGGTGCTGGCCCTTGCCCGCGAAGGCGAGCGAGAGCACCTCGCCGTGGGCACGCTCGCCCAGCAGCCAGATCGCCGGGTACTTCATCGTCAGCTTCGAGCCGAGGTTGCCGTCCACCCACTCCATCGTCGCGTCCTCGTAGGCGACGGCGCGCTTGGTGACGAGGTTGTAGACGTTCGTCGACCAGTTCTGGATCGTCGTGTACCGGCAGCGCCCGCGCGGCTTGACGATGATCTCGACGACGGCCGAATGCAGCGAGTCGGAGGAGTAGATCGGCGCCGTGCAGCCCTCGACGTAGTGGACGTAGGCGCCCTCGTCGACGATGATCAGCGTCCGCTCGAACTGGCCCATGTTCTCTGCATTGATGCGGAAGTAGGCCTGGAGCGGCAGCTCGATCTTGACCCCGGGGGGCACGTAGATGAACGAGCCGCCCGACCACACCGCCGAGTTCAGCGCCGCGAACTTGTTGTCGTTCTGCGGGATGATCGTCCCGAAGTACTGCTTGACGATGTCCTCGTGGTCGCGCAGGGCGGAGTCCATGTCGAGGAAGATGACACCCTTCGCCTCGAGGTCGGCCTGGAGCTTGTGGTAGACGACCTCCGACTCGTACTGGGCGCCGACCCCGGCGAGGAACTTCTTCTCGGCCTGGGGGATCCCCAGCTTGTCCCAGGTGTCGAGGATGTCGGCCGGCAGGTCCTCCCATTTGTCGACCTGCTTCTCGGTCGGCTTGATGTAGTAGAAGATGTTGTCGAAGTCGATCTCAGCAACGTTGCCGCCCCAGGTCGGCAGCGGGCGCGCGTTGAAGTAGTCGAGGCTCTTGTGGCGGAACTTGCGCATCCAGGCCGGCTCCTGCTTGTGCTCGGAGATCGCCTCGACCAGTTCGTGCGAGAGCCCGCGCCCGGATTTGAAGAAGTAGTCCTTCGCCTCGTCCGGGTTCGAGAAGCCGTACTTGTAGTCGTTCCCGATTTCGGCAACGACCTGGGTCTCTGTCTTCTGCGCCATTATGCCTCCCCTGACACTGGCTCCGGAATGAATGCCTCGTACCCCTCGGCCTCGAGCTTCTGAGCAAGCTCCGGCCCACCCTCCTCGACGATCCGCCCGTCCACGAAGACGTGGACGAAGTCGGGCGTGATGTAGTTGAGGATGCGCTGGTAGTGCGTGATCACGAGCGCACCCATGTCGGGCCCGACCAGGCTCTGCACGCCCTCCGCGACGATCTTCAGCGCGTCGATGTCGAGACCCGAGTCGGTCTCGTCGAGCACCGCGATCCGCGGCTTCAGCATCGCCATCTGGAGGATCTCGACCCGCTTCTTCTCGCCGCCGGAGAACCCGTCGTTGATGTAGCGCGACGCCAGCTCTCGAGGGACCTTCAGATCCTCCATGCGGGCGAGGAGCTCGGTGCGGAACTCGGGGATCGGGATCGGATCGTCCTTGCCGGCGCGCGCCTTGCGAATCGAGTTGATCGCAGAGCGCAGGAAGCTGGTCACGGAGACACCGGGGACCGCGTGCGGGTACTGGAACGCGAGGAACAGGCCGCGGCGCGCACGCTCGTCCGCCTCCAGCGCGACGAGGTCCTCACCCTCGAAGAGGATCTCGCCCCCGGTGATCTCGTACGCCGGGTGACCCATCAACGCGTAGGCGAGCGTGGACTTGCCCGAGCCGTTCGGGCCCATGACGGCGTGCACCTCGCCCGGGTCGATCGAGAGATCGACGCCCTTGACGATCTCGGTGCCGTCCTCGAGGGCGACGCGCAGGTTCCTGATCTCCAGCAGAGCCATACGCCCAGTGTAGCCATCTTTGACTATCTCCCCGTTCGTTTCCGCTAAACACCCACGCTGGTCGAAAACGCGCTACGCTTGCCGGGTAATGCCCGGTTGGATCGGACCCTGGGAGATCGCGATCTTGCTCGTGATCGTCCTTCTCGTCTTCGGCCCGAAGCGGCTGCCAGAGATGGGTCGCTCGCTGGGCAAGGGCATGCGCGAGTTCAAGGACTCGATCACCGGCAAGGACGACGACAACCCGCCCGCAGAGCTTCCGGCGGTAACCGAGTCCGAGCCCAAGGAGCCGGTGTCCGCCGCCTCCGAGCGCGACTCGTAGTCGGGGGGCCGCGATGAGACTACTCCCGCGGCGCCTGCGCCACGGCGAGGAGGCGACGCTCGTCGAGCATCTCGGCGAGTTGCGCAGCCGCCTCGTCATCTCGCTGCTCTCCATCGCGGTCGCCTTCGTCGTCGTCTATGCCTTCCACGGGCACCTGCTCGGTTGGCTCAACCGCCCACTGCCCGAGCACCTCCGCAAGCCGGTGACGTTTGGCGTCGCCGAGCCCTTCATCACGTCGTTCATGGTCAGTTTTTGGGCGAGCCTCCTGATCGCGCTGCCCGTCTGCATGTGGCAGCTCTGGAGCTTCCTCGCCCCTGCCCTCCAAGAGCACTCACAGCGAATGGTCGCGGGCTTCACCGCCTTCGCCGGAGTCCTGATGGTCGGGGGAGTCATGTTCGGCTACTTCGTCGCCCTGCCGGCCGCCGTCCACTTCCTGACCAACTACGACTCGAGCCACTTCAACATCCAGATCAGGGCGCGCGACTACTACTCGTTCGTGATCACGGTGCTGTTCGCGGTCGCGATCGTCTTCGAGCTGCCGATCTTCGTGCTCGCCCTCGCGCGGCTCGGGATCGTGCCCGCCGCCAAGCTGCGCCGCAACCGGCGGATCGGCTACGTGATCGTCGCAGCGGTCGCGGTCGCGCTGCCCGGCGTCGACCCCGTGACGACGCTGATCGAGATGGCGCCGCTGATGGTGCTGTTCGAGCTCTCGATCTGGCTCGCCGTCTTCATGGACCGGCGCTGGAAGGCGCGCGAGGCGGCGCACGAAGCCGCGTTCGAGGCCGGCGACTTCTAAGGCCTACGGTAGGTCGCGGCGCGCGAAGGCGCCCAACCCGGCCGCGCCGACGAGCAGCAGGTAGACGACGGCCCACACTCGAACGCCGGCCCCTCCACCCTCGGAGCCACCGAACGGCCCGAGCTCGAGCGCGAAGCGGTTGAATCCGCCGGTACCGGCGGTGATCACGTGCAGGCTGTCCTGGTAGAGCGCCTCGAACGGAAGCGACCACGACACCCAGCGCCCGATCGAGCGGAGCGTGTCGGATCCGATCGCACGCCCGATCTGGGCGAGCAGCCCGGCGACGAGACCCCCGCCGAAGACCATGAAGACGGCGATCCCGTTCGCGGTCGCCGAGAGAAAGATCGAGCCGAGCAGCGAGAGCGCGACGATCACGGCGACCGCGGCGGCGAGCTGGCTCGCCGGCGAGCACGGCGTGGTCGGGCCACCAGCCTCCCGCGAGGCCCGTGATCAGAGTCTCGATCCCGAAGAGGACGGCGACGTACACGCGCGCAGACGACCGCGGCGGCGAGGAAGCGGGCCGCGAGCAGGGCCGAACGACCGACCGGCCGGACGACCAGCGGCTGGAGCAGGCCGCGCTCGGCGTCGCCGCGCACGACCCCCAGGGTGAGGAAGATCGCAAGCACGGTGCCGAGGAAGAGCGTGGCGAACATCCCGAGCCCGAGCACGGTCGCGCCGGTAACGACGTCCGGGTCGAGTCCGAGCTGGTCGGGCGGGACGAACGAGGCCGTGTCGCGGAATGCGCGCCACACGCCGACGCCGTACAGCGCGAGGAAGGCGCGCGGAGAGCAGAAGGACGATCAGGAACACCTTCCTGCGCAGGCTTTCGTGCAGCGCGTAGCCGACGATCACGCCGACGTCCTTCACTCTGCAACCGCCTCCAGGTAGACGTCTTCGAGCGTCGTCGCGAGCACGCGCACGCCGTAGATCTCCTCACCCTCCGCGACAAGCTTGGCGACGATCGCCGGCGCATCGTCCCTCGAGGCGTCCTCGAACACCCGGGTGCCGGACGCCGTCTCGACCTCGACGCCGCGCGCGCGAGAGAGCTCGGCCGGGCTGCCCTCGGCGACCAGCCGCCCGCGGGAGATGATCGCCACGCGGTCGCAGACGAGCTCGACCTCGCTGAGCAGGTGCGAGTTGAGCAGCACTGCATGGCCCCGCTCCCGGAGCTCCTCGAGCAGCTTGCGTACCGTGCGGCGCCCCGAGGGATCGAGTGCGCTCGTCGGCTCGTCGAGCAGCAGCACGCTGGGGGCGCCGACGAGTGCCTGCGCAAGGCCGAGCCGCTGCTGCATTCCCTTCGACATCTCCTCGACTCTCCGGTCGCGGGCGGCCTCGAGCCCGACGAGCTGGAGCAGCTCCGCCCGCTCTGATGCACCGCCGCGCGAGCCGGACAGCCGCTGGTGGAGGACGAGCAGCTCGTCCGCGGTCATCCAACCAGGGAAACGGAAGAGCTCGGCAAGGTAGCCGAGCGAGCGGCGAGCGGCCGCGGAGCCCGCGCGGGCGCCGCAGATCTCGGCCTGCCCCTCTGTGGGCCGCACCAGCCCGCAGGCGATCTTGACCAGGGTGGACTTCCCGGCGCCGTTCGGGCCGAGCAGCCCGACCAGCTCGCCCTCCGCCAGCTCCAGGTCGATGCCGTCGAGCGCCTGGATGTGGCCGTAGCGCTTGCCGAGTGCACGAGCGGCGAGCGCGGGTGGCATGTGTACGAGTGTAGGCGCGTCGTCCTCTACGATCGCCCGCGGTGTCCGAGCCGGCGACCCCGTATCCCAAGATCGAGCTGCATGTGCACCTGGAGGGGACCGTGCAGCCCGAGACGTTGCTCGCGATCGCGAAGCGGAACGGCGAGACACTCCCAGCCGACACGGTCGAGGGCCTACGCGAGCTCTATCGCTTCCGCGACTTCGACCACTTCATCGAAGTTTGGATCCTGACCACGAACTGCCTGCGCCGGGAGGACGACTTCCGCCAGGTCGTCGTCGAGTACGCGGCGGAGGCGAAGCGCCACGGCGCCGTCTACCTGGAGGCGATCTTCTCCCCGATCGAGCGAACCTGGCGAGGGGTGACCTGGGAAGAAATCTTCAACGGCTACTGCGACGGCGCCCAGGAAGCGCGCGAACTCCACGGCGTCGAGGTTCGGCTCAACCCCGACATCACGCGCAGCGCACCGCTCGAGGACGCCCTCACCCTTGTCCACCACGCGGCGCGCTACCGCGACCGCGGGGTCGTCGCGGTCGGGCTCGGCGGCGAAGAGGCGCGGTACCCCAACGCGGCGTTCGAGCCCGCATTCCGGGCAGCCCGTGGAGCCGGCCTCGGCTCGGTACCGCACGCGGGCGAGGTCGTCGGGCCCGAATCGGTGCGCAGCGCACTCGACCTGCTCGAGCCCGACCGGATCCGTCATGGGTTTCGCGCGATCGAGGATCCGGCCCTCGTTCGTGAGCTCGCCGACCGCGGGCTCGTGCTGGACGTGACGCCGATCTCCAACGTTCGCACCGGAGCCGTCCCCTCGCTCGAGCGAGCACCCGCTGCCGGCGCTCGCCGCGGCCGGGGTCCGCTGCTCGGTCTCGACCGACGACCCGGTGATGTTCGACACCGACCTGACGCGCGAGTACGCCGCCGCCGAGGCGCTGGGGCTCGAGCCGCGGGCGCTGTACGAGCACGCACTGGCGGGCGCGCTCTGCGACGAGACGACCCGGAACCGCCTCGCGGCCGTCGGCGCTGCGTTCGACTGGGGTTCCCATCAAGCAGAAGCGCGCTAGGCTTCGTCAGAGATGGCACGTGCTGCGGCAAAGCGCCGGCCCCCGGCGCGTCATCACGAACCCAAGCGCGCCCACAAGGACAGCGGCGGGTCAGCGGTTCGAGGACACGCTCTTCTTCAACCGCATTCGCAAGCAGGCGAAGTGGGTGTTCGTCCTGCTCACGGTCGCCTTCGCGGGCGGTTTCGTGCTCTTCGGTGTCGGCTCGTCGAACCTCGGCGGGCTAAGCGACATCTTCTCCGGCATCGGCGGAGGATCGAGCCAACCCTCGGTGAGCAAGCCGCTGAAGGCGACCCAGGAGAACCCGAAGGACGCAAAGTCATGGCGTGCCCTGGCCGATGCCTACGACATCCGCAGCGACTACGCGGCTGCGATCGCCGCCTGGACGACGTACACGACGCTCCGCCCCAAGGATGTGGACGGGCTCACTCACCTCGCCACCGACTACGAGCAGCAGTTCCAGTCGCAAACGGAGGCGGCGCAGGCCGCCCAGGTCGATGCTCAGTCCGCGCAGACGACCAACTTCGGGCCGCCGCCCAACTCACCGCTCGGGAGAGCGTACGCGGGAGTGACGGACCCGATCGGCCAAGCGATCAGCACCTCCGCAAACGAGCGGTTCAACCAGGCGTTGAGCGACCGGCAGCAGACCGCCACCCAGCTGGTCAGCGTCTACAAGCAGCTCGGGAAGCTCGAGCCGGCCGAGGCGAGCTGGCAGTTCCAGCTTGCGCAGGCGGGCCAGAACGCGAGCGACGCGGCGACCGCAATCGCGGCGTATCGGAAGTACGTGAAGCTCGCGCCCGACGACGCCAACGCCGCCTACGCCCGTCAGCAGATCAAGACGCTCGCCGCACAGCTTGCCGCCTCGTCCTCCACGGCGCCGGGTTAGACTCCCGCGGCAGGCACCCCGAGTCGGGCCGGGCTTTCACCCGGTGCCGGCTGCGTTCCCAGTACCGGCAGCGGAGAGATCGGCGTGAATTTCGACATTGCGACGGAACAGCTCGGCGACGACATCCACGTGATCTCGCTGGTCGGCGAGGTCGATCTCTACACGGCGCCCGAGTTCAAGGCCCAGCTGCTGGACGCGATCGGCCGGGGCGGGAGGCACGTGATCGTCGATTTCACCGAGACCACGTTCATCGACTCGACCACGCTCGGCATCCTGGTCGGCGGGCTGAACCGGCTGCGGACGAGAGGCGGCGAGTTGTCGCTCGTGTGCAGCGACCGAAACATCACGAAGATCTTCGAGATCACGGGGCTCGACCAGGCGTTTGCCATCTACCCGACGCGCGCGGAGGCTGCCGAGCACGCCGGCGCTCCGAGCCGTTCCCCCGCATAGGTGGGCGCCGGCGTCTCCCGTGGCCTCGCGCTCGCCGCAGCCCTGGCGGCCGCCGGCCTGCTCGCCGCGGGCTGCGGGACCGGCGGGCTGGCGAGCAGCAAGGCGGACAAGACAACCGGAAAAGAGCTGTTTACGCAGAAATGCGGCTCCTGCCACACGCTCGCCGATGCGGGAACGAAGGGAACGATCGGCCCGAACCTCGACGATGCCTTCTCGGGGCCGAGGGGGCAGGGGTTCAAGGAGTCGACGATCCGCAACGTCGTCCATGGGCAGATCCTCTTCCCGACCTCTGATCCGGGCGGAGTTATCGACGTGAACGGCCAGGAGCAGCGCGCCCCGGGTATGCCGGCGGATCTCGTCACGGGTTCGGACGCGGAGGCCGTCGCCGCGTACGTCGCCTCGGTTGCCGGGCTCCCGGTCGCAGCGGGAGCGACGACGACGACCGCAGCGCCTGCTCCCCCGCCCGCAACGACCGGCGGAGGCTCGGGGGATCTGGCCGCGATGGGCAAATCGGTCTTCGAGAAGGCCGGATGCACGAGTTGCCACACGCTGAAGGACGCCGGTGCCACAGGCACCGTCGGCCCGAACCTGGACGAGGCAAAGCCGCCGAAGTCGCTGGTCGTCGACCGGGTGACGAACGGGAAGGGCGTGATGCCGTCGTTCAAAGGTCAGCTCAGCGATGCCGAGATCGAGGCCGTGGCAACGTACGTCTCGGGCGTGGCCGGCAAGTAGGGGCACCGTGCCCGGCGACGATCGTCGCACGCGCTTCAGAGCACTCCATTCCGCCGAGCGGCTGTTCGTCATGCCAAACCCGTGGGACGTGGGCTCCGCTCGCCTGCTCGCCTCGTGCGGCTTCGAGGCACTGGCGACGACCAGCGCGGGCTTCGCCTGGTCGATCGGCAAGCTCGACCAGAGCGTCTCACGCGACGAGCTGGTCGCTCATGTCCTCGCCGTCGCGAGCGCAACAGCGCTCCCGCTGAACGTCGACAGCGAGCGCTGCTTCCCCGACGACCCGGGCGGCATCGCCGAGACGGTCATGCTGCTCGCGGAGGCGGGCGCGGCAGGACTCTCGATCGAGGACTACAACCCGGCGACCGGCGAGATCGACGGTATCTCCGTCGCGGCCGAGCGAGTCGGGATCGCAGCGGAAGCCGCCCACAGCTTGTCCGATGCGCTCGTGCTGACGGCCCGGGCGGAGAACCACATCAGCGGTGTGGACGACATCGAGGACACGATCGCCCGGCTGATCGCCTACCGCGAGGCCGGCGCCGACGTCGCGTACGCGCCTGGGCTCTCCGACCTCGACCAGATCGCGGCGGTGGTCAGAGCGGTCGGCATCCCGATCAACGTCCTCGCGCTGCCGGACGGGCCAAGCGTCGCCGAGCTCGCCTCGGCCGGGGTTCGGCGGGTCTCGACCGGCGGCGCACTGGCCGCGGCTGCCTACGGGGCGCTGGTCGCCGGCGCGCAGGAGTTGCTCGCCGAGGGCACGTCGCAGTACGCGAAGGGCGCCGTGCCGCGCAGTACGCTCGTGTCCGCCCTCGGCGGCGGCACCGGCAAGTAGCGCCTTCGGACACCTGTTTGCCCGGCGCGCGCCGCCCCGGCTACCCTGGACCTGTGAACCTTCGCACTCGCCGGTTCGCGAACGAGCGCCTCTTCGTGCTCGCCGGCGCTCGGCCTCGCCTCGACTCTCTGTCTCGCGCTCGAGCTGTTCAGGGAGACGCACTACGGCAGCGCCGGCTACCGCTTTCTGCTCTGGAACCTCTTCCTCGCCTGGATCCCGCTGGCGCTGGCGCTCGCGGTCTACGACCGGTACCGGCAGGGCACGCGGCCCGCGCGGCTCATCCCTGCGCTCGTGCTCTGGCTGCTCTTCCTGCCGAACGCCCCGTACATCTTCACCGACTTCGTGCACCTTTCGGCCACGTCGGCGGCACCGCTCTGGTTCGACGGCGTGATGCTCTCGGCGTTCGCGTGGACCGGTCTCCTGCTCGGTTACGTCTCGCTCGATCTCGTGCACGCGGTCGCGCGGCACCGCTTCGGCGGGGCGCTCAGCTGGGCGGGCGTGCTCTGCGTCCTGGCGCTGGTCAGCGTCGGCGTCTACCTGGGCCGGTTCAAGCAATGGAACAGCTGGGACGTGCTCGTCCGGCCCGGAGCGAGGTTGGCCGAGCTGCACACGCACCTCAACGATCCCTCCTCGCTCGGCAGGGCGATCGGTGCGACGTTCGGGCTCACGCTTCTGCTGGCGCTCGCCTACTTCGTGTTCTACGTGCTGATGCGCGCGCGCTTCGAGCCGCAGACTGCGCGGAGTTCCCGGGACTCCTACTAGGCGGGCCCGGCCGCCTCCGCCTCGAGATCCACGACGACGTGAGTGATCGGGACGGCAAAGCGCTCGCGCGCCGAGGAGACCACCCCGCGCTCGAGCCAGTTCGAGCGGCCCTCGGGGTGGGTGGAGATGACGACCACGTCGGCACCGAAGGTGCCGAGCGCGTCCTCGATCGCCTGAAGCGGGTCCGCGTCGCCGACCTCACCGCGCGCGTCGATCCCCTGCCGGCCGAGCTCGGCGACGCTGCGGTCGAGCCGCTCGGCAGCCGCCGCCCGCGCGTCGTCTTCGTCCGACAGCCAATGCTTGAGCGGCGAGTTCAGCGCGGGAGTGACGACGAGCACACGAGCGCTATGGCCCCGCGTAGCCGCCTTGATCTCGTCGCGCAGCCTTGCGCCGGCAACCGTCTCGTTGGCGACCACGAGGATGCGGCGCTCGTCCGCGGGGCCTTTGTGCGGCTGCGCCTTCACGGCCGGCCGCTCGCGCACCTCACGTCGGAGGAACCACGCTGCCGCCGCCGCGGTGACGACGACGAACACGGCGAGCCCCCACCACCGGCCGCCGGCGACGGTCGCGATTACGATCGCGCCGAAGTAGGCGGCGGTTCCGAGCACGAACCGGTAGGCGTCGGCCTCGCTTCGGAACGGGTTCTTCATCTGCGCCTGCCTCCTTCCCCGAGGCGCGAGGTCGAAAACTCCTAGATCAGATAGACCGTCGCGTACACCACGATCCACATTACGTCCACGAAGTGCCAGTAGATTCCGGGAATCTCGACCCCGTGGTGATGTTCGGCCGTGTAGTGGCCCCTGAAGGCCCGGATCGTCGCGAACAGCAGGAGCGTGAGACCGACGAAGACGTGCGCTCCGTGGAGCCCGGTCAGCCCGAAGAAGATCGTCGTAAATGCATTGTCGCGTGGCGCGAATCCGATGCGCGCGTACTCGGTGATCTGCGTGGCGAGGAACGTGAAGCCCATCAGGAACGTGAGCACGAGCCCGGCCTTGAGCCCGGCGCGGTTGCCGCGCTTGATCGAGGTCAGCGCCCAATGCATCGTGAAGCTCGAGGTGACGAGGATCGCGGTGTTGATCCCGGCGACGAAGACCGGGAGGTGGAAGCCCGTCGGCGGCCAGTGCGGTGTGTCGTTGACGACGCGGACGAAGAAGTAGGCCGTGAAGAACGACCCGAACAGCATGATCTCCGACCCGATGAACAGGAGCATCCCGAGCACGCTCGCGTTGACGCGCGAGCTTGCGTTGGCAAGCGGCGGCCCGTGATGCTCGTGGGCTTCGGCGTGCGCGCTCATCGCGCCGACCGCCCCTCGCTCATGCCGCCGCTCCGATCGGCTCGGGCGCGACCTCGATGTGCTCGACCGGCACGCTGGTCGACTGGCGTAGCCTCGTCACGACATCCTTGCGCAGCCAGCTGGACGTTGTCTCGCCCGGGAACGTCGAAACGATGATCTCGTCGACGCGCTCGTCCTGAACGGCGTTCATCGCGGCCGTGTACGGGTCGGGGTGCGCGACCTGCCCGTGCGCGTCGATGCCGCCGCCACGCAGGGCGGCAAGCGCCCGCCGTAGGCGCCGCTCGGCCTCGGGGTGGCCCGACAGCTGCTGATCGCTCTGCGGGCAGATGATCATGAAGCTCGCCGGGGAGGTTGCCGCCCGTTCTCGGATCCGCGCGAGTAGCACCTCACCGAGGACGGTCTCGTTGGCGATCACGAGCACGTTCGCCGGACCGCCCTCGCTCGCCGTGTCGACGACGACGTGCTCGACGGGCAGCTCACCCGCCGCCTTGCGGATTCCCTCGAGGACGTTCCGCCGGAGCCAGCCGGACTTCTGCTCGGGGTGGGTGGAGACGACGATTTCGTCCACCGCCGGTTCGAGCTGGCTGAGCCCGTCGCGCACGGCGTCCACCGGATCCGAGTCGACAACGAACCCATCGGCCGCGATCCCGCTCTCGAGCAGCCGGGCGAGCGTGCGGTCGAGCCGCCGCCGCGCCGCTGCGCGGCGCGTGTCCTGGTAGACCACGTACCCCTCGCGGGGAGCGCTCACCGGACAGGCGACGGTCACCTGAAGGTCGCCACCGGCGGCGCGGCTCTCGAGCGCCTCGGTCAACCCGCGCCCGGCCACGGTCTCGTTCGCGATCACCAGGACGTGGCTCATCGGCGGATCTCCGATCGATGAGCGGGGAGGGGGCCGGGGGAACCGGGAGGTTCCCACATGAGTGTCGGCCCCTGGAAGAAGGGGGCACGTGGGGGAAACCTGGTTTCACCCACGAGAGCGAGCCGAAGGCGAGCGAGGTCATGTGTGCGCCACCTCGGGCTGCTCCGTCCGGTCTCCGTTGAAGACGCCGTGGCGGGCGCCGGGCACGCCGTACTCGTACGGGCTGCCGACGACCTGCGGGATCTCGTCGAAGTTGAAGAACGGCGGCGGCGAGGAGACCTGCCACTCGAGCGTCATCGAGTTCCACTGGTTTGCCTTCGCCGGCTCGCCGCGCACCCAGCTCGTGATCATGTTGTAGAGGAACACGATCGTGGAGGCGCCGAGGAAGAACGAGGCGATCGAGATGACCATGTTCAGGCCGTAGAACTTCGGGTCGTAGTCGGAGACCCGCCGTGGCATCCCCTGGAGACCGAGCCAGTGCATCGGGAAGAAGGTGACGTTGAAGCCGACGAACGTCAGCCAGAAGTGCAGCTTCCCGAGCTTCTCGTTGTACATCTTGCCGGTCATCTTCGGGAACCAGTAGTAGATCCCGGCGAAGATCGTGAACAGCGACCCGCCGAAGAGCACGTAGTGGATGTGCGCGACGACGAAGTACGTGTCGGAGGCGTGGATGTCGATCGGCACCGAGGCGAGGTAGATCCCGGAGAGCCCGCCGATCACGAACATCGACACGAAGCCGAGCGCGAACACCATCGGCGTCGAGAATCGGATCTTCCCTTCCCAGATCGTCGCTAACCAGGAGAACACCTTGATCCCCGTGGGGACGGCGATCACCATCGAGGTGACCATCATCGGGATCCGCAGCCAAGGGGCGACACCGGCGACGAACATGTGGTGCGCCCACACGGAGAAGCCCAGCACGAGGATCGCCATCAGCGAGAGGGCCATCAAGCGGTAGCCGAAGATCGGCTTCCTGGCCATCACGGAGATGACCTCGGAAGCTATCCCGAACCCTGGTAACAGCATGATGTAGACGGCCGGGTGCGAGTAGAACCAGAAGATGTGCTGGTACCCGAGCACGTAGCCGCCGTCGGCCGCATCGAAGAAGTTCGTGTGCATGACGCGGTCGAACATGACGAAGAACTGCGAGCCGGCGATGAACGGCGTCGCGATCACGACGAGGAGGGAGGTCGTGAAGTTCGCCCAGACCAGCAGCGGCATGCGCCAGAAGGTCATTCCCGGCGCTCGCATGGTGATGATCGTGACCAGGAAGTTGAGCGCGGTCATGATCGACGACGCGCCGGCCCACTGGACGCCCATGTTGAAGAACACAGTCCCTAACGGCTGGTCGGTGGCAAGGGGCGCGTAGCCCGTCCAGCCGTTCGCAAAGGCGCCGCCGGGAACGATGAAGCTGAGCAGCATCATCGTGCCGGCGACCGGGAGGAGCCAGAACGAGAGCGCGTTCAGGCGCGGGAACGCCATGTCGGGCGCGCCGATCATCAGCGGGATCACGTAGTTGCCGAGCCCGGCGAACGCCGGGATCACGAACAGGAAGATCATCGAGCGCGGCGTGCACCGAGACCAGGCCGTTGAAGGTCTGGTTGTCGACGAACTGCATCCCAGGCCTGGCGAGCTCGGCCCTGAAGATCATCGCCATCAGGCCGCCGGCGACGAAGAAGACGACCGTCGTCACGACGTACTGGATCCCGATCACCTTGTGATCGGTGTTCGGCCGGAAGTAGTCGGTCCACGTGCGGCCGCCGTGCGAGGAGTGGTCCTCCGGCTCCGTCGGCGAGCCGAGGGCCCACTTGACCCAGTAGTCGAACGAGCCGAGCCCGGCGAGGAAGCCGATCGGGGCGGCGGTCAGCGTCGACACGACGGTGATCACCGACCACTTGAAGAGCGGGTCCCAGCCCGCCCCACCAGCGGAAGACGAGCACGATGCCGAGGCCGATGCCCCAGAAGAAGCACGCCATCCAGGCCGCGCGCAGCCAGCCGGCTCCGAGCACGTAGCGCCGCAGGCCTGTCGCCGGCGGGCGAGCGGGTGCCTGCGGGTGATGACCGTGCGTGACGGCGGTGTTCCATCAGCCTCCCTTGCTCGACTCGACGAGGTACTGGACGACGGCGTCCAGCTGATCCTTCGGCAGGTTCGCGAAGGGCGGCATCACGCCCTTCGGGAAGCCCGGCTGGACATAGGCATTCGGGTTCACGATCGATTCTCGGATGAAGTCCTCGAGCGGCTGGCCGGCAGTCTGAGCGTAGGCGGGCAGCTTATCCAGGTCGGGGCCGACCTTCCCCGTCGCCCCGGCCGCCTTCAGCGTGTGGCAGCTCGAGCAGCCGTTGTTCGTGAACACCGCCTTGCCGGCTTGGCCGGGCGGCGCCGCCAGCGCATTCCTCTGCTCCTGCACCCACGCGTCGAAGGCGGCCTGCTTCATCACGATCGCGGTCGTCCGCATCAGCGCGTGCCCGAGCCCGCACAGCTCCGTGCAGATGACCGGGTAGGTACCGATCTTCGTCGGAGTGATCACGACCTTCGTGTCCTGGCCGGGCACAGCATCCTGCTTCTGACCGAACTCGGGGACCCAGAACGAGTGGATGACGTCGAGCGCGGTCAGGTGCAGCTCGGTCGACCGGCCGACCGGAAGCCGCAGCTGACCCGAGGTGAGATTGCCGGCGGCCGGGTAGGAGAACGTCCACGCGAACTGGCGAGCGGTGACGTTCACGTTCAATGCGGAGGCGGAGGCGCGATCGTTCTGGACGAGAACGACGGCGCTGATCACCGAGATCGAGGCGACGAGGACGGCCGGAACGACAGTCCAGACGATCTCGATCCCGGTGTGCCCGTGGATGGGCGGGCCGTCGGAATCGTCGTCGGGCCGGGCACGAAAGTGGAAGATCGAGTACAGGATCACGGCCCCGACGAGCGCGAAGATCGCGATGCAGATCGCGGTCGTGAACCAGAAGACCAGATCGATCCCGTCGCGCTCCTCGGACGCGTTCGGCGGCAGCCAGGGAATGAGCAACGCGACGAGGGTGGCCCCCGCGCCGATGACGACGCCGAGCACGACGAGCTGGACGATCGAACCCCTCCGCACGGAGAGCGAGCCTAGTGAATTCCGGCCGGCGATGCGAACGCAACCGAGCAGCGCCGCCGCCCGCCTGCCGCGTGACAGAACGAGAGAGGGAGGGCCATGCCCTCCCTCTCTCTCAGCTTGCTCTGGTCGCGAGGCTTAGGTCGACTTGACCAGCGACTCCGGCGGGTTGATCACCGAGAAGTCGGTGCTCTTGCCGCCCTTGATCACGTAGATCGCGACCGGGCCACCCTTGACGTCGCCCTTCGCGTTGAAGGAGACGTTGCCGAGGATGCTGTTCTTCAAGTTGATCTTGAAGATCTGGGAAACGACGCCGGCACGTGTGCCGTCCGACTTCGCGATTGCCGACAGCATCGCGACGGTCGCCTGCGCTGCGTAGACCGAGTACGGGTCAGGCTGCTTGCCCTTGTTCGCCTTCGCGAACGCGGACAGGAACGCCTTCCCCTGGCCCTTCAGCTTCGAGTTCGGCAGGCCGGCGACGCTGACGTACACGCCGTTGGCGGCCGTGCCCGCGCCGTCGACGACGGCGGAGATCGGCGTGAAGCCGTCCGGTGTGAGCAGCTTGACGCCTGTGCCGAGCACGGACCGCAGGTCCTTGATCAGCTTGCCGCCGTTCTCGCAGATCAGCGAGCCGATGAACACGCCGGTCGCGCCCTTGCCCTTGATCTTCGACGCGAGCGCCGTGTAGTCGGACGCCTTCGGGTCGTAGGCCTCGAACCCGCTGACCTTGAGCCCGAGCTTCTTCGCCGCGTTGCGGACGTTCTCCGCGACGCCGAGGCCGTAGGCCTCCTTGTCGTTCAGGATGTACAGGTTCTTCGCACCGACGCGCTGGGCGAGCAGTGCGTCGGCAGCACCCTGATACTGATCCTGGGCGACAACGCGGGCGTAGTTGCGCTTGCCCGTCGGGTAGTACTTGTTCGGCTCACCCGCGGCCGTGCCGGGACCGGATGCCGTCAGACCGGTGTACGTGTTCGCCGGGCTGATCATCGGCACGGGGCCGCCGGGGGCACGGTTGAGGATCGGGATCACGATCGCCGCGCAGCCGGAGTTGAACGTTCCGATCACGCCGATCACGTCCTTGTTCCGCGCGTATGCGCTCGCGTTCGTCGAGCACTTCGCCGAGTCCCACTTCCCGGCCTGTGCCGTCGCGTCGTCACACGACTGGTAGCCGAGGGTGTAGGCGCCCGCCTTCCAGCCCGCCCCGTTCAGGATGAACTGGACCGCCTTCGTCATCTCGATCGTCTGCGTCCGCCCCGATCCCTGCAACGGGAGGTCGGATGCGATCAGGTACTTCGGGCTACCGGAGCCCTTGTAGACGATCGGAGAGCACGACGATGCGGGAAGCGGAGATGCCTGCTTCTTGCTCGTCCCGCCGGAACCGACGGCTGCGAGCACGAGGGTTCCGGTCACACCGACCAGGAACGCCACGAGAAGACGCTTCGTCACACCAACCTCCTCCTTCGATTTGTTCGCTTCGCTGCGTGGTACCCCAGCAGTATCCGCCCGATCGACCGCAGGTTTCAAGTGGGACGCGCAGAGACCCGAGGTGCGGGGCTCGGCTAGCCTCCGCCGGCGATCGGCGGCGACAACCGGAACGTCCTCAGCAGTCCGTCCACGAGCTGCTGCTTCTGCGCTTTCGAGAGGCGCGATCCCGCGTGGAGCAGCCTGTAGTACCAGGGCGGCATCCCGCCGCCCGAAACCGCGTCGGCGATCTCTCCGAGGTCGACCTCCTGCGGCCTGTCCCACTCGGAGAAGTTGAGGGTCGAGCGGCCGCCGTCGACATCTCGCTGAATCAGCCACGACTCGGGGGCGATGTTGCTGTACCACGGCCAGACGGTCTGGTTGCTGTGGCAATCGAAGCACGCGCTCACGGCGAGCGCGCGTGTCTGCGGGGAGTCCCAGGCCGGCTCCTTCGTCACGGGCGGGTTGGAATGGCCGCGGCCGTACGGGACCGCCTGGGCGAGCACGAACAGCCCGAGCGCGCCGGCCACGACGAAGAAGGCGATCCGCTTGGCGCGGCCATGCGGCACCCAGCGCATGCCTCGATCGTCGTCGCAGGTCGCAGCCAGGGCATCGGCGGCCGCTACGGATCGATCCGCTGCGGGCTTCTACTGAGGACCGCCGTCGGCCGGGCCGGCAGACGACATTCGTTCAGACGTACTAGCATGCAGCAGCGCCTCGACCCACCCCGAACTCGCGTCCGATCTGTATCTGACAGGCTCCTGACCGGCCGAGGATCCCACCAAGGAGGTCTCTGATGAGACGATTTCACCGCGTCAAGCCGTCACCGTCGATGGTCGTCGCCTCGCTCGCGCTGCTGATCGCGCTGGGCGGCACGAGCGTCGCCGCGGTGGCGGTCGCCGTTCCCCGTAACAGCGTCGGCACGCTCCAGCTGAAGACCGGCGCGGTCGGCACGGCCCAGCTGAAGAACAGTGCGGTCGGCACGGCCCAGCTGAAGAACAATTCCATCGTCTCGTCCAAGGTCAGGAACGGATCGCTGCTCAGAGCCGATTTCCGAAGCGGCCAGATTCCGGCCGGGCCCGCCGGGCGCCCAGGACCGGCCGGTATCGCCGGCCCAGCCGGACCCGCAGGTCCCGCCGGGCCGGCCGGGCGGCGGGGCCCGCCGGTGTCGCCTCTCCGGGCTACGTCGCCGAAGTGCTCTCGCAGACGAGCAACGTCCAGTCCGCGACCACCAACCAGGGGTTCGGAAACCTCAACAACGCAAGCGTCACGGCGACAGTGCCTATCGGCGAGACCGACAAGCTCGTTGTCTTCTTCTCGGGGGAGAGCGCGTGCTACGACGGGAGCGCCGTGCAGAAGTGCCTGCTGAAGATCAACGTCGACGGCACCGAGATCAACCCAGTCGGCGCAAGCGGCGCCGACGATGTCTTCGACAACAATGACCTCGGCGAGAAGTCGGGCGGCGGGTTCAACCACAAGACGTCGGAAGACTCGGAACAGCGGGCAATCGTCCGCACCAGCGGCAACCTGGCGGCCGGAGCGCACACCGTGCAGGTTCAGTTTGCAACGACCAACTCGGGCACTGCCTTCCAGCTCGACGACTGGGCGCTCGTCGTCCAGCGCGTCAAGGTCAGCTAACTCACTCGCAGCGATTACGTCTCGGGGACAGATGGACTCTGTCCCCGAGGCGGCTGCCTTCGACGATAATCCGCCGGTGCACCCGGAGGGCGAGAAACAGCCCGCCGCGGATCAGCAGCTGGCCGAGGCTGCAGAGATCGGCGAGCGGCTGCTCGCCAACGTCGAGCGGGTGTTGCGCGGCAAGCGCGACGAGATCCGCCTCGTCCTCGCCGCTCTCGCGTGCCACGGGCACGTGCTCTTCGAGGACGTCCCCGGCACCGGGAAGACGGTCCTCGCCCGCGCGATCGCGCGCAGCGTCGACGACTCGGTGTTCGCGCGCGTCCAGTGCACACCGGACCTCCAGCCGTCTGACGTCACCGGGATCAACATCTACAACCAGAAGAGCCGCGACTTCGAGTTCCGCCGCGGGCCGCTGTTCGCGAACGTCGTGCTGGTCGACGAGATCAACCGCGCGATGCCGAAGACGCAGTCGGCGCTCCTCGAAGCGATGGCCGAGCGCCAGGTGACGATCGACGGTCACACCTTCACGCTGCCGCAACCGTTCCTCGTGCTCGCGACGGAGAACCCGATCGAGTTCGAAGGTGTCTTCCCGCTGCCCGAGGCCCAGCTCGACCGGTTCTTCTTGAAGGCTCGGCTCGGGTACCCGAGCGAGGACGACGAGCTGAGCATCGTCGCCGACCAGCAGGACGGCCACCCACTCGAGCGGCTCCGGCCGGCGGTGACGGTCGGCGACCTCGAGCGGCTCGGGAAGGCGCTCGCAGCCGTCTACGTGGACGAGTTGGTTCGCCGGTGGACGATCAGGCTCGTGCGGGCGACGCGCGAGCTCTCGGAGATCACGATCGGAGCATCGGTCCGCGGCAGCCTGGCACTCGAGCGCGCCTCGCGGGCGTGGGCGCTCCTGAACGGCCGCGGCTACACGACCCCCGAGGACGTCGAGACGATGTTCGCGCCCGTCCTCGGCCACCGGCTCGTGTTCTCGCCCGCTTTCATCGCGGAGGCGCGCGGCCGCTCGAAGGACGAGATCCTCACCGAGGTCTACCGGCGGTGCACCGAGTCGGCCCCGCCGCCCGAGCTCGCGGATCTCCCGTCGGGGCGCACTCAGCGGTGGATGCCGCCGAACTGAGCTTCCCGCTCGTCCCGCGGTGGCGGCCGGTCGGCTCGGCGTTCGGACGTCTGCGGGCGACCCGTCGCGGCATCGGCTCGAGCATCGCCGCCACCCGCCCCTATCGCCCCGGCGACGATCCCAACAGGATCGACTGGAAGCTTTCGGCCCGCTTGTCGTCGATCCGCGGCGAGACGGAGTTCGTCGTTCGGGAGGATTTCGCCGACGAGGCGCCGCGGGCGGTGGTCGTCGTCGACCGGGCACCCTCGATGTCCCTGTATCCCGATGAGCTGCCCTGGCTGAGCAAGCCGAGAGCGCTCCGCTCGATCTGGAGTGCGGTGGCGGCGGCGGCAGTTCGCGAGCTCGGCCTCGCCGGGTATCTCGACACTGCGTCGGGTGAGCGCTGGCTCCCGCCGCGCAGCGCAAGCGCGTTCGGCGACGTCGACGAACGCCAGTCTTCGGCGTCGTTCGACGGCCCGGTTGACGGCGTCGAGCAGGGATTCGAGCAGCTCGCCCGGAGCCGCCGCTCCCTGCCGCCAGGAACATTCGTGTTCGTCTGCTCCGACTTCGTGTACCCGCCACGTCCGGAAGCGTGGCTGCGCACGCTCGGCCTGCGGCTGGATCTCGTCCCGGTGATCGTCCAGGACCCGGTGTGGGAGCAGAGCTTCCCACTCCTCGACCGGCTGGTCGTTCCGTTTGCCGATCCCGGCACCGGCCGCCTGGTCAGGGTGCGGGTGTCTCGGAAGGACGCACGCTCGCGCCGGGACGCGCACGAGGCACGCCTGGAGGCGCTGACGGCCGAGTTTCGCAGCCTGGGGCTCGACTTCGTCGTGATCGGCGACGCGACCCCTGCGGCGGTGCTCGAGGCGTTCACCGGCTGGGCCGAATCGAGGCTCGCCCACCGGCGCGGCGGGTGGCGGTGACGAGGCGGCTGCTCGGGACGGCGCTGCTCGTGGGCGCGGTCGTCCTCGTGGTCGGACTCGCGCAAGATTGGTGGCAGGACGATGCGCAGGTCTCCGCGCGCGAACCGCTCGTGGCGACGGCATCGCTCTCCTCTCGTGCGCTCGCGTTCGGCGACCCCGTCACGGCGCGCCTCGACCTGCTGGTCGACCCCGGCGCAGTCGACCCGTCGAGCGTCCAGGTCGCGCCGCGCTTCTCGCCGTACCGCATCGTCTCGAGGAGCCTCGCGACCCGTCGCAGCGGCGCGACGCTCCTCTCGTATCGCTACGTGCTCGAGTGCCTGCTCCCGGCGTGTGTCCCCACGCGTGCGGGCGAGCGGAGATTCCTGCCCGCGCTCGTCTCGTTTCGGCCGCGCTCGGGGGGCAAGTCGACACGCCCGGTCGACTGGCCGAGTTACCAGATCTCGTCCCGGATCACGGACGCCGATCGCCGCGATCCGGCGGCGCGGCTGCGAATCGACCCGGCGCTGCCGGCGCCGTCGTACCGGATCGCCCCGGCCACGCTGCGCGCGCTGCTGACCGCACTGAGCGCGGCGTTCGCACTCGTCTCGCTGGCGCTGGCGACGCTCGCCTTCCGCTCCCGCGACGCGAGAGCCTGCGCCGGACGAGCATGGGCTCTCGCCCCTTGAGCGGGCGCTGCGGCGGGTACGTGGCAGCGTCTCGGCTCGCGCCGCCGAGCGCCGGAAGGCGCTCGGCGGGCTGGGGCGGGAGCTTCGAGCCGTGAACCGCGGCGACCTCGCGTCCGATGCCGGCCGGCTCGCCTGGTCGGAGGACGCCCCGTCACCCGAGGCGACCGGCGCGTTCGCCACGCGGGTCGAGGAATCGCGGCCGGAATGAGAGAGACGATCCCGCTCTCTACCGCCGGCGCGCTCGCACCGCACGCCAGGCGGACGCTGGTCGTCCGGATCGTGCTCGCCGCAGCGTTGATCGGCGCGCTCGCCGCAGCGTTCGCCGGTACACACGACACGAAGAAGGGCGGGGCGCTGCTGCCGAGCGGATCGAGCCCCGTGATCGCGCTCGATCTCTCGTGGAGCGTCTCGTACGACAAGTCCAGGCTGATCGAGCGGACGATCGGGGACTTCGCCCGCTCGGGGCGGCGGCTCGGTCTCGTCCTCTTTTCGGACACCGCCTACGAGGCGCTTCCTCCGGGGACGCGGTCGGCGGCGCTGAGCTCATACCTCCGCTTCTTCAGGGGAGACGGCGCGCCGAACCCGTGGACCCAGGCGTTCTCAGCGGGAACGAGGATCTCGGTCGCGCTCGACCTCGCTCGTCGGATGCTCCGCCGCGATCGCGTCACCCACGGGTCGGTCGTCTTGATCAGCGACTTGGCCGACGCGCCGAACGACCAAGCCGAACTGGCGCGCGAGCTCGTCTCGTACACGCGCGACTCGATCCCGATCAAGATCGTCGCGGTCAATCCGACGAAGGAGGACGAGCGGCTCTTTCGCGGCGCCCTCGGCTCGGGGGGCGGGTCGGTGACGACTCTCCGCTCCGTGCCCGGGCAGGACAGCTTGCCGCGGACGCAGCCGGGCTTCCCCGTGGGCGTGGTCGTCGCCGTCGGGCTGCTCGCGCTGCTCCTGGCGCTGAACGAGGAGGCGCTGGGCGCGCTGCGTTGGAGGCGGGGCGAGGCATGACCCGCAGGCAGATCGCTCTGCTCGGCGCCGCCGGCGCCTGCCTGGCTCTCGCCCTCCTGGCCGCGCTGCTGGCACGAGACGTGGGCCGCTTGCACGCAACGCTTCGCTCGGGCGACATCGCAGCCGCAGGGCCGGGTCGGGGTCCCTCGTCGACGGCGGGCGAAGTCGTGCCGTTCGGGCTGGCCCGGCAGGTGCTCGCGGTGGACGACGACCTCGCCTTCCGGCGGGCGGCAGCGCTCTTCCGACGCGCGTACACGCGCATCCCGAGCTTCGAGCGCAGCCTCGAAGGCTCGGCGATCAGAGCTGCAGGCCGAGACCGCACTCGCGCACGAGATTCGCGCCGACCGCAATCGGCGTCGCGCGTCCACCGCGACCAATCTGCTCGGCATCCTGGCGTTCCTCGATGCGACCGCCACCGACGACAGCTCGACCCCGCTCGATCGGAGCGTGTTCGAGTTCCAGGACGCGATCCATCTCGACCCCGGAAACGAGCAGGCAAAGGCGAACCTGGAGCTCGTCTACCAGCAGCAGTCGGTACCGAACACGCTGCGCGGAAAGCCCGGTCAGCAACGCTCCTCGCAGTCGGGGGCGAGCGCGTCCGCGCAGGGGCACGGGTACTGATGCCGCTCCATTTTCTGACCCCGATCGCCGGCCTGATCGCCCTTGCCGGGCTCGTGCCGATCGCCCTCGCCGCGCTCGTCGAGCGCCGCGCACACCGGGCCCGCCGAATGCTCGGCCTCCCGGCTCCCGGTCCCCTCGCGCGCATCGAGCTGCCCGTTGCGGTCGCCGCCGTCGCCGCCGTGCTTGGACTCGCAGCCGCGCAGCCGTTTCTCACCACCGAGCGGACACGGCTCACACGCCTGGACGCGGAGGCCTTCGTCGCGCTCGATACCTCCCGGTCGATGCTGGCGGCCGGCTCACCCAACTCGCCCGCCCGCCTCGACCGCGCCCGGCGGATTGCCCGGCGGCTTCGGGCCGCGCTCGCAGACACGCCCACCGGCCTCGGCACGTTCACCGACCGGCCGCTCCCGCTGCTGCTCCCGTCGCCGGACGCGGAGGCGTTCGACTCCGCGCTCGCCAAGGCGGTCGGGATCGAACGGCCGCCGCCTCGCTCGACCGGCGTGACGATCTCGAGCTTCGACGCGGTTGCCCCGATCCCGATCGCCGGTTACTTCCGGCCGGGCGTCACGCATCGGCTGCTCGTGATCGTCACCGACGCGGAAAGCGAGACGTTCGCCGTGGAGACACTGCGCCGAGCGTTTGCAGGCCCGCCGAGAACCGGGGTCGTCCTCGTCCGGGTCGGCTCCCCCGGCGAGCAGGTGTTCGGGCCGACCGGCGCACCGGAACCGGCCTACATCCCGCCGCCTGCGGGCGGCGAGGCGCTGGCCGGCTTCCTCGAAGCCACCCACGGCCGCTCGTTCGGCGAGCGAGAGATCGGAGGCGCGATCCGGGTGGCCCGGGCGGAGCTCGGAACGGGCCCTCGCGCGCGCCTCGGCACCGTGTCGGGACGGACCGACCTCGCACCGTACTTCGTGCTCGCCGCAGTGCTCCCGCTCGGCGTCGTGCTGCGGCGGCGAAACCTCTAGACCTCTTCACTCCTTCCCCGCGCAAGGGACTCGGCGACCGCGGTGAACTCCGCGAGCGCGGCCTCGAGGTCCTCGACGATCTCCTGGGCGATCACCTCCGGCGGGGGCAGGTTGTCCATGTCCTCCAGCGAGTCGTCGCGGAGCCAGATGAGGTCGAGGCTGACCTTGTCGCGCTGGATCAGCTCGTCGTAGCGTGAAGCGCTTGAAGCGCTCCGACTCGACCCGCTCGCGCCGGCTCTCCGGCTTGTACGCGTCGACGAAGTCCGCGAGGTGCTCGCGGCGGAGCGGGTTCTGCTTGAGCGTGAAGTGCATGGTTCGTGCGCAGGTCGTAGACCCACAGCTCGCGCGTCCACGGCGTCTCCGCCGCCGGCTTGCGGTCGAAGAAGAGGACGTTCGCCTTCACGCCCTGCGCGTAGAAGACGCCGGTCGGCAGGCGCAGCAGCGTGTGCACGTCGCACTCGTCGAGCAGCCTGCGCCGCACCGTCTCGCCCGCGCCGCCCTCGAACAGCACGTTGTCGGGCACGACCACCGCGGCACGGCCGTTGATCGCGAGCAGCGTCTTCACGTGCTGGACGAAGTTGAGCTGCTTGTTCGAGGTCGACGCCCAGAAGTCGTCGCGGACGACGACGAGGTCCTCGCGCGCCGACCTCGCCCTCCGTCGCTCACGAACGTCATCGACGACTTGCGCCCGAACGGCGGATTGGTCAGCACCATGCTCGAACCGCTCGCCCGGGTCGGCCTTCAGCGCGTCGTCGACGACGATCGGGCTCTCGTGCTCCTCGTCGCCGATCCCGTGCAGCAGCAGGTTCATCACGCAGAGCCGCGCGGTGTTGTCGACGATCTCCCAGCCCTTCAGCGCCTCGAAGCGCAGGTGCTCGCTTCTCGTCCGGGTCGAGCAGGTGGTTGCTTCGGCGATCCACTCGTGCGCCGCGAGCAGGAACCCGCCGGTGCCGCACGCCGGGTCGGCGATCCGCATCCCCGGCTCCGGCCGCATCACCTCGACGATCGCCCGGATCAGCGGCCGCGGCGTGAAGTACTGGCCCGGCGCCCGACTTCACGTCCTCGGCGTTCCTCTCCAGCAGCCCCTCGTAGGCGTCGCCCTTCACGTCGGCGTCGAGCGTCAGCCAGCTCTCCCGGTCGATCAGGTCGACGACGAGCCGGCGCAGCTTCGCCGGGTCCTGGATCCGGTTCTGCGCCTTGCGGAAGACGACGCCGAGCATCCCCGGCTTGCGGCCGAGCTCGGTCAGCACGTGGCGGTAGTGCGACCTCGAGCTCGTCGCCGTCGCGCTCCAGCAGCGACTGCCAGTCGAGCCCCTCGGGCACGATCGCCGGCCGCGCGAACGGCGGCTTCGTCTGCTCGTCCGCCATCTTCAGGAAGAGCAGGTACGTGAGCTGCTCGAGGTAGTCGCCGTACGAGAGCCCGTCGTCGCGCAGGACGTTGCAGTAGCTCCAGAGCCGCTGGACGAGACCGTTGCTGCGCGCTCATGCCGGGAAAGACTCGCACGATTCGCGTCGGCGTGGACGGCATAGACGAACGGCCCCGGCTCGCGCCAGCGCGCTGACGATCGCGCGTCGACGTTGCGGACGAACCGCGCGGCCTGCTCGGCCGCCGACAGATTGCCGCTCGGCGAGCGCGAAGGCGCTTGCACGCCGTGCCGACGAGTCGCGCGACCGTTCGCCCGACTCGGTAGCGGATGCCGCCTGTCCTTCGTGAGAGACGACCCAGCCCTCGCGGCCGGCTCTGCTCGAGCCAGATCGACGTCGGCGACGCCCTCGTGCACGCCGGCCGAAGACCGACACCTCGGTGTGGACCGTCGAGCCCGCGCTCGCGGAGCGCATCGGCCACGTCGTCTGCGCCGAGGCTCCGAGTCGACGTAGACCTCAGGCGGCTAGTCGGAGCTCGGCACGGAGAACGGCTTCGATGTCCTTCGACCGGGACACCGAAGTCCTCGCGCGACATCGCGCGACCGCTCGTCGCCTGCGTCGATCCGGCTCGAGGACGTCCTCGACACGGACGCCTCCGTGGAGGAAGATCGGCTGACCGAACGCCACGCCGCGGATCGACGGCCACGATCGGACGGGACGTCAGTCGGCGAGACGAGGCTGCTCCGGCCAACCGTCCGAGCCGTAGCGTCGATCAGGCTGGAGGTACTCGCGCGACGACGTCGGCGCAGAACACGCGCTGCTGCGTGACGACGTGGGTGAGCAGCTCGCTCGTCGCCTTCGTCGCTCGGCGTAGTCGAAGAGGACGCTGGCCCCGTCGGTGAAGAGCCGCTGCGACGCGAGCGCGTGCTCGAAGCCCGACCTCGCGTTCGAGCACAGCGACCGCCTTGCGGATGTGCTGGAGGCTGACGCCGGCCCGGCGGAACGCGTGCGACGACGAACCCCTCGGCGAGTCCGATGAACGGGATCGACGGATACAGGCGCTGCCGCCTCGAACGACGGTGACGATCGGCCGTCCGACGACGGGCTGGCGAGTCCGGAAGGTGGCGCTGGTAACCCCGCGCCCAGTTGCCGGAAGCTCGTCGGAGGCACGCCGAGGAACCGCGCCGCCTCGGCGACGGTGTACGAGCGGCGCGTCGAAGCGGGTGTCCTGCGCGCGTCTTCACGGCTGCCTCCTTCGACGTTTCGATGGTACTTTCCGTCTCGCGCGGCGGAAACGGCCGTTCGGACGTGTCGCGCCGGACGCGTGCTCTGCCGGCTCGGTGCGGGACTCGTGGCCCGCTCGGCGCGCGATCCGCTCGAGCAGGACGCTCGCCGGCTCGTCGGACGGATCCTGCGGGACGAGCTCGCCGCGGAAGGCGCGCTCGAGCACCGCGCGGCGGAGCGAGGCGGAGCGGCGCTGCGCCCGCTCGATCGCGGCGCGGAGCGCGTCGATCGCCGAGAGCTGCTCCTCGACCTGGGCGACGATACGGCGCTGCTCGTCGAAGGTTTCGGCCCGATCAGCGGCGTCGGCCCGTTCGGCGTAGGCGCCAGACACCATGACGACTCAGCGGTATCGCCTGGTCGATCCGGGTGTTTACACCGCCATGGCATGAGCCCAACGATGGACCAACGTCTCTCCGCCACGCCGCCTGACGTGTCTCGGCAGGACGGCGAGGATCGATGGTCGAAAGCGTCACGCTCAACTCAGCGAGCACGTCGTCGTGGTAGTCGGGCATGGCGTCGTCTCCGCTCACCAGCGTCCACTCCTCACCCTCGAAGCGTTTCGTAAGCTCCCGGAGAAGGGGTTCATACTTCAGTCCGCGAAGCAGGACTTCTGAGACCGCCACGGCGCTTCGGCCGCGAAGCTTGAGCTCAGTTGCGACCCGGTTGTCGATATCCTCGTCGATGACGAGCAATCGCGGTCGCGACAACCGCTACGCCGCCTGGTCGTACCGGATGACTGCTCGCCACCACGCAATTGCGTCGTCGATCTGGGCGTCGTCGACGCCGTAACCCTCGCGAAGCCTTCCCGGCCACCGGGATCGGCCGCCAGTTCGGCGACGAGCTCTGCAGGCACGCGTATCCCGCGAACGACTGGGCGACCGCTCAGTCTCTCGGGATCGACCTCGATGTGCTCAAGCTGAGGCAGCTCTCTGGCCGCCCAGCCGCCGCGCCGCAGGTCGGATGCGATGCGATCGAACGTCGTCGCGCTCGATCGCTAGCCCGTGCCACGGAATGTTGCTGAGGTCGATGAAGCCGTCAGCGGCCTCACCTACGACGCGCGTGCCGACGGTGCCGATCCACGCATGAGTCAACGGCCACGCGTTTCCAGACCTCTCGCGCAGGCTCTGGATGGTCTCCCTGATCCCGGCGTACGGAACCCCGCGATCACGGAGCTCGTCGACGACCATTGCTTCCGCGACGTCCTGGTCGCTGTAGACCCGCGGCGGCCCGTCCGACTGTGACGAGCGGATGTACCCGGCGAGCCCACTGGCCGATCTCTGACCAGACACGCCCGCGAGCCGCCCTACTTCGTGGGCGAGGTAGTGGCCTCGCGGCGGGAGATAGTGAAGGGTGCCTGGCACGGGCTCGATCGTCGGTTCGTTCGTCACGGGATCGTACTCTCCGGCCTCGCGGGTCGCGATCGTCTTTACGGGACGGTCCGGTTAGCGCGAGATCGCGACCGTCGCGCTCCGGGAGAGGCGGCGGCACGCTCGGCGCGGATGCGCTCGAGGAGGACGGACGCGGACTCGTCGGAGGGGTCCTGCGGGACGAGCTCGCCGCGGAAGGCGCGCTCGAGCACCGCGCGGCGGAGCGACGCGGAGCGGCGCTGCGCCCGCTCGATCGCGGCTCGGAGCGCGTCGATCGCCGAGAGCTGCTCCTCGATCGCGGCCACGATCCGCCGCTGCTCGTCGAGCGGTGGCACGGCGATCGGAATTGCGGCGGAGCTTTCATTGCGTTGACGTTGGCCTCGGCCAACCTGCTGAGTTCGAACCTCTGCCACATGCCGTCCGCCTGACGGCCCGTTATCGGAAAACATTGCCCAGCGAGGGATCGCTACTCGTACGGTGCAATCGCACGCGTCATCGAGATACGACGCGAACGTCGATGCGCTCGCGCCGCTCGAGAGATCCGCCGACTTGCCGACCAACTCTGGGCTGTTCGTGCCGTCTGAACAGAACGTCGCCGACCTCGAGGGTCGAAGCTTCGCGACGTCACGGATGCCCGGCTGGCGGCAGCGGGAGCTCGAGCCATCCTCATCCCGCCGACGACCTCGAGCCGCGGCCGTCCGACCCCCTTGATGGACGTCGCAGCCTGGCGTACTGACCGCGGAGCGAGTCGACGCATCCACGTGACGAGCCCTGGCTCGACGTCCCGAGGCGGATGCGAAGGCAGCGTGCAGTCCGCCTTGACGATCGCAGGGCCCGACTCGTTCAGGAACAAGGCACGCGCGAAGTGCCTCGTCGACCAAGGGACGCAACCACGACATCCGGGCTTGACCTCGTGTTCCGAAGCGTGTCGAAGCGATCCTGAGCGACACGGCTCGTTCGTCTCGGAAGATCCCATGCTGATGTTCGAAGCCGAAGCACCCGCGGCCCGTCGGCTACGAGTGTGACGACTCTCAGGATCGATCCGAGCGGCCCGTCCGTGAGCATGGCAATGTCTCCGACGGTCCCCGCGTCCACCCGAGCGGCAGTTCACGCAGCCAGCACCTCGTTGATCTCGTCGAGCAGCGGGCCGAGCTCGTCGCCGAACACCTGCGCCGCCTTGCCGAGCCCGCCCGCCTCGACGAACGGCGTGTAGCCGAAGTCGTCGGTCGTGATCGCGAGCGAGGCGGCGACGTGGTCGCGGATCCGCTCGAGCCAGGCGAGCTGCTCGGTCGTGAACACGCGTCCGGCGTTCTCCTGCTGCAGCAGCCAGGCGTGGTAGCGCTCGCGGACGAGGTCGGGGTAGGGGACGAGCTCGTCCTCCTGGTGGAGCGCGACGCGGACGAGGGAGACGAGGTCGGTGAGCACGCGCTCGCCGGAGCCGCGGACCTTCGAGCGGTCGAGCTGCTCGTAGGCCTGCCAGAGCCTCTCGGGCGTCCACTGGTGCGGCGGCCGGCCGATCGCGTCTGCGCGAGCTCCTTCACCTCGCGAAGGTGAGCCGCTGTCGGCTGCGCTGCGGGAGTAGAGGATCTGGAGGGCGGTGATCTCGTCGCGGTGCTCCTCGCAGAACTGCTCCCACGACTCGACGGTGCGGCGGGCGCGGTCGGTGGCGTCCTGCGAGTAGCCGGCCTCGATGACCTCGTCCGCGGAGGTCTCGTCGATCACCTGCTCGTGCATCCGGCGCAGATCGACGATCCGCTCGCGCAGCGCCGGGTTCGTCGCGAGCGGGGCGACGGCGTCGTCGAGCAGCTGCGGGCGGCCGACGGCGATGTCGTCGACGGTCGGGCTCGTCGGCGCCGCTCGCCTCGCGGGCGGCGGCGAGCTGCCGGTCGGGGTCGAGCGCGGCGACGATCCCGCCGGCGATCTCCTTCAGCGTCGCGCCGCCGGCGAGCTGCTCGAGCTCGGCGCGCTCGTCCGTGCCGAGCCGCCGGTCGAGGCGGGCGAGCCGCGCGGCGATCGCCGAGATCGTGTCGGGGTCGCGGACGCCGAACGACGACCTGCCTGGAGGAGCTTCTCGAGCGGGACGGTCGGCTTGCGGTCGAGCGGCACGGTGTCGACGAGCTCGGTCTCGGTGACACCGACCGCGTCGACGATCACGAACCGCTCCTTCGCCTCGCGTCGGGGGTGACGGCCTGAAGGTCGTGTCGTCGATCACGCGGACGCCGCGGCCCTTCATCTGCTCGAAGAAGGTGCGGCTCTTGACCGTGCGCATGAAGAACACGCACTCGAGCGGCTTCACGTCGGTGCCGGTGGCGATCATGTCGACGGTCACGGCGATGCGCGGGTTGTAGCAGTTGCGGAACGCGGCGATCAGCTCGTCGGCCTTCTTGCCGGTCGCCTTGTAGGTGATCTTGGCGGCGAAGTCGTTGCCCTTGCCGAACTCCTCGCGGGCGATCTGGACGATCTCGTCGGCGTGGGCGTCGTCCTTCGCGAAGATCAGCGTCTTCGGCACCTCGCTGCGGCCGGGGAAGATCTCGGTGAACAGCCGGTCGCGGAAGGTCTCGAGCACGGTGCGGATCTGGTCGCGGGCGACGACGGCGCGGTCGAGCTGGCGGCGCGTCGTAGGCGAGGTCCTCGTCGAGCTTCTCCCAGCGGGTGCGTGCGGGTCTGCCGGTCGCGGAACTGGGTGACGAGCCCGGCGTCGATCGTCGAGCCCTGCTCGGTGATCTCGGTGCGGATCCGGTAGACGTCGAAGTCGACGTTGACCTCGTCGGCGACCGCCTGCTCGTGGCCGTACTCCATCACGAGGTTCTGGTTGAAGAAGCCGAACGTCTGCTTGTCGGCGTCGCGGTCAGCCCGATCGTGAAGGCGTCGAAGTAGTCGAGCACCTGCCGCCAGAGCCCGTAGATCGAGCGGTGGCACTCGTCGACGATCACCACGTCGAACGTCTCGGGCGGGACCGCCGGGTTGTACTCGACCGGCACCGGCTCGGTCGGTCGAGCTCGTACGGCCGAGTGCTCGTCGAGCTCCTCGGTCGAGCTCCGCCTCGCCGCGCAGGATCGAGTAGAGGCGCTGGATCGTCGAGATCACGACGCGCGCGACGGGGTCGATCTTGTTCGAGGCGAGGTGCTGGACGTTGTAGAGCTCGGTGAACTTGCGGCCGTCGTCGGGCGTGGCGAACCCCTGGAACTCCTTCAGCGTCTGGCGGCCGAGGTTCGCCCGGTCGACGAGGAACAGGATCCGCTCGGCGTCGGCGTGCTTGACCAGCCGGTAGGCTGACGTTCGCGGCGGTGAACGTCTTGCCCGAGCCGGTCGCCATCTGGATCAGCGCCCGCGGCCGGTTCGCCGCCAGCGACGCCTCGAGGTTGCGCGATCGCCCGGACCTGCGCCGGCCACAGCCCGGTCGTCCTGCAGCTCGCGGCAGCGCGCGCAGGCGATGGCGCAGGGTCGGCGCGGTCGGGTGCGGCGGATCTCGTCGAGCCAGCCGATCGAGCGTCTCGGGCCGGTGGAACGAGAACACCGGCCGGCTCGCCGGGTCGGGGTCGAGCCGGTTCGTGAACCGCGTCTCGTCGCCGGTCGACTCGTAGACGAACGCCAGCCCGCCCTCGACCGCCGGCTCGAGCTCGTCGGGCAGGCCGTCGACGTACTTCGCGCTCTGCCGCTCGACCCCGACGAGCGTCTCGCCCTCCTTCTTCGCCTCGACCACGCCGGCCGCGCGGCCGTCGAGGAACAGCAGGTAGTCGGCGCGGCCGTGCGGCGGCTTCATCACGAACTCGCGCACCGCGACGCCGCGCGAGGCGGCGAGGTTCACGCGCCGCGCGTCCTGCACCGCCCAGCCCGCGGCGACGAGCATCCGGTCGATCTCGACCCGCGCCTTCGCTTCGGGGCCGAGATACGCGATCTCGCCGTCGCTCACATGGGCCATCTTCTACGTTCGGCGGCTCCGAAACCAAGCCCCGTGCGTGCGCGCCCCGCGAGGAGGGGGTAGCACTAACACCCGCGCCTACCGGATCAGGACGAAGTCCATCCGGTCGTAGCTTCGTACGCGGTCGATCACTTCGATGCCCTCGAAGCTGCCGCCGTCGTTCGTGTTGCCCTCGATCGAGGCGAACGTGTCGGCGCCGGCCTCGGTGACGATGCCGGTGTGGGCGTACGCGAGGCCGCCGGAAACCGCCCGCTTCAGGAACATGCTTCCGGGCGTGATCCGCTTGCGCTCGGCCGTCGACGGGCTCGCCAGGAAGATCCTCGACGCCTTCGCGGTCGCGGCCATCTCGTCGCACGACAGCGTTCGCGCGATCGGCATCCGGACGCCCATCGTCTCGCACGCCTGCTTGAGGATGAACGTGGCGAAGCCGGCACACCAGGGAAAGGCATCGCCCTCGTGCCCGTCGGTGTAGAGACGCACCCACGGCCCGTCGTTCGGCATCAGCCGCACCTCGCGGGGATGCTGGGCGAGGTGCTGCTTCGCATACGCGACGACCATCGCACCGAGTGAGGAGGCCGGTGGGAGCGGCACCAGCGCCGCGTGGATCGGGGCGGTCAGGACGTCGTAGGTTGCTTCGTCGACAGCCCCGGTCGGCTTCAGTCCCTTCTGCTTCTGGAACGCCTTCACCTGGCGCACCGTCGCCGGGCCGAACTCCCCGTCGGCCGCGAGGGCGAAGCCTCCCAGGCAGAGCCATCCCTGGATGAGCCGGACATGCGCGCCCCCGCTTCCCTTGCGGTACACGTGGTCGAGCGCCAGGTCGGGTGGCAGGCTCGGGGCCGGCGGGGCGGGCGCGTCCGACGGAGCAGAGTGAGGCCGAGAACGGCCAGCGTCTGCGGCCCGACCTCCCCGTCGACCAGCAGTCCCGTGCGCTCTTGGAAGACTCGCACGGCGCGCTTCAACTTCGGATCGAAAAGCGGCCCCGGATTTGACCTTGAACGTCTCCCATTCGCCCGGGGCGTTCAAGTCGAACCACTGCCCGAGCCGCTCCTTGAGCGCAGTGACGCCGTTGCCGCGCGAGCCGACGCGAAGGACGCCGTCGGCGGCCGGCTTCGAGGCGGGCCCTGCTCCTCCGCCGATCGCGGCGAGACGCTCGAGGACGTCCTTGCCGTAGTCCGCCCCGGTGGTGTGCAGGTCGGAGTCGCCTTCGCGGTAGCCCTTGATCGCCCCGCCCGCGCCCGCGTTGTAGGCGGAGAGCGAGAACTTCACGAGGTCGCGCTCTGCAACGCCGTTCTTGCGCCCGAAGGCACGATTGTCCCGGATGATCGACGCGGCGAGGCGGGCCGCGGCCGCTACCGGCGGCGTCTTCCCACTGCCGCCGGCGCCCTGCGCGGCAAGCCACTCCTTCCACGAGCGGTCGTCGATCTGAAAGAGCCCGCGGCCGTGCCCGCGGTCGCCGACGATGTCGGTCACGTTCGTCTCCCGTGAGGCGACAGCCAGCAGGATGCCCGCCGGTAGTCCGGCGGCCTGCTCCGCGTCCGTGCAGATCGCCGCCCAGCCGTTCTTCTTCGCCGTCTGGACCTGCCGCTTCAACTCAGTCTGCGAGAGATTCACCGTGCCTCCTATGCTCCAAGCCGGATCCATTTGCGGAACGTGCGCGTGGTGCCGTCGGCGGCCACCACGGAGAAGTCGAGGGCGCACCACCCGGGCGTCACGCTGCGGGGAATCCTGGAGGGTCAGCCGGTGCGTGCCCGCCGCCACGTCGAAGCTCCCCCGGCCCAGGGTTC
The DNA here is from genome assembly GCA_963764565.1 of uncultured Actinomycetes bacterium. Classification (GTDB taxonomy): domain Bacteria; phylum Actinomycetota; class Thermoleophilia; order Gaiellales; family Gaiellaceae; genus DATBLE01. The sequence continues at coordinate 44,611 of CAVXTD010000008.1, forward strand.
GTCCCTTCCGCAGAAGCCGCAGGCGTCACCGTGGCGGAATCGTTCGTCTTCAGGCGCGCGACGACGGCGCGCGTCGCCCGTCTTCCGGTCGCTGTGACCGTCAAAACCGCCGCGCTGAAGGCCTGCTCCTTCCGGAAGATCGCGATCACCTTCGGGTACTTGCCCGCCGTGAAGGTGCACGTCTCCTGGCTGAGACACGGCGGTCCCGTCCAGCGCTCGAAGACCGAGCCGTCGCTCTTTACCGCCCGCAGCCGCACCTGGGTCTGGTACTGCAAACCGTTGACGTCGCATGCGCTGCCGCAGTCGATGTTCCACGGGCCCGCGTTCAGGTCGGCAGACTGCCCGCTCCCCTGGACTCGGCCCTGGCCGTTGCCCGCGCGCGCGACCTTGAGGTCGACTGCTTGGTTGAACGGAGGGGATCCATCGGGTTCGGCGCCGCCGAATCCGACGCTCACGAAGTTCCTGACGTTGGACATGTCGACGACACAGCGACCATTGCTGAGATCGCTCTCGTACGGGTCGCAGCCGAAGCCGAACTTGGTGGCCGCTCCGGCGGTCGCCGGCCGAGCAGTCACCGTCACCTGCGTGCCGGCGTTGAACAGGCCCATGACGCACCGATCATCGGAGCAGGTGCGCTGCACATTGCCTGCGCTGATCGTGCCCGACCCTGCTACGACCGCCTCGAGCCACACCGGCGAGAACTGCGCGACGACCCACTCCTCGGCGGCGGCGGTCTTGACCGTGCACGGCCCGGTCGACGTGCACTCGGGCCGGCTCCAGCCCCGGAACTGAGAAGCAACCGGCGGGTTGGGACGCGGGTCGACGCCGGGCTCCGGGGCCTGCACGGGCTTCGGGGTGGCTCTGAACGTGAGCTTTGGTTCCGGTCGGGACCGACAGCCCGCACCCGCTGCCGGCGTACAGCTCGTTCGTGCAGGTATACGGGGCGCCGGCGCCCTCGACCGTGATGTCTCCGTATCCGCTCGGGACGATGAACACCTGGGTCGTACCCGCGGCGGCGCCGAGGGGCGAGCTCCTGGCCGCCGGAGCCGAGCCCGAGACCGCGACCATGGCGAGGAGGAGCAGGGGAAAGACGAAGACCTTGGGTCTCCGCATGGCCGCAGCATCGTCCCGCGTCGGGTGCACCATCCCTCCCTCGCAGTTCGCCTGCCGTGAGCGATGATCGCTCATCTGTAAGGAAATCGCAACAATCGCAACGTCTCGGCTGCCGGCTACCGGAGGCCGGCGACGATCCGGCTGCGGGCGAGACGGACGAGCTGGTCGAGTGGAAGACACGTATCGCAGCGGAACACGCGTGCGCGGTAGTCGGCCGCCAGCGTGAGCACGCGGCGGCCGTCCCGGTCGAAGGTCGCTTCGGCGACGGCGGCTGGATGTTGAAAGAGCGCGAGTTCCTGACCCGTCTGCGCATCCCATGCACGCGCCGTGTCGTCGCCACCGGCGGTCACCACCCAGCGATCCCCGGGGCTGAAGGCCGCGCCGGCGAGCTCCGACTCGTGGCCTCGGAACACGAGCGAGCTCGCCGTCCGTTTGCAGGTCCCAGATCTTCGCCGTCTGGTCGAGGCCGGCCGTGAGTAGCCGGCTGCCGTCGTCGCTGAACGTTGCGGCGACGACCGCGAGGGCGTGGCGGAATTGCTTCAGCTCCCGCCCGGTCGCCACGTCCCAGATCCTGGCCCTGCCGTCGTCGAGCCCGGCGGTGACCACCTGCGAGCCGTCAGGGCTGAGCGAGGCCGACCTCAGTTCGGTCGCGGTCGAGAAGGCGGCCAGCGAGCGGCTCGAAGGGACGTCCCACACGGAGACGGCGCCGTCCTCCGTCCAGACGACGAGACGGCGGCCGTTCGCGTCGAAGTTCGCTCCCTGCCCGCGACCGCCGAGGTGCCAAGTGGCCACCGGCTCCGCGCGCGTGCGGTCCCAGAGGGTGACCGCGGTCACCGGCTGCTTCTTGGTGTCGTCCACGCTGACGGAGACGACGTGCGCGGCGTCGGGACTCGGGACGGCGACCACAGGATCACCCTTCAGCTCGCCTCGAACCAACGAGCCCGCCGGTGGCCACGTCGCCAGATCCGAACGCCGGCTCGCGTCCGCCGTGACGACGTTCGTCGGCCGTCGGGGCTGAACAGGGCGCTGACGACACGGGCGCCGTGCACGGCGAGCGTCGAGACCACTTCGCCGGTCCCGGCGTCCACGACACGCGGGTCGCCGAGCGGAGGGGTGGCCACGAGTCGCCTGCCGTCCGGGCTGAGGGCGGCGTGAGCGACCGGGAACCTGCTGCTTCCGACCGTGACCAGAGGCTCCTCCTCGGCCGCGTCCCAGACGCGTGCGGTGTGGTCGAAGCTCGACGTGACGACCCGCGTTCCGTCGGGGCTGAACTCCGCGCTTCCCACGTAGCTGCCGTGGCCTCGGAGCACGGCAAGCTCCTTGCCCGTCCGGGCGTCCCAGATCCGGGCTGTCTGGTCGGCGCTCGCGGTGACGACGCGCGCACCGTCGGCGCTGAAGGCCGCCGTGCGGACAGCGTCGCCGTGTGCAAGCGGGACCGTGAGCTCCTCGCCCGTCCGCGGGTTCCACAAACGAGCGGTGCCGTCGAGGCTCGCCGTGACGACGCGCGTGCCGTCGGGGCTGAGCTCGGCGTCGACGACCTCGCGCCGGTGCCCACGGAGCACGACCGTCCTTCGCTCCGCGCGTGAACGGGCGCCAGACGCGCGCCGTGCCGTCGTCGCTCGCGGTCACGATCGACCCGTCCGGGCCGAAGCGCACCGATTCGACCGCAGCGCCGTGCCGGAGCCGGGCGAGCGGCTTGCCGGTGGACGTGCTCCAGACGACCGCGAACCCGTCGTGTCCGGCGGTCGCCACCATCGAGCCGTCACGGCTGAAGACCGCGCGCCGGATCTCCGGCCCGCCGACGTGGCCGAGCATCGCCTCTCGCTTCCAAGTGGTCGCGTCCCAGATGCGCGCGGTCCCGTCGGAGCCGGCGGTGACGACGAAGCGGCCGTCGGAGCTGAAGCCGGCATCGAGCACCTTCGAGCCCGGCTCGTGTCGAAGAAGCGCCAGAGGGGCTCCGGTCTCGGCGTTCCACACGCGGGCGGAGCCGTCGTCTTGCGCCGTCGACCACACGTCGCCCGTCGGGACTGAAGACGGCGGTCTCCAGCTGAACCCCGCGTACGCGCATCACCGCCTCGGATGTTGCCGGTGGTCGCATCCCACACGCGCGCCGTGCCGTCCCAGCCGGCGGTGACGACGCGCCGGCCGCTCGCGTCGAAGTCGCCGACACGACCTCGGCCGTATGCCCTTTGAGCAGTGCGCGCACCCGCGACGCGCGAACTGCATCCCGCAGCGCCGCCTCGGCCTCCCGGCGGTCCGTCGGCGTGGCGGAGTGGTCTGCCCTGAGTGCGTCGACGGCCTGGAGGGCGAGCCGCAGGCTCTGGTGCGGATCGACGGAGAGGGCTGCAAGCGCACTCGCCGCCCGCTCCCGCGAGAGCGCGACGTTGGCCCGGTGGATGGCGTCGTTGCGCGCCCGCAGGAAGACGCCGCGAGCACGATCGCCGCGATCAGCAGGCCGGCGAGGCCGGCGATCGCGCCGCGGCGGAGACGGCGGCGGCGGCGCAGCTTGGCGGCGCTCACGGCGACGAGCTCTGGCAGGCCGCGCGGGATACCAAGCTCTCGCGCGTCGGGGCTCGCGAGCCAGCCCTGGGCCTCCCGCAGCTCGACCTCGTCGAGGAAGGCGGCGGTGCGGTCGTGCTCCTCCCAGGTTGCAACGTGACCCTCGAGCCGCCGGCGAGCCTGCTCGGCGTCGCGTCGCTCGGCCAGCCATCCGCGCATCGTCGGCCACCCGGCGATCAGCGCCTCGTGGGCGAGGTCGACCAGCTCACCCTCCCGCGAGCCGCCCGCGCCGGGCGCGGGCGAGCCGGTGAGCGTGACGAGACGCGAGCGGGCGAGACTGTCGAGCACGCCCTCGAGCGCGCGGTCGTCGTCGCCTTCGCTGCGCAGATCCTCGAACCTGAGCTGGCGGCGCGTGTCCGGGCGGCCTTGCCCGAACTGAACCAGCCTGAGCAGCACGCGCTTGGCGATCGACACCTGGTCGGGCGAGAGCGCCGCAAGCGCCGCATCGGCCGTTTCGGCGACGGCGGCGGACAGGCCGCCTCGGCCCTCGCCGATGTGCTCGTAGGCGGCGAGCGAGATCCGGTGCAGGTGCATCGACCCCCACAGGCGTACGAGCGCCTCCTGGAGGAGCGGCAGCGCGCCGGGCTCGTTGCCGGCGTCCGCCACCAGTCGCTCGAGCAGGTCCGGCTCGATCGTGACGTGGCAGGACTTCGCCGGCTCCACGATCGCCTCGGCGAGAGCGTCGCCGGTGAGTGGGGGCACGTCGACCTTGCCTCCCTCGACGAGCGGCCAGAGCGCGCTCTCCATCAGCTCGCCGTAGAAGTCGGCCCGGATCGCGAGCACGATCGAGGCGTCGTCGAGCTCGTGAATCGCCTCGAGCGCAGCGATGAACCGCTCGCGATCGTCTGCGTTCGCCTGCGCAAACAGCTCCTCGAGCTGGTCGACCACGAGCAGCAGCCGGGCCGCCTCTTGCTGCGAGGCGATCGCCCGGCGGGCGGCGCTCGCGAAGGCCTCGGGCGAAGCGTTGCCGTCGAGATCGGCACCGAGCGCCTCGCCGAGCGAGCGCAGCGGCGATCCCCCGGGCCGCAGCGTGCGCACGGCCCAACGGACGGGCTGCGTGCGCTCGAGGTCGGCAAGCACGCCCGCCGCGATCAGCGACGACTTGCCGCACCCGGAGGGACCGACGAGGCACAGCAACCGCTGCGACGCGAGCCGGTCCTCGATCTCGCCGACCTCCTTCTCCCGCCCGAAGAACCGAGCGGCATCGGCTCGCCCGAACGCGACCATGCCCGGGTACGGGCAGGGCGGAATCGTGTCGACAACCTCCTCGAGGCGCTGCACGAGGCGGACGACGTCGCCGTCCCAGCGCTCGTCCCCGAGCTCGATCGCGTGCCGCTCCGCGAGGGCGGCGAGCAGCTCCGGGAGCTCGCCTGCGTGCGGCATCGATGCGTTCTCGAGCAGCACCGGGATCACGACCCGCTCCAACCGGAAGGCGGTCGCCAGCTCGATCCGGACGAAGTCGCCGGGGTTGTCGAGGCGGCGCCGCCCGTCGGCGTCGGTCACGGTCAGCCAGTCGCGCCCGATCAGCGCGAGCACGGCTTCGGTGGACTCGATCGTCGCCTCGATCACCTGTGGAAACGGCTCCCCGGGTCTGAGCGAGTCCACGTCCATGAAGACGTATCCGTCGCCGAACTCCGAGTCGAGGCGTGCTTTCAGGCGTGCTGCGTACGGTGCTGTGTCGCTACGCCGGTAGCTGATGAAGACACCGGCCACGCGTGATCACCTTCCGCCCGTGTCCACAGCGGGGAAGCGTACGCTCTCGCTTGCGATGACTGCCAGAGGCGGCCGCCTGTGAGCTCGCAGGACGAGCGGATGCTGCCGCGCGCGTTCGTCGCGATGCCGTTCGGGAAGCGCAAGGTGCCCTCACCCACTCAGAAGAGGCCGTACCTTCACGGTCGACTTCAACGAGCTGTACGAGCGCCTGATCGCACCGGCGCTGCGCGAGGCGGGCTGTGACCCGTTTCGCGCGGACGAGGAGCCGGGCGCCGGCGACATCCGGACGGATATGTACTTCGAGCTGGTCACGGCCGACCTCGTGGTCGCGGACATCTCGATCCTGAACCCGAACGTCTTCTACGAGCTCGGCATCCGCCACGGGGTCGCCGAGCGCGGCGTGTTCATGATCACCGCGGGCTGGATCACCCGCCCGTTCGACGTCGCGCCCGATCGCACGTTCAGCTACGACGGATCGCTCTTCCTTGCCGCCGGCAAACGTGGCGACTCGTGGGCGGAGCGGGTCGCCGCCGAGGCGAAGCGCCTCGGGGTGGTGTTCCGGCAAGCGCTGGCCGCCGACGGACAGACGTTCGGCAGCCCTGTCTACCAGACGCTGAGGGGGCTTCGGCCCGCGGACTGGAGCGGGATCGAGACGGCGACCGCGAAGTACTTCCAGGGCGTCCTGGACGACTGGCAGGCACGGGTGCGCATCGCACGCCGAAACGGGCATGCCGGCGACGTCCTGACGCTCGCGCGTGACGCGCCGACGCGGTTCCACCGGGGAAAGCTCCTGACCGAGGCGGCGCGCGCGCTGGTCGAGCTCCAGCGGTTCGACGTCGCGGAGAGCGTCCTCGGTGACCTGCTCGACTTCGATCCCGGCAATCTCGACGCGATGCGCATCCTCGCCCTCGTCCTCGGTCGGCTCGGCCGGGCGGCCGAGGCCGAGCAGCGGATTGCGACCGTGCTCGAGGGACGGCCCGACGATCCGGAGTCTCACGGCGCGCTCGGCCGCATCTACAAGGACGCTTGGCGCGCGCTCTGGAGTGGTGTCGGCGACCCTGACCAGCGGCAGACGATCGCCCGCGGGTCGGCGGCACAGGCACGACTGGCGATCCGCAGCTACCGCCGCGCGCACCGGCGAGACCTCGAGTCGTACTACAACGGGATCAACGTTGTCGGGCTGACGCAACTCCTCGAGCACGTCGGAGCGGCCGCCGACCCGGACGGGCCCGCCACGGAGAACAGCGATGACCTGGTCGCATGCGTCCGCGTGGCAGCGGTAGAAGCCCGGCGGCGTTCGTACGACACGGGTGCGGAGGACGCGGTCGTCTGGCCCGCGTCGACGCTCGGAGAGCTCGAGCTGCTTGCCGGCAACTCGGATCGTGCGGTCGAGCTGTACCTGGAAGCACTGGCCGCGCCCGGCGCAACCCTGTTTCAGCTCGAGTCGATGCTCTCCCAGCTGAGCCTGTACGAGGAGCTCGGCTTTCGGGTCGACGCGGTAGCGAAGGTTCGGGCTGCGCTCGAACCGATCCGGGACCGAGTCGCGCCGCCCGCGAAGCGCTACGACAACGTGGTGGTGTGCAGCGGCCACATGATCGACGCGCCGGACCGCCCGGAGGCGCGGTTTCCGCAGGAGAAGGAGGATGCGGTTCGGGAGCGCCTGCGGCACGAGCTCGAGGCCGCGTCGGCGGCACCCGGAACGCTCGCGATCGGCGGCGGGGCCCGCGGCGCCGACCTGCTGTTCGCCGAGCTCGCGCTCGAACTGGGTGCGGATGTGCGAATCCTGCTGGCCCTCCCGGAGCCCGAGTTCCTCGCGAGGTCGGTCAGGCTTCGCGGCGATGCCGGCCGGTGGGAGGAGCGGTTCCACCAGGTGCTCGCACGCGCCGAGGTCGCGGTTCAGTCCGACCGGCTCGGCGACCCTCCCGCCGGGCTTGACGTCTTCGCGCGCACCAATCTCTGGATCCTCGATACGGCTCGGGTGGAGGCGCCCAACGGCAGGATCTCGACGATCATGGTCTGGGACGAGCAACCGACGGGCGACGGACCCGGCGGAACCTCCGACTTCGCCCGGAGAGCCGAGCAGATGAGCAGTCGCTTTGCGATCGTCAACCCGACGAAGATGGAGGTCTGACGATGACGGTGGCCGACAAGCTCGCGAAGACCGGCCCGCGCAAGCTCCTGGCGCTCGACGGCGGCGGCATTCGCGGGCTGATCACGATCGAGGTGCTGGCCGAGATCGAGCGGCTTCTGCGCGAAGACTCCGGCGGCGGCAAGGAGTTCGTCCTCGCCGACTACTTCGACTACATCGCCGGCACGAGCACCGGCGCGGTGATCGCAACGTGCCTCTCGGTCGGGATGTCCGTCGAGCGGATCCGCGACTTCTACGTCGAGAACGCCACCGACATGTTCGACAAGGCAAGGGTGTTGGAGCGCTTCCGTTACAAGTATCAGGACGACAACCTCGCCCGGCGTCTGCGGAAAGAGCTCGGCGAGGACACGACGCTCGGCAGCGACCGTCTCCGAACGCTGCTGCTGATCGTCATGCGCAACGCGACGACCGACTCGCCCTGGCCGCTCTCGAACAACCCGGCGGCGCGGTACAACCTGCCCGACCGCAAGTTCCGGAATCTCGATCTCCCGCTCTGGCAGCTCGTGCGCGCGAGCACGGCGGCGCCCACGTTCTTCCCGCCCGAGGTGATCGACATCGGCGGCGGGCAGTCGTTCGTCTTCGTCGACGGCGGCGTGACGATGTACAACAACCCGGCGTTCCAGCTCTTCCTGATGGCGACGGTGGAGCCGTACGGCCTCGGCTGGTCGACCGGCGAGGAACAGATGCTGCTGGTCTCGATCGGTACGGGAACGAACCCGCACGCCAACGAGAACCTCCGGCCGGACGAGATGAACCTGCTCTACAACGCCGGCTCGATTCCCTCCGCCCTGATGGGCGCCGCGCTGAACGAGCAGGACCTGCTCTGCCGGGTCTTCGGCCGCCGCCTGGAAGGCGACCTGCTCGACCGCGAGGTCGGCGACCTCGCAACGGCGCGAGGGCCCGTCGAGCCGAAGCTCTTCACATATGCCCGCTACAACGGCGAGCTGTCGAAGGAGGGCCTGACCCTCCTAGGCGTGCCGGACGTCAACCCTGCCGACGTGCAGCGGCTCGACTCGATCGAGCACGTGGCCGAGCTCCAGCAGGTCGGCCGCGCGGTCGCCTCGAAGGTGAAACGCGAGCACTTCACCGGCTTTGTCGTCTAGTGCGTAGAGGCCCCGGACGCAACCCCGACGGTGCCGGCGCAGGCGGGCTTCCCACGGCGGGGGCCGAAGCCGGCGCCGCGAGGGCCGATGCGTTCATCTCGTACTCGCGCCGCGACACCAGGGAGTTCGTCCAGGGCCAGCTGGTGACGGCACTCGAGGCGCGGGGAAAGAACGTCTGGCTCGACCTCGACGACATCGAGCCGGGCGCCGACTGGCAGGAGCGCATCGACACCGGCATCCGGGCGGCGCGCGCGTTCGTCTTCGTGATCAGCCCGGAGTCGCTCGAGTCCGAGTACTGCCGGCGCGAGCTCGGCGTGGCGATCGAGCTCGGCAAGCCGCTGGTTCCGATCATGCGCGTCGACGTGCCGGACGAGCGAGTGCCGGACGCGCTCGCGAAGATCCAGCGGATCCAGCTCAGGGAGACCGACCCTGTCGACGCGGGCATCGAACAGGTGGTCGAGGCGGTCAACGCCGATCTCTGGTGGCGCGACAAGCACAACGAGCTGACGATCCAGGCCCACGACTGGGTTGCAAGCAACAGGGACAAGAGCACGCTGCTGCGCGGCGGCAAGCTCAAGGAGGCCGAGGAGAGATGGCTCAACGACCCCGAGCCGCACGAGGAGTCGCCCACGGACCTCCAGCGGGACTTCATCGCGGCGAGCCGCCGGGCCGCAAACCGCAGGCAGCGAATCGTCCTCGGCGCCGTCGGGTTCGCGCTCGCGGTCTCGCTCGCGCTCACCGCCTATTCGCTGGTCACGCGCAGCCAGGCGATCGACCGCGAGCACACTGCCCGCTCCCGCGAGATCGCCGCCCTGGCCAATCAGCAGCTCCCGCTCGACCCCGAGCTGAGCGTGCTGCTGGCGGCCCGGGCCGCAGAGGCGAAGCCGACCGCGGAGGCCGAAGATGCGTTGCGTCAGGCGATCCTGAGCTCGCATTCACGGGCGACCTTCGGCGGGCTGCCGGCGCCACTCTTTGCCGCCGATCTGGCGCCGCAGGGCGATCGGGCCGCGACCGCGGCGGTAGCAGGAACTGCACGTCTCTGGAACGTGCGGACGGGCAAGCTCGTCGCCGAACTGCGCGGGCACGGGGGAACGGTCAACGCGGTGAAGTTCGACCGTCGGGGTGAGCGGCTGCTGACCGCGGGCTCCGACGGCACCGTTCGCATCTGGGATGCCCGCACCGGGAGCGCGCGTGCCGTTCTTCGTGGCGCAACGGCGGCGCTCTACGGCGCCTCGTTCAGCGACGACGGCACGCGGGTGCTCGCCGTGAGCGCTTCGGGCGTCGTCTGGGTCTGGAACCTCGCCGGCGGGACCGCGTCCGCGCTTCGGGGAAACGCGTCCGTGTTCAACGCAGCGTTCGATCACAGCGGCACTCGCGTGGTCACCGCCGGCCCCGACGGAGCCACCCTATGGGACGCGCACACGGGTGCCCGGCTGCTCACCCTGCGCGGCCACCGGGGCGGGGTGAACCGTGCCCTCTTCAGTCCGGACGACACCCGGGTGGTCACGGCCGGAGACGACGGCACGGCTCGCGTCTGGTCGGCGGTCACCGGCGCGAGCCTGGCGGTGCTCCGCGGCGCCGGGGCGAGCGTGAACTACGCAGCGTTCGACCCGGAGGGGGTGCGCGTGGTCGCGGCCTCGAGCGACCAGACCGCACGCATCTGGGACGCCCAAAGCGGTCGCCTGCTCGTCACCCTGAGGGGTCACCCGGATCCCGTGACCAGGGCGGTGTTCAGCCCCGACGGCGCATACGTCGTTACGACCGGCGAGGATCCCGTCGCGAGGGTGTGGGACGCGCGCACGGGTCGTCTACTGAGCGAGCTGCGCGGACACACCAACGGCGTAGGAGTCCCGATCTTCAGCTCGGACGGTCGCCTTCTGCTCACTTCGAGCGACGATGGGACCGCACGGGTCTGGGCTCTCGACAGCGGGCACCCGGTCCGGCTCGGATCCCACGGTCGCGAGGTGAGCGTGGTCGGCTTTGCCCCTGACGACCAGTCTGGCGTTGAGCAGAGGCGCCGATTGGACCGCGCGCCTCTGGGACACGATCGCGCGAAGCCGCCTCCGCACGATCGGCGACCCCAAGCACCTGCTTGTCTTGGACGCGGCGCTCAGCCCGGACGGCGAGCGCGTCCTGACCGGGACGATCGGGGATACGGGAGTCGCCGCGACGATCTGGGCCGTCGCCGCCGGCGGTCCCCCGGTCAGCCTCCGGGACCCGGCGAGCGGCAAGGCGTTGTCCGTTGCCTTCAGCCCGGACGGCCGGCTTGCGGCCGGAGGCGGAACGGATCACGTGGTGCGGATCTGGGACGCGACGACCGGCGCGCTGCTGCACGAGCTGCGCGGGCACCAACGGGAGGTCGATCGGGTTGTCTTCAGCCCGGACGGGACCCGGCTCGCGTCCGTCGCCCGGTTCGACTCGACCAAGATCTGGGACGTCGAGAGCGGCCGTCTGCTGACGACCCTTCCAGGACCGCCCGGCATCCTACGGGCCGACGCCACGTTCAGCCCCGACGGGCGCCTGATCGTGACCACCGCCCCCCCGGCCACGATCGCCGGCCCGGCAGCTGTTCGCGATGCGGCCACCGGGAAGCCGCTCTTCACGTTGGGCGACCTCACCGCGGAGATCGTCAGCGTCGCCTTCAGCCCCGACGGGCGGTTCCTGCTCACGGCGAGCCGCGGAGATCCGACGCGCGTCTGGGAGATCGCAAGCGGGCGCGCCGTGCTGGAGCTCCGAGGCCATTCCGGCGAGACAAACGTCGCTGCCTTCAGCCCCGACGGGCGCTGGATCGTGACGGGCGGCCGCGACGGCCTCGCGCTGGTGTGGGAGGCGGCAACGGGACGGCTGATGGCGCGGTTCGAGGATCGCCACGGCTGGGTGACGAGCGTCGCGTTCGGGAGCGACCCCCGAGATCTGATCACCGGAAGCCGGGACGGCACGGTCTTCCTGCACAACTGCGAGGCCTGCGGGAACCTCGAGCAACTGCTGGCCGACGTCCCCGCACACGTCTCCGCCGGCCGCGAGCTCACCGCCGCCGAGCGGCTCCGGTTCCTGCACGAAGGCTGAGCCCGACACGCAGCCGTTAGCCGGTTACAGTCTTGGCCCGTGAGCGCGGCGACTCCAGCGACGGTCCCGGCGGTGATCGAGCGGCTGCGTGCGATCGAGGCTGCGGCGCCTCGCTCGGACGGCGTCGCCTGCTTTGCGCATCTCTACCGGGAGGTGACCGAGGGCGTCAACGCCACGCTCGCACGGGCAGGCTTCGCCGACCCGCGGTTTCTGGAGCGACTCGACGTCTGCTTTGCGGGCCTGTTCTTCTCGGCGCTCGATGCCTACGAGCGCGATCCGGCGAGCGCGCCGTCCGCTTGGGTGCCGCTGTTCGCGCAGCGGTCGCGGCGCGGGCTGACTCCGCTCCAGTTCGCCCTGGCCGGGATGAATGCGCACATCAACCGCGACCTGCCGGTGGCGCTGGTGACGACGTGCCAGGAGCTGGGGCTCGACCTTCGCGAGGGGTCACCCGCTCAGGCCGACTTCAAACAGGTGAATGTCCTGCTGGCCGAGGTCGAGCCGCAAGATCAAGCGGCTCTATCTCTCCGGTTGGCTCGGTTTCGTCGATCGGGTCGTGCACCGCTTTCATCGGATCGACGACATCGCTGCGATGTGGAATGTCGGGCGAGCCCGGGATGCTGCGTGGACGAACGCGCGCGCGCTCTGGGCGCTGCGCGACGAGCCGGAGCTTGCCTCGGAGCTTCTCGCGACGCTTGACCGGATGACGGGTATGGCCGGTCGCGGCCTCTTGATCCCGGCCGACTCGATGCTGCAACGGCTCGCCCGCGTGTTCAGACGTTCTTGAGCGATTCAGGCAACGCCGCTCGTCGGCGGCCGCCGCGGCTGGAAGCGCGACACGAGCGCCAGCCGCTCCCGGGCACGCGCCAACAGCTCGCCTTCCGACGCGCAGATCGCGCACCGCAGCACGTGGACGTCGCCGGTCGCGTCGGCGGCGACGATGAGCCCCGGCGTTGGTCCGAACGAGGCGCTGACGAGCGGTTCGGCGGTGTCGGTCTGCACAGCGACGCGGAGCTCCGTCGCCAGGTCGACGACCGTGACGCTGCCGTCGTCTCCCGCGGCCGCCGCGAGAGTGCCGTCCGGCGAAATCGCGGCGAAGCTCCCGTCCAGCGACAAGACGGGCGAGCCGTCCGCGGCGCTGAACGTCGCCGCTCGTCGATCCTCGAAGGTCACGAGCACGAGTCGGCCGTCCTTGCTGAACGAGTGGCCTTCGACGATCTCGCCGGCGCGACCGAGGCGTCCGAGCGGCTCGCCGCTCGCGGCGTCCCAGAGACGCAGCACGTCCCCTCCCCGCAACGTGACCACGCGGCGAGCGTCGGGGCTGAAGCTCGCCGACACGTCGGCCGGACTGAACCCTCCGAACCCGCGAAGCGTCGCTACAGCCGCTCCCGAGCCGACCCGCACGATCGTGGCGGTCCAGTTTCGCCTCGCCAGCGCGAGGCGCCCGTCCGGACTCAGCCCGACGATCCCGTCGAGAGAGGGCACGCGTGCGCCGCTCGCCGTCCGCCACGCCTTCCCGCCGGCGGCGATCAGCGAGCCGTGCGGATCGAGAGCGATGCCGAGCGCCTGGGGGAAGCGGCGCAATTGGGAGCGGCCGCCGACACGCCAGACGGCCGTCCAGAACCGCTGGTTCTGCGACTGGTGGCAGCCGCCGGAGCTGGCGCTGACCGCCGCCGTCTTTCCGTCGCCGCTGAAGGCGGCCGTGCTGACTGCCGCTACGTCAGCGGGACCGGCTGGGCGAGCGGGCGTCGGCAGCAGCTGGAGGCGCTTGCCGTTGACGTCCCAGACGCCGGCGCCTCCGGCGGCGGGTGCAAGTACGCGTCTGCCGTCCGAGCTGAGGACGGGGGCGAACTGCGCGACGCAGCTGCTCGGGTGGAAGGCCGTTCTGAGCGCGAGGCTCGCGGGTGCGCGCGCAACGACGACGTGCCCGTCCCAGGTCATCGCGGCGAGCCGGGCCTCCGTGCGGCGCGAACGCCAGCGTGTTCGCCCAGCCCATCGCCACCGCCGCGACCTGCTTGCGCGTCGCGAGCTCCCAGACCCGCACGATCCCGTCCGACGCCGCGAGCGCGAGCAGCCGCCCGTCGGGGCTGAACGCGGCGCCGGGAGCGAACGGTGTCCTGAAGCTGCCGAGGCTGGAATGGAGGCTGCCGAAGCCCGGCAGAGCAGCGATGAGGCGACCGCTGCTCGATCGCCAGACGCCGGCGTCGCCGTTCTCTCCGACCGCGACCGCGAGGCTGCCGTCGGGGCTGAAGATGACGCGGGCGGCGCGGCCGAGCCTCGCGAGGCGCACGCCCCGATCGACCGACCAGAGCTCCGCGCCGTTACTTGCGATCGCCGCGAAGAACCGGCCGTCGGGGCTGATCGCAGCCGACTCGGGGTATGACGCGCGCAGCGCCGCGATCTGACGCCCAGTGTGCGTGTCCCACACCCGCACCGTGCCGTGCTCGCCGCCGGCGACGGTCACCACCCGGTTGCCGCTGGCGCTGAACACGGCCTGGCCGGCGTAGACGGCTCGCCCGCGCAGCCTCACCTCCCGGCCGGTGAGAACATCGAGCGATCGCGACCGCTCCGCGGCCGGCGAGGACGGCGCTCGGCGCGCGGCCCGCGAACCCGATGCCCACGACCTGCTTTCCGGCAGGGACGGGCCGCGTGCGCAGCACGTCTCCACCGGGCCGGGCGAGCCGCAACGCATTGCCGTCCGCGAGAGACCAGCTCACCGGGCGCGAGCGCCACCGCCGTCGTCTTCGGGATCGCCTGCGCAGCGGGCCGTCCGTCCGCGCCGCGCCAGACGTGAAGCGAGCCCGCCGGCGTGAGCCCGACCAGCAGCTTTCCGTCGGCGCTGAAGGCGAGTGTCGCTTTCGTGTCGACGCTCGAGCCGCCCCATGCGGCCGCGAGCCGCTGGTCATCAGGTCCGGCCGGGATCACGTACTCGACCGGGTTTGCGAGGATCGCGCGGCGGAGCGCGACCTCGGCCTCATCGGTGCGGCTGGTCTCGACGGCGCTGACTGCGTCGGCGAGTGCCGTCGCCGGCGCAGTCGAAAGCGCACCCACCGCCTGCGCGGCAAGCGCCTGCGAGCGCGCGATCCGTGCGCGCTGGTTCGCCGTGTTGCGCTGGAGCAGCGCCGCGACGCCGAGACCGATCGAGACGACCAGGGCGAGCAGAACGCCGCCGAGCAGGATCCGCTGGCGCCTCGACGCGCCACGCCGGCTCGCATGCACATAGCGCTGCTGGAGCTCGGTCGGCGTCGGCTCCTTGCCCGCGTTCGCCGCCAGCACCTCCTCCGCCTGCTTCAGATCCCGACCGCGCAGAAGCAGACTGCTGTCCCCGCGCGCCTCCCAGTCGACCGCCCGCACCAGCAGCCGCGTGTGCGCCCGCGCCCACTCCAGATCGGTGTCGAGCGCGCCCGAGAGCTTCGCAAAGGCGGCGTCGCGGTCGTCGCCCTCCCGGCACCAGATCCAGTTCAGCTGACGCAGACCGGGCTGCGCAACCTCCGGATCGGCGGCGTCACAGGCGATCGGCACGATCCGCTTGCCCCGCTCCTGCGCGTGCCGGAACTCGGCCGCGCAGTACTCGGAGGCGAGCGAGTGCGTCGAGACGACGAAGACGACGCTCTCGGCCGCATCGATGTTGTCGTCGATGTCCTGCGCCCACTCCGACGCCGCCGGAATGTCCTCCCAGTCGACCCACACATCCCGGCCCGCCTCTTTCAGGAACGCATGCAACTCGCGGACGAACTCACCGTCCTGACGCGAATACGAGATGAAGACGTCAGCCACGGCGCACCGCGACCCCGGAGCTAGGACGTCGGCTCGGCGTCGCCGCCCGGCTGCTCGTGCCCGTCGGCCTCGCCGGCGGGGTGCTGCTCGCGCGCCACCCTGGTCAGATAGCTCTCGACGTCCTGCGCGATCAGCGACTCGACGGCGGCGGCGAACGGGCGGAACGCTGCGTTTTGCGTGCGGTAGGCCGCGTAGGTACCGGCGAGCTCGGCGAACTGCCAGCCCTCGCCTTTGAGCTGCTCGGCCGTGCGCCGGTACCGCCGCCAGCGACCGCCGTAGTTGAAGAACCCCTCGATCGCGATCGCGATCGCCACGACGAGGCTGACCGAGAAGGTCGTCCACGCGATCGCCGACGCGACATCGGCTCGGCGAAGGTTGAGGCTGACCAGCGCGGGAACAACGAGCCCGCCGACGATCCCGACCAGCCGCAGCGCGTAGTACCGCTGCTGGGCCTGCGTTGCCTTCCGCTCGAGCCACACGATCTGGTCGAGCCAGCGCGCGCGCATGAAGTGCTTCTGGCGATCGTCGAGGCTCCAGCTCGTCAACCAGGCTGCCGAGCTCCTGGGCGAGCCTCGTCGAGGAACCGCCGGCGGCCGTCAACGGATGCGGAGTGGCCGAAGAATGCGCCGCATCGTAGCCGGAAACAGCCGCGGCACTTCGCGATTTCGCGAGCCGACCGACGACGTGAACCTGTCCGCACCGGCTCCGTCGCGCGACGGCGCCTGCCCGGCTCATCGACTGGCTCGCCCGGCGCTTCAGGCCGACCAGGGGTCCACGAGCTCGACCGCGAGCTCCTTGAAGTGGCGAGTGTTGCGGGTAGCGAGCGTCGCCTTGCGGGCGGTGGCGATGCCGGCGATCTGGACATCGCGTACTTCGACGCTGCGTCCACCGCGCTGCTGTTCGGCGGCGATGCTGCCGGCGGCGAGCGCGGCCGCCTGGTCGAAGGACTGCACGCGCCCGGCGAGCTCCTCCGTGAGCAACTGGTCGAACGCCTGCTCGAGCTGCTTCCGGCGGCGCCCGGGCGCGAGCAGCTCGAGGCCCGTGCGAACCTCGAAGACGGTGATCGAGGTCGTCCAGACCGACTCGGCCGGCTGATCGTCGAGCCAGCCGACTACGGCCGGATCGGGCTGCCGCCGCATGAGCGCCGAGACAACGTTCGTGTCGAGTAGGATCACGACTCGAACTGGGCCGGGCGGACAGGGTCACCGCGAAGTTCTACGATCTCCGCGTCGAGCCCGATCCCGGCGAAGCGAGCGGCGATCCGTGAGCCGAGCCGGGCCGGAGCTTGTTCATCGTCTCGGACGGCATTGCGCAGGATCTCCCGCACCTCCTCCTCGGTGCTGCGCCCGTGCCGCCGCGCACGCCTCTGCAGCCGCGCCTTGACCTCTTCTTCGAGCTGGCGAATCAGGATCTGCGCCATGCTGTTGATGATATCACGCTATCACTCAGTCCCGGGCGGCTCAAGGATGACAAGGATCCAGGACCGCCCATAGCAGGCTGCCGCGAACTCACCGCCTCGTCAGCGGTCCGTCAGCCGGCCGTCAGCGCTCACCCTGTTCATTCGTAACGCAACGCTCTAGGGTCTGGCCTCCAAGGGAGACGAATGCCTGCGTCAGCGGATTCGCGCATCGGGACGGAGCTCGCCGGCTACCGGCTGGAAGCGCTGATCGGCCGCGGCGGGATGGGCGTGGTGTACCGCGCACGCGATCTCGCGCTCGACCGTGACGTCGCGCTCAAGCTGCTCGCGCCGGACCTCGCCGGGGGACGTGTCGTTCCGAGAGCGGTTCCTGACGGAGTCGCGGGTGGCGGCATCGCTGGAGCATCCGAACGTCGTTCCGATCCAGACGCCGGCGAGATCGACGGGCAGCTGTACATCGCGATGCGCCTGGTCGAGGGCACTGACTTGAAGAAGGCGTTGCGCGAGGGGCCGCTCGAGCCGGCGCAGGCGGTGCGGATCGTCGAACAGATCGCTGCTGCACTCGATGCCGCCCATGCGCGCGGGCTGATGCACCGGGACGTGAAGCCCTCGAACGTGCTGCTCGACAGCGCGAGCACGTCTATCTGGCCGATTCGGCCTGAGCCGAGGACGCTGGGGGAGGCGGCGGTGCCGCTCGGATGCGGCCAAGTCGCTGGGCACCGCCGACTACGTCGCCCCGGAGCAGATCCGCGGCGACGAGGTCGACGGCCGCGCCGACCAGTACTCGCTCGGCTGCATGCTCCACGAGTGCCTGACCGGCGCGCCGCCCGTTCCGGCGCGGCACCGACGCGGCGACGCTGTACGCCCAACTGGAGGAGACGCCTCCCATCCTGCCCGGACTCGAAGAGGTGCTGCCGAAGGCGCTCGCCAAGTACCGGCGAGCGTTACCCGACCTGCGGCGAGCTGATCGCTGCCGCCCGGGCGGCGCTCGGGATCGCCGAGCCGAAGCGCACCCGCTGGCCGCTCGCCGTCGCCTCGGTCGGCGTCGCCCTGATCGCCGCCGCGCTGCCGGCTTCTTCCTCACCCGCGGCGGCGCAGGCGGACCGACCACCTCGGGCCGGCTCATCCGGATCGATCCGGCGACGAACCGCGTCGAGAGCACCATCGGCGTCGGCAACGGGCCGTCCGCGGTCGCCGTGGACGGGAGCGGTGTCTGGGTCGCGAACCACGACGACGGCTCGATCTGGCGGATCGATCCCTCCGGCAAGTCGCCGCCGCTCAAGGTCCCGGCGCACGGGAAGCCCGCGGACATCGCCGTCTTCCCAGGCGCCGACGACGCGTTCGTCTCGAACGGCCCGCAGGACGCAAACATCGCCCTGCTCCAGAGGAAGTCCGGCCAACCCGACAACATCATCACCCTGTCTACGGGTACCAAGTTCGTCGGCTCCGCCCGAGTCGCGGTCGGGCCCTCGGGCCTCTGGATCGCCTCGCCGGACCGGCGGGTCGGCCGTTTCGTCTCCGACGTAGGCTTCGTCAGCACGGTGACGCTGCCTCGTCCGGCCAACGAACGGGCCGATGCGTTCTTCTCCGCCCTGGCAGTGGGAGAGGAGTCCACGTGGGTAATCGGGGATCCGAACGAGCCGAGCCTGTGGCGCATCGACGCCCGCACCGGGCGCCTGGCGCAGACGATTCGCCTCCCCTACGCCCCAAAGGACGTCGCGGTCGGAGCCGGCGGCGTCTGGGTCACGAGCCAGCTCGCCGACCGACTGGTCCGCGTCGATCCGGCCACCGGCCAGATCATCGCCAGCGTCCCGACCGGGCGCGGAGCCGCGGGTGTCGCCGTCGGGGCGGGCTCCGTCTGGGTGGCGAACGCGGTCGACGGAACCGTCTCTCGGTTCGACCCCCACACCCTGCGCGTGATCCAGACGATCGCGGTCGAGGGCACGCCCGACGACGTCGCGGTCGGGGACGGCTCCGTGTGGGTGGTCGCGCAGAGCTATCCGGCCGCCGGCGCGGGGTCCGCGGACGTCAACATCGGGATCCTCGCTGCCTGCGAGGGGAACTACGGCTTCGCCTACGACCCGTCCCTTGCCGGCGCCGAGCTGCCGCTGATCGAGCGGGGAGCCCGCCTCCGCGGCACTGGTCCGGAGGCCGGCGTCGCTGGTGCGAAGATCGCCGGCCGCAAAGTCCGGCTCTTCTTCGGCTGTGGCGACGACACCGCGGAGAAGTCATTGGCGGAAGCCCGGCGCCTTGTCGAGTCGTACGGCGTCGATGTCCTGATCGGCCCGACGCAGATCACAGAGGCGTTCGCGATTCGCGACTACGCACGTCGCCATCCCGGCGTTGCATTCCTGAACGGGTCGTCCAGCGGGCAGGGGGTCACGCTCAAGGATCCGGCGCCGAACTTCTTCCGGTTCTCGCTCGACGCAGCGCAGTGGATGGCCGGCCTCGGCCGGTACGCCTACGAGCAGCTCGGCTGGCGCAAGGCGGTCACCGTGTCGGGCACCGACTCCTTCTCGTATACGCAGGTGGCGGGCTTCGTCGCCGACTTCTGCGCGCTCGGCGGCCGGATCGAGAAGCGCATCTGGGTTCCCACGCCCACGCCGACCGACCTCTCCGCCTACGTCGCGGAGGCTCCGAGCGGCGTGGACGGGTTCGTGATGACGGGAGACACGCGCGTGACCACTGCATTCGTGAACGGTGTGCCGTTCCTGCGGGGCAGTCTGGCGAGAAAGATGGTCGGCGGCATCTTCACGACTGTACGCCGAGGACTCGATCGGCCCCCGGCTGGCGGGAGTTGTCTTCGGCAACGGGCAGCCGAGCTACGACGGCGTTCCCACCCCGCCGGCTCGCTGCGAGACTTCACCAAGCGGTTCGCGAAGGCGTTTCCAAGCTCTTGCCGGCTATGCGGCGGGTCACCTTTCCCGCCTACTATGGTGACTCGATGGAGGCGTTCTGCGGGCGCTAAGCACGCGTTCACGGCGACCTCTCGGACGGAGAGCGCCGCTTCCAGGCCGCGCTCGCGAAGGTGCAGCTCGACGCGCCGAACGGCCACATCCGTCTCGACCGGAACCGCCAGGCGATCGGCCCCAGCTTCTTGAGCCAGATCTTGCCGGGGAAGAAGGGCGCGCTCCACGCAAAGACGTTCGAGGCCGTACCGAACGTCGACCAGAGCTTCGGCGGCTACTTCAGCGGGTCGGATCCGCTGCCGAGCAAGACGACGCCTGCCTGTGTGAAGAGGACACCGCCGCCGTGGGCGCGCTAGGCACCGACCGGCGGATCGGCAGCGAGCTGGCCGGCTACCGGCTCGAGGCGCTGCTCGGCCGCGGCGGGATGGGCGTCGTCTACCGGCCTTCGATCTCGCGCTCGAGCGGCCCGTTGCGCTGAAGATCCTCGCTCCGGAACTGGCCGCCGACGAGCGCTTCCGCGAGCGCTTCCTCAAAGAGTCGCGGCTCGCCGCTTCGATCGACCACCAGAACATCGTCCCCGTCTACGACGCGGGCGAGGTTGGGGAGCGAGCTGTATATCGCCATGCGCTACGTCGAGGGGGCGGAGCTGAAACAACTGCTCGCTGACGGGCCCCTGCCGAAGGAGCAGGCGGTCGGGATCGCCGGGCAGGTCGCTGCGGCCCTAGACGCCGCACACGGGCGTGGACTCGTCCACCGCGACGTGAAGCCGTCGAACGTCCTCGTCACCCCCGACGGTCACGCCTACCTCGCCGACTTCGGGCTCACCCGCCGGCTCTCGGATCAGGCCGCCAGCTTCGACGCCGGTCTGTCCCTCGGCACTCCGGCCTACGTCGCCCCAGAGCAGATCGAGGGGAAAGAGGTGGACGGGAGGGCCGACCAGTACTCGCTCGCCTGCCTGCTCCACGAGTGCCTGACCGGCACCCCGCCGTTCCCGCGCGCATCCGATGCGGCGACGCTCTACGCGCACCTCGAAGAGGCGCCCTCGGCGCCCAGCGGCCTCGAGCAGGTGCTCCCGAGGGCGCTTGCCAAGGATCCGGCCGCCCGCTACCCGGCGTGCGTCGAGTTCGTCGACGCAGCCCGCGCGGCGCTCGGGATCGCCGAGTCTCGGCGCACGCGCTGGCCTGCGGCGATCGCCGCCCTCGGCGTAGCCGTGCTCGGCGCCGCGCTGCTTGCCTTCTTCCTCACCAGGGGTGGCGGCAGTCCCGGGACTACGGGCGAGGTCGTGCGCATCGACGCCGCAAGCGGCGAGGTCACGGGCAGCATCCCGGTCGGCAACGACCCGGAGTCGATCGCGGCCGGTCCGGAGGGCGTATGGGTGGCGAACTTCGCAGACGGGACAGTCTCGAGGATCGACAGCGGCTCGTCGGCGACCACCGTCAGGGTCAACGGCCTGCCGACGAGCCTCGCGGTCGGAGGTGGCGTCGTGCTGGTGACGACCGCGCCGCCGGCGAACGCGCTGACCCTGATCAGGGCGCAGGCCGGCAGCGTCTACGACCTGATCCCGCTGCACTCGGCGGCCGCCGCCGCGACGAGCCTGGTCGAGGCAGGACCGGCGGGGATCTGGCTAGCTGACAAGGAGCAATGGACGGTGCGGCGCGTCGACCCAACCGGCGGCAGCAACTTCCAGGTTCTCGCCGCGGGCAAACTGCCTCTGCACAACGGCGTCGGCGAGGTAAACGACCTCGCCGTGGGCAGAGGCGCGGTCTGGGTTGCCGGTAACTACGAAGACCCCAGGCTCTGGAGGCTCGACCCCCGAACCGCCCGCGTCGTCGCCACGATCGTCCTCCCGATCGCGCCTCGCCGGGTGGCCGTCGGCGAAGGGGCCGTCTGGGTGACGGGCCAGATCGAGAACGTCGTCCTCCGGGTCGATCCGCGGGACGGTCGGGTGGTGGCGCGAATCCCGGTCGGGCGGGGAGGCAGCGGCATCGCCGCCGGCGGCGGCTCGGTGTGGGTTGCGAACGAGCTCGACGACACCGTCTCCCGGATCGATCCGCGAACGAACCGGGTCGTGGCGACGATCCCCGTCGGGGGCAGCCCGCACGATCTCGCCGTCGACGGCGGCGCGGTCTGGCTGGCCGGGAGCCGAGAGTGAGGCGCGCAACGGTCGCCTTGCTCGTCGCCGGCCTCACAGCGGTCACGGGCTGCGGCGGCGGCAAGTCGGCGATCCGGATCGGCGTTCTCGGCGTCTGCCAGGGTGTGTTCGCGCCCTTCTACCAGGAGATTGTCGCCGGGGCCGAGCTGCCGCTGCTCCAGCGCGGCGCTAAGCTGATCGGCGCCAACCCAGCCGACGGCGTCCGGAGCGCGAGGGTCGCCGGTCACCCGGTCGACCTGGTCTTCGGCTGCTCGGACGAGACGGGCGAGCGGGCGCTCACCGAGATTCGGCGGCTCGTCGAGAAGGAGCACGTCCAGGTCCTGGTCGGCGCCGAAACGAGCGCCGCCGGGATCGCGATCCGCGACTACGCGAAGACCCAGCCGGACACAACCTTCCTGATCGCGCTCGCACCGACCGCCGAGGCGACCCTCTCCCAGCCGGCTCCGAACGTCTTCCGCTTCACCACCCACGCTCTCCAGTGGACGGCAGGGCTCGGGACCTACGCCTACCTGACGCTCGGCTGGCGCACCGCCGTCGTCGTCGGCAACGACTTCTCGTACCCCTACGACGAGGCCGCGGGGTTCATCGCCGAGTTCTGCTCGCTCGGCGGCACCGTAGTCGGGCGTGTGTGGGCGGATGCGACCCCGCCGGCGATTCGCACCCAGGCCGACGGGTACTTCGTCAGCGTATTCGTGTCGCAGCTGCTGGCCGGTGCCGTCAAGGCGCTGCCGGTGCAGGGCACCCTTGCCCGCCGAGTGCTCCTGGGCGCCGCAACGATTGGAGATGCCAGAAGCGTCCTGGGGCAGCGGGCGCTCGGCCTTGTCGGGCCGTCGGCCAGTCCGATCGGCTCGTCCGACCCGGCCTGGACACGCTTGCTCAACGACTACCGCAAGGCGTTTCCAAAGACTCCGTTCATAGGCTTCGCCACGTTCTACTTCGACTCGATGGAGCCCGCCCTGCGCGGCCTCGAGGCTGTGGACGGCGACCTCTCCGACGGGGGCGAGCAGTTCCGTGCCGTGCTCTCCGGCCTCGAGCTCGACCTGCCTCCCGGGCACGTGCGGCTCGACACGCACCGCCAGGCCGTCGCACCGAACTACCTCGTGCGAGTCGAGCAGGACGGTCTGCACACGATCCGCACGATCGGTGCAGTAGACGACTCGTATGGCGGCCGCTTCGGCCCGGGCAAGCCGCTCCCGAGCCGGACGAGCCCGGCGTGCACCCACGGCAACCCGCCGCCGTGGGCGCGATGAGCACGGATCCCCGGATCGGCAACGAGCTCGCCGGCTACCGGCTGGAGGCCTTGCTCGGCCGCGGCGGGATGGGGGTGGTGTACCGGGCACGCGACCTCGCGCTCGACCGCGACGTCGCGCTCAAGCTGCTCGCCCCGGAGCTCGCGGGGGATGTGTCGTTTCGGGAGCGGTTCCTCAGGGAGTCGCGTCTGGCGGCGGCGCTGGAGCATCCGAACGTCGTGCCGATCCACGACGCGGGCGAGATCGACGGGCAGCTGTACATCGCGATGCGCCTGGTCGAGGGCACTGACTTGAAGAAGGCGTTGCGCGAGGGGCCGCTCGAGCCGGTCCGGGCCGTGCGCGTGCTCGAGCAGGTCGCCGGGGCGCTGGATGCCGCCCATGCGCGCGGGCTCGTGCACAGAGACGTCAAGCCCTCGAACGTGCTCCTCGACGAGCGCGGGCACGTCTACCTGGCCGACTTCGGCCTGAGCCGGTATCTCGGCGACGCGGCCCTCCCGCTCGGTCCGGCCAAGTCGCTCGGCACCGCCGACTACGTCGCCCCCGAACAGATCCGCGGGGAACAGGTCGACGGACGCGCCGACGTGTACGCGGTCGGCTGCATGCTGTACGAGTGCCTGGCAGGTGCGCCGCCGTTTCGGCGCGGCTCCGACGCGGCCACGCTCTACGCCCAGCTTGAGGAGGAGCCGCCGGTCCTGCCGGGTCTGGAGGAGGTGCTGCCGAAGGCGCTCGCCAAGAAGCCCGCCGGGCGCTACCCCACCTGCGGCGAGCTGATCGACGAAGCGCGCGAGGGGCTCGGGATCGCCGAGCCGAAGCGCAGCCGCTGGCCGATCGCCGTCGCCGTCGTCGGTGTCGCGCTCGATCGGCGCCGCCCTCGCCGGCTTCTTCCTCAGCCGCGGCGGCGGGAGCGGCGCGTCACCGGGCCAGGGTGGACGCCTCCTCCGGATCGACCCCGGCTCGAACCACGTCACGGCCTCCGTCCCCGTCGGCGACGGCCCGGCCGCCGTCTCCGCGGGAAGCGGGCGCGTCTGGGTTGCGTCGTACCGCGACAGCACGCTCTGGCAGCTCGACGCGAAGTCGGGGAGCCTGACCAAGATCGCCGCGGTCGGTCGGCCCTTCGCCCTGACGATCTACGACGGAAACGCGTACGTCGCGGCCGTGGGGCCGGGCCAGTTCACGGGCAACATCTCCAAGTTCGGCGCCTTGACCGGCGACCGGGCCGGCGGCATCGCCGTCCTCGCCTGCAGTCTCGCGAGCGGGGCGTACGGCGTCTGGGTCGCAGGCTGCCCCGACGTCCAGCAGCTGAGCACCGAGGGGCCGACCCGCGATTCCGCGCGAACGTGCCCATTCCCTTCGCCGAGCCGCTCAGCGCCGAGAACTACCGCGAGGCGCTGCCGGCCATGGCCCAGGGCGAGGGGGCGGTCTGGGTGATCGGCGACGCTGCCGACCGCCGGCTCTGGCGCATCGATCCGCAGCAACACCGCATCGCGGCGACGATCGCGCTCAGCTTCCCGCCCGGCGGCGTTGCCGCCGGAGGCGGTGCGGTCTGGGTCACGGACGAGCTCGGTGACCGGGTCGTGAGGATCGACCCGGCGACACACCGTGTCGTCGGCGCGATCCCCGTCGGCCACGGCGCGATCGGAGTCGCTGTGGGAGCGGGCAGCGTCTGGGTCGCGGACGCGACCGGCCACTCGCTGACGCGGATCGACCCGGCGAACAACAGGGTCACGGCCACGATCCGTGTCCCGGCGAGCCCGCGAGCGGTCGCGGTCGGTGAAGGTTCCGTCTGGGCGGTGGGCGATGGGCGGTAGGGCCGGGCTCGCTCTGGTCGTCGCAGTGCTGCTCGCGCTCGGGGCAGGTTGCGGCTCGAAGTCCGAGGCGTTCCGGATCGGCGTTCTCTCCGACTGCTACGGGCCGTTCAGCGCACTCAACGAGGCGATCGTCGCCTCGGCCGAGCTGCCGCTGCTGGAGCGCGGCGGCAGGCTGCGCGGCAAGCAGCCCTCGGGCGGCGTCGAGGGCGCGGAGGCCGCCGGCCGACCGGTCGAGCTCGAGATCGGCTGTGTCGCCGGAAACGACGATGTGATCCCAGAGACCCGCCGCCTGGTCGAAGTGAACGGGGCACAGGCGATCGTCGGGCCGCTCGATCCGGAGGAAGGGATGGTCCTCCGCCAATATGCGCGCAAGCAGCCCGGGACGGCGTTCCTGATCGAGCCGTCCGGTGCGCCGGAGCTGACGCTCACGGATCCGTCCCCGAACGTCTTTCGCTTCGCGGGTGACGCCGCGCAATTCGTGGCGGGAATAGGGACATACGCCTACCGCGAGCTTGGCTGGCGGACGGCTGCGATCGTCGCCGACGACGTCCCCTACTCCTGGGAAAGTGTCGCCGGCTTCGTCGCCGAGTTCTGCGCTCTCGGCGGTCGGATCGTCGACCGCACGTGGATCTCCGTCGGGACGAACCCGGCGGCAGTTGTCCCGCGCGTCCCCCGCGCGGACGGTGTCTACCTCGGCCCTGCGGTCTCACCCATGCTCGGCTTCGTGAAGCGCTACGCCACCCTGCACCACGACCTTTCGCGGCGGCTCGTCTCGAACACGGGACTCCTGTACGACCGCACCGTGGTCGCCCAGGCGAGGGGGGTTGCGGTCGCCGGCAGCCTCCCGATCGAACAGACGGCGGCCGAGGCCGCGTACGCCGCTGCCTTCACGAAGGCCTTTCCCGCAGTGCCGGCCTCAGTCGGGATCGACTCGACCACCGTCGCCTACCGGGACGGCGTCGAGGCGCTGCTGGAAGCGTTCGAGCGGAGCGGTGGGGCCACAGGCGCTCCGCTGCTCGCGGCTCTCGCTCGGGTCCGACTCGCTTCCCCAACGGGCCGGATCCATCTCGATGCGAACCGCCAGGCCGTCGGCCCGAACTACCTCAGCCGGATCGCGACCGACGCGAAGGGCAGGCCGACGATCCGGACGATGCGTGTCGTCCCGAACGTGGAGCAGACGTTCGGCGGGTACTTCAAGCCGGGCGATCCGCCGCCGAGTCGGACGACGCCGGCCTGCGTGAAGCGGACACCCCCGCCGTGGGCGCGCTGATCAGCCTCTGAGCGACCAGGTGAAGCGGGTCAGGTTCTCTGCCGGCGCGAGCCCGCCCGGCCTCAGGCCCTTGCGCACGAGCAGCGTCGGCGTAGCCGCTGCGCGGCCAGCGCGCCCCGGGTCGGGCCGAGGCCGTCCTTGCGCCAGCGGTCGGACAGGCCGACGACCGTGACACCGGCGCCTTCGCGGCCGCGGCGACGAGCGCGTCGGGGCCGGGCTCGACGAGGAGCGGCTCGGCCGCCACGCCCAGCGCGCGCTGAACGGCGAGAGAGGCGCTCGCCAGCAGCCGGCTCGCGTCGCGGCCGCCCTCGACCGCCGGCCCGGCGAGGCGGAGCGGCACCTGCCAGCTGCCCGGCAAGCCAGGCGCCGAGCTCGATCGCGCTCCAGTCGTGGTCGGTGCCGGCGAAGGGGACGAGCACCGGGCCCGGCGCGGGCTCGCCGCCGGTGAGCACGGCGACGTCGCACGGAGCGGAGCGCAGGAGGTCGCCCAGGTCTGGGTCCTCGAGCAGCGCCGGCCGGAGCGGCGACGAGCACGAGGTCGACGTCCTGCTCGGTCGCGAGCCGGGCGGCGTCGGCTCCGGGCGACTCGCTCGTGAACACGGCCGACCGCGCAACGACCCCGCGGGCCGCGAGCGCCTCGGCGTGCTCTCTCAGGCTCTCCGCGGCGACGGCCGAGCCCGGCGCGATCGGCGACGCAGGCGGGCGACGATCACCTCGCGCGGCTCCTTCCGGGCGAGCGGCTCCGCGACCGCGAGCAGCGGCTCCGGCGGCCCGTCGCCCAGCCACGCGACCAGGATCGAGCGCGCCGGAGCCGCCGCCTGCGCGAGCTCGAGCGCGGGGTCCTGGCGCAGGATCGCGCGCTCCAGCTCCTGCAGCGCCGAGCCCGGCTCGATCCCCAGCTCGTCGACGAGCACGCGCCGGGCGGCTCTGGTAGGAGGCCAGCGCCTCGGCCTGGCGGCCCGACCGGTAGAGCGCGAGCATCAGCTGGCCGCGCAGGCGCTCGCGGAGGGGGTGCTCGGCCGCCGAGCGCGTCGAGCTCCGCGACCAGCGCGGCGTGCCGGCCGAGCGCGAGGTCGGCGTCGATCCGCATCTCGACCGCGAGCAGGCGCACCTCCTCGAGGCGTCCGATCGCCGCCTGGGCGAACGGCTCGTAGGCGAAGTCGGCGAGCGCGGGACCGCGCCAGAGCGCGAGCGCCTCGCGCAGCCGCTCGGCCGCGCTCCTGCGGCTCGGCCTCGCCGGCCTCCTGGACGAGGCGCTCGAAGCGGTCGAGATCGAGCTGCTCCGGGGCGAGCCTGATCACGTAGCCGGTCGGGAGCGTGACGAGCAGCTCGGCGCCGGCGCCGAGCGACTTGCGCAGCCGCGAGACGCTCGCCTGGAGCGCGCCGGCGTGCGACTCCGAGGCCTCGTCCGGCCACAGCTCCTCGATCAGCCGGCTCGACGAGACGACCTGGTTCGCGTGGAGCAGGAGCAGCGCGAGCAGGCTGCGCTGCCGCTGCCCGGGCAGCTCCAGCGGTGCGATCTCCGTCGAGCACCTCGAGCGGGCCGAGAATCCGGAACTCCATCCTGCCTCCACGCCGTGTCTGCCGGCTGTCAGTGGCCTGTAAGCGGCCGGTCGCATTCTCGCTCCCAGATCGACCGCACAGGGCGGTCGCGGAAGAAAAGGAGCGTCAGATGATCCGCAAGTCGTTCAATCTCCTGGCACTGGCACTCGCAGCCGCGGCCGTCGCGGCTCCGATCGCGCAGTCGAGCTCGGCTCCGAAGGTCGACCCGCTGGCCGTCGGCTACCTGACCAGCAAGGGCCTCACCCCGAGCGAAGTGACGTCCTGGACAACGGGCGCCTGCTCGCGGCAGATCAAGGCCTCGTCGTGCTACGCGATGTTCAGGTCCGCGGCGGCGACCGCGAAGGTCGACCCGCTCGCAGTCGGCTACCTGACCGGGCTCGGCCTCTCCTCGAGCCAGGTGCAGTCCTGGACCGTGGGCGCCTGCTCGCACTCGACCAGGGCCGCCTCGTGCTACGACATGTTGCCCTCGCCGGCGACTCCCACGGCGGTCGATCCACTGGCAGTGAGCTACCTGACCGGGCTGGGCCTGTCCCCGAGCGAAGTGCGGTCCTGGACCGCCGGTGCGTGCTCGCAGCAGGCCAAGGCCGCCTCGTGCTACGCGATGCTCGAGCCGGCGACGGGTGGTTCGACGCAGACCGCCGGATCGGGCGGCTTCCAGTGGGGCGACGCCGGCATCGGCGCCGGCGCGACCCTCGGGCTCGTCCTCCTGCTGATCGGCGCAGGCGCCGGTCTGCTCATCTCGCGTCAGAACCGCCGCCGGCCGATGGCCCGCGCGTGAGCCAAGTTCGAGTTGAGGTGTGGTGCCCTCCGACTCGAAGAATGGGCGGGCCCCCGGGCCCGCCCATTCGCGTCTTGGTGCCGAAAGAGCATCGTCGCGCGCGTGTACCGGAACGTGTGGAAGCACGGCCCACGAGGATGCCGCCCAGCCGCTTGCCCAAGAATTACACGTCCTCGACCGCCGTTGGTCAGCCGTTCGAATCGAGTTACCCTTCGCCGGCTCCGAAACCAGACACCGTGCGGGCACGACGGCAAGGAAGGGGACATGGGGGGAACCAGGGGGTCCCCCATGAAGCGAAGTGCAGCGGCGCAGCCGCGCGCGAAGCGTTGGGCCGTGAAGGATTCGAACCTTCGACCTTGGGATTAAGAGTCCCCTGCTCTACCAACTGAGCTAACGGCCCGCGGGCTGCGTAGTGTAGCCCGAGTGAAAGTGCTGTCGGTCGTGGGCAACCGGCCCCAGTTCATCAAGTCCGGGCCGGTCTCCGTTGCGCTCCGTGAGCGCGGAATCGAGGAGGTCGTGCTGCACACCGGGCAGCACTACGACCACCAACTCTCGCAGGTGTTCTTCGAGGAGCTGGAGCTCGCGGAGCCGCGGTACCGGCTCGACGTCGGCGGGCTGCCGCGCGACGAGATGCTGGCTGCGCTGGCGCCAGGCCTCGCCGCTGCGATCGAAGCCGAGACGGCCCGATTGGGTGCTCGTCTACGGGGACACAAACTCGACGCTCGGTGGAGCCCGCGCGGCCGGGGCGGCTGGCGTGCCCCTCGCCCACGTCGAGGCCGGCCTTCGCAGCTACGACCTGTCGATGCCCGAGGAGCACAACCGGATCGAGACCGACCGGCTCTCGCAGCTCCTCTTTCCTCCCGATGAGCGCTCGCGAGAGATTCTCGAGCGCGAGGGCATCGCCGGCCGGGTCGAAGTCGTGGGCGACGTGATGATCGACGCAAACCTCCGGCTCGCCCCGCTCGCGCGGGAGCGGTCGACGATCCTGGACAGTTCAGGGGTCAGACCCTTTACATATGTGGTGGCGACGCTGCACCGCGAGGCAAACGTCGTCGCGCCGCGACTCGACCGGTTGTTGCAGGGACTTTCGCGCCTCGAGGAGCCGGTCGTGTTTCCGGCGCACCCGCGAACGCGCGCGGCGATCGAGTTAAGGGGTCAGACCCCTGAACAATTGCGGTTGCTGCCACCGCTCGGCTACCTCGACCTCGCCGCACTCGCCTCGCAGGCGCGGGTGATCGTCACCGACTCCGGCGGGCTCCAGAAGGAGGCCTACTGGTACGGCGTCCCCTGCGTGACCGCCAGGCCGTCCACCGAATGGGTGGACACCGTCGAGGCCGGCGCCAACGTGCTCGTGGACGACGACCCCGACCGGCTGGTCGAGGCCGTGCGCACCGCGGCGATGCCGCCCGACCGACCCCAGCTCTACGGCGACGGGCAGGCGTCGGGGCGCGTCGCGGCCGCTCTGTACGCTTCGGCACCGGTATGAGCGCGACCTACGACATCGCAGTCATCGGCGCCGGCTACGTCGGCATGCCGCACGCGCAGACATTCGCCGACGCGGGCAAGCGCGTCGTCATCGTCGACGTCGTCGACGAGATCGTCGATGCGATCAACCGCGGCGAGAGCCACATCAAGGACGTCACCGGCGAGCAGCTGAAGCCGCTGGTCGAGTCGGGCGCGATCGCCGCCACGACCGACTTCTCGGTCGTGCGCGACGCCGACGCGATCGTGATCGCCGTGCCGACACCGCTCTCGCCGCAACGCGAGCCGGATGTCTCGTACATCGAGAGCGCCGCCCGCTCGATCGCGCCGCACCTGCGCAAGGGCCACCTCGTCGTGCTCGAGTCGACGACCTATCCGGGCACGACGCGCGAGGTGCTCCGGCCGATCCTCGAGGACGGCAGTGGCCTGCGGGCCGGAGCCGACTTTCACCTCGCGTTTGCGCCAGAGCGTGTCGACCCCGGCCGCGAGGACTTCACCACGAAGACGACGCCGAAGATCGTCGGCGGCATCGACAAGGCCTCGACCGAGGCGGCCGCGGCGCTCTACCTCGGCGCGGTCGATTCGGTGCACACCGTCTCGACCGCCGAGGCCGCCGAACTGACGAAGCTCCTCGAGAACATCTTCCGGTCGGTGAACATCGCGCTCGTCAACGAGTTGGCGCAGCTCTGCGACCGGATGGACATCGACGTCTGGGAGGTGATCGAGGCCGCCGCGACGAAGCCCTTCGGGTTCATGTCCTTCAGGCCGGGCCCCGGCCTCGGCGGGCACTGCATCCCGCTCGACCCGTACTACCTCTCCTGGAAGGCGCGGGAGTACGACTTCAACACCCGCTTCGTCGAGCTCGCCGGCGAGATCAACAACAACATGCCGTACTTCTGCCGGTCGGTGATCTCGCAGGCGCTGAACCACGGCGCGCAGAAGCCGTTGCGCGGCTCGAAGATCCTCGTCCTCGGAGTCGCCTACAAGGCGGACATCGACGACCATCGCGAGTCGCCCGCCGAGAAGATCGTCGAGCTCCTGCGCAACGCCGGCTCCGACGTCGCCTACCACGACCCCTACGTGCCCGAGTTCGACGGCCTCCACTCGGTGCCGCTCGAGCCGGAGAGCTACGACTGCGTCGCGATCGTCACCGCGCACTCGTCGATCGACTACGCCGACGTCGTTCGCCGCGGCAAGGTGATCGTCGACTTCCGCAACGCCACGAGGGGCCACGAGGTGGACGGCAAGGTCTGGAAGCTGTGACCAGAGTCGGCGTCGCCGGGCTCGGCTACTGGGGCCCGAACCTCGCCCGGAACTTCGACGAGCTGGCCGAGCTGGCCTGGATCTGCGATCGGATCGCACGACCGCCTCGCGGCGTTTGCCAGCAAGTACCCGCAAGCGAGGCGGACCGCGGAGCTTCGACGAGATGCTCGGCGGACGACACGCTCGACGCGGTTGTCATCGCCACGCCCGTTCCGACCCACTTCGACCTAGCCCGCAGCGCCCTCGCTGCGGGCAAGCACGTCCTCGTCGAGAAGCCGCCGGCGATGCGGGCGGCCGAGATGGACGAGCTGGTCGCGCTGGCCGCCGAACGCGACCTGGTGCTGATGCCCGGGCACCTGCTCCTCTACCACCCGGGCGTCCAGAAGCTGAAGGAGCTGATCGACGCGGGCGAGCTCGGCGCCGTGCTCTGCGTCTACGGCAACCGCCAGAACCTCGGGATCGTGCGGACGAACGAGAACGCCCTCCTGTCGCTCGGCGTCCACGACCTCTCCGTCATCCTCTACCTGCTCGACGAGGAGCCGGCCGAGG
This sequence comes from uncultured Actinomycetes bacterium, assembly GCA_963764565.1. Classification (GTDB taxonomy): domain Bacteria; phylum Actinomycetota; class Thermoleophilia; order Gaiellales; family Gaiellaceae; genus DATBLE01. The sequence goes on from CAVXTD010000008.1 coordinate 76,529, forward strand.
CCGTCGCCCACGGCCGCGACTTCCTCACGGACGGCGTCGAGGACGTCGTCTTCTGCTACCTCCGCTTCCCCTCGGGAAAGATCGCTCACATGCATCTCTCCTGGCTCGACCCGCACAAGATGCGGCGGATGACCGTCGTCGGGCGCGACAAGATGGCCGTCTTCGACGACATGGAGCTCGATCGCAAGGTGACCGTCTACGACAAGGCGCCGTGGAAGCGCGCGGAGACCTACGGCGAGTGGCAGACCCGGAGCGGCGACATCTTCATCCCGAAGATCCCGACCACGGAACCGCTGCGGCTCGAATGCGAGCACTTCCTGCGCCTGGTGGGCGGCGACGGCGACCGGCAGAAGGTCGCGCGCGACGGCGCGATGGTCGTGCGGGCGCTCGAGCGGCTGAGCGACTCCCTCCATGCGTAGGCTCGACGGAGCATGCCAGGGAGCGAAGGTGCCGGCTTTGCCGGCGCCGGAGCGGGAACATGCCGCCTGACGTCCACCCCACCGCCGTCGTCCATCCCGGCACCGTCCTCGGCGAGGGCGTGCGTGTGCTCGAGTACGCCGTCGTCGGCAAGCAGCGCATCCTCTCGCCGCGCTCGACCGCGAAGCGCGACGACGTGCCGCCTGCGGAGATCGGCGCGGGAACGATCGTCTCCACCGGCGCGGTCGTCTTCGCCGGCGCGCGGATCGGTGCGCGCGTAATTGTCGGAGACCAGGCCTGCGTGCGCGAGCGGGTCACGCTCGGAGACGACGTCGTCGTCGGCCGCGGCGCGCTGATCGAGAACGACACAACCGTCGGGGCGCTGACGAAGATCCAGGCGGAGGCGTACATCACCGCGTACTCGACTCTCGAGGACAACGTGTTCATCGCCCCGTGCGTGGTGACGACGAACGACAACTTCATGGGACGAACGGAGGCCCGGCACGCTCTGATCAAGGGCCCGACGATCCGCCGAGGCGCACGAATCGGCGGCGGGGCGATCCTCTGCCCGGGGGTCGTGATCGGCGAGGAGGCGTTCGTCGGCGCGGGTGCGGTCGTGACCGAGGACGTGCCGGCGCGCGCGGTGGTGGTCGGCAACCCCGCGCGGCAGATCCGCGAGGTCCCGGCCGGCGAATTGCTTACGCCAGGTGTCTGACACCTCTGGTGTCAGACACCGCTACGGGCTCTTCGCGATGTGCAGCGTGTAGGCGCCCGAGCTGGGCGTCGTCATCTTCACCTCGACGTAGTACCAACCGGTCTCGCTCGCACGGTGCAGGAAGTGCTCGTTCGGGCCGACGCGAACGGACTGCGTGACGCGCCGCGCCTGAACCTGCGGGGAGAGCCCCTCGACCTCGATCGTGCCCGGTTCCCAAAGGACGAGGCTCGTGTCCGTACGCGCGGGCCCGCGCAGCGAGACCGAGACCGTCTGACCCTTGCGCAGCCGGATGCGGTAGACGTCGATCTGATCGTCCCAGAAGTCGAGCGTTGCGACGATCTGGTTCGTGCGGCCCCAGAGCGTGAAGGCCCTCGTCCCGGCGTCGTCGTTGCCCTCGTACCGATCGCGAGGGGGAATCGGGCCGTCCAGCGCTTTGAGCGCGGCGTTGACGTTCAACTCGCCCCACCCGCTGTAGAGGTCGCGGAGAAGCGGGCACTGCCGGCAACCGGTGGCGGCGTCGACGTCGGTCGCGCTGCGCTCGAGGAGCGACATCACCTGGTCCGGGCTCAGAGTCGGGCGGGCCGCGATGAGTAACGCGGCCGCGGCCGAGACCTGTGCGGCGGCGTACGAGGTTCCCTCCGCCGACCGGAAGTCCGCCGGGCCGCAGAGCGAATAGCCCTGATCGGCGCACGTCGAGCGCTGGGCGGTCAGGGCACGCGGGAGCGTCGAGACGATCCCGACTCCCGGGGCGGAGATGTCGTTGTACACGGCGTCGCGGTTGGAGAATCCGGGCACCGAGCCGTCCTGCGCGAGCGCGCTGACCCCCAGCACATGGGGGAGCGCCGCCGGGTAACTCGCGTAGTTCCAGGGACGCTCCGGCGCCTGATCCGAGTTCCCGACCGCAGCGACGACGACCGCCCCCTTCGAGTACGCATAGGCGATCGCGTCCTGCTCGGCCGCAGAGTACGAGTCCTGGTTCTTGTCGAGCGGGTCACGGACTCCGCCGAGGCTGAGATTGATCACGCGCGCGCCGTTGTCGGCGGCCCAGCGGATCGCTTTCGCCTCCGCTGCGGGAGCGATCGTCCCGTCGGCTCGAACGACCTTGGCGACGAGGAGCTGCGCCGGAAACGCGATCCCCGCGATCCCCTGCCCGTTGCCGAGCGCGGCCGCGATCACTCCGGCGACGAACGTCCCGTGACCCTCGCGATCCGTGACGTCACCGCCGACGAAGCTCTGGGAGAGCGCGACCCGGCCGGCGAACTCCGGATGATCCAGATCGAGACCGGAATCGACGACCGCAACTCGAACCGGCCCCAGTGTGGTCGGCGGATCGGTCCAGTAGTCGAAGGCATGAATCGACGACAGGTACCACTGCTTCACGACCAGCGGATCGCTCGGAACGAAGTGGGCACTTCCCGTCGCCCCGGCCGGCAGGGCGAGCGCGAACGCGGCGAGCGCGAGCGCGACGGGCTTCACTCTCACGTCCCGACGGCAACGCGGAGGACGGCGCCCTTCGCCGTCCCCACTGCAAGCCGGAAGTCCGTCGTTGCCGACACGGTCGCCTCGACCGAGAACGAACCGTCCGGCTCCGGCGTGACGGTCGGGCCCGCCTGCCAGTCGGGCGAGCCGGCGACACGCTGCTCGAGAGTGACGCCGTCTACTTGCTCGATCCGCCCGGTCAGGGTCACCGACGCTCCGGCTGTCGCTGTCCCGGCGGGTCGCGCAAGCGACAGGACGCCGATGCGGATCCACGTCGAGCGCAGGCCGAGCGCCCGCCGGACGTCGCCGGCCGGCACGATCGCCTCGCCGTTTCGGCCGGTGACGAGAATCGACTTCGCCCGGCCCGAGGTGGGCACCGACTGGAGATCGAGGAGGCCGGGGATCCCGAGCTTCCTGCTCGCGCCCGCGCCTCCGACGACCACCGGACCCCACGTGTGGTACGGCGACGCGGTGTCGTAGGGGTCGGGCACGGAGACGAGGTAGGGAGTCGGCTTCGAGCCCGCAAACACGTCGGTGAGCGCGGCCGTCCGCCCGCCGGAGCTGGAGAAGAAGAACGTCGTCGCGACCTTCCCGCGGTAGAGGAGCACCTGCTTCGCCGTCTCCGCGACGGCCCGATCGCCGATCGACGTCTCCGCCGCGATCCCGCCGTACACCTGGTCGCGGGTGTCCGCGTAGACGTCGAAGGCGCTGCCGCGCACGTGCGAGAGCGCAAACGAGCGGGCCGCGACGGCCTGAGCCTTGATCGCCTCGAGCGGCCACGTCCTCGGCATCTCGCTCGAGACGACCCCGCGCACGTACTCGTCGAGGGCGACCGAGTTGACCACCGACAGGGTCTTTCCCGCCGCGGTGACGGTGAGCGTCCCGCGGAACGGGTGCGCCAGCCAGAGCGGGCTCTTCCCGGGCAGGAACGTCAGCGGGCCGGGAAGCGCTTCCGGCGGCCCGGCGGGATCGAGGGCCAGCAGGAGGCGCGCATCGAGCTGGTAGTTGCCGGCCGCCACGTCGTGCAGCGCTCCCCTCCCGTCCCTGACGCTGAACGCGTCAGGCGAGGAGACGACGATGGTCTGGGCTTCCTCGATCAGCAGCGCCTTGACCTGGCCGACGGGTGTGACCGCAAGCTTCGTGCCCGGGTAGTAGTGGGAGAGAATCCGGTCGTAGGTGACGCCGCGCTTCGCGTAGCCGTACGCCCCCCACTGGCTCATCCCGACGCCGTGCCCCCAGCCACGGCCGGTGAAGACGAACGTGCTGACGGTGACCGTGGCGGGCGCCGATTGTGTGCTGGCGCCGGCCGGGCCGAGCAGGGCGGCCAGGGAGACGAGCGCGAGCGCAAGGCGGCGACTGGGCATCAGCGGGCGGCGCACGACCGGAGGACCGGCAGGGAACTCAGGGTAGCTGAGTTCTTCACGGCGTTTCCCGCTCCTGCGGCTACGCTCCGGCCGATGCGGGTCCTCGTCACCGGCGCGGCCGGCTTCATCGGCTCGAACTTCGTCAGGTACTGGCTCGAGAGCCATCCGGCCGACCATGTCGTCGCTTACGACCTGCTCACCTACGCGGGCAACCGGGAGAACCTCGACGACGTGGTCGACCGGATCGTCTTCGTCCACGGCGACATCGGCGACGCTGAGCTGGCGGAGCGCACGTTGCGCGACCAGCAGATCGAGGTGATCGTGAACTTCGCGGCCGAGTCGCACAACTCGCTCGCAGTCGTCGACCCCGGCCGCTTCTTCCGGACGAACGTGCTCGGCACGCAGACGCTCCTCGAGTCGGCGCGGCGGGTCGGCCTGAAGCGATTCCACCACGTCTCGACGTGCGAGGTCTACGGCGACCTGCCGCTCGACAGCGACGACGTCTTTACCGAGGAGACGCCGTACCGGCCACGCACCCCGTACAACGCCTCGAAGGCCGCCGCCGACCATGCGGTGCGCGCCTACTACGAGACCTATGGGCTGCCGGTGACGATCACGAACTGCTCGAACAACTACGGGCCGTACCAGTTCCCGGAGAAGGTGATCCCGCTGTTTGCGACCAACGCGCTCGACGACACACCGCTTCCGCTGTACGAGTCTTCGCAGAACCGGCGCGAGTGGCTGCACGTAGACGACCATTGCCGCGCCGTGGAGCTCGTGCTCGAGCGCGGCCGGGTCGGTGAGACGTACAACGTCGGCTCCGGCGTCGAGCGGTCGGTCGAAGAGATCGCCGATGCCGTCCTCGACGCCCTCGGGAAGCCCCACGACCTGAAGTCGGTCGTGCCCGACCGCCCGGGCCACGACCGCCGCTACCTGCTCGACTCGTCGAAGATCCGCAGCGAGCTCGGCTGGCGCGACGAGATCACGTTCGAGGAGGGCCTGCCGGAGACGGTGAGCTGGTACGCCGAGCACCGCACCTGGTGGGAGCCGCTGAAGGAGCGGGCCCCCGTGGCCGAGGCCTCAGCCTGGCAGGAGCCGCTCGAGACAAGCACGTAGGCCGTCGCGCCAGTGCGGGAGGCGCGGCGTCTCGGGGTGCTCGGAGCGGAGAACGGAGTACGCCGGCCGGGGCGCAGGTCGCGCGAGCTCGGCGGTCGAGATCCGGCGCACCCGGCAGTCAAGACCGGCTTCTCCGAAGATCGCCTCGGCAAAGTCGGCCCACGTGCAGTCGCCGTCCGCGGTGACGTGGTAGAGGCCGTGCGGCAGCTCGAGCAGCTCGCGGGTCGCCCGGGCGAGATGTCCGACGTACGTCGGGGAGCCTCTCTGGTCATCGACGACCGCCACCTCGTCCCGCTCGGCGCCGAGCCCGAGCATCGTGCGAACGAAGTTGTCTCCCGTCGCACCGAACAGCCACGACGAGCGGACGATCCAGCCGGCACCGACCTCGCGCTCGCCGTCGAGCTTCGTACGACCGTAGACCGAGAGCGGGTTCGGGCGAATCCGATTCGACGTACGGCGACCGCTTGACGCCGTCGAAGACGTAGTCCGTCGAGTAGTAGACGACCGGCGCACCGAGAGCGGCGACGTTGCGGGTGCCCGTCACGTTGACCGCAGCGGCCGCGTCCGGACGCTCTTCTGCGCCGTCGACGTTCGTCCACGCGGCCGTGTGCAGCACGAGGTCGAATGGACCCAGGCCCGTCGAGGGCTGCGTGATGTCCCACTCCTGCTCCGAGATCTGGTCGGGACGGATGTCCGCGAACTCGTCACCGAGCGCGGAGGCGAGCTGGCCCCCCGCTCCCGTGATCAGGACGTGCCGGAATCTCTCGCCGAGAGGAGAGGCGATGACGTACTCCAGAGGTGGCTGACGCGTGGGTCGTTCCAGGGGATCCCATGCTCGTCGGGATCGGCCGGATCGTACTCCTCGGTGACGTGGTAACAGAACAGAAGGTCGGTGAGCGCCTCGAACCCATGCGCATGCCTGCCCGGAATGTAGAGGGCGACCGGGTTCTCGTCGCCGATGTCCTCGGTGAACGTCTCGCCGGTCGTCCGATCGAGAACCACGACCCGTGCGGTGCCGCGCAGGCAGCAGAAGAGATCGTCCTGGCCCCGCTGATGGAAGTGGAGGCCGCGGATCACGCCCTGCCGCGAGAACGAGATGTTCGTTTGCCGGGTGCGCTTCGGCAGCAGGGACTCCCGCCTCATTTCCATCACCCATCCGCGGTCGTCCGGATAGCGCTCGAGCGGAAATCTGATCAGACCGTCGATCATGCGTTGTTCGCTCCCCGGGCGCGGACGACGTCGTTGACGGCGTGGTAGGCCTCGATCGACTCGCCCGCGTCGCCCCAGAACCCCTCGAGCACGTCGTACTCGATCGTCCCCTGCTCGACGTACCAGTTGTTCACGTCGGTGATCTCGAGCTCCCCGCGACCCGACGGCCGGAGCGTCGGCAGCACGTCCCAGACCGTCTCGTCGTAGAAGTACACGCCGGTGACCGCATACTCGCTCGGCGGCGCCTCGGGTTTCTCGACGATCCGCGTGATCCGGCCCGCGCCGTCCAACTCGGGGACACCGAGGTGGCGAAGGTGCTCCGGGTCGGGCTCGTGGGAGAGGAGGATGCGCGCGCCCTGTGGCTGGGCGGCGAACCGCTCCGCCGTCGGCCGGAACGTCCGCTCGAGCACGTTGTCGGCGAGCATCACGCAGGCGCGATCGCGGTCGACGAAGCGCTCCGCGAGCCCGAGCGCCTCGGCGATCCCGCCGGGCTTCTCCTGATAGGCGTAGAGGAGCTTGTCGATCCCGTACTCGTGGCCGTTGCCGAGCAGGCGGAAGAACTCACCCGCGTGCGTGCCGCCGGTGACCAGCATCAACTCGGCGATCCCGGCGCGAACGAGCGCCTCGATCGCATAGGAGACCATCGGCCGGTCGTAGACGGGCAGCAGGTGCTTGTTCGTGATCCGGGTCAGCGGATGGAGCCGAGACCCGGTCCCGCCGGCGAGGACAACTCCTTTCACGACGCTCGCTCGCGGTTGAAGGCCTCGCCGCCGCGACCGACCCGGCGGGCGCGGCCCACCACCGCCGGCCGCGAGCACGCCGGTTCTTGGGGAAGGGGGCCCACGGGGGAAACCGGCCGTTTCCCCCGTGGAGCGAGCAGGCGGCGGAGCGCCGCGAGCGTCATATCCATCCTCGCTGGCGGGCGATCTTGCAGAGGGCTCGGCGCTTCGCGTAGGGAGAGCCCTCCGTCAGTCCCGCCTTCGCATACGCGCGGCGGAGTGCGGCCTTCACCGTCTCGGTGGCGCCCGGCGTCCCCAGGCGGGCGGCGATCTCCTCGTTCGTCGGCAGCTCGTCCAGCGATCCGCCCGCGAGCCAGGCCGAGCAGAGCGCCTCGACCACCTGTCGCTGAAACGGCGACAGCGGGCGGCTCATCGCCGGCGGTCCCGTCTGGAGGGCGGAGGTCACCTCGGGGTCGATGAGCGAGTCCGGGGCCGAGAAGACCACGCTCTCGGCGCCGAGCCCGATTCGATCGCCGTGACGGAGCGGCACCTTCGCGCCCGCCTGGATCCGGCTGCCGTTCAGAAGCGTCCCGTTGAAGCTGCCACGGTCCTCGAGAAACCAGCGGTCGCCCTCCGACGAGATGACCACGTGGTGCCGGCTCACCGTCGGCTTCTCGATGGCGAGGTCGTTGTCTTCGGCGCGCCCGATCGTGAACTCGGGCGTGAGCTCGCGCTCGCTGCCGTCTGGAAGGATCACACCGGCCGTTGAGGCCACGGCGGAACTTCTACCACGCTCGGGCTCAGGGAACCCGAAGCGGCGACGGGTTGACACGGACGAGACTGGCGATTCGCGGCGGCAGCCACCAGTTGTAGCGACCCATGATCGCCATCATCGAAGGGACGAGAAGCGCGCGAACGACGGTCGCATCGAGAAAGATCCCGACCGCGAGACCGGCGCCGAACTCCTGGAGGCCGACGATGCTCCCCGCCATGAAGCCCGAGAAGGCGGCAACCATGATCATTGCGGCCGCGGTGACGATCCGGCCGGTGCGCTCCAGGCCGATTGCGACCGCACGCCCATTGTCATGGGTCTCGTCCCACGCCTCGCGCATGCGGCTGACGAGAAAGACCTCGTAGTCCATCGAGAGGCCGAAGAGCATGGCGAAGAGGAAGATCGGGATCCAGCCCTCGATCTGCGGGAACTGGTAGAGGCCGAGCACATCCCTGCCGACGCCGAAGCGGAACAGGACGACGAGAGCGCCGTAGCTGGCACCGACCGAGAGCAGGTTGAGCAGCACGGCCTTCAGCGGCAGGAACAGCGAGCGAAAGGCACGCATCAGCAGCAGGTAGGTGAGTGCGAGCACCGCCAGCACGAGCCACGGAAAGACACCGTAGGCGCGGGTCAGAAAGTCGACGCCCTGAGGCGGTGCGCCACCGGCCTTGACCTGCACGCCGGCCGGGAAGCCGGCGCCGGGGATCAGCTCGTTCCGTAGTCGGTGAACGAAGCTCTGCGCCTCCTGCGAGCCGTACTCGTGGCGGGTTGCAACGATCACCTGTGCATAGCGTGCGGTCGCGTCGACGAAGCGGCCGGCGTCGAAGTAGTAGGCGACCGCCACCTCCGGATCGTGCTGGATCTCGAGGACGAGCCGCCCGATCGCCGTCTGGACCGCGGGCTCTCGCACCCCGGCCGGCTTGCCGGTGTCGACGAGCACCTGAGCAGGGGCAATCGCCCCCGGCCCGAGCGCTTGCTCGAGCACGCTCAGGCCGCGAACCGACTGCGGGTACTGCGGGATGCCCGCGGTCGCGCCCGGCGTCAGCTGAAGCCAGAAGGCGGGAATCGCGGCCGCAAGCAGGAGCGCGGCGACAACCGTCACGTACCGCCACTTGCGGCGCATGATCGAGCGGGCCAGGCGCGCCCAGAAGCCGTGCTCGACGTCGTCGGTCCGCGCAGAGGCCCGGACGCGCCGGCGCAGGAGCGCCGCCACCGCTGCTCGGCGCGTTCCGCGGCGGCCGTAGATCGACAGCAATGCAGGCTGGAGCGTCGCCGCGGCGAGGATCGAGACGATCGGGAGCAGGAACCCGCCGACGCCGATCGCGCGCATGAACGGCAGAGGCATGAACAGCAGCAGGGCGAGACCGATCGCGACCGTCGCCCCCGAGAAGATCACGGCGCGGCCGGCGGTCTGCATCGTGCGCACGACTGCAGCCTCCACCTCGAGCCCGCGACCGAGCTCCTCGCGGAAGCGGTAGACGATCAGCAGCGAGTAGTCGATCGCGATCCCGAGCCCGATCAGGAAGACGAGATTCGTCACGTACGTCGGCATCGTCATGTAGTGCGCGACCACGTAGACGATTCCGAGCGTCGTGAAGACGGTGCTCGCCGCGAAGAGGAACGGGATCGTCACCGCCCACGACAGCCCGAACACGAGCAAAGCACTAGGAGGGCGATCGGCAGCGCGATCGACTCGCCCTTTCGGAGATCCTGGTTGAAGATCGGGTCGAGATCGTTCTGGATCGCCGGCGCGCCGGTGACGTACGCGCTCGTCCCGGCCGGACGCCCGATCGCCTTGACGAGGTCGTCTGCGTGGTTCTTTGCCTCGGCGAGGTTCAGCGTCGAGACCACGTTTCCGTAGAGGACGTGCGGCCCGGCTGCCTCGAGCGCCGTGCCTCTCCCGCCCGGAACGGCCGCGGCAGCATCGTTGACGACGCGCTGGAGGCGGGCCCTCAGAGCGGGGCTCGCCGAGCTCGCGACGCGGAAGACAACGGTGAACGCTCCGTCACTTCGGTCGCCGAAATGCTCTTGGAGCACGTTGCGCACGTACTCGGAATCGGTGCCCGGGACGCTGAAGACGTTCGACTGGAGCGCAGAGAGCCGGCCGGAGGCCCAGCCGCCGGCGATCAGCACGAAGAGCCAGGCGATCACGATCGGCCAGCGCAGCCGGATCGCCGCCCTCGTCCAGGCTTCGACCATGTCAGCCGCCGCCGGTGCTGCGCAGCCTGAAGCTCGAGACGAGCCGGTCACAGGCCGGAGGTGCACCGTCCTGCTTGCGCCAGCGGCAGGTGAGCAGGTACTCGCGCTTGCCGCGGAACACAAACGTCAGCCGGTCGACCAGCTCGCCGTGATCGATCTCGTACTGGCGAACTTTTCCGCCCGACGCGGTGATCGTCCGCTTGGAGCCGACCGTGCCGTGCAGCCGGCCGGCGAGGGTCCCTGCGACACGGTCGAGCTCGCCGATCACCCGCGGAAAGAGCGCTGGCCGGTACGCACGCACAAGCGGCAGCACCGTGACCGAGACGAGCGTGGCCACATCGCGCTTGGCGACGGTGGCGCGCGCCGCAGCCGTCACCGTCCAGGCGGACGGGGCCCGAAACGTGAAGCCGTCGCCGCTGACGAGCCGTCCGCTCTCCGCCGGCTTCGCGGCGCCTCCCCTCCCCGCCTCCGCCGCCGCATCCCCCGACGAGAGCCGCGAGCACGGCGCCGACTAGGACTGCTCGTATCGTCGGATGACGCTGGGGGTACACTCGGAGCCGATAGCGACGATCGAAAGGACGGGCCGATATGCCCAATGCCAAGGACAAGGTGGCCGATGTGGCTGGTACTGCGAAACCTTACGTGGAGCGCGCACTGCACGACGCAGAGCTCCGCGAGCACGTCAAGCAGGCCTATTCCGCCGCGCGCTCGATCTACGACGGACTGATCGGTCCTCGCGGCGTGACCGGCCTGGCCACCAGGGTGGCGAGCGACAGTGACGTCCACGACAACCTGCGCACGGCTGTCGCCGAGCTCCGCCAGGCAGCCAACCGTCTACAGGGAGGGCACCGCGCGCGCCGTTCCGGCCGGAAGCTGCTGCTCTTCGCCGGTGTCGCTGCCGGCGTGCTGTTCAACCCGGTGACCGGACCGGAGACCCGCCGCTGGGTCAAGGACAAGCTCTTCGGAGGCGACGAGCCCGGCTTCGACGGTCCGCCCTCTTCCGACAACGGCACGACCTAGCTCAGACTAGGCGCGATCGAGCAGGGGAAGCGGCGACGGCAGCTGCGCGACGGGCGGCACGGTCACGTCGACTGTCGCCGGCGCGGTCATCGCCCGCCGGAGCGAGCCCGGCTCGAGGCCGTTCGCGGTCGAGATGTCGCTCGACTCGAGCAGGATCGCGCCCGGAGTGGGCGCGGCCGACACCTCGGCTGCAGGCGTGGCGTAGGGAACGGCGGGGAGGATTCGTACGTCCTCGAGCCGCTTCCACCCGTCGAGATAGCGCGTCGGGTTGACCGCCCCGTCGTAGCCCAGAAAGAGCAGTGAGACCGGGTGTACCTCGAAGTGGAGGTGGAACGGCGTGCCCTGCGGCGTCGCCGGTGTTGCCGACGAAGCCGAGCACGTCGCCCGCCCGCACGTGCCGCCCGTTCACCGCCAGGCTCGTATATGCGGAGAGATGCGCGTAGTAGAACTCGTTTCCGCCGCTGTCGCGAAGCCACAGTCGGTAGCCGCCGACGTCGTTCCAGCCGACGGAGAAGACCGTTCCGTCGGCAACGGCAAGGAGTGGGGCGCCCAGCGGCGCGAAGATGTCGTCCCCGTGATGCCAGCCGCCTGAGACGTCGCCGCGTGGCGCGCCGAATGTGTCGCCGTAGGCGGAGGGCCCGTAGACCGGGAATACGTAGCCGCCGGCGGTCAGCTCCGGGGTCACGGTCGGCGCCAGCTCGACGGGACGCGTCCGGCGTTGCTTCGGCTGCCGCCCGTCCCGAGCCTTCGCGGCGGGCGAAGAGCCGATGCCGACCAGCGGCACGGTGAACCGGGGTCGCGCGACTGCCCGCGGCTGTACCGCGGTCGTGGTGGCCGTGGTGGTCGTCGTGGTCGTCGTGGTCGTCGTGGTCGTCGTGGTCGTGGTGGTCGTCGTGGCCGCGGGCGGCTCGGCCGGCGGACGAGCGAGCGCGTCGGCGTAGGCAATCCGGATCGCGCTTCCGGCGGGAAGCCCGCCGTGAGCGACATCGAGATGGACGACGAGCGCCGTCAACGTCCCTCGCCACGAAGGCCGTGCTGGCGGCCCCGGTTTCGCCGCCTGACCGAGAACGGTGACGAAGCCCCAATCTCCGAGCGGGATCCGCATGTTCGGGCCCAGGTCGGGGGCGGGGACGCCGAGAAGAACCAGATTCGTCACGGCCGAGCCGGAGAAGTCACCGACCGCCCCGGCTGAGGTCGCGGACGCACGCACCTCGTCGGCCGTGATCTCACCGCCGAAGAGCGACAGCTGCGAGACGTCGGTCTGCACGGCGGCAGTTCCGTCGGCGTCGCTCGCCGAAGCGTTCACAGACGTCCACGCCGTCGAGACGATCGAGCCGTCCTCGGGATAGAGGAACGGGGCGCGCTCGCCGTTCGTGAGCGGCGGGGCGACCTGGTTCGGCGTCGATGCGATCACGGTCTGATCGGCCGCAACGATCCGCACGGCGATACCTTCGGCGGTGGCGGGGGAGCCGAGCGCGATCGGGGGCGCCGCAGCGGCGGCTCCACCGAGCACCAGGCCCGAGCAGGCAAGAGCCAGGGCGAGAGGAAGATGCACCCTCACGTCACCCCATTATGGGCGATCGGCCTGGACGTCCGGCTTCTTCCGACCGAACTGGCTACGCGCCCGCCAGGCAACTTGCAGCGCGACGAGGATCATCAACGCACCGAACAGCCGGCGAAGGAGGTGCTCGGGGAGGCGCTCGGCGAGCAGGACGCCGCCCTCGACCCCGGCGATCGCCGCGACTCCGATGACGATCGCCTGCCGCCACCTGACGTTCCCGTACCGCTGCTGCCGCCACGTACCTGCCAGCACCGTAGGGATGATCGCGAGCAGCGAGGTCGCCTCAGCGTGGAGCTGGGTCAGCCCGAGCCCGAGCGTCAGCGTCGGCACGAACAGGATCCCGCCGCCGACGCCGAACAGGCCCGCCAGGATCCCGGCGACGAAACCGAGCGCGATCGCGAGCAGCGACGACGTCCATCAGATCAGGAGCCGTACGCCGAGGCCGGCGAGCAGGAGAGCGAACATGACGCGAGAGCGTGCGGTTGGCGAGCCGTTGCTGGAGCGCCGACCGGCGATCGCGCCGATCGCGGCCGGGAGCCCGACCATCGCCGCGGCCCCGGGCTTGAGCTCGCCGTGGAATGCGTACGACACGGTTCCCGCCAGCGCAATGATCCCGATCGCGCCGAGCGAAGTCGCCATCGCGGGGCGTTCCAGCCAGCGTCCGGTCAGCAGCAGGAGCGGAACGACGATGATTCCGCCGCCGACGCCGAAGAGCGCGCTGAACAGGCCGGCGGTGATGCCCGATCAGGATGAGCTGCGCCATCGGCCTATTCTCCCGGTGAGAGTGGATGCGCGGAGACTGATCGGTTTGCTCGCGGAGCGTCCCGGCCAAACAGGGGTGTTGCTCGACGTGGACGGGACGTTGGCGCCGATCGTCGATCGGCCCGAGGATGCCGCTGTGCCTCCGGCGACGCGCGACCTGCTGCGGCGGCTCGCGGGGCTCTTCGCGCTCGTCGGGTGCGTAAGCGGGCGACCTGCGGACGACGCGCGTCGTGTGGTCGGCGTGCAGGAGCTCGTCTACGTTGGCGAGCACGGGCTGGGGCTCGATCCGAGAGCTGCCGAGTGGGCCGGGCGGATCGACGAGCTGGTCGCCGGCGCGGGCTGGCCGCCGGAGCGAAAGCCGCATTCGGTCGCATTCCACTACCGAACCGCAGACGACGAAGAGGCCGCGCTTGCCGAGCTTCGCCGCGTCGCCGACCTTGCGACCGGGCTTGGCCTTCGCCCGCACTGGGGCCGCAAGGTGCTGGAGGTGCGACCTCCGGTCGACGCCGACAAGGGCACCGCCGTCCGCCTGCTGCTTGACGAGCGCGGCCTGCGACGTGGCCTCTACGCGGGCGACGACTCGACCGACCTCGACGCGTTCCGCGGGCTCGAAGGGCTCGATCTCGCCGTCCGGGTCGCAGTCGTCTCCGGCGAGGGACCGAGCGAGCTCCGTAGCGCCGCCGACATCGTCGTCGGCAGCACCGACGAGCTGGTCGATCTCCTCCGAGGGCTCCTCGGCTGATGCATCTCACCGAGCAGTTCCTCGCCCCGGTCCGTGCCCGCTACGGCGAGCCTCACGTGCTCGACTGGGAGGGCGAGATCAGCGAGCGAGAGTACGGGATCGCCACGTACGACCCGTTCAGGACACACGATGTGACCCTCCTCATCCTGAACGGCGATCGACTTGCCTTGATCCGCAAGCCGCAGTTCCCTCCCGACATCTGGCGGCCCCCGGGCGGAGGCGTCAAGCCAGGTGAAGATTTCGACGCAGCCGTGCTGAGGGAGGCATTCGAGGAAACCGGTCTGCGCGTCGACCTCGAGCGCTACCTCGTCGAGACCCGCGCGCGGTTCGTCTATCCGCCACTCGAGCTCGACTGGCGCACGCACGTCTTCCTGGCAACGACCGACGACGAGGAGCTCGACCCGCGCGACACCGAGGAGATTGCAGCGGCGAGGTGGGGGACGCTCGAGGAGCTGGCCGGCCCATTGCGGGAGCGGCTACTGGCCACCGGTCGCGCGTTCTGGCGCTACCGCGTCGCGCTGCACGATGCGGCGCTGGCCGCGCTCGCGTCCTAGCGGTCGAGTGGCGTACCAGACGACGTCGTAGTCGTGCCAGTGGGTCGCGCCCCTGCGACTGAAGCCGAGTCGCTCCATCACCGCCTGCGAACGGCGGTTGGCTTCCGTCGTAATCGAGATCAGCCGCGCCTCGCCCGGCAGATGGTCGCGCCATGCCCCCACGCCGGCCCGCCCGCCCTCGGTTGCGAGGCCGCGTCCCCAGAAATCGCGGTGAAGCACCCAGCCGACCTCCGGCACCGGCCGGTCGGCGAGCGGCCAGTCGCGGTGGCAGAGAAGACCGATGCGGCCGACGAGCTGCCCGGTCTCGAGATCGCACGCTGCCCACTGACAGTACCCGTCGTTCCCCCAGCGGCGGCGAAACCGTTCGATCTGCGCACGCGTCGCTTCGAGCTCGAGTGCCGGCATCGTCGCCAGATATTCGGGCTGCTTGTAGATCTCGTGCAGCGGCTCCACATCGTCGTCACGCCATTGGCGCAGGAGCAGCCGCTCGGTGGTCAGCTCACGTGGGATCACTCGGCCGTAGGGTACGCCGGTGAGCGGTCTCTCGACCCCGCTCCTCGTCCTCGTCTTCGCAGCCGGGGCGGCCGCCACGTGGTTCGCCGGTATCTCGCTCTCACGCACCACGGACTCGCTCGACCGGCGGCTCGGACTCGGCGAAGAGCTCGGCGGACTGATCCTGCTGGCGGTCGCGGGCACGCTCCCCGAGATCGCGATCGTCGCCTCGGCTTCGCTCTCCGGCCACCTGGATCTCGCGGTCGGGAACCTGATCGGCGGCGTCGCAGTTCAGACGCTCGTCCTGGTCGTGCTCGACGCGACAGCCGGGCGCAAGCGGCCGCTGAGCTACCTCGTCGGCTCGCTGATCCCCGTCCTCGAGGCGCTGCTCGTGGTCGTCGTGCTCGCGACCGCGCTCGCCGGCGCCGCGCTGCCCGCCTCGACGAGCGTCGGCGGCGTCAGCCCGACCTCGATCGCAGTCGTCCTCCTCTGGCTCGGCGGGCTCTGGGTCGTGAACCGTGTGCGGAAGCACCCGGACTGGTCGGTCGAGATGCCAGGCAGTCGCCCGGGCAGGCGGCACCCGCGGGAGGAGCACCCGGACGAGAAGCGGCCGTTCGAGCATCGCTCGACGGCGTTCGTCGCCGGCGTGTTCGCGGCCGCTTCAGCGGTCACGCTCGGTGCGGGCGTCGCCCTCCAGGAGTCGGGCAGCGTGATCGCCGACCGGATCGGACTCCAGGGTGCGATCTTCGGGGCGACGGTGCTCGCCCTCGCGACCGCCCTGCCGGAGATCTCGAGCGGGATCGCGGCGGTGCGGCTCGGCGACCACCAGCTGGCGGTCGGCGACATCCTCGGCGGCAACTCGTTCCAGATCACGCTGTTCCTGCTCGCCGACATCCTCGCGGGGACGCCGGTGATCGTCGCCGAGCGTGGTTCGGACATCTGGCTCGGCGGCGCGGGCCTGCTGATGACTGCCATCGCAGCGGCAGCGGTGGTCGCACGGCCCAAGCGCACCTTCCTCTGGCTGGGGATCGACTCGATCGCGCTGGTCGTGATCTACGCGGGCGTGATCGCGCTGTTACCGAACGTCACGTAGGACGTCCCAGGCGCGACGCACGTCCTCCTCGGTGGTGCGCTCGCTGCCGATCGCGAGCCGAAGCACGTAGCGGCCGTCGAGGCGCGTGTGCGAGATGAAGATCTCGCCGCTTGCGTTGACGCGCTCGAGGACAGCCTCGTTCTCCTCGTCTGAGCCCTCCCGCCGGAAGCAGACGACCGAGAACGGCCGCGGCGCGCAGAGCTCCCAGCCGGGCTCGTCGCTCACCCAGCCCTCGAACAGCTCCGCCAGACGGATCGCCTCGCGGATCCGGCGGCGCAGTCCCTCCGCGCCGTAGCAGCGGAGCACCGCCCAGAGCTTGAGCGATCGAAAGCGGCGGCCGAGAGCCGGCCCGTACTCGCTGATGTTGAAGGCGTCCTCATCGGTCGTTCTCAGGTACTCCGGGATCAACGAGAACGCCGCACGGAAGTCGTCGGGGCGGCTCGTCCAGATGAGCGAGCAGTCCATCGGCGTGAACAGCCACTTGTGCGCGTTGACGACGAGCGAGTCGGCGCGCTCGACTCCGTCGAAGGCCCAGCGGAGCTCGGGGCAGACCATCGCCGAGCCTGCGTACGCGGCGTCCACGTGCAGCCACGCGCCGGCGGCGGCACAGCGGTCGGCGGCGGCCGCGACCGGATCCACGGACGTGGTCGAGGTCGTCCCGACCGTCGCCACCACCGCCGCAACGTCGTCGAGCACGAGCGCGTCCGGCCGCATCCGGAACGCGGCGTCCACCGGCGCCTTCCGTACCTCCATGCCGAGCATGCGCGCGTCCTTCTCGACGGAGGAGTGCGCATGCTCGGAGCAGACGACGACGCTGCGACCGGTCGTCTCCCGCGCCGCTACCAGCGCCGCCAGCGTCGAGGTCGAGGCGGAGTCCTCAATGTGCCCATGCCAACCGCGCGGGAGCCCGATCAGCTGCGCAACCCAGTCGAGAACGGTCACCTCGAGCTCGGTCGACGCCGGCGCGGTCCGCCAGAGGATCGCGACCGAGTTCAGCGTCGCCGCGAGCAACTCGGCGAGGATCCCGGGCTCCGAGCCCGTAACGGCGAAGTAGGCGAAGAAGCGCGGGTGCTGCCAGTGGGTGACGCCGGGCAGGAGAATCTCGTCGAGGTCGCGCAGCACCGCCTCGAACGGCTCCGGCTGCTCCGGGGCCGACTCCGGCAGCCGCGCGCGGATCTCCCCCGGCTTCACCTGCGCGAGCACGGGGAGCTCGCCGACCCGCTCGAGGTAGTCGGCGGCCCAATCGACCGCGCGGTGGCCGTCGTCGCGAAAGCTCACCGCTTCTGGCCGTGTCCCAACGAGCCGTGTCCCAGGGACAGTCCCTCGGCCATGGCCGATCGAGCCGTGCAACCGAGGCGCAAGAGCTTTGTACAAGCCAAAGACAGCCGCGCCGGCCCGCGGCGCAGCGAATCCACAGAGACGTGCCTCCAACCTCCCCAAAGGCGCACGGTTGAGCCGAATCGAGCCTGTGGACAAGACGTTCCAGGGACTGTCCCTGAGACACGGCCAAAGCGGCTCGTCACTTCTTGACCTTCGACCACGGCCGCGTGTTGATCACCTGCTCCTTCGTCAGCCACGCGCGGCGGGCTTGACCGATCCCGAGCCTGGCGTAGCCGAGCGCCGAAGTCGAGTGCGCGTCGGTCGAGACGGCGATCCGCACGCCGCGCTGCCCCGCGAGGCGGGCGTGCGCGTCGCGGAGATCGAGACGGTCGGGCTGCGAGTTGATCTCCAGTGCGGTCCCGGTCGCAACCGCTGTCTCGCACACACGCTCGAGGTCGATGTCCATCGGCGCCCGCTTGTTGATCTTGCGGCCGGTCAGATGGCCGATCACATCCACGTGCGGGTTTTCCATCGCCTCGAGGACACGCTCCGTCGGGTTCTTCGAGAACGCCGCGTGGATGGACGCGACCACCCAGTCGAGCCCGGCCAGGACCTGGTCGGGGACGTCGACCGTGCCGTTTGCACGGATGTTCGCCTCGACCCCGTGCAACAGACGGAAGGGCTTCAGCCGCACGTTGAGCTCGGTGAGCTCCTCGGCCTGGGCCTCGAGCCGCCCGTCGCGGAGGTAGTGCGAATGGTCCGTGATCGCCAGGTACGAGTAGCCGCGCGCGCTCGCGGCAAGCGCCATCTCCTCCATCGTGCTCTTCCCGTCCGCCGACCAGGTTGTATGCGCGTGCAGGTCGCCGCGCAGATCGTCCTCCTCGACGAGCGCCGGCAACTCGCCGTTGCGGGCCGCCTCCAGCTCGCCCGCGTCCTCGCGCAGCTCGGGCGGGATGAACTGGTAGCCCAGCCACTCGTAGAGCTCCTCCTCGGTGCGGAACGTGTGCACCTCCCCCGACTCGACCTCGGCGATCCCGTACTCCGAGATCGAGAGTCCTCTGCGCACCGCCTCCTCGCGCATCGCCACGTTGTGGTTCTTCGAGCCGGTGAAGTGCTGAAGCAGGTTCCCGTAGCACTCCGGCGGAACGACCCGCAGATCGAAGCGCAGGCCCTCCTGTGAGATCACGGTCGCCTTCGTCCCTCCCTTGGCTACGACCTCGGCGACCCAGTCGAAGCCGGTGAACGCCTCGATGAGAGCGGTCGCATCGGTCGCGGTGGCGATCACGTCGAGGTCGCGGAACGTCTCGCGCCGGCGACGGACGCTGCCGGCCTCCGACACCTGCTCGGCACGCTGGATGAAGGCGGAGCGCCTCGACGACGGCAAGCACCGCGGGGAGCCCCGCCCCGAGCAGCGGCCGGACCGGAGCCTTCGGCTTCGCCTGCTCCTTCAGCGCCTTCAGGACGTTCTCCTCGACTTTCGGGCCGAGCCCGGTCAGCGTGCGCAGACGTTCCTGCTCGGCCGCCGCCCGCAGCTCTGCGAGCGTCGAAACGCCGAGCTCCTGCCAGATCCTCCTCGCCGTCTTCGGGCCGAGCCCCGGCAGCCGCATGAAGGCGACGACGTCGGCGGGGATGCGCCCGCGTCGCTTGGCCACGGCCTCGATCTCGCCCGTCTCGACAATCTGGACGATCTTCTCCTCGATCGTCTTGCCGATCCCCTGTAGCTCCTTCGCGCGACCGTCCAGGGCGAGCTGCGCGATCGAGCCGCCGGTTTCGCGCGACACGCTGCGCCGCCCGGCGGTAGGCGAGGACGCGAAAGGCCTCGGTCCCCTCCAGCTCGAGCATGTCGGCCAGAAGCTCGAGCTGGTCGACCACCACGGAGTTCATCGGCAGCGCCTTCGCCATTTCCCGCGATCATACGAACCATGCCGCTGGCGATCGTCTGCCTCCCGACCTACAACGAGCGCGAGAACCTCGAACCGATGGTCGCCGCCCTGCTCGAGCAGCTCGGGGCCGACGGCCGCATCCTGGTCATCGACGACGCATCGCCCGACGGCACCGGCAAGGCCGCAGACCGCCTGGCGGCCGAGCACGAGCGGGTCGCGGTTCTCCACCGCCCGACCAAGGAGGGTCTCGGGCCGGCCTACGTGGCCGGGTTCCGGCGCGCGCTCGCGGACGGCGCCGACCTGATCCTCGAGATCGACTGCGACTTCTCCCACGATCCCGCCGACGTGCCCCGGCTGATCGCAGCGGCGGCCGGACGCCGACGTCGTGCTCGGCTCGCGCTACGTCCCCGGCGGTCGGATCGAGAACTGGGGACGGGCGCGCCGCTTCGTCTCCCGGGCCGGGTCCCTGTACGCGCAGTCGCTGCTCTTGGCCCCGGTCCGCGACCTGACCGGCGGCTTCAAGTGCTACCGCCGCGAGGTGCTCGAGCGGATCGACCTCGACGCCGTCACCGCCCGCGGGTACGCCTTCCAGATCGAGACGACCTACCGTGCGCTGCGCGCCGGCTTTCGGGTGATCGAGGTCCCGATCACGTTCGTCGACCGCAAGGCCGGAAGCTCGAAGATGAGCCCGTCGATCGTGCTGGAAGCGATCTGGCGCGTCCCCTACCTCGGGGCGCTAGCGCTCCTCGGCCGGCTAGGCTAGCGAGATGCGTAGGCTTGACGGAGCATCCGGTAGCGGAGGCGCCGGCTTTGCCGGCGCCGGAGCGGGTTAGCGTGGTCGAGGTCACCGATGCCGGCTTCGCCGAGGATGTTCTCGGCGCCGGGCGACCCGTCGTCGTCGATTTCTGGGCGCCATGGTGCGGGCCCTGCAAGGCCGTCGGCCGAGTCCTCGAGGAGCTCGAGTCCGAGCACGCCGAACGGCTCGCCTTCGTCAAGATGAACATCGACGAGCACCCGCAGCAGGCCGCCAACCTCGGCGTGCTCTCGATTCCGACCGTGATTCTCTTCGACGGCGGCGAGGTCAGGGAGCGGGTGGTCGGTGCCCGCCCGCGTGCACATTTCGAGAAGGCGTTTTCCGCCTGGCTCGAGACGTAGCGGCTACGCCTGCGCGGATGCCGGCCGCACCCGCACCCGCGGATCGAGCAGCGCGTAGAGCAGGTCGGCGGCGAGGTTGAGCACGACGACGGCGAGCGAGGAGACGACGATCACTCCGGCCAGCACCGGCAGATCGTT
The DNA here is from genome assembly GCA_963764565.1 of uncultured Actinomycetes bacterium. GTDB lineage: Bacteria > Actinomycetota > Thermoleophilia > Gaiellales > Gaiellaceae > DATBLE01. Next base: position 97,239 of record CAVXTD010000008.1, read on the forward strand.
GCGCAGGACCGCCTGGTAGAACATCCGGCCGATCCCCGGGAGCCCGAAGGCGGTCTCGACGAAGAGCGCCGTCGGCAGCGCGAGCCGACCGATGTCCATCGCCAGCATCGCCACGACGGGGACGAGCGCGTTCGGCAGCACGTGCGCGCGCATCGCCTGCCACTCCGAGAGCCCCTTCGCCCGCGCCTGCTTGACGAAGTCCTCGTGCATCGTCTCCGCAACGCTGGCGCGGATCATGCGCGTGTACAGGGCGGCAAACACCATGGCGAACGTGATCCACGGCAACGCCAGGTGGAAGGCCCACTGGACCGGACCGCCGCAGCCGGTCGCAGGGTAGAACATGTCGCAGTAGCCCCCCAGCGGCATAAGACCGAGCCGGAAGCCGAACAGATAGGAGAGCATCAGCCCGAGCCAGATCGGATGCACCGAGAGTCCGATGAGGACGACGAGCATCCCGGTCCTGTCGATCAGCGACCGCGGACGCATCGCCGAGAAGACCCCGAGCGGCAAGGCAATCAGCATCCAGACGGCCGCGGCGCCGATCGTCAGCGACAGGGTGATCGGCGCCCCGTTCGCGATCAGCTCGGTCACCGGGCGCCGCGAGTAAAACGAGCGATCGAGCGACCCGTGCGCGACGCGCCAGACCCATTGGCCGTACTGCGTGAAGAAGGAGCCGTGCAGCTTCGACCACTTCTCGATGTCGGTGGCGCCGGTCCCGCGCAGGCGGACCGAGTTCTGCGGGATGACGTAGAAGAGGACGAAGGTGACAAGCGTGAGCGCAAGGCAGAGCACGATCGCCCACACCAAGCGCCTGACGACGTAGCCGGCCACCGCTACGTCACTGCGACGGAAGTGCTCGAAGCCGCCGAGCTCGACCGGCGCGCCGCCGACACGCAACTCGACACCTGTTCCGGCTTCGCAGCGGCCGATCTCGACGAACGCCTGAGGTGCGGGGAGAGCGGCGAGCAGCTCGTAGTCCTCGCCGAAGGCCAGATCTTCGATCGTGGCGCCGCCGGCCAGCGGGACCCGGTCGAGGTCGATGACGACCCGGCAGCCGGAGCGCGCCGCAATGTGGCCGGCGTCGCACACGATGCCGTCCGAGAGATCGATCAATGCGTGCGCGGTCGCGGCCAGGCGGCGGCCTTCCTCGAGCCGAAGCGGCGGGCGAGCGTAGCGCTGCGCGCGGAACGCGGCCCCTGCTGCTCCAAGCGGACCGGTCACGACAACCGTGTCGCCGGGAACGGCTCCTCCCCGGCCGGGCACCCGCTCGGAACGGCCGAGCGCGGTCACGCTCAGCATCAGCAGCTCGGAGGCAGACGTATCGCCGCCGATCACGGGTACGCCTGCCTCGGCGAGGCCCTCATACAGCTCGACTACGTCGGAGACGGCCGTATCGGATCGCGCCGCGAGGCTGACGACCAGGCCCTCCGGCTCCGCTCCCGAGGCGGCGAGATCGCTGAGGTTGACCGCGGCGGCGCGGAAGCCGAGGTCGCGCCACGAGATCCAATCGAGCCGGAAATGCACGCCCTCGACGAGCGCGTCCTGTGTGACGACCCGGCCGCCGGAAAGCTCGGCCGCGTCGTTCTCGATCCCCCGGGCGAGGCCGCGGCGCTCGAGCTCCGCGAGCAGCCCGAGCTCACCCAGGTCAGCGAGGCTCACGGATCCTCAGCACGTCCACGGGCCCTTCACCGGAGCCGATCTCGGCCAAGCCGTTCGCCACGGCACGGGAAGCTACCTCGGCCGCGCCGCGCGCCGCGTCTTCCAGCGCCAGGCCACGTGCCAGCAGCGCGGCGAGAGTCGCCGAATGGGTGCAGCCGGCGCCGTGAGTGGCGGCGACCTCGTGGCGGTCGACCGGAATCTCGACGTGCCTGCTCCCGTCGAAGAGGTGGTCGACAGGCGCGTCGCCGTGGCCGCCGGTGACGAGCACGGCAGGGGCGCCAAGCTCGTGCAGCCGCTCGGCGAGCGCGCGCCTCGAGGCCCCGGTCAGCGCCGCCAGCGCCTCGGCCTCGGGGAGGTTGGGCGTGACCACCGTCGCGAGCGGAAAGAGCCGCCGGACGAGAGCCTCGGCCGCATCGTCGCGGAGGAGCTTGGCGCCCGAGCTCGCGATCAGCACCGGGTCGACGACGAGCGGCACCGGGTGCGCGGCGAGGAAATCGGCGACCGTCTCGATCGTCTGCTTGGAGAAGAGCATTCCGGTCTTCGCCGCATCGACACCGATGTCGGAGAAGACTGCGTCGAGCTGCGCGCGCACGAAGTCCGCCGGCACCTCGAGCACGTCCGCGACCCCGACGGTGTTCTGCGCGGTCAGCGCGACGACGACCGTCGAGCCGTGACAGCCGGCCGCCGCGAACGCCTTCAGGTCGGCCTGGATCCCCGCGCCGCCGCCCGAATCGGAGCCGGCGATCGTCAGGCAGCGCGGAACGGCCATCGTGCCCGCGAACGCTACCCTCGTTCGGTGGCGATCGGAACATCGCTCTGGGACGGGGTCCTCACGGGTGAGGAGATCGCCTACCTCGGCGGTGAGCCCGCCCGCGAAGCTCGCACGGCGCCGTTTCCCGACGGGCTGCACCCGAAGGTGCGCAACGCGCTCGAGGTGCAGGGCGTCGAGCAGCTCTACGAGCACCAGGCGGAGGCATGGGACGTCGCCGGCGCCGGTGGGCACTTCGTCGTCACCACCGGCACCGCGAGCGGCAAGTCGCTCGCCTTCAACCTGCCCGTGCTCGACGCGCTCGCGCGCGAGCCGAAGAAGCGGGCGATCTACCTCTACCCGACCAAAGCGCTCGCACAGGATCAGCTCCGGTCGCTCACCTCGCTGAAGGTGCCGCGCGTTCGGCCGGCGATCTACGACGGCGACACCGAGCCCGAGCGCCGCTGGCAGATCCGCAAGTGGTCGAACCTGATCCTCTCGAACCCCGACATGCTCCACGTCGGCGTGCTCCCGCACCACGACCGCTGGGGCGACGTGTTCTCGAACCTCGCCTACGTGGTCGTCGACGAGGCGCACGTCTACCGCGGCGTCTTCGGCTCGCACGTAGGGAACGTCCTGCGGCGCCTCCGGCGGATTGCGCGGATCTACGGCGCCGACCCGCAGTTCCTGCTCGCCTCGGCGACGATCTCGAACCCCGGCGGGCTGGCCGAGTCGCTGCTCGGGCTCGGCGTGACCGTGATCGGCGACGACGCTGCGCCGCGGGCCGAGCGCACGATCGCGCTCTGGAACCCTCCATTGATCGACGAGGAGCTCGGCCTGCGCGCCAGCGCGCTCGGCGACGCTTCGAAGCTGATGGCCGAACTCGTCTCCCGGGGGCTGCGCACGCTCTGCTTCGCCAAGAGCCGGAAGTCGGCCGAGCTGATCCACCGGTTCACCGCCGATCGGCTCGGACGCGAGTACGCCGACCGGCTGTCGCCCTACCGCGCCGGCTACACCCCGGCCCAGCGCCGCGAGATCGAGGGGCGCTTGGCCGCCGGCGAGCTGCTCGGCGTCGCGGCGACAGACGCGCTCGAGCTCGGCATCGACATCGGACTGCTCGACTGCGTGATCTCGACCGGCTTTCCCGGAACGGTCGCCAGCCTGCGCCAGCAGTGGGGCCGCGCGGGCCGGCGCGGCCACGGTCTCGCGGTGCTGGTCGCCACCGAGGACGCGCTCGACCAGTACTTCATGCGTGAGCCCGAGACGCTGCTCGGACGGCGCGTCGAGGCGGCGATCCTCGACCACTCAAACCCGCGCGTCCTCGACGGCCATGTACGAGCCGCGGCCTTCGAGGCGCCGATCGACGACGCCGACCGGGAGATTCTCGGCGAGGCGGCGCTCGACCGGGCCGCGCTGCTCCCCGAGCTGCGCAAGACGCCCGCGGGCTACGTCTGGGCCGGGCGCGACTACCCCGCCGCCCGCGTCCCGCTCCGCTCGACCAGCCCGGACTCGTTCTCGATCGTCGACACCTCGACCGGCTCGGTGCTCGGCCTCGTCGAACGAGAGCGCGCCTACTCGACCGTCCACGACGGCGCCGTCTACCTCCACCTCGGCCAGGCCTACCGGGTCTCGGAGCTCGACCTCGTTGCCCGTCAGGCGCTGGTCGCACCCTTCGCCGGCGACCTGTACACGCAGGTGAAGAAGGACACGACAACCGCGATCGAGTCGCCGGAGCGGATCGAGCGCCGGCTCGGGCTCGAGCTTTCCTGGGGCGCGGTCTCCGTCACCGAGCAGGTCGTCGCCTACCAGGTGAAGTCGGTCTCGACCCAGGCGACCCTCGACCTCGTCGGCCTCGACCTCCCGGAGACGACCTTCGACACCGAGGCGATCTGGTTCTGCCCCGAGCCGGCGATGCTCGAGGGGATCGAGCAGATGCCGAAGCTGCTCGGCAGCCTGCACGCGGCCGAGCATGCGCTGATCGCGCTCCTCCCTCTGTGGGCGATGTGCGACCGCTGGGACATCGGCGGTCTCTCGACGAACGTCCACTTCCAGACCGGGCGGCCGACGATCTTCGTCTACGACGGGCACCCCGGCGGCGTCGGGATCACCGCACGCGGCTTCGAGGCCTTCGAGGGCTGGGTCGAGGACACGGCCAAGCTGCTCGCCGGCTGCCCGTGCGAGCGCGGCTGCCCGTCGTGCGTCCAGTCGCCGAAGTGCGGCAACCTGAACGACATGCTCGACAAGGCCGGGGCGCTCACGCTTCTCGGCCGGATGCTCGACCGGCGCTAGCCTGTCCGCATGCCACACCGGCGTCTGCTGATCGCCGTACTCGCACTCGTCGTCCCCGCCGCCGCATCGGCAGGGGGCGGCCCGGGAGAGCCGACCTTCGGCAACGGCAAGTACCCGCTCGAGTCGCGAACGTTCGCGTCGTGCAAGCGCTTCGAGGCGACGCTGCCCTTCTACCGGTCGTGCATCGCCGATCAGGCGTACCTGCTCGTCGCCCACACGGACGACCCCGCGAACGAGCTGCCGAGGATCGACGCCTACGTCCATTCGACCGGTGGGTGGCTCGAGCGGAACTGCCACGTGCTGATGCACACCGTCGGCCGCCGCTACGGCAAGCACGCGAAGGTGACCCTGACCAACCTGCTCGACTACCTGCCGAAGACGAACGACCCCGGCTGCTCGGCCGGCTTTGCCCACGGCTTGCTGATCGCGCTCGGGCCCGAGATCCAGAAACTCGGGCCGAAGGGAGCAGCGGCGAGCTGCGACCGGGCCGCCACCCGGTACCAGCGCTACAGCTGCATTCACGGGCTCGGCCACGCGTACGCGCGTCAGTTCAACGACTTCGTCGATCCCGCACTCGCATCGTGCAAACAGCTCGGGCCAAACGACGCGGTCGACTGCGCCCAGGGCGTCTTCCACGACTACTGGATCGCGGTCGCGGGACTCGACGGGACCCGCCGGCCGGCCGGCACGAAGAGCACCCCTCGCGCCCTCTGCGGCGCGCAGCCCGCCGTCTTCGTTCGAGCCTGTTGGTATCGCGCGCTGCTCGAGCAGCCGCCCCCGCACGCGCCCTCCTCTGCTGCCGACCTGCTCGCGCTGTGCACCGGTCTCGCCCCGCTCCAGCATTCGGGCTGCGTGACCGGCGCATCGCTGATCCGCTCGTCCGATCCGCTGGAACAGATGCAGACCTGCGCCGCGTTGCGGGGTGACGACGCCTCCGCGTGCGTCCGCGGCGTCCGCGTTCCCGCGTACGCGACCGCGCCGTTCTCGTTCAAGCTCCGGCTGATCCACGCCTGCGCGCACGTCCGGGCGCCGGCGCAGCGATCCTGCTACGAGTGGCTCGGCAAGTCGCTGAACGTGGTCACCAACGGCACCTTCCTGACCCGTGGCTGCGGTCAGCTCCGCTTCGAGGCGACCAGGGCCTCGTGCGCCCGAGGCGCGCGCGCCTATGAGGGCGCGCTCGAGACGTTCAGCTGAGCGTGAAAGGCGGCTCTACCCGGCACCATCTCGCCGGCGCGGCAGCCGATGTCGCGGCGGTCGCAGCGGTGACCGGGCTCGTCTTCGGCCTGAGGCCCGTTGTGCCGGTCCTGAGCCTAGGCGCGCTCTACCTGCTTGCAGTCGTTCCGGTTGCGGTCGTCTGGGGCATTCCGCATGCGTTGGGCGTCTCTGTGGTGAGCATGCTCGCCTTCAACTGGTTCTTCCTGGCGCCGGCGCACACGCTCGCGCTGCGCAACTCGGAGAACTGGCTCGCGCTCGTCGTGTACCTCGTCACGGGAATCGTCGTCGCGGAGCTCGCGGCCCGCTCCCGGCGACGCGCGGCCGAAGCCGAGTTGCGCGCCAACGAAGCGGCCCTCATCGCCGGCGTCGCAATCAGGCTGCTCGAGGCCGGCGAGATGCAGCGGGAGTTGCGCGATATCGCGGCCAGCATCGCCGCCGTCCTCGGGGCACGGCGAGCGTCGATCGAGCTCGATTCGTCGCGGCGGCCCGACCGAGACGAACAAGCCCACGACCTGGCCGCAGGCGAGCGCCCCGTCGGCCGGCTCTTCCTGGAGAGGGACGCCGCACCGGACCCGGAAGCCCTCGCGCGCGTCCTGCCTGCACTCGCCTCCCTGCTCGCCGTCGCGTCGGACCGTGAGCGGCTGGCCCGCCGCGCGGTCGAAGCCGAGGCGCTGCGACGCAGCGACGCCGTCAAGACGGCAATTCTGCGCGCGGTCAGCCACGACCTGCGCTCGCCCCTGACGGCGATCCGCGCCGCGGCCGAGGGGCTCGAGAGCGCCAGCTTCGAGATCGGGCCGACCGACCAGGCCGCGCTGCTGGCGTCGATCGGGCTGGAGACGAAGCGCCTCGACCGGTTGGTCGCCAACCTGCTCGACCTTTCTCTGCTCGAGACCGGCACCGCGCGGCCGAGACCGGAGCTGTGGACGCTCGACGGCCTTGTCGGCCGGGCGCTCGGCGCCAGCGGGCCGGGCACGGAGCGCGTCGAGGTATCGCTGCCCCCGGACCCGCCGACCGTCCGGGTTGACGGAGCGCAGATCGAGCGCGTACTGGTCAACCTGATCGACAACGCGCTGCGCGCGGGCGACGCTGTTCGGGTCAGCGCCGCAGCCACGAACGGAGAAGCGCTTCTGCGCGTCGAGGACGACGGTCCCGGCATCGACGAACGCGATCTCGACCGGATCTTCGACCCATTCGAGCGGGGACGTGTCCCGTCGCGGGGCGGGAGCGGCCTTGGGCTCGCGATCGCGCGCGGCTTCGCACAGGCGAACGGGTGCCGCCTCTGGGCCGAGCCCTCGGACGGGAGCGGAGCGTGCTTCGTGCTCGCGCTGCCGCTGGTCGACATCCCAGCCCGCGTGACCGCGTGACCGGTCCGCGGATCCTCGTCGTCGACGACGAGCCGCAGATCCTGCGCGCGCTCGAGACGAACTTGCGCGGGGCGGGCTACGACGTCGAGACCGCGGAAACGGCTTCCGGCGCACGCACGGCCGCGTTGCTGCGGCAGCCCGACGCGGTCATCCTCGACCTCGTTCTGCCGGACGGGAGCGGCACCGACGTGTGCCGCGAGCTGCGCCGCCTGAGCGACGTGCCCGTGCTCGTGCTCTCCGTGGTGGGCGAGGAGCAGGAGAAGGTCGCTGCCCTCGACGCCGGCGCAGACGACTACGTGACAAAGCCGTTCGGGATGGAGGAGCTGCTCGCCCGACTGCGTGCGGCGCTCCGCAGAGCCGCGCCGTCGACAGAGCCGGTCGTTCGCGTCGGCGAGCTCGAGGTCGACCTCGAGAAGAGCGCCGTCTCCGTCTCCGGGCGCCCCGTCGCGCTGACACCGATCGAGTTCCGGCTGCTCAGTCTGCTTGCCCGAAACGAGGGCAAGCTGTTCACGCACCGTGCGCTGCTGCGCGAGGTGTGGGGCCCCGCCTACGGAGCGGAGTCGCACTACCTTCACGTCTACGTCTCGCAGCTCCGCCGGAAGATCGAGCCCGACCCGACGCGACCGCGCTACCTGTTGACCGAGCCCGGGGCCGGTTACCGCCTGGTCGCGCCGTCCCAAGATTCTTGAGAGCCGCTTGAGGCGACCGGGCCTACCGTGAAGGCATGCCCGTCACGGCAGGCGCACGACCCTCAATCGCGCTGAAGCGCGCGCTGATCGGCCCACCCCGGGCGACCGGGCAGATGCACGAGACGCTGCTCTCGAAGAAGCTCGCGCTCCCGATCTTCGCCTCGGATCCGCTGTCCTCGGTCGCCTACGCGACCGAAGCGGCGCTCGTCGTGCTCATCGCCGCGTCCGCCGGATCGGCTCACCTCGTGCTGCCGGTATCGATCGCCATCGCCGTCGTGCTCGCGATCGTCGTCCTCTCGTACACGCAGACGGTGCAAGCCTACGAGACGAGCGGCGGCGCCTACGTCGTCGCCAAGGAGAACCTCGGGAAGATGCCGAGCCTCGTCGCGGCGGCCGCCCTGCTCACCGACTACGTGCTGACCGTGGCGGTGTCGGTCACGGCCGGCGTGCTCGCCCTCACCTCCGCCGCGCCATCACTCGCTGCGCACAAGCTCGAGCTGTCGCTCGGCTTCGTCGTCCTCCTCACGGTCGTCAACCTGCGCGGCGTCCGGGAATCCGGGGCCGCGTTCGCGCTGCCGACGTACTCGTTCGTCGCTCGCCATGTACGCGATGATCGGCACGGGGATCGTCCGCTGCGCGGCGACCGGGTGCCCTACCGCTCATGTGCCCGACCCGACCGCGGCGGGCGCGGGAGCGATCGGGCTCTTCGTCATCCTGCGCGCGTTCGCGTCGGGGTCGGCAGCGCTGACCGGCGTCGAGGCGATCTCGAACGGCGTCGGCGCCTTCCGGCCGCCGCAGGGGAAGAACGCCGCGCGCACCCTGCTGGTGATGGGCGGTCTGGCGATCTCGCTCTTCATCGGCGTCTCGTACCTCGCCGTCGCAATGCACGCGCGGCCCAGCAACTCCGTGTCGCTGATCTCCGAGATAGCCAGGGCGACCTTCCCCGCAGGGTCCGGTGGGGCATTCATGTATTACGCCGTCCAGGGCTTGACGTTCGGGATCCTGGTGCTCGCAGCGAACACCTCGTACCAGGGCTTCCCGCGCCTCGGCGCGATCCTCGCCCGCGACCGGTTCTTCCCGCGCCAGTTCGTCAACCTCGGCGACCGGCTCGTCTACTCGAACGGGATCATCGTCTTGGCGGGCGCTGGCGTCGCTGCTGATCTGGCTGTTCGGCGCAAACGTCCTCTCCCTGCTCCACCTCTACGTGATCGGCGTGTTCACCGCCTTCACCCTGTCGCAGGCCGGAATGGTGCGGTACTGGCACCGCCGCCGCGGGCCCGGCTGGACGCGGCGCGCGGTGATCAGCGGCCTCGGCGCGACCGCGACGGGAGTCGTCGCCGTGCTCGTGATCGAGACGAAGTTCACGCAGGGCGCGTGGATGGTGGCAATCGCAATCCCGGTGATCGTTGCGCTCTGCCTGGGGATCAACCGCCACTACCGCATCGTCGCCAGGCGGCTCCGCGGAGGCGCGGCTGCGGTGAAAGCCGCGCCCGAGCCCAGGAACACCGTCGTCCTCTACGTCGAGGGCCTCGACGACGCGACGGCGGAGGCGGCCTGGTACGCGCATGAGATCGCGGGGCGCGAGTACACCCCCGTCACCGTCGCCGGTGGGCGCGCCGGCGACGCGCGCGGACGGTGGTGGGAGTTCAGCGAGGGCGGGCCGGCGCTCAAGCGGCTCGAGCGGACGGAGAGCGTCGCCGACACGATCCTGGACTACGTCTGGACGCTGCCGCGAGGCGAGTCGACATTCGTCACGGTCGTGGTTCCCGAGCTGCTCGACCGCCCGACGCTGGCGACGGCGATCGCTGAAGCGCCGGACCACCTTCGGACTAAAGCTCCGCCTGCTCGGCGAAACAGGGATCGTCGTGGCCAACGTCCCGGTCGTCGCCGGTCAGATCTCCTCTCCGCCGGACCGCGTCGCCGCGCGGGTGCTCGTCTCCGGCGTCCACGCCGCCAGCCTGCGCGCCGTCAACTACGTGCGCTCGCTCGGCCTGCCCGACTCCGGCGCAGTGTTCTTCGCCTTCGACGCGGGCGAGGCCGAGCGTGTGCGGGACGAGTGGCGGCGGGCGGGCGTCGACCTGCCGCTGGAGGTGATCGAGGCCCCGTTCCGCGATCTCGGCGACCCGCTGCTCGGCTACCTCGAGCCCCTGACCGCCGACCCGGAGACCCGCGTGTCGGTGATCATGCCGGAGCTCGTCTTCGGTGGACCGAGGCAGCTGCTGCACAACCAGCGCGCGCTCTACATCAAGCGGATCCTGCTGTTCGAGCCGGGCGTGTACCTGTCCAGCGTCCCCTACCACCTGCCGTGACCGCCACCATCCCCGCGCTGATCGTCGCCTACGACGGCTCGCCGCAGGCCCGCCGTGCACTCGAGCACGCCGCCGCGCTCGCCGGTCCCGGAGGTGAGCTGACGGTGATCAACGTCGTCCCGACCCAGGCGGTCGGCTCTCGCCTCGAAACGATCGGCGAAGCCGACCGCGCGCGCCAGCAGGCGCAGCTGAACGACGCCAGATCGGTCCTGACGAGGGCCGGCATCCGCGTGCGCACTGTGGCGGCCGCCGGCGACCCGCTATCCGAGATCGTTGGTCTGGCGCGCGACCGCTCTGAGCCCCTGATCGTGGTTGGCCGCCGGCGACGCGCGCTCCCGGGCAGATCGCTGGCCACCCGGCTGGTGCGAATGGCGCCGTGCGACGTGCTCGTCGTCCCGTGACCGCTACTTCGGCCCGTCAGGCACGAACCTGGCCTCCAGGCCCCTCTGCCCGAAACCACTCGGACCATCGCGAGCTGCGGCGGCTTCTCCATCCCGTAGTGCATCGCGTCGATCAGCGTCACCCCTGCCGGCTCGGCCCGCTCCCGGAATGCGCGCACCTGCTCCTGGACGAAGTCGAGCCGGCAGTTCGTGGCCGCGTTGCCCGTCACGTAGGTCTGGCAGCCGCGCTCGAGCGACGCCTCGAGCATCTCGAGCACCGCTCCGCCGCCGGCGACCATCGCCACCCGCCCGGCATCGCCACGCGGGCGGGTCAGTACGTGCACCTTGATCTCGGGGCCGAGGTAGGCACGCAGCGCGTCGGCCAGGCCGTCCACGCTCAGCCTGCTCTCGCCGATGATCGCAGCGCCGCCGGGTATCCCCTCGCAGATCGGGAAATACTCCTCGAGGCCTTCGAGCCGGACGCCCTCGGCGCACAGGCGTGACGGCGAGACCTCGGGGTGCATGTCGAGCGGTGCGTGCACGTTGTACAGGCTGATTCCGCGCTCGCGCATCGTCTCGAAGGTCTCCCGCGCCAGCGGCAGGAAGCCCGGCACGTCGGCGAAGTCGAGCGGGTGCTCCGTGAAGAGCAGCGTCCCCGGCTCGAGCGAAGCGACGATCCGGTCGCTCGGGAAGACACACGTGGCCGCCCGGGCGACCTCCTCGGAACCGCTCAGGGAAAGCCCGTTCCAGCGACCCTCCCACTCCGGAAGGAGGTAGTCGCGCCAGTACGGATCCGGGTAGACGTCCGCGAATGCCTTCGACCAGTCGTCCCCGCGCACGTCGGGAACGCGAAAGTAGGCGTCCAGCTCGGCGACCAGCTCCGCGAGCTTCACCGGATCGACCTGAGGGCTGCTCCGAGCCGCTGCCGAGTGGCGAGCACGCCCTGGAAAAGGTCGCCGTGCTGCTCCACGCGAGCCGAGAACCGCGTCGATCGTGAACGCCGCCGGGTCGAGCCCCTCCCGCACCTCGTCCCAGCGCAGCGGGGTCGAGACGGGCGCCCCCGGCCTCGGCCGCACCGAGTAGACCGACGCGATCGTCTTCCCCTCGCCGTTCTGGTTCGCGTCGATCAGCACGCCGCGCCGCTTTGCCTTCGTCCATTCGGTGGTGACGAGGCCGCGGTGGGCGCGGGCGAGCGTGCCGGCGACGATCTCGGCGAACTCGCGCGTCTCGTCGAACGTGTGTCGCCGCTCGATCGGAACGAGGATGTGGATCCCCTTGCTGCCGCTGGTCTTCGGGAACCCGACCAGGCCGAGCAGGTCGAGCACCTCTTTGACGAGCAGCGCAACCTGGATCGTCTCGGGAAAGCCGGCGTCGGCGGCAGGGTCGAGGTCGAAGAGCACGAAGTCGGGACGCTCGGGCTTGTCGACCCGCGAGTACCACGTGTTCAGGTCGATGCAGCCCATGTTCACCATCCAGAGCAGAGCCAGCTCGTCGTTGACGAGCGGCACTCGGATCTTGCGGCTGCGACGTGGCGACTCCCTGGTCGAGACGGTGAAGGCGCGGGTCGGGATCCACTCAGGCATGTGCGTCGGCGCGTCCTTCTGGAAGAAGTGCTGGCCGCCGATCCCGTCGGGATAGCGCTTGAGCGTGAACGGCCGGTCCCGGAGATGCGGCAGAAGAACCGGTGCGACGGCGCGATAGTAGGCAAGCAGGTCGCCCTTGGTGATCCCCTCGTCCGGCCAGAAGACCTTGTCGAGGTTCGAGAGCTTGAGCACGCGGCTGCCCTTCCGAAGCTCGCTGCCGAGCGGCTCCTCGCGGTGCACCTGGCGCGCCGGCTTGTCCTCGCGCAGCCCCTGGAACGACGGCGCCCGCAGCCGGCCGTCGTGGGTCCACTCGACGAACTCGACCTCGCAGACAAGCTCGGGGCGCACCCAGACGACGTCGGCCTTGCGCACCTTCGGCATCTTCGGGATCTCTGCGAAGGCGCTTCCGGGTTGCTCGAGCGCACGCAGCTTCGCGAGCAGCTCGTCGATGTCCCTGTCGGTGAAGCCGGTACCGCAGTTGCCCACGTACGCCAGCTCGTCCCCGTGCCAGACACCGAGCACCAGCGAGCCGAACCGGCCGGAGCGACGCCCCTGCCCCTTCGTGTACCCGGCGATCACGAACTCCTGGCGAGCGTGCGTCTTCACCTTCAGCCACTCGCGCGTGCGCTTGCCCAGCCGGTACGGCGAGTCGGCCCGCTTCGCAACCACGCCCTCGAGCCCCTGCTTCGCGGCCGCCTCGTACAGGGCGGCGCCGTCCTCGAAAGCCTCCGAGAGACGAACGACCCGGTTCCGCCCGTCGAGCAGCCGCGCAAGACGCTCACGCCGCTCGGTCAGCGGCAGCGCGACGAACGGCTCGCCCTCGAGCTCGAGCAGATCGAACACCTCGTAGACGATCGGGGTGGCCGGATCCGCCTGTTGCATCGCCGAGAAGCTCGGGCGGCCCTGCTCGTCGAGCGCGCAGATCTCGCCGTCCAGAACACACGCAGGCGACTTCGTCGCCTGCGTTAGCTGTTTCGCGATTGTCGGGAAGCGTCCTGTCAGGTCGTTGCCGTTGCGGCTGACCAGTGTGGCCTCGCCGCCGCGGATGTACGCGAGGGCGCGGTAGCCGTCCCATTTCACCTCGAAGAGCCAACCCGGCCCGACCGGCAACTCCTTCGCGAGCGTCGCGAGCATCGGCTGGTAGCTCCCGGCCGGCGCAACCGGGACCTCGTCCCGGTTGCGCGGGACCTCCTCGCGCTTGCGGATCAGCAGCCAGTTCCTGGGGTTGCCGTCGAGATTGGCGGGAACGAGCGTCCACAGGCCGTTCAGCCGCTTGCCCGCCAGACGCACGGTGAGGCCGCCGTCCCCCTTCTCCTCGACGAGCTCGTACGCGCCGCTGTCCCACAGCTCGACGGTGCCCGCGCCGTACTGGCCCTTCGGGATCTCGCCCTCGAACGTCGCGTAGTCGAGTGGGTGGTCCTCGACGTGGACGGCGAGCGAGCGCTGGCCCGTTTCGAGCGGGATGCCCTTCGGAACCGCCCAGCTCGCCAGGACACCGTCCCGCTCGAGGCGAAAGTCGTAATGCAGTCGCCGCGAGTCATGGCGCTGAACGACGAAAATCGGCCGGCGGCCGTGCCTGCTCGAGCCGAACGGCTCGGGGGTCTTCGCCGAGTCGCGTTTTCGCCGGTATTCGGCGAGGTCGTCGCGGGGCATGGCGGCTAGCTTGCCTCAGCCGGCGGCCGCCGGCGTGCAACACCGTGCACAAATGGTGCTCGTAGTGCTTCTAATGGGTAGTGGGACGGTGAACGGACGGTGTTCAGAACCGGGGAAAAGCCTGTGGAGAGTGTGGAATATCCCCGGAAAACCGGGATAGTTAGGCGAAGACGCCCATCCCGCGGAACTTCGCCCGCCGCGCCTTGACCAGGCGATCGCCGGGAATCCCGTCGAGATCGTCCAGCGCGGCCTGCAACGACTCACCGAGCAGTCTCGCAGCCTCGACCCAGTCGTTTTGCGCCCCGCCGGGGGGCTCGGGCACGATTCCGTCGATCACTCCCAGCTCCAGGCAGTGCCCGGCGTCGGGCTTGAACGCAGCAGCGGCCTTTCTCGCCTCCCCGGCATCCCGCCAAAGGATCGCGGCGCAGCCTTCGGGCGAGATCACCGAGTAGATCGCGTTTTCCTGCATCAGCACGCGGTCGGCGAGCGCGATCGCAATCGCCCCGCCCGAACCGCCCTCGCCGATCACGCAGGCGACGATCGGCACGCGCAGCCGCGCCATCAGCGCCTGCGACTGGGCGATCGTCCCGCCTTGGCCATGCTGCTCGGCCGCGACTCCCGGGTACGCCCCGGGGGTGTCGACGAGGCTGATCACCGGGAAGCCGTGGCGGTCGGCGAGCTCCATCGCACGCATCGCCTTCCGGTAGCCCTCCGGGTAGGGCATCCCGAACTGCCGCTTCGTCCGTTCCTGGATGTCGCGGCCCTTCTGCTGACCGATCAACACCACAGTCCGGCCGTCGAACCTGCCGATGCCGGTCACCATCGCACCGTCGTCGGCGCGGCCGCGGTCCCCGTGGAGCTCGACCCAGTCCTCGAGCATCCGCTGGACGTAGTCGAGCGTGTAGGGGCGCCCCGCGTGTCGCGCAAGCTCGACCGACCGCCAGATCTCCTCGTCCGTCGGCTCCGATTCCAGCTTCTCGAGCTGGCGCTGGAGCCGCGCGAGCTCGCCCGAGAGCTTGGCGCCGCCGAGCAGCGAGACATTCCTGAGCCGACTCAGGCGCTCCCGCAGCCGGCGCTCGGCCTCACCCGGCATTGCCGAAGAGCCGCAGCAGCCGGCTCACGTAGGCGCGCAGCTCTGCCCGCTGGATGATCGCGTCGACGTGGCCGAAGCGCAGGTTCGACTCGGCCAGACCGAAGTCGTCGGGCAGCTTCTCGCGGGTCGTCTGCTGGACGACGCGCGGCCCCGTGAACGAGATCAGCGCGCCCGGCTCCGCGATCGTCACGTCGCCCAGGCTCGCGAAGCTCGCCAAGACGCCGGCGGTCGTCGGATGGCTGAAGATGTTGACCAGCGCGCAGCGCGCGTCGTGCAGATCTTCGACCGCGCACACGGTCTTCGGCATCTGCATCAGCGAGAGGATCCCCTCCTGCATGCGCGCGCCGCCGGAGGCGGTGACCGAGACGAGCGGCACCCGCCGCTCGCTCGCCAGCTCGCAGGCACGGGTGAATTTCTCGCCCACGACACTGCCCATCGAGCCGCCCATGAACCCGAAGTCCATCACCGACAGCTGGCACGGTTCGCCTTCGATCTCGGCCCGGCCGATCACGATCGCGTCGCCCTGACCGGTCTTGAGCTCGGCCTCCGCAAGGCGCTCCGTGTACGCCCGAACGTCGAAGAAGCCGAGAGCATCGGTGGAGCGCAGACCGGCTTCCTCCTCGACGAAGGAGGCCGGGTCGGCCAGCTGCCCGATCCGCTCGCGGGCGGTCAGCGGGAAGTGGTACCCACACTGTGGACAGACGCCGAGATGCTGGTCGAGCTCGTCCTCGCGATAGTGCGACCCGCAGGTCGGACAGGTGTTCGGGTGCCTCTTCCCAGGATCGGCGGCGCCGGCGGCGCCCTTGTGCTCAATCGACACGTCGATGCGACTCTGCGCCATGACCCGTGATCTTAGTCCGGCCCTCGTCCGCGAGTCGCTACAGGCCGAGTGCGACGCAGAGACGAGTGGCGGGCTCGAGATTTCGAGGCTCGGGCAGCAGCCCCGTGAGTCCGGCGCCCACCACGGTCGCCTCCCGCGCGACCCCGCGCAGCAGCTTCTCGGCTTCGGCAACGCTGAGGCCGCCCGGCACCGGCATGAACGAAGCGACCTCGGCCTCGTCGAGACCGTCCGCGTCGATCGCCGCGTACACGCCGTCCACGCCGCTCAGCGCGCGCTCGATCGCGTGCTTCCCCGCATGGATGCCGCTCGCGTGGATGAACTCCCGTTCCGGCGGATCGAGATCGCGCACACCGACGAGCGCGACGTCGCGTGGATCGAGTGCGCCGGAGTCGATCAGCATCCGCAGCGGCATCCCCCACGCGTTCCCGGACGGTGAGGTCTCGGGCGTGTTCAGGTCGCCGTGCGCGTCCACCCAGACGACGGCCACTCGGCCGTGGCGCGCAGCCAGGCCCTCGACCGCGCCGACATGAGAGCAGCAGCAGCCGCCGAGGATCAGAGGCCGCTCCGGTAACTCGGACGCGAGGAGGAGTGTCTGGCGCCCGAGCGTCTCCTCGGCCACAACACCCGCCTCCGGGTAGGGGAGATCGAGCGATGCGGCCTCGGCCATCGCCTCGCCGCCGTCGCCCCAGGCGCGCGGAACGCGGACGAGGCCGGCGGCGAACTCGCTGCCGCAGGAATGGCACTGATACTCCGGCCCCAGCGCGACCGCGGTGAACGTCCGGCAGTGCGGGCACTTCGCGCGAAGCCGCGACACGCCTCGGAGGTTACAGGCGCTTCTCGTACACGTCCGCCTGGGAGGCGACCCGCATGCCGACGCTCTCGTAGAGATGGGTGGCGCCCGTCTCGTTGTGGGCGTCCACGCCGAGGCCGATCAGGCGCTCGCCGCGACGGTAGAGCTCGCCGAAGGCCTCGAGGAGGAGGGCACGCGCGATCCCACGGCCGCGCCAGGCCCGGCGCGTGCCCAGCCGGTCGACGAAGCCCATGCCGAACCGGACCGCGTTGATCTCGGCCGCGACGACCTCTTCGCCGGCGCGAACGAGGTAGACGAGCGACGGGTCGAACCAGTCCTGGGTGAGCGTCGTCTTCCGCCAGTGCTCGAGGTCACGCGGCTCGTGACCCCAGTGGTCCGCGAATGCGTCCTCCATCACCTCGTGGAGCACCTCCTCCTCGCCCCTCCGGAACGTCGCGACCGTCACGCCGTCCGGCCACCGGGGCCGAGGAGGCAGCTCCTCCAGATGGATGGACATCCGGTAGAAGTGGCGGACCGGCCGGTAGCCACGCGCCGTCACCAGCTCGCGCGCGGCGGTGTCGGCCGTGAGAGCCGCCGTGTGGACCGTTCCGCGCCCGCGTGCGCGCGCCGACTCCTCCGCCCAGTCGATCAGACCGCCGCCGAGGCCGCGGCCGAGATGTCGCGGGTGGACGTAGGCATCGAGGTCGAGCGTCTCCGCCGTCCGCTCGTAGAGCGTGGCCGCGGCCGCAAGGCTTCCGTCGCCGGCGTAGAGCCCTCGCGTGTCGGCCTCGAGGTCGAGCCGCGTCCACCACGCCCGCACGTCGCCGGGCGAGGTCACGTCCGGCTCCGCCAGGAGCGCAGCCTCGAACACGTTCATCAGCTCCGAGACGGCCTCGGCGTCGCCGTTCTCGAGCGGCCGCGCGGTGTAGCCGGAAGGCGTCGTCATGCAGGGACGAGCTCGTCGAGCACGTCCGCGAGGCCGGCAAGCGTCGGCTGCTCACGTGTCGGCGCGGGGTCGCCGGTCTCGCCGAGCCGGTTGATCCACACGCTCGGGATGCCGAGCTCGGCCGCAGGCACGACATCGTGGAAGTGGCTGGCGGCGACGTGGACGTGCCGCTCGCGGTCGGCGTGCGTTCGGGCGAAGAACTCCGACCAATGGCGATGACCCGGCTTGTACGAGCCGATCTCGGAGGCGACGATCGTCTCGTCGAACGGGATCCCGAGCTGCGCCTTCGAGGCGGCGATGAAATCCCGGTCGGTGTTCGAGAGGATCGCGAGCCGCCAGCCGCGGGCTCGCGCCTCCTCCAGCGCAGCCGCTACTTCAGCGAACGGGCGCCACAACGGGAGCGAACGTGCGAGCGCACCGGCCTCGCCGTCGGGAAGCGCGAGATCCTCCTCCTCGGCGAGCCGCTCGAGCGCCTGGGTCAGCACGGCGCGGTACGTCGCCTCGGGCTCGGCCGCCTGGATCGCCGGCTCGACCTCGTGGTAGCGCGCCAGCAGCCGCGGCGCGGCACCGTCGCCGAACAGCCGCGCGAGCTCGGCGCCGATCCCGCCGTTCCAGTCGATCAGCGTCCCGTAGCAATCAAACGTCGCCCACCGCAACGCGGGGGAACCCGTGGTTCCCCCGCGCGCCCCCTCCTTGTGCTCGCCGGGCAAGAGCCCGGCATCGCGAGCAACCTGTCGGGACTCGAGCTTGCCGAACGCTCTCGGCACTAGTCTTCGAAGCGCTTGAGCACGATCGACGCGTTGTGGCCGCCGAAGCCGAAGGAGTTCGACATCGCCACGCGCACGTCCGCCGGCCGCGGCTCGTTCGGGATGTAGTCGAGATCGCACGCTGGGTCGGGAAACTCGTAGTTGATCGTCGGCGGCAGCATCCCGTTCGTGATCGCGAGCGTGCAGAAGATCGCCTCGACCGCGCCCGCTGCGCCGAGGCAGTGCCCGGTCGAGCCCTTCGTCGAGGAGATCGGCGTCTTGCGCGCGTTCTCCTCTCCGAGCGCCAGCTTGATCACGCGGGTCTCGCTGGCGTCGCCGAGCGGCGTCGAGGTGCCGTGTGCGTTGACGTAGTCGATCTCGGACGCGTCGAGCCCGGCGTCGCCGAGCGCCATCTGCATCGCGCGGGCGGGATTCACGCCCGTCGGGTCGGGCTCGGTGATGTGCTGGGCGTCGGAGGAGACACCGTAGCCTGCGAGCTCGGCGTAGATCTTCGCCCCGCGCGCCTTCGCCCGCTCGAGCTCCTCGAGAACCAGCACCGCGCCGGCCTCTCCCATCACGAAGCCGTCGCGCTCGATGTCGAACGGCCGGCTCGCGTGCTCCGGGTCGTCGTTCCGCCGCGAGAGCGCGCGCATTGCGCCGAACCCGGCGATGCCGACCTCCGTGACCGGCGCCTCCGTTCCACCGCAGAACATCACGTCGGCGCGGCCAAGCCGAATCGCGTCCGCCCCCTCGCCGATCGCCATGTTCGAAGCCGCGCAGGCGGTGCACTGCGCGCTCAGCGGGCCGCGCGTACCGAGCTCGATCGACACCCAGCCGGCGCCGAGGTTCGGAATGATCGCCGGGATCGAGAACGGATTCACCCGGTCGGGCCCGCGGTCGCGAAGCTGCGTGTGGCAGTCCTGAAACGACTGCAACCCGCCGATGCCGGTCGCGATCGACGCGCCGATCCGATCCGGCTCGGCGGCGATGTCGAGGCCCGAATCGGTCTCGGCCTGCCTGGCCGCAGCGACGACCATCTGCGCGAAGCGGTCCATCCGCCTCGCGGTCTTGTACTCGATCCACTCGGTCGGCTCGAAATCCTTCAGCTCGCAGGCGAAGTTGACGAAGTACCCGGTCGAGTCGAACTGCGTGATCGGCCCCGCGCCGGACATCCCCGAGACGAGGTTCTGCCACGAGGTCTGGGCATCGTTGCCGAGAGGGGTCACCGCCCCGATCCCCGTGATCACAACTCTGCGACGCCCGTTGGCGTTCATCACATTCCCAGTCCCCCATCGACGAGGAGCACCTCGCCGGTCACGAACGACGCCTCGTCGGAGCAGAGGAAGCGTACCGCCCCGGCGACGTCGTCCGGGGTTCCCAGCCGGGCCAGCGGCGTGTTCGCGAGGATCGCCAGCTGAACCTCGTCCGGGAGAACGTCGGTGAGTGCGGTCTGGATATAGCCCGGCGCGACCGCATTGGCGCGCACGCCGCGCGAGGCAAGCTCCCGCGCCAGCGACTTCGTGAAGCCGATGATCCCGGCCTTGGAAGCTGCGTAGTTCGTCTGGCCGGGATTGCCGTGGATCCCGACCACGCTGGTCAGGTTGACGATCGACCCGGCCCGGCGGCGCATCATCCCTCGCGCAGCCGCCCGGCAGGTGTGGAAGACCCCGCTCAGATTCGTATCGATCACCGTCCGCCAGTCCTCGTCCGACATTCGCGCGATCAACCCATCCCGGGTCAGACCCGCGTTGTTCACGAGGATGTCGAGATCGCCGGCCTCCCCGACGAGGCGCGCGGCCTGCTCTGGATCAGCCACGTCGGCTTGGACGGCGCGCCCGCCGATCTCCCGCGCGACGGCGTTTGCCTCGTCGGCGCCGCTGCGGTAGCCGACGACCACCTCGGCCCCGGCGCGAGCCAGCTCCAGTGCGATCGCGCGGCCGATCCCGCGTGAGCCGCCGGTGACGAGCGCGAGCTTGCCCTCGAGCGAGCAGAAGGCAAACGGCGCGCTCATGCTGCGGCGATTGCCTCCTCGACCTGCTCCAACGAGCTCAGGTCGTTCACGGAGATCGCCTTCACACTCCGGTCGATCCGCTTGACGAGGCCTGAGAGCACGTTGCCCGGCCCGACCTCGACGAACGTGCGCGCTCCTTCCTTGACGAGCTCCGATGCAGCCTGCGTAAAGCGGACGGGTGCGGTGAGCTGGTCGACGAGCAGCGCGCCCATGCGCTGAGCCTCTTCGAAGCGGGCTGTGACCGTGGACATGAACGCCGCCTGAGGCTCGGCGAACTTGACCGCGTCGATCGCGGGCCGAAGGCGTTCGGCCGCCCGCGCGACGAGCGGGGAATGAAACGCTCCAGAGACCTTTAGCTTGACGGTGCGACGCGCGCCCTGCTCCTCCGCCTGGGCGCAGCACGTGTCGACCGCACCGTGCTCGCCGGAGACGACGATCTGTCCCGGGCAGTTGTAGTTGGCGGGCCACACGCCGAGGATGTGACGGCAGAGGTGCTCGACGACCTCGTCGGCGAGGCCGAGGATCGCCGCCATCGAGCCTGGCCGCTCTTTCGCCGCATCCGCCATCGCCAGCCCCCGCTCGCGGACGAGCGCGATCGTCTCCTCGACCCCGAGCGACTCGGCTGCCGCAAGCGCGGCGAACTCTCCGACCGAATGGCCGATCACGTAGTCGGGTTCGAGACCGCGGGCCCGCAGGGCCGCGAGGACGGCAAGGCTGGTCGCCACCAAAGCCGGCTGCTGCACCTCGGTCTCGACGATCTCCTCCAGCGGCGTGTCGAAGCAGAGCCGCCTCAGGTCGAGCCCGCAGGCCACGCTGCCGCGGTCGAAGACCGCCATTGCCTCGGGCACAGCCTCGGCGATCTCCCGACCCATCCCCCGGCCGAGCGAGCCCTGGCCGGGGAAGCAGAACGCAATCTTGCTCATTTCGCCTCCGTCCATCGCAACACCGTCGAACCCCACGTTAGCCCCGCTCCCATCCCGGTCATCAGCACGGTGTCCCCGCCGCGGACACGACCATCCGCAAGCGCTTCTGCCAGCGCAAGCGGAATGGACGCCGATGACGTATTGGCATATCGATCGACGTTCACGACCACGCGGTCCTCCGGGATTCCGAGCTTTGCGACCGCATAATCGATGATTCTGACGTTTGCCTGGTGGGGAACGTAGAGATCGACGTCCTCGACCGACAAACCGCACTTCTTCAGCACCTTCGTTGCCGAGCTGACGAGCACCCTGGTCGCGAACTTGAAAACCTGGCGACCGTTCATCCGTACATAGTGGTCTCCGCGGGCGACGGTCTCCGCAGTCGTGGGCATTCGCGAGCCGCCGGCGGGGAGATGAAGGTCGGGGCCACCGGAGCCGTCGGCGCCCAACTCGAAGGCAAGGAATCCACCCTCGCTCACCGGCTCGACCACCGCCGCGCCGGCGCCGTCGCCGAACAAGACGCAGGTTGTTCGGTCATCGAAGTTCATCAGCTTCGAGAGCACGTCGGCTCCGATCACGAGCGCGTGCCGGCTGAGCCCACTCGCGACGAGCCCGTACGCTTGCGCGAGTCCGTACATGAACCCGGTGCAACCGGCCGAAAGGTCATAGGCGCCGGCTGCGCTGGCGCCCAGTCGGTCGGCGATGATCGCAGCGGTGGACGGGAACATCATGTCGGGAGTGACCGTCGCGACAATGAGAAGGTCCACATCCCGCGCCTTGATTCCGGCGTCTTCGAGCGCTGCACGCGCAGCAGGCAGCGCGATGTCTGACAGCGCCTCGTCGTCGCCGGCAAAGCGCCGTTCCCGGATACCGGTCCGGGTGCGGATCCACTCGTCGGAGGTATCGGCGAGCTGCGCCAGCTCGTCGTTCGTCACGATCCTCTCGGGCACATGTGCGCCGAGCCCGGTGATCGAGACGGCGGCGCCGACAGCCTTGCCGATCATGCGTCCGCCGTCGCGAAGGTGAGCGTCCCCCGCACGGCGAGCTCCTCGCCGACCCGAGCCGTTGCGCGACCGCGGCCGACCGGTCCCCGAGCAGTCTCGATCTCGCAGACGAGGGTCAGCTCGTCTCCCGGCTCGACGATCCGCTTGAAGCGAAGGTCGTCGATGCCGGCGAACAGCGCGAGCTTGCCGCGGTTCCGATCGAGCGAGAGGGCGGCGATCGCTCCTGCCTGCGCAAGCGCCTCGACCATGATCACGCCGGGCATGATCGGCCGTCCCGGAAAGTGGCCCGGGAAGAACCACTCGTCGCCGCGTACCTGCTTGCGTGCGACCACCCGCACACCGGGTTCCAGCTCGAGCACCTCGTCGAGGAAGAGAAACGGTTCGCGATGCGGGATGATCGTCTCGATCAGCTCCCGCCCGAAAGGCGCGACCGGCGTCACACCGATGCCGGCCGGCCGGAGCTCGACCTTAGGCGGCGGCTTGTGCGCAGCGGTCGCATCTCCGGCAGTCTAGTCCGCCGCTACCGGCTGATCGCGAACGCGATCGCATGCCGCGTCAGGCCGAACGGGCCCTTGACGAGCACTACCGCCTCGTAGGAGCCGCTCGCCGCCGGGCCGGCGGCGGTCGTGCCGTCCCAGGCGACCTGCGACGTGCCGGCGGGGAGGGGGCCTGCCGACACGGTGGCGACCACCGTGCCTGCCTGCTCGATCTGCACGGTGACGTCCGCGGCGACCGCAAGCGTGAACCCGATCCCGAGCGTATCGTCCGATCCGTCGCCGTTCGGCGTCAGGAGCAGCGTGGTCAGAGAGAGCGCGGAGAGCGTCCGGTCGATCGAGAACGGCGCCTCCAGCCGTCCGGTTCTCCCGTCCTCGCCGGTGACAGTCACGGCGAGCCGGTAGGCGCCGTCGGCAAGGCCTGCTCCCGCATACGGGAACGACTGCCTGCGCGCACCCTGAAGCTGACCCGCGAAGAGCGTGGCGACGACCGCGCCTGCCGCGTCTGCGACGGTCACCGTCACCGAGCTCCGAGCTGCAAGCGTGTACGAGACCGTCGTCGCGTCGGCGATCCCGTCGCCGTCCGGCGAGATCACGGCCGGGTCGAGGCTGAGCCCGACCAGAATCGGCACGGGCGCTGCGGGTGGCGCGGGCGGCGCGGGCGGCGCGGGCGGAGGTGCCGCCGCCGAGCCGATCGTCCCCTCCGCCGGCCTCGTGTCGGGACCTCCCTCGATTGTCCACGTGTAACGGCCAGACGCCGCTCCAGCCGACTTCCACGTCCAGGCGATGGCCGTTCCCCTGCCGCTCCCGCGCGCCACCGTGGTGCCTGCCGCGCTTCTGATCGTCACCGCCCACGGCCCGGCGGCGGAGAGCCTCCCGCTGAAGCGAACCGCCCCGCCGAGACGGCCTTGCACGGTCGGCTCGTAGAGCTTCGGCAGGCCGATCGCGGCCGCCTCGCGCGCCAGGTCCGGAAGCCTGCCGTAGAGTGCGCCGCCCGGACAGCTCGTGAAGCCCGTGTCGCGGTGCCCCGAGATCGCGCGCAGGAGCACCGGCGTTCCCCGCGGGTATTTGGAGTTTCCGCCGGACGTCCAGGTCACGAACCCGAGCGGATCGACATGCGCAACGTCGAGCCGCCAGGCGAGGAGCGACGCGAGGGCCGCCTCCGCCGCGGGGGTGATCGTCGTCGAGGCGTAGTTCCCGATCACCGCGACCCCGACCGAACCGGTGTTGAAACCCTCGGCGTGCGCGCCGATCACATTGCGATCGGCCCCGCCGTAGCGGCCCTCGAAGATCTGCCCGTACTTGTCGACCAGAAAGTTGTAGCCGATGTCGTTCCAGCCGTTGCCGCGCACGTGGTACAGCTCGATCGCCCTGACGATCGCCGCCGAGGCGGCAGGCGAGTAGCTGCTCGAGCCGGCCGTGTGATGGACGACCGCGAAGTGAACTGCGCTCGCGTAGCGCGGAGCCTTCCGGCGGATCGCCTCGTCGGCCTTCCACGACGGCCGCGCCACAATCCGCGGCGACCCCACCATCGCGGTGGCTCGCAGCACCGAACGGCCGACCGGACTCCAGACGAACCAGGCCCGGAGCCGGCGAACGTCGCCGACGACCCGATAGTCGATCCGATCCGAGGAACCGACCCAGTAGGGGCTCCCGAGCCTCCACCCGCGCCGCAGCCGGGCCTCGGCAGCTCCGGGGTCCGGGCGGTCCTCCTCCTCCGGAGCGGCCGGCTGCCACGAGGTCCAGCGGCCGGCGAGGTCCCGCGTCCGGAAGAGCACCCGGCCCGAGCCTTGCCAGTGCAACCCGACCAGGTCGAAGCGAGAGGGCGCCTCCACACCCGCAGTCGTCCGCGCCGCGCCGAGCGGAAGCTCCCGCGAGACGATCGTCGCGCCACCCGCCCACGCAGTGGCAGGAAGGGCGAGCAGGAAAAGCGTGGCGGCAACGACGATTCTCATCCCGGCGGAGGTCTTCGAGCAGTGTGCCCGCCTCGTGAGGCGGAAAGCACTGCCTTGATAGAATCCTTACGGCTGTGAGAGCGGCTTTCCTGCGGGCACTTCTCGCCTCGCTGGCCGTGATCGCGGCCGTCCTGCTCGGCGGCGGTTCGGCGCAGGCTGCGGCTCCGAAAGTACTGGCCCTCGTTCTCGAGAACGACATCAACCCTGTCACCGCGGGATACGTGACCCATCAGATCGACCGCGCGAACAAGGGCGGGTACGCAGCGGTGGCGATTGTGCTCGACACGCCGGGCGGCCTGTCGGAGTCGATGCGGCGGATCTACAAGAAGGAGCTGGCCTCGAAGATCCCGGTGATCGTGTACGTGTCCCCCGACGGCGCACGGGCTGCCTCGGCCGGCGTCTGGATCGGTCAGGCGGCGGACGTGCTCGCGATGGCGCCGCAGACCAACATCGGCTCGTCGACGCCGATCGACGTCGGCGGCGGCAACATCCAGAGCGACCTGCGGCGAAAGGTCATCAACGACGCGGCCGCTTCGCTACAGGTGCTTGCGAAAACCCACGGCCGGAACGCCGCCTGGGCCGCGGACGCGGTGCGTAAGGCGTCGAATCTCCCTGCGTACGAGGCGCTCCGCCAGAACGTGATCGACTTCGTCGCGCCGACGCTGCCGGCGCTCCTGACCAAGATCGACGGCTACAAGACCGTGCCGAAGGGGTTCGTCCTGCACACGGCCGGCGCCGAGATCACCACGGTGCACATGTCGATCTGGCAGCGCATCCTCGACACGCTGATCGACCCGAACCTGATCGCGCTGATGCTGTCGCTCGGCGTACTCGGAATCGTCGTCGAGCTCTGGCATCCAGGGCTCATCTTCCCGGCCACGTTCGGGATCCTCGCTCTGGCGATCGCCTTCTTCGGGCTCGACGTCCTGCCGATCAACTGGGCAGGCCTGGTGCTGATCGGTGCGGCGTTCGCGTTCTGGATCACCGAGCTGTTCTTTGCGTTCAGCCACGGCGCGCTCACGCTCGCGGGCGCAGCCTGCTTCGTCTTCGGCTCGTTGCTCCTGTTCGAGCCAGCAGGCTCGTCCTACCAGATCTCTTTGGCCGTCTCCCTGAGCGTCGCGGGGACATTTTCGCTCTTCTTCGCATTCGCGCTCGCAAAGATCGTCCAGATCCGGAGGCGGCCGGCCGAGGTCGGCTCGCACACGCTGGTCGGAGCGCACGGCCAGGTGCGGCGCGAGGGGTTCGTCGCCGTGAACGGCGAGCTCTGGCAGGCTCACGACGAAGCCGGTGAGCCACTCGAGCTCGGAGACGAGGTCGAGGTGCTCGGCGTCGAAGGGCTGGCGCTCGTCGTCCGGCGGGTGGGGACGCCCGCGCACGTCTAGGACTAGGATCGAACCAACCCGCCCGGAAGGAGACCCGCACCGTGACCGCAGCCGTCATCGTCGTCGTAGTCGTCGCAATCATCCTGCTCCTCTTCCTGCTCTCGGCGGTCAAGGTCGCGCGAGAGTACGAGCGCGGAGTTGTCTTCCGGCTGGGCAGACTCCTCGACCCGCCGAAAGGACCCGGCCTGTTCCTGCTGATCCCGATCATCGACCGGATGGTCAAGGTCGACCTCCGCACGATCACCCTGAACGTGCCACCGCAGGAGGTGATCACGAAGGACAACGTGCCGGCGCGGGTGAACGCGGTCGCCTACTTCCGGATCGTCGATCCGAAAGCGGCGATCGTCCAGATCGAGAACTTCATGGTCGCCACCTCCCAGATCGCGCAGACCACTCTGCGGTCGGTGCTCGGCCAGCACCTGCTCGACGAGCTTCTCTCGGAGCGCGACAAGATCAACGCGATCCTCCAGTCGATCATCGACGAGTCGACCGCACCGTGGGGGATCAAGGTCTCGATCGTCGAGGTCAAGGACGTCGAGATCCCGTCGGGGATGCAGCGCGCAATGGCACGGCAGGCCGAGGCCGAGCGCGAGCGCCGCGCGAAGGTGATCAACGCCGAAGGGCGAGTTCCAGGCATCTGAGCGCCTGAAGGACGCTGCGCTCGTGATCGAGGAGCATCCGATCGCGCTCCAGCTGCGCTACCTCCAGACGCTGCTCGAGCTCGGCTCTTCACAGGCGACGACGATCGTCTTCCCGGCGCCGATCGACCTGATCACACCGTTCCTGGAACGCGCGAGGCCAGAAGCAGGACTGACGGGCGCGTTCCACGGGCTGCGCCCGGAGTCTACGACTGCGCGGCCCGCTCGCGGAACCGCTGGGCGGCGTCGATCGCGGCGTCGAGGCTCAAGCCCTTGTCTTTCCCCTGCTTGATCAGCATCACCGTCTCGACCGCGGCCAGGTCGTACGTGCGCTGTTTCTTTCCCTTGGTCGGGATCTGGGCCTTGTTCGTCCAGTAGTCGAGCTGCATCTTCGAGATCCCCGCGATCTGGCAGACCTGGCCGAGATACAGCTCCACCTTGCCCAGGCGCTCGACAAGATCGACCGGTTCCAGGAAATCGACGTGCCCGCTGAACGCCATGAGGACATCCTTTTCCGAGACGTTCGGACCCTCTGGAGCGTTTCTATCACCCTCGCCCGCGCTTGTGAAGGCCGGGCCGGCGGCGTCAGCCGGTGGGCGGCGCGGGGGTCTCGGCCTCCGCAGGATCGTCGTCGTCACCGTTCGTGGATTCGACGACGGGAGCGATGCTCGAAACCGTCTCACCCTTACCGAGCCGCATCACGATCACACCCTGAGTTGCTCTGCCGAGCCGCTTGACTTCGTCGACGGCCATCTTGATCACCGTGCCGCCGGTGGAGATCAGCATCAGCTGGTAGCCGTCCCTGACGACGCGAGCGCCGGCGAGCTTGCCCTTCGCGCCGGTCAGCTGCATCGTCTTCACGCCGAGGCCGCCGCGGCCCTTGCGGGGGTACTCGCGCACCGGCGTGCGCTTGCCGTACCCCTGCTCGGTGACGACGAGCAGGTCGTCGTCGTCACGGGCGGTCGCGATCTCGATTACCTCGTCGCCCTTGCGCAGACGCATCCCCTGGACGCCCGAGGTCGCCCGGCCCATCGGCCGGGCCTGGTCCTCGTGGAAGCGGATCGCCTGACCGCTGCGCGAGACCATGAGAATGTCGTCATCGCCGCTCGAGTGGCGGACGCCGACGAGCTCGTCCTTGTCGCGCAGGTTGATCGCGATGATCCCGTCGGCCTTCAGCGGGGTGTTGTACTCGGCCAGCTTCGTCTTCTTGACCATCCCCTTCTTGGTCGCGAAGACGAGGTGCTCCGACTCGGCGAAGTTGCGCGTCTGGACGACTGCGCGGATCTGCTCGTCCTGCCGAAACGGAAGCAGGTTGACGATGGCGCGGCCCTTCGACTGGCGGGAGCCGAGCGGAAGCTCGTGCACCTTGAGCCGGTAGATCTTGCCCACCGAGGTGAAGAAGAGCAGGTAGTCGTGCGTGGAGGCGACGAACAGGTGCTCGATGTAGTCGTCTTCCTTCATGTCCATGCCCATCACCCCACGCCCGCCGCGGCGCTGCTCTCGATAGGCCGTGACGGGGAGGCGCTTGATGTAGCCCGAGCGCGTGATCGCGATCACCATGTCCTCCTCCGCGATCATGTCCTCGAGCTCCAGCTCGCCCTCGTCGGCGACGATCTCGGTGCGGCGCGGGTCGCCTTTGCCGTAGATCTGCTTGATCTCGAGCAGCTCCTCCTTGATCACGCCGTCGATCCGAGCCTCGTCGCCGAGCAGCTGCCTCAGCTCGGCGATCCGCTCCTGGAGGTCGGCGTACTCGATCTCGACCTCCTTTCGCGCCAGACCGGTCAGGCGCGCGAGGCGGAGGTCGAGGATCGCCTGCGCCTGGATCTCGCTCAGCTCGAAGGACTTCATCAGCTCGTCGCGGGCGGCGTCGGTATCGGCCGCGCCGCGGATCAGCGCAATCACCGCGTCGAGGTTGTCGAGGGCGATCAGGTACCCCTTGAGGACGTGCGCGCGTTCCTCGGCTTTGCGCAGCTCGTACTTCGACCGGCGGGTGACGACCTGCCGCTGGAAGTCGAGGTAGTGCCGGATCAGCTCGACGAGCGACAGCGTCTTCGGGACGCCGTCGACGAGCGCGACGGCGTTGTAGCCGAACGACGTCTGGAGTGTGGTGTGCCTGAACAGCTTGTTCAGGGCGACCTGGGGAACCGCCTCGCGCTTCAGCTCGACGTAGATCCGCATCCCCGACTTGTCCGAGTGGTCCTGGAGCGAATCGTCGGTCATCGGCACCTCGGTGAGGATCTTGCTCTCGACGAGCTCGGCGATCTTCTCGATCACGCCGCCCTCGCCGCCCTTCCGGACGCCGTACGGCAACTCGGTGATGATGATCGCGTTCTTGCCGCCGCGGAGCTCCTCGATGTGGGCCTGGCCCCGCACGACGATGCGGCCGCGGCCCGAGCGGTACGCGTCGCGGATGCCGCCGCGGCCGACGATCGTCCCCCCGGTCGGGAAGTCGGGCCCCTTGATGTGCTTCGAGAGGCGCTCGACGTCGATCGTCGGGTCGTCGATCATCGCCACGATCCCGTCCACCACCTCACCCAGGTTGTGTGGCGGCATGTTGGTCGCCATGCCGACGGCGATCCCCGATGAGCCGTTCACGAGCAGGTTCGGGAAGCGGGACGGCAGCACCGAGGGCTCCCGCTGGGAGCCGTCGTAGTTGGGGACGAAGTCGACCGTGTCCGCGTCGATCTCGCGGACCAGCTCGGTCGCCATTCGTGACAATCGGCACTCGGTGTAGCGCATGGCAGCTGCGGAGTCTCCGTCCACCGAGCCGAAGTAGCCCTGGCCGTCGACCAGCGGGTAGCGCATCGAGAACGGCTGGGCGAGCCGAACGAGCGCTTCGTAGATCGCCGAGTCTCCGTGCGGGTGGTACGAGCCCATCACGTCGCCGACGACGCGCGCGCACTTCCGCGTCGGCCGGTTCGGCTGCAATCCGTTGTCGTACATGCTGTAGAGCACCCGGCGGTGCACCGGCTTCAGCCCGTCACGTACATCGGGGAGCGCTCGGCTGACGATCACGTGCATCGCGTAGTCGAGGAAGCTGGAGCGGATCTCCTGCTCGAGCTCGCGCGGCTCGACGCGGCTGCCCGGCGTGGGTGGAATCAACTCGGACATCAGACGTCCAGGAACCGGACTTCGCGGGCGTTCGTCTCGATGAACTCGCGGCGCGGCTCGACCTGATCGCCCATCAGGCGCGAGAACCACAGGTCGGCCGCGGTGGCGTCCTCGACATCGGCGCGGATCAGCAGCCGGCGCGACGGGTCCATCGTCGTCTTCCAGAGCTCGTCCTCGTTCATCTCGCCGAGCCCCTTGAAGCGCGTGATCTGGAGGCCCTGCTTCGCGAGCTCGAGTGCGAGCTCGCGCAACTCGTCGAACGTCTCGGCCGTTTCCTCGCGCTTGCCGTGGCGGACCGTGAACGGCGGCAGCCCGCCGACCGCTTCGGCGACGCGCGAGTACGCCTTGCGCACGTTTGCGTAGACAGGCGACGCCAGCAGCTCGGCCGGGACCGAGATCGTCGTCGCGGCGCTCGTCTCCGTTTCGATCAGGCGCACCGTGAGAGCGTCCTTGCCGGCCTCGGCTTGGATCGTATGGGCGGTGATCTCTCGCTCTGCGATCACCTTCGCCGCCGTCGGCGGGGGTGACCGCATCGCTCTCGGCGAGGCGGTGCTCGACGACAAAGTCGGCCGCGGCGTGGCCCCAGTCGGAGCGCATGCGGGCCGACCAGCCGTCGAACTCGGTCAGCGCGCGCTGGATCCGTCCGTAGCGGGCCTCGGTCAGCTTCACCTGGTCGCCGCCCCGTGCCGTGATCACCAGGTCGCCGAACTTCTCGCGGACGAGCATGTCCTCGAGCTGGGAGTCCTTCTCGAGGTAGGTCTGGTCGCCGCCATGCCGGACGAGGTACAGCGGCGGGACGGCGATGAAGATGTGGCCCCGGTCGAACAGCTCAGGCATGTGCCGGTACAGGAACGTGAGCACGAGCGTGCGGATATGCGCGCCGTCGACATCGGCGTCGGTCATGACGATCACGCGGTTGTAGCGCAGCTTTGCGAGGTCGAACTCGTCGCCGATGCCGGTGCCGATCACCTGCACGAGCGACTGGATCTCGGTGTTCGAGAGCACCTTGTGGATGCGGTTCTTCTCCGAGTTGATGATCTTGCCGCGCAGGGGCAGGATCGCCTGGTTGGACTTGTCGCGGGCCTGCTTGGCCGAGCCGCCCGCGGAGTCGCCCTCGACGATGAAGAGCTCGGTCAGCTCGGGGTCGCGGATCTGGCAGTCGGCGAACTTCTTCGCCATCCCGCCGCCGAACGCGCCCTTGCGGCGGGTCAGGTCGCGCGCCTTGCGTGCGGCGAGCCTGGCGCGAGCGGCGGAGATCGCCTTCGTCATGATCTGCTTCGCGTCGCTCGGGTTCTCCTCGAGAAAGTCGGCGAGCCGCGCGTTCACCGCCGACTCGACGAACCCCCGCACCCACGGGTTGCCGAGCTTCGTCTTCGTCTGCCCTTCGAACTGCGGGTCCTGGAGCTTCACCGAGATCACGGCCGCCAGCCCCTCGCGCACGTCCTCGCCCTCGAGGTTCTCCTCCTTCTCCTTCAGCAGCCCCTTGTCCCGCGCGTACTTGTTCAGGGTGCGGGTCAGGGCCGCGTTGAAGCCGGAGAGGTGCGCGCCCCCCTCGCTCGTATTGATGTTGTTGGCGAAGGAGAAGATCGACTCGGCGTACTTCGCGTTCCACTGCATCGCTACCTCGACGTGGCCTCGATCGTCGGAGCCCTCGAGATAGATGATGTGCTTGTGGACGGGCTCTTTCGCCTCGTTCACATGGCCGACGAAGTCGCGGATGCCGCCCTCGTAGTGGAACTCCACCCGCTGGCCGTCGGCCCGCTGGTCGTCGAGGACGATGTGCAGCGCGCGCGTCAGGAATGCGGTCTCGCGCAGCCGCTGGGCAAGCGTCTCCACCGACACGTCCAGCTCCTCGAAGATCTCCGCGTCGGGGAGGAACGAGATCGTCGTCCCAGTCTCGGGCGACACCCCGATCGCCTTCATGTCGCCCTTGGGCACGCCGCGCTCGAACTCCTGCCGCCAGATCTTCCCGTCCCGCTGTACGTCGGCGACCAGCCATTCCGAGAGCGCGTTGACGACTGAGACGCCGACACCGTGCAGTCCGCCGGAGACCTTGTAGCCCGCGTCGCCGAACTTTCCGCCGGCGTGCAGCGTCGTCAGCACGACCTCCAGCGCCGGGCGGCCCTGCTCCTTGACGATGTCCACGGGGATCCCGCGGCCGCGGTCGGCGACGGTGACCGAGTTGTCGGGGTGGAGCGTCACCTCGATGTAGTCGTTGTGCCCCCCTAGCGCCTCGTCGACGGCGTTGTCGACGACCTCGTAGACCAGCTGATGGAGGCCCCGCTGGCCGGTCGAGCCGATGTACATGCCGGGCCTGAGCCGGACCGGCTCGAGCCCTTCGAGGACGGTGATGTCCTTTGCGGTATACGCTGCTTCGGTCATCAAAAAAGCCCTGCAAATCAGCTATTTGCGGGCAAATCGAAGTGTATCAGAACGAGAGGTCGGCTGGGAGCTTTGCGAGCCCCAGCGCGACCGCTCTGGCGACCCGCTCACGTAGCTCCTCGTCCTCGATCTGCGCGGTTACTTCGGCGGCCCGTTGCAGGACTTCTTCGTCTGGGTCGGGCACCACCGCGTGAACGTCTTCGGCCCCTGCCAAGGGCGGTTCCGGAAGATGGCCGGCGGAGAATCGCAACCGGCTCGGCCCACTTTCGCCGAGCGTGTCGCGCAGGCGTCTCAGCATCACCGGGGCGAGCTGGCCGAGCTCGAACGCCCAGGTCGACGAGCTGGTGTTGACGTGGAGCGTCCCGTCCCGGGCGAGCCGGGCGGGCCACGCGTTCGCCGCAACCATCTCACCGACGGCGGCGGGCCAGGCGGCGACTATCTCGCGCATTCCGTCCTGAGCGCCGAACCGGGAGAGCTGCTTCTCGATCTCCGCGCCGAGCCGTTCCACTAGACGACGGTCCCGGGGGAGACGCGAAGGATCTGCGCGGGCTCGCCCGGCAACGCGTCGGCAGTGGTCGCGGTGATCAGCGTCTGGCCACGGCTCTGGACCTGCTCGACCAGCACCCGGCGGCGGCCGGGGTCGAGCTCGGAAAGGACATCGTCGAGGAGCAGGAGCGGCGGCTCTCCGCGGCGATCGGCCAGCAGTTCGGCCTCGGCAAGGAGCAGGGCGAGGACGGCGGAGCGCTGCTCTCCCTGCGAGCCGAACGCGCGCAGGTCGCGGGTCGCAGAGACAATCGACACGTCGTGGAGATGCGGGCCGAGCCCCGTCGAACCCCGCTCGAGATCGCGGTCGAGCCGTGACTCGAGCGCCTCCACGGTCGGCGGGTCGCCTTCGTAGGCGAGCCGTGCGGAGTCGATGCCGAGAGCGCCCGCCGACGCGTGGAAGAGCGGATCGAGCAGCTGTAGGGCCTCGACCCGCGACTCGACGAGCGACGCGCCGAGAGCGGCAACCTGCTCCGTCCAGGGCGCGAGCGCAGCGCGGTCACGACGCTTCAGGCCGGCGTTGCGCTGGGCAAGCGCGGCGGCGTAGCTCGCCGGCAGTGGCGAGCGGGACGGAAACAACCGTGCGAGCGATCGGTCGAAGTACGCCCGCCGGGCGGCTGGGCCACTCTTGACGATCGCTAGGCGATCGGGGGTGAAGACGAGCGTCGCGGTCTCGGTTCGCAACTGCTCGGCCGCCCGCAGGCGGGCGCCGTTCACCTCCGCGCGCTTGCCCTCGGCGGTCGACAGCGCGACACCGATCTGGATCGGAGCGTCACCTCGGGTTCCCTCGACGCGGATCCGAGCCGCACGCTCGCCGAACCGGATCAACTCCGCATCCGAGCGGGTGCGCGGAGAGAAGCCCTGGGTGCCGACGTGGAGCGACTCGAGGAGGTTCGTCTTCCCGGCACCGTTCGGGCCGACCGCGAGCACGAGGCCCGGCTCGAGTGACAACTCGAGCCGCGCGTAGCTGCGGAAGTTCGCCAGGAAGACCGACGCGGCGATCAGCCGGCCAGGCGGATCGGCATGATCAGATACCAGAAGTCGTCGCCGGCGCCTTGGATCAGGCCGGGGCGGAGAGGGTCGATCAGCCGCAGCCTCATCTCCTCGCCGGGCGCCGACTCGATCCCGTCGCGGAGAAACTCGGCGTTGAACCCGATCTCGAGCGGGTCGCCGTCGAACCGGGCGGGCAGCGTCTCGCGGGCCTCGCCGACGTCCTGAGTCTGCGTCCACACCGTCACCTCACCGGCGGCAAACCGGAGACGCAGCGGCGAGTTACGGTGGGTCATGACCGAGGTTCTGCGGACAACCTCGAGGAACTCCTCGCGCGGCAGCGCGACCTCATGCTTGAACTCCTTCGGACGCAATTCGTCGAACTTCGGGAACTGACCTTCGATCCGGCGGGTTGTCAGCCACGTCGTGCCGACGCCGAACAGCACTTGGTTCTCCTGGACACCGAGTTCGACGGCCCCGCCTGCCGTCGCCAGGCGGCGAACCTCCTCGAGGGCCCGCGCCGGAATAATCGCTTCGAGGTCCGGTGCAGCGCCGTCGATTGCCGTCTCTTTGTACGCGAGCCGGTACGAGTCGGTCGCGGCCATCACGAGCTTGCCCTCGGCGATACGAACCAGGATCCCCGTCAGAACCGGCCGAGCCTCGTCTCGTGACACCGCACGGCCGACCGCCGTCAGCGTTTCGAGCAGGGCGTCGGCGCTCACGCTGTATGTCGCCAGCGCGGCCGTGTCGGGCAGACGCGGAAAGTCCTCGGCGCTATAGGTGTTCAGCCGATATTCAGCCGGTCCGCAGCGCACCTGGAGCACATTCTCCTCGTCGCGATACTCCAGTTCGACCTCGCCCGCAGGCAGAAGCCGCGAGAGGTCGACCAGAAGGCGGCCCGGAACGACAACTGCGCCGTCTCCGTCCACGCGGGCGTCGATCGGAGCGCGGAGCGACAGCTCCATGTCGGTTGCAGCCAGCTCGGCCGACCCGGCCGACGCTCGCAGCAGGATCCCGCCGAGAATCTGGACGGCCGTCCGACTCGAAACGCCGCGGGCGACGATCGCGAGCTTCTGGACGAGCTCCTCTCGCGAACACGTGATCTTGAGTCCGGAGCCGACTACGGTTTCTGTTGAATTCAATTTAGATCTTTCAGTCGTAGTACATAGGGATTGTGCACGCCGGGGAAGACGTACGCATCCGGCGCAGTTTGGCGGTTTGCGCTGTGGGTCGCCGTTGGGGAGAACGCATGGTTGCGAACAGGCTGACGCTAAGCAACGGTTTCCTCCACAGAGTCAGCGCACCTGCTTGATCCGTGCGGTCAGCTCTTGAACAAGGTTGTACACAGAGCGGTCGGCCCGGATCATGTTCGTGATCTTCGTGTTCGCGTGCAGCACGGTCGTGTGGTCGCGATCCCCGAAGTGCTTGCCGATCTTCGGCAGCGACGAGTCCGTCAGCTCGCGTGAGAGGTACATCGCGACCTGCCTGGGATAGACGATGTTCTGGGACCGCTTGTGGCTGCACAGCTCGGTCAGGCTCAGGCTGAAGCGGTCGCAAATCACCTCCTGGATCCGCTCGATCGTCACCTGGACAACCTCACCCTGTGGGAAAACATCCTTCAGCACGTCCTGCGCCAGGTCGACCGTCATCGGCCGCCCGGTCAGCGAGGCAAAGGCCACGACCCGCGTCAGGGCACCTTCGAGCTCGCGGATGTTGGTCGAGATCCGACCCGCGATGAAGGTCAGGAGTTGCGGGTCGGCGATGTGGATTCCGTCCGTCTTCACCTTCTTGCGCAGGATCGCGATCCGGGTCTCGAGGTCGGGCGGCTGGATGTCCGTGATCAGGCCCCACTCGAACCGCGAGCGCAGGCGAGCCTCGAGCGTCGCGATCTCCTTGGGCGGCCGGTCGGACGACAGCACGATCTGACTTCCCGACTCGTAGAGCGAGTTGAAGGTGTGGAAGAACTCCTCCTGGAAGCGCTCCTTGCCTTCGAAGAACTGGACGTCGTCGATCAGCAGCACGTCGTAGTTGCGGTACCGCTGCTTGAAGCCCTCGATGCGCTTGTCGCGCAGCGAGTTGATGAAGTCGTTGACGAACGACTCGCTTGTCACGTAGCGAACCGACATGCTCCCCGGGTGCTCCGACACGTACTGGCCGATCGCCTGGAGGAGATGGGTCTTTCCCAGCCCCGTCCCGCCGTAGATGAAGAGCGGGTTATACGCCTGCGCAGGGGCCTCGGCGACCGCGAGCGCAGCGGCGTGGGCGAATCGGTTCGACGAGCCGATCACAAAGAGGTCGAAGGTGTACTTCGGATTCAAGCCCGAATCGCTGATCCGCTGCGCCGGCGGCTGGGTGGCATCCGGCGTGGTACCGGTCTCGGAGACGGTCAGCTGGATCCGCCGCTGCTGTCCCGTGGCATCGCGGATTGCCGCCCGGATCAACTCGAGGAAGTGGCCCTCGATCCACTCGCGGGTGAAATCGTTCGGCACCGCCAGGACAAACGAGTCGTCAGTCAACTCTC
This sequence comes from uncultured Actinomycetes bacterium, assembly GCA_963764565.1. Taxonomy (GTDB): domain Bacteria; phylum Actinomycetota; class Thermoleophilia; order Gaiellales; family Gaiellaceae; genus DATBLE01. Next base: position 133,498 of record CAVXTD010000008.1, read on the forward strand.
GCCCCTCGACCTCGCCGAACCACGTGCGGAAGGTTGAGGCGTTGAGCGCCCCCTTGAGGCGCCCTGCCACCTCGGTCCAGAGGCTCTCCGCAGTCAGCTCATTCGGTTGCTCCACCCGCCCGGCCCCGGCTCCTCGTTCGACGACAGCGAGGGCCGAGCATAGCAACGTCTCGGACGGCTCACAATGCCCCTTTCCGCCGACCCGCCTTTCGTAAAAACAGCCAATTTGCAGGTCTTTCTACCACTTCCACATCTCTCTCCACAGGTGTGGATAGATGCGGTTTCGGGTGCTCTCCGGTTGCCGGGAAACCGCCGCTGCGCGGGCGCTTTCCGCCCCCAGACTGTCCACAGATAGCCTGTGGAGAACCCGTTCGGATAACCTCGTCTATACTGCCGACCCGCGGCCCATCCGGCCGCCTTCTTCTTGCTCCGGAGACCTTGTGAAGCGGACCTACCAGCCCAACGTGCGCAGGCGGAAGCGCAAGCACGGCTTTCGTGCTCGCATGTCGACCCGCGCCGGACGCACGATCCTCAAGCGCCGCCGCGCCAAGGGCCGGAAGCGGCTGTCCGCCTGACGTCCCCGAGTTCGGGATCGCGGAATCGTGCAACGCCGCCATCGCCTTTCTCGCTCACGCGACTTCGACGCGGTCTACCGCCACGGCCGGTCGGTCTCGACGCGGTTCCTCGTCCTGTACTGGTTCCCGCGAGAGGACGACGGCGAATCCAGGCTCGGGATCGCCGTGCCGAAGGGCTCCGGCACCGCAGTCGACCGAAACCGCGTCAAGCGCCGTTTGCGCGAATCGTGGCGCGAGCGTCTCGGCAGAGTGCCCGCCGGCCGTGACTACGTCCTGATCGCGCGACCGGCGCTCGGTCAGGCGCTGGCGAGCCACGACTCCACTGGCTAGGCGCCCGCCTCGACGAAGTGCTCGGGAAGGCGTCGGCAGTGAGGTACGCAAGCCTCCTCCTGCGCGCGTTCTTCCCCTCACCCGGGGTGGCCGGGATGCCGACCTGCAAGTACCACCCGTCGTGCTCGCAGTACTCGTCGCTCGCGTTCAGGGAGTTCGGGCTGGTTCGCGGGGCGGCAAAGACGGCCTGGCGGCTTCTCCGCTGCAACCCGTGGAGCCGCGGCGGCGTCGACTATCCGGGAGGCCTGCGACCGTGATCGTCGCCAGCGTCCTCTCCCCGATCGAGAACGTCCTGCGCTGGATCCTCCAGCACCTGCACGACTCGGTCGGCCTCTCGTGGGGCTGGTCGATCATCGGGCTGACCGTGATCGTCCGCGTGGCCCTCGTCCCGCTGATGGTCAGGCAGATCCACTCGATGCAGGCGATGCAGGCGCACATGCCGGAGATGAAGGCGATTCAGACGAAGTACAAGGGCGACCGGCAGCGCCTGAACGAGGAGTTGATGAAGTTCTACAAGGAGAACAGCATCAACCCGGCGGCCTCGTGCCTGCCGATGGTCTTCCAGCTGCCGATCTTCTTCGCGCTGTACTTCGTCCTGAAGAACTTCTCGAAGCACATCCAGGCGCCTGCCTCCGAGCTCCGCTGGCTGCACATCGTCCCGAACATCACCGACAAGATCACGGCCCACTGGTCGGGCTACCTGCTCCTCTTCGTCTACGTCGTCAGCCAGGTCGCCTCCGGGTACTTCGCATCCACGAGCGCGCAGCGCAGCCAGCGGATCCTGTTGATGGTGCTGCCCGTCTTCTTCGTTCCTGTGATCACGCGGTTTCCCGTCGGCCTGCTCATGTACTGGATGACCACCAACCTGTGGACGGTCGGCCAGGGGATCATCACGCGCCGGATGGCGCCGAAGCCGGCCCCGCCGCCGAAGCGCTCGTCGCGGACTGCGCCGAAGGACGCGCCACCCGAGCCGCCTGCGGCCGAGCGGTCGGAGCGCGTCCGCGCAGGGGCGCCGCCCGCACCCCCCCGCCGGGTCAAGCGGAAGAAGAAAACGAGGAAGGGCGGCCGGTGACCGACCCGCTCGAGGTCGCGGCGACTGGGGAGACCGTCGGCGAGGCGAAGTGGCACGCGCTCCGTGAGCTTGAAAGGCTCGCGCCCGGACTGGACAAGGCGGCCGTCCGGTTCGAGGTCGTTTCCGAAGGCGAGCGCGGGCTTCTCGGCGTCGGCTACGCACCTGCGCGCGTGACCGCCCGGATCGATGCGGCGGCTGCCCGGCCCACTCCGGCCGCTCGGGACCGATCAGACGAGAGTGAGCTGGCCGCCGACCTGCGCGAGGTGCTCGGCCGGATCGTGGCGGGTATCGGCGTGCCCTGCCGGATCGATGTGATCGAGGACGAAGAGACCGTGACCGCTTCGCTGACGGGCGACGACCTCGGGGTCGTGATCGGTCGCCACGGCCAGACCATCGATGCCGTGCAGTATCTCGTCAACGCGCTCGCCTACCGCCATTACGGCAACGACCGCAAGGAGATCGTGGTCGACGCCGCAGGCTATCGCGAGCGTCGCCGGGAGACTCTCGAGTCCCTCGCGCTGCGGAGCGCCGAGCGGGCGAAGGCCTCCGCCGATCCGGTCGAGCTCGAGCCGATGTCCTCGATCGAGCGGCGGATCGTGCACCTGCGCCTCCAGGACGAGCGGGGTGTGAGCACGCGCAGCGAAGGCGAGGAGCCGTACCGCTACGTCGTCATCGAGCCTGAGTGATCCGCGGCTCGAGCGCTGGCTCGAGCTCCTGGTCGAGACGCCGGGTCTGACCTCGCTCCGCGACTCGGCCGACCTGCGCCGCGTGCACCTCGACGAGAGCCTCTTCGTCCTGCCGTTGGTCGAGCGGTTTCCGGGGCCGCTCGCCGACGTTGGCTCCGGCGGCGGCGCCCCCGGGATCCCGCTGGCGGCGGCTCTTCCCGACCGCGCGGTCGTCCTGATCGAGGCGAACGGCCGCAAGTGCGAGTTCCTCGAACGGGCCGCGCGGCCATTCCCCAATATTTCGGTTGTCCATGGTCGAGCGGAGGAGCAGGAGACCGACCGGTTCGGCGTCGTTGTGGCGAAGGCGCTTGCCCCGCCGCCGGTGGCGGCGGAATGGTGTTTGCCGCTGGCCGCACCCGGCGGCGCTGCTGTCCTGCTCGTCGGCCCTACCGCCGACCCTACCGCGGTCGCCGCGGTCGCTCGACAGGTCGGGGGCGGCCCGCTCGAGGTCCACCCGGGCGCGCTCGTCGTGCCCAAGGTGCGGGCCACTCCGGAGGGCTTCCCGCGCCGTTCGGGGATCGCCCGGAAGCGTCCGCTCGGGTAGGTAGTGTCGCCCGAGTGGCGGGGAGGGTCTACGCGGTCGCGAACCAGAAGGGCGGGGTCGGCAAGACGACGACCGCCGTCAATCTCGCCGCGTGCCTGGCCGAGGCGGGCGAGCGAGCGCTCGTCGTCGATCTCGACCCGCAGGCGAACGCGACCTCCGGTCTCGGCGAGCGCGCCAACGGCACCTCGAGCTACGACCTGCTCGACGGTGCGCCGCTCGCCGAGCTGGCGAAGCCGACGCGGTTCCACAACCTGTGGCTCGTCCCGTCGAAGCCCGACCTCGCGGGAGCGGCGGTCGAGCTCGCCAGGCGTGAGGATGGAGAGCGGTTCCTGGCCACCGCGCTCGCCGGTGCGACCGACGGCTACTCCTTCGTCTTCCTCGACTGCCCCCCGTCGCTAGGCCCGCTGACCGTCAACGCACTGGCTGCGGCCGACCGCGTGCTCGTTCCCGTCCAGGCCGAGTACTACGCGCTCGAGGGGCTTTCGCAGCTTCTCCGCTCGGTCGACATCATCAAGGCGCGGCTCAATCCGGATTTGGCGATCGCCGGCGTGCTACTGACGATGACCGACGGTCGCACCCGCCTCTCCGCCGAGGTCGACGCCGAAGTCCGCCGACATCTCGGCGACCTCGTCTTCGAGACGTCCGTTCCGCGCTCGGTGCGGCTGGCCGAGGCGCCGAGCCACGGACTTCCCGCAATCGCCTACGACCGCCGCTCCGCCGGCGCCGAGGCCTACTGGAAGGTGGCGATGGAGCTTGTCGAGCGTTCGTGAGCCGGCGGCGCCCGGCACAGGGCGGAGAGGCCTCGGCCGCGGGCTGGAGGTCCTCATGGGGGGAGCCGCCGCCTCGGAGCTGTCGCAGCTCCCCATCGAGGCGATCCATCCCAACCCGAAGCAGCCCCGCAGGCGCCACGACGCGGAGGCCGCACACGGTCTTGCCGAGTCGGTCCGCACGCAGGGTGTGATCCAGCCGGTCATCGTTCGTCCACGCCACGCCGGCGGCTGGGAGCTGATCGCCGGCGAGCGGAGGTGGCGGGCTGCACGCGAGGCAGGGCTCCCGACTGTCCCAGCACTCATTCGCGACGCCGACGATCGCGAGACGCTCTTGCTTGCCCTCGTCGAGAACGTCGCTCGCGAGCAGCTCTCGCCCGTCGAGGAGGCGCGAGCGTGCGTGCTACTGCTCGACGAGTTCGGCCTCACGCTGGGCGAAGTCGCCGAGCGGGTCGGGCGATCGAAGCCCGCCGTCTCGAATCGCACGCGCCTGCTCGACCTCCCCGACGACGTGCTTGCGCTGGTCGAGCGCGGGGATCTGAGCGACGGCCACGCGAGGGCGGTGCTCGCCGTCCCGGACCAGGAAGGCCGCCGCCGCCTCGCCCGCGAGATCGTGAAGACGGGCATGTCGGTGCGAGCCGCCGAGCAGAAGGCCCGCTGGGCAGGGGCGAAGCAGAAGCCGCGCACGAAGGCCGCGCCCGTCGACCCTGCGCTCGCCGCTCGCGTGCGGGGAGCTGCCGAGCGGATCACCGGGCTGCCGACGCGGCTCGTTCGAGGGCGACTCGAGGTGCTCTTCGCCGACGAGTACGAGCTGGCCGAGCTCGCGGAAGCGCTCGAGCGCTACGCCCCGCGGCCGTAGGTCCCGTCGGCGGTCAACGTGCTCACACCGGCGGGCCTCGGACGATGGGCGATCGTGGATTCGAACCACGGACCTCCGCCTTATCAGAGCGGCGCTCTAACCAACTGAGCTAATCGCCCGCGGTGGCGGATTGTAGCGATGTGGCGCGGCCGGCCGGATGAGAGGATCTCCAGGTGCGCCGGATCGTGCTCGAGCGACGAGCGGGCCGCACGACTACGCGGATGATCCGCGACTCGCCGCCCTATCTGGCCGATGACGCTCGGTACGGCTGGGCGCGGCTCCCGGTTCGGCTACTCGCGGCGATGAAGGCGACTACCGCCGAGAGCAGCGGCGAGTCTGCTTGCTCGTGAACGACGACCCGAACGTCCTGTCCGCCAAGGCGATGGAGCAGCTCGGCAAGGTTGCCCTCGCGGCGTTCTGCGGCTAGGCCCTTTCAGTCCCTCGGGCCTTGGCTAAGATCAGATCGAGGCCTGCGTCGCTTTGCATGAGATGCACATCTACGGCGTCAGCTTCGACATCGTCGGCAAGCAGCCGATCGTGTTGTTGAAGACCGCCGACGGGAACAAGTTCCTGCCGATCTGGATCGGGCATTCGGAGGCTGCCGCGATCCTGATGAAGCTCCAAGGGGCTGACACGCCGCGGCCGATGACGCACGATCTCGTCACGGAGATGCTCGCCCAGCTCGAGGCGCGCGTGGCGCGCATCACAGTCACCGATCTCCGCGACAACACCTTCTACGCGAGCATCACGATCCAGCAGGACGGCTCCGAGATCGAGGTCGATTCGCGGCCCTCCGACGCGATCGCGCTTGCGGTTCGCGCGGAGGCGCCGATCTTCGCGGACGACCGGGTAATCGAGGAGTCGGCGATCGAGTTCGAAGGGGACGAGGTGAACGAGGAGGAGATTGTCGACGAGTTCCGGAGGTTTCTCGACCAAGTCACTCCCGACGAGTTTGCGGTCGAGGGCGAAGAAGAGAACGATGACCTCGAGGCGGAAGAGACCGACGTGGAGGACGAGGAAGGCCGCTAGCTCAGCGGCCTTGCCACTGAACGTAGACGCGCTTGTCCGTCGCCGGGATCGTGATCAGGCGGTACGGCGAGGTGAGCCGGATCGCCGCCGGTTGTCCGAGCAACGGGGTGGTCTCCCGGGCCAGCACACGGACGTCGCCACGCCGGTCGGCGACGCTGAGGATCTCGACCCCGTAGCCGCTGCTCGATCTAGGGCCTGCCGCGACGAGGATCAGCCGGCGGCGCGTGAAGTCGATCGGCGGGATCTCGGGCGAGCCTCGAGGGAACGTCCTCGCCAGGTAGCGATCGACCTGGCTGCGAGTCCAGAACGAGCGGGTGACCGACTTCGGCCAGAGCACCGGGCCAACACGTGCGGTCACGTCTCGCCAGGCGACGGCCTTCGCTCCGCTGGTCTCCACCGCTCGAGTCCAGACGACACCGCCGGCGATCGCGAGCGTCACCGCAGCGATGGCCGCGAATCCGAGCCTACGAGTAGACGTAAACGGTCTCGCCGTACGGCTCGGACGCGAACAAGCGGTAGATGACGAAGTTCGGGACCCGGATGCAGCCGTGCGAGGCCGGGTAGGCGGGCACCGACGGATTCCCGTGAATCGCGTAGCCGCCGACGAAGTACATCGGGTCGAGCAGCACGCCGAGCGGGCTCCGGTCGTAGCCGGTCACCTTCCGGTAGATCGCGAAGCGTCCCTCGGGCGTGTAGTAGCCGGCGATTCCCGCAGTCGAGACGGGTGAGATCAGCGCGATCTTCCCGCCGCGGACGAGGTAGAGCACCTGGTGCGTCTTGTCCACCTCGATGTGGTCGGCCGGCTCGCTGTACCTGGCCTGCGGCACCCGGGCCCGCTCGAGCCGCGTCCAGAACCCCACGTCCACCGCCCCGGTCCGCTCGAGCCCCTGCACCTTTTGGAAGGCGTAGACGCTCTGGATGAAGTCTTCGCTGAAGGTTGCCGGAGAGTGACGGAACGGCGTAGTGCAACGCGGCGAGCCGGCGGGCGAGCTCCGTCACCGCCGGGCTCGTCGTCCCGTACGCGAGGTTCGGCGGCCGCAGCGTCGTGCGCAGCTCGCGAGTGAGCGACTCGTAGCCCCGGGCCGGGTCGGTGGTCAGGCGAACTCGAAGAGTGCCGATCTCGCGTGTGCCGAGCGAGACCCGCGCTCGTCCCGAGTAACGCGTCTCGAAGCCGGGCGCACCCTGGCGGAACACCTGCACCCGGATCGGCCCGGCCGCGGCGGGTTTGAGTGCTGCTTCGAGGTGGAGCGCCGCTCCCGCCACCCGGATGCCCACGAGTCGGGCGTCCAATCTCGGGCGGATGCGGACGGTGATCTCGCGCGATCTCGCCCGGAGCCAGCTGACGTGGAACGGTCCGGGGTTCGCGAGCCGAACCGGGATCCGGAAGCTGCCGTCGCGCCGGACCGGGACGGTTGCGACCAGCGTCGTGCCGCGAAAGAGATGGATCTTGGCGTCGTGCGTGGCCGGGCTCATCCGCCCGACGAACTCGATCCGGTGCAGGTACGTCGTCGCCTTCGGCGCCTTCAGGGTCAGGGTCGGCCCCGGCAAAGCCGACGCGGACCCGGGCCATGCCATCGACACGACAAGCACGAGGAGGGCGCGGCGCACGATGATCAATATAGAACGGGGTTAGGTCGTAACCGACGCGATCAACGCGATCGCGTTGAAGACGCTGTGCACGACGATCCCCGGGTACACGCTGTCCGTGCGGGCGCGGAGTAGCGCAAGCCCGGCGCCGAACACGATCAGGATCGGCAGGCCCTCGACCAGCCCGTGCGCGAGGCCGAACGCGATCCCGACCCAGAGGATCGCGGCCGTCTGACCCAGAGGCGCCAGCAGCGAGTACCCGAGCCCGCGGAAGGTCAGCTCCTCGATCACGGGTGCGACGACCGTGAAGACGGCGAAGTTGACCCCGAACTGAATCGCCCGGTGGGAGTCCCACCCGTCGGGGGTGAGGCCTTGTTCGCGCCCTGGGTTGCTGTATGTCGAGACGACGATGCTCGTCGCGTACACCGCGACGAACACGAGAGCCGCCGTGCCGAGTGCACGCCCGTACCCCTTGGGGCGGCGGAGAGCGAGCAGCCGCCTCCACTCGGGTCGGGCGATCACCAGGACGATCGCGAGGATGATCCCGTACTGGACGACGCCCGACACCGCCGTCGAGTACTGGTACGCAACGTCCTTCGCCGGCTTCCCGCCCGCCGCGCGGCTGGCGTAGCCGAGGAGGGCCAGCGCCCCGACCATCGCCGTCCAGCCGGTCAGCCGGCCTCTGTCGAGCGCGCCGGTCACGACCACCCCTCGAACGCGGTCGCGAGCGGGGCGTGAGCGAAGCGCATGCCGGCCGCACGCGCGCCGGCCTCGTCGCCGGCCTCGTCGCCGACATGGAGCGCGCGGCCGGCTGCGATCCCGAGCCGGTCGAGAGCGAGGCGGAACGCGCTCGGGTCGGGCTTGGCCGCTCCGGCCTCGGCCGAGGTGACGATCGTGGTGAAGAGCGAGGCTGCCCCGATCCGTTCGAGTTGCTCCGCCAGGCCGATGTCCCAGTTCGACACGACCGCGAGCCCGAGGCCCCGAGCGCGCAGCGCTGCGACCGTCTCGAGAGCGCCTGCGATCGGCTCGAACGCGAGCGAGTCCATGAAAGCGTCGACGAACGATTCAGGCTCGAGCGCCGCTTCCGCCGCCTCGAGAAAGACCCGTGTGCACTCGACGCGCAGTGCCCTGAGGCTCGAGGTGCTGTTTCCGCGGACCGCGTTCGGACGGTAGTAGGCGACCTCCGCCCGGAACGCCGCCCGAACCGTTTCGGTGCTCCGCTCGACGCCTCGCCCGCGCAGCGCGCAGTCCAGTGCCGGAACCGGGTCGACAAGCGTGACGAGCGTTCCGAAGCCGTCGACGGTGACGGCGTCGAGCTCAGCGAAACGCATCGGGATGGAGCAGGCGGGCGACCTGCACGAGCCCCTCGCCGATCTGCGGGTCCGGCAGGAGAAGGTCAGCGTCGACGACGGCGAAGCGACCCTCGCGCACGGCTCGCAGCTTCCGCGCGCGCGGGTCGCCTTGCAGGTCGGCCAGGGTCACGTCCGAGTCGGACGTCGCCAGGTACACATCCGGATCGAGTCGGAGCAGATCTGCAACCTCGAGTGGCCCCGCGTCCGCTTGCGCGGCACCCACGTTCGTGCCGCGGGCCTCCCGGATCACGTCGCCGATCAGCGACTGGTCGGAAACGGTGGTGAAGAAGCCCGTGTCGACGAAGACGCTGACCCGCGCAACGTGGGCGATCCGCGCGCTGACGGCCTCGCGCCGCCGCTCGATGTCACGGACGAGCCCGCGTGCCTGCACAGGCTTGTCGGTGAGGAGCCCGAGCTGCGTGATCGCGTGCTCGACCTGGCGGATCGAGTCGCCCGACGCTGTGTAGACGGAGGCTTTCGTGATCGCCGCCGCTCGGGAGAGATCGCGCTCGCTCGCCGCCTGGGCGGCGACGATCAGATCGGGACGCGCGCGGCGCAATTCGGTGAAGTCGATCCGGCTCTGGGGTGCGCTCATCACGATCCGGGCGCCGACTCCGAGGCCTCTGAAGGATCTCCTCCGACGCGCGGTCGAGCACTGCGATCCGCGTCGCGGGCCGTCTGACGACGAGCGGCCGGTCGCCGGCCTGCACGGTCACCGGGTAGAGGGGAGCCGATGAGCCGGTCGGCTCCGAGCGCTCGCCGCAGGCGGTCGCGCCGAGCACGAGCAAGACAGCGGCGGCGGCGAGAGCTACGCGACCCATTGCCAGAGCGCCCATTGCGTGACCGTCACCCCGAGCATGATCGAGCTGATCGCGAGGATCGCGGTGTGCACCCGCGGCCGTCCCCCGATCGCGGCGAGTGCCAGGAAGCAGGGGAAGAGGACCAGCCCGAAGCGGGGCATCGACAGGAGCGGCCACCGCTCGCTCGGAACGCTGAGCGGGATCGCGAGGCTGACCGCGCAGAAGACGCCGTACGGGGCGCCGAACCGGCGCCAGGCGAAGACGGTCAGCGCCAGGAGTAGCACGAGAAACGCGAACGTCTCGAGATTGACTGCGGCCACTCGCATCGGGTCAGTGTCGCGCACCGGCGCCCAGTAGAAGTGCGTGTGCGACCCGGACGCGAGCTGCCGGACGCCTGCCCAAGCGGCCCGCGTGCCGTCCCAGAGTCCGCCGAACGGGCCTGCCGGCGAGAGGTGACGGTTCCAGAAGCCCTGTGACTTGGCGAATGCGAACGCATCGCCCCGGGCGATCCCCAGGTACAGCGGGTAGGCGGCGAAGATCACCGGCGCCACGCACAGGTTCGCAAGCGCGCGCCGGCGGCCGGGCCGTTTCCAGGCGAGCAGCACGAGGGCGGGAAGCAGCGCGACTCCCGAGATCCGGGTCAGCACCGCAAGGCCGGTCGCGACCCCGGCGCCGAGCCACCGACCTCTTTCTGCGAGCAGGAACGCGCCGAGCACAAGCGCCAGGAAGAGCGACTCGCTGTAGACGGCCTGGAGGAAGACGCTCATCGGGAAGACCGCCAGGTAGAGAACCGCCCGCCTGGCCCCGTCCGCTCCGAGGCGCTCCTCGGCGAGGCGGTGGAGGAGCACGAAGGAGGCGGCCGCAGCCGCGAGCGAGACGAGGATCCCGGCCAGGACGTAGTGGCCGCCGAGTGCCCGGCCGACTCCGGCGAGCGTCAGCGGGTACAGAGGGTAGAAGGCGGAGGCCGCTCCCGCGGCCGCGCCGTAGCCGTGCTCGGCGATCCTCAAGAACCACACGCTGTCCCATCGCGCCCAGATGTCCGTCATCCAGCCCAGGTCGTGCGTCAGCGACGGGTCGTCCCACCGGCCCGCCCGCGGGTGCCGGTTCGGCTCGAACACGAGGAAGGCGAACAACGCAGCCGCCCAGATTGCGGCCCGGCTCCAGGCGAAGACGGCGAGCGCCGGCCCTCGTGCGGCTGGGACTCCTGGCTCCGCGAGGCGAGCGCGTACGCGCGGTTCTCCAACCCGTTGACCGGCGCCCACGAGGCCTCGATCATACTCAGGTGGCTGGGAACGCCTTCACCCCGGACGAGGTCAACGCGATGCTCCCCGACCTCCGCCGCCTGGTCGAGTCGATGGTTGCCGCAAAGCGCTCGCTGGACGAGGCGCAGGCGCGAAGCGACGAGGCCGCGCGACGCATCTCGGGAAACGGCGGCGGGATTCCCCCCGTAACGCTCGCCGATCTCCACAACGAGCTCGCCGGGCGCGCAGCGGAGCTGGCCGGCATCGTCGAGGAGATCCAGGAGCGCGGCGCGATCGTCAAGGACCTCGACTCGGGGCTCCTCGACTTCCCGTCGATCCGTGACGGCGTGGAGGTGCTCCTCTGCTGGCGTCTCGGCGAGGACGAGGTCGGCTGGTGGCACGGCCCCGAGGACGGCTTCGCCGGCCGCCGCCGACTCTGAATGAGCGCGGGGGAACCCATGGTTCCCCCGCGCCCCCTCCTTCGCTCGCTGCGCTCGCATCGCCCGCGGCGTCGAGCGGTCGGGTGCCGCGTCCGCCAGGTCGGTCGCGGCGGCGGGATGGGGCACAGCAGGAGCTGGCACCCGTATCGCATGCCGCCGATGTGGAAGCGGGTGTCCCTCTGCTCCTACCGCACGGTGAACTTGGCTGACGCGGGCGCGTAACCGGCCGCGAGCGCCGTCGCAGAGTACGAGCCGGGCTTCAGCGCCAGCGTGGCGTTGCCCCTTGCGTCGGTCTTTACGCGCTTGCCGCCGACCGAGACACTCGCGTCGGGGACGGGGTCGCCGGCGTCTCGCACCGACAGGCTGATCCGGGCCGCGGCCGTGCCTTTCGCACGGAGGGTCGCCCTGGCCTGCAATGAGAACTCGGCAAGGACATGTGTGTGCCAGAACCCACGCGATGAGCCGACGCCCAGGTCGGCGAACAGATCGAGGGGTCCGGCGGAGCCTTCGCCCTGCGCGTTCCAGACGTAACTCGTGCCTGCGGGCAGCTTTAGCTTCTGCACCGGCTCGAGCGTCCCGGCCGCCTTGTTCGTGCGGGTTACGAAGACGCCGTCGGTGGAGTCTCCCCAGACGAGCCAGAGGCGACCGGCAGGTCCTGTGAACACCTTCGCGGTCGTGAAGGGTCCCGCGGCGATCGTTCTTGTCGCTCCGCCGTAGCGGTAGAGCTTGACGGCCGGCTTGGTGACCCCCGTTCTGGTCGTGTTCTCGTAGGCGACGTAGAAGCCCGGAGCTCCCAGCCGTCCGGCCAGACCCGACACCCCCCCGTCTCGCGTTGCGCTCGGCAGCACAACCGCCGGCCCCTTGCTCGGCAGCACCTGCTGCACGAAGGTGCCTCCCTGCTTGTCGATCTCCTCCCCCGACAGCGCGATCGCCCCGCTCGCTCCGTCGGCTGCAAGGCTGGAGGATCCCATGAACGGCTCGAACGCCGTGCTCGAGTAGCTCGTGTCGAGACCTTGCTTGACGTATCCGGCCCAGGACGTGACGGGCTGCCCGTCCTTGGTCAAGGCGGCGCCGATGACCGGTGTTGCAGCCGCGCCCGCGCCGCCCCAGATCGCGCCCTGATCGAGCGCCCAGCCCGCGCCGTTCGCCTGAGCAGTGAAGGTGTTGATGCCGCCGGTAGTCGCACCGGTCGTCGGACTCCCGGCCGCGAACAGACGGAGTGTGTTGTCGGGCATGACGAGCAGCGCCAGGCCGTTTGCTCCCCCGAAGTTGGTCGCCACCGTATGCGTCCCGAGTGACGCGCCGGCCGGGGAGAAGCGAGTGTCGAAGATCGTCGTCGGCGCAGGGTTCCCGCGGTTCCACATCACGTTCAGGACACCGTCTCCCGTGCGTGCGAGACCGAGCTCGACTCCGGCACCGGCCGGGCCGCTGACCCTCGTCCAGGGGGAGGCGGCGCTCGAGGCATGGTCGGCCTGCGCAGCGAGCGCGGCGGTGAGAGCGAGCACGACGGTGATGACGAGGGTGATGCCGGTGCGATGCACTGCTCTCTCCTCTCTCGCCTGCCCTAGCGAGTGGGATCGGATCGTACCTACTCCGCGGACCGCTCAGACCCCCGCTGCCGAACGTTCAACAGCCCGCCGCCGCGCACCTGCCTTGTTTCAATCCGGACCCCTGGCGAACCCATGAGCGCTCTGAGGATTCGCACCCGCGCCGTCGAATAGGTGAGGTTCCTATGCCTTTCTGGGAACGGTTGGCGATCCTCGGTGGCGTCGTCTTCGCGAGCCTCGTGCTCGCGAGGCTCGTCGACCTGCGCATGCGCCGGCGTGACCTGGGGGCCGGCGCCGAGACGCGCTACCGGGTGCTGCGCCGCAGCATCATCGGCCTGATCCTCTTCGTGTCGGTCTTGTCGGGGCTGCTGGTGATTCCGGAGGTGCGCGCGATCGCGGGTGCGCTGCTCGCCTCGAGCGCGGTGATCGGACTCGTCGCTCGGCCTCGCCGCGCAGAAGACGCTCAGCAACTTCGCCGCCGGCCTCCTGATCGCGTTCACGCAGCCGCTTCGCCTCGGCGACCGGATTCTCGTCGGCGGCGTCGGCGGCGTCGTCGAGGAGATCAGGCTCACGCATACCTTCGTGCGGGCCGACGACGACAGCAGGCTCGTCGTTCCCAACGACAAGTTGGCGTCGGATACGATCCGCAACTCCACGATCGTCGATAGGGCGCAACGCGCGGAGATCACGGTGCACGTCCCATTGAGCTCTGACCTCGAAGTCGTACTCGATCTGCTCCGCAACGAGGCAGCCGGTGAGCGCGAGCCGCACGTGTTCGTCAGCGGTCTCGGCGGTGACGCGACGGTGACGATGCGTGCGTTTGCGACCGATCCCGCCGGTGCCGAGCGCCTCGAGCACCAGCTTCGTCTGCGCGCCCACCGTGCGCTGCGGACCGCCGGGATCTACGCGTAATGCCGCCCGAGTGGCCCGAGGGTCTGCCGAACGGCGCGAGCCGTCGCCGGCGGACACGCGCCCGTGGTCGCCGCCACGGCCGGCGCAACGCGGTCGCCGTCGTTCTGGTTGTCCTGTTCGGGATTCCGCTCGTGCTCGTCGTGACGGGGCTCGGCGGCTTTGCCGCCTTCAAGAACAGCTGCGACCTCGCGTCGCTCCAGCCGGTGGCGATCGGCCAGAACTCGTTCGTCTACGCCGCCGACGGTTCGCTGCTCGGCTCGATCCCTGCCGAGCGCAACCGCGAGCCTGTGACGCTCTCCCAGGTCAGCCGGTGGATGGCCAAGGCGGTGATCGCCGTCGAGGACAAGCGCTTCTACCAGAACTCCGGCGTCGATCTCTGGGGCACCGCCCGGGCGGCCTGGCGCGACGCCACGGAAGGCCGCGTCGTCGAGGGCGGCTCGACCATCACCCAGCAGCTCGTCCGCAACCTCTACATCTCACGCGAGCGCACGCTCCAGCGCAAGGTCAAAGAGGTGTGTCTCGCGCTCAAGCTCAACCATGCGTGGTCGAAGAATCGGATCCTGGCTGCCTGGATGAACCAGGTCTACTTCGGCAACCACGCCTACGGGGTCGAAGCAGCAGCGCAGACGTACTTCTCGAAACCTGCCAAAGACCTGACGCTGATCGAGGCGGCCACCCTCGCCGGTCTGCCGCAGGCACCGTCCTTGTACGACCCCATCCTCTATCCGGACGCCGCCCTTGCTCGACGGGCCGAGGTGCTGAAGGCGCTCTACAGCACCGGCGACATCTCGTTCGAGCGATACCAGACGGCGTTGCGCGACCCAAGCCTGCACCTGAATCCCGGCCGCCTGTACACGCAGATCCGTGAGCCCTACTTCTTCAGCTACGTCCGCGACCAGTTGATCGCCGAGTACGGCGCCCAGACCGTCCAGTCCGGAGGGCTGCGCGTGTACACGACGATCGACCCGGCGTTCCAGCGCGCGGCCAGGGACGCAATCACACAGACCCTGTACCTGAAGGACGATCCGGCCGCGGCGCTGGTCTCGATCAATCCGGCGAACGGAGCGATCCGGGCGATGACCGCCGTGTATCCCGGCCGGAAGCGCAACCAGTTCAATCTCGTCGCCCAGGCGCGCCGGCAAGCCGGCTCGACGTTCAAGACGTTCGTCTTGGCCGAGGCTGTGAACCAGGGGATCAACCCGGCCAGCGCGACCTACTTCTCCGCGCCCTTCCACTACCAGCCCGATCCGGCGATTCCGGCGTGGGATGTCTCCACGTACAGCCACACCTACTCGGGCTTGATCTCGGTGCAGCAGGCGACCCTCGCCTCCGACAACACCGTCTACGCGCAGCTGACGCTGGACGTCGGTCCCGAGAATGTCGCCAAGATGGCCCAGAAGCTCGGTGTGGAGAGTCCTCTCCAGCCGGTTCCTTCGATCGGACTCGGCTCGAACGCCGTGTCTCCGCTCGACATGGCGTCCGCCTACGCGACATTGGCCGCCGGCGGGATCTACTCGAAGCCGACGGCGATCCGCAAGGTGATCCTTTCGAACGGCAAGGAGGACGACCAGGCCGGGTGGGGCAAGCCCGCCCGCAAGCGCGTGATCTCGGACGGTGTCGCCTACACCGTCACCCAGATCCTCGCCCAGAACGTCCGTTACGGCACCGGGACGCGCGCGAACTTCGGGCGGCCGGCGGCCGGCAAGACGGGGACGACTGACGATCACGCGGACGCCTGGTTCTGCGGGTACCTGCCGAACCTCGAGGCAACCGTCTGGGTCGGCTACCCCCAGGGGGAGATCCCGATGCAGAACGTGCACGGGATCGCCGTGGCGGGCGGGAGTTTCCCCGCGGAGATCTGGCGGTTGTTCATGGAGCGGGCGGTGCGATACTCGCCTCCCAAGGACTGGTCTCTGCCGAAGTCGCTGCCGGTCTGGAAGTACTTCCAGCGTGGCGACTACGCGATCAAGGGGGTCACGACCGACACGACGAGCTCGACGACGACGGCGACCACTCAGACCGTGACTCGCGCGCGGACCACGAAGCCGGCCGCGACGACGACGACGACGCAGCGCGTCACGGTCCCGGTCCAGACGCAGATCGAGCCGGTTCTCCCGGTGACGACGGCTCCGCCGGTGACCGACGGCTCCGCCGGTGACTACTGCGCCGCCCGCCGGTGACGACGGCTCCGCCGGTGACCACTGCTCCGCCGGTGACCACTGCTCCGCCGGTGACGACGGTTCCGCCGGTGACGACCGCTCCGCCGCCCGAGCCGCCGCCGACCACCACTTCCATCCAGCCGCCACCGTAGAGCGGTGGCGCGCCGCCCGTCCGCGCTCGCGCTGCGGGCGACCGCCCTCGCGACGCCGCTCCTGCTCGGAGCCCTGGCGGTTCCGAGCGGAGGCCTGTTCCGCGGAGCGAAGTTCCGCGATCTCCACCTCTACCGCCAGTACGGAGACGCGCTGCTCGACGGGCGGATCCCGTACCGCGACTTCTTCGTCGAGTATCCGCCCGGCGCGATCCCGCTCTTTGCCGCTCCCTCGGTTGCGCCGGGCGGAGCCTACGACGCCGTCTTCAAGGTCCTGATGACGCTCTGCTGCGTTGCCGCGATCTACCTGGTCACGCTCGTGCTCGCGCGCGAGGGGAGCTCGCTGCTGCGGATCGGATCGGCTGCCGGCCTGCTCGCGATAGCGCCCGTTGCGCTAGGCCCCGTGTCGCTGAACACGTACGACGCCTGGCCCGCCGTGCTGACGGTGGCCGCGGCGGCGGCGCTCATCAGCGGCCGCGGCCGGCTCGCCCTCGGTCTCCTGGGTGCGGCCGCTGCGGCGAAGCTCTACGCGGTCGTTCTGATCCCGATCGCGCTCGTCTGGATCTGGCGCACGCGCGGCCGGCGGGCGGTCGCGGAGTCGCTCGGTGCCTTCGCCGCGGTCGCCGCCGTGCTCGTCGTTCCGTGGGTCGCGCTGTCTCCGGGGGGCGTCTGGGACAGCCTTCACTCGCAGGTCGGGCGGGGACTGCACACCGAGAGCCTCGGTGCGAGCCTGCTGATGGCGGGCGACCGCCTCGGCCTCTACCACGCAACCGTCGTCCGCGCTGCCCCGGCTGTCTCGCGCGATCTCGGCGGCGGGCTTCCGCAGGCGCTGGCGGCGATCAGCGCTGTGCTGGCGGTGCTGGCTGCGCTCGCGCCCGCCGTTGTGCTCGCGCGCCGTGTGGCGTCCGGCCCGAGCTCGCATTCGCCGCGAGCGTTGCGGGGTTCCTCGCCTTCACGAAGGTGCTCTCACCCCAGTACCTCGTCTGGCTGATACCGCTGGCGGCATTCGGCGGCGTCCTGTCAGCCGCGCTCCTCGTGGCGGCGCTCGCTCTCGGCCAGAGCTGGTACTTCCACTACCACGAGCTCTGGGCGGTAGGCCCGCAGGTCTGGTCGCTGCTCGCCCGCAACCTGGTTCTGGTTGCGCTCTTCGCCGTTCTCAGCGCGGAACTCGCCGGAAGACGAGTACCCCGTCTTGCTCGAAGACGACCTGCCAGTCAGGGCTCTGCCGCAATCTGACGAGGGCGAGTGCCGAAGGCAGCGGCGCGACGCGATCGGCGTAGCTCGAGCGGGTCTCGTCGACCGCCACCCAGGTCGCGTCTCCGAGCTTCGGCAGGCTGAGCACGCGCCGGCGTGCGGAGAGGTGTGCTCCCAGCACGTTGGTGGCGCTGACGACGACGCCTGCGGGAACGAGCGCAACCGCCCGCTCGGCGATCCGGTCGTGCGCGGTCACCCGCCACGCCGCCTTCTGGTAGTCCTCGCCGCCCGGTACCGCCCCCCAGAGCGGCACGGCGCCGATCTTCCAGTTCGCCGCCAGGGCGACGACGACTGCGGCCGTGACGATTGCGCCGGCCCTGCGCCGGGAACCGCCGGGCGAGCGCAGCGCTGCCCAGCACGGCTGCGATCACGAGCGGCGCGATCGCGCCTGCGGTGTAGTGGAAATGGATCGATGTCTGGGTGGAGGTGGCCGAGAGCTGGTTGAGCGCGAGCTCGGGCAGCGCCGCGACGAGAACGAGGGGAGCGGCGGCGAAGAGGAGTCCGAGGGGAAGGAGGAGATGCAGCAGGTAGTGGAGGTCGCCGCCCTGAAACGCCTCCGCGACGATCCGCCAGGGGTGGGTGACGGCTGTCCTCGCGATTCCCCCTGCCGATCCGCCGATCGCGTCGTAGCGTCCGTAGAACGTCGAGTCTGCCCCTGAGTTGAAGTGGGGAACGACGACCGCGACGGCAATCGCCGAGACCGCGACACCGGCAGCTGCGATTGCCGCTCCGGCTCGCCGGCGCCGCTTCAGCGCGTACCAGAGCCCGAAGCCGGCGACGACCAGTCCGATCTCCTCCTTCGTCGTCATCGCCAGGACGGCGAACACCGTGAAGGGGAGCAGGCGGTCCTCGTCGAGGTACCAGAACGCGAAGAGGAGGAACGGGCAGGCGAGCGCGACCGGGTGAAACTCGTTGAGCGTCAGCCACTCGGTCGCGGGGTAGAGCAGGTAGACGAGCGCGAACCCGAGCCCCGCGCGGTCACCGCCCACGTGCTTGCGCGCGAGGCGGTAGACCGGCAGCGCTCCGAGCGCGACTGCGATCGCCTGCGCGGTCAGCAGCAGCTCTGGGCTCGGCCAAAGCCACCAGAGCGGTGCAAAGGCGGCCAGGATCGGGTCGAAGTGCGCAGCAAGCCTGGAGATCTGCCTGCCGTCCCCGCTCGTCATCTGAAGGATGTTTCCGTGCGCGGTGTTCCAGACGGTCTGCACCATGTTCCCGAGGTCGTAGCGGCCGGTTGCGAACGCCCGATGCCGGAGGATCGACAGCGAGGCGAATCCGCCCGAGTACGCCGCCATCGCAGCCCACAGGAGCATCCGCGGCTTCACAGCAATCCTTCGATCAGCCCACGCCAGCGGGCGCCGAGCACCTCCTCGCTCGCCTGCGCTCGGTAGGCCGCCTGCCCACCGGCGGACAGCAGCCGGCGCAGCGCGGGGTCGGCGGCGAGGCGGCGAAGGGCCGCGGCCAGAGCCTCCGGGTCGCCGGGCGGAACGAGCAGTGCGCTGTCGCCGTCACGCAGCAGCTCTCGAGCGGCCGGTGTGTCGGCGGTGACGAGTGGAGTTCCGCAGGCGAGCGCCTGGAAGGCCTTGTTCGGGATCACCCGTGCAGCCTTGCCCGTGGTCCCGAAGACGCCGAGGGCGCACGAGGCGCGCCGGAGCTCGCCGGGGAGTTGGTCGTAGTCGACCCAGGTGACATGCTCGACATTGTCCGGGCGACGATCGAGGAGATGTGCCAGCTGCCCGTTCCCGACGACCCGGATTCGGAGCTCCGGGGCGAGGCGGGCGGCGGCGAGAATCGTTTCGAGCCCGTGGAGCGGGATCAGCTTGCCGACGAAGAGCGCGGTGAACCGATCGCCCGGCTGCCACCCCGGCCGGAAGATCCGCTCCTCGGCGCCGACGAGGCAGACCTCGATCGGGCGAGCACCGGTGATCTTCTCCAGATGGCTGGCGTGCGCGGCCGTGTCCGCGACGACGAGGTCGGCGGCCTGGAACGCTCGCCGATCGATCGCCGCGAGCGCTCGGGCCGGAATCGACCCCGGCCGGAAGCGGCCGCGGTCGGAGACCAGCGTGTCCGCCAGCGAGACGAGCGGATTGAAGACGACGGGCCGTCCGCGGGCGGCGCGGCGCGCGGTCGCCAGGTCGAGGTGGCCGGGGTAGCCGACGATCAGCGCGTCGAACGTCTCGGCCGGGCGCCGCAGCAACCTGAGCTCTGCGGCAACCAGTCGGGCGCCGGCGAGAACGCCCGCGTTCCACGTCTGCTCGCGTCCCTCCCACACTCCGATGTGGTGCTCGGCGACCTCGACGCCGGCGCGCCTCAGGCACGAGATCACCTGGGCGTTGCGGGGGTAGCGCCGTTCGTACGTGCCGAAGTACAGAACCTTCAGAGCGCCTACGAGAGAATCTCCTCGACGATCGCCTCGGCGCGCTCCCGCTCGGAGGTTCGTTCTTCGTGATGGCTCGTGATCAGCTCGGTGATCAGGCCGAGCGAGAACACCTGGATGCCGACCACGACGAGCAGCACGCCGAGGATCAAGAGCGGCCGCCCGCCGATCGCGTGACCCATCGCCTTGACGACGGTCAGGTAGACGAGAATCCCTGCACCCGCCGTCGAGAGCGCGAGCCCGAGCCCGCCGAAGAGGTGCAAGGGGCGGTGGCGGTACCGCCCGATGAACGACACCGTGAGCAGGTCGAGAAAGCCGCGCAGGTACCGCTCGAGCCCGTAGCGTGACCGTCCGTAGTCACGCGGCCTGTGGTTGACCGGCAGCTCTGCGATGCGGTAGCCGCGATGGTGGGCGAGGACGGGGATGAACCTGTGCAGCTCCCCGTACAGACGCAGGCCGCGGACGACCTCGGCCCGGTACGCCTTCAGCCCGCAGTTCATGTCGTGGAGTCGCACGCCCGAGATCCACCCGCTGACCCTGTTGAAGATCCGCGAGAGTGTGCGGCGAAGGAGCGGGTCGCGCCGCCGCGTCTTCCAGCCGGAAACCAGATCGAATCCCTCGTCGAGCTTGACCAGCAGCTTGGGGATCTCGGCGGGGTCGTCCTGGAGATCGCCGTCGATGGTGACGATCACCTCGCCGTGGGCGGCGGCGAACCCGGCGGCGAGCGCGGCGGCCTTGCCGAAGTTCCGTCGCAGCCTGACGACCGACACATTCCCGTGCGCGGCGTGCAGGCGGGTGAGCGCTGCGTACGAGCCGTCGGTCGAGCCGTCGTCGACGAAGATCGTCTCCCAAGGGGTGCCGAGCGGCTGGAGTGCCGAGTCCACTTCGTCGAGCAGAAGGGCCACGCTCCGCTCCTCGTTGTGGACGGGCACGACGACGGAGATCACGCGCGCGAGCCTACCCCGGAAGCGTTGTCGCCGGTGCCGCCGCCGGGAGCAGTCAGCTCCGCGAGCAGCGCTGCACCGTCGCGGGGCCGGTCGGCCGGGCTCTTGGCCAGCGCAGCCGCCGCGACGCTCTCGAGCCGCGGCGGTGCGTCTGCCCGGAGGTCGACGACGGGCGGGGGCGGGTCGTCCCGGTGCATCGCGGCAACGGCGAGCCCGTCTGCCGACTCGAACGGGAGCCGCCCGGTCAGCATCCGGAAGAGGATCACGCCGAAGGCGTAGACGTCGCTCGCCGCGGTCGCGCTGCCGCCCGAGGCCTGCTCTGGCGAGATGTACGAGGCGGTACCAAGCACAGTCCCGGCTTCGGTGATCCCGGGTGCGGTGTCCAGGCGCGCAAGTCCGAAGTCGGCGATCTTCGCGCGGCCGCCGGCGTCGAAGAGGACGTTCAGGGGTTTGAGGTCGCGATGGACGATTCCCCGGCCGTGGGCGTGAGCAAGGCCGGCGGCGATCTCGGTTCCGATTCGCAGCGTCTCCTCGTTCGCGAGCGGCCGGCCGCCGGCGAGTCGCTCCTCGAGCGATCCGCCGGGTAGATGCTCGAGCACCATGAACGGCCGTCCGGCGGCGTCTCCGTAGTCGTACACGGCGCAGATGTTCGGATGTGCGAGCGCGGCGATCGCCCGCGCTTCGCGTTCGAACCGAGCGGGATCGGCCTCGGGAGCGAGCAGCTTGACGGCGACGACCCGCTCGAGCTCGAGGTCGGTTGCCCGCCAGACCTCCGACGTCCCGCCTGTACCGATTCGCTGCTCCAGCCGGTATCGGCCGGCGATTGTCTTGCCGGTCACGGGGGTAGCGTATGCGCCAGGTGGCCGAGCTCCTGTCTCTTGCAGAAGCGCAGAGGATCGTGCTGGAGCGGGCGCGTCCGCTCGCAGCGGAGAAGGTGCCGATCGCCGCCGCCGCCGGGCGCGTGCTCGCCGAGCCGTCGAGCTGCCCTGGTCGATCTGCCGCCGTTTCGCAGCTCGGCGATGGACGGATACGCGGTTCGGGCCGACGACACGCCTGGAGTGCTGCCGATCGTCTTTCGGATTGCGGCCGGCGCCCCTGCGCGGCGCCCGCTGGCCGCCGGCGAGGCGATGGCGATCGCGACCGGAGGCGTCGTCCCCGATGGGGCGGACGCAGTGGTTCCCCACGAGAACGTTGTCGAACGTGACAACACAGGTCGAGCTTGCGGACAGCGTCACGGCCGGCGCCAACGTTCGTGGTATCGGCGGCGACGTGACCGCTGGTTCGCCTGTCGCCGGCGCAGGGATCCGGCTCGGCCCGGCGCAGATCGGCGCGCTCGCGGCCGCCGGGATCGCCGAGGTCGTCTGCGCGCGCCGCCCCCGCGTCGCGGTCCTGACCACCGGGACCGAGCTGCGCGAGCCCGGAGTCGCGCTGGGTCCGGGTGAGGTCTACGAGGCAAACGGCGTCATGCTCGCCGCACAGGTTGCGGCCACGGGCGCCGAGGTAACGCGCTTGGCGGCAGTCGCCGACGACGAGGCAGCACACCGCCGCTCGCTCGAGCAGGGTCTCGACTTCGACGTGCTGGTCACATCCGGCGGTGTCTCGGTCGGACCGCACGACCTCGTGCGCAAGATCGAGGCCGAGCTCGGCGTCGAGGAGCTGTTCTGGCGCGTTGCCGTTCGGCCGGGCAAGCCCGTCTCGTTCGGCGTCCGGGGCGCGACGCTCGTCTTCGGACTGCCGGGGAATCCGGTCTCGTCGCTCGTCGGCTGCGAGCTGTTCGTGCGGCCGGCGCTGCTCGCTCTCCAGGGCGCTGCCGAGCCGGGCCCGATGTTCGCCGCCGGAACGCTCGGTACGAGTGTTGCCCGGAACCCGGCCCGCGACGACCTGCTTCGCGCCCGCACGATGGTGACGGAGGACGGTGTCTCGCTCGAACCGGTCACCGGCCAGGAATCGCACATGATCGTGCGAGCAGCCGAGGCGAACGCCCTGATCCTGATCCCGCGCGGCGAAGGCGAGATAGAGGCCGGCTCCATCGTCCGCTACTTGCCGCTGTAGCCGCGGCCTCTCCACTGTCCGCCGCGACCGACCTTGGCGGGCGCGGCACACAACCGATGTCGACCGAGGTCTGAGCCATCGGCCAACCACGCCAAGTCGGCGGCTCCGCTCTCGTCGGCACGTGAGCTCCCGCCCCGCAAGGAGAGGGCCCGCGGGAGAACCAGGGGTTCCCCCGCGAAGCGAAAGCGCCGCCGAAGGCGCGCTAAGCGACCGGGCCGGTCGGCGCCGGCTCGTACGGCTGGCCGCCGCGCGGCGCGACGCGGACGAGCTTGGCGTACGCGATATAGCGGTGGGTGGCGAAGAACCGGGGGTGACAGGCCTGAAGCGCCAGGACTTCCCGGTGGTGGGACTTCAGCACCGCGAGGTCGTCGGCGGTCACGATCCGGTGGCCGGTCACCTCGTACACGAACGTCGCATAGGGCAGCTCGAAAGTGATCCGGTCGCCGGGGCGGAGGCTGTCGATGTGCGCAAACGGGGCGAGGTACGTGGTCCGGTGACCGGCGACGTAGACCAACTCGCCCTCGCCCGGCATGAACGTGTGCAGTTCGCGACCGGGTCCCTTGGTCAGGTCGTCGTGGCTGGTTCCATTGACGACGATCGCCTTGAGCCCGAACCGCGGCACGATCATTCGCCCGACCGGCTCACCCTCGTGCAGCGCATGGCGGTAGGCGGCTGCTGCCTTTGCAACCTGCTTGCGTTCGGCCGCGAGCGGCACGGGCTTGCCCGGGCGGACGGCGGTCGGGGTTGCGTAGCGCGGGGCGTGGTACTCGACGAGATGCTGCGAGTAGCTGGCCGCGAGCTTGTGCTGCTGGTACTTCGTGTACAGCGCGGTGATCGGGTCCTGCCACTGCCAGACCAGCAAGGTCCACCCGATCGAGGCGACCCCGACGACGATCATCACCGTGCCTGCGATCCGGGCGATGCGTCTCATCAGGCGCCGAGCACGTCGCGGTCGTCGGTTGCCACGGTCCGGCGGGCTCGCACGCCGAGCACGAGCGCGCGAACGGTGTTCCGGATCGGGCCTCTAGGCGGCCGCTCGGCGGCGCTCGGATACGGCGCATAGCGGCCTGCGGCGATTGCGGTCAGCTGAGCCGCCCCTGCCAGCCAGCAGAGGATGAGAAGGAAGGCCACAGTCGAGACGTAGTTGATCGCGACCAATTCTGCAAGGTACCAGGGCGCGTCGAAGCCGAGCCCGAACCGGAACATGAACGAGCCGATCAGGATGAACGGTCCCAGGAGGCCGGCGGCGAGGAGACCGAGCCGAGCCCCGATTCCGCGGTCGCGCAGGTGCGGCAGCCAGAGCCAGATGTGGAGCGAGGGCAGGAGAAAGAGCAGCGCGAACGGGTTTGTCGCGACGACGAGGAGGGCGACGACGCCGAGCGCCAGCATTGCAGCGGTGTGCCCTGCGAGCTCGTCTTCGGCGGTCGGCGGCCGCCGAGGCGCCAGCCTGGCGCGGGCGACGAGCCAGGCGGGAACGGACAGGAACAGGAGCAGGAGAAGCCCGAGCATCGGCCAGTCTCCGGCGGCCGGCGTCTCGGGGTTCAGCGGTCTGGCCGTGCCGCCCGGCCAGACGCCGGCGAAGCCGAGGAAGAGGAACATCGCCCCGGCCCAGAGCCAGGCGCCGAGCCGGCTGCGATAGGCGCGAAGAGCGGGAGCGATTGCGATCCGCCGCCGCCGGCAGCGTGCGAACAAGTCGACGGTGGCGACGATGAACGGGAGCAGCATCGCGATCAGCGAGAACTGGATCGCCCACCCGCGGATGAGGCGCTGCCCCAGGTACACGTAGCTGCGGGTTCCTCGGGCAAGCTCGAGGCCGGCGTCGAGCGAGGCGACGAGTCCTTGGGCGGCGCTCCCGATATCCGCAACGTGCTTGCGATTGAGCCGTTCCGGCGTGTCTCCGAAGGAGGCGGGCGGACGGTCTCCGGCCGTCGTCATGGTCACCGCGGGGAACCCGCGGCCGACAAGCGGTGCCTGGTCGTAGAGGCTGAACGGGAAGGCGAGGTCGGTGAGCTGTCCGAGCGCGCTCGTCCGTCCGGGCGCGGAGCCGGTCTGCTCGGCGATTCTGGCCGCCGCGGTCTCGACCAGCACCGGCGCGGGCGAACGTGCTTGGTCGCCCGCGATCTCCAGCCTCGGTGGTCCCGGTCCGCCGATCGAGTCGAGGTTGACCACTGCGACCACACGGCTGCGATACGGAGTCGCCTCCGCGAAGCGCACGGCCCCGAGACCGCCGAACGAGCCGCCGTCGGTGGAGAGAAAGATCAGGGTGTGCTCGGGCCTGGCGGGCTGGGCGGGCGCGCCCGGCGGGGTTCCGTACGGGCGGGCAAGCTCGATCAGGGCTGCGGTTCCGGAGGCGTTGTCGTTGGCGCCGGCCGCGAGCCCCGAGTCGTCGCGGTGCGCCATGACCACGATCGCGTCCGGCGAGCGCCCGGTGATCACGAAGGCGAGGTTCCGCAGGGGCACCCGGCCTCGGCCCGGGATCGTTCGCTCGAAGTCGTCCACCTGGGGTTCGAACCCGTAGAGCTTCATCTTGTCGGTGAGCCAGCGCGATGCACCCTGAGCGCCGGCGGTCCCCGGCGCCCGGTTCGGATACAGGCGGGCGAGCTCGCCGGCAAGCGTGAGGGCGGAGGAGGCGTCGAACGTCGGTTGCAGCGAGGCCGGCAGCGCAGACGGCCGCTCGACGCTGAATGCGGCGATCAGGAGAGGCAGCGCGACCAGCAGCCACGTCCCGCGGTACATGCGTCCGTTGATCGGACGTTCGGGAGTGCCGCGCCGCCGGCGACGTCGTCTGGGCGGTTGAGTGGCGATAGCGGGCTATAGTACGTCGGCTTCTCGGTCGGCTCCCGATGCCGGATTCCGCCACCATCCTGCTCGTCGACGACGAGGCGTCTGTCCAGAAGCTTCTGGCGTACCCGCTGGAGCGTGACGGCTACCGCGTCGTTCAGGCGTGGGACGGCGAGGAGGCGCTGGCCCAGTTCGACCGCGAGCAGATCGACCTCGTCGTTCTCGATCTGATGCTGCCGAAGCTGGATGGGCTCGAGGTCTGCAAGCGCCTGCGCGCCCGCAGCAACGTGCCGATCCTGATGCTGACCGCCCGTGACGACGAGGTGGACAAGGTGATCGGGCTCGAGCTCGGGGCCGACGACTACATCACGAAGCCGTTCTCGATCCGGGAGTTCCGCAGCCGGGTGCGCGCGCATCTGCGCCGCGCCTCGACGCTGCCGCGCGAGCTGCGCGACGAAGAGGTGATCGAGATCGATGCGCTCAGGATCGATCCCACCCGCCGCACGGTCGAGGTGAACGGTAGGCCGGTGGAGCTCACGTTCGTCGAGTTCGAGCTGTTGCGGACGCTGGCCGGCCGGCCGGGGCGCGTCTTTTCGCGCCAGCAACTCCTGGTTGCGGTGTGGGGTGGCTCCGAATACCGAGAGCCGCGCACGATCGACGTGCACATCCGCCACCTGCGGGAGAAGCTCGAGGTCGATCCGAAGGTCCCGCACACCATTCTCACCGTGCGCGGCGTCGGCTATCGCTTCCGAGACCCGTGAGCCGCCCGAGGTGGTTGAGTGGCGTCGGCGCCCGCCTGAGCATTGCCTTGTTGGTCGTGCTGGTCGGTGCGCTGGCGCTGGTCTACGTGATCGCCGTTCCGTCGCTGGAGCGCAGGCTCGTCAATTCACGGGTTTCGCAGCTGGCGAGGGCTGCGCCGGGGCTCGCCCGCGAGTTGCCCGGCGATCCGATTCTGTGGCCTGACTTCTTCGAGAGCGCGTCCGAAAGCGCGAATGCGCGCGTCGTCCTCTTCAACTACACGGGCCCGCCGCCGGCTGTGATCCCCGTACAGGACTCACGCGGTGTCACGTCGGCCGACGTCGTCAACGATCCGATTGCGCTGGAGGCCGCCCTTTCCCGACGCCAGGTCAGCGGGACGGCTACGCACCAGGACGAGCGTTTCGCGGAGGCCGCGACCCCGGTGCCGGGCACCGAGTCGGTGCTGCTCGTCCAATCGCCGCTGCGGGAAGCTCTGGCAACGGTCCGCCTGGTGCGCAACCGCCTCCTCCTGGCGGGCGTGCTGGCGCTTGTCGGTGCGCTCGGAGTGGGGTATCTCGGCGCGTGGTTATTCGCGCGGCGGCTTCGCCGGCTGGAGACGGGGGCCGAGCGGATTGCGGCGGGGCAGTTCGACGAGCCGATCGACGACGCGGCCACGGACGAGGTCGGCCAGCTTGCGCGCGCATTCGACCGCATGCGCGAGCGCCTGGCTGTGCTCGATCACGCGCGGCGCGAGTTCATCGCAAACGCCTCGCACGAGCTCCGGACGCCGGTCTTCGCCCTCGGCGGGTTTCTGGAGCTGCTGAGCGACGAGGATCTGGACGAGGAGACGCGGCGTGAGTTTCTGGGGACGATGCGAGAGCAGGTCGACCGTCTCGCGAAGCTGGCAACCGAGCTGCTCGACCTGTCGCGTTCGGATGCGGGCCGCCTTCGCGTCGAGCTGGAGCCGGTCGACCTCGCGCGGGCGGCCGCCGCGGTCGTGGAGGAGTTCAGCGCACGAGCGCGCGCAGGCGGCCGAAGGCTCGAGCTCGCCGCCTCGGGCGAGACGGTCGCCGTCGGAGACGAGCAGCGGGTCCTTCAGATCGGGCGTGCTCTGGTCGAGAACGCGCTTGTCCACACGCCGGCGGGGACGACCGTGCGGATCCGAGCCGGGGACGGCACGCTCGCAGTCGAGGACGACGGCCCAGGCATTCCGAGTGAGCACGCGCCGCAAGTGTTCGACCGCTTCTACCGAGTCGACGGGCAGCGCGCCTCGGGCAGCGGCCTTGGGCTCGCGATCGCGAGCGAGCTCGCCCGAGCGATGGGCGGCTCGCTCGAGCTGGAGTCGGCACCGGGCCGGACGGTGTTTGCGCTGAAGCTGCTCCCGGAGGAGCGATCGGCTCAACCAAGCGCGTCGTAGCTGCCGAAAAAACACGTGGAAACGAACGACCGGCGCCCTGGCGGCGCCGCCGGCCCAAATCGGGCGAATGTGACGAGTACAGTGAGAGAGATGCGCCGGCGCTCCTCCTGGATGTTTGCGGGCGTTGCCGCTGCTGCGGGTGGTGCCCTCGTCCTCCTGATCGCCTGGGCGGCGGGGTGGCTGGGCCGAGCCGATCGCACGTTCGTCGTGCAGGAGACCACCTCCGCTGAGGTCGTCTCGGCTCCCAAGGTCCGCCCGCTGATCGCGGGTTCCTTCGACCCGGCGCGGATCTACGCGCAGCACTCACCGGGAGTGGTCACGATCTACGCGATTTTCGGCTCGGGATCCGGGGCGAGTGCGGCGCAGGGCTCCGGCTTCGTCGTCTCGGACGACGGCGTCATCCTCACCAATTCCCATGTCGTCACGACTGCGGGCGAGAGCGCCGGCAACGTGCACCCAGCGCAGCGCGTGTACGTCGAGTTCCGCGATCGCGATCGGATCGCGGCCAAGGTCGTCGGCTGGGACGTCTTCGACGATGTCGGCGTGCTGCGGGTCGATCCCGGCGAGCACGCGCTGTCCGCGCTTCCGCTCGGCGACTCCAGCCGCGTCGCCGTCGGGGAGCCGGTCGCCGCGATCGGCAGCCCGTTCGGGAACGAGAACTCTCTCGCGGTCGGTGTGGTCTCGGCCGTCCAGCGTTCGATCGAGTCGCTCACCTCGCAATACAACCTCGTCGATGCGATCCAGGTTGACGCCCCGATCAACCACGGCAACTCGGGCGGGCCGCTCTTCGACGCGCAAGGCCGGGTGATCGGAATCAACGCCCAGATCCGCAGCGACAGCGGGACCGCCGAGGGCGTCGGCTTTGCCGTTCCGATCAACGCGGCGCGACGGTCGATGGAGCAGCTGATCGCGACCGGCAAGGTCACCTACGCGTACGTCGGGGTGACGAGCGAGGATCTCACGCCCAGCCTCGCGAAGCGATTTGGCTACCCGGTCCGGTACGGCGCGGTGATCACGTCGGTGCGGCCCGAGAGTCCCGGCGCACGCGCCGGCCTTCGCGGCGGCTCCACGACTCGGGCCTTCAACGGCGTTACGTTCACCTACGGGGGCGACGTTCTCGTCGCGGTCGACGGCCGGCCGATCCGAGGTGCGAGCGACGTTGTCCGAGTGGTGACCGAGCAGCTTCGACCTGGCGATACCGCCACCTTCACGATTGTGCGTGACGGCGCGCGGCGCCGTGTCCAGGTGGTGCTCGCCACCCGGCCCGAGAACGGCGACTCGGGCCGCTAGCCCAGCTCAATCATCTAGAACTGCGCGGCGGCGCCCACGTGCTGCTCGTGGGCGCCCGACGCGACGATCTCCGAGATCTGGCCGACCGCGTACTCGAGCTCGTCCTCGGTGTTGAAGAAGTGCGGGCCGAGGCGGATTCCAACGTCCGGCCGGAAGTCGCAGAGGATCTGCCGCTCGGCGAGCTCGGAGTGCACGCCCTCGAAGCCCGGCATGCGGATGGTCGCGCTCGCCCCTCGACGCGACCGGTCGCGCCGGCTCGTCACCTCGAAGCCGGCCTCGTCGGCGAGACGGATGAGCAGATCGGTGAGCAGCAACGAACGCTCGCGGATCGCGTCCACCCCCACCTCCTCGATCACGTCGTAGCCTGCGGTCGCCGCGTACAGCGCGGGCACGTTCGGCGTTCCGGTGAGGAAGCGCGCCACCCCGGCGGCATACTCGAGCTCGGTCTCGAACGCGAACGGTCGAGCGTGACCCTGCCAGCCGACGAACGCCGGCTCGAGCCGCTCGATCAGATCGGGCCTGACGTAGAGCCAGCCGGCGCCGGGCCCGCCGCACAGCCACTTGACCGAGCCGCCGGTGCCGAAGGCGACGCCGAGAGCAGTCAGGTCGAGCGGGACGGCGCCGGCCGACTGGTAGGCGTCGAGGATCACGTGCGCGCCGACCTCCTCAGCCCTGCGCGCAACCGCCTCGACGTCCTGAAGCTCGGCGGTCTTGTAGAGCACGTGACTGACGGGCACGATCAGCGTGCGCTCGTCGATCGCCTCGACCAGCGCATCGAGGTCAGGGACCACCTCGATCTCCGCTCCCGGCTGCGCCTGGAGGAGGTACCGGACTGACGGGAACTCGCCTTCGACGTAGACAATCCGGTTTCGCGGCGGCTCGAATCGGAAGCAGGAGAGGACGACCGCCACCGCGACGGTCACGTTCTGGTGCATGACGACGGTGCCCGGCGGCGCACCGACGATGCGGCCGATCTGGTCGCCGACGGTGAGCGGCAGGTCCCACCAGCCCTCGCCCCATGCGCGGATCCCGCGGGTCTTCCATACGCGGGCGTATTCGGCCAGGCGGTCCTCGGCCGCCGCGGGCATTGCGGCGAGCGAGTGGTTGATCAGATACGTCGTGTCAGCAAGGATCGGGAAGCGGTCGCGATAGGCGGCGGCGTCCATCGCCGTAGGCTAGACGGAGGCGACAGTAGGGGTCGCGCCGGCGCCGGAGCGGGGCAACGCCTGCCGGGTATAGGCTCGCCGGGGTGGACGTCCTCCCGCTGCTCGAGCGGTTGGTCTCGATCGACTCCGTCAACCCGGGCCTCGGCGGCGGCGGGGAAGCCGAGATCGCCGCATTCGTGGCCGAGTGGGCACAGCATGCAGGCCTCGAGGTCGAGTTCGACGAGGCCGCGCCGGGCCGGCCGAACGTGATCGCGACCGCGCGCGGAACCGGAGGTGGCCGCGCGCTGCTTCTGAACGCGCATCTGGACACGGTCGGGCTCGGCGGGATGTCCGACCCGCTCGTCCCGCGAGTCGAAGAAGGGCGGCTCTACGGGCGGGGCTCGTACGACATGAAGGGCGGGCTTGCTGCTGCGCTCGTTGCCGCCGCGGAGTCCGTCGGGCGCGGCTTGCGCGGAGACGTGATCGTGACGGCCGTCGTCGACGAGGAGCTCTCGAGCATCGGCACGCAGTCGGTTCTCGACCGGGTTCGCGCCGACGCCGCGATCGTCGCCGAGCCGACCCAGATGCAGGTCTGCGTCGCCCACAAGGGCTTCGTCGGGTTCGAGATCGAGACGCACGGCCGCGCCGCCCACGGTTCACGGCCCGACCTCGGCGTCGACGCGATCGCCAAGATGGGCCACGTCCTCGTCTCACTCGATGCCCTCGACCGGTCGCTGCGCGAGCGTCCGGCGCACCGGTTGCTCGGCAGCGGCTCCTTGCACGCAGGGGTGATCGCGGGCGGGAGCGAGTTCTCCACCTACCCGGCTCGGTGCGTGCTCGAGGGTGAGCGGCGGACGGTGCCGGGCGAGTCGGTGGATCAGGTCGAGGCGGAGCTCCAGGGGCTGCTCGACCGGCTCAGTCGCGCCGACGGTGACTTCAAGGCGGCCTGGCGGGTCGTCGCAGCGCGCGAACCGTTCGAAGTGCCGGAGAGCGAGGAGATCGTCCGGCTCGTGCAGTCCCACGCCGCCGCGGGCGAGGTCGTCGGTGAGAGCTACTGGGCCGACTCGGCCCTCATTGCCGCGGCCGGGATCCCGACCGTGGTGTTCGGTCCGGGCGGCGAGGGCGCGCACGCCGACGTCGAGTGGGTCTCGATTGCGGACGTCGAGCGCTGCGCGGAGGTGTTTTTCTCGGTCGCAACCGAGTTCTGCAGGTGAGTGAGCGCCGCGGGCATCGCCCGGCCTCAGGCCATGACAGCCTGAGGGTCGGCGCGGACGACGACCGAGTCCGCGACGACGTTGATCGCGGTCGCCGGCATGCTCACGCGATACGCGCGCTCGCGGATCTTCTCCGGGCTCAATGCCTGATAGACGCAGACGGTGCCGAGCCCGACGTTGCTCTCGTGCAATCGAGCAGCGCCCCTTCCCCGGGGCTGCTTCTTCGCATCGGTCACGGCCGAATTCGACACGCACCCGGGCGCGGTCAAGGATCTGATCAGCTCGGTGCAGGAGCACTGGACAGAGCACGTCGAGCAGCTGATCCGGGAAGCGCAGGCGGCCGGCGCGCTCGACCAGCGAAGGATGCGGCGCAGCTCGAGTTCGAGCTCGACGCCTTCGTGCTCCACGACGATCCGGTCTATCTCGCACGCGCTCGCGCGGTCATTGCGCGGCGGCTCGATCTCAGCATTTCTCCAGCCGCCCGAGCGTAATCGGAGCGCGACAGACACAGTCGATCGCGGCGAAGGGCGGTTGCAGTGGCCTGCGTCTTGAGTTCGGATCAGTGCTGGTACTCCATCTCGAGGATCTGCTCTCCGAGTACTTGCCGACGAGATCAGGATAGTCGGCAGAGATATGGGCCTCCACGTTCTCGACCAACGTATCGTGGGTCTCGCCTTCGATGTTCGTACCGCACGGGCAGTGGACGACCTTGATGTCAGCCTCCTTTGCCGATAGTACTCAGCCGTACAGAACCCTGCCACCGCGGTCGTGATGAACCAGTCCGCAGGGCTAGGCTTCGAGCATGCAGCCGGTCCTGATCGAAGCCCTCGGCGGTGGAATCCATCGGCTCACGCACCCGTTGCCGTACGCGCTCGACCATGTCCACACCTATGCGCTTGAGGACAGCGACGGCTGGACGATCATCGATGCGGGGCATCTGTGGGACGCCGAGGAACGATGGCGCGAGGCGCTCGTACGCCTTGGCCGGCCACGGGTCGCGCGCATCGTGGTCACGCACCACCACCCGGACCATCTGCCGGGGAGCGGCGCGTTGCAGCAGCTCACCGGTGCCGCGCTGATCCAGGGCCGGATCGACCGCGAGGTGAAAATGTGGCTATACGGCGACGGCCGGTTCGAAGGGATCATGCCGCCTGAGCCGGAGCGGCTCCTCGACGAGAACGACCTGCTGGAGGTCGGCCCCCGCCGCTTCCGGATCTTCCACATGCCCGGTCACGCCGATGGGCACATCACCCTCTACGACGAGGAACGCGGCCACCTCTTCGGCGGCGACGTGATCCTGCACCGGATCACCCCGAACGTCTCCTGGTGGCCCGGCATGCAACCCGACCCGCTCGCGCTCTACCAGCGAATACTCGAACGGCTGGAGGAGCTCGCACCCGCCCTGGTCTACCCCGGCCATCACGGGCTGATCACGGACGCAGCTGCACGGGCCGCCGAGATCGGCGCCCACCACCAGCAGAGGCTCGACGAGACCGAGCGGCATCTGCGCGAGGGAGCCCGCACTCAGGAAGACGTACTCGTCCGCATTTCAGGGTCGAACGCTGACACGGCACGAGTACCGCTTCGCCCACGGGGAAGCCGTCTCACACCTGCAACGCCTCCAGCGACTCAGGGCGCGCCGCCGAGCCTGCGCCCGAGCCACTGGGAGGCAACGACAGCATGAAAGCGCTTCGGGTGTGAATGAGGCCAGCGAAGGGAAGGCGCTACACCGAGGTGAGAGGAGGTGGACATTGGCTGCGAGGCAAGGCGCGGCTACCACCGCGATGGTTCATCAAGACGCTTCTGGCACGTGCACCGACGAATCGTGCGAGCGAGCCGGGGCAGCAAAGGGCTGTGGCCTCCGCGCCCGGGTAAGTGGGGCGCCTTGCGTCTCACCACGACGGGCCGACGCAGCGGCGAGCCGCGGAGCGTGATCCTCGGTTACTACGAGGACGGGCCCAACCTGGTCTCGATGGCCATGAACGGCTGGGGTGCGGCCGAGCCGGCTTGGTGGCTGAACCTGCAGGCCGATCCGCAGGCGGTAGTCGAGCTGGCAGGCGGGATCCGGCGCGAAGTGCTCGGGAGACGCCGCAGTCAGCGGGGAGCGTGAGCGGCTGTGGCAGCGCTGGCGTGAACTGGACAAGAACCTCGACAGGTACGCGCACGACGCCCGAACGAGACGGCGGTCGTCGTCCTCGAGCCGCGCGCGGCTGCCGATTGAGCCTCGGGTACACGAGCGCCTGTCCGTGCGCCAGCGTGCTGTCCCTCGGTCAGCTGATCCGCTTCAGCAGCCCGAGCGCCTGCTGGTTCCACGGCACGCGGTGCGTGACACCCGCGGCCGCCAGTGTGTCGCGGTGCGCCAGGTACCAGTCGTACGTCCGGCAGAGCGCCTCCGCGTTCGAGAACCGGGGCGACCAGCCGAGCAGCCGTGCGGCCTTCGAGACGTCCACGAACGAGTCGCGATGCGCGGTCTTGTAGTGCCACTCCGCGAGCGGAGAGACACGCAGCAGCTCCAGGCCTCGCAACGCGATCTCGGCAGGTCGCGCCGGAACCGGGGTCAGGCGGCTCGCCGAGCCCGCATGGTCGATCAGTTCCTGGAGATCCGACCGCACCGTGCCGAACTCCCCGGCGCCGATGTTCATCGTCTCGCCCGCTGCCTCGGGCCGCTCGGCGGCGAGGACGATTGCGTCGACGAGGTCCTCGACGGCGAGGAGCTGGTAGCGGTTCGTGCCGCTGCCGAGGGTGTAGATCCGCCGGTTGTCCCTGATCCAGTCGAACAGGATCTCGAACACGCCGAGCCGCTCCGGTCCGATGAAGGTCTTCGGCCGGACGATCGCGAAGTCGAGGCCGCGGCGGCCGAAGTCGCGGGCGACCTCCTCCGCTTCGATCTTCGACTCGCCATACCAGCCGACACCGACCAGCGGTGCGTCCTCGAAGATCGGGTGCACCTTCGGGATCCCGTAGACCGCGGTCGAGGAGACGAGGACGACACGGCTGACCCCGGCCTCCAGCGCTGCGGCGAGCACGGTCGCCGTGCCCTCGACGTTGACCGAGCGGATCGCGTCGCGCGAGGCCTGGATCGGCAGCGCGGCGGCAGCATGAACGACGACGTCTGAGCCCGCAGCGAGCGCGGCCGCGTCCCGAGCAACACGAACGTCCCCTCGCAACTCCTCGACCGAGCGCTCCAACTCGGGCTCGTCGAGTGGCGCGACGTCGAGGGTGCGCACATCGTGACCTTCGGCGAGCAGCCGGCGCGCGAGGTGCAGTCCGAGAAACCCGGCCCCTCCGGAGATCGCCCAGCGCACGCCGAGACCCTACCCGCCGTGTCGGGGGGCCAGCCGTACCCCGAGGACACTGGCTGGCTCCATGGCGCGGCGGGCCGCCAAGCGGCGAGCCTGGGGAGGACACGCAACCTGCGATGAAAGGAAGCCATGTACTCCGAAGCACCGAAGCAGAAAGGCGGCATCGCTCTCCTGGTCGGAGGGACGATCGCCGCAGTGATCGCCGCGATCGTGCTCGCGGCCGGCGGCACGGCGATCTGGACCGACGTCGCGAAGCGCGACGACAACGGTTACTTCTCGACCCACACGCACCACTTCCAGGCCTCGACCCGCGCGATCACCACCGGTCGGGTCACGATCGGCAGCGAAGTGCCCGACTGGCTGATCGGGAAGGTGCGACTCGAGGCGTCTTCCCGCGAAGCCCGTCTTCGTCGGGATCGCCCGCAAGGCCGACGTCGACGCCTACCTTGCCGGGGTCGCGCACACCGAGGCGACGAAGCTCGACCTCGACCCGTTCAAGGTCACCTACGTGGCAAAGCCTGGATCCGCCAAGGCCGGGCGGCCCGCGGGCCGGTCGCTCTGGGCGGCATCCGCCTCGGGCGCGGGCACGTCGAGCCTGACCTGGAAGATCAAGTCGGGCGAATGGTCGATCGTGGTCATGAACGCCGACGGATCGCCCGGCGTCTCGGCAGACGTCACCGCCGGAGCGCAGATTCCGGCGCTGATCTGGGCCGCAATCGGAATCAGCATCTTCGGGGCCCTGCTGCTCGCCGGTGCCGTGCTGATGCTGCTCGCCGGCATGAGGCGCCAGAGCGCTACGCAGACGGCCGGTGCGCCCGCCCCGGCGCTCTGAATCGCCGGACTCCCTGGCCGCCGGCTACCGTCGAGTGACGGCGCCGGCGGCCTGGGCCGGGGGTGCAGACTTCGGCGGTGGTTTCGAGTCGACGAGGATCGCCGCCAGCAGCAAGATCGAGACGGCGACGGTCGCCTCGCCGATCAGGCTGCGCGAGAGGCGTCGCTGCACGGCCGGCCGGTCGAGCCTCGGTCGCACGACGAAGTGGTGGAACGCTCCCCATAGCAGCGCCAGCGAGACGAGGCCCAGCTTGACGAGCAGCAACTGCCCGTAGCCGACGTCCCACAGGTCGTGGAGGGCGGGGAAGCGCTTGAAGCTCATGTACACCCCGGCCGCGACCACGAGCGCTACCAGCGGGCCGGCCAGCTCGGAGAATCGCCAGAACGCCGTCCGTCGTAGCTCCCGGTCGTTCCAGACGACGAGGCCGAGCGAGAGCAGTCCGCCGATCCAGAGCGACGCCGCGGACAGGTGCACCCAGTCCGCGAACGACGGCAGCCACCCGCGATCGTCGCCCTGGTGGCTCGCGAGCGAGAGTCCCGAGCCGAGGCCGAGCGAGAGCAGGAAGGCCGGCCAGAGCAGCAACCGTCGCCGCTCGGTCAGCCAGGCGAGGAACAGCAACGCGGAGACGAGGGCGAAGCCGAGCTCCATCGCGACGAAGGCCTGCCCGAACCGGGTCGACTTGGCGAACGGCGAGAGGTCGCCGTAGAGGAAGCCCGTGAACGGCAGCTGGAGCGCGTCCTGGGCGCGGAGCAGGAACGCCACGATCCCGACCTGGAGCACCGCCACGGCCCCGATCCCGGTCAGCCGGTAGAACCGCCGCTCCGCCGCCGGCGAGACCGGCCCGCGCAGCACGAGCAGCCGGAAGCCGAGGCCGCCGGTGAGCAGAGCGAGACACAGGAAGTACAGCCAG
This sequence comes from uncultured Actinomycetes bacterium, assembly GCA_963764565.1. Lineage (GTDB taxonomy): Bacteria > Actinomycetota > Thermoleophilia > Gaiellales > Gaiellaceae > DATBLE01. The sequence goes on from CAVXTD010000008.1 coordinate 169,839, forward strand.
CGCACGACGTGCTCGGCGGTCGTCGGCCCGGACGCCCCGAACGCCTCACTGATCGGCGGGGCAGGAGCGCGAACGCCGAACGTGAACACGCCGCGGCCGACATGGCTGTCGTTCGAGATCGTCGCCCAGCGGACCGTGTACCCGCCGCGCAGGGTTCGGGTGAGCGGCGCCTCCACAACTCGTTGGTCGCCTGCGCTGACGTGCGGCGGGCCGGAGACGAGCGTTCCCTTCGCGTCGAACACCTGGATCCCGTTTGCGAGTACGCGCACGCTCTGGTCGAACCTGAGCGTGATCGTCCGTGGGGCGACCTCCAGGCGCTGGCCGACGTCCGGCGATGTCTGCAGGAGCGTCGCATGCGCCCAGGCCGTGCCCGGAAACGCGAGCGCCAGCAGCGCTAGAACGGCGATGCGTCTCATCGGTGTGCGATCCCCGCCGACGGATCGAGATGGCCGAAGACCGGGGCGATGTCGCGCGACTGTGTAGAGCGCGATCGCCACGGCGACGAACACGAGCGCGTAGCCGCCGTTGAAGACCCAGGACCGCGGCTTGAACGCTGCGCCGAGCGGGAACAGCGCTCCGACGAGGAGTGTCCAGCCACAGACGTGATGCACGAACGCCGAGCGTGAGTACAGCCAGGGGTTGGCCTCGTGGATCAGGAACGCGGCACCCGAGACGGCGAATGCAACCGGCACGGCAAGCCGCCAGTGCTCGTTGCGCAGCTTGCCGCTGACGAGACCCAGCTCGGCGGCGCCTGCGGCCATCATCGTCTGCGCCCAGAGGCTGTGGGCGAGCAGGTGCACAGTCGAGTTCGTATAGAGCGACCATCACGGGCCACATCAGGACGCCGAGCGTGAAGAGAAGCGACGGCCAGAGGTAGGCCCGCCATGCGCGGCGGCACCAAACCTCCCGGCCGACGATCGCCTGGGCGAGCAGCAACAGCCCGAGGAGGAGAACGCCGGTGGCGAAGAGCCAGTGGACGTGCTCGGCCGGAGGCTGCACTAGCGATCACCCCTCGACTCTTCGAGGTCGCGGACGATCGCGGGCGCGGCGAGCGCGAAGAGCAGGCCGGCGGCGACGACGAGGAGCGGCGGCTCGACCGCGAGCCACCAGAAGCCCTGCGCTCGTGGGTGCAACAGGGTTACTCGCCACGGCTGCAAGAACGCCCAGGCGACGCCTGCGAGCATGGCCAGCGGTCCGAGCGAGAGCACCGCGAGCGCACGCGCGGTGCGTGTGCGGGTACGTGTGAGTTCGGTTGCGTACTGCGTCACTGCGTTGCCTCCCTTCTCCGGGTCGAGAACACCGTCCCGCGGGAGTGCCGCGGGTTACGCAGGCAGGGGAGGCGGGCGGCTCTCGAACGCCAGCCCGAAGATGCTGCGAGGCGGGAACGGCGACGTCGCCGCGCGGCCGCGGCATGTGGGGCATTCGGCGGCCGGCAAGCTGGAGCGCACGGGCGACGGTCGCCTGCGCGTACTCCTCGTAGTCGGCGAGCCAGCGCTGTACGGCTCCCCACGCCGACTGCGCAGAGCACCGAGAGGACCGCGAAGACGGGGAGCGCCGACGAGTGCAGCCAGGGCGCCAGCAGCGGCCAGCGTCCGGCCGCCGCCCCTTCCGCATCAGCCTGCACAAGGTAGATCACCGTCGTCAGCACGAAGAACGCGAGTGAGCGGCGCCCCGAGATCGCCAGCCGCAGCCTGGGGCGAGCCGCTCCGCCGCCGCCGAGCCTCAGCCCGGACCGCTCGGCCAGGCGGGCACGGACGAGCCGCCACGCGAGCCGCCCCACGAGCAGTGCGATCCCGCACTTCACCACGACGAGCAGGATCGGGTAGTAGTCGGCGCCCGAGTAGCTCGGGGCCGCCACGTGCCGGCCGAAGTCGAACCTGTGGGTCAGGCTGCGCCCGAGCAGCTCAGCCGCAACCGCCAGCAATCCGAACGCGAGGACGGAGAGGAGGCGCTGGTGCCGGCGCGCCCGTTCCATGTGCTGATGATAACCCGCTCTCGCCCTACTTTTCTAGGGCCGCGGCGGGTACGCGCGCCGGCCGCGGGGTGCCCTGAGCCTGGGCCGTCGACGGTCGCCGCCTGCCGGTCGTTGGAGCCGCCGGCGACAAGACTCGCGTTGCGGCGTGCGTGATCGCAAGATCTGGCACAAAGGATTATCTTGGCAGGGCCGCCGCGGAGACGAACGTGACCCGGCCGGGCTTCGTGCCGCCGCCAGGCACGTTGTAGGCGTAGTAGAGCCCTGCCGGCTCCAGATCCGCCTGGACGAGACCCTTCTGCCTGGCGACGACCCGGTCGCGGCCCGTCGCGATCGTCAACAGGTGCACCTCGCCTGCGGCGAGGTAGACGGCGGTCCCGTCCTCGACGTCCTCCAGCACGGCGCCCTTCTTCAGCGTGGACGTCGCAGCGAGCCTTCCGGTGGCGATGTCATAGGTGCGGAGGCCGGTCCCGCTCACGACTGCGACCCGCGCGGCGCCAGAGAGCCGGGCCGTCTTCGCGACCACCGGCAGCGACCCGACCTGCGTGCCGGACGCGTTCAGGACGAGCAGCTTCTTCGCCGGGTCGCGCAGAAGGATCCGGCCGGCGTCCACGTCGAGCAGCTTCGTATCGTCGCGGGCTGCGAGCAGCTTCTTCGGCCGCGCGCCGACCGACCAGATCGTCACGCCCGCGTCGTAGGTGCGGTCGAAGTTCGGCGGGCAGCTCGCCTCGCAGAGGGTGTACGAGCGGGCGGCCAGGAGGGACCGTCGCCGGCGTAGTCCCAGTACAGGTCCTCGTTGGCGGGCTGATCGGGGCACGCGCCGAGACTGACCGGCTTCGGTGCCGTCAGCGTCGCCGTCCACGGGCCGTTGCAGTAGGCGTGGTTACCGTAGTCGTAGTCCGTCCAGACGCCCGGACGCCGGCCAGGGTCAGGCCGTCGTACTGGCTGTCGCTCTGCTTCGGCCCGCAGGGCGTGTCCCGGAAGCGGACGACCTTGCCCGTCGCCGGCTGCCACACCGCCCGCCGCCGGCGCCGCGGCGAGCCCCAGCGCGACGCACAGGAAGCCGCCGGGTCATCCCAGCAGCGTCAGCGTGTACTCCGCCCGGCTCTCGCCGTTGAAGCAGAAGAGCAGCACCCGTTGCCACTGACCGAGGCAGAGCCGGCTCTCCTCGAACGGGATCTGCTCCGTCCGCGGGCCGAGCAGGGCGAGCAGCAACCGCTCGCGGTCGGCTCTCGCCCCGGGAACGAGCCGCTCGACGAGCGCCTCGACGTCGCAGAAGAAGCCGGACTCCCGCTCGCTGACGCGGACGATCGAGGTCGGGACGGCGGCGGTCACGTAGGCGATCCCTGCCGACGGTCCACCTGAGGCCACGTCGCGCGAGACCTCGTTCGTGATGTCGAAGACCGAGAGGGTGGGCAGCGCAGCCGCGACTGCGTGCGGGATCTCGACGGTCGTCATCGCGCCGCCACCTGCCGTGGCAGCCGGAAGTGCACGTGCTCTCGGGCCACCGTGACCTCCTCCAGGTCGTCGTAGCCGCCGTCAGCCAGTCGGGCAAGCACCGCCTGCACGAGCTCCTCGGGGGTCGAGGCGCCGGCGGTGAGCCCGACCGTATCGTGGCCGGCGAGCAGCTCGTCTTGGATGGCGTGCTGGTCGTCAATCAGGCTCGCCTCGGCGCCGTTCGCACGCGCAACCTCGACGAGCCGCTGGGCGTTCGAACTGGTCGGCGAGCCGATCACGAGAATCATCGTCGCGCCCTGCGAGACGATCTCCTTGACCGCGTCCTGCCGGTTCTGGGTCGCGTAGCAGATGTCGTCGGCGCCGGGCCGGCGGAGATCTCCGAAGCGGCTGGCGAGCACGTCGACGGTCGAAGCGACGTCGTCCAGCGACAGCGTCGTCTGGCTGATCACGGCGAGGGGCTTCCCCTGCGTGTCGAGCGCGGCAGCTTCTTCAGGCGACTCGACGACGACGATCTGGTCGGGGCGCTCACCTTTCGTCCCGATCACCTCGACGTGGTCGCGATGGCCGACGAGCGCGACGAGGTGGCCGCTGTCCGCGTAGCGCCGCGCCTCCGCGTGCACCTTGGAGACGAGCGGGCAGACGGCGTCGACGACCTTCAGACCGCGGCCCTCGCAGTTCTCGAGCACCGCCGGCGCGACCCCGTGCGCGGAGAGGACGCAGATCGCGCCCTGCGGCACCTCGTCCTCGTGGTCGACGAACACGGCGCCGAGACTTTCCAGGCGCCGCACGACGTGATCGTTGTGGACGATGTGGTGGCGGACGTAGATCGGCGGCCCGTGCTGCTCGAGCAGGCGCTCGACGATCTCGATCGCCCGGTCGACGCCGGCACAGAACGAGCGAGGCGCGGCGAGGAGGACGCGGCCGCTCACACGCGCACCTCTGCGAGCGTCTTGAGGGCGCGGCGGATGTTCGCGAGCGCTCGCAGCGTCGTGGCCGGCTCGGTGACCAGCGCCTTCAGGAAGCCGAGCGGGCGAGGGCGGCCGTCGGCGGTGACGGCCTCGCCGAGCGGCCCCAGGGGACGCTCCGGCGTGTCGCTGACGACCCGCAGGCATCCGCGCAGGCGACCGGTCGCTGCGAGAACGCCGCTCTCCATGTCCACGGCGTCCGCGCCGGTCGTCTCGTGCAGGCGTCTCCGCTCGGCCGGATCCTCGACCAGCCGGTTGGCGGCGAGGATCGTCGCCGGCTTCGCGCCGCTGACGCCCAGCCCTTCGCCCTTCCACAGCACTCGGCCCTGTTCGTCCACGACGCGCGTCGCGTCGAGCACGGCGCCGATCTCGAGCCCGTTCAGCGCACCGGCGAATCCGAATGAAACGAGGTCGCCTGCCGGCGCCCCGCGGCGTGCGCGGACCCCGATCCTCGCCGCGCGGAAGCCGGCGCGTCTTGCAGCGCGCTCCTCCGTGCCGGTCGCGCAGGCGAAGACGAGGCCGTCTAGCCGGTCAGCGTCCACGCCATGCTCCGAACCGTCTCCTTCATGCTGCTGGTCGCCGCATACGCGGCCGAGGGCTCGAACCCGGAGTGGATGCCGCAGTGCTCGCAGCGCGGGTCGTTCCCCGGCCCGTACGAGTCCCACTCGATGTTCCCGAGCAGCGCCTCGTAGGTGGGGAAGATGCCGTCGGTGAGCAGGTAGCAGGGTCCCTTCCAGCCGTACGGATTGCGTGTGATCGACCCCCACGGAGCGCAGGCGAGCTTGCGGTCCCCGGTGAGGAAGTCCTGGTAGATCGGGCTTGCCAGCCAGCGGTAGCCGTGGGTGCGGACGGCAGAGCGGATCTCCCGGAACTTCGCCTCGTGCTCGGCGCGCGTCATCGTCAGAGCAGGGTCGATCTGCGAGTACTGGTATCCCGGCGCGATCAGCATCCCGTCGATCCCGACATCGTTCGTCAGGTACCCCATCATCTCGATCACGTCGTCGACCGAGGTCTCCTTGAAGATCGTCGTGTTGGTCGTGACGCGGAACCCGGACTCGCGCGCCCGCTTGATCGCGTCGACGGCGACGTCCCAGAGCCCGGGGTAGTCGCAGACGTAGTCGTGGATCTCGCGCATCCCGTCGAGATGGACGACGAAGGTCAAGCGCGGATCCGGCTTGAAGACATCGAGGTACTCCGTCAGCTTGAGCGCGTTCGTGCACAGGTCGATGTTCTTGCGCAGCTCGAGCATCCCCGCGACCACGTCCTCGATCCCCTTGTAGATCAGGGGCTCGCCGCCGCAGATCGAGACGACCGGCGCCGGGCACTGGACGCCCGCGTCGATGCACTCGTCCACCGAGAGCCGCGCCTTGTTCGACTCGTACTCCCGGATCTTCCCGCAGCCGATGCAGGCGAGGTTGCAGGCAAGCGTCGGCTCGAGCATCAGCACGAGCGGGTACCGCTCGCCGTTTCGGCGCTGGGTGGCGACGTACTTGCCGATCTGGACGGTCGAGCGCAGCGGGAACTTCATGCCAACCCCCCGACTGAGTAGATCGTGCTCTCCGGCCGCGAAAAGCGAGCAGTGCCAGACGCAGGGAGCGTCGAGCCGAGGCAGGGCGCCGAGGACGACGCAGGGCGAAGCTTTGCAGCGCCCCGGAGAGTGCGATATGCGATCGAGGGGGGTGTCAACTGTTGAGCCTTTCTCGTAGACGGCCGAGGGCCATGAGCGGGAAGTGGAGACGGTAGAGGTGGTAGCGGATCATGAAATCGGTCGGGAACCCTGTACCGGTGAACTGCGCCTCACTCCAGTCGCCGTTCGCCTCTTGCTCCGCGCAAAGATAGTCAGCGGCCTTCCGAGCCGACGCTCTCTGCGCTTCGCCTGCCGCGACGTAGCCTAGTAATGCCCAGGCCGTTTGTGAAGCGGTTGCTTCCCCCCGGCCTCTCATCGAGGTCTCGTGGTACGAGCGGATGTCCTCGCCGAAGCCCCCACCGGGCTGCTGGACGGAGTCCAGCCAGCCCACGGCCTTGCGCATTGCCGGGTGAGCGGCCTCGACCCCGCAGGCCTCCAGAGCGGGCAGCACGGCACCCGTCCCGTAGACGTAGTTGACGCCCCAGCGGCCCCACCAGGATCCGTCCCACTGCTGCTCTCGGACGAGGTAGTCGAGTCCGCGCGCAACCGGCTCGGCGTAGCGCGGCTCCAGAGCAAGCGCCTCGAGCGCGTGCGCCGAGACGTCTTCGCTCGGAGGGTCGATCACGTAGCCGAAGTCGCAGAACGGCAGCTTGTACAGCCAGTAGCTCGAGTTGTCGGCGTCGAAGGCGCCCCAGCCGCCGTTCGCCGACTGCATCCCGACGATCCAGTCGAGCCCTCGCCGGACGGCGTCGTCGCCCATGCCGAGCTCGCGCAGAGCCAGCGCGACGACGGCGGTGTCGTCCACATCGGGATAGAGGTCGTTCTCGAACTCGAACGCCCACCCGCCCGGCTCGAGCTCGGGGCGGCGGATCGACCAGTCGCCCTTGACCCGGACCTCTTCCGCCAGCAGCCACTCTCCCGCCTTGCGCAGCTGCGGATGGTCGGCGGCCACGCCTGCCTTGCGTAGTGCCAGTACCGCCAGGCCGGTGTCCCAGACGGGGGACTGACACGCCTCGGGCCGCAGCCGGTCGCCGTCCTCGACGAGGAACGATCCCCAGCCCTCGACGGCGCGGCGGAGAGTCGCGTCCTCGAAGCCGCGGCCGAGGGCGGCGAGCATGACGATCGACCAGACCCAGGGCGGCTGGATCCCGCCCCAGGAGCCGTCGGCCTCCTGGCGCTCCTTGACCCATGCCTCCGCCGCCGCCAGGGCGCGGCGCCGGAGGCTAGAAGGGCGGGACGGCGCCTTCGTCTCGCCGGGCCGCGCTCCGATGTTTCGGAGATCGACGTCGGCGCGGCGGACGGGCCGGAGCGCCCACACGACCGAGAGGGGCACGACCGTCTGTCGCGCCCAGCAGGCGAAGTTGTAGATCGAGAACGGGGCGCTCGGCGGGAGCAGGATCATCTCGGGCGGGATCGGGACGATCCGCTGCCACGGCCAGTGCCCGAGCAGCGCCATGAAGCACTTCGTGAACACGCGGCTGCGGGGGATGCCCCCCTCCCGGCGGATGTAGTCGAGGGTCGCCGCGCCCGGGTCGACGCCGGCCATCTTCAGCGCGACGTACGACTCGATCGTGGTCGAGAGGTCGGCCGGCCCTTCCCACCAGTTCGACCACGTGCCGTCGTCGCGGCGGCGGGCGAGGATGTCGTTGGCGAGGCGCCGGTCGGTGTCGGGGTCGCGGAGGCCGAGCACGTGCAGCCAGAAGAGGTGCTCGGCGATCATCGTCGCGTTCGACTCCAACTCGCCGACCCACCAGCCGTCCGGATGCTGGAGCTCGAGCAGACGGGCAGTCCCGCGGTCGACCGCGTGGTCGAGCTGCGTCAGCTCGTGAACGGCCGTCATGTGGACTGCCGCCTCCGCCGCGGCGACGCCGCTCCGAACGGCGGCCTCCATCGTCGCGGGCCAGTCGGAGGCGACCCAGGCGCCGGCGAGGTAGACGTTCGGCCTCGAGGTCCGCATCGTCCACCGCAATGTACGTGTCCCGGGACGGGCGGCGAAGGTCGCACGCGGTTCGCGGCTCACCCGCGACCAGACGAGCTCCGCCCCGCCGAGCCGCTCGGTCAGCGCATCCGCCATCAGCTCGACGAGCCGTTGCCCGCGAACCTCGAGCAGGTCGGGGGCGCCGCTCGACACGACGGTCAGGTACTGGCCACCCCCCTTCGGTGGGTGGCTGGTGAGGGCACCTCGGTCGAAGACCCAGTGAGCCGGAGAGTCCAGCAACGCGGCCAGCGGATACCGCAGGATCGGCCGGTCGAAGAGGAGGTGGACGCTGACGATCGGCGAGTCCTCGAGCGCCGGCGGCTCCTCGCCGAGCAAGCGCGCCGTCTCGGGTGGGGGCACCGCCAGGATCACGGCCTCCGCGTCGAGCTCGTCGAGGCTCCCGATTCGTGACTCCAGCCGGACGACGTCGCCGAGCGCCCGGCCGGCCGCGGCTCCGTGCATCTCCCCGAGCGGCTCTGTCGGAAGGAGCAGATCGCCTGCCCGCCGGCCGCCGAGCAGCGCCGTCTGGACCGTGAAGATCCCGTAGTCGGCTCCCGCCTCCTCGCAGGGCAGGTTCAGCGCCGGCCGGATGAAGACGTCCCAGAACCGGTCGATCTCCTGCTGCCGCTGCCCGCGGGCCCGCAGCAGGTCCGCAAACGCCGTGTCCGAATGGTCGGAAGGGGTCAGACCCCTTAACAAAAGGGCCGTGCGCGCAACGCGGATTCGGGACGCGACCGGAAGGTGCGAGTACGCGAGCAGCCGCAGGCCCGGCGCGACCGTCGCGACGCGGCCACGCTCGTCGATCACCGGCAGCCGGAGAGGCTCGCGCCGTAGGGCGCCGGCCTTGCCGATCCTGCGCGATGAACCGCTGGTACGCCTCGAAGCACCCGAGCGCGATGTGCTGGCCGTTGTCCGGCGGCGGCGGCGGGTCGCCTTCGCGCTCCGGCAACGTCTGGACGGCTCCGCCAAGGGTCGGGCGCGCCTCGTGCAGGACGACTTCGTGACCCCGGTCGACGAGCTCCAGCGCCGCCGCCAGCCCGGCAAGGCCGCCTCCGACGACCGCGACCCTCACGGGAGGAAGCTCGCGCCGACGATCCGCAGCTTGGTCAAGGGCGACAGTCGTGGCGGTCCGCCGAACACGTCGAAGCCGCTCTTCTCGATCCGCTCCAGCGTCGCGCGGTACAGGCCCGCGAACGTTCCCACGCACGCGGCGCTCCGCCGGTCGAGGTGGTCGAGCAGGTTGAGGCCTTCCGCGAGGTAGCCTCGCGCGCGGGCGGCCTGGTACGCCATCAGTGCCTGCCAGGCGGACGTCAGCCTCCCTTCGGCGATGTCCCGCTCCGAGACGCCGAAGGAGGCCAGCTCGTCCTGGGGCAGGTAGACGCGCCCGAGCCGCCAGTCCTCGCTCACGTCGCGCATCACGTTGATCAGCTGGAGTGCGATCCCGAGTGCCTCCGCCCGCTGCGGTTGGTCGGCTCCGTAGACCCCTATGCACGCGATGCCCACTGCGCCGGCGACGTGCGCGCAGTAGTCGCGCAGCTCGTCGAAGGTCGCGTAGCGATCGCCGTCGAGGTCCATCAGCCCCCCGTCGACGAAGTCGTGCAGCGCCTGGGTCGAGATCGGGAAGCGCCCTCGCGCGTCGGCGAGCGCCACCCACATCGCCGCGTCGCCCGGCGGCCCGTCGAGGAGCCGGTGCAGATCCTCCAGGCGCGCACGCTTGCTCTCGGGCGCGTCGTCTCCGTCGGCGATGTCGTCGACCTCGCGGGCGAACGCGTAGATTGCCGCGATCGCGCGCCGCTTGGCCTTCGGGAGCACCATGATCCCGTAGGCGAAGTTGCGCGCGCGGGCGCGCGTGAGCTGCTCGACCTCCCTGTACGCCTCCTCCACCTTCACCGGCGCAGCGCCTCCCTCGCCAGGCGCAGCCGCGACGGGCGCGGCCGCCGCGTGAAGATGTCCCACCCGGCGTCCTCGAGCGCCGCCAGCGCCGCCAGGCCGCCGCGCGCGAACAGCCCGACGCCGCGGCCGACGCGCCCGCCGATCCGCGCGCGCAGCTCCTCGCCGGCCGCGAGCAGGTTGCGCGCCCGCTCCGCCTCGAAGCGAAGCAGGCGGGTGAGCGGCTCGTTCGGGGCGTCGAGTGTCGTGACCTCGAACCGGCGGCGGTCCTCCGCCGGAAGGTAGATGCGTCCGAGGGCCAGGTCGCGCGGCACGTCCTGGAGGAAGTTGACCAGCTGGAGCCCGGTGCAGACGTCGTCCGAAGCGCGAACCAGCCGTTCGTCCCGATCGAGACGGAGCAGCCCGAGGACGAGCCGGCCGACCGGGTCGGCTGAGTGGTCGCAGTACCACTCGACCTCGTCCCACGTTGCGTACTCCGTCTTGCTCTGGTCGATCCGGTTGCACTCGATCAGGCGCAGGAACGGCTCGCGTGGAAGGTCGAACTCGCGGATCGTCGGCTGGAGCTGCCGCATCACCGGCCAGGCCGGCTCGCCGCCGTAGCAGGCTTCGAGCTCCCGCTCGAGCTCGTCGAGGAGGGCAAGGCGGTCGCCTTCGGCCTCGTCTCCCAGGATGTCCACGAGACGCGCAAAGCCGTAGACCGCGCGCAGGTGCGGACGCAGGGCGCGCGGGAAGAGCAGGGACGCAATCGGGAAGTTCTCGGTCCGCGCTCGGGCGGCGACGTGCGCGGTTTCCACCGCTCTACGATGGCGCAGGCCGCCGGGCGGCGTCAAACCGCGACCCGGCTTGCACGGTGTGTGACTCTTCAGCCGATGAAGGCGATGATGCTCGACGCGCCTGGGCAGCGGGTTGCGCGCGGCGGAGGTACCCGACCCCGCGCCGGGCCCGGGGCAGGTGCTCCTGGAGGTGAGCACGTGCGGCGTCTGCCGCACCGACCTGCACGTGATCGACGGCGAGCTGCCGGACGCGAAGCTCCCGCTCGTCCCGGGCCACCAGATCGTCGGTCGCACCGAAGACGGGCGGCGGCTCGGCGTCCCGTGGCTCGGCTGGACCTGCGGAGAGTGCCGGTACTGCCGAAGCGGCCGCGAGAACCTCTGCGACCAGGCCCGGTTCACCGGCTACCACCTCGACGGTGGCTACGCCGAACGCGCCGTCGCCGACGAGCGCTTCTGCTTCGAGCTCCCCGAGGACTACCCGGACCTCGAGGTGGCGCCGCTCCTCTGCGCCGGTCTGATCGGCTACCGGTCATTGCGAATGGCCGGCGACGCCGAGCGGCTCGGGCTCTACGGCTTCGGCGCCTCGGCTCACATCGTCGCCCAGGTGGCGCGCCACGAGGGCCGCCGCGTCTTCGCCTTCACGAAGACCGGTGACGAAGACGGTCAGACCTTTGCGCGAGAGCTCGGCGCCGAGTGGGCCGGCGGTTCGGACGAGCGCCCACCCGAGGAGCTCGACGCCGCAATCCTGTTCGCCCCGGCCGGCGAGCTGGTTCCCGCCGCGCTCGCAGCAGTTGGCAAGGGCGGCGTCGTCGTCTGCGCCGGGATCCACATGAGCGACATCCCCTCCTTCCCGTACGAGCTCCTCTGGGGCGAGCGCGCCGTGCGCTCGGTGGCGAACCTGACCCGGGCGGACGGCGAGGAGTTCCTCGCGCTCGCGCCGCGGGTGCCTGTCCGGGTACAGGTAGAGGCGTTTCCGCTCGCCGAGGCGAACGAGGCGCTCGAACGGCTGCGCGCCGGCCGCCTGCGCGGTGCGGCGGTGCTGACGATCGGCTGATCGCGCCGGCAGTCAGCGGCACGCGGGCGCGTTCAGCGCCACGTAGGCGGCCGCCGTGCCCCGGCCGAGCGCGACCGTTCCGATGCGAGGCCCCCCGCCGGTGGTAAAGACGAGGTTCCCGAGCCGGTAGGCGATCGTCTTGCCGTTCTGCTTGAAGGGAACGAGCCGGGAACCGTAGGCGGCTCTCAGTGCCCCTACCGTCGAGCACGGCCCGACTTGCTCGTCGGTCCGGAGGGTCTTGTTCCAGGTGGTGACGACTGCGACGCCCTTCGTCCCCGAGCGGAAGTACACCTCGACCTTCAGGCGCTGCGAAACGAGCCGCTCGTATCCGTCCTCGAGCCGGTCGACCCGGACGGGCTTGCCGAGGAACGTCCGCGCTTTGGCCTTCGAGATCCCCAGCGTGATCCCGGCGATGTAGTTCGGGGTGATGTCGATCGCCTTCTGAGCCGACGCGATCGGCGCCGCGGCGAGAAACGCGAAGACGAGCGCGGTTGCGACGCGGCGCATGCCGCGGGCCGAGCCTACTCCTCCGGCCGGCCTGTCGACTCAGCTCGCACGCGTGCGCTGGGGCTGAGCGGCGCTTGCGCGCTCCTACTTCCGCAGGCGTTCCGAGCGCAGGAGCTCGAGCACGGTCGCGCCGACCTTGGTCAGGTTCGTGCGGGAGACCTGGCTGAGGTCGTCGCAGACCTTCTGCCAGCAGGGGTAGTCGAAGTCGATCAGGTCGATCGCCGCGACCGAGGCTCGGAGAAACGGCGTGTGGTCGTCGAGCACGATGCCCTGAAGGCCCGCCGGGAAGAGCGCGAGCGTGCCGCTGCGCGACGCGGCTGAACGGAGACGTGCCCATAGCCGCGGGTCGGAGCCGGCGTCCAGGCGGAGCTGGAGCGTGTGCAGGGCGATGAAGTCGAGGACGATCACCTCGCGGATCTCCCGCGCATGCGCCGCTGCGTACGCGCGGCTCCCCCGAAGGCCCTCGGAGTAGAAGTCGGAGTAGCCGGTCGGCGCCTCCTCGCCGTCGAACAGCACGAACCGAACTGCCGCCTGACCCGGCACGGGCCGATCGGTCTTCATCGCCCGCGCGAGCGCGATCACGGCGCCGACGCCGGTCGCGCTGTTGTTTGCGCCCAGGTAGCCCGGCACGTCGGTCGTGTCGTAGTGCGCCGCCACGACGACCGCCGGCTTGCGTCCCGGCAGCTCGCCGACGATGTTCCGCAAGCCGCCGGGCACCTGCTCGAACCGGCCGTTCGGAAGCAGCTTGACGAGACGCTCGGCGACGGCCCGCTGCGCCGCCGAGCCGGCCGGCCTCGGGCCGAACGAGACCTGGAGCTTCGTCAGCTCGTAGGCGTAGCGCCCGTCGAAGTGCGCACCCGGCTTGAGCGGGGAGGACGACGCCCCGCCCGCGCCGGCCGCGACCAGTGCGGCGACGAGCAGACCCGCGATTACTCGGCTCGGTTTCAAACCCGCGCCCGGCCTCGAATCCCAGACCCCTTCATCTTCGGCAGCTTAGGCGCGACCTGTTCCGCGCCGCTGAAATCGCATACCCGCTGGCATGCTCCAGTAGCCGGTGGTGTCGGCTGGATCTGCCGAGCCGATGCGAACGGCGGCGAGGGCGGGCCCGAGCTGTTGTCTTCGTCGACGAGGTCGAGGACATTGCGTCGATCCGTCATGAGGAGCGCCGCGTCAGCCCGAACATCACGAACGAGTTCCTGAAGCAGATCCCGCCGAACGACGAGGCGCGGGCGGCGATCTGGGCCCGCTACGTCGGCGAGATCACCGACGAGCCGGTCGACGTCGGAGTTCTGGTCGAGGCGAGCCCGCTGTTCACGCCGGCCGATATCGAGTGGGCGGCACGGAAGGCTGCGCAGCGCGCATTCGAGCGTGAGCATTTCGCCGGCCACGGCTCCCGCGCGACGACGGACGACTTCCTCGCGGCGATCGCCGACACCCGGGCGACCCTGACACCCGCGATGGTCGAGGAGTTCGTTGCCGACACGGAGCGCTTCTCGCGGGCGTAACCGTTCAGTCGACCGTTCGAACGATCTTCCAGACCCGCCCCCGCTCGAACGATCTCCGCTCGAGGTCGACGGCCCACTCCTCGGGGTAGCCGAGGACGCCGAGGACGTGCGTGAAGGCGTGCAGCGACTCCTTGCGGGCGGCACGTCCTGCGTGATGGCGGTGAATGGCAAGCGCGTCGTGCAGGGCACCGATCACCTGCGCTTCGTCGAAGGGCTTGGTGACGTACGAGGTGGCACCGGCGCCGATCGCCTCTTCGGCGAGCCTGTTCGAGCGGCCGGTGAGGGCGACGATCGGGACCGCCCGCTCGGCGAGGATGAGGCGAGTGGCCTCGATTCCGTCGAGACCCGGGAGACCGAGGTCGAGCAGGATCAGGTCGGGCTCGTGCTTGCGTGCGAACTCGACGGCCTCGATTCCGTCCTTGGCGTCGGCGCAGACCGAGAAGCCGGCGTCCTCGAGCACGAGGCGGAGGTCGGCTCGGGTGATCGGATCGTCCTCCACGGTCAGGACGGATGCGGGGACTTGCGGCATGTCGTTTCTCCTTTGTCGTCAGGGCACAAAAAAAGGCCGCGGGCCTCGATCGCCCACGGCCTCACAGCCTGTACCGGTCGCCGTCGTCGGCGACCCGCGTTCGAGTTCAGGCTAGCAGGAGAGGATCAGTCGGTCTCGGTTCGCGGCCGCGCGACCCTCACGTCCGCGATGGTCGAGGAGTTCGTCGCGGATACGGCGCGCTTCTCGCGGGCGTGACCGTTTCGGTCGACCGGCCGAGCAATCTTCAAGACGCCTGCGCTCGAAACGATGTCTGCTCAAGGGCCGACAGTCGCATCTCGCTGCCAATGAGTTGCTATTTGGTCGCCAAATTAAAAAGGCGCCCTACCCTTTCGTACAGCGTCAAACTTACCTCTTGTTTACAAAAGAAAAGCGCGTTAGGGTAGCACCTACAGATTTTCATGTGGCGGTGGTTTCTTTGCAAGTGGAGGTGGAAGGTGTTTGCGAGGCGCATAGCGTTGCTGGTGGCCATTTGCTTGACGGTGCTGGCCGGTGTCGGTTCGGGGCCAGCGCTGGCAAGCGCGACACTGCAGGTGGATCCGTCCGACGGGAGTTGCGGAACGGCCGGCCATCCCTACTGCACGATCCAGGCAGCGGTCACCGCCGCCTCCAGCGGCGACACGATCGAGGTCGCCGCGGGCACGTATGGCACCTCCGGCAACACCACGATCGCGCTGAACAAGGCCAACCTGACGCTCAAGGGTGCTCAGGCAGGCGTGGACGCGCGGACACGCGGGCCCAACGGTATCGGCGGCTCGGAGACGGTCATGCCGGCAACGAACGGGCCCTACGTCTTCAGCCTCCAGGCCAGCGGCCTGACGATCGACGGCTTCGACTTCCCCGACATGGGGCCGCGCGGCTTCGACGCCACCACCAACGTCGACAACCTGACGGTCAAGAACAACATCTTCAAGTCGACGCACGGCACGACGGTCGGCGGAAACATCCAGCTCGGCGGCGGCGCTCACGCAGACCACTTCACCTTCGAGAAAAACTGGGTCCAGAACGGCGGCACGAGCCCCGACGGCGACAACATGCTCTACCTCGGCCACACCATGGACGCAGGGACAATCAAGGACAATTACTTCAACGGCCACGCGTTCATGTTCGGGCCGTTCACCGGCACTGCGTCGAGCAACCCGACCGGGTGGACGATCCAGGGGAACGAGTTCGACGGCACCGTCTCTGCGACCGACTACTCCGCCTTCGGGATCAACGCCAACCTCGGTGACGCCACGATCTCGGACAACTACGTCCACAAGATGGAGGTCGGCCTCGGCCAGATCTCCCTGGTCGGCGGCTCGATCACCGGCAACAGGCTCGAAGACAACTCGTACGCAGCGTTCCAGCTCTGGGGCGGCGAGTTCTCGACGGCGGTCTCCACGAACGACACGATCGCCAACAACACCATCACCTACAACGGCGTCGCCTGCACCAGCTTGGCCGACGCCTCACACGGGATCAGGCTGCGCCCGGGCGCCACACCGCCGGGCGGAATCGACCCGTCGACGATCCACGTCCACCAGAACAGCTTCGTCAACCTCGGCGTGGGCGCCTGCGGACAGGCGTACCCGATCAGGGAGAACGGCACGAACGGCGACGACGGCGCCGCCTCGCCGACGCCGGCCGACGCCGGCGGAAACTGGTGGGGCAGCAACGTCCCGGCGACGGTCGCCGGGATGATGCAGCCGTCCATGCACTTCGACTTCACGCCGCTCCTCGACAGCGGCACCGACACGGCTCCCGGGACGATCGGCTTCCAGCCCGACCTTTCCTCGGTCACCGTGCACACGCTCGGCGACCAGGCAGGCGCGACCGGCCGGATCCAGGAGGGCGTCAACCTCGTGTCCGGCAGCACCGTGAACGTCGCGGCAGGCAGCTACACGGGTGACGTCACGATCGGCAAGAGCCTCACCCTCAACGGCGCGCAGCACGGCGTCGCGTTTGCGGGCCGCACGTTCGGCAGCGCTACGGAGTCGAAGGTCACCGGGACGATCACCATCCAGGCTGCAAACGTGACCGTGGACGGCTTCTCGGTCACCGACTCGGCGTCGGAGACGTCCGCGATCGGCGTGCTCGTGAAGACCGCCGGCGACTCGGCCCTGATCAAGAACAACATCTTCAGCGGAATCGTCGCGACCACGGCCGGCAGCAACACCCAGGCAGCCGGGCAAGCGGTGTACCTCGAGAACGGGCCGGACCTCGTCCAGGTCCTGAACAACAAGATCACCAACGTCCAGGGCTACGGCAGCACCAAGGGGGTCTTCATCGGCGACAGCTCGGCGTCGGGAAGAAGCGACATCGTGACGATCCAGGGCAACGCGATCTCGAACGTCACGAGCAGCAACAAGGGCGCCTACGGCGTGTTGCTCAACAACCACATCGGCGCCTCGAACCTGACGATCACCCAGAACACGTTCGACACCCTGACCGGAACCCTCGGCTGGGTGCACGCGGTCGGCATCGAGGCGGACGCGCCGGGCTTGTCGGTGACCAAGAACACCTTCAGCAGCCTGAGCGCCGGTACGGCCGACCGGATCGCGGTCTGGTTCGAGAGCGAGGACGTCTCCTACGGGGACGCCGTCGTCAACCGCAACAGCCTCGACGTCGGGGGCTCGACGTACGGCATCGCCGTCGACCCGTCGCTGAGCGGCGGAACCGTCGACGGCACGTGCAACTGGTGGGGCAGCAGCACCGGGCCCGCCGGTGTCGGCTCCGGATCGGGCTCGCCTGTCACTGCCATGGCCAACTTCACGCCGTGGCTGACGACGAGCGACCTGAACGGCGCGTGCGCCGGCTACCCGACAATCGGTAACACGACCGTGGGTGGTCTGACGCACACGCTCGGCGGCAACTACATGGAGGTGTCGGGGCCGTTCACGCTCGGCTCGTCGCGCTCGTTGGTCATGCTGACCGGCCGGCTGGCCGGCGGCGGCTCGCCGACGAACATGCGGGCGGTCGTGTACATGGACAACGGCAGCGGCCGGCCGGGTGCGTTCGCTGCGGTCTCGCAGCAGGTGACGATCGGTGCGGGTCAGGCGGCCGGTTGGGTCGACTTCCCGGTCAGCGGGTCGCCGTTGCTGCCGGCGGGGCAATACTGGTTGGGCTACTGGTCGTCGAACACGAGCGCAATCGGCTACTACCAGACGGTCCCGAACGGAGGCCGGTACACGCCGGCTACGTACTCGTCGGGCAGCAACCCGCTCGCCAACTTCGGGACGGGGACCGGCGACTCGATCAGCTACTCGATCTACGCGAGTCTCGGTGCGGTCCTGAATCCGCCCGTGAACAGCGGTCTACCCCTTATCTCGGGGACGGCTGTGGTCGGCGGGTCGCTGTCGACGACGACCGGCACCTGGTCGGACAGCCCGACGTTCACCTACCAGTGGCGGCAGTGTGACAGCGCCGGCGACAACTGCTCGAATATTTCCGGTGCGAATGCGAACTCGTACAGCCCGGTGAGCGGCGATCTGGGGCACAAGCTGCGGGCGGTGGTGACGGCGACGAACGGTGACGGCTCGACGCCCGCGACCAGCGCTCCGAGTGCCGTGATCCAGCCGGCGGGCGGGGCGATCTTCGGGAACTTCGTGGTGGGCGGCTCGACCCACGTGTTGGGCGGGAGCTACCTGGAGGCGTCGGGGCCGTTCACCCTGGGCTCGCCGTCGGGGGTGTCGAAGCTCACCGGGTATCTGGCCGGGGGCGGGTCGGCGACGAACATCCGCGCGGTGATCTACGCCGACAACGGCAGCGGCCGTCCCGGCGCGTTCGTGGCGGTGACCATGCCGAGGACGATCGGCGCGGGTCAGGCTGCGAACTGGGTCGACTTCTCGTTCGCGTCGGCACCGACGCTCCCGGCGGGTCAGTACTGGTTGGGCTACTGGTCGTCGAACACGAACGCGATCGGCTACTACCAGACCGTCGCGAACGGCGGCCGGTACGCGGCCGCGGCGTATTCGGCGTCGAACGATCCGCCGGCCAACTTCGGCGGCACCGGCGACTCGATCAGCTACTCGATCTACGCGACGCTGGGTACGCCTCCGTGCCCGACTCCGGCGGCCGGTG
Source organism: uncultured Actinomycetes bacterium (assembly GCA_963764565.1). Classification (GTDB taxonomy): domain Bacteria; phylum Actinomycetota; class Thermoleophilia; order Gaiellales; family Gaiellaceae; genus DATBLE01. Next base: position 188,177 of record CAVXTD010000008.1, read on the forward strand.
CGGTGACGTTCGAGTCGCCTTTCACGGTTGGCTCGATCAACGGTCAGCAGGGGTGGACGAAGACCGGTTCGTACGACGTGGCGGTTGCGTCCGTGGCGGGATTCCCGAACGCGGCCGATTTCTGCTTCGGTTCGCAGGCGCTGCGGGCCTCGAACGCGGTCACCAGCGGCTCGTTCGCCGACCAGACGTTCGCGTCCCCGGTCGCGTCTGCGGCAGGCGAGTCGACGGGTAACAACCACTTCGACGCGAGCTTCAAGATCGGTTCCACCAAGTCGATCCAGGAGCCGGGTCTGTTCCTGTCGATCAGCCCGAGCGACGGCAGCGACGGCCGGATGAGCTACGTCGGCTTCGACGACCAGGCCGACGGCATCCACGTGATCTTCTACGACGTTCCCAACGCCACCACACCCGGCCCGTGTGCGCCGGCCGGGTGCGCGGTCTTCCGCGCCGTTGACGTCGCCACCATCGACCGCACGCATGCGCACTCGATCAAGTTCTCGATCGACTTCGTGCCGGGTTCCGGCAACGACGTCGTCAAGCTGTACGTCGACGGTGACCTGAAGATCACCGGTACCAGCTGGGAGAACTACTTCCGCTTCGACCCGGAGCAGGCCGGAGGCGGCAACGTCGTCCCGACGACGAGCACGCTGATCTTCCGCGCCGGCGGCGCAAACGACCTCGGGAGCATTGGCGACGGCTACCTGTTCGACGAAGTGGCGATGGCGTCTTCGAATGTTGCGGCGACGACTACGCTGGGGAACACGAGCGTGGGCGGCTCGACGCACACGCTGGGCGGTAACTACCTGGAGGTGTCGGGGCCGTTCACGCTGGCCGACTCGCGGCCGGTGGTGAAGCTGACTGGGTATCTGACCGGCGGCGGCTCACCGACGAAGATGCGGGCGGTGATCTACGCCGACAGCGGCGGACAGCCGGGTGCGCTCGTCCTGGTCTCCGACGAGGTGACGATCGCGGCCGGCCAGCCGGGTGCGCCGGTCGACTTCGCCGTGTCCGGCTCGCCGACACTGTCGCCGGGGCAGTACTGGCTGGGCTACTGGTCGTCGAACACCAGTGCAATCGGCGCCTACCAGACCGTCGTGAACGGCGGGCGGTACCAGGCGGCGACGTACTCGTCGATCAATCCCCCACCGGCCAGCTTCGGCGCCGGTGTGGGCGACTCGATCAGCTACTCGCTGTACGTGACGCTCGGCACGGCCGTCAGCCCGCCGGTGAACACCACTCCGCCGTCGGTGACAGGGACGGCGGTCGAGGGCGGTTCGCTGAACACGACAGACGGAAGCTGGACGGGCAACACGCTCCCGTTCACCTACCAGTGGCAGCGCTGTGACAGCTCGGGTGCCAACTGCACGAACATCTCGGGCGCGACTGCCAACTCGTACACGCCGACCGGTGCCGATGTCGGGTACAAGATCCGGGCGGTCGTCACCGGGCACAACGCCGACGGTGGAACGCCGGCGGCCAGCAACCTGACTGCGGCGGTCGTCACCCCGGCCGGAAACACGTTCGGAAACGTCGCAATCGGCAGCAGCACGCACCCGATCGGCGGCGGCTACCTGGAGGTCTCCGACGCGGTCACGCTCGGCACTCCGTCGACGCTGATCAAGCTGACCGGCTACCTGGCCGGCGGTGCGACCACGACCAAGATGCGTGCCGTGATCTACGCCGACAGCGGCGCGGCAGCCGGGTGCGGCGATCGCGGTGTCCAGCGAGGTGACGATCGCAGCCGGACAGCCGGCGGGCTGGGTCGTCTTCGCTGTGCCGGGCTTGCCGTCGATCGCCGCCGGTCAGTACTGGCTCGGCTACTGGTCGTCGACGACGAGCGCGGTCGGCTACTACCAGGCCGCCGCGAACGCGGGCCGGTACAGGGCGGCTGCGTACAGCTCCACCAACGACCCGCCGGTCAACTTCGGCGCCGGCACCAGCGACTCGATCCGCTACACGCTCTACGCGACCGTAAGCTGACCAAGTCGTCTCGGGCCTCCCTCGGCTTGCGAGCTCCGCAGGCCGAGGGTGGCCCGAACGGTCACCGGCAGGCGCTCGAGCTCGCGCAGCAACAGAAAACTCCGCCTAATGCTCGTGGCAGTGCCTGTTGGGCTCGTCAGACCGGTTCGACCGCGCGCGTATGCGAGCGCCGGAGCAGCTGCTCCAGCAGCATCACCGCCCCGCTGAACCAGAGGATGAACACCGGCGGGAGCGTGACGAAGAGGAATCTGGGTGCTCCCAGGTCTCCCGATAGAAGCTGTAGAAGAGCACGGTGGGGACGATCCAGGCAGCGAGCAGCCCGACTTCGAAGCGCCTCCGAAGCAAGGCCGCGCCGATCAGCGCGAGTGGGACGATGATCACCAGGGCGCGCGGGCCGAAGATGAGTGAGTCTCGCCAGCTGCGTGCGAGGTAGTGGGCCGAGAACGGATGACGCGGCCAGGAGTTCGGGTTGTCGAACTGGGCCGCATAGCCCTTCGGCCAGTAGGCGCCGACGACCGGTGCAGCGCTGAGTCCGCCTGCAGCGAGCCAGCCCGCCGGGGAGCGGCCACGTCGCACAGCGACGAGCCCGAGTGCGGCCGCGGCGATCAGCCCGTTCGAGAGCCTGGTGACGGTGGCGAAGCCGAGCAGAACCCCTGCGAACGCGAAGCCGAGCCTGGCTGTGTGCGGGCGCAGGAGCAAGGCAAGCGCGACCGTCATCAGTGCCGTGGAAAGCGGCTCCGTGTAGAGCGCGAGGCCGACGTCCACCTTCCACTGGCCGTTCCGCCAGCCGTGTGAGCCGGCGACGACCCAGATCAACATCGGCCAGAGCGCGAAGATCGCGGCTGCGCCGATACCGACCGACCGCCGCCCGGACGCGTACCAGCCGGCGAATGCGGTCGCCACAACGGTGATCGCATTGGCGACGAGCGACAGGACGAAGCCGACCGTGAAGGCGGTCCCAGGATCGAGCCGGCCGATTGCGCGAAGTGGCAAGAGCAGGACGCTCCAGACGAGCGGCCAGCCGACAACCGCGGCACCGGGCGGATGCATCTGCGCGATCGGCACGACGAGAAAGAGCGAGACAGCCAGTGCGGCGGCGACGACCGCCCCGGGCACGCCGCGCTTGCACTTCCGCCAGATCAGGACCAGCGCAATCGCTGCAATCAAGCCGGCTGCCAACGAGGCTGGGCGGGCCAGGGTAGAAATGAATTCACGGGCGGCCGCGTAGAAGCCGGTCGCGTCCCCGGTCAGCGCGACGTAGCTGTAGCGAGGAAGGCCAGGAAGCTTGGTGCCCGACGCCGCTAGCGCCGCGACGGGAATCGCCACACGAACGCCGACGAGGAGAAGCAGGACTCGTCGCGCGTTGCCCATGGAAGCTCTTTGTACAACAGAGTGCACACGAGGTTTCGGTGATCGGTTGCTGACCGGGGCGGTGGCGGCCCGCCCGACCTGCGTCCTTCGGAGGCGCATGGGGACCCCGACATCTGCGCATCTTCGGAGGCATCTTCCGCGGCCTCTACGTGGCGAGCTTCGGTGGGCGACGACTCGTTCGCATCGATTACGTGGAGCTGGCGGGGAAGCGCTCGACCCGGGACGACCGTTCGACCCCGCCCCGGCCCACCCCGCGAGAAGAGAAAGTGCGACGGCCCTTCCACCCGCCGCCAGGAATGACCCTCGCGCGCAGGTGCGAGGGGACCCGTGTTGCCCTCTACGTCGCCCGGGCCCCAACAGAAAACCCCGCCTGAGCGGGGCTTTCCTCTGAGCCGACGCGCGGATTCGAACCGCGGACCCCTTCATTACGAGTGAAGTGCTCTACCAGCTGAGCTACGTCGGCGGGGCTCGGTCGGGCCGGATCCGAGTGTACCGAGTCGATGCGCCGGGAAGGCCGCTCGAGATCGTGCGCGCGCCGCTTCCTCGAACTGCGCCGGGATCAGCCACTATGAGCGCGTGACCCGGGTCCTCGCCGCTGCTGCCCTCGTGGCGTTCATCGTCGCGATGCTGACGATCACGATCAAGAGCGCGACGTCGGGCAGAGGCTCGCGCGTCGTGACGACCACGACCGTCCGGACGACCACCGAGACCGCTCCCGCACCCACGCCACCGACAACCACGGCGGCGCCCACGCCCAAGCCGGTGAAGCTGACGGCCGTCGGAGCTTACGACCCGGAGGGCGACCAGCACGAGAACGACGACCTCGCCCCGCTCGCGGTCGACGGCGACCCGACCACCTTCTGGAAGACCGAGCACTACCGCAGCTTCTCGAAGCAGGGAGTCGGCTTGGTGCTCGACGCCGGCAAGCGGCGCCAGATCACGCAGGTTGTGGTCTCGACCGACGGTGCCGGCTCGTCGGCGCAGATCGAGCTCGGGAACGCTCCAGGCGGGCCGTTCCGCGCCGTCTCGGCCGACCGGCCGCTCGACGGCAAGACGACGTTCGCGCTGAAGAAAGGGTCGACCGGACGATACGTCGTCGTCTGGATCACAGCCCTGCCGCAGGCGATCGGCGAGGCTCACGTGACCGAGGTCACCGCGAGGTCCTAGCTCAACGTGCCGAGAGGGCGCCGGCGAGCTCGCGGCGCAGCCGGACGAACAGCGCCTCCAGAGCGAGCAGGGGTGAGACGTTGAACTCCTCGAACGTCCGCCATGCCGTGCGTACCGCGGCCGCAGCCTGTTCCGCTCCGAGCATCCGCTCGACTGCGGCATCCTCGACGAGCTCGGCGAGACGGTCGTAATGGAGCACCGCGCGCTCGGCCCCTGCCGAGACGACGACGAGGTCGCGGTACCAGGCGGCGAGCTCCTCGAGGGCGAGGAGGATCTCGTCGCGCTCGGCGGCCCGTTCGGCACGCTTCACGTGCTGCTCGGCCTCGCGCTCCGGAAGCGCACGGTCGGCGAGCGACTCCTCGGCCGACGCGCGCGCCTCGGCCGCCCGCTCGCCGGCGAGGGCGAGCACGGCATTGGCTGCCGCCGACGGATCGAAGTCCGTGTCCGCGTACACGGAACGCGCGATGCGGAGAAGCTCGTCGCGCCGGCGCGACGCGTCGGCGTCGAGCATTCGCTTGGCCCGGTCGAGCCGGCCCCCCGCGACCCGGGCGACAGCAGTGACCCGTTCCGGCTCGAGACCGGGAGCGAGCCGCTCCACCTCCGCGCGCACCGCGCGCTCGGAGAGACGCCTGAACGGCACGAGCTGACAGCGCGACCGGATCGTCTCCGGGAATCGGCCCGAGCTCGTCCGCCGAGAGGATCACGACCGCGTAGGGCGGCGGCTCCTCGAGGTCCTTCAGCAAGGCATCCGCCGCCTCGGCGTTCAGCAGGTGGGCGCTGACGATCAGATACACGCGGCGGTCGGCTTCGAACGGACGCATGTGCAGGTCGCGGCGGAGCTCGCGCACCTCGTCGATCCGGATCTGGTCGCCGTGCGGCTCGAGGACATACAGGTCAGGATGTGCCCCGCGCGCGACCCGGCCGGGGTCGCCGAGCAGTTCCCCCGCGAAGGCGACGGCGGCTACTCGCTTACCCACTCCCGCCGGGCCGTGGAAGAGGTACGCGTGCGCGGGGCCGTCCGCGAGCGCGGCTCGCAGCAGCCGCTTCGCCTCGGCTTGCTCGATCAGGGCCTCGAAGCTCACAAGTCGGCGACGCGCAGCCGGACGGCGGCCGCGATCTCCTCCGGCGGAAGTGCGCCGTCCAGCAGTTCGACGCGCTCGGGGAAGCGCTCGGCGAGCTCGGCGTAGGCGCGGCCGACCTCGGCCTGGAAACCGTCGCCTTCGCGCTCGATCCGGTCGGGCGCCCCTTCGCGGCGTGCGGCGGCGGCGGCGGCGTCCACGGCGAGCACGAAGGTGCGGTCGGGGAGCAGGCCTCCCAGAACGGTCAGGTTGAGCTGGAGCACGGCGTCGAGACCGAGACCCCGCGCAATCCCCTGGTAGGCAAGCGACGAGTCGACGAACCGATCGCTGACGACGTCGGCGCCACGTTCGAGCGCGGGCCGGATCACCTCCGCGGCATGCTCGGCGCGGGAAGCGGCAAACAGCGCCGCCTCCGCCCACGGCGCCATCTCGGGCCCGTTCAGGACGAGCTCGCGAACATCGCTCGCCCAACTCCGTTCCGCCCGGCTCGCGGGTGGCGACCACCTCGCGGCCGAGACCGCGCAGGTGCTCGGTCAGCAGCCGGGTCTGCGTTGACTTGCCCGAACCGTCGACGCCCTCAAAGGTCACGAACACACCTAGGATTAGAACAGGTGCGTGCGATCGTCACAGGAGGCGCCGGATTCATCGGCTCGAACCTCGTCGACGCTCTTCTGGCGAGGGGCGACGAGGTGGTCGTCGTCGACGACCTGAGCACCGGGAAGCGGGACAACGTCGCCGCCGGCGCGCGGCTCGAGGAGGTGGACATTCGCGATCCGGCCCTCGCCGGGGTGTTCGCCGAGGTTCGACCGGAGGTCTGCTTCCACCTTGCCGCGCAGGCCGACGTGCCGACCTCCGTGCGTCGGCCCGACTTCGACGCCGAGGTGAACGTCGTCGGCAGCGTGCGCGTCCTCCAGGCCGCCGGCGACGGAACGCACGTCGTCTTCGCCTCCACCGGGGGGGCGATCTACGGCGAGTGCGAGCGGCCTGCGCGCGAGGACGACCCTCGCCGGCCGCTCTCGCCCTACGGCGTCGCGAAGCTGGCCGTCGAGGAGTACATCGCGGCGTGGAACCGGCTGCGCGGAACTCGGCATGCGGTGCTCCGATTCGCGAACGTCTATGGACCACGGCAGGAGGCGGGGCTCGAGGGAGGGGTGGTCGCGATCTTCCTCGATGCGATGGCCGCCGGTCACGAGTCGACGATCTACGGTGACGGGAGCCAGACCCGCGATTTCGTCCACGTCGACGATGTCGTGCGAGCGCTGCTGCTGGCGCCCGGCAGGGCGGGCGTCTTCAACATCGGCAGCGGCGTCGAGACTTCCGTCGCCTTGCTGCACGAGCGCTGTCGCACGGTGGCCGGAGACGACCGCCCGCCACGTCGAGCTCCCGCGCGCGAAGGCGACGTGCTGCGCAGCATCCTCGACGTCTCGCTGGCGGAGCGAGAGCTCGGCTGGCGGCCCGCGGTGTTGCTCGACGAGGGCCTCGGCGCGACCTGGGAGTGGATCGTCGAGCGCTAGGAAGGAAGCGGAAGGGCCGACGCGAATCTCGCGTCCGTGGATCATCCACTCCCCCTTCCCGCCGCCGGCTCCGAGCTCGTCCGCCCGTGGCGCACCGCCACGCTCGTTGCGACGGCGGTCGCGGGTCTCGAGCTCGTGCTGTTGATCGTCGCCGGGATGATCCTGTTCGGACGCTCGCTCGCGCCTCAGATCCACAGCGCAGCCGTGGCGCACGCGGCCGCCGCGAAGAAGGAGACACCTGCGCCGCCGGCTCCCGCGACACGGCGCCCCGACCACAAGATTGCAGCGACCACGCTGTCGCGCGGACAGACCGCGGTGCTCATCCTGAACGGCAACGGCGTCTCCGGCGCTGCCGCCCAGGCGGCCGCTCTCGTCAGGGCACGCGGCTACGTCGTCAAGGCCGTCGGTAACGCCCCGCGCACGGGCTACCCGACCTCGCGCGTCATGTACCGGCCGGGCTTCGAGGGCGAGGCGAAGCGCTTCGCCAAGGATCTGAACGTCGCTCAGGTCGGTCCGCTCGACGGGTTCAGGCCCGCGCAGCTCCACGGCGGCCACCTCGTGCTCATCCTCGGCGCGACGCGCTAGCGCTACCGGCCTTCCACCTTCGCTCTCGCCTGGTCGAGCAGGCCTCCGGGACGGCCGGCGGGGCCGTACGGGTCGAGACCGTACGCTCGGTCGAGGTCGTGCAGAGCGGCCCGGTAGCGGCCGGTGAAGAACTCGTAGGAGCCGAGCGCGTACCACGTGCTGGAGTTCTCGGGCTGGAGGCGAACCGCCTCGCGATACCGGGCGAGCGCACCACCCTCGGCCCCGGCTCCAGCCTCCGCGTCGCCGAGCGCCCACAGAGGGTCGACCGCCAACGGGTTCAGCCAGCGTGCCGATCGGCCGTCGGCGAGCGCCGTCCGCGTCTTTCCGGTCGCGACCGCGTCGTAGGCGGCGTTGACGAGCCGGCTCGAGGCGTACGGGGCAACGAGCGAGTACAGCGCGCCAAGCGTGACGACGACGACCACCGCGCCCGCGCCAGGTCGCAGCGAAGCGCGGCGCTCGCTACCGAGTCCGGCGAGCACTCCGAGCGAGAGGAAGGCCGGCGCTGTGACCGCGACGAACTCCCAGTGGATGTCGACGAGCGCGTGGACCGCATAGGCGCCGACGCCGACCGCGAGTGCCGCTGCGGCCGCACGCTCGGCAGGCTCCAGCCGGCGCAGGGCCGAGACGGCGGCAGCCGCTCCGGCCCCGCCCAGCCCGAGCAGCAGCAGGAAGCCGACGATCCCGGTCTCGCTGAGGAACTGGAGCGGCAGGTCGTGCGGCTCGGTCGTGACCACCGAGCCCACCCGGATCCCGCGCCGGGCGATCTCGAACGTCGCCGCGCCGTTGCCGCCCGCGGGCGCATCCTCGAACAGGGCCCACGCCTCCTTCCACCACGTCCAGCGGTTGCTCGCGCTGAGATCGGCGAGCCGCGCCGGGTCCTGCGTCACCTCCTTGCCGTTCGTGCCGCGGAACTCGTCGAGAATCGTGCCTCCGCTGTGCACCAGCACGGCGGCGAGCGCGGTGGCAGCGCCCACCGCGAGCACGCCGCCGGCCCTGAGCGCGTACGTACGACGCCGCTCGACGGGCACCTCGACTCGTGCCGCGGCGTAGGCGGCCGTGAAGACGATTGCGGCGCCGACCGAGAGGAAGACCCCGAGCCACGCGCCGTCGTTGACCCTGGCGGCGTAGGGCTGGAGATCGTCGGTGATCGCAGGTCGCGAAAGCGCCCAGATCGCGACAAGAGCGGCCACGGGAGTTGCCACGACGAGCGCGCCGAGCGTCTCGAGCCGATCGCGCTCGATCGCCAGCCAGGCGAGCGCGGCAAGTCCCGCGACGAGGATTCCGGCGCGCGAAAGCGTGAGAACCGTGGCAACTGGGCGAGGTAGACGAGCACCGCTCCGGCTGCGCGCACGGCAGTGTGGTGTCGCCGGGAAGCGGAGAGCCACAGACCGAGCGGAACCGCGGTCGCTGCGACGAGCGCAAGCGAGTTCCAGTAGCCGATCGGGTTGCGGAGCCGGGCGACCCGGAAACCGTCGGGAACGAGCGACGGCACGACCTTCCCGGCCAGCGCCCAGAGCAGCACGAGTCCGATCAGCACGGCGAGGCCGCCGGCGACCGTGCGCGCGGGTCTCGGTACCCGCGCCGCCAGCAGCCCGAGCACGGCGAACACTCCGTAGACGAGTGTCCGATCGAACGCCTGCCACGAGCGATCCGGGGCAATCGACCACCACATCGTCAGGCCGACCCAGGCGGTGAGCGCGCCGATCAACGCGAAGCACAGGAGACCCGGTCCGCGCGGTACGGGAACCCGCCCGGCGCCGAAGAGGCGGCCGCCGCCAGCAGCGCCAGCGCGCCGATCCAGAACAGGCGGCCCGCCGACGTTCCGTCGCCGAAGAACAGGGCGACGAAGAGCAGCGCGCCGGAGGCGAAAAGGGTCGCCGGCCCAGCGAGCTTGGCGGCGGGCATCGTCGCGCGACGCTAGCACAGAGAGCTTCGACCCTCTAAGGTAGTGGGTCAGTTCGTTTGTGAAGTAAGGTCGTCTTGATGGTGCGCTGCGACAACTGCGTAGATGGGCATATGTCTGAGCGGTCACGTAAGCGCCCCACGGACATAAACGCACGGGCCAAGCGATCGTGGACGAGTTGACCGGCGTGGAGCTGAAGCTCGATCCCGATGAAGGCAAGAATCCTGCGGCGGTCGAGCTTGGTCGGCGAGGCGGATTGAAAGGCGGCAAGGCGCGAGCAGAGAGTATGACGACCGAGCAAAGAAGAGAGGAAGAAAGAAGAAGAAAAAGAAAAAAAAAAAAAAAAAAAAAAAAAAAAAAAAAAAAAAAAAAAAAAAGGGGGGAAAGGAGAAAAGAGGAGAAGAGAAAAAGAAAAGGAAGAAAAGAGAAGGAGAAAGAAGAAAGAAAAAAAGAAAAAGAAGAAAAAAAGAAGAAGAAAGGGGAAGAAAGAGGGAAAAAAGAGAGAAAAAAAGAAGGAGAAAAGAAAAGGAAAGGAGAAAAAAGGAGAAAAAGAAAAGAAGGAGAAGAGAAAAAGAAGAAAGAAAAAATAAGAAAAGGAAAGGGGAAAAGAGAAGAAGAGGAGGAGAGAAAGAAGAGAGGGTAAAAGGAGAGAAGGAGTAGTAAAGATAGAGAGAGGAGGAAAGGAGACATAAGAAAGGAAAAAAGAGATGATGGAAGAGATAAACGCCTACCGCAACCGCGCGGTACGCACACGAATAGATACGGACGTGGTAGAGCGGATAGGCGTCGCAGCTAACATCGCACGACGCACTTTGCAGGCGCTGCGGCTGCTTGATCTGGTAGACGGAAGCGGCAAAAGACAAACGCACTTCAAGATCTCAGAAAAAAAGGCTAGGAAGAATATGGGAAAAGGCTAGAAGAAATAGTGAGCGCTGCCTATGAAGAAGTGTTCACGTACCGAGAAAAGGCAGTTGACGACATCAGCAAGATAGAGGATGACTTAAGTGGCTATGGACGAGTCGGCGTGCGACGCGAGTGATTAGACTGATCCTGGGAAGAGCGCAGAAGAGGGAATCATAGAGGAAACGAAGAGTCGAGAATAAGAGCAAGGGGCGTCGCGCGCGACGCAGCGGACAGTCCGCTCGTCCAGTAGCTAAACCTTGGAGGGAAGGTCCAGCAAGACCACGCTTCGTCCCAACGGCGCATCACGGACGAGGTGCCAGGAGCGGAGCACCTTGCTATCCGCGGGCTGCTCATGACACTCCACCGGTTGGGTGTATACCCCGAGGACAAGCGTAAGGAGTGGGTGACGCTGTTCTCGCAGCTTCGCGCCATCACGAGCGCAACGAAGCGAAGGAGGCGAGCTCGAGTAGGAGGGATTGGAGCGCGAAAGCAAGGAGCTGGAGGGGCAGTAGGAAGGAGCGGGGGAGGGTCGGAGTGGGGAAGGGCGGTGTGGGAGGGGGAAAGGGGAGGCTTCGACCCTCTCCTTTACAGACACTTAACGACAGGCTCACGGGCCTCTCACGGCGCTGTCGGAGACTTGAGGCTCAACCGCCGTCTCCGGGGGCCCACGTATAGTGCAGCGAACGCGAATCGACGTCGATCGGCGCCCCGCCGGGTGCGATCTCCCGCTTTCCGTGATCCACGCGTCCAGGAACATCGTCATGGTGCTGCTGCTGGCAGGCCTGCTCCTCCTCGTCATCGGCGTCGGGCCCGCCGCCGCGAAGGGGCAGCCGGCGTGCTGGAAGACCCTGATCAACGATTGGTACGACGGGCGGATCGACGGCACGTACCCGATCAAGTGCTACCGCGACGCGCTGAACCACCTCCCGACCGACGTCGACACCTATTCGAGCGCACGTGACGACATCAAGCAGGCGCTCCAGGAGCGGATCACCCAGAGCCGCAATTCGGGCGGCGGCACCGCCAACGGCGGCGGCTCGTCCGGCGGCGGCGGCACCGCCAACGGCGGCGGCACCTCCAACGGCGGCGGCACCTCGAGCGGCGGCGGCACCGCCAACGGCGGCGGCACCTCCAACGGCGGAACCTCGAGCGGCGGCGGCACCTCCGGCGGGAACCCGAAGACGGGCGGCGGGAAGAGCGCAAGCGGTCCGATCGGAGACGTCTTCAACGCGGGTAGACCCGCTACGGCCGACTCGGTTCCGATCCCGCTGATCGTCCTCGGAGGGGTGGCGCTGCTGTTGATGGCGACCGGCGGAGCGGGATTCCTGATTCGCCGATCCAGAGCACGGAAGCTTCAACTCGCCTCCGCCGCTTCGCTTCCGCGGCGCCCCGGCGAGCCCACGCCGAAGCAGCCGTAGCGATCGAAAAAAGTCCTGCAAATCGCTCCGTCCGGCGGAAGCTCTACCCTGCCAAGTCCCTCTCCGGGGGGCATGGCAAGCACAGCTATTCTTGGGAGGAAGCATGGCGTCCACGAAGGCATCCGTAGATCCCGCACCAGCCGTCGATGAGGTCGTGAACGCCGTAGTCGACGGCGCTGCTGCGGTCGGCGTCGAGCGCTACTTCACGATTCCGGGCCGCGACCCGTTCGAGGAGGTGGAGTGGGAGCTCCGCGATGCCTTCATTCCCGGGAAAGACGCCGCGGTCTTCGATCAGAAGGGCGTCGAGTTCCCGAAGTTCTGGTCGCAGACGGCGACGAACATCGTCGCGCAGAAGTACTTCCGCGGCCGGATGGGCTCGCCCGAGCGCGAGTCGAGCGTGAAGCACATGATCGGCCGCGTCGTCGACACGGTCGGCGGCTGGGGCCGCGCGGGCGGCTACTTCGCGAGCGACGGGGAGGCCGAAACGTTCGAGGCCGAGCTGAAGGCGATCCTCGTCAACCAGTACGCCTCCTTCAACTCGCCGGTCTGGTTCAACGTCGGCTTCGAGGAGCGGCCGCAATGTAGTGCGTGTGTTCCCTATCGCGGGCTTGTATCGACGCCCGAGGGAATGGTCCGGATCGGCGAACTCGTCGAGGGCGGACACGTCGGCCGCGAGGTCTACGACTCCCAGGGCCTGACGCAAATCGTCGCCGTCAAGCACAACGGCCGCAAGCCCGTCTATCGGGTAACACTGCAAAACGGTCAGTTCGTCGAGGCCACGCCAGATCACGTCGTCAAGGCGGTTCACGAGCGACGCACGGAACCCGTTTGGCTGCGTGTCGATGAGCTCGCGCCAGGGATGCGAATGCACTTGCACCCGCACCGGGCAAGGGTCGCTGAGCGCGCGCTCGTCGCCGCCGGAGGACATGAGCTCGAAGACTCCCTGCCGGAGGCGAGTGAGGAACAGATCGTGGGCGTGGCCGAGGCTGCTCTTGCCGGCTGGCTCCAGGCAGACGGATTCGTTGGTCAGTACGAGCACGGGACAAACCGGTCGCTGACGGTCGAGTTCCAGGTCGCGACTGAAGAAGAGTACGGCTGGGTATCGCACAACCTCGAGATCGCACTGCCTGACGTGCATCGTCACGTCTCCGACGTCAAGCGAGACGACGGCTCGACCTCATGCCGCCGGATCAGGTTGTACGGCGAGACGCTTCGCGACTTCGTCGAAAAGTGGGAGCTCTCCGCCCGTGGGCTCGACATCCGCGTGCCGAACCGCCTCTGGACGGCATCACACGACGAGATCGCGGCATATCTCCGTAGCGTCTTCCAGGCCGACGGCTACGTCACCGTCAACCGCGGCCGGAACGAGCAAGGACGCATCGCCTTCGCCGTGATCGGCGAGCGCTGGGCCGAAGAGGTTCAGTTGCTGCTGAACGTGATCGGTATCTACTCGCGGCGGATCCGCAAGAACGAGAAGCGACCCAACCGGCACGACCTGCACGAGGTGCAGATTGCAATCGGTTCCGAGCGTGCTCGCTTCGCCGAACTGATCGGGTTCGTCTCCCACGCAAAGCAGGAGAAGTTGCTCGAGTCGCTGACGCTTCGCGACCTGAAGCGTTGCCCAGACTTGCGGGAGGAGAAGGTCGTCTCGATCGAGTTTGTCGGCGTCGAAGACGTCTACGACATCCAGACTGACTCGGGTGAGTTCCTGCTCCACAACGTCGCCGTCCACAACTGCTTCATCCTCTCCGTCGACGACTCGATGGAGTCGATCCTCGACTGGATCCGCCGCGAGGGTGTCATCTTCCGAGGCGGCTCCGGCTCCGGTGCGAACCTCTCCCGCCTGCGCTCATCGAAGGAGCAGCTCTCGAAAGGCGGCTATGCCTCCGGGCCGGTCTCGTTCATGCGCGGCGCCGACGCCTCTGCCGGCACGATCAAGTCGGGCGGCAAGACGCGGCGCGCGGCGAAGATGGTCGTCCTCGACGTCGACCACCCCGACATCGAGGAGTTCATCTGGTGCAAGGCCAAGGAGGAGGAGAAGGCGCGCGTCCTCGAGCAGGCCGGCTACGACATGTCGCTCGACTCGCCCGACTGGGCGTCGATCCAGTACCAGAACGCGAACAACTCGGTGCGCGTCACCGACGCGTTCATGCAGGCGGCGACCGAGGGCACCGAGTGGAACCTGACTGCTCGCACCGACGGCTCCGTCGTCGACACGGTCGATGCGCGCTCGCTGCTCCGGCAGATCGCGGAGGCGGCGTGGAAGTGCGCCGACCCGGGCGTCCAGTACGACACGACGATCAACTCGTGGCACACGTCCCCGAACTCGGGCCGGATCAACGCGTCGAACCCGTGCAGGGAATACATGCACCTGGACAACTCGGCCTGCAATCTCGCCTCGCTGAACCTGATGAAGTTCCGCGGCGAAGACGGAGAGCTCGATGTCGACGCGTTCGCCCACGCCGTGGACGTCGTCTTCCTCGCGCAGGAGATCATCGTCGGCTACTCGTCCTACCCGACGCCCGAGATCGAGAAGAACGCGAAGGCCTACCGCGAGCTCGGGCTCGGCTACGCGAACCTCGGCGCGCTGCTGATGGCGCGCGGGCTGCCGTACGACTCCGACGAGGGCCGTGCGTACGCAGCGGCGATCACCGCGCTGATGACCGGCCGCGCGTACCGGAAGTCGGCGCAGGTCGCGGCACGGATGGGCCCCCACGCCGGCTACCAGCCGAACGCGGCGGCGATGCTCGGCGTGATCGCGAAGCACCGGGCAGCGGTCGGCAACATCCAGCACTCCGACTCGGTGCCGGCCGACCTGCTTGGCTGCTGCGAGGCAGTCCTGGGAGGACGCGCTGAACCTCGGCGAGGTCAGCGGCTTCCGCAACGCGCAGGCCTCGGTGCTCGCGCCGACTGGGACGATCAGCTTCATGATGGATTGCGACACGACCGGGGTCGAGCCCGACTTCTCGCTGGTCAAGTCGAAGAAGCTCGTCGGCGGCGGCGAGATCACGATCGTGAACAAGACCGTGCCGATGGCGCTCGACAAGCTCGGCTACGCGCCGAGCGAGGTCGAGGAGGTCGTCGCGTACATCGACGAGCGGAACACGATCGTCGGCGCGCCGTACGTGAAGGCCGAGCACTACCCGGTGTTCGACTGCGCGATCGGCGACCGGGCGATCCACTACTCGGGTCACGTGAAGATGATGGGCGCCGTCCAGCCGTTCATCAGCGGGGCGATCTCGAAGACCGTAAACCTGCCCGAGCAGGCGACGGTGGACGAGGTCGCGCAGCTGATCGCCGACGCCTGGCGGCTCGGCGTGAAGGCGATCGCGATCTACCGCGACAACTGCAAGGTCGCGCAGCCGCTCTCCGGGAAGGCCGACGGTCGTCGATCCCGGCGGTCCCGCCGACGCCGCTGACGCAGCGCCGCCGGCTGCCGGAGGACCGCACCGAGGTCGGGCGCAAGTTCCGCGTCGGCGAGTACGAGGGCTACATCCACGTCGGCCTGTACGAGGACGGCAGCCCCGGCGACATCTTCGTCGACATCGCGAAGGACGGGACGACGATGGCCGGCCTGATGAACTCGCTGATGATCGCCGTCTCGATGGGCCTCCAGTACGGCGTCCCGCCGGAGGTCTACGTCTCGAAGCTGTCGCACATGCGCTTCGAGCCGTCCGGGCTGACGAACGACGCCGACATCCGCAACGCGAAGTCGATCGTCGACTACATCTTCCGCTGGTTCGGCAAGAAGTTCCTCACGCCCGAGCAGCAGGAGGAGGTCGGGATCCTCTCGCCCGAGGTGAAGGCGCGCCTCGCCGAGCGCTACGCGGCAAGCGAGGGCGAGCCGGCGATGCCGGTCGACTCGCCGCCGCCCGGCCAGACCGCCCTCTTCAACTCGTGGGAGGACGCGGTCGAGTGCGCGAAGTGCGGCGGCCGGATGGTGCGCACCGGCTCCTGCTACACGTGCAGGGACTGCGGCACCAACACCGGCTGCAGCTGGAGCCGGCCGGATCACCCGAGAGCCGCGTCGCGCCCTCGTTGGCCGCTACCCACACCTCGAATGCACCGACTCGCCGTCGATGCCGGCTCGGTCGGTCAGGAAGATCGCCAAGACATCTCCGTATCGTGGCGGCATCGACGCGGCTTTCCTTCCAGGGTGCCGCTTCTCCGTCCTGCGAAGGAACTCGCCGCGCTCAGCGACCGGTCGGCTGTCGATCAACACGTCGGTCAACAGCCCCTCGACGACGCCGTCCTGGACGACGGCTTCCGGATGCGTATCGCAGCCGGATCTCGGCGACCGACAACCGGCTCTCCGTGCGGCGCACGAGCTCCGGTTCGCACTACGTCGTCGGACTCGACCCGGTCGTGCCGGCTGGTGACCCGGACGTCACCGGCGACCGTCCGGACGAGGGCCACGTCCTCGTCTCGCCGGGGGCGATGGTCGGCCCTACGGACGAGCGCGAGCCGGCGCTGCTCGAGAGCACCATCGAGCGCAGGTACGCAGTCCGGCAGGTGCGCACACGCCTCCACCAGGCCTCGCTTTCGCGGTCTCTGTCTTGCCCGGCCTACGCCGACAAGTCGCGCGATCTGCCGTCTCCGAGAGCTTCGGCTCCTGGATGCCGCGCACATCGTCGGTGATCTCGAAGAGGCCGGGGCCGCGACGTGTGACCAACGGCCTGAGCCTGCGTTCCATCCACCACCGTGCCTTCGACCAGCGCCTTGTGGGTGTGTCGCGCCGATTACGAGATCCGCGTGTCGCGCAGTCTCCTGCGAAGAAGACAGCATGGCCCGATGCTGGACGTCCTCAAGCAGTTCCACGGGCAGTGTTCGCACGTCCCGACGCGACCAACACAGCGCCCGGATCTGCGAGCGCCTCGCTGTTCGGTTCGAAGGCTTCGAGTAGGCCGGCGTTAGCTGGTCCAGCCGACGTCGCCGCGACGGCCACCAGTTCCAGCGGCCGAGGATCGCCATCAGCGACGGCACGAGCAGCGCGCGGACGATCGTCGCGTCGATCAGGACCGCCAGCCCGATTCCGACGCCCACCTCCTTGACCAGCACGACCTTCGAGGTCGCGAACGCGCCGACCGCAACGCAGAAGAGGAGCGCGGCGGCGGTGATGATCCGGCCGGTGCGCTCGAGACCGACCGCGACCGCCTCGCGGTTCGACAGGCCGCTGTCCCAGGCCTCCTTGATCCTCGTCAGCAGGAAGACGCCGTAGTCGGTCGCCAGGCCGAACGCGATCACGAACAAGAGCAGCGGCTGGGTCAACTGGAGCGCGCCCTGGCTGCGGTAGGCGAGCACCCCCTCCAGCCTCGCGTCCTGGAAGACGAACACGAGGATCCCGAGCGTCGCGACCAGGGTGAGCGCGTTCATCACCAGCGTCTTCAGCGGAAGGACGAGCGAGCGCGTCGCCAGGAAGAGCAGCAGGAAGGTGACCGCGCAGAGCAGGACGAGCGCGAGCGGCAGCCGCGCCCCGAGCGTGTGCTTCTGGTCGAGGTACTGCGCGGTCGAGCCGCCGACCGGCGCGCCGCCCGGCAAGGCACGCAACTCGCGCACCAGCCGCTGGGAGGAGGCGTCGAGGAACGGTTGGCCGGAGGAGACTCTCACCTCCCACACGCCCGTGCCGAGCCGCCGCGGCGGGAGCACGAGCGCCGCATCCGGGAGCCGGCCCACCCTCGCGGCGAATGCCTGGGCGGCGGCGTCGCCGCTGATCACCGCGTAGGCCGGGGACACGGCGGTGACGGGGAAGTCCTCGCGCAGGGCGGTGTCCACCACTCTTGAGCTGACCGCTTCCGGCAGCACCGACGCGTCCACGCCCGTGAACCGGACCGACAGGAACGGCAGGCCGAGCACGACGAGGACGGCCGTCGCCGCGAGCGCCACCGGCCACGGCCTGCGCATCAGCGCCTGCGCGAGCCGGTACCAGCCGCCGCGCTCGCCCTTCGCGGCGCGCTCGACGGCGACCCGCCAGCGCGAGAGCGAGAGGGCGTTCACCCGCGGGCCGAGAAGCACGAAGAGCGCCGGCAGCACCGTGAGGGCGATCAGCCCGGCCAGGGGACCGACGAGCCCGCCTGCGATCCCCATCGAGCGCATGAAGCCGAGGGGGAAGACGGCCAGGGTCGCCACTGCCGCGCCGACCGTGATCGAGCTGAACACCACCGTCCGGCCGGCGGTGGACAGCGTCGCACGAACGGCGTCCAGGCCGGGCCCGCGGCGGGCGAGCTCCTCCCGGTAGCGCGAGATGAGCAGCAGGCTGTAGTCGATCCCGAGACCGAGCCCGGCGCCGGTGACGATGTTCAGCGCGTAGGTGGACATCGGCAGCGCCAGGTCCAGCAGTCGGAGCAGCAGGAGCGAGCCGAGGATCGTCAGCGCGCCGCAGACGAGCGGCAACAGGGCGGCGACCAAGCTCCGGAAGACCCAGAGCGCCAACAGGAACAGAATGGGGAACGCCACCTTCTCGGCGTGCGTCAGGTCGTCCTGCACCTGTCGGTTGACCTGCGACGTCGCCAGCGCGGTGCCGCCCATCGCGGTACCGGGCACACCTGCGAGCCGCGACTCCACGCGTTTCGCCGCTTGCCGCCAGAGCCGCTGCGAGACCCCCGCGCGCGCGTAGGCAGGGACGATCGCCTCGCCGCCGTCGCGCGAGAGCAGCGGCTGCTGCGACTACCGGAAAGAGCGGCTCGGTGCGGACGATCGCCGCGACCCGGGTGAGCCGCTGCGTCGTCGGGTCACGAACCAGCACCAGCACCTGCGGCGCTGCGGAGAGCCCGGACGCCCGCTCGACCGCCGCCTCCGCCCGCAGGCTCTCGCTCCCCTTCGCGACGAAGTCGTTCGACCCCCGGCCGAGCAGGCGCGGTGTCTGCAGGCCGAAGGCGCCCGCGATCACGGCCAGGATGAAGGCGACCGCCAGCAGCGTCCTCGGCCGTCGGACGGCGAGCTCGGCGAGCGGCCTCACCGGGATCATTTTCGGCCCTCCATCAAGAACCCTTGCTGCACGCCGAGGTCAGGAGGATGTCGCGAGGCTCCGGCGGTCGAACGCGAGGATGGCGACTCGCCGACGCCACGATGACGACCGCGAACAGGAAGAGAACGCTGCCGGCCTCGAGCCCGTGGCGGAGTGGATCCCCCGCCGAGTAGTGGTAGAAGGGCGATGCCCGCCTGAGGTGGCCGATCGCATCGACGAGCGGGGCCAGCGTATTGACGAGGTAGGCGGCGACGGCTGCGGCGGCGCTCACGCCGATCGCAAGACCGCGCCGCCCCGTCGCCGCGCCGAGGGCAAAGGCGACGGCCCCGTACGCGAGCGCGAGCAGCAGGGCGCCGGCGGTCGCGGCGCCAGGTGCGCCAGCGCGATCCTCATGCCCGCGGCGTGCGACCCGATCACCAGAGCGACCAGAAGCACCGCGGCGAGCCCGGTCGCCTCGACGGCGAGCGCCAGCGAACTTCTCGAGCCGCGAGCCTGACCCGCGAGATCGGGTTCGCAAGCAGCAGGTCGAGCGTGCCGCGCTCCTCCTCACCGGCGAGCGCGCCGGCCCCCGCGCCGATCGCGGCGACGAGCAGAAGCAGCGGGACCATGAACGAGAAGAGCTCGGACCCGAGGTATCCGGCCGGGGTGCTGTAGTCGAACTCGCCGCCGAAGCTGACGAACGCCTGCAGCTCCTTCGGGAACGTCTCGTGGAGCCGCTTCAGAGCGGGGTTGTCGCGCACCGTGGGCCACGCCGCCACGATCATGCCGACGAGCCCGACGAGGCCGGCGCTCCACCAGATGAAGCTGCGCCGGACATCGCGCAGGGTCTTCCGGACGACGCTACCCGGCACCGCCCGCCTCTCGCGATAGAGCGCGAGGAAGACGTCCTCGAGATCGGCCTCGTGGCTGTCGAGTCCGACGACCTCGAACCGAGCGAGCCGCTTCACCAGCGCGTCGGCCGACCCCTCGAGCGCGAAGACCGCTAGGGCGTCGTGCCGCTCGACCTCTGGACGCCCGGAATGCCGGCAAAGGCATCGACGGGCGGCGGCGACGCGAACGAGACCTCCACCCGGGCCGGCGCCCGTGCCCGGAGCGTCTCCACCGACTCGACGAGCTCGAGCCGGCCGGCGCGGATGACGGCGACCCGGCCGGCGACGCGCTGGACCTCGGACAGGGCGTGTGACGAGAGGAAGACTGTATGGCCGCTCGCGGTCGTCTCGCGCAGGAGGTCGTAGAACTCCTGTTGTTTCAGCGGGTCGAGCCCCGCGGTCGGCTCGTCGAGGATCAGCAGCTCAGGCCGGTGCATGAACGCCTGGACGAGCCCGACCTTCTGGCGGTTCCCGCGAGAGAGTGCGCCGATCGGCCGATCGAGATCGAGCTCGAAGCGCTCGGCCAGGCGCATCGCCTCGCGCGAGATCGGTCGATGCCGTCGGAGGGCGGCGAAATACTCGATCACCCTGCGACCGGTCAGGTGCTCGTAGAGGCGGACGTCTCCCGGCAGGTAGCCGACCCGCCGCCGGATCTCGACGCTATCGCCGCGGGCGTCGAGCCCGAAGAGCTCGATCCGGCCGCGCGTCGGCCGGATCAGGTCGAGCATCAGCCGGATCGTCGTCGTCTTGCCCGCGCCGTTCGGGCCGAGGTAGCCGAACACCTCGCCCGCCTCGACCGTGAAGCTGAGATCGACGACTCCGGTTCGAGCCCCGTAGAGCCGGGTGAGCCCGTCAGCGCGGATGATCGGCGGGCACGACGAGAAAGGATCGGCCGCTGCAGGCCCGCGGCGGAATCGGTGCGGCGCCTGATCGGAAGGCGCGGAAAACTACGGCGAGCCGCGGGCCCGCCCTGAGAGACGCGAGAGCGGCGCGGGGACTACCCGACGTTGTAGTGCACGTCTGCGTCGTCACGTGCCCGACGTTGTCCCGCGCGTCGACGCTCAGCGTCTGCCTGCCTCTGGCCGAGGAGTCCTCGTGCACCGACCCCCTCGACGGGCTCGCAAGGCCGGACTCGCCGTCCCTGGCGGTAAAGCTGGCGTAGTAGGTCGCACCCCTTCTGACGTCGCCGCACCTGAGCGTGAGGGACGGGCCTGCCGTGTCGACCTTCACCGTGAGCGAGGCGACCGGCGACTTCCAACCGAGCAGGTCCGCGACCTGGTCGGCTGGCCGTGAACGTGCCGTTGCTCCGGTACGTGACCGGCGCCTTCACGGTCGACGGGTTGACGCCGCTGCCGGGCGTGCCGTCTGCGAGGAGGGCGTCGCCGCTGTCGAGGAAGCTGACCGTGACGCGATCGCGCCACCAGCCACCGGCCACGTACTCGGCAGGGCGGTCGGCCTTCACGAGCGGCGGCAGCGGAGCCGACTTGTCGACGATCACCTGCGCCGAGTCTGGCGAGTATGCGCTCGTGACTGCGTTCCCGGCCGCCTGGACGCGATAGACCCACGTGCCCTCGGGCCGCGCGGAGCTGGATCCGAAGGCGTATGAGGTTCCGCTGATCCCGCCGGCGACCAGCGAATACGTCGTCGAGTTGACGCTGCGCTGATACAGCGAGTAGGTGGCGCCTGTCGGGATCGCCGGCGAGGCCTTCCACGAGACGGTGTACTGGCCGGTCGAGCTCAGGGACGCGTTCACCGTCGGGGCCGGCGGAGCGGCAACCAGCTGCGGATCCGGAGTCGAGCCGCCGGCGCAGCTGCCGTGGCCGGAGTCGGCCAGGGTGCTGCCGGCGATGGGCAAGAACCGCCAGTCGTAGCCACCGGGGCTCAGCGCGAGCTTGAGGACGCCGTAGATCGACCCATTCACGATCTCGCTGTTCGCCGCTCTCGGGCCGACCGGATACGGATCTGCACCGGCGGTGCCGACGACGAACTCGCGGATACCGTGGGCGAGATCGACCGACCCGTCAGGCGCCATCGGCGTGAAGCGCTCGTACTGGCGCGCATGCGCGTTGACGATCACGTCGGCGCCGTACTGGTACAGCAAGTCCCAGAACGGGCGGACTCCTGGCGTTGCGAGATCCGACGAGGCGAAGAGCGGGTGGTGGAAGTAGGCGAGCGTGCAGGTGTTGACGTGTGCCGTCAGGTCCTTCTGAAGCCAGTCGTACTGCGCGCTGCCGGGACCGCAGCCCGAGATCTCGACGCAGTTCGAGTTCAGCACGACGACGTGCCAGCCGCCGAGCTCGTAGCTGTACCAGCCCAGGTCGGGGGCCCCCGCCGGTGCCCCGAAGTAGGCGAAGTAGCTCGACGCAGTCGGGCTGTAGTCGTACTCGTGGTTGCCGACCGCCGGGCGGGTCCGGTTCTTGAAGACGCCCCAGCTCGGGCCGTAGCAGTTCGCGAACGCGGAGGCGGTCGAGCCGGGGTCGGCGAGGTCGCCGTCGGCCGCAACGGTTGCGTCCGGGTAGCCGGCGAGGATCTGGGCGGTCTTGTCGTCATTCGTCCCGTCGCAGGCTGCGTGGACATCGCCTGCCGCGAGCAGCGTTGCCCCGGCCGACGGTGCCGAGAGCCACCAGTCGAGGTAGATCGAGCCGCGCGCAGGTGCGCCGCCCGGCGAGGCCTTTCCGTCGACGGCGATGTAGTACGTCGTCCCCTGCTGGGCGTCGAAGCTGGCGAAGCTCTCGCGATAGTGCCCGTCCGGCCACCAATGGTCGTAGGCGATGTCGTCGTCCGCCGCCACCTGGGTCAGGTCGGCGAAGCTCGTGCCCGTGTAGACGGCAAGGAGGGTGTCGAAGCTCGAGCCCGGCGTGTCGAAGTACATCGGGCCGCTGCTGGGTGCCGTCCACTTGAACCAGACCGAGGCGCCGCCCGGGTTGCCCGCGTGGTCTGGCTCGCCGGCCTGCTTGGTCGACAGCACATTGCTTGCTGTGACCGGCCCATGCTGCCCGTTCAACTGCCAGGCAAGCGCGAAATCGTCGTTGGGAGCAAGCGCAGGATCAGGCCCGAGCAGCTCCCACTGGAACGTGTAGTCGCCGGATGCTGCCGGGCCGTTCGCCCCCCGGAACCCGTCCACCGCCATCCAGTAGGTCGTGTCGGCGCGGGCGATCACCGTCACGCTGCTGGTGCGATCCGCAGCCGAGACGTCGTCGCTTGCCCCGACGAGAGTCAGATTGTCGACCGAGGCGCCCGTGTACACGCCGAGCACTGTGTTGAACGCAGTGCCGCTCGTGTAGAAGCGCCAGAGGCCGTCGCCGGGTGCCGTCCACCGCATCCAGACCGAAGCACCGCCGGGATTGCCCGCGTGTGCGGGCTCGCCGGGCTGCTTCGTCGCGCCGAGCGACGAGCGGTGGAAGATGCCGCCCACGCCGGTGATCGTCAGCGCGTCGTCGAAATTGTCGTTCGCCGGTGCCGCGGAGGCCGCGACGGTCCAGGCCAGGACGACGTCGCCACGCGCCGCCCATGACGAGCCGGGGGGCAGGTAGCCGTCGACGGCGATTCCGTACGTCGTGCCCGCGGTCGCGGCGAAGGTGATCTCGCTCACACCCTTCGTCTGGCCGACGTCGTCGTTTGCCGCAACCTGTGTCAGGCCCGTGAGCGCCGTCCCCGTGTAGGCCGCGAGCAGCGTGTCGAAGCCGGAACCTGCGGTGGAGATCGTCGCGTTGCCGCTCGCGGGGGCCGTCCAGGAGTACCAGACCGAGGCGCCGCCGGCGTTTCCGGCATGTGCGGGCTCCCCGGTCTCCTTCGTCGCGTCGACGGTTGTGCCGCTGGTGGCGCCGCTTGCGCCGGCCAGCTGCTGTGGATTGCCGAAGAAATCGTTCGCGGGACCGCTCGGAGAAACCGACTGTGAGCTCCAGACGAGCGAATAGTCGCCCGAGGCGGCGGGGCTGTACGAGAACTTCTTGCCGTCGAGCGCGATCGAGTAGGTCGCTCCCGCCTGCGCCGTGAAGGTGATCGAGCTGCGGAAGTTGTTCCAGGCGATGTCGTCGTTCGCCGCCACCTGAACGAGGTTGCCGACGTCGACGCCCGAGTAGGCCGCGAGCAGCGTGTTGAAGTTCGAAGAGTCAGCCGAGAAGGTGTAGGTGCCGTCATATGGGGCCGTCCAGCGGAACCAGACGGACTTCCCGCCGGCGTTCCCGGCGTGGCTCGGCTCGCCGGTCTCCTTGGTCGCGCCGAAGTTGGTGCCCTGCGTGCTTCCTCCGGGGCCGTCGATCACGACCGCGGAGGCGAAGTTGTCGTTCGGCTGGACGACGGCCGGCGTCGCGGTCAGGTCGTAGTTGAGGGCAAACGACCCGTGCGCCGGGCCGTTCGTACCGTCGTTGTAGCCGTCGACCGCGACGTAGTAGGTCGTGCCGGCCACCGCCGGGAAGCCCAGCGCGCTCGTCCACTTCCAGCCGAGCGAGTCGTCGTTCTGCGCGACCAGCGTCAGCGCGTTGACGCTCGAGCCCGTGTAGACCGCGAGGGTGGTGTCGAAGCCGCTGCCCAGAGTGTCGAAGCTGGCAATGCCCGTGTACGGCGCGACCCACTTGTACCAGACCGAGGAGCCGCCGATGTTGCCCGTGTGATCCGGCTCACCGGCTTCCTTCGTCGCATCGACGTTCGTGCCGTCCCGGCTGGCACTGGTCGGCAGAAGCACGGATGCAGCCGAGAATGCGTCGTTGCTGGGTGCTGCCGCGGACGATGCGCCTGCCAGCCACAACGCGCCTGCGGAAGCCGCGGCGATTGCGCACCGGCGCACCGCTGTTTTCCATCTCCCCTGCACATCTCTCGTTAAAGGCGACGACAGGCCCGCGCACAAGCCCTCCAAGGAGAAATCGAGGTAGCTCTAGATCAGCTGCCAGGCGTTGTCGCGCAGGATCGGCACCGCGGCGCCTCCCTGCTCCAGCCCGTCGACGTCCACCTCGCGACCGCCGATCATGAAGTCGGTATGGACGCGCGAGTGGTTCACTCCCAGCGCAGCGAGCTCCGAATCGCTCGGCGCCCCCTCGAGCTCGACGGCCGGCATCACCGCCGTGCCGTAGGCGATGTGTGAGGCGGCGTTCTCGTCGAAGAGGGTGCTCCAAAAGGTCATCCCGCTGCGACCGACACGCGAGGTGTCGTCTACGAGCGCGACCTCTCCGAGGTAGGAGGCTCCCTCGTCGAGTGCGATCTCTGCGCGCACTTCGTCGGCACCGGCGGTTGCACCCACCTCGGTGATGCGTCCCGCGGAGAACGTCGACCTCGAGGTCGGACACGACCGTGCCCCCGGGCAGCACGAGCGGTTGGGTCGCCCGGACGCGCCCCTCCGTCCGCCGGCGGTCCGGGGTTGTGAACACCTCCTCGGTCGGGAGGTTCGGTACGTACGAACGACCCCAGGCGGTCTCGTTCCGGGCCGCCATCCAACGCGACTGCGGGAGCAACCCGACGGTCAGGTCCGTGCCGGGCCCGCGAAAGCGAACGGCATCGAACCCTCGCTCGTTCAAGAGACGGGCGCGCCGCTGAAGGGTCTCGATGTGCGTGCGCCAGGCGGCGACCGGATCGGGCTCATCGAGCCGTACCGTCGACCGGACGGCCTCCCAGAGCCTGGCGAGGTCAGGCTTGCCGAAGACCTGCTCCGCCCATCCGGGAGTCGGAAAGGCGACGATCGTCCACGGCATCGCACCCTGGTCGAATTGATCCCAATACGCTCGGCGAAGCTCGGGCATTACCGACTGCGCGACGCGGCCCGCGTCGAGGCCGGCGAAGAGGTTCGGATCGGGCTCGCCCACGATGCTGACGAACGCCGTTCGCCGCTCCGCCTCCTCGGCCACGCGCTGCACTGCCCAGGCGGGAGTCCAGCCGACCGCCTCCTCCGGGGCGAGCTCGATCTTTGCACGGCGCAGGTGGACATCGCCGTAGCTGGCATCGACCCGCCGGGCGCCCTCCGCGTAGGCGGCACGCGCGAGCGCGCGGACGAGCGGCGCGTGCTCGAGGTAGGCAAGGATGGTCAGATCCTGCCCGTGCTCGATGTTCACGCCGACACGCAGCGCAAGCCGGGCGTACTCCTCGAGCTCGCCGGCCCGCTCCGACCAGAAGCCGTTCACGTCCATCTCGGTCGAGACGCTATCGGACGCTCGCGCTTAGACTTGATCCGGTGAGCGCCGAGCCCGCGCCGTCGTCGACCGCCGCTCCTCCGCGTGAGCGGATGGCCTGGGACGAGCTCGGCATTGGAGCGCGAGAGCTCGGCGACCAGATCGCCGCCGACGGCTTCTCGCCCGACTTGATCCTCGGGATCGCCCGCGGCGGCCTGCTCGTCGCCGGTGCACTCGCGTACGCCATCGACCTCAAGAACACGTTCACGATGAACGTGGAGTTCTACACGGGTGTCGACGAGCGCCTGCCGGTGCCGATGATCCTGCCGCCGGTCCCGACCCTGGTCGATCTCCACGATTCCCGGATGCTGATCGCGGACGACGTTGCCGACACGGGGCAGACGCTGGCGCTCGTCAAGGATTTCTGCGCGGCGCAGGTCGGCGAGGTCAGGGTGGCGGTGCTGTACGAGAAGCCGTGGTCGACGGTCTCGTGCGAGTACGTCTGGCGGCGCACCGATCGCTGGATCGACTTCCCCTGGAGCACCGAGCCGGCTGCGGATTAGCCGAGTGCGGCGAGGATCTCGCTCGGCTCGGGGAACCGGCCCACCTGCTGCTTGGAGAAGACGACGAGGCCGTCGGCGACGACGTCGAACTGGCTCTTCTCCCCCGGAGTGTCGACCGCGTCGAACCCGTTCGCACGCAACTCGGCCGCGAGACTCGCGGCCCGGTCGTCGTAGCCCGATCAGACCGGGCAGTAGAGGATCTCGATCTTCACGCCACCGACTGTAGACATTCGGGCCGGATCTCCGCCGCCGACGTGACGCCCGACAGGCCGAGCGTCAGGTCGAAGTCAGCCTTGAAGTTCCGGATCACCTCGCGGGCGCCGTCCTCGCCTCCGAGCGCCAGCCCGTAGACGTAGGGTCGCCCGATCGCGACGGCCGTCGCTCCCAGGGCGAGCGCCTTGAACGCATCCGCGCCGCCGCGCACGCCGCTGTCCAGCACGATCGGGACGCGCCCGGCGACCGCCTCGACCACCGCCGGCAGCGCGTCGAGCGACGCGATTGCTCCGTCCACCTGGCGGCCGCCGTGATTCGAGACCACGATCCCGTCCATCCCGTGCTCCACCGCCATCCGCGCGTCGTCCGGGTGGAGCAGACCCTTGAGCAGGATCGGCAGCCTCGTCAGTCCGCGCAGCCACGCCAGCTCGTCCCAGGTGAGCGACGGCCGCGAGTAGATGGACAGGAACTCGCGAACGGCGGCGAGCGGCAGCCCGGAGCGGAGATTCGAGGTCAGCCTCCCGGGGTAGGCGCTCGTCGCTTTCAGCAACGACTTGACCGCGGTCACGGTCGGGGGACCCGAGCTTCCGGCAGGGGCAGATTGCAGCATCGCGGTGAAGACCGGGTCGCTCGTGTACTGGGCAATCCCCTTGCCGAGCGCGAACGGCAGATACGCAATGTCCAGGTCGCGGCAGCGCCAGCCGAGCATGGTCGTGTCCAGCGTGACCACGATCGCCTCGCACCCGCACGCCTCGGCGCGGCTGACGAAGCTCGCGACCAGCTCGTCCGAGGTGCTCCAGTAGAGCTGGAACCAGCGCGGCGCGTCCCCCATTGCGGCGGCGCACTCCTCCATCGGGCGCGACGCCTGGTTGGAGAAGATCATCGGGACGCCCTCGCTCGCAGCCGCGCGGGCAACGGCGACGTCCGCATCGCGGTGCGCGAGCTCGAGCACGCCGATCGGAGCGAGCAGGAACGGCGACGGGCAAGCGGCCGGCCGAGCAACGTGACCGACGGGTCGCGCTCGGACACGTCGCGCAGCACCCTCGGGACGATGCGGTGCCGCTCGAACGCGGCGCGGTTGGCCGCCATCGTCGTCTCCAGACCGGCGCCGCCCGCGACGTACGCGAACGCCTCGCGCGACATCCGCCGCTTCGCCGTTCGCTCGAGCTTCTCGAAGCCGAACGGGACGACCGATCGCCGACCCCTCAGGCCACCGAGATAGACCTCCATCTGCCGTGTGCGGCCGAACTGCCCGCCGACCGAACTGCTCACGGGCCGATGCTACGCCGACAGGAGGGCTGCCGAAACCCGGTCTGTGCCGTCAGGCCGTGCCGGATGAGCCTTTGCCCTTCACCACAACCGGCCATGTTCGCCACGCTCACGTCCGGTGCCAGGCACCGGTGCGCTCGAGGGGACACGGACAGATCGGACCGAACCCCGCGGTTTGCAGCGGTTCTGCGGCCAGAACGGACATGTCCGGTGCCTGGCACCGGACATGTCTCAAAGAGCTACGCGCGAATGGGAGGGTGCGGATAGGACTGCGGGGGCGAGCAGCGCTCCAGCCGGCTCTCTCTACGGGACGTGCAGGTGGTAGAGCATGCCGGCGTCGTAGTCGGTCGCCCAGAGCCCCGTGTCGCCGTTCGAGACCTGCGTGAAGATCGGCGTCGACACTCGAGAGAGCGTGATCACGCCGTCGGCGCGGTTCGTCGCCGGGTCGATGCGGAGTACCTTGCCGGCGCCGGCCACCCAGGGCACGCCGTTCCTCACCACGACGCCGAACGGGATCTCGACCGGGACGGGTACCGAGGCGATCACCTTCGCCGTCACTGCGTCCACGCGGGTGACCCGGTCGTAGTTGGGGTTCACCACCCACAGCGAGCTGCCGCCGGCCGCCACCCACCACGTGTCGACGATTCCGTGCTTTGCCGGCCCCGGCGGAGTCACGGCCACCCGCGCGAGCACCGCGCCGCTCTCGGGGTCGACCTTGATCAGCTGCGACGGCTTCTCCGTGAGCAGCCAGGCTGCACCTTCCGCGTAGGCGATCCCGGTTCCGAGCGAACCCGGCACTCTGAACGCCTTCGCAGTCCCCGTCGCCGCGTCGATCCGCGTGACCGTGTCGCCCTCGAAATGGAAGGCCCAGACATAGCCGCCGCCCTCGGCCAGGCCGCCCGGCCGGGACTCGACCTTGATCCTCTCCGTGAGCCGGTTCGTCTGCGGGTCGATGCGGTCCACCTCTCCACCGATGTCCCGTGCCACCCAGACGCTGTCGCCGGCGGCGACGGCCGCGTCGAGGTAGCCCTGAAACCGCGGACCCGCTCCGAGCTTGATCGTGGTCACGATCTTGTTCGTGCGGGCGTTCACGCGCGTGACGGTGCCGGTGCGCGTGTTCGGCACCCAGACGGCGTCTCCCGTCACCGCCGGCACGCCCGCGCCGTCTCCAACCTTTACCCGCGCCGAGGCGTAGAGCCCGTTCGGCGCAACGACCCGCACGGACGTTCGCCCGACGGGCTGCGCCCGGTGCCGCCCACCGCCTGCACGCGCAAGACGTGAGTTCCGACGGTCAGCCATTCCGAGTAGGGAGACATGCAGGCGTGCAGCCGGGTCGAGTCGAACGCGCACACGTACCGCGCCGCGCCCTTTGCGCCGAACGTGTAGACGGGCTCCTGCGAGGTCGTCTGTCGTGGGCCGGCGATGGACGGAGCCGGGAGGGAGGCGCCGGCTCCGGCGGTCGTGACCAGCCCGACGGCAAGCGGTAGCAGGACCAGACGGCGCACCGTCATGCCGCCGGGTGGATCCGCCAGACCTGCGAGTCGTCGTACATCGACGCCCAGACGTCGCCCTCGGCTCCGGCGACCACCGCCGGGCCCTTCGGCGGTCGCGATCGTCTCGGCGATCCGGCCCGTGTCGCCGTCGATGCGGACGATCGTGTTGGCGACGTCGTCCGGAACCCAGATGTCGCCGCCGATCGCGTCGAGGTTGACCGGGCTGGTCCCGATCTTCAAGGTCGCAGTCGCCTTTCGAGTCCGGGCGTCGATGCGCGTGACGGTGCCGCTCTTCGTGTTCGAGACCCAGACGTCGGTGCCGTTGACGGCGATCCACGACGCCGCCTGTCCGCCTGAGCGGACGCGCGTCCACCTGTACGTGCGAGGGTCGAGACGGAAGACGGAGTTTCCGTGGTCGTCGCCGACCCAGAGCGCGCCCGCCGCATAGCCGATCCCCGCGGGCGCGACACCGGCCGGGAACGTGACCGTCTTCAGGACGCGGTTCGAGACCGGGCTGATGCGCTGAACCGTGCCGCCGTTTCGATTCGTGATCCAGATCGAACGCAGCGCGTAGGTGAGGTCGTAGGTCGTTGCGCCGACCGGGATCGAGGCAAGCCGTCTCATCGTCTTCGGGTCGAAGCGGTCGAGGCGACCGGACTGCGTGACCACCCAGAGCGACCCGGCCGCGAACTTCAGCTCGCACGGCGCCTGGTCGGTTGCGACCTGTTTGGTGATCGTGTTCGTCGCCGGGTCGATGCGCAGCAGCTTTCCGAACAGCGGCTCGGTCACCCAGACCGCCTCGGCGGCACCCGCCACTCCGCACGGCGTGCCGGGAACCGGGACCTTGGCGGTGATCTCGCTCCCACCGGCCGTCGCAGCGGCCAGCGAGAGCCCGAGCAGAAGCGCCTTCACGGCCGCTCACGCTAGGCGGCTACGATCGGCTCCCGCAACTCCTTTGCCGAAGAGAGGATTGGTTTCTTGATCAGGCTTCGCGTGCCGGAGTCGCCGCAGGGCATGGTGCACGTCGCGCCCGCCCCGCTTGCCGAGGCGCTACTGAGCCTGCACGTGCTGATGCACCCGAAGGAGCACCCGCTCCAGCATCCGTGGATCCGCCGGATGCGTAGGCTCACGCCCGCGCTGAAACGCGAGATCCGTGCGTTCACCTTCCTCTACTCGGACATCACCGCGGACTTCGTTCTGCCGGCGCGCGCCGACGCGTCGCACACGTTCGACGAGGCGCTGGCGAGCTTCGCGGCATTGCCGCCCGAGCGGGCGCAGTACGAGATCGCCAGGCCGACGTTCTTCTACCTCGAGAAGGATGCCGGCGGGCCGGAGAGCATCGCCCGCGAGGAGGTGCGCGAGCGGATCACGCAGCGGATCTCGTCGTACAGCCGCGAGGGAGCCGCGCTCGCCGCACAGCTCCTCGCCGATCCGGCACCGGTTCAGGCTCGCGTCGTGGAGATGCTCGCCGCGTACTGGGCGGAGTCGTTTGCCGCCGAGTGGGAGCGGTTAGAGCCCACGCTTGCGCAGGAGAGCGAGCAGGCGCGGGTCGAGGACCCGGTGGCGATGCTGGACGCCATTCGGTCGGAGCTGAAGGTCGACGCGGCCGAACGGATGCTGATCCGCCGGTCGATGCACGAGCACGAGGTGCACGTCGAGCAGCGGAATCCGCTGCGTCTGATTCCAAGCGTCTACGTCTGGCCGCACGTGCGCGTCAACTGCGACGCTCCCTGGCCGCTCGCGATCCTCTACCCGCCCCGGACGATGCAGAGCGGCATCGGTCGCGAGCTCGCGCCCGACTCGCTCGTGCGGGGTCTGCGTGCCGCCTCCGACCCGACCCGCCTGCGCATCCTGCGCCTGGTCGGAGAGCAGCCCCGCTCGACCGAGGAGTTGGCGCCGCTCGTCGGGCTGAGCGAGTCGGGGCTCTCGAAGCACCTGAAGGCGCTCACGGACGCGGGTCTGCTCTCGACACGCCGTCAGGGCTGGTACGTGCTCTACCGGCTCGACCGCGGACGGCTCGAGGCGCTTGGATCAGACCTCAGTCGCTACGTCGGCTAACGCGCCTCGTCGAAGCGCCGCGCCACCTCCGGCCAGTTGACCACGTTCCACCAGGCGGCGAGATAGTCGGGCCGGCGGTTCTGGTAGTTGAGGTAGTAGGCGTGCTCCCAGACGTCGATTCCGAGCAGCGGCACGTCGGCGTTCGTGATCGGGCTGTCCTGGTTCGGCGTCGAATAGACCGCGAGCCCGGTGCCGTCCCAGACCAGCCAGGTCCAGCCGCTGCCGAAACGCTTCACGCCGCCGTCGTTCACCTGCTCCTTGAGCTTGTCGACGCCGCCGAACGTATCGGCGATCGCGTCCGCGAGCGCGCCCTCGCGGCTCGCCGCCGCCGTCAGGGCTCATGATCTGCCAGAAGAGCGAGTGATTCGCGTGGCCTCCCGCGTTGTTGCGGACCGCGGTGCGGATCGCCTCCGGCATCAGCTCGAGCTCCGTGAGGACGTTCTCCACCGGGCGATCGGCCCACTCGGTGCCGTCGAGAGCCTTGTTCGCGTTGTCCACGTACGCCTGGTGGTGCTTGCCGTGGTGGATCTCCATCGTGCGGGCGTCGATGTGCGGCTCCAGCGCGGCGTAGTCGTACGGCAGTGGCGGTAGCTCGAACGGCATGGTCGTCTCCTCCTTGTTTGGAATCCGGATGGATTCTCTCAGACATACGATGGGTCGATGGAGATCGTCCTCGGCTGCGGCAATTTCGGCGGCATCGGGTCGTCACCCGAGTTCTTCGGGCAGGGAGAGAGCCGCGAGGAGGCGTTCGCGCTGATGGACGCCGCGTGGGCGCTCGGGCTCCGCTGGTTCGACACGGCGGATGCCTACGGTGGCACGAGGAGCGAGACCTGGATCGGTGACTGGCTGCGGGCGACAGGCAACCGGCCGAAGATCACCACCAAGACGTTCAACCCGGTCGACGCGGGAGCTGATCGGGGGCTCGCGCGCGACCGCGTTCTCCGCCAGGTGGAGACGAGCCTCGGCCGACTCGGCATCGAGCGCGTCGACCTCTACCTCGCGCACGAGCCCGACCCGGACACACCCGTGGCCGAGACCGCCGCTGCGTTCGAGACGCTGCTCGAGCGCGGTCTGATCGGGGCGTACGGTGCCAGCAACGTCGATGCAGCCGGGCTCCGCGAGTGGGTCGACAGCGGGCGGCCGGCGCTGGTCCAGAACTCGTATTCGCTGCTCGACCGGCGCGACGAGGACGGCGTCATGCCGCTCTGCGCCGAGCACGGGATCGCCTACCAGGCGTTCAGCCCGCTCGCGGGCGGCTGGCTGACCGGCAAGTACCGGCGCGGCGAGGCTGCTCCGGCCGGCTCCCGGATGACGCTGCGGCCCGAGCCGTACCTGCACCTGGACGACGACCGGGTGTACGACGGAATCGAGGCGCTCGAGCGGGCGGCCGCCGCACGTGGAGTCAGCACGGCCGGGCTCGCGCTCGCGTGGGCGCTCGGCGGGACGTCGTCCGTGGTCGTCGGCCCGAGGCGCCCCGAGCACCTCGAGCCCGCGCGCGAGGCGCTCGCGCTGAGCCTCTCGCCGGAGGAGCGCGAGGAAGTAGGCTCGCTCGTCAGCTGATGGCGATCCTCGTCCTGAACCAGAGCGAGGTCGAGCGCCTGCTCGACATGGAGGGCTGCATCGAGGCGATGGCCGGCGTGCTGGAAGCGCTTGCGCGCGGCGAGCTGTACCAGCCGCTGCGTTCGGTCTTCTTCCCGCCCGGTGAGACGAGCGGCATCGGCCTGATGCCGTCGCATCGCTCGGGGCCCTCGGCCGCGTACGCGCTGAAGACGATCTGCCTCTTTCCGGACAACCCGACGCGCGGGCTCGACGCCCATCAGGGCACGGTCACGCTGTTCTCGGGAACGACCGGCGAGGTGCGTGCCCTGATGAACGCCTCTGCGATCACGGCGATTCGAACCGCAGCGGTCTCCGCCGTCGCCACGAGACTGCTCGCCCGCGAGGACGCGAGCGAGCTGGCGATCCTCGGCTCGGGCGTCCAGGGCCGGTCGCACATCGAGGCGATGCGCGCCGTCAAGCCGTGGGCGAAGATCCGCGTCGCGAGCCGGACGCGTGCGAACGCCCAGAAGCTGGCGGAGGAGACGGGCGCGGAGGCGGTCGACAGCATCGAGGAGGCGCTGCGCGGCGCCGACGTCGTCGTCACGGCGACGAACTCGAGCGAGCCGGTGCTGCGGCGCGAGTGGCTGAAGGACGGCGCGCACGTGAACGCGGTCGGCTCGAGCATCGCGACGGCCCGCGAGCTCGACACGGCGACGGTGGCGGCCGCCTCGCTCTTCGTCGACCGGCGCGAGTCGACGGTGAACGAGGCGGGCGACTACCTCTTCCCGCTCCAGGAGGGCGCGATCGGACCCGACCACATCAAGGCCGAGATCGGCGAGATCCTGATCGGTGAGCATCCTGGGCGAACTTCGCCGGAGGAATTGACGGTGTTCAAGTCCCTCGGCCTCGCGGTGGAGGATCTGGCGGCGGCCGAGTACGTCGTCGCGCCGCGCCGAGGAGACGGGGACCGGGACTACGGTCGAGTTTTGATCCCCCTGGCCGAGATCGAGCGTGCCCGCGACCGGATCGCTGGAGCGGCGGTGCGCACGCCGCTCGTCAGGCTCCACGCCGATGCGCCCGGCGGAGATCTGGCTCAAGCTCGAGAACCTCCAGCCGATCGGCTCGTTCAAGATCCGCGGTGCGACGAACGCGATCCGGGCTGCGTCGGCCGACGAGCTCGCGGCGGGCGTGGTCACCGCCAGCGCCGGCAACATGGCCCAGGGGGTCGCCTGGGCAGCGCGTGAGGCGGGCGTCCCGGCGACGATCGTCGTCCCCGAGCACGCGCCGCGGACGAAGCTGGACGCGATCGAGCGGCTGGGCGGCCGCGTCGTCAAGGTTTCGTACGAGCGCTGGTGGCAGGCGATCGAGGAGTCGCGGTTCGACGGCGCGGAAGGGCTCTTCGTCCACCCGGTGCAGGACGAGCTCGTGATGGCGGGCAACGGCACGATCGGGATCGAGCTGATCGAGGACCTGCCTGACGTCGACACGGTCGTGATTCCGTTCGGCGGCGGCGGACTCTCGGTCGGGATCGCCAGCGCGGTCAAGCAGCTGCGTCCAACGGTGCGCGTACTGGTGGTCGAGCCCGATACTGCGGCGGCCGTCACCGCGGCGCTGGCCGCGGGCGAGCCCACGGAGGTCGAGTACACGCCCTCGTTCGTCGACGGTGCCGGGGCGCGCACGGCTCTGCCGTCCATGTGGCCGCTCGTGCAGGAGGCGATCGACGGCGCCGAGGTGGCGACGCTCGGCGAGACCGCGGCCGCGATTCGCCTGCTGGCCGAGCGCTGCCGCGTGATCGCCGAAGGGGCGGGTGCGCTCGCGGCGGCGGTCGCGCTGTCGGGACGGGCCGGCCCGGGGAGGGTGGCATGCGTCGTCTCCGGCGGAAACATCGACGTCTCGGTGCTGACCAGAATCCTCGGCGGCGAGACTCCCGAGTAGGATCTGCATTCCATGCTCGAAGTCGGTGACCGCTTTCCCGTGGAGAAGCTCTCGATTCAGCCGGGCGGGCCGGCCGTCGTCTTTTTCTACCCGGCGGCGCTGACGCCCGGCTGCACGATGGAGGCGAAGGCGTTCAACGACCGGTACCCGCAATTCCGGGAGGCCGGCTACGAGGTGATCGGGGTCAGCGTCGACCGGGCCGAGCGAAACGACGAGTTCCGCGCCGAGTGCGGCCTCGACTTCCCACTGGTCTCGGACGAGGGCGCCGAGCTCGCAACCGAGATCGCCGTGCTGAAGGACTACGGCGAGTACGGCGTGCTGGCCCGGCGCGTCACCTTCCTGCTCGACGCGGACGGGACGATCACGAAGCTCTGGGACGTCACCGACGCGGGCGCGCATCCGGAGGAAGTGCTCGCCGAGGCTCTCGGCGGGCGCGGATGACCCAGTGTCTGACACCAAAGGTGTCAGACACTGACCCTTGAGCACTGTCAGACACCAGCACGGAGGTGTGACGTGAGTCGTGGATATGTCGTCGCGGAGCACGAGGTCGAGGCCCGGCCGGAGAGCGGCACCGCCGCGGCGCGGCTGATGATCGACCGCTCCTGCGGCTGCGAGCGGCTCGAGCAGCGGATCCTCACGTTCGCGCCCGGCCGCTCGGATGAGCGCGCGACGGGCGAGCGCCAGGAGGTGCTGTTCGTCGCGGCCGGCAGCGGAAGCCTCCGGCTCGGCGAAGAGACTCACGCGCTCGAGCCGAACACCGGCGCGTTCCTCGTGCCCGGGGATCGGTACGCGATCGAAAACCCCGGACCGGAAGAGCTCGAGCTCGTGTCGGTCTCGGCGCCGTGCGAGGGCGAGCGCCGGTCGCGCGTGACGGTGCGCTACGCCGACCGGCCGGTCCTGCCGGCCAGCCCGAACCGGGAGTTCCGCTTCCTCGTCAACGAGGACACCGGCTGCCTGGACGTGACACAGTTCGTGGGTGTGATCCCGCCCGGGCCGCGCGCCGATGCACAGCCACACCTACGACGAGGTCGTCTACATCGTCGAAGGCGAGGGCGTCCTCCACCTCGGCGGCCGGGACACGCCGCTCGGGCCGGGAACGTGCATCCACCTTCCGCCGCTCGAGGAGCACTGCCTCGAGAACACCGGGCCGACCCCGATGCGGGTGCTCGGCGTCTTCCATCCGTCCGGGGACCCGGCGTCGCGTGCGCCTGCCGCGACACCCAAAGGGTCGTAAGATCGCCCAACCGCGGAAAACCCAAAGGGAGGAACTATGAAGAAGGTAGGACTGTTCCTCGTCGTAGCCGCACTCGTGGCCGCGGCGACCCTCGCCGGCCGTACGTCGGCGCCGGCCTCGGCGGCTTCCCAGGCCGCGGCCAAGAAGATCGGCTGTGAAGGGCTTCCGGTCGGGTTCATGGGCCCGATCACCGGCCCGGTCGCGTTCCTCGGCGACGAGCAGCTGCACTGGGCCCAGTACGCGCTCGACTCCTTCAACAAGGCGAACAAGACGAGCTTCACGCTCCAGCAGGTCGACACCCAGCTGAATCCCGCGCTGGCGCAGACCGGTGCGACCAAGATCGCGGCGGACGGATCCGTGCTGATCACCGTCGGGCCGGCGGGTAGCCAGGAGGTGCAGGCGGTCGGGCCGATCTTCAAGAAGGCGAAGATGGCGCTTCATCTCGGCGTCTGCGACCAACGCAACGCTGACGAACGGAAAGATCCCGACGTTCTTCCGGGTGGTCGGCGGCGACGCGGCCCAGGGGAGGACGGACGCGCTCTTCATGGTCAACAAGCTGAAGGCGAAGCGCGTCTTCATCGTCGACGACCAGGAGTCGTACTCGACCGGCCTCGCCGCGGTCGCGACGGCCGTCCTGAAGTCGAAGGGCGTCAAGGTCGACCGCGAGTCGGTCAGCCAGAAGGTGACCGACTTCTCGTCCATCGTCTCGAAGATCGCGAGCGACGTCGGCGTGGTCTTCCTGCCCTGGCAGGTCGCCGCGAACGCGCAGCTCTTCTACGAGCAGATGCGGGAGCAGGGGAAGACGGCGAAGATCTTCGGGTCGGACGGTCTCGACTCCGGCGACTTCAAGGCGGACGGCCGCTACATCTCGTCGTTCGCCCGCGACATTCGCGGCACGCCCGGCACGGCCGCGCTGATCAAGGAGTACGAGCGGCGCTACGGCACGAAGTGGGGCACCTTCGGTCCTCCGATGTACGTCGCCATGCAGGCTGCGCTGACCGCGCTCAACAACGCCTGCAAGGACAACAAGGCCGACCGGCCCGAGGTGCTGTCGAGCCTGCGCAAGGTCAAGATCGGCAAGACGATCCTCGGACAGCCGCTCTCGTTCAACGCGCACGGCGACAACCCGAACGCGAAGTTCTACGTCTATCAAGTCAAGGGCTCCAAGCGGACTCTCGTCGGCTAGACCCTGAACTCAGGAGTGCGGCCCGTCCTCGCGGCGGGCCGCACTCTTCGCTGTAGCCCGTGGACCTGTTCGTCCAACTGTGCGTGAACGGGGTGACGCTCGGCAGCGTCTACGCCCTGCTCGCGCTCGGCTACTCGATGGTCTACGGGATCCTCAAGCTGCTCAACTTCGCCCACGGCGACGTCTACATGATCGGCGCGTTCATCGGCTACGGCGTCCTGAGCGTGTTCGGCGGCGCGGCCGACCCGATCATCCCCGTCCCGCTCCTGATCGTCTTCATGCTCGGCGCGGCGATGCTCGGGTCCGGGCTCCTCGGCGTCGGAATCGAGCGCTTCGCGTACCGGCCGCTTCGGAACGCGCCGCGGATCGCGCCGCTGATCTCCGCGCTCGGCGTCTCGTTCTTCCTTCAGAATGCGGCGCTCCTGCTCTTCTCGCCGAACTTCCGCTCCTACGGGAGCTTCGACTTCTACGACGGCAAGCTCTTTCTGCCGCTGACCGCGGGGGTGCTGAAGATCTCACCGCTCCGCATCCTCGTCATCGTCTTCCGCCGTCGCCCTGATGGTCGCGCTGACGCTCTTCGTCGGCCGGACTCGGCTCGGAAAGGCGATGCGGGCGACCGCATTCGACCGCGAGGCGGCTGCGATGATGGGCATCGACGTCGACCGCGTGATCGTCGCCACCTTCTTCATCGGCTCGGCGCTCGCCGGCGCTGCGGGCGTGATGAACGGGCTGGTCTTCCAGAACGTGAGCCACACGATGGGATTCTTCGCCGGACTCAAGGCGTTCACGGCGGCGGTCGTCGGCGGGATCGGGAACATCCCCGGCGCGATGCTCGGCGGCCTCGTGATCGGGCTCGCCGAGTCGTTCTCCAAGGGCTACCTGCCTTCGCAATGGTCGGACCTGATCGTGTTCGCGATCCTGATCACGGCCCTGCTCGTGCGCCCGACCGGGCTGCTCGGCAAGGCCGACATCAAGAAGGTCTGAGCCTCGGTGAGCGATCCCACTCCCGGAACCCCGCGCATCGGCGTCGACGAGTGGGTCGCGGAGGCCGAGTCGCGAACGCTCGCGCACGCGGGGCCGCTCGCGCCGGTCCTCCGCCGGGCTCGACCGGATCCCGGCGCCGGCGCAGCTCGCTCCTCTTCGTCCTGCTGGTCGCCTGTATCCCGCTCATGACCAACGACCAGTACCTCCTGCGCGTGAGCGTCGAGACTCTGATCTTCGCGCTGCTCGCGCTCGGCCTGAACGTCGTCGTCGGCTTCGCCGGTCTGCTCGACCTCGGCTACGTCGCGTTCTTCGCGATCGGCGCGTACGGCTACGCGCTCCTCTCTTCCGACCACTACGGCATCCACTGGCCGGCGGAGGCCTCGGTTCCTCTGATCGTCCTCGGCACGGCCCTGATCGGCCTTCTGCTCGGATCGACCTCGCGGCGCCTCCTCGGCGACTACCTGGCGATCGTGACCCTCTTCTTCCTCCAGGCGTTCTCAGGTGATCGCGGTCAACGGCAACGCGGTCAGCTTCCTCGGCTTCACCGGCCACACCGACCTCACCGGCGGGCCGAACGGCATCCCCGGGCTCGATCCGTTCCGGCTCTTCGGCCTGCGGATCGAATCCCAGCGCGGCTTCTTCTACCTCGTCCTGTGCGGTGCGCTGATCGTGCTGGCGATGCTGTACCTGGCGATTCACTCCCGCACCGGGCGCGCCTGGCAGGCGCTGCGCGAGGATCCGCTCGCCGCCGAGCTGATGGGCATGCCCGTCAACCGGCTGAAGCTGCTGGCGTTCGCGTTCGGCGCCGGGGTCGCGGGCCTGACCGGCACGATTCACGCGTCGTTCATCGGCGCCGTCTTCGCCGACAACTACGACGTCCCGGTCCTGATCACCGTCTACGCGATGCTGATCCTCGGCGGCGCCGGAAGCCTCCGGGGCGCAATTGTGGGCGCGATCGTGATCAACGTCTCGCTCGAGGTCCTGCGCAGCGCGAACCACTCCCGCTGGCTCTTCCTGTCGCTGATCCTGATCACGCTCGTCGCCAAGGTTCGCCCCTGGCCGAAGCTCGCCGCCGTGCTGGGAGGCACCGTCGGGATCGGCTATGCGGTGCACGGAATCGTCGCCGCGGCCTGGCCGAGCGGGACGCGAGGGCGAGGCAGCGGGCGGCGACGCGGTCGCGCGCGCCGTGCAGAGCTGGGTCATCCACCCGGCGCATTCGACGACCGAGATCGGCAACTACGCGTTCGTGGCGCTGATCATCGCGGTCCTCGGGCTCACGCTCGTGCGCGGCTGGAAGCTCGCGCTGGCGTTGCCGCCCGTGATCTACCTCGCCGCGTTCGTCTGGGAGAACCGGCTGACGGCGACGTTCGAGCAGCAGGCGGCGACCCGCTTCCTCGTCCTCGGCGCGCTCCTGATCGTGCTCATGGCCTGGCGGCCGCAGGGCCTCTTCGGCACAGCCCGCGTGGAGATTGCATGAGCGCGCTCCTGCGAGCTCCGGCAGCGTCACGAAGCGCTTCGGCGGGCTGTCGGTGGTTCAAGAGCTCGATCTCGTGGTGAACGAGGGCGAGGTCGTGAGCCTGATCGGCCCGAACGGCGCCGGGAAGACGACCGTCTTCAACCTCATCACCGGCGTCTACGAGCCGGACGAGGGCGAGATCCTGCTCGACGGGGAGAGCCTGGTCGGCTTGCCACCGCACCGGATCTCCCAGCGAGGAGTGGCGCGAACCTTCCAGACCCTGCGGCTCTTCCTGAACATGACGGTCAAGGAGAACGTCATGGCCGCTGCCTACGGCCACACGAAGGCGACAGTCTTCCAGTCGATCCTGCGGACCCCGGGCGCCCGCCGCGAGGAGAAGGCGATCCAAGCGCTCGCGGAGGAGCGGCTCTCGTTCTTCGGCGATCGGCTGATGGGCTATCGCTGGGATCAGCCGGCGTACAGCCTCTCCTACGCGAACCGGCGCCGGCTCGAGATCGCCCGCGCAACGGCGACCAAGCCGCGCATCCTCCTGCTCGACGAGCCTGCGGCCGGGATGAACCCGTCGGAGACCCACGAGATCGCAGAGCTGATCGGCACGCTGCGCAGCAAGGGCGGGTACACGATCCTCGTGATCGAGCACGACATGCACGTCGTCGAGGGCATCTCCGACCGCGTGGTCGCGCTGGACCACGGCGTCAAGATCGCCGAGGGGTCGTTCGAGACCGTTGCCACCGATCCGAAGGTGGTCGAGGCCTACCTCGGCCTCGGCGGGACGGAGCGCAAGTGACCGTCGACGGCAACGGTGCGGCGCTGCTTCGCCTCGAAGGGGTCAACACCTACTACGGGCTGATCCACATCCTCCAGGACGTGAACATCGAGGTGGGCGAGGGCGAGCTCGTCTGCCTCCTCGGCGGCAACGCGTCCGGGCAAGTCGACGACGCTGAAGACGATCCTCGGCATCGTCCGGCCGCGCACCGGCCGCGTGCTGCTCGACGGCGAGGACGTGACCCGCCGGCCGACCAGCTATCGCATCGGCCGGGGCATCGCGATCGTCCCCGAGAACCGCCGGCTGTTCGCGCCGATGACGGTTGTCGAGAACCTCGAGATGGGTGCCTACCTGCGCGGCGGGCCGGACAAGGAGGACTTCGACCGTGTCTACCAGCTCTTCCCGCGCCTGCACGAGCGCCGCACCCAGCTCGCCGGGACGCTCTCGGGCGGCGAGCAGCAGATGGTGGCGATGGCGAGGGCGCTGATGGGGCGTCCGAAGCTGCTGCTGATGGACGAGCCGTCGATGGGGCTCGCGCCGGTGCTGGTCGAGCAGAACTTCGAGATCATCAAGGAGGTGCACGACGCCGGGGTGGCGATCCTCGTCGTCGAGCAGAACGCGAACGTCTCGCTCTCGATCGCCGACCGCGGCTACGTGCTCTCGACCGGCCGCCTCGTTCTGGAAGGGAAGGCCGCCGATCTGCTCCAGGACGAGGGCCTGCGCAAGGCCTATCTCGGCCGTTAGGCAACCGGCCGAAGTCCGCGCGCTGCGCGCGCGATGACTTCGGCCGGCTGAGGAGAGCGTCAGTGAGCCGGGGCCGCGCAGGTCGGCCGCGGCGGAGGAGTTACCGGCTCAGCCCGAGACGGACTCGCGGAAGGCGACCGACTCGCCGCCGATCTGGGTTGCCTCCTCGATCGGGACGATCGGGGTGACGGTGAAGCGCAGCCACGGAGACCACGGCCCGGTCGTGCGGGCGAGCGTCGCGGCGCTGTCCGCTTCGAGGATCGCGACGCCGCCGCTTCCGTCGGAGAATCCGTAGAAGCCCTTGCTGAAGTCGGCGCCGGCGGGCGGCTGCCACTTCGAGAAGACCTCGAGGGAGCGCTTCTCGCCCTCCTCGGACTGGTCGGTGAACTCCCACATGACGTGGAACAGCATCTGCTGCCTCCTTCCGGTTTGGA
Source organism: uncultured Actinomycetes bacterium (assembly GCA_963764565.1). Taxonomy (GTDB): domain Bacteria; phylum Actinomycetota; class Thermoleophilia; order Gaiellales; family Gaiellaceae; genus DATBLE01. The sequence goes on from CAVXTD010000008.1 coordinate 229,923, forward strand.
CGGCCCGACCGTAGCAGGGATGCGTCCGCCGAGGGGTTACGCTTCGGTTATGGCGGTGACTGCCGGCAGGGTGGGCGCGGCGATCCGGGGCGAGTTCCCGATCCTCGCGCACACGACGTACCTCAACTCGTGCTCGCAGGGCGCGCTCTCGCACCGCGTGCGCGCCGCCTACGAGGAGTACCTCGACGGCTGGGACGAGCGCGGCGCCGAGTGGGGTCACTGGGTCGAGCGCGCGGAGGCGGCCCGTGCCGCGTTCGCCCGGCTGCTGAAGGCGGAGCCCGGCGAGATCGCCGTGACGACGTCGGTCAGCCAGGGGGTGAACGGCGTCGTCAGCGCGCTACCGCTCGGGCGCGGCGAGCGGAGGAAGATCGTGATCAGCGAGCACGAGTTCCCGACGGTCGGCCAGATCGCGCACGCGCAGGAACTGCGCGGGGCCGAGGTCGTCCACGTCCGGCCGGAGGCCGACGGTTCGATCCCGCCCGAGCGCTTCGCCGAGGTGGTCGACGAGCGGACGGCGCTCGTCTGCTGCACGACGGTCTCGTACCGGACCGGCCACCGCCACGACGTCGGAGAGATCGCCCGGATCGCGCACGACGCCGGCGCGCTCTGCCTCGCCGACTCGTACCAGGCGATCGGCGCGATCGACTTCGACGCGCGCGCGCTCGGGGTCGACTTCGTCACCGGCGGCACGGTCAAGTACCTGCTTGCCTCGGCGGGACTCGGCTTCCTCTACGTCCGCCGCGAGCTGCTCGGCGAGCTGGTGCCGATCCAGACCGGCTGGTTCGCCGACGAGGACATCTTCCGGATGGACATCTCCGACTACTCGCCGGCAGCCGACGCGCGCCGCTTCGACGCGGGCACGCCGCCGGTGCCGAACATCTACGGCGGCCTCGCCGGCATGTCGATCGTCGAAGAGGCCGGCACCGCCGCGATCGAGGAGCACATCGCGGGCCTCAGCGCCCGGCTGATCGAGGGGCTCGACGAGCTCGGCGCCGACGGTCGTCACTCCGCGCGACCCGGTACGGCGCGGCCCGCTCGTCTGCGTCCGCTCGACCGACGTGTCGGCCCTCGTCGCGGCGCTCGCCGCCGAGAAGATCGTCTGCTCCGAACGCGACTCGAACCTGCGCATCTGCACTGCACCTCTACAACGTCGACGACGACGTCGACCGCGTACTCGACGCGCTGCGCGCCCACCGCGCGCTGCTCGCGTAGAGGGCCGTCAATCGGTCGCCGAAGCAAGCACAGCGACCAGCGATTCGTCCTCTTGCTGGATCGTCCAGCAGCCAGTCCCCCACCACTCGGTGCCTGGCTCGAAGTAGGGCGACCATGACGTGCGCCAGGACCAGATCTCCGGCTCATCGCCGAGCGCGAGGACCACTGTGGCGATGTCCTCGAATAGCGCAAGCAGTACCGGTTGCGTCCCATCCAGGCCGTACGGGGGGTGCCAGAAAGCTGTCGCAAGGTCTGGCACGGGGAGATCTTCGAGATCGGGTACCACGCCCGACCCGTGACTGGGGCCGAGCAGAGTCTCGCTTCGAAACTCTCTTTCAATGCCTCCAGTGCTGTCACGGTAGAGCGGAGGGTCCGCTTCGAGCCGGTCGGCCCTGCTCCTGCAAGCAGCAGCGACGGCTGCCACTCCCGCCCGTCGGTGGGCGGTGCCGTCCTCGATCTCGGTGCGCGACGGTAATAGACGAACGAAGTCGAGCACGACTCGAGCCTCGCGGCACCACCGGAGAACGCTCGCAGCAGCTGGCCCGAACGCAATCGGTTCCATCGACTCAGGATTACAACCAGACGGGTACACGTTTCGTGCTGCTACGTGTTATCATCTCACGTGTATGCCGCAGGAGCGAAGCCGGCTGAACGTCACGCTCGACCCGATCTACGCAGAGAAGCTGCGCATGCTTGCCGAGCGGGCTCATGTGCAGGAGGGGACGCTGGCTCGCTCGCTGCTGTCGAGCGCGATCGACGACGCCGACCTTGATGCCCGCACGATGACGGAAGTCCTCGACAGCATCGACGGCGCGTTCGAGCGGGCGCAACTGGGCTCGCGGCAAGCGTGCGAAGGGAAGACGATTCCGCTCGACGATCTCACGACGTGGCTCGAGTCGAACTGAGCGAGGCCGCGGTGCGCGACCTCCAGCGGCTGATCCTCACTCACAACCTCCCGGCGGACACGCCGGAGCGCCTACTTCACCGACTGCGCTCCTTGCAGCGGTTCCCGCATCTCGGCCCCGCGCTCGAAGGGCGATGGGCGCAGTACCGGTACGTGCTCGGGCCGTGGCGCTGGATGGTGATCGTCTACGAGGCCGTCGAGGACGACCGAGTAGTCGTCACGGCGATCTTCGACGGCCGTTCGAGCAGCTCCCCGACGTCATCGTCTCGCTGACCGAACGACGGCTGCCGCTCCCTGAGAGCGCTGCGCCATGCCGTGGAGAGCCTAGACGCTCGACAGCGAACCTCTTTCTCACACCACGCCGCCCGCCCATTAGACTCGCCCCGTGCTGCTGAGCGAGCTCGACTACGCGCGCCCCGAGTCGGTCGAGGAGGCCGTGAAGCTGCTCTCAGGCCGCGAGGACGCCCGCGCGCTCGCCGGCGGGCAGAGCCTCGTCAACGTGATGAAGACGCGCGTCGCCTCGCCCGAGCTCGTCGTCGACCTGAACGGGATCGGGGCGCTGCGCGGGATCACCAAGACGGCGGCGCGCTCGAGATCGGCGCGATGACGACCTACGCCGCGATCGTCGCCTCGCCGGAGGTCGCCTCCGAGCGGCCGATCCTCGCCGAGGTCGCGCGCACGATCGCCGACGTCCAGGTGCGGAACCGCGGCACGATCGGCGGCAACGTGTGCTCGAACGACCCGACGAACCACTTCCCGCCGCTCCTGGCCGCGCTCGAGGCAGAGCTGACGATCCGCGGCGCGAACGGAGAGCGCACCGTCTCCGCCGAGGAGTTCTTCGAGGGCGTCTACATGACCGCCGTCCAACCGGGCGAGCTGCTGACGAGCGTGCGGATCCCCGGGAAAGGCGACGCCCGCGACGGCTGGGCCGCCGCCACGCTCGGGGTCGAAGGCACCGGGATCGTCAACGTCGCCGCCACGGTCTCCGGCGGCACCGCCCGGCTCGCGATCGGCTGTGTCGCTGCGACTCCGGTCGTCGTCACCGCGAGCGCCGACGAGGCTGCGATCCGCGACGCTGTGCGGACCGCCGGGCTCGACCCGCCCGGCGACGTGCACGCCTCCGCCGACTACCGGCGCCACCTCGCCGAGGTGCTCGCCGCCCGTGCCGTCAGGGACGCAGCGTGAGCGTAGGCTCGACGGAGGCCACCACAGGCGTAGGCTCGACGGAGCCGGCGACGAGAGCGTGCGCTGGCTTTGCCAGCGCGGGAGCGGAAGACGAGCGGAGGCGCAGGCTTGCCGGCGCGGGAGCGGGCGTGAGCGACCACACGATCGCGGTCACGATCAACGGCGAGCGCTACGAGCGCGGCGTCGAGGCACGGAAGCTGCTCATCCACTTCCTCCGTGACGACCTCGACCTGACCGGCTCCCACGTCGGCTGCGACACGGGCAACTGTGGCGCCTGCACAATCCTGCTCGACGGCGTGGCGGTGAAGAGCTGCATGCTGCTCGCTGTCCAGGCCGACGGCGCCGAGATCACCACCGTCGAGGGCCTCGCCGCCGAGGACGGGGAGCTGAACCCGCTCCAGAAGTCGTTCTCGCAGCACCACGGCCTCCAGTGCGGCTACTGCACGCCGGGGATGCTGCTCAGCGCGACCTACCTGCTCTCCCACACCCCGCAGCCCACCGAGGAGGAAATCCGGCGGGCGATCCAGGGCAACATCTGCCGCTGCACCGGCTACGTGAACATCGTCAAAGCGATCCAGGCGGTCGCGACCTCATGAGCGAGACGATCGCACCGGCCCCTGTCGAGCTCGAAATCGGCTATGCCGGCAAGAGCATCCCGCGCAAGGAGGATCGCCGGCTGGTTCAGGGCCAGGGCGTGTTCGTCGACGACGTCAAGCGCCACGGAATGGGCTATGTGCACTTCGTCCGCTCGCCCTACGGTCACGCGCGGATCGTCTCGGTCGACGTCTCGAAGGCCGAGTCGCTCGAGGGCGTCTACGGAACGCTCACCCCCGACGAGGTCGCGGCCCTGACCGACCCGTTCTTCGAGTTGACCACGCCGCCGGGCAACCAGATCAAGGACTACTGCCTCGCCGTCGGCCGCGTCCGCCACGTCGGCGAGCCGGTCGTTGCCGTCGTCGCGGCGACCCGCGAGATCGCCCGCGACGCCGCCGACCTCGTCGAGGTCGAGTACGAGCCCCTCGACGTGCTCGTCGACGCGCGCCGGGCTCAGGACGACGGTGCCCCGCTCCTCCACGACGACGCCGGCACCAACGTCGTCTGGTCGGGCACCTTCGACTGGGGCGACATCGACGGCGCGTTGAAGGCCGCCGACCGCGTCGTGAAGATCAAGGAGCTCCACTTCGACCGGTTCTCCTCGACGCCGCTCGAATGCTCCGCCGCGCTCGTCGAGTACGACCGAGGGACCGGCCAGTTCACGCTCCACTGCAACCACCAGATGCCGGGTGTGGCCGCGATCTGGATGGGGCCGGCGCTGCGGGTCGGGCTCGACAAGCTCCGCTTCGTCACCCAGGACATCGGCGGCGGCTTCGGCAACAAGATCACGACCCACACGTACCTGACCGCGTGCTGCCTGCTCGCGCGGAAGCTGCGCCGGCCCGTCCAGTGGACCGAGTGGCGCACCGACCAGCACACGGCGAACGCGCACGGCAACGAGCGCTGGTTCCACGACATCGAGGTCGCCGTCCAGAACGACGGGACGATGCTCGGGTTCAAGGTCAAGGCGCTCGACGACTGCGGCGCCTTCCCGCGCTACGAGCCGCTCGGCTGCATCATCTGGGCGCAGGTCGCACCCGGCCTGTACCGCTGGCGGAACATCCGGGTCGACTTCACGCAGGTGGTGACGAACAAGTCGCCGGTCGCGCCCAACCGCGGCTACTCGCGGATGCAGCAGCTCTGGCTGACCGAGCGGATCTGCGACATCGTCGCCCACGAGCTCGGGCTCGACCCGGTCGAAGTGCGCAAGCGGAACTACGTGAAGACCGAGGAGATGCCGTACGAGACGCCCAACGGCTGCGTCTACGACTCGGGCGACTACGCGCGCTGCCTCGACATCGCGCTCGAGCTGATCGACTACGAAGGGGCGCGCTCCCGCCAAGCCGCCGGCGGCTCCAAGCTGATCGGAATCGGGATCGGCTCGACGCTCGACTCGGGGACGAACAACTTCGGCCAGTCGACGCTCTTGAACCCGGAGCTCCAGTTCTCGGGGAACAACGAGGTGGCGACGATCAAGCTCGACATCTTCGGCGAGATCGTGCTCACCCTCGGCACCGTGCCCCAGGGGCAGGGCCACGAGACCGTCGCCTCGCAGGTCGCCGGCGACATCCTCGGTGTCTCACCCGATCAGATCAACGTGCGGCCCGGCCACGACTCGTACTGGAACTCGCACGCAGGCTTCTCCGGCACCTACGCGAGCCAGTTCGCGGTCACGGGCCTGGAGGCGGTGAAGGGCGCCGCGGAGAAGCTCTCCCTCGAGATCCGCCGGCTGGCGGGAGCGGTCCTCGGCGGGGCAGACCCGGACGACATCGTGCTCGAAGGCGGTCTTGCGAAGCGCAAGGACAACCCCGAGGCGGCGCTGCCGTTCATGGCCTGCGGGGCGATCGTAAACGCGAACAACGCGGTGCTGCCGCCCGAGCTTCACGACGTGACGCTGAACTGCCGCCACGTCTACGTGCCGCCGTTCGAGATGCCCGACTTCGAGCGGAAGTTCGGCAACTTGACGCTCACCTATGCGACGCAGATCCACGCGTGCGTGGTCGAGATCGACCCCGATACCGGTCACGTCGACATCCTCGACTATGCGGCCGTCGACGACTGCGGCATCCGGATCCACCCGCAGATCGTCGAAGGGCAGGTGCACGGGGCGACGGCTCATGCGATCGGCGCGGCGTTGCACGAAACCCTTGCCTACGACGAGTACGGCCAGTTGCTGACCGCGAACTTCTACGACTACCACGTGCCGCACGCGCTCGACCTGCCGGAGATCAAGACCGGCCACATCGAGAGCCCGTCGCCTTTCTCGTCGCTCGGGACGAAGGGGATGGGGGAGGGCGGCGGCGCCGCGATCCATGCGATCTGCTCGGCGATCCAGGACGCCCTGCGTAGCGCCGGCAAGCCCGCGGTGGTCAACGACTCGTTCAACCCGCCCGAGCGCGTGTGGCGGATGATTCAGAACCCGGAAGCAACCGCAGCGCTCGTGGAGGTGACTGCTCAGTGAAGGTGGAAGGAACGAGGGACTTCGACGCGCCGGCCCAGCTCGTCTGGGACGTGCTCAACGACCCGTCGCAGATGGCGAAGCTGCTGCCCGGCGTCGAGAGCTTCGAGATTCAGGACGACCGGCACTGGAAGGCCGCGGTCAAGATCCCGCTCGGGATGGGCGGGCTGAAGCTGAACTTCAACTTCGAGAAGCTCGAGGAGCGGCCGATCGAGTACGCGAAGCTGAGCTCGAAGGGGCAGGGGGTCGGCGCGATCGTCGCGATGGAGACCCAATTCCACCTGACCCCGGAGGGCGACCGGACGAGCATGCGCTGGGAGGCGGACGTGCGCGTCGCCGGCCCGATCGGGAGCATGGGCCAGCGCGTCTTCCAGCCGATCGTCAACCAGCAGGTCGGCAACGTTCTGAACGCGCTCGAGGCGCAGGTTGCGGAGGCGAAGACCGCGGGCTAACCGCGGATCTCGGCCTTCAACTCGTCCACCTCGTCGTCCTCGAGGCCGGTGGTCAGCGTGCCGTAGAGACGGCCGGCGCCGCGGTAGCGCACGATCGCGCGGCCCTCGGCGAACGAGCCTTCCACCGCGGTCTCGCCCTTCAGCTCGCCGAAGACGCGGTAGGTCGTGCCGAAGATCTCGGTGAAGAACGACGAGACGGTGTCGTAGCCGCCCGCGGCGCCGGCGAGGATCTTGCCGACCTCGGTGCCCTGGTAGTTCGCATTCGACCAGTGCTCGATCCGTCGGTGCTCTCCGAAGACCGGGTCGTGGAAGCGGGCGACGTCGCCGACCGCGAAGACTCCGTCGGCCGACGCGTTGAAGCAGGCGTCGACGACCACGCCGTCGTCGAGCGCCAGCCCCGATCCTTCGAGCCACTCGGTCGCGGGCACGACGCCGATCCCGGCGATGACGACGCCCTCCTCCGGCGCCGAGTCGACGACGTTCACGCCCTGGTCGCGGTAGACCGCGTCGAGGTGCGCGGAGAAGTCGGTCGAGCCGAAGCTGCCGAAGAGCCGCCGGCCGCCGGTGACGAGCGTGACGTCGACGCCGAGGGCGCGCAACGAAGCTGCCACCTCCATGCCGATGAAGCCCGTGCCGATCACCGTCGCGCGGCCGGCTGCCTGCGCTGCCTCGCGCACCTCGAGCGAGTCGTCGATCGTCCGGAACGTGTGCGCCCCGTCGAGCGGTCGGGGCAGCGCGCCGGTCGCGATCAGCAGCCGCTCGAAGCCGACCTCGTCGGCGCCGAGCGAGACACTCCGGCCATCGAGATCGAGCCCGGCGGCGCGGGTGCCGAGCCGGAGGTCGATCCCGTGCTCGCCGTACCACTCCTCCGGGTGCACGAGCGCCTGCTCGGGCTCGGACTCGCCGCGCAGCAGCCGCTTCGAGAGCGGCGGCCGGTGGTAAGGCGGGCGCACCTCGCCGGAGAGCACGAGGACGGTTCCTTCGCCGCCGGCCTCACGGTACGCCTCGACCGCCTTCGCGGCTGCGAGCCCTCCACCGGCGACGACGAGGTCGTAGCGCTCCATCTTCGGCACGCTACCCCACTAGGATCGCGTTGTGCCGCAGCCCTTCCGGATCGGCGTGATGCAGCTGACGATGGAGCCGCTCGAGGAGATCCTCGAGCACGCCCGCGCCATGGACGAGGGCGGGTTCGACACGATCTGGCTCGCCGAGGCCTACCCGTGGTGGCGCAAGCACTCGATGGAGGCACGCTCGTCGACGGCCCTCTCCCCGCTCGTGGCCCGCGAGACCGAGCGCCTGGCCGTCGGCTGGGGGATCATCTCTCCGTTCACGCGCCACCCGATCCAGATCGCGATGGAGGCGCGGGTCACACAGGAGGCGGCCGGGCCGGGCCGCTTCTACCTCGGCCTCGGCGTCTCGAAGATCTTCATGCGTCACGCGGCGATCGAGTCGAAGCCGGTCGCGGCGATGAGGGAGGCGGCGCAGATCATCCGCGGCGTCCTCGCCGGCGACGCGCTCGACGTCGACGGCAAGGTCTTCTCGGCCCACATCCCGGCGCTGAAGGACGACGCGGACGCGCCGCGCTGGGACGTACCCCTCTATTTCGCAGGCACGGGGCCGATGATGCTTCGCGCCTCCGCGACGGAGGCGGACGGCTTGCTCACCGCCTCGATCACGACGCCTGCGTTCGTCCGCTACGTCCGCGGGCAGCTCGAGGAGGCGGGCCGCGACCCGGACTCACTCGACCTCGGCTGCACGATCGTCGCCTCGATCGACGAAGATCGGGAACGCGGGCGCGACGGCGCCAGGGAGATTGCAGGCATGTACCTCGCCAACAAGGTCCAGAACATCCAGGGAGCTGCGGACACGCTGCTCGAGTGCGCTGGTTTGACCCAGGACGAGATACGGCCGGTCGCCGAGGCGATGGAGCAGGGTGGACGCCTCGCGGCGAAGGCGGCTGTCACGGACGAGATCCTCGACAAGTGCCGCCCGATCGCCGGCACGCCGCAGGACTGCATCGCCGCGATCCAGGAGTACAAGGAGGCGGGCTGCACGCACGTCATGCTCGAGCTGTGGGGCGATGACCGCCTCGGCCAGCTGAAGCTGCTCGCCGAGCAGGTGCTTCCGGAGGTGAGGGGATGAGGCAGCGTGGGGGTTCCGGCGTCCAGATCGACCGTCGCAGCCTCGTCGAGACGGCAAGCGACCTCGTCAACATCTCCAGCCCGACGGGCGAGGAGCACGCGATGGCCGAGCACATGGCGCGGCTCTTCCACGAGATGGGCCTGCACGTGCAGTGGCAGGAGGTCGAGGACGGCCGCCCCAACGTTCTCGGCACCTGGCGCGGCAGCGGCGGCGGCAAGACGCTGATGTTCAACGGTCACATGGACACCTCGTACTCGGGCCGGGAGCCGTGGCTTGTCGGCCGCGGCTTCCGGCCGGAGGCGCGCGTCGAAGGCGACTACCTGTTCGGGCTCGGGATCTCGAACATGAAGGGCGCGCTCGCCTGCTACGTCGAGGCCGTGCGCGCGCTCCAGGCCGCCGGCGTGCAGCTGAAGGGCGATCTGCTGATCGCGGCCGTCATCGGCGAGATCGAGAAGACGCAGTACGGCGACGAGTTCCGGGGCAAGGAGTACCGCGGCTACGCCGCCGGCTCGCGGCATCTGGTCGGGCACGGCGGCGTCGCCGACATGTGCGTGCTCGGTGAGCCGACGGAGCAGCGGATCGTGCTCGGCCACTACGGGTCGATCTGGCTGCGCCTCTCGACCCACGGGCCGTTCATGCACACCGCGTTCTCGGGCGGTCGCTCCGACGAGAACTCGATCCTGCGCATGCGCGAGCTGCTCGGCGCCGTACTCGAGTGGATTCCCGAGTGGCAGGCGAAGACGACCTACGGCGGCAAGCCGGGCGTCGTCAACGTCGGCTCGGTGCGCGGCGGCTTCCCCTGGCGCGTGAGCCGGACGCCGGGCCGCACCGACCTCTTCCTCGACGTGCGCGTGCCGCCGAACCTGCCGATGGCCGATGCGCGGAACGCGCTCGGCGACTGGGTGCGCGAGCTCCAGCGACGCTTCCCCGACTACGGGCTCGACTGGGAGATCTACGTCAGCGCGCCCGGCGCGGAGATCGCCGAGGACCACGAGCTCGTGCGCGCTGTGGACGAGAGCCACACCGAGGTCTACGGGGCGCCGCCCGACCGCGACACGACCCGTTGGTTCTCGGATGCGAGCGTGCTGACGCGCTACGGGATCGCGACCGTCAACTACGGGACGTCGAGCGGGCTTCCGGGCGCGGACGGCGAGAATCTCGAGATCAAGGGTCTTGTCGACACGGCGCGGGTGTACGCGCTGACCGCGCAGCGCGTCTGCGGAGTGGCATGAAGCTCGTCACCTTCGACGAGGGGCGCGTGGGGCGCGTCGAGGGCGACGAGATCGCCGTGCTCGACGTCCCGACGATGCGCGAGTGGTTCGAGCGCGGCGGCGCGCGACGAGACCGGCGAGCGCGTGCCGCTCGACGGCGCGCGCCTCCGGCCGCCGATCGTCCCGAAGAAGTTCTTCCACACCGCGGGGAACTTCCGCGAGCACGAGGAGGAGTCGAAGCAGGTCGGCTGGACGCACAAGATCGCGCCCTGGATCGTCTTCTTCCAGAACGTCGACGCGCTGATCGGCCAGGACGACCCGGTGGTCTACCCCGAGCACCTGACCGAGGAGCTCGACTACGAGCTCGAGCTGGCGGTCGTGATCGGCAAGGCCGGGAAGCACTTCGGGCCCGAGGAGGCGGCGGACTACATCGCCGGCTTCGTGATCTTCAACGACATCACCGCGCGCGACATCCAGCGGCGCGAGATGGAGTCGGGCGTGTTCTCGTTCTGCAAGGCGATCGACACGTTCTGCCCGCTCGGGCCCTGGATCGTCACGCCCGACGAGATCCCCGATCCGCACAACCTGGCGATGGAGCTGCGCGTGAACGGCGAGCCGCGGCAGGTCTCCCACTCGGGCCGGATGTCGGTGACGATCCCGGAGATCGTCAGCCACTACTCGCCGCTCGGCTACTCGGCCGGCGACGTGCTCTCGACGGGAACGGTGTAGCGGGGTGGCGGGCTTCTCGCCGGACGCGGCGTCGCTCTACCTGAAGCCCGGCGACGTGATGGAGGCGGAGATCGAGGGGATCGGCGTGCTGCGGAACCCGGTGATCTCGTGGGAAGAGGCGTACGGCGAGCCTGCCCCGCCGCGCGTTCGCTGGTGAGCCGAAGGTCGGCGCTGACACCGTCGTGTCGACCTGGTGCGACGCCGGTGCCTGGGCACGACGAGCCGAAAACGGCCATCTTGCGCGACCGTGACCGGTGGCGACGATGGTGAGGCTGGAAGGAGAAGCGCTGATCTCGCGGCCGGAGGTCGAAGGTATGCTCCTGGCGATCTACGACATCAGGGACGACATGGCTCGGCTCGTGCAACTGGCATCGAGGAGGACGACGATGGAGAAGAGGAAGAGACCGAGTAGGACGCGCACCGAGCGCCTCCGTTCGGGACTACAGCCAGGCGCTCTTCCGGCAGGCAATCGCCGACGGCCTTGTCCGTCATGGCCACGCCCGTCGACGAGGTTCGGGGCGCGAGTCGGCGCCACGCCCGACGAGATCGACCGGCGGGTGCTCGAGCTTAGGGCAGCGCTCGGGTAGAACGCTGTAGGTTCCGCGCGTGAGCTGGCCGCGCGACGACGCGAAGCTCGAGCGCGTTCGCGCGCTCATGGGCGAGCACGACCTCGATGCTCTGGTCGTGCGCGCGCCCGACAACGTCCTCTACCTGACGAACTTCTGGGGGATGAAGGGGTACGAGGCCTGCGTCTTCCCGCGCGAGGGCGAGCCTGCGCTGATCTGCCTCGAGCCCTCGGCCGAGGACGCCGCCCGCACTGCCTGGACGGAGGACATTCGCCTCTTCTCCGGCTACGACCCCGGCGATCCCCGGCCGCCCGGCGCGCGCGCGCTCGACGCCGCCCGCGAGGCCTCGTCGCAGTACGGCCGCGTCGGCCTGGAGCTCTCGCTCGGCACCCAGGCAGCCGACCGGATGGTCGGCGAGCCGACCACGTTCCCGAAGGCCTGGTTCGACGCCTGGCCCGAGGCGGCCGACGCGACCCCGCTTCTGAACGAGGCACGCGCGATCAAGACCCCGCAGGAGGTCGAGCGCATGCGGCTCGCCAACGAGATCGCCGCCGCCGCGATGGAGCATGTCCAGGGTGTTCTCCGCCCGGGGATGACCGAGGCGCAGGCGGCCGCGGAGTGGCAGGGCTTCGTCCACGGCGAGGGCACGGGATGGAACGGTCAGGTAGAGCTCGCATTCGGCTTCTCGCTCGTCTGGTCGGGCCCCGGGATCCGGACGTTCACCGCGACCACGAGTCGCCCGATCGTCGAGAACGAGCCGACGCTGTTCGAGATCTGGGTCTGCGCCGACGGCTACTGGGCCGACCACACGAAGAACCTCTGCCCCGGCACGCTCACGCCGCGCTACGCCGAGCTGCTCGATCAGCTGACCGCCGTCTACGACGACGCGGTCGCGTTCTGCGAGCCCGGCGCGAGCCTCGCCGAGCTCGACCGCCGCACGCGCGAGGCGATCGCCGCGGCCGGCTACCCCGGCCACCCCTCGCACCCGATCTGCCACGGCGTCGGCGCCCGTGCGCACGAGCCTCCCTACGCGCATCAGGCCGGCGGCGGCGAGGTCCGCGACGGCATGGTGCTGGCGATCGAGCCCGGAATCTACTGGCCCGGCGGCGGCGGCCTCAGGTTGGAGGACAACTTCCTGATCGGCGCGGACGGTGCCGAGAAGCTCTCACCCTTCCCGGACGGCGTCGTTGAGATCTGACCTCGTCTGGACCGGGCCGATCAACGACCCGCACGCGATCGGCGGCTCGGTCGGCCTCTACGACACCACGCTTCGCGACGGCGAGCAGTCGGTCGGCGTCGTCCTCGACCCGCAGCAGAAGCTCGAGCTCGCCCGGGCGATCGACGGCCTCGGGATCGAGCGGATCGAGGCCGGCTTTCCCCGCGTCTCGCAGGACGACTGGGACGCGGTGAAGCTGATCGCCGGCGCCGGCCTGCGCGCCGAGGTCTGGGGGTTCTCCCGTGCCGTGGCCGCCGACGCCGAGGCGCTCGTCGAGCTGGGCGTCGAGGCAAGCGTGATCGAGTCGCCGATCTCCGACGCGAAGCTGACCGCACTGGGCGTCACGAGGGAGTCGATGCTCGAGCGGATCGGCAAGGCCGTCTCGTTCGCGGCCGAGCACGGGATCACGGTCGCGTACTTCGGGGTGGACGGCACCCGTGCCGACCTCGACTTCTTCCGGCAGGCCTACGAGACGGCGGTGGAGGCGGGCGCGAAGGAGGCGGTCGTCGTGGACACGATCGGGATCGCCACGCCCGAGGCGGTCGCCGAGCTCGTCGGCCGCACGCGCGAGTGGCTCGGCCCGGAGGTGCCGGTGCACTTCCACGGTCACAACGACTTCGGCCTCGCCACCGCCGCCGCCGCCGCAGCCGTGCGCGCCGGAGCGACCTGGATCCAGGGGACGATCAACGGGATGGGCGAGCGCGGCGGGAACGCCAACCTGATCGAGGTGGCGCTGACGCTGGATGCGCTCTACGGCGTCTCCACGAACCTGCGGCTCGACCGCGCGCGCGAGGTGTCGCGCCTCGTGCGCGAGGTCTCCGGGTACGAGCTGGAGCCGTGGAAGCCGGTCGTCGGCGAGAACCTGTTCCGCCGCGAGAGCGGCGCGGTCGCGAGCCAGTTCCACGACCCGCCGGCGATCGAGCCGTACTCCTCGGAGCTCGTCGGTGCCGAGCGCTCGGTCGTCCTCGGCAAGAAGAGCGGCATCGACTCGATCCGGATCGCCTGCGAACGTCTCGGGCTCGACGTCGCCGAGGAGCGCTGGCCCGAGCTGCTTGCGGCCGTGAAGGAGCTCGGAGCCCGCAAGCGCGGCCTCGTCACCGACGAGGAGCTCCGCGGGCTGCTTAGGCAGCCGGCCGTACGGAAAGTAGTTGTTTCTGGTAAGTGTTGTGCCATGCAAGAATTTCCCGCGAACGGCGCGATGCTCATGGCTGAGCTGTCGCCGCGCCTCTGTCGGAACCGCCCTCCTCGGGCGGCTGGGAGACATGTTTGGCAAGGAGCGCGTCCTCCTCTGGACGCTCGTGCTCCTTGGCGCCGGGACGCTACTGGCCGGCGTCTCGCACTCGCTCGATCTGCTGATCGCCGCGCGCGTGATCCAGGGGGTGGGCGGCGGCATCTTCCCGCTCTCGTTCGGGATCATCCGCGACGAGTTCCCTCGCGAGCGGGTAGCGGGGAGCATCGGACTGGTCTCCGCGATCCTCGGCATCGGCGCCGGGGTCGGAATCGTCCTCGGGGGGCTCGTCGTCGAGCATCTCGGCTGGCACCGGCTGTTCTGGCTTCCGCTTGCCGTGATCGCTGCGGCCGCGCTCTCCACCTGGCGCTTCGTTCCGGAGTCGCCGGTTCGGGCGCCCGGGCGCGTCAACTGGCAGGCGGCGACGCTGATGACCGTCGGGATCTCGACGGTCCTGATCGCGGTCAGCCAGACGACGTCCTGGGGTGGGGCTCCCCGAAGACGCTCGGGCTCCTCGCCGGGGGGCTGGTCCTGTGCGCGGCCTGGGTGGCGGTCGAGGCGACCAGCGCCGAGCCGCTGATCGACATGTCGATGATGCGGATCCGCGGGGTCTGGACGGCCAACCTGACCGCATTCCGGCTCGTGATGGCGGCCGGGTTCCTTGTGGTCTGCACCCTCGCGGGACTGCTCGTCCCGACCGCGAGGCGCCGCGCTCCCGTTGTCGGTCTTAAACCGCTCGCGGTCGTCAGGAGCGCTAGATGCGTAAGATCGGCGCGTCCCCGACGAGGAGGCAGCGCGATGAAGTTCAGCATCTACTCGGAGCTGCAGTGGTGGCCGGGCAAGGAGCCGGCGCAGGTCTACGCCGAGGTACTCGAGCAGATCGAGAACGCCGACCGGCTCGGCTTCGACACCTACTCGGCGATCGAGCACTTCTTCTTCCCGAAGTTCTCGTCGTCGCCCGACCCGATCGCGCTGTTCGCCGCCGCCGCGCAGCGCACGAAGCGGATCAACTTCCGCACCCTCGTCCACGTGCTCCCGTACCACAACCCGATGGTGCTGGCCTCGCGGATCGCCTTCGCCGACATCCTGATGGGCGGCCGCTACGAGTTCGGGGTCGGACGGGGCCACGGGTGGATCCCCTGGCGCGCCGGGGTCGACTACGGCGAGATGGTCGAGCGCTACGACGAGTCGCTCGAGCTCCTCTTCACCGCGCTCGAGAGCGGCGGCGAGTCGTTCTCGTACTCGGGAACGTTCTACGACGTTCACGATGCGCGGATCGTCCCGCCGCCGACGCGAGAAGTTCCGGGTGTTCACCGGCGGGACGAGCGACAAGACGTACACGCTCGCCGCAGCGAAGGGATGGGGCGTCGTCGTCCCGCCGCTCTTGCCGTACGAGGCGCTGCGCGAGCAGCTCGACCTGTACCGCGCGACCTGCGCCGAGCACGGCAACGAGCCGGACATCGTCTGGATCCACGCCTGCTACCTCGACGAGGACCGCGACACGGCTCTGCGCGAGGCCGAGCAGGGGATCAAGGGCTTCCTGGCCGGCAACGCCTCACCGCTCATCGAGTACGAAAGGCCGCCGACCGACGACCTGACCGCTGCGGGCTACGGCTTCTACACGGCCGGGATCCTGGAGAAGCTCGCCGAGACGCCGTACGACGAGATGATCGCCGGCGACATCGTCTGGGTCGGAACGCCGGAGGACGTGATCGAGCGGATCGAGGCCGTTCGCGAGGTCTGCGAGGGGCTGACCGAGATCTCGATCACGGTCAACCCGGGCGGCTTCGACCACTGGCAGGCGATCAAGAACCAGGAGCTCTTCGCCAGCCGCGTGATGCCGCACTTCAAGGGCAGTGTCTGACACCGAAGGTGTCAGACACTGGTCTCTGAGAGCTCGGCGCCCTCCCAGAGGAGATCCTGGCCGCTGACCTCGAGGGCCGGCATCTTGCGGCTCTCGATCTGCCGTCGGCGCCGGCTTCCACACGCCCCACGAGCGGCGGTAGTACATCAGCGGAGCGTCCTCGTCGGCGGCGCTCGCACCCTCCTCGACCTGGCCGAGCAGGATCACGTGGTCGCCCGGCTCGAGCTCCTGGACGGTGACGCACTCCGCCCAGGCGAGCGCGTCCGCCGTCGAGCACCGGCATGCCGCTCGCACGTCGCGCGCCAGTCCACGTGGTCGAACTTGTCGTCCTGCTTCGAAGCGAACAGCCGCGCGATCTCGCTGCGGCCCTCGCGGAGGAAGTTGACGACGAAGCGGCCGCCCGCACGCAGCGCCGGCAGCGTCCGGCGAGGTCAGGTCGACGCACACGAGCAGGAGCGGCGGCTCGGCCGAGACGCTCGACACCGCGGTCGTCGTCAGCCCGCGCGGCGTGCCGTCCGCATCGAGCGTCGTCACGATCGCGACCCCCGCCGGGTACGAGGCCATGATCTCGACGAAGGTGTCGCGGTCGACGGGCATCAGCGCTGCGGAGCAGCGCGCCGCCGGAGCAGCTCCTTCGCCACGAGCGTACCCGAGCCGGCGCCGAGGCCCGGGCCGGGGTGGGTGCTCGCGCCGATGTGCCAGAGCCCGGCGACGTGCGTGCGGTGGCCGGGAAGGCTCGGCCGCGGCCGCCAGAGCAGGTTCTGGTCGAGCGCGCACGAGCCGGCGTAGATGTCGCCGCCGACCATGTTCGCAGTTCGCCGCCTCGATGTCGACGGGCGAGAACGTCACCCGCCGCAGGACGACGTCGCGTCGAAGCCCGGCGCGTGCCGCGCAATCCGCGCCTGGATCCGGTCCGCGTACGCCTCGCGCAGCTCCTCCGTCCAGTCCGCCGCTCGTGTCGAGCTCGCCCGCCGCATCGCCCTTCGGCACGCGACGGGACCTCCTGGAGCTGGATCCAGAGAATCCACGATCCGTCAGGCGCCCGCGACGGGTCGACGGCCATCGGCTGGCCGACCACGACGGTCGCCTCCGCGGGAAGGAGGCCGCGGTCGGCCTCGTTCACCGCCCGCGAGACGCCGTCCAGGCCGGGAGTGAGGTGGACGATCGCGGTGCGGCCGAGCCGCTCGTCGCCCTGCCACGCCGGCGGCTCCGAGAGTGCGAAGTGGATCTGCATCTCGCCGCGGCCGAAACGGAAGCGCCGTGCCTCTTCGACCGGCCCGTCGCCTCCGAGCAGGTCGCCGTAGAGCTGCTGCGGCGTGACGTTCGCGAGCACGGCCCGTTCGGCGGCGATCGCCTCGCCGTCGGCCGTGTGGACGCCGACCGCCCGGCCGAGCTCGACGACGACCCGGTCGACCTCCCGACCCGTCTCGCAGGCGCCGCCGGCGTCCTCGACGATCCCGCCAGCGCCTCGACGAGCTTCATCCCACCGCCGCGCGGCACCGGCATGCCGCCCAGCTCGATCGCGACGCCGATCACCTGGGCCATGAACCCGGACGAGGCTGCATCGGGCCCGAGGCCGGTGTGCAGCACCCACGGCGCGAACAGCCCGTGCACGCGCTCGTCCTCGAACGTCTCGGCCGTCCAGTCTCTCGCGCTGGAGAGGACGTTGCCGGCGAACTCGACCAGCCCCCGCCTGCCCAGTCGCCGCAGCGCCTTCGCGCCGAGCTTGGCGCCGTCCCGGGACCAGAGCTCGGTCGAGAGCACGCCGAAGGCGAGGTCGGCGTTCGGGAGGAACTCCGCCACCGTGCGCTCCCAGCCCGGCCCGAGCGTCGCCACGTTCTGCTCGTGCGAGGTCGTCAGAAAGCGGCTGTCGCCGTCCGGGAAGAGCGTCGCGGTCGGCAGCTCCGTGTTCAGGTACTCGACGCCGCGCGCCTCCAACTCGTCCTTCAGCTCCGCGTAGGCGGCCGAGCCGGTGAAGAGCGGGTGCCACGACGCGAACACCTCGTGCACGAAGCCCGGCTCGGTGATCTCGGCGGTCCGGATCGCGCCGCCCAACCAGTCGTTGCGCTCGAGTACGCACACGCGCCAGCCTGCACGGGCGAGGAGCGCGGCGGCGACGAGCGAGTTGATCCCGCTCCCGATCGCGACCGCGTCGAACCGCCTCACAGCCGCTCCATGCTCGTCTCGAGCTCGTCGACGAAGCTCGCCGGGAACGTCGTCCACTCGCAGATCCCGATGCGCACGAAGCAACGGTAAACCGTTCCCCATTGAACCGGCGTACCCAGCAGGCGTATGGTCCGCCTTTCCCTCTTGCAAGGAGGACACATGAGAACACGCAGGTTCGGGATCGCCCTGCTCGCGCTCGCCGCAGTCGCGGTCGCCACGACCGTGGGCGTTACGACCGCGGCCGGGAAGAGCTCCAAGGGTCCGACGATCGTGATCGGCGCGGCCGTCGACCTGACGAGCAGCATGAAGCCGTTCGATTCGCCGGCACTGGCCGGGGCGCAGATCGAGGCGAAGAAGCTCGCCGCGGCCGGCGGGCCCAACTTCGTGATCAAGGTCTGCAACCACCAGCTGAAGAAGCAGAAGTCGTGCGCCGCCCAGCTGATCCAGCAGGGCGCCAAGATCGCGATCGACACCTGCGACGTCGAGTACGGCGCCGCAGCGACGCAGGAGTTCATCAACCACGGGATCCTGACGATCGCCCCGTGCGTGACCACCGACCAGATGGGGCCGCAGCGCTTCGGCGCCAAGGGGAAGCTCGCCTTCACGATGGGCGGCACCGCCCAGGACGAGGGCTCGGCGGACGCCGAGTACGCGTACTCGCGCGGCTGGCGGACGGCGATCGTCGTCAAGGACAACTTCCTCGTCTACTTCCGCGACGTGTCCGACGCGTTCGCGAAGCGCTTCCAGGAGCTCGGCGGCAAGATCGTCGACCGCCAGGCGTTCACGTCGTTCCGGCAAGGACATCGGCAACGTGATCAGCAAGGTCGCCGGCGAGAAGGCGGACGTGATCTCGTTCGTGACCGCGTTCGGCGAGTTGCCGCAGTTCGTCGGCGGCATCCGCAGCGCCGGGAACAACACGCCGATCATCAACTCGTGGGGCGGCGACGGCACCTACTGGAACCCGAAGAACCCGCAGGTGACCGAGTACTACGTCGACAACT
Source organism: uncultured Actinomycetes bacterium (assembly GCA_963764565.1). Lineage (GTDB taxonomy): Bacteria > Actinomycetota > Thermoleophilia > Gaiellales > Gaiellaceae > DATBLE01. Next base: position 248,851 of record CAVXTD010000008.1, read on the forward strand.
ACGCGTCCTCGTTCGGCGACGACCCGAACCCGTCGGTGAACAAGCTGCTGGCGGCTCTGCTCGCGGCGAAGAAGGTGCCCTACACGGCGAGCTTCGTCCTCGGCGCGGCGACGATCGACGCCCTCGCGGCGGCTCTGAAGAAGACGGGCGGCTCGACCGACGGTGCGGCCCTCGCAAAGGCGTTCGAGAGGTTCCGCAACCAGCCGACGATCTCCGGCCCGATCACGTTCTCGGCGACGCTGCACAGCGTCGTCAACCGCCCCTGGCGGATCATGAAGGTGCAGAACAACAAGGAGACGTTCCTGAAGTTCTGGAAGACCAAGAAGGTGACGAAGATCCACTAGGACGCGCGTGGCAGAACCGCGTCCGAGCACGATCGACCGGTGGCCCGGAGACACTCTCCGGGCCACCGCCGTCTCACGACACTTCGAGGGCGTTCACGCCCTCGAAGGCGTCACGCTCGAGCTGCACCGTCACGAGGTCGTCGGGCCTGATCGGGCCGAACGGCGCCGGCAAGACCACGCTGGTCAACGTCCTGAGCGGCTTCGACCGTCCGAGCAGCGGGTCCGTCGAGCTCTCCGGGCGCGACGTGACGAGCTGGAGCCCGCACCGGCGCGGTCGCGCGGGACTTGGCCGGACGTTCCAGCACAGCCGGTCGTTCGCGGGGCTGACCGTCCGCGAGAACGTCGAGGTGTCGGCGCTCGGCTCGGGGGCGGGCCCTCGCGAAGCCCGTCGACGCGCGGACACGCTGCTCGGGCTCGTTGGGCTGTCCGGGCGCGAGAGCCAGCCTGCCGGCAGCCTTCCGCACGGCGACGAGCGCAGGCTCGGCGTCGCCCGGGCGCTCGCGATCGAGCCGCGCTTTCTGCTGCTGGACGAGCCGGCCGCGGGTCTTCCCGAGGGCGAGGTGCCCGAGTTCGCAGCCGTCGTCCGCTCGGTGCGCGACGAGCACGAGGCCGGCGTTCTTCTGATCGACCACAACATGGCGCTCGTGATGGAGGTCTGCGACCGGATCCACGTCCTCGACCAGGGCCGCACGCTGGCTGAGGGCACGCCCGCCGAGGTCCGCGGGAACCTCGACGTCACGGCGGCCTATCTCGGCGAGGCACCGGTGATGCAGTGAGCGCCGCGCTCGAGCTCGACCGGCTGGAGGTCCGGTACGGCAGCGTGCCGGCGGTTCGCGGGCTCAGCCTCCGCCTCGACGAAGGCGAGATCGTCGGCCTGATCGGCCCGAACGGAGCCGGAAAGTCGACCACCCTGCACGCGATCATGGGGCTCGTCCCCGCGCACGCGGGCGAGCTGCTTCTCGCCGGGTCGTCGATCCGCGGGCCGGGCGCCCGAAACCGTCGCGCGGTCGGGCGTCGCCCTCGTGCCGGAGGGTCGCCGGATCTACGCGAACCTGACCGTCGAGGAGAACCTGCGCCTCGGGCTGGCCGGACGGCGCTCCCGGGACGGCGTCGCGAAGGACGTTGCCTGGGTGCACGAGCTCTTCCCGATCGTCGCCGAGTTCCGCAGGCGCCAGGCCGGCACGCTGTCGGGCGGCCAGCAGCAGCAGCTCGCGATCGCGCGTGCCCTTGTTGCCCGGCCCGACGTCTTGCTCCTCGACGAGCCCTCCCTCGGCCTCGCCCCGCAGCTCGTCGACACCGTCTTCCAGGCGCTTCAGAGCATTCGCGAACGCGGCGTCACCGTCCTGCTCGTCGAGCAGCGCGCCCAACGAACCGTCGCGTTCGCCGACCGGACCTACGTGCTCGCAAACGGCGAGCTGGTGACGACGCTCGGCCCGAAGGACGCGGGCGACACCGAGCGCCTGATCGCGGCCTATATGGGTGCAAAAGCCGACGGATGAACACCATCCAGATCCTCATCGACGCGACGGCACTCGGCTCCGTCTACGCCCTGATGGCGGTCGGGATCGGCCTCGTCTTCGGCGTCCTCCGGCTCGTCAACTTCGCGTACGGGCAGCTGATCATGGCGGGCGCCTACACGCTCGCGCTCACGAACGGCATGAACCCGGCGCTCAGCATTCTCTGCTGCTTCGGCGTCGTGATCGGGTTGACCATCCTGATGGACACCGTCGCGTTCCGGCCGCTCAGGCGCGCCGAACCGGCGACGATGCTCGTCGCCACCTTCGCCATCTCGCTCCTCCTCTACTACATCGCCCTGCTCAAGTTCACGGTGCTGGGCAAGACGGTCGGGACGCTCACCGGACTCAACCGGCCGATCGGCGACGGGACGCTGATCGTGCGCTGGATCTGGGTGGTCGACGTGGCGGCGGCAGCGGTCGCCCTCGCCGCCCTCCTGCTGCTCCTCACCCGCACGAACCTCGGCCTGCACATGCGCGCGGCTGCGACCGACTTCCGGACGGCGCGCCTGCTCGGTGTGCGCGCAAACCCGACGATCTTCGTCGCCGTGCTGCTCTCCGGTGTGCTCGCGGCGGTCATCGCCGTGCTCCTCACCGCCGAGGAGCCGTACGTGACGCCGGACTATGCGCTGCGGGCGACGATCATCGTCCTCGTCGGTGTGGTGGTGGGCGGGCTCGACCGCCTGTGGAGCGCCGCTCTCGGTGGCTTTTCGATCGGCTTCGCGAACCAGGCGCTGGCGGGCTTCCTCCCGAGCACCGGCAGCTGGCCGTTCACCAGCGGCGTCTACCTCGACTCCGCCGTCTTCGCGCTCGTCATCCTGACCCTGCTGGTCCGGCCGAGCGGCCTGTTCGTCCCGCGCGGGCAGCGGGCGGTGGAGCGCGTATGAGGCGCGTGGTGCCGCTGGCGATTCCGGTTGCGCTGATCGCGCTCACCGGGCTCTGGGGCAGCTTCCTGACGAATGCCCGCGCGATCGAGTTCGAGAACGCCCTGATCTTCACCGCGATCGTGATCGCGATCTACGTCTTCGTCGGCAACTCGGGGGTGCTCTCGTTCGGGCAGATCGGCTTCTTCCTCGTCGGCGCGTACGCGGCGGGCGAGCTCTCGATCCCGCAGGACACGAAGTCGAGCATCCTGCCGCAGGTCTTCCCCGTGATCCGCGACCACTCGGTCGGGAACTTCTGGTCGCTCGTGATCGCAGCCGTCGCCGGCGGGCTCTTTGCGCTCGTCGTCGGCATCCCGCTGATGCGACTCTCCGGCCTTGCCGCGGGCATCGCCACGTTCGCCGTGCTCGAGATCACGCAGAACATCCTCGGCAACTGGGAGAAGATCGGCCCCGGGCCGTTGACGCTGTCCACCGTGCCGCAGACCACCGACCTCTGGCAGGCGACGATCGGGGCGATCGCGGTCGCGTGCGTCGCGTTCGGCTACCAGCTGACGCCGCTCGGGCGGAAGCTCCGGGCGACGCGCGAGGATGCCTTCGCCGCGCAGGCGGCCGGGATCGACGTCCACCGCCAGCGCCTGTGGGCGTTCACGCTCTCCGGCGCGCTGGCCGGTTTCGCCGGCGGCCTGTTCGTCCACTTCGAGACCACGATCAACACCGACTCCGCACTCGACTACACGTTTCTGACCCTGGCGATGCTCGTCGTCGGCGGCTCGCGGAGCCTCCTGGGCGCGGTCGTCGGCGCGCTGGTCGTCAGCGGCCTCGACGCGTTCCTGAGCGACGCCGAGCAGGGCGCGGTCAGCTGGCTGCACGTCGGGGCCGGCACGAGCTCCGTCGCCGTCGCCGCCTTCATGGCGATCGTGCTCGTCTTCCTCCCCCAGGGCCTGACCGGCGGGCGGGGGGTGCGGATCCCGAGGCTCAGACGGCTGCTGGCCGTCGCTCGGTCCCGTTGAAGATCTTCAGCGGCACCTGTGAGAACGGCACGCCGCCCTCCTTCGTGACGAGCCACGTGTCCTGCATGTAGAGGCAGGTGCGCTCGTCAGGGGTGATCGCGTGCGGGTGCATCGAGACGACCATGCCCGCGCGCAGCTCGACCTCGATCCCCTCGCCGACGCGCGGGTGCTCGATCATCGTCATCCCGATCGAGTGCCCGGTGACGTGGCCGAGCGTGAAGCCGCGGTCGAGGAACGGCTTCGAGACAGCGGTGTGGACGTCGTGCGCGGTCGAGCCGTCGCGCATCGTCTGCTTCGCCGCCTCGAAGTATTCGAGGTAGGCGTCCATCGCCGAGAGCGTCTCGCGGTTCGGCAGGCCCGCGCAGATCGGCCGGGAGAACTCGACCCAGTGTCCGCCCGGGCCTGCGATCTCGAGCCCGTACAGGAGCAGATCGTCGTGGCCGATGCGGCGCGTCGAGGGGAACTTGAACTCGGGCCCGGCGCCGCCGTTCTCGCCGGTCAGGACCATGTCCATCGTCGTGCGGTACGTGCCGGCGGCGGAGAACACACGCTCGGCCTCGCCCATCAGCTCGGCCTCGGTCTTGCCGACGTCGTACGCATCGAGCACCGCCCAGAAGCCGTCCTCGTTGATCCGGAAGCTTTCGCGCACGAGCTCGAGCTCCTCGTCGCTCTTGACCGCGCGGGCGAGGTCGAACCCCTGGTCCCAGGAGACGATCTCGGCCGGACCGTCGGCGAGCGCGCGGTAGTCGCGCACGGCCATCACGTAGTCGAGGCCGTAGACGCCGATCCGCTTCCAGTCGCGCGCGCGGTCGCGGATCCACTCGCCGGGATGCTCGGCGAAGACCTTGTCCTCGATCCAGGTCTCGGAGTGGTCGCCGACCCAGCGCGCCTCGCGGGGGAAGACGATCGAGGGCTCCCCGTCGAGGGGGAGGACGACGTAGGCGTAGCGGTGCAGGATGCGGAAGCCGGAGAGATAGCGGACGGCGCCCTCGAAGCCTGTGTACTCGGACCCGGAGATCACGACCGCGTCGAGGCCGTCGGCCGCCGCCGCCTGCCGCACCGCCGCGTAGCGGCGCTCGATCTCTGCCGGGCTCGTCACGTGCGCGCCTCCTCGGTTCCCTTGATCAACGCGGTCAGCGCCCGGTTCAGCGGCGCGTCCACACCGTACCGGTCGCCGAAGGCGACGATTGCGCCGTTCAGGAAGTCGATCTCGGTCTCGCGGCCCGCCTCGACGTCCTGGAGCATGCTCGGCTTGTGCCCGTAGGCGACGTCCTTGCGGGCGGCGTGGTCGAACAGCTCCTCCGGGCTCATGTCGAGGACGATCCCCTGCGCATCGGACACGGCGCGTCCCTCAGCCATCACCGACCAGGCAAGCTCGCGCGTCGGCGGGAACTCTGCGATGCGCCCATGGGTGAAGCCGGTGAGCGCGGCGATCGCGTTCGAGGCGGCGTTGAAGATCAGCTTGCGCCACTGCGCGCCGCGCGCGTCCTCGAGTGCGTGCGTCGGCATCCCCCCGCGCGTGCAGGCATCCGCCAGGGCGCGCACCTGATCCATCGTCGCGGGCCTCGGCTCGAACGGGCCGATGTGCGTGTCGCCCTTCGTGTCCCAGCCCACGTGCCCAGGCTCGACGACATGGCCGGCCGGGAAGGTCGTGCCGCGGATCACCCCGGCGACGTGCTCGGCGACAGCTCCTCGTTGCCGGCGCCGTTCTGCACCGAGCAGACCGCTGCGTCGGTGAAGGCGTGCGCGGTGGCGGCCATCGCCGCCGAGGTGTGCATCGACTTCACCGCGACGATTCCGAAGTCGCAGGCCGGTAGCTCTGCGGGGTCGGCCGTCGCGCTGACCCTGCCGACGACGTCGCCGGCGCCGGAGAGCCGCAGGCCGTTCGCGTTGATCGCGTCCACGTGTTCGCGCCATGGGTCGTATGCCCAGACCTCGACGTCGTCGAGCGCGCCGAGGTTCGCGGCGAACAGCGAGCCGACCGCGCCGCAGCCGATCACCGCAACCCTCACGCGCTCTCCCTGGCTTTCACGAGCCGGTACATCGCGGTGTGCAGCGGCACGGGAACGTCGCGCCTGGCCGCCTCGCGGACGAGCGCGCCGGTGATGAAGTCGATCTCGGTCGGGCGGCCCGAGCGGACGTCCTCGAGCATCGACGGCACGTGGGCGTAGCGCCCCTCGGCAGCGAGCGTCTCCCCTTTGCGGACGGCGTGCACGTTCATCTCCCAGGGATCTTCGTGGAGCACGACGCCCGCGGCGGCGGCAACCGCCTTGCCCTCGGCGATCAGGTCGTGGACGAGGTGGCCGAGGTCGCCCGCCGCGTCGCGCGCCGCGAACTGGCCTACGTGCGGCAGGTCGGTGAGCGCACTGACGGTGTTCACGGTCGCGTTGAAGATCAACTTCGACCACTGGGCCGGACGCAGGTCAGGGAAGGCGCGCGCCTTCAGACCGGCGGCGACGAGGAGCGCCTCGACCTCCTGCGCCTGCTCGTACGTGGCGGTGCCGGCGAAAGGCCCGAGCCAGGTCTCGGTGTCGAGCTCGTACTCGACGTGCGCGTCGTCGTGGCGGACGCCGCTCATGAAGGTGACGGCCGAGAGCAGCGGCCAGCCGCCGTAGCTGCGCACGAGCTCCTCTGCGCCGAGCCCGTTCTGGATCGTCATCAGGGTCGCGGCTGGAAAACGACCGGCGAGCCGCGATGCCGCCTCTTCCAACTGGGTCGCCTTCGTCGCGAGGATGCCGAGGTCGAAGTCGGGCAGCTCGGCGGGGTCGGCAGACGCCCGGAGCTCGGCGGTGAAGTCCGACTTGCCGGAGACGCGGAGGCCTCGTTCGGTGAGCGCGTGGGCGTGGTCGTCGCGGCGGGTGAGGACGCTGACCTCGACGTTCCGGGCGAGATGGCCGGCATAGAGGCTGCCGATCACGCCTCCTCCGATCACGCAGACTCGTTCGATCGCCATGCGCGAACGCTAACCGGTTAGCTTCGAGGTCGTGCTCGGCGTTGGCCTCTCCCTGCTCTCCGCGGTGCTGTTCGGCGGCATGTCGATCGCGCTCGGCTTCTCGATCCGCCGCAGCCGCGACGCGGAGGTGGGCGCATTCGTGACCGCTTTCTCGGGCTTCCTGGTCTGCGCTGCGGTCGCGGCGATTGGCCGGGAGTGGGGCGGGAAGCTGTGGCCGTTCATGCTCGCCGGGCTGCTTGCACCCGGCGCCGCCCAGGTGCTGTTCGTGCTGGCGGTTCGGGAGGCGGGGCCGGCACGGGCGTCGGTGATCGCGGGTGGTGCACCGTTGATCGCGGTGACGATCGCCGTGGTCGCACTCGGGGAGCCGCTGCGCGCTCCGCTCGCGATCGGGGCGGTGATGATCGTCGCAGGCGGACTGGCGCTGGTGGCGGAGCGGGTACGACCAGACGCATTCCGCGTCATCGGCCTCATCTTCTCGTTCGCCTGCACGGTGCTCTTCGCGACACGCGACAACATCGTTCGCTGGCTCGCCAGGGACTCGACGGTGCCGCCCCAGCTCGCCGCAGCGGCGACGATCCTCGCCGGTGCGATGCTGATGCTCGGCTACCTCTCGGTCACGCGCCGCACCCGCCTCGCCGCGGATCTCCGTCGGGAAGGATCGCCGTTCGTCCTCCCCGGGCTCCTGTGGGGTGCGTCGTACGCCTCGCTCTTCGAGGCCTTCTACCGCGCGCGGGTCACGGTGGTCAGTCCGCTCGTCGCGACGGAGTCGCTGTTCAGCGTCCTGCTGGCGGTGCTGCTCCTGCGCCGCACGGAGCTGGTCGGCCGTCACCTGGTCGTCGGGGCGCTGCTGGTCGTCGCCGGCGGCGCCCTGATCGGCGCCTTCCGCTAACACTCGAGTGCCTCCTAACAGTGCCAGGCACTGTTAAGAAAGGGGCGTGACTAGCCCGTTTCGGCCGGGAGGCCGCGGGCGCACCAGTCGCTCCACGAGCCCGGATAGAGCTTCGCGTCGGGGCGGCCGGCCCGGTCCAGGGCCAGAAGGTTGACGCAGGCGGTGATGCCCGAGCCGCAGTAGACGACGATCTCGCCGGCGTCGCGGATTGCGGGCGGGACTTCGCCCGCGTCGCCGAACGGCCAGTTCACCGCTCCGGGGATGCGGCCCGCGAGCGGGTCGATCGGCTCCACCTCGCCGCGGTAGCGCTCCGGCGCCCGCGCGTCGGCCACGACCAGGCCCGGCTCGCCAAGGCGGGCCGACAGCTCCTCGGCGTCGATCGTGTCGCCCGCGCGTGGACGCGGGACGAACGGCGCCGGCTCGATCTTCTCCTCGCCGCCGCGCACCGGCCCGAGCCACGAGTCGAATCCGCCGCGCAGCACCGCAACTTCCTCGTGCCCGAAGTGCCGGAGGAGCCACCACAGGCGGGCGGCCCCACCCGCGCCGCCGTGGTCGTACGCAACAACGAACACGCCCTCGGAGATTCCCGCCCGAGACGCCGATGCCGCAAAGGCTTCCGCGCTCGGCAGCGGATGCCGCCCCTGCCCCGCGGCCGACAGGTCCGACAGCTCGTCGATTCCGAGGAACGCCGCGCCGGGAACGTGCGCCTCGAGATACCGCTCGCGCCCGGCCTCGACGCTCGCGAGGTCGTAGCCGCAGTCGACGAACCGGTACCGGATCAGTAGAAGCCTTCGCGCCGCGCGTACCGTTCGGCGCGCTCGGCGTCGTACGTGTCCGGATCGACCGGGGAGCCGACCGAGCGCATGAGCTCGCCCGGCGAGGGCAGCTCTTCGCGGTCGACGTACCGTTCCGGGTCCCAGAGCTGCGCAGCGGAGGAACGCCTTCGAGCAGTGCGTGAACGCCTCCTGGATCTCGATGCGCAGGCCGAGCTTCGGCACCTTGCCCTCGACCGCGCACTCCTCGAGCAGCTCCGGGTCGGTGACGATCGTCGCGGTGCCGTTCACGCGGAAGGTGTCGGTGACGCCAGGGATGAAGAACAGGAGCGCGACATGCGGGTTCTCGAGGATGTTGCGGTGCGAGTCGGCGAGGCGGTTGCCCGGCCGGTCGGGGAGCAGCAGCGTGCGGTCGTCGAGAATCTGGACGAACCCGGCCGGGTCGCCGCGTGGACTGACGTCGCAGGTCCCGTCGGCGGCCGAAGTGGCGAGGCAGAGGAACGGCGAGCGCTCGACGAACTGGCGCGTCAGGTCGTTCAGCCGGTCGCTGACCTTCGACCGGACGAGGTCGGAGGGCTCGCCGAGCAGCGAGCGGAGTGCGTCCTCTCCCGCGATCGCCGTCACCGCCGGGAGCCTACCTGCGAGAACAGCTCGGCCTGGTCGGGGTTTCCCAGGCGAGCGACTTCGCGAGCCCCCAGAGCCGCATCCGCTCACGGTCCAGGCCGAGGAGTTCCGAGAGGAGGTCGAGCCGCCGCCGCAACTCGGCGAGCTCCGGCCGTGCGTCGCGGACGAGTGCGACCGAGTCGTAGGCAGGCTCGGCGAGGATCGGCTTGGAGTCGATCACGAGCCACGGCTCGCGCTCGGCTCGGAGCACGTTGCCGCCGTGAAGGTCTTGGTGGCAGAGGACGACGCCCTCCTGCGTCGGCGCGAGCTCCCGCAGCGCATCGAGCGCCTCGCCGAGGATGCGGCCTTCGTAGCGACTCGGCAACTCGACCAGCCAGCGCGCCGCGATGTCCTCGAGCCGCGGCCAGGGAACATCAGTCGGCGGCATGCGCCAGAGGCGCCGCATCACCGCGGCGGCGATCTCGATCGACGCGTCGTCGTACTCCGTGCCCAGGGGCGTTCCGGGCACGCAGCGCTCGATCAGCATCGCCCGCGTCGGTGGGTCGTGGTCGATCAGGCGAACGGCGCCGTCGGCCGTCCCAGAAGCGAAGCGCCTCCGGCTCGTGGAGGCTCTCGTCGTCCTCGTCCAAGCGGATCTTGAGCACGGCCTCGGTTCCGTCCGGGAAGGCGGGCCGGCGCCACGAGCTTCGAGTGCGCGCCGAGGAACGGCTCGCCGAGCTCGAGGTCCCACGGGATCTTCAGTGCGCGCCCTCGCCTGGAGACCTCCAGCGTCGAGCACGGTCTCGTCCGGGAACCGCGGTCTCGAGCTCCGCGCGCGCACGCCTCGCCGTCTTCGGCCCAGACGATCACCGTCGGGCCGGAGCCTGAGAGCGTCGCACCGACCGCGCCGGCGGGAAGCGCCCGGCGAAGCCCGTCGAGCAGAGGTGACGGCCGGTACGGCTCGTGCAGCCGGTCGGCGAAAGCGGCCCTCAGCAGATCGGCGTCACCCTTCGCGAGCCCTGCCCCGAGCAGGGCCGCGCGCGCGGCCGTGAACGCGGCGTCCACGTGCGGTACCTCCGCCGGCAGCGCGTTGCGGGCATCCGCGGTGCGAACCTCCTGCGTAGGGATCACGGCGATGGGTGTGAGCGGCAGCGAATCGGCGATGCGCTCGATCCGGCCGTCCCAGGTCAAGCACGCTCCGCCGGCGAGGCACGCCGCCAGGTTGTCCGAGTGGCCCTCGAGCGGCGCGCCGCGCGCGAGCAACTCCTCGGCCGAGAGCTCCTGGCCCGACCACTTCGCCGCCGCGACGAGGCCGAGCGCGATCGTCGCGGCGCTCGAACCCAGGCCGCGCGCACGGGGGATTCGATCGGTCCAGTCGAACGCGAGTCCGTCCGGGGATGCGACGAGACCAAAGGCGCGGATACCGATGTGCTCAGGATCGGGCGGTCCGGTTGCACCCTCCGAGACCTCGACCTCGTTCCAGAGGTCGAGCGCCACCGCCGCGCAGTCGAACCCGGGCCCGAGGTTGGCGCTGGTCGCCGGTGCGCGAACGCGGAGGCGGCGGGTCACAGCCGATCGACCGCGTCCGGGTCCTTCAGACCGTGCCCGGTCAGCACGCAGACGACTCTTCCCGCCGGTCTCACCTGGGCGACCCCGGCTACGCCCGCCGCCGAGGCGGGCTCGCAGAAGAACCCCTCGAGCCGCGCGATCGCCGACCACCACTCGACGATTTCGTCGTCGCCGACGGTCACGACCTCCGCTGCAGCTTCCGCCTGCTCGCGATGCACCGGCTCGACGATGCGGATCGCGGAAGCGAGAGTGTCCGCGCGCTGCCCCGACTGGACGGCGAGCATCCTCGGCCGCCCGGCGCCGGCCTCGTCGAAGCCGCGCACGTACGCGCAGGTGTTGCCGCCGCCACCGTAGGGGAGCGCCAGCACGTCCGGCACGCCGCCCAGCTGCTCGACGATCTCCCGCGCGGCTGAGCTCTGACCCTCGATCCGATCGGGGTTGATCGAGTTGACGTTGACCAAGCCCTCCTTCTCGGCCAGCTGCCGCGCTTGCAGATGGACGTCCGAAAACGAGCCCTGGACTTCACGCAGCTCGGCGCCGGCGGCGAGCACCTGCGCGAGCTTGCCGCGGGCAACGGCTCCCGCGGGCAGGAGGATCACCGCCTTCAGGCCGGCGCGAGCCGAATACGCCGCGGCCGATGCAGCGGTGTTTCCCGTCGAGGCGCAGACGACTCCGGGTGCGCCGCGCTCGAGCGCCCGCGAGACGGCGACCGCCATCCCCCGGTCCTTGAAGCTCCCGGTCGGGTTCGCGCCCTCCCACTTCAGCCACACCTCGCAGCCGAGCCGCTCGGAAAGCCGGGGAGCAGGCAGGAGCGGCGTCCCGCCCTCGCCCAGGGTGACTACGTCCATCCCAGCTCTGCGACACCGCGGTCGGAGATCACCGGCAGCGCGGACGCCTTGCCGCGCGAGTCCTCGAGTCCGTCGATCTCGTCGAGCGCCGCCCGCAGCCGGCCCGCGGCAGCCTCGTGCGTGACGATGTGGAGCGTCGCGGCCTGCTCCGACTGCTGCTGGACGAGCCGCGCAATCGAGACATCGTGGGCGGCAAGGCGGAGCGCGACCAAGGCCAGCACGCCGGGCCGGTCGGCTACCTCGACGCGCACGTAGAACGGGGAGACGATTTCTCCCTCCGGCAGCTGCGGGAGCTCACGCCAGCAGGCGTCGTTCTGGAGGAAACCTGTTCCGGTCGTGCCGACGACCGTGACCATGTCGGCGACGACCGCCGAGGCGGTCTCGAGCCCACCCGCACCCGGGCCCTCGAGGGTGATCTCGCGGATCGCGTCGCCCTGGAGCATGACCGCGTTGAACGCTCCCTCGACGGCCGCGAGTGGATGCCCGCGGTCGACCAATGCGGGTCCGACGTGGACGTCCACCCGCCCCTCGACGAGCGTAGCCGCGCCGACCAGCCGCACGACCATGTCCATCTGGCGTGCCGCAGCGATGTCCTCCGCGGCGACACGCTCGAGGCCCTCGTAGGCGACGTCGTCAAGCGTGACGCGCGAGCCGAACGCGACCGTGGCAAGGATCGCCATCTTCGCGGCGGCGTCGCTGCCCGAGACGTCCTCCGTCGGATCCGCTTCCGCGAAGCCGAGCCGCTGCGCGTCCGCCAGCGCGTCCTCGTAGGTCGCCCCATGCTCCATCTCGGTGAGCACGAAGTTGGTCGTGCCGTTGACGATCCCGAGCACGCGGTGGACGTTCGAGACGACGAGCGACTCGCGCAGCACCTTGATCACGGGGATGGCGGCACAGACGGAGGCCTCGAACCGGAGCTGGACGCCGCTGTCAGCCGCGGCCGCGAACAGCTCGGCCCCCCGGCGCGCGACCAGCTGCTTGTTCGCCGTCACGACCGGCTTGCCGGCCCGGAGCAGCTCCAAGACGTACTCCCCAGCCGGGTCGAGCCCGCCCATCACCTCGGCGACGACGGCCACCTCCGGGTCGTCGCGGATCTCCGCGAAGTCAGTCGTGACCGGGATGGCGCCGCGCTTCTTCAACGGATCGCGGACGAGAGCGCGCACCACCCTCAGCCGGTGGCCGGTCGCGCGCTCGATGTCGGCCGCCTGGTCGCGAAGCAGCCGGTCGACGGCGGAGCCGACCGTGCCGTACCCGAGCAACGCAACCGGAACGTCGACCGACGCCACGCCCGGACGGTATCTGAGGACTCGGGTGCCCGCAGTGACTCCCTAACCCCCACCCTTGGGTGGGGGAAGAGCCCCTCACCCCTACGGCGATCGTGCCACAGAAAGGCTCGCGACACTGTGACGATTCCGTACCAGTTCCTAAGCTAACGGTGTGATCGTCGCCCATCTCGACCTCGATGCATTCTTCGCCGCCGTGGAGCAGCTCGAGGACCCGGCTCTTCGCCGAAAGCCGCTGATCGTCGGCGGTGACCCGCACGGCCGCGGTGTCGTCGCGACCGCGAACTACGTCGCCCGCCGGTTCGGCATCCACTCGGCGATGAGCTGCGCGGAAGCGCTCCGCCGCTGCCCGGAGGCGGTGTTCGTCCGCCCGCGGCACGCGCTCTACCGGCAGTACTCGCAGGCCGTCTGGAGCTCCATCCAGGAGGTGGCTCCGACCGTGGAGCGCACCGGGCTCGACGAGGGCTACCTCGACCTCGGCGAGATCGCCGCCGACTTTCTCGCCGCTCGACGGCTCGCCGAGGCGGTGCAGGCAGCGGTCCGCGGAGCGACGTCGTTGACCTGCTCCCTCGGTGTCGCGACCTGCAAGGTCGTCGCCAAGGTCGCGTCCGACCGCCGCAAGCCGGGCGGGATCACCGTCGTTCGGCCGGGCACGGAGGCCGCGTTCCTGGCGCCCTTCGACGTTCGCCTCTTGCCGGGGGTCGGGCCTCGTGCCGAGGAGCGCCTGCGCGCGGCGGGCGTGCCGACGATCGGCGACCTCGCCTCGCTCGACGACGATGCGCTCAAGCGCCTCCTCCCCGGCAGGGTCGGAACGATGCTTCGCGACCGCGCCCGCGGCATCGACCCGCGCGGACTGGAGACGCAGGTCGAGCGGATCTCGATCTCGACCGAGGAGACGTTCGACGTCGACATCGGCGACCGTGCACAGCTGCACGCGGAGCTGCGCCGGATGGCGGCTCGGCTCGGAGACCACCTCGGCCGCACGGGCCAGGCGGCACGCACGATCACGACGAAGGTTCGGTACCCGGACTTCTCGATCCGCAGCCGCTCGTCCACGCTCGCCGGCGGTCTCGACGACGGCGCGGCGATCGGCGAGATCGCCTGCACGCTCCTCGACCGGGCTCTCGCCGACCGGCCTGGCCCGCTGCGCCTAGTCGGCGTCGGCCTTTCCAACATCGAGCCGTTCCGTCAGCTCGCGCTGTCGTAGCCGCGCGATGCAGAGGTCCGGCCGGACGAACACGTCGAGCGCCTCGATGTCGAGTCCGCTGCCGAGCTCCTCCAGGGCGCCGGCGATGAGGCCCCGGTGCACGCCGCAGACGATCGCCGGGTTCGTTTCGGCGAGATCGTGGAAGGGGCAGCGGCGCATATGGATCTCCGTTCCGTGCGCCTCCGCGGCGAAGCCCTCCTCGTCGAGCAGCCGCGCGACCTGAGGAAACAGCCTGCTCGTCGGTGACCTGCTCGAGCGGCGAGGGGCGGCGCACCAGATAGCGGCCCCAAGCCCGGCCGGCGTCCTCCGCGCGCTGCTCACCGCCCGGGAGCTCGGCGAGCGAGCCGGTGAGGATCGTCGCCAGCAGCCGGTGGTCGTCGCGGCCGATGGCCTCGTCCGCACCCGGTCGCAGCAGATAGAGCATCCGCGGGCCGGCCGGGCCTGCCGTTCGCGGCCGGCTGCGATCCGATCAGACCGGCCTCGCCGAGGATGCCGAGATGCCAGCGGATCGTGTTCTCGTGTAGCTGGAGCCGGCGCCCCAGCTCGCGCACGCCGAGCCCGCCCGGCGCCCCGCGCAGCTGGTCGAGGATCTTGATGCGGTGCTCGTCGGCGAGCGCGCGACGGACGAGAGCAGGGTCGGTCATTTCAGCGAAGGATATCGGTGGAATCTTCATCTCAGTATCAGCAAATTTGCTGATGGAGGGGTTTGCGGTTTTTCCTATCATCATCGTGAATTCACTCTCGAAGGAGGAATCCGGTGGCACACCAGGCATCCAGCGAGCTTCCCGCCCACTACCAGTCCAGACCTGACCCGGACAGTGGGGCGACATCCAAGATCGTCGCGCTGCTGCTCGGGATCGCTTTGCCCGCAGCGCTCGCCTTTGCGTTCTGGGCTGCGATCTCGGCCCAGAAGGCCCGTGACGATGCGAAGAAGGCGACCGCCGGCATCGCCGCGCCGGCTGCGGCCGGCGCGCAATCCGATCAAGGGTCTACCGCAGGCGCGGCGCACGTGCACACAGCCAGCCCCGTGGCCACCGCGAGCTACGCGGGGCTCGCTCCCGACAACGCGGACGCACTCGCCGCGGCGCATGCTCCTTACCCGGCCACGCTCGCGGCTGCGCCTCCGGGAGCAGTCGCCAACGTTCAACTGACTTTGAAGGACATCGTCCACGAAGTCGCGCCCGGGATCAAGTACAGCGCGTGGGCGTTCGAAGGCGGGGCGCCCGGACCGGTGATCCACGTCCGCCAGGGTCAGACGGTGAAGATCACCCTGACGAACGACGGCGCGATCCCGCACTCCGTGGACTTCCACGCCGCCCGGATCGCCCCGAACGTCGCCTTCCGTGACGTCAACCCTGGCGAGTCGTTCACGTTCAGCTTCAAGGCCGGCGATGCCGGCGTCTTCATGTACCACTGCGGCACCAAGCCGGTGCTCGCGCACATCGCGAACGGGATGTACGGCGCGATCGTCGTCGACCCGGCCACGCCGCTGCCGAAGGCGGACCGCGAGTACGTGCTCGTCTCCAGCGAGTGGTACCTGAACGCTCCGGGCCTGGACGCTCCGGCCGGCCTCGATCTGGCCAAGGCGCACGCGATGGCGCCCGACTGGGTGACCTGGAACGGCTACGCGGGCCAGTACGTCAAGCACCCGCTGGTCGCGAACCCCGGCGAGACGGTGCGCTTCTGGGTCGTTGCGGCCGGGCCGAGCTTCGACACCGACTTCCACGTCGTCGGCACGCTGCTGAACAGGGCCTGGCTCGACGGGGACATGACGCAGTACCTCCACAACGTCCAGACGGTCACCGTTCCTGCTGGCGGGGGAGGAGTCTTCGACGTCAAGATCGACCAGCCGGGCCTCTACCCATTCGTGTCCCACTCGTTCGCGAGCGTCGACCTGGGCCAGGTCGGACTGCTCAAGGTCGGGAGCGTCGCAGAGACGATGAGCCATTAGCTTCGGGGTGCCAACCGGAGACGGAGAGCCGTGTCTCGGTTAGGCGCGGCTCTCCTCAGCTCGGCCGGCGAGGAACGGGCACGCCGGATCGTCGCCAGAGGGTCGCTGGTGGCGGCGAACGCGCGAGCCCGTGAGCCGCCGCAGAGGTCGGCGTACCCGCACGTTCCGCAGCGGCCGCTGAATCGCCCGGCACGGATCTCGCGCAGGAGCGGGCTGTCGCGATAGACCGGGCGAGGCTCAGGTCGCGGACGTTCCCGACCGTCAGCGGCAAGAAGCCGGCCGGGTAGACGTCGCCGTCGTGCCCGACGAAGACGATCCCCTTACCGTCGCGCGTTCCTTTCGTCTGGGCCTTCGGCTCGAAGCGCGGCTCGCCGAGCAGCTCCACGAGACGGCCCGACAGACGCCGGTACAGTGCGCCGACCCCGTCGGGCGGCTCGTTGGCGTTCCGGGTCGCGACGACCCGCCGGAAGAACGGCGCCTCGACCGTGCGGACGACGAACCCGTACCGGGACGCCTCATAGAGGAAGTGGCAGAGATCCTCGTTCTCGGCCGGCGTCAGCTCCTCCATCTGCACGCCGCGGCCGGTCTTGACGAGGAGGAAGACCTCCCACACGCTCACGCCGATCCGGTCGAGCACGGCCGCGACATCGGGGAGTTCCTCGACGTTCTCGCGCATCGCTGACCGTGTTCACCTGGACGACGAAGCCGTGCTCCCGCAGCATTCTGATCGCGTCGACGCGTTTGTCCGAAATGACCGTCGATACCGCGGATGCCGCTCGTGTGTCGTCGCGGTTGCCCCGTCCAGGCTGATCGAGACGGCCTTCACACCCGCTTCGCGCATGCGCAGCACAGCCCCCGGCGTCAGCTTCGGCGTCACGCTCGGAGCAAGCGCGACCGGGATCTTCAGCGACGAGGCGTAGCCCGCCAGCTCGAGCGTGTCCTCGCGCATGAGCACGTCCCCGCCGGTGAGGACGAGCACGGGGTACGGGCGGCCGAACTCGGCCAGCGACCGGACGAGCTCGCGACCTTCGGAGGCCGTGAGCTCACCCGGAGAGCGGCTCCGCGCATTGCCGAGGCACGGCAGTGGCGGCACGCGAGCAGACAGGCGCGGGTCGTCTCCCAGAAGACGAGCATCGGCCGCTCGTTCAGATCGAGCTTCGTCGGAGCCTCCCTCGTAGGTAAAGGCCATTCAAGCCGCCTGCTGGGCGGAGGCTGTGGGCAATATTGATCAGGCGCGAAGCGCAGCCGCAGCGGCCAGGATCGAGTCGACGATCGGCGCGTAGCCCGTGCACCGGCAGAGGTTGCCGGCCAGCTCGGAGCGGACCTGCTCCTCCGTCGGATCGGGGTTCTGCTCGAGCAGGAACTTCGCCGTCATCAGGATCCCCGGCGTACAGAAGCCGCACTGGAGGCCGAAGTGCTCGTGGAAGGCCTGCTGCAGCGGATGCAAGTCCGCCCCGTCTGCGAGTGACTCGACCGTCTCGATCGAGGCGCCTTCGGCCTGCACGGCGAGGGTCAGGCACGAGCGGGCCGGCCGGCCGTCGAGCAGAACCGTGCACGCCCCGCAGACTCCGTGCTCGCAGCCGACGTGCGTGCCGTACAGGCCCAGGTCTTGCCGGATGAAGTCGGAGAGCAGCAGCCGCGGCTCGACCCGGCGCTCGTACGTCTTCGCCGTTGACGGTGACGGCGCGATGTCGATCACCTCGCCCGCTCCCTCGCTCGCTCGATCAGCGCCTGCGCGACCTCGCGCTTGTAGCCGGCCGGCGCGAACAGGTCGCCGACCGGGTCGAGCTCGCCGCCGTCCCAGAGCACCGGTGTCGCCCCGATACCGCCGAGCGCGACGCGGTCGCCCGCGACCGCGACGCAGACGACCGCGAAGTCGCCGTCGCGGTGAGTGACCTCCTCGAACGCGGAGCCGCCCGCCGGAGCCGGGAACCGGATCTCGACCAGCAGCTCCCCCGGCTCCAGCGCGGTCGTGAACACCGACAGGAAGAACTCCTCGGCGGGAATCGTGCGGCTGCTCGTCACCAACTCGGCGCCGAGCGCGACGGCGCAGACGGGCAGCTCGGCGGTCGGGTCGGCGTGGACGAGCGAGCCGCCGACGGTGCCGCGGCAGCGCGTCGCGGTGTGTCCCACGAACCCGAGCGCTTCGCGCAGCAGCGGGTACGTCTCGGCCGCGTGCTCGAGATCCCATTGCCGCGTCATCGCGCCGACGACGAGCGTGCCGCCCTCCTCGCGGATGCCCGCAAGCTCTGCGATCCCGTTCAGGTCGACGAGGGCCGAGGGCCGGGCGAGCCGGAAGTTGAGCATCGGCACGAGGCTCTGCCCGCCTGCGAGCGGCTTTGCGTCGGGCTCCGCGGCGAGCAGCGCCAGTGCCTCGTCGAGCGTCGCCGGCCGGTGGTAGTCGAAGGGCGCGGGCTTCACCGCTGCGCAAGCTCCCAGAGGCGGGCCGGTGTCAGCGGCAGGTGAGCCGGCTTCAGGCCGAGTGGCCGCAGCGCGTCGGCGATCGCATTCGCCACCGCGGCGGGAGCGCTCTCCGAGCTCGACTCGCCGCAGCCCTTCGCGCCGACGGGCGTGAACGGCGACGGGCTCTCGATGTGACTCAACGCGATCCTCGGCGCCTCCGCCGCCGTCAAGCAACGGTAGTCGGCGAAGGTTCCGGTCAGGAACTGGCCGTCCTCGTCCCAGCGGAACTCCTCGAGCAGCGCGCCCCCCAGCCCGTGCAGGGCGGCACCGTACACCTGCCCCTCGACCAGCTTCGGGTTGATGATCGTGCCCGCGTCGTGCGCCGATGCGTACTTCAGGATCCGCACCTGCCAGGTGACCGGGTCGACCTCGACCGCGATCACGTCGGCGATGAACCCGTAGGCATGGGACGAGTTGATGCGGTCGTCGTCGGTCGGGGGCGCCGAGCCGGGGAAGTGGAAGACCTCGGAGGCCTGGATTCCCGCGCTCATGCCCTCGGGCAGCGAGTTCGGATCCCAGTGGGCGACCCCGGCGACCCGGCGCAGCGAGACCGACCGGTCGGGGCTGCCCTTGACACGAACAGCACCGCCGGCAAGCTCGACGTCGTCCACGGCGGCCTCGAGCAGGCTCGCGCCGATCTCGAGGATCTGCCGCTTGACCACGCCGGCCGCCTTCCGGGCAGCACCCGCGGCCATCCCCGAGAAGCGGCTCGAGTAGCTGCCCGAGGAGACCGACCAGACGGAGGTATGACTGTCGAACTCGTCCACCGTCGCGACGTCGCCGGGCGTCAGGCCCAGCTCGTCGGCGACGACCTGGGCGACGGCGGTCTG
The DNA here is from genome assembly GCA_963764565.1 of uncultured Actinomycetes bacterium. Classification (GTDB taxonomy): domain Bacteria; phylum Actinomycetota; class Thermoleophilia; order Gaiellales; family Gaiellaceae; genus DATBLE01. Next base: position 267,972 of record CAVXTD010000008.1, read on the forward strand.
GTGGCCCTGCCCCTGCGGCGCGGTCGCCATCGTCACGATCACCGTGCCGCCGGCGTCGACACGTACCTGCGCCCAGTCGGCGGCGCCGGACTTCGGGTTGTAGCCGGGCGCCTGCCGAACCTCCGGCGGAAGGGCCACCGTGATGTAGCCCATGTTCGAGATCGACGGATCGACGGCGAGGCCGATCCCCACGCCCACGAGCCGCCCTTCCGCGCGAGCCGCCGTCTGCATCGCGCGCAGCTCCTCGTATCGGGCAGTCTCGAGCGCGAGCTCGAGCACGCGCGGATAGTCGCCGCTGTCGTAGAGCCCGCCCGACGGCGTCTCGTACGGAAAGGAGCCGGCCTGGATCAGGTTGCGCCGGCGGATCTCGGCCGGGTCGAGCCCGAGCTGCTCGGCGGCTTCGTCCAGCGTGCGCTCGGTCTCGAGGTAGACCTGCTGGCACCCGTAGCCGCGGTTCGGTCCGGTCGGCACCTTGTTCGAGACCACGTCGACGAGGTGCAGCTCGACGTTCCGCACGCGATAGGGACCGGTGTAGTTCCCGAGTGGCCGGTACGTGGTCGCCGGCTCCGGCGCGCGGACGTAGGCACCGAGGTTGTCGACGACGTGGGCGCGCAGGCCGATGATCTCGCCGTTCTTCGTCAAGGCCAGCTCGCGTGTCCCGACCCGGTCGGGCTGGTGACTCGAGCCGATCAGATGCTCGCCGCGATCCTCGATCCACTTCACCGGTCGACCGGCGCGCATCGCCAGCAACCCCACGACGGTCATGTACGGGAAGAGCGAGGACTTGATCCCGAAGCTGCCGCCGATGTCCTTCGGCACGATCACGCGCAGCCGCTCCTCCGGCACCTCGAGCGACCGCGCGAGCACCGGCAGCAGCGACATCGGGCCCATGAAGTTCGCCCACATCGTCAATAGACCCGAGGCCGGCTCGTAGTCGGCCACGATTCCGTAGGTCTCGATCGGGGTGGAGGAATACCGCTCCCAGCGCAGCGTCTCGGTGACGACGAGATCGGCCGCCGCAAACGCGCCGTCCGGGTCGCCGTAGCGCAGCGTCCGGTCGACGACGACATTGGAGCCGACCTCGGCGTGCAGGACCGGCTTCGACGGGTCGAGCGCGTCCTCGACCGAGACGACTGCATCGAGCGGCTCGTAGTCGACGGCGACGAGCTCGGCGGCGTCCTCGGCGAGGTACCTGTCCTCGGCGGCGATCGCGGCAACCGGCTCGCCGGCGTAGCGGGCGCGATCGGTTGCCATCGCGTAGTAGGCGAGGCGGTGCGTAATCCCGGCCGCGAACGGCTTCGTTAGCTCGGGCAGCTCCGGGCCGGCGAGCGCGGCGACCACGCCGGGCACCGCCAGCGCCCCGGAGAGGTCGACGGAGCCGATCGTCGCGTGAGCCCAGGGCGACCGCGCGAAGGCGACGTGGAGCGGTCGCGCGACCTGGACGTCGTCGACGAACGTCCCTCGGCCGGTGAGGAGCGGCAGGTCCTCTCGCCGGGGCACCGGCTGCCCGATCCAGCGACGCTCCATCGGCCCATTCTCACACGACCTCGGTACTCTCCCGGTCGAAGTGGCGACCACGAAGATGCCGTCGAGCCTCGAGATCGCCCAGGCCGCGACCCTCCGCCCGATCGCCGACCTGGCCCGGGAGATCGGTCTCGAGGACGACGAGGTCGAGCTGTACGGCCGCTACAAGGCAAAGGTCGATCTGTCCGTGCTCGATCGGCTGCGCGACCGGCCGGACGCGAAGCTGGTCGGGGTGACCGCGATCACGCCGACGAAGGCGGGCGAGGGAAAGACGACGACGGCGGTCGGTCTGGCGCAGGGACTCGGGCGCATCGGGCGCAGCCCGGTGCTCTGTCTGCGCGAGGCCTCGCTCGGTCCCGTCTTCGGGATCAAGGGCGGCGCGGCGGGAGGCGGCTACGCCCAGGTCGTGCCGATGGAGGATCTCAATCTCCACTTCACCGGCGACATCCACGCGATCGGCGCCGCGAACAACCTGCTCTCGGCGATGCTCGAAGCCCACATCCTCCACGGCAACACGCTCGGCATCGACCCACTCACCGTCAGCTGGCGGCGCTGCGTCGACATGAACGACCGGGCGCTGCGCAGCGTTGTGATCGGACTGGGCGGCCGCGCGAACGGCTACGTGCGCGAGACCGGCTTCGACATCACCGCAGCCTCGGAGGTGATGGCGATCGCCGCCGTCGCCCGCGACCTGTTCGACCTGCGCAAGCGGCTGGGGGCGATCACCGTCGCCTACACGTGGGAGGGCGAGCCCGTCACCGCAGAGCAGCTGCGCGCGGCCGGCTCGATGACCGTGCTGCTCAAGGACGCAATCAAGCCGAACCTCGTCCAGACGCTCGAGGGGCAGCCCGCATTCGTGCACTGCGGCCCCTTCGCGAATATCGCGCACGGCAACTCGTCGCTCGTCGCCGACCTCGTCGGCATGAAGCTCGGCGACTACGTCGTCACGGAGTCGGGTTTCGGGTCGGACATGGGGATGGAGAAGCTCCTCGACATCGTCTGCCGCGTCGGTGGGCTCGCACCGAGCGCGATCGTGCTGGTCGCCACCGTGCGCGCACTCCAGCACCACGGCGGCGACCCCGGCGGCGGTCTCGCTGCGATCGAGAAGGGTGCGCCGAACCTCGCCCGCCACATCGGGATCGTCAAGGAGTTCGGCCTCAATGCCGTCGTCGCGATCAACCGCTTCCCGGGGGACACCGACGAGGAGATCGCGACCGTCCGGCGGCTCGCGCTCGAGCTGGGTGCCCACTCGGCGGCGGTGAACTGGTCGTTCGAGGGCGGCGGCGAAGGCGCGGTCGAGCTGGCCGAGGCGGTCGTCTCCGCCGCCGAGCAGCCGAGCTCGTTCGAGCCCGTGTATCCGCTCGACGTGCCGATCCCGGCGAAGATCGAGGCGATTGCGAAGCGCGTGTACGGCGCCGACGGGATCTATCTGCTCCCCGCCGCCGAAAACGACGTCAGGCGCTTCACCGAGCAGGGTCTCGACAAGGTGCCGATCTGCATGGCGAAGACGCACCTCTCACTCTCGCACGACCCGACCCTGACGGGCGCGCCTACGGGATTCACCGTGCCGGTGCGGGCCGTGAAGGCGTACACGGGCGCGGGCTGGCTGGTCGCGCTCTGCGGCGACATGCAGACGATGCCCGGGCTCGCGGCGGCGCCGGCCGCGTTCAATGTCGACATCGACGAGAGCGGCCGCACCGTTGGGCTCTTCTGAGCCGGCGCCGCTCGCGGCCGGGCCCGCGATCGCCAGGACGATCGAGCTCGCAGCCGGGCTCGCGGTGCTGACCGCCCGCGTCGCCGGGCGTGACGAGCTGGCGGCCCGAGCGGAAGCTCTGGCAGCCGAGGCGGCGCCACTGGGGGCGGCCGACGAGCAGGCGTACGGCGAGTTCCTGGCGACGCACTCGGACGAGGCGCGGGCGCGCACGATCGAGCTGCCGCTCCGGATGGCCGCCCTCGGCGCGGACGTCGCGGAGCTGGCGGCCGAGGCCGCGCTGGCGACGGAGAGCGCCGCCGGGGGAGACGCGAGGGCCGGCGTGGTCCTCGCCGAGGCGGCCGCCCGCGCCGCCGCCCTCCTCGTTCAGATGAACGGGGGCGGCGACGCGGCCGCTGCGGCTACGCGGCGCGCTGCTCGCGCAGCTGCTCGGGTGTGACGCCGAGCGAGCGGAGAACCTCGCCGCCGGTCCCTCTCGGATCGGAGACGATCGCCGGCAGGACGTCGCGCGGGCCGAACTGCTCTCGGCCTGCGACGATCGCCTCGGCCGCGGTAGACACGTCAATGCCGAGGCTTCTCCGCCGTTGCCTGCGACTCAGCGCGTTCCGATGCGGAGACCGAGCAGCCGCGGCAGGGCGGCGACGCCTCGGGCCAGCGGTCCCGCCCGGCGGCCGGCCTCGTCCGCGGCCTCGACCGCCAGGATCGCCCGCCGCACGGCCGCGCCGCCGACGTAGCCGATCGGCTCGGGTGGGAGCCGCGGCGGCTTCCGGCCCGAAAGCGGCAATCGCGACCACTCGTCGTCGGAGCCGAGGACGAGCGAGGCGAGGATCTGGCCGCCGAGCCAGCTCGGGCCGACCCCGTTGCCCGAGTAGCCGGCGCCGTAGTGGATCCGCGTGCCGGGGACCGTTCCGAAGAACGGCAGCTGGTCGCTGGAGACGTCGATCGGCCCGCCCCACGCCCGTTCGACTTTCGCGTCGGCGAGCCCCGGCAGCAGCCGGCGGAGCCCCGCCTCGGCGCGGGCGACGGTCGGCGCGTCGTCGAAGAAGCGCCCGTCGATCCGTCCGGCGCGGCCGATCGGGCCCGACGCCGAGCCCATCAGCACGCGGCCGTCCTCGGTCGTGCGGAAGTAGTGCAGGAACATCCGTCCGTCGGCAATCGCCTCGCCGCTTGTCCAGCCGATCTCGGCGAGCAGCTCCGGAACCGGCTCGGTGAGGACGACGTAGCTGCCGAACGGCGTCAGCCGGCCTCGCACGGGCCGCCAGCCGCTCATCCACGCGTTGGTGGCGACGACTACCTCCTTCGCTCGGAGACACCCCTGGGGCGTTGCGATCTCGCCGTCGCGGAGGGACGTCACCCGTGATCGCTCGTGCAGGACGACGCCCGCCTCCACCGCACGCCGGCGCAGCGCGCGCACGAGCCGCGCCGGCTGGACGGTCGCCGCGTCGGGAAAGCGGACACCGCGCCGGAAGATGGGCGAGATCCCGGGCTCGACCGGCTGGGCGCGCTCCGGGACGCCGAGTTCGGCGGCGACACCGATTGCGTGCTCGACCGCCTCGTCCTGGGCAGGCGTGGTCGAGACCTCGAGCATTCCGCCGCGCCGGAGCCAGACGTCTTGCCCGAGCGCCTCGACCGCGCCGATTGCCCCTTCGGAGGCGCGCGCGAGCTCGAGCGCAGCCTCGTCGCCGAGGCGCGAGCGCAGACGCGGGAGCGCACACCAGTACGTCTCGAGGAAGCCGCCGTTGCGGCCGCTCGGCCCGTACCCGACGTGCTCGGCCTCGAGGACGACGACCCGCAGGGCGGGGTCGCGCCGCTTCAGCTCAAGTGCGGTCCAGAGCCCTGTGTAGCCGGCGCCGACGATCGCGACATCCGCGCCGGCGTCGCCGTCCAGTGGCTTCGCCTCCCGGTCGGGCGGAGCCTCGTCGAGCCACCACGGCACGCGGGTCAGCACCGCGATAGCATCGCCCACATGGCGGAGCGCGCGTTCTGGAACCCGATGACGAACGTGGGGGCGTTCCGCGAGCGCGGCATCACGATCGTTCGCGGCGAGGGCTCAACGGTCTGGGACGAGGCCGGGAACGCCCTGCTCGACGTCTCCGGCTCGCTCTGGTACGCCAACATCGGCTACGGCCGCGCCGAGCTGGCCGATGCCGCAGCAGCCCAGATGCGGCAACTGGCCGCCTACAAGACGTACGACGGCTTCACCTCGCCGCCGACCGAGGAGCTGGCGAACCGGGTCGCGGGGATCGTGCCGCTCGAGGGCGCGAAGGTCTTCTTCACCTCCGGCGGCGGAGAGTCGATCGACACGGCGGCCAAGCTCGCCCGCGCCTACTGGGCGGCGGTCGGCAAGCCGGACAAGCACACGGTCGTCTCGCGCCAGTTCGCCTACCACGGCTCGAATGCGTACGGCACGTCGCTCGGCGGCATGGCGTCGCTCGTCGAGGGCTACGGGCGGCTCGTCCCCGAGGTGGAGCAGGTGGCCTGGAACGATGCCGAGGCGCTGGCGGAGACGATCGACCGAGTCGGCCCCAACCGGGTGGCGGCGTTCTTCGCCGAGCCGATCATCGGCGCCGGCGGCGTGATGATCCCGCCCGAGGGCTACCTCGACCGCGTCCAGGAGATCTGCCGCGAGCGCGAGGTGCTGCTCGTCCTCGACGAGGTGATCACCGGGTTCGGCCGCCTCGGCGAATGGTTCGCGACCGGACGCTTCGGGCTCTCACCCGACCTGATCACAGTGGCGAAGGGGATCACTTCCGGCTATGTCCCGCTCGGGGGTGTGATCGCGTCGGCGCGGGTTGCCGAGCCGTTCTGGGCCGAGGGGACGCCGCACGTGTTCCGCCACGGCTACACGTACTCCGGTCACGCGACCGCCTGCGCGGTCGGGCTCGCCAACCTCGACGTGATCGAGCGCGAGGGGCTGGTCGACCGCGTGAAACGGCTCGAGCCGGTACTGGCCGGCGCGCTGCGCCCGCTCGAGTCGCACCCGGCCGTCGCGGAGGTGCGGGCAGGCGTCGGCCTCCTCGGGGCCGTGGAGCTCGCCGACCCGTCGAAGCTCCAGGCTGTCATCGACGCGGCGTACGAGCGCGGCGTTCTCGTCCGCGGGATCCGCGGGGTCGCCCTCCAGGTCTCGCCGCCGTTCGTGATCACCGAAGAGGAGATCGCGACGGCTGCGCGAGTGTTCGGCGAGGCGCTGGACACAGTCGCGTAGGTCGAGGTCGCCGCCTCACAAGGGTGACCCGACGCCTACATGTCGGCGAGGCATTCTGCCGATAACGGTGGGATGCGGACCAGCTCTTGGCTTTTTCCGGACGGCGCGGATCGGGAGCGCATGCTCGAGCTCGATCGTCAGCTCCAGTCCGTGCGCCGCGTGGCCTTCGGCGTGCTTGCCCTCGCCCTCGTCGCCAGCGGCCCGTGGCTCGGCTGGTGGACGCTCTCGGCCCTGCTGCTCGCGGTGGTCGTCTTCCGGCTCGCGGACGTGCACGTCGGCCGGCTGCAGCGACCCGAGTACGCACTGTTCGCGCGCCTGGGTGGCATCGGAGCTGATCATGGCGCTGAGTGTCGCCTTGTCGGGCGGCCCACGAGTGCCCACGGCGGCCTGGCTCGCGATTCCGGTCCTGACGTTGGGTGCCCGGTTCTCGTCCCGAGGTATCGCTCTCGGCGTCGGGATCGCTCTCGCCCTGCTGCTGGGGGTCGAGCTCGGCATGGACGCCGGCGCAGTGGCCGCGAACCCGCCGCTCCTGATCGCACCGGCCGCGTTGATCGTCTGCGTCGCGCTCTTCCAGACCGTGCTGATGCGCTCGGAGATCAGGCTGCGGGGCGAGATCGTGATCGACTCTCTGACCGGCCTGCTCAACCGCAAGGCTCTGGCACGGCGGGTCGAAGAGCTCGAGCAGCAGTCACAGGTGACCCGCCAGCCGGTGGGCCTCGTCGTTGCCGACATCGACCACTTCAAGCAGATCAACGACTCCCACGGGCATGCCGCCGGCGACGCGCTACTCGTCGACGTCGGCTACCGGCTACGCAAGACGCTGCGCGCATTCGACCACTGCTACCGGACCGGCGGCGAGGAGTTCCTGGTGCTGCTCCCGGGAGCGGGACTGGAAGAGGCGACCCGTCTCGCCGAAGAGTTACGCGAGGAGGTGGCGCTCGAGAGCGGCGGCCGGCGCGTGACGATGAGCTTCGGAGTCGCGGCCTCTGCGGTCGGCCAACGCTTTCGCTACGACCACCTCTTCGCGCAGGCGGACGCCGCGCTCTACAGGGCCAAGCGGGCCGGACGCAACTGCGTCAGCTCGGCGGCTGTCGCGCCCAGCCCGGAGACCGCCTCGGCCGGCCGAAGCTCGCGCGGCGACGACCGAAAGGCACGCGAGCTCGCGTTCGACCGGCTTCGGTAACGGCGGCGGGTCCCGCTCAGGCTGTGAGCTCCCGCGCCAGCTCCTCGAACACCGCGACGTAGCGATCGACCGCCTCGTCGGTGTGCTGGACCGAGATCGTCCACTCCTCCTCGCGGCCGGGGGTCGCGAAGATGCCGCGGTTCATGTTCCAGAGCCAGCCGAGCTCGGTCAGCTCGACGTCCTGGTGCTCCTTGAACGTCTCGTAGTCGACGACCTTCACCGGCGAGAAGGTGACGCAGCCCTTCGCGCCGATCCCGACCGCGTAGCCGGCGAGGCGGTACCGCTCGACCACCCCGCCGCAGCCCTCGAGCAGCCGCTCGTTCAACCGGTGCAGGTGCGCGTAGCCGTCGGGCGTGAGCACCTCGAACAGGCTCGCCCGCGCCGCTGCCATCGTCAGCGGATTGCCGTTGAACGTCCCGACCTGGTTCACCCTGCCGTCCTCGACGCAGGCCATCACCTCTTCCGTGCCACCGATCGCCCCCGACGGCAGGCCGGCGCCGAGCGTCTTCGCGAGCGTGACCAGATCGGGAACGACACCGAAGTGCTCGACCGCGCCGCCCGCCGCAACCGTCAGCCCCGTCTTCACCTCGTCGAAGATCAGCACGATCCCGTGCCGCGCCGTGATCTCGCGGACGGCCTCGAGATAGCCGGGCTCCGGGAGCACGACGCCGAGGTTCATCATCGCCGCCTCCATGATCATGCAGGCCGGCAGGCGCCCCTCCGAGGCGAGCCGCTCGATCCGCCGCTCGAGCGCGTCTGCGTCGTTGAACGGGACGGCGACGGTCAGCCCGACGACGGCCTCCGGGATCCCGGCTCCGTACGGCAGCGAGGCGAGGTCGTCACGATCGCCGAACCGCCCGTAGTCGACGCCGATCGAGATCATCACCGCGTCGTGGTGGCCGTGGTACGAGCCGAAGACCTTGAGCACGACCTCGCGGCCCGTGAATCCGCGCGCGATCCGGATCGCATCCATCGTCGCCTCCGAGCCGGAGTTCGTGTACCGCCACTTCGGCAGCCGAAAGCGCCGGGCGAGCTCCTCGGCGACGACGATCCCGTCTTCTGTCGGCGCGGCGAAGTGCGTTCCCAGCGCGGCGCGCTCCTGGATCGCTTTCGTCACGACCGGGTGCGCGTGTCCCTGCGTCATCGAGCCGAAGCCGTTGTGGAAGTCGAAGTACTCGGTGCCGTCGACGTCCCAGACGCGCTGGCCCTCGCCGCGCGTGAGGTAGATCGGCCAGGGCTCGCGAAGCTGGTACGAGGAGGCGACGCCGCCCGAGAGCGTGCGGTGCGCCCGCTCGTACATCGCCTTCGACTCGCGCGTGCGCTCGTTGAGCCTGGCCCCCTCGCGCTCGATCAGCGCTCGGATGCGATTGCGGTCGATCTCGATCGGAACGGTGACGGCCATCGGGCCTCCTACGTGGCTTGGGGCGTGGGGGTGCGGCGGAGCTGCCAGAGAACGTTAGCCAGCATCAGCCCGATTGCGGCGAAGAAGATCGCCGAGCCGATCACGTTCACTTGCGGCGGCGCACCGACCCGGGCGGCGCCCCAGACGAAGAGGGGGAACGTGACGGTCGTGCCGGCGTTGAAGTTCGTGATCACGAAGTCGTCCACGGAGAGGGCGAAGGCGAGCAGCCCGGCGGCGAGCACCCCGGGTGCGATCAGCGGGAGCGTCACCTTGCGGAATGTCGTCCACTCGTTCGCGCCGAGGTCCATCGCCGCCTCCTCGAGATGGCGGTCGAACCCGATCAGCCGTGCCTTCACGGTGACGACGACGTAGCTGATGTTGAACATGATGTGCGCGATCAGGATCGTGACGAAGCCGGTTGCGATGTTCATCGTCAGGAAGAGCGTGAGCAGCGAGGCACCGAGGACGATCTCGGGCGAGGACATCGGCAGGAAGACGAGCAGGTTCGTGAACCCGCGGCCGCGGAAGCCGTAGCGGACGAGCGCGAGCGCGATCAGCGTGCCGAGCGCGGTTGCGGCCAGCGCGGATAGTGCAGCGAGCTCCAGCGAGATCTCGATCGAACTGCGCAGGCCCGGCACCGCGTCCCAGTTCGCCCAGTTGTTGAATGTGAACCCCTGCCACGTGTAGTTGAACCGACCGTGCGGCGCGTTGAACGAGAACGCGACGACGACCCCGATCGGGATCAGCAGGTAGGCGAACACGAGCCCGGCGTAGGCCGTCAGCGCGTGGTGCCGGACTAACCGGGCTACCGCGGTCATTGGCTTCCTGGAGAAGGGGGCACGTGGGGGAAACAGGGTTTCCCCCACGCGAGCGAGCCTACGGCGAGCGACTTCATCCGGTCAGCTTCTCCGTGCCGAGGGCGCGGACGTAGATGCCGATCATCAGGATGATCGCCGCCATCAGGAGCAGCGAGAGCGCCGCCGCCGCCGGATAGTCGGTCAGCTCGAGGAACTTCGACTGGATGACGTTGCCGATCATGAACTGCTTGGGCGTGCCGAGGAGCTGCGCGTTGATGAAGTCACCTGCCGCCGGGATGAAGGTGAGCAGCGTGCCGGCGACGAGGCCGGGCGCGGAGAGCGGCAGCGTGACGCGGAGGAACGCCCGCGGCTTGCTCGCGTACAGGTCCTGCGCCGCCTCGATCAGGCGCGGGTCGATCTGCTCCAGCGCTACGTAGAGCGGCAGCGCCATAAAGGGCAGGAAGTTGTAGGTGATCCCGGCGACGACGGCGACCGAGGTCGCGAGCAGCCGCCCATCGGGGGCGAGTAGGTGCAGATCGCGGAGGACGCGGACGACGATGCCCTGGTCGGAGAGGATCGTCTCCCAGGCGAGCGTCCGGATCAGGTAGGTGACGAAGAACGGGGCGATGATCATCAGCAGCAGCAGGTTCTTCCAGCGGCCGCCGCGGAAGGCGATCCAGTAGACCAGCGGGTAGCTGACGAGCGAGCGCGATCGCGGTCGCGATCGCCGCGTACTCGAACGAGCGGATGAGCTGGGCGTGGTAGCTCGTCAGCGCGTCCGAGTAGTTGTGCCACGCCCAGGTGAACGTGTTCGAGAAGTCGATCGGGTTCTGCGTCTCGAGCGACTGGTGCCCGAGGAACCCGATCGGAACGACGAAGAAGAGCGCAAGCCAGGCGAGGCCCGGCACGAGCAGCAGGTAGGGCGTCAGCCAGCGGTGCCGGTGGAGCAGCGCCGCCGGCCGAGCCCGGCCGCTCGGAGCGTTCAGGCTCCGAGCAGCTTCTGCCACTGCGCGCGGTAGTCGGGGTTGGAGATCGCCTTCGGATCGTTCTGGTGGAGCTTCGCCAGCATGCTCGCCGGCGGGAAGATCAGCGGGTCCTTCGCAACACCGGGGTCGCTCTTCAGCAGCACCTTGTCGGCGCCCTTGACCGGGCAGATGTAGTTGACGTAGTCCTCGATCTGCGCCGCGATCTTCGGGTCGTAGACGAAGTTCATGAAGGTCGAGGCGGTCGTCGCGTCGCCGTGCTTCGGGATCAGCATGTTGTCCGTCCAGATGATCCCGCCGGCCTTCGGCAGCACGAACCGCAGGTTCGCGTTGTCGGCGTGGAGCTGCACCATGTCGCCCGACCAGACCGTGGCGGCGACGATGTCGCCCTTCGCCATCAGCCCGGAGTAGTCGTTGCCGGTGAACTGGCGGACCTGACCCGACTTGACCGCCGCCTGCACCATCCTCAGCGCCTTGGCGTAGGACGCGTCGGTGACCTTCCCGGGATCGTCGCCGTTCTCGAGCATGACGAGGCCGAGCGTGTCCTCGGCGTCGTTCAGGAGCGTGACCTTGCCGTGGAGCTTCTTGTCGGTGAGGAGCTGGTGGACCGAGGTGACGGGCTTCGTCAGCTTCGCGTTGTAGCCGATCCCGGTCATGCCGGACTGCCACGGCAGGCTGTGGTCCCGGTTCGGGTCCCAGGCCGGGTGCCGCTGGTTGTCCTGAAGGTTCTTGATGTTCGGCAGGACGCTCTTGTCGAGCTTCTCGACCCAGCCCTTCTGGATCAGCAGCGCCGGGTACGGCGAGTTGTCGGTCATGACGATGATGTCTCGGCCGGTGGACTGGCCCCGCGCGAGCTGGGCCTGGATCTTCCCGAAGAAGCTCGCGTTGTCGTTGATGTCCTCGATGTACTTGACCTTGATCCCGTAGCGCTTCTGGAACTGCTCGATCGTCGGACGCTTCTTCGTCTTCTCGTCGATGTCGATGTAGAGCGGCCAGTTGGAGATGGTCAGAGTCGAGCCGAGCTTCCGGTTCGCCCCCCGGGCGAGCGCCGTGAACAGCCCGGGCACCGACATGGCAGCTCCGCCGACTGCTGCGCGGCGAAGTAGGTCTGCACGTGTGAGCTGGTGGGTCATTCCTTCTCCTCCTCTCCTGTTGCTGTGACGACGAACGCGGCTTCGGGGTTGAACGACAGCTCGACCGGGTCACCGGGCGCGGCTCGAAGCGACCCGGGCTCCGCGTTCTGGACGTAGACGGTGAGCGCCCCCGCGGGCGTCTCGACGATGTACTGGGTGGAGACGCCGACGTAGGCGACCTCGGTGACGCGACCCGAGAGCTCGTTCCCCTCCCCGCGACCGACCCGGATCTTCTCGGGCCGGATGCCGACCGCCACCTTGCCGGAGTGCCCCGCGAGCGCGGCACGGCCGACCTTGACCTCGCCTCCCCCGTCAAGCCGCACCGACGTGTCACCGGAGACGGTGCCGTAGAGCAGGTTCGACACGCCGAGGAATCCGGCTACGAATGCCGTCTTCGGCTGCTCGTACAGCTCGCTCGGGGTGCCGAGCTGCTCGATCCGCCCACCCCTCATGACGGCGATCTGGTCGGCCATCGTCATCGCCTCCTCCTGGTCGTGCGTGACGTGCACGAAGGTGATCCCGAAGTCGTGCTGGATCGCCTTCAGCTCGAGCTGCATCTGCTTGCGCAGCTTCAGGTCGAGCGCCCCGAGCGGCTCGTCGAGCAGGAGGACCCGCGGGCTGTTGACGAGCGCGCGGGCGAGCGCGACCCGCTGCTGCTGGCCCCCGGAGAGCTGGCCGGGCTTTCGATTCTCGAGCCCGGCGAGACCGACCTTCTCGAGGATCGACGAGACCGGGCCGGCGGCGTCACGCCCTTTCACGCCCTTGCGGCGCGGGCCGAAGGCCACGTTCTCGGCAATCGTGAGATGCGGGAAGAGGGCGTAGCTCTGGAAGACCGTGTTGACGTCCCGCTTGTACGGCGGCAAGCCGACCACGTCACGGTCGCCGAGCAGGATCCGGCCCGAGCTCGGCTCCTCGAAGCCGCCGATCATCCGCAACGTCGTCGTCTTTCCGCAGCCGGACGGGCCGAGCAGCGCGAAGAACGAGCCGCGCGGGATCTCGAGCGAGAGGTCGTCGACCGCAACGACCCCGTCGAAGTGCTTCGTGACCCCCTCGATCCGGACGTCGGCGGCCTCCGCAGTGGCTTCCGCGGCCATCTAGTCCAGCTTCGCCATCACATGCTTGATCTGGGTGTAGTCCTCCAGCGAGTACGTGGAGAGGTCCTTGCCGTAGCCCGACTCCTTGTAGCCGCCGTGCGGCATCTCGGAGACGAGCGGGATGTGGTCGTTGATCCAGACCGTGCCGAACTGGAGCTTGCGCGCGGCCGACAACGCGCGTCCGACGTCGCGCGTCCACACCGACGCGGCGAGCCCGTAGCGCACGTCGTTGGCCCAGGCGATCGCCTCCTCGTCGCTCGAGAAGCGCTGCACCGAGACGACGGGGCCAAAGACCTCGCGCTGGACGATCTCGGCGTCCTGGCCGACGTCGGCGACGACCGTCGGCTTGACGAAGAAGCCGCGATCGCCGTTCGTGCCGCCGCCCGTGAGGATCGACGCCTTCGCGCCCTCCGCCCGCTCGAGGAAGCCGAGCACGCGCTCCTGCTGCGCCTTCGAGATCACCGGGCCCATCTCGATCTCGTCGCCGCTCGGCCGGGTCGCCGACCTTCAGCGACTCGACCGCGGGGACGAGCTCCTCCAGCAGCCTGTCGTAGATCTTCGGGCCGGCCACCACCCGGGAGGCCGCGGTGCAGTCCTGCCCCGAGTTCCAGTAGCCGGCGATCTTGACCGCCTCGGCGACCGCGGCCGGGTCGGCGTCGTCGAACACGATCACCGGCGCCTTGCCGCCCAGCTCGAGGTGCACGCGCTTGAGCGTGTCCGCCGCCGTGCGGGCGATCGTCTTGCCCGTGTCCACGTCTCCCGTCAGCGAGACCAGGCGGACATCCGGGTGAGTGACGATCCGCTCGCCGACCGGGACGCCGTCGCCGGTGACGACGTTGAGCACGCCGGCCGGGATCGCGTCCTGGGCGAGCTCGACGAAGCGCAGCAGCGAGAGCGGCGTCTGCTCGGACGGCTTCAGCACCTGCACGTTGCCCGCTGCGAGCGCCGGAGCGAGCTTCCAGACCGCCATCATCAGCGGGTAGTTCCAGGGCGCGATCCCGCCGACGATCCCGAGCGGCTCCCGCCGGATCATCGACGTGTAGCCGCGCATGTACTCGCCGGTGGAGCGGCCTTCGAGGATCCGGGCCGCGCCGGCGAAGAAGCGCAGGTTGTCGGAGCAGACGGGGATCTCGTCGCGCGCGTAGGAGAGCGGCTTGCCGACGTTCCGCGACTCGATCGCGGCCAGCTCCTCGGCGTTGGCGTCGAGGATGTCGGCGAGCTTCAGGAGCAGCTCCGCGCGCTCGCCCGGCGTCGCGTCGAGCCATTCGGGGAGCGCCCGCTTCGCCGCATCGACGGCGCGGTCGACGTCCGCGGCCGTGCACGCCGGCACCTCCGCGATCGTCTCGCCTGTGGCCGGGTTCAGCACCTCCATCGTGCCGCCCTCGGCCGCCTCGACCCACTCTCCCCCGACGAAGTTCTTGTGACCGGCAACGGTCGTGCTCATCTGGGCCTCCCTTCTCAGGTCTCCGAAGTATCTCGGTCCGGCGCCGGCGGTGCACGCTCGTCCAGCCCGTGCGGCGCCCCGTACTCGCCGAGCAGGGCGAGGAACGGCTCGGCGTCGAACGCCTCCGGGCCGAGCACGCCCGTGCCCTCCCACGCTGCCGCCGGCCAGCAGCTCCAGCGCGACGACCGGGTTCAGCGCCGTCTGGAGCACGACCGCCTGGCTGCCGTACTCGCGCATCGCCGTCTCGTTGTCGACCACGTGGTAGAGGTAGACCGCCCGCGGCGCGCCGTCGGATCCCGTGCCGGTCACGTAGGTCCCGGCGCAGGTCTTCCCGCTCATCCGGTCGCCGAGCGTCGCGGGGTCGGGCAGAGCGGCCGCGAGCAGGTCGCGGGGTGCGACCTCGACGTCGCGGACGCGCACCGGCTCCTTCGAGTCGAGCCCGAGCCGGTGCAGCATCTTCAGGATCTCGATGAACTCGTCGCCGAGTCCGTACTTGAACGTGACCCGGCGGCAGTCGATCCAGCGCGGAACCAGCACGACCTCTTCGTGCTCGACGTTCACGCACTCGAGCGGGCCGATCCCCTCCGGGAAATCGAAGGTCTCGGGCTCCGAGAACGGCTCGGTCGTGAACCAGCCCCGGTCGCGCTCCCAGACGAGCGGCGGGTTCAGGCACTCCTCGATCGTCGTCCAGATCGAGAAGGTGGGTGCGAAGTCGTAGCCCTCGACGACGAGGTCGGCTCCGTCGCGCACGCCGATCTCGTCGATCTCGGCGAAGAGGTGATCCGCTGCGTAGCGGGCGAAGACGTCGGAGAGGCCGGGCTCGACCCCGATTCCGGCGAGGCAGAGCGTCCCGGCCTCGGCCCAGGCGTCGTTCTGGGCGAGCTGCTCCTCGCCGAGCATCGCGTCCGGGCCCGAGAGGGTCATCGCCAGGTCCAGGTAGGTCGTGCGCTCGGCGAGGCACGCCTCCAGGATCGGCGGGTTGAAGCGCGGGTCGCAGGCGTTCAGTACCGCATCGGCCCGCGACTCGCGGATCGCCTCGCGTACCGAGCGCTCGCTGGAGGCGTCCACCTGGGCGGCTGCGAACCGGTCGGGCTCGCCCAGGCGCTCGACGACCGCCCGGGGCCGGGCGGGGTCGACGTCGGCGAGGGTGATCCGCTCGAAGAACGAGCGTCTCTGGGCGACCGCGGCGACGGCCGAGCCGACACCGCCGGTACCGAGGACGAGGATCCGCATGATCTAGCGACGCCTGAGCAGGCCGCTGTCGCTTGCCAGCCGCTGGGCGATCGTCACCGGGACGATCGTCACGAGCAGGATCAGGAACACGACGACGTTCACCTCGGGAAGCTGCTGGCCGAGTCGAATGTTGCCGAAGATCCAGATCGGCAGCGTGTTCTGGACGCCGGCGGTGAACGTCGTCACGATCACCTCGTCGAACGAGAGCGCGAACGCCAGCAGGCCGCCGGAGATCAGCGCGGTCGAGATCGCCGGCAGCGTCACGTACATGAACGTCTGGACGCCGTCCGCGCCGAGGTCCATCGACGCTTCGGCCAGTGAGGTCGGCGTCCGGCGCAGCCGCGCGACGACGTTGTTGAAGACGATCGACGACGCAGAAGGTGGCGTGGCCGATCACGATCGTCCAGAGGCCGAAGGACTGATGCCAGAACGTGAAGTACGAGTTCAGCGCCATGCCGGTGATGATCCCGGGGAGCGCAATCGGGAGGACGAACAGGAACGAGATCGCGTTCCGGCCGAAGAACCGGGCACGGTGCAGGCCGAATGCGGCCGCCGTGCCGAGCACGAGCGCGATCGCCGTCGCGAGCGCACCGGCCTTCAGCGACAGGATCACGGCCTGCTGCATCTCGCCGTTGTGGATCGCAGGGCCGAACCACTTCGTCGTCCAGTCGGTGATCGGCCAGCCCTGCACGTTCGAGGCGTTGAAGGCGTAGAGGACGATGATCACGATCGGGATGTGCAGGAACGCGACGACGAGGGCCGCCCAGGCCCAGAGGCCGAACTTCGTCGCGCGGGACTCCATCAGATCGCCTCGAAGGCGCCGGTGCGCTTTGCGAGCGTCAGGTAGATCGCCATCACCGCGAGCGGGATGGCCGCGAATGCCGCCGCGAAGGGCAGGTTTCCGGCAGCTCCGAGCCCGGTCGAGTAGACGATGTTGCCGATGAACGTCGAGCCGGCGCCGCCGACGAGCGTCGGCGTGATGTAGTCGCCGAGCGTGAGCGAGAAGGTGAAGATCGACCCGGCGACGACGCCGGGGATTGCGAGCGGGATGATCACGCGCCGAAGGGTCGTGAACCCGCGGGCGCCGAGGTCGCGCGACGCCTCGAGGTAGGAGTCCGGGATCCGCTCGAGCGCCGCGTAGATCGGCAGGATCATGAACGGCAGCCAGATGTAGGTGAACACGAGCCACATGGCGGTGTTCGAGTAGCCGATGTTCGCGCCCGGCAGGCCGACCTTCCCGAGCGACCAGTTCAGAATCCCGTCCTGGGCGAGGATCACCTTCCACGCATACACGCGGACGAGATAGCTCGACCACAGTGGCAGCAGTACGAGGACGAAGAGGAGCGTCCGTACGCGCGGGGACGCGAGGCGGGCCATGAAGTAGGCGAACGGGAACGCGATCGCCGCGCACGTCGCGGTGACGGCGGCGGCGATCCAGATCGTGCGCCAGATGACGCCGCGGAACGCGCCGCTCTCGAAGATCTGGCGGAAGTTGTCGAGGTTCCAGGTGTGGACGACCTTCGTCGTGAAGACGTCGATGCCCCAGAAGGCGTAGACGAACAGCGCCGCCAGCGAGGCGACGTAGAGCAGGAGCATCCAGCCGAGCGGCGGCGCGAGCAGCGCGGCCGTGCGAAGCCAGGGCAGCCGCCAGCCAAGCGCCGACAGCTGTCGGCGCTTGGCTGTGAGACCGTCTAGCCGAATGCGCGACAAACGGCTACGAGATGACCTGGTTCCAGGCCGTCACCCACTTCGAGTAGTCCATGCAGTCCTTCTTGCCGTTGCCGCAGTCGGCGAGCGGCGTCTTCCAGAACTTGATGGACGCGTAGAACGACTCCGGCGCGTTCGCGTGGTACGCGGCGCAGGAGCCCTTTGACAGCTTGTCCATCTCCTTGCAGGCGAGCTTGTTCACCGGGGTCTCACCCCAGGTGACGCCCTGGAGCGCCTGCACCTTCGGCGCGGAGATGTACTGGTACCAGAGGTACGCGCACTCCGGGTGCTTCGCCTTCGCCGAGAGCATCCAGGTGTCCAGCCAGCCGGTCGCTCCCTCCTTCGGGATGACCTCCTTGACCGGTGCCTTGGCCGCCTGCAGCTGGCCGGTCGTGTACGGCCACGACGCACCGATCGTGACGTCGCCGTTCTTGAACAGGCTGATCTCGTCCGAGGCCAGGCCCCAGTACTTCTTCACGAGCGGGCGCTGCTTCTTCAGCAGCGAGATCGCCGCGTTGAACTGGGTCGTGTTCAGCTCGTACGGATCGGTGATCCCGAGCTTCCGGTCCGTCTTCATCAGGTAGAGCGCCGCGTCGGCAATCTGGATCGGGTTGTTCGGGACGGTGATCTTGCCCTTGAACTTCGGGTCGTACAGCGCCGACCAGCTCTTGGGGGCGGGCTTCACCTTCTGGGTGTTGTAGAGCAGCGTGTTCGGGCCCCACTGGAGCGAGATCCCGTAGTGCTTGCCCTTGACGGTGTTGCTCGCCGAGGCGACTGGAAGCCCTTGAAGAACTGCTTCCACCCCGGTACGCGGTTGACGTCGACCGCCGCGACGTCGCCGCCGTAGATCAGCCGGAGGCTGGCGTCGCCGGACGCGGAGACCATGTCGTACTGGCCGCCGCCGCCCGAGCGCATCAGCGTCACCATCTCGTCCGACGAGCCGGCGTACTTCGCCTGCACCTTGCAACCGCTCTGCTGCTCGAACGGCTTCACCCACTTCGCGTCGAGGTATCCCTCCCACGCGATCATCGTCAGCTTTCCCTCGCCCTTTCCGGAGGCCGTCGTGACCTCCGACTTCCCGACGCCTGCCGCCGGAATGGCGAGAGCAGCGACGACCGCAACCAGCACTGCGTGACGCGGACGGAGCTTCCTCATGCTCGGTTCTCCTTTCCCTTCGGGTCGTCGATGACGACGGTGTTGTCGGGACTCCACGCGAGACGGACGCGGCGGCCCTCCTCCTCGAGCGTGTCCGCCGAGGAGCGTTCGACGTTCTGCCTCAGGACGGTGAGCGTTCCGCCGCCGTCCAGTTCGACCACGTAGCGGGTGACGGCGCCGGCATAGACGACCTCGGTGATCGTGCCCGGCTCCCCCTCGGCGCTCTCCGGCAGCATCTCGATCTTCTCCGGCCGCACAGCGACGCGCGTCCCGTCCCGCTCCAGCACGTTCGAGATGCCGACGAAGCCGGCGACGAACTCGTTGACCGGCCGCTCGTAGACGTCCGCCGGCCTGCCGATCTGCTCGATCCGGCCCTTGTTGAAGACGGCGATCCGATCGCTCATCGTCAGGGCCTCCTCCTGGTCGTGGGTCACGTAGACGAACGTGATCCCGACCTCCTGCTGGATGCGCTTCAGCTCGATCTGCATCTCCTGCCGGAGCTTGAGGTCGAGGGCGCCGAGCGGCTCGTCGAGGAGCAGCACTTCCGGGTGGTTGACGATCGCCCGCGCCAGCGCGATGCGCTGACGCTGCCCGCCGGAGAGCTGGACGGGCTTGCGGGAGCCGTACTCCTCGAGCTGAACGAGGGAGAGTGCGTCCTCGGCTCTGGCCCTTCGCTCACCGCGCCTGACCCCCTTCACCTTGAGGCCGTACTCGACGTTCTCGAAGACGGTCATGTGCGGGAAGAGCGCGTAATCCTGGAAGACCGTGTTCACCTCCCGAGCGTAGGGCGGACGCCGCGTGACGTCCTCGCCGCGGAGTCGGACGGTGCCGGAGTCGGGCCGTTCGAAGCCGGCGATGATTCTCAGCATCGTCGTCTTGCCGGAGCCGGACGGGCCGAGCATGGTGAAGAACTCGCCGCGCTCGACCTCGAGATCGACCGAGTCGACCGCGACGACGTCGCCGTAGGTCTTGCGGATTCCGGTCAGGGTGACGTCCGGCTTCGAGACCGGCGCCCCCGTCCGCGCCGGTGGCCTAAGCGCCGGCTCGGTCGGCATCGACGAGCGACTCCTCGAGGATGTCGAGGCCCCGCTCGATCTCCTCTTCGGTGGCGAGGATCGGAACCATGATCCGGATGACGTTTCCGTAGACGCCGCAGGCGAGCAACACCAGCCCGCGCTCACGCGCGCGGGCAGTCGTTGCGGCTGCGCGTGCCGGGGTGCGGTCGGCGAACTCCACTGCGAGCATCGGGCCCAGCCCGCGGATCTCGCCGACCGAGTCGAGGCGGGCCGCGACCGTTTCGAGCCGGCGGGTCGAAACGCCACGCGCCACGTACCGCTCGCGGGCCGCGAGGATGCGGTCGGTCTCGGTCTGCTGCTGGAGCGACAAGGGGGACACGAGATTATCCCGCTCCGCCGTCACGCGTTCAACGAGGCTCCTAGCCGGAGCGGATCTGCGCCCAGGCGTCCGACCACTCGAACCAGTCGGCGCACGCCTGCCCGCGCGCATCGTGGCAGTCGTGCTGGGGCGTCCGCCAGAACGCGAATCGCGACCACCAGGACTCGTCGCCGGCGTGTACCGCGGCGCAGTCCATGTAGGCGCAGGCCGCGGGCGTGGCGGGCGCCTCGGCCAGGTAGCGGGCGGACGCCGCATTCGCCTTCGGCGAGACGATGTAGTCGAGCCAGCGGTACATGCAGCCCGGGTGGCGGCCGCGTGCGAGCAGCAGCCAAGATGCCGAGCGCGCCGTCCCGCCCCGCGGCGTCGCAGTGGCGACGGGAACCTCGTCCGAGCGCAGCAGCGAGGCGAGCCTCGGTGTCGCCTCGCCGACGAGGGCGTTCCCGCCGGTGTAGTCGGCAAGCGCGCGCGTCAGGTCCTGCCAGTAGATACCAGCGTACGCTCGCTGCTCTGCCGCCAGCCGGACGACAGCGCGAAACTGCTTCGTGTCGAGCTCGTACGGGTTCCGGTAGCCGAGGCGGATCGCGGCATTCACGAGCGTGATCGCCGCGTCGTACAGCCCGATCCGACCGGCGTAACGGGTCCCGAACAGAACGCGCCAGCCGGCCGGGTCGGGCCGGACACGGTCGGTGCGCCAGAGCAGAAGGTCGGCGCCGCGGCCGTGCGGAATCCCCATCACCTTGCCGTTCTCGATGTTCTGCGGCAGCTGCTTCAGCGCCGGATAGACCGAGGCGTAGTTCGGGATCAGCCGCGTGTCCAGCGGTATGACCTCGTGGCCGCCGGTCAGCACCTGCGTGACGTCACCGAACGCGGCGACGCCGTCGTAGTGACCGTGTGCGACCACGTCCAGCAGCTCGGTCGAGCTGCGCACCGTGCGCACGTGCACCTTGCAGCCGGTCGACTGCACGAACGGCGTCACCCAGTTCACGCGCGGGTCGTCGCCGCCCGCCTCGGCGTACCCCGGAAATGCGACGAGGTCGAGACTGCCCTCCGCCGGCGGCAAGCCGCGGCGGGTCTGGCCGGCGGCTGTGCCGAGGCAGGCGACGACGAGTCCGAGCGCGATCGGCAAGAGTCGGCGGGGCACAGCGCTACGGTAGACGGCCGTGGCCCGCAGGATCGCGGTGATGGGTTCGAGCTGCTCCGGCAAGACGACGCTTGCCGGGCAGCTCGCCGAGCGGCTCGGCGTTCCTCACCTCGAGCTCGACGCCTTGCATCACGGGCCGAACTGGGTCGAGGCGACCGCAGAGGAGCTGCGGTCGAGAGTGGAGGCGGAGCTCCCGGATGCGGGCTGGGTGACCTGCGGCAACTACATGGGCAAGCTGGACACGTGGCTGATCGACCAGGCGGACACGATCGTCTGGCTCGACCTGCCGCTGAGGACGCTCCTGGGGCGGATGTGGCGGCGGACGCGGTCGCGGATCCGTGACGGCGTCGAGCTCTGGGGAACGGGAAACCGCGAGTCGTGGCGGAGCTTCCTCCTGTCGCCGGACGGCTTGCTCTGGTTCACCCTGCGCAACTATCGCCGCAGGCGGCGCGAGTGGCCTGAGCGCTTCGACGGACGGAACGTCGTACGGCTCCGGTCAGCCGAGCAGGTCGACGCCTGGCTCGCCGGCCAGGAGCGGGGGTGAGTCAGGCCGCGGCCTCGGCGCCGGCCCAGGCCGGCGACGGGCCGGGCTCCGCCCGGGCGCAGAACACCCTTACGACCTCCGGATCGAACTGAGTTCCGGCGCAGCGGCGCAGCTCGGCGAGAGCCTCCTCCCTGGTGACCGCAAGACGATACGGCCGCGGCGACGTCATCGCCGAGAACGCGTCGCACACGGCGATGATCCGGGCTGCGGGCGGGATCTCTGCGTCGACCAGGCCGTCGGGGTAGCCGTCGCCGTCCCACCGCTCGTGGGTTGCGCGCACGATCGCGGCGACGCCCTTCCAGGCGGACGCCGCCGAGAGGATGCGTTCGCCGATCACCGTGTGCTCCTTGACGAACGCCCACTCGTCGACGTCCAGCGGCCCGGGCTTCTCGAGGACGTCGTCCGGGATTGCGAGCTTGCCGACGTCGTGCAGGCGGGCCGCGAGCTTCAGCTCCTCCAGCTTGGCTTCGGTGAGACCGAAAGCCTCGCCGACGGCGCCCGCGGTCTCGGCGACGCTCTGGACGTGCTCGCGCAGGCCGGGCTGCCGCTCGTAGAGCGCCTGGAGCAGGACCTCCTGCGGGCTTCCCCGACGACCGGCCTCGCGCTTCTGCACGTACAGCCGCTGATCGGCGAGGCGGAGGGCATCGCTCGGCGTCACCGCTTCTTCGGGGACGACGACGGCGCCGAACGAGGTCGTGACCAGGAACCCCTCGCCCTTCTCGCTGAGCGCAGATGCGGCTGCGTCGAGAAAGGCGCCGGTTCCGGTTGCGCCGTCGGCGAGGATGCAGAACTCGTCGCCGCCGAGCCGGTACGAGGATCCAACTGGGGCGACGACCGCCTCGAGATTCTTCGCCAGCCGGGCCAGGAGCGCGTCGCCCGCCGGGTGCCCGAACGTGTCGTTGTAGAGCTTGAAGCCGTCCAGGTCGAAGATCGCGAGCAGGCACGGCTCGGCCTCGGCGCCTGCCTCCAGCGCATGCGCGAGGTCGGAGACGAGCTTGCGCCGGTTTCCAAGGCCGGTCAGGGCGTCGGTGACGGCCTGCGTGCGCATCAGATCGAGGATGGCTGCGTTCTGGCGGAAGGTCATGCCCGTGCGCACGATCACAGTGATGATCGTCGCGCCGGCAAGGCTGGCCGCCAGGAAGTTCACGGGATGGAAATGGTCGTAGGTGAAGATCCCGAGGCCGATCAATCCGCAGGTGAGCGGCGTGGCGAGCAGCGGCCGCCCCGCGAGCTCGACGGACGAGCGGCGAGGCGTCTGCCAGGCGGCGGCCGAGAGCAGCAGCATCGACGCGGGCCAGAGGGCGTCCAGGATGGTGCCCTCGCTGTACGAGTCGGACGCCGTCTGGAAGAGGAAGATCGCGTCGGCGAGCACGGACGCCGCGAGGCCCGCGCCGATCAGCATCCAGGTTCGGTCAGGCTTCCAGCCGGTCAGGGCGAAGACGCCGACGACGGCGGAGAGCAACAGGATGTCTCCGAGCGGGTAGGCGAGGTTCGTGACGACTACCGCCGCGCTGCCGTCCGTGCTGCTCAGGACGGCCTCGAACAGGACGGCTGCGCCGAGGGCGGAGCAGGCGACGGCGGCCATCGCGCCGTCGAACCACAGCGAGCGACCGAACTCGGAAAGGCGTGCGCGGACGAGCAGCATCAGGGCGACGTAGCACGCCGGGTAGAAGGCGAGATAGAAGCCGTCCGCGACCGACGGGAAGGGCGGTGACCCGCCGTAGGCGAAGTCGAACAGGAGCTCGCCGGCCGCCCAGGCGCCGACGGCCACGCTCAGGGCGAGCCAGGCGCCGCGCTCGGCGCGGACGCGCACCGTACGGATCACGCACGCGGCCAGGCCGAGCAGGATCAGCGCGTTGTAGAGCCACTGGTTGAAGAACGAGTCCAGGCCGATCCGGCCGCCGAGAACGGTGTGAGCGCCGAAGGCCGCGACCCCGAGAACGGCCACGCGCGTACCAAACGCGGGCAAGCCGCGGCATGGTCGTGCCAGGCACGGACGCCGCATCCATGCGGTCTCTATCGGCAGCGGGCGGGCCGGAGCTTAGGCCGGCGGCGCGACGGCCGGAATGATCTGCGAGCCGTAGGCTCGGAGCGTCTCCTCCTGGCCATGGGTCATCAGGTAGATGTTCCACTGGT
Source organism: uncultured Actinomycetes bacterium (assembly GCA_963764565.1). GTDB lineage: Bacteria > Actinomycetota > Thermoleophilia > Gaiellales > Gaiellaceae > DATBLE01. The sequence continues at coordinate 291,759 of CAVXTD010000008.1, forward strand.
CGACACCGGCGGCTTCGAGTCGGCGCAGCTTCTCGGCGTGCGCCTCGGCCGGGCCGAGGATGCAGAAGCGCTCGCAGGTCTCGTCGGTGATCTGGTCGCCGTGCTTCGCGCCCACACGACTGTGCTCGGAGTAGTCGTAGTGCTCGCGTTGCATCCGGGAGACGTAGTCGGTGAGCGCCGGCGGCAGGTCGGCGGTGTCGTGCTTGGAGAGCACGTCGAAGACGTGGTTCGAGACCATCGCCGGAAACCACCGCACCTGCTCGCAGCCGTCGGCGAGGTCGTCTGAGACGTGCGCGGGCGCACAGGCGACCACCTTCACCTCGGACGGGTCGCGTCCGGCTTCTGCGGCCGCTCCGCGCACCTGCCCGACGATCCACTCGACGATCTCGGGGTCGGCGAGCTGGATGATCACGCCGTCGGCGACGCGGCCCGCGATGGAGAGCACCTTCGGCCCGTAGCCGGCGATGTAGAGCGGGATCTCCGGCCGGCCCTTCGCCCACTGAAGCTCGATCTCGGTGTCGTTCCACTCGACCGGGCGGCCGTTCATCAGCTCGCGCATCATCCGGCAGGCGGCCTCGAACTCCGCCACCCTCACCGGCTGCTGGCCGATCACCCGGCGGGCCGAGTCGCCCCGGCCGATCCCCATGACCATCCGGCCGCCGGAGACGTCCTGGAGCGTCGCGAAGGCACTCGCGGTCACGGTCGGCTCGCGCGTGCCCGGGTTGGTCACGTTCAGGCCGAGCTTCAGCCGCTCGGTGTTCATCGCCGCGAGCGTGAGCAGCGGGTACGGCTCCTGCCAGAGCACGTGCGAGTCGTACGTCCAGCCGTACTCGAATCCGTTCTGCTCGGCCAGCTGCATCAGCTCGACGAGCCGCTGCCAGGGTGGGTCGGGGAGGACGGTGACGCCGAAGCTCAACACGGGGGGAGAGCATAACGGGCCGAAATCGACCGGCCGCCGCGGCGAGCTCCTCGACGGGAGAGGCGGCCGCGACGGCCGATGTTCGGCGCCGGTCGGAGTTCGGAGGGAGGAACGTCTCCGGCGTCTTGCACGCACAAGGTTGCCGTGCGAACCTGAAAAGGGCCTGAGAAGAGGGTTGGCGTCCGGTTAAGGAACGCTCCGCCGGGTCCGTAGATCAGTGTCTGACACCGAAGGTGTCAGACACCCCGAGCCTGAACGTCGGAGCGCTACGAATACGTGTCGAGTGCCTTGGAGGCGAGCCGGTCGAGCGCCAGCACCGACAGCTCGATGTGCTCCGGCTTCGTGTCCTCGACCTTCGTGTGCGAGAGGCCGCGCAGGCTTTGCACGAACAGCATCACGGTCGGGATCCCGGCCCGCGCCACCTCGGCCGCGTCGTGCAGCGGGCCGCTCGGCAGGCGGTGCGAGCTCCCGGCGACCTCCGAGATCGCCTCGTCTGCGAGCCCGATCAGCGTCTCGTCGAACAGGATCGGGTCGATCGACCAGATCCGCTCCCAGGCCACGTCGATGTTCTCCTCCGCGGCGAAGCGGTCGGCGGCCTCCTTCGCCGCAGCGAGCATCGCCGCGAGCTTGTCCGCGTCGAGATGGCGCTGGTCGAGCAGCTGCTCGGCGGTCTCGACCACCGAGGTGACGATCCCCGGCTTGCAGACGACGCTGCCGCTCGTGCACACCGCGCCGCCGCCCGTGCGCTCGGCGATCGGGCGGATCTCGAGCGCGAGCTTCGCCGCCCCGGCGAGGGCGTCGCGCCGCTTGTCCATCGGCGTCGAGCCCGCGTGCGCTGCCTGGCCGGTCCAGGTGATCCGGTGGCGTTCGACCCCGAACGTGCCGAGCACCGCCCCGAGCGGCAGATCCATCGCCTCGAGCACCGGGCCCTGCTCGATGTGCAGTTCGAGGTAGGCGACGGCGTTCTCGAGCTGGCGCCGTGCGTCGGTTGCGCGGTCGAGGTCGACGTCGAAACGGGCGATTGCGTCCGGCAGCGCGACGCCGTCGCGGTCGGTGAGCTGCCGCAGCTCGTCCTGGTCGCGCATCGAGCCGGCGGCGGCGCTCGAGCCGAAGAGCGAGCGTCCGAAACGCGCGCCCTCCTCGTCGGCCCAGTCGACGAGCCGCACCGTCAGCGGCGGCGTGCCCTCGGCGGCGATGCGCCGCAGCACCTCGACGCCGGCCAGCACGTTCAGGCAGCCGTCGAGCCACCCGCCGTTCGGCACCGAGTCGATGTGACCGCCGATCAAGAGCGTCCGCTCGGACACGCCCGGCAGCGTGAACCACTGGTTCCCGGCCTCGTCGACCTCGTGCTCGGCGAAGTCCAGCTTCCCGCGCAGCCATTCGCGCGCCTGTCCCCACGTCTCCGTCCAGGCGACGCGCTGGGCGCCGTTCTCGTCGCCGGTCAGCTCGCGGAGCTCGCGCAGCTCGGCGACGGTGCGTGCTGGCTGGAGCGGCACCTCTCGACTCTACTGCGCCGCGTGCTCCGGTGCCGTGGGCCTCGCCTCGACGAGGTTCAGTCCTGGCGCACCCGGCCGCGTTCTTGAACGCGCCGGCGACGAACGGCTCGTCGCCAGGCGCAGGCGTCGTGCCCGGGGGCAATCAGGCAGCCGTCCCCCGAGCCGAGCTCGGGTGCGGTTCCGTCTTCATGTGCGATGAAACGGCGACGATGAGCCGCTGCGTCCCAAAGATCCGGCGAAGGAGTGGCGAGCGCTCCGCCGACCGCGCCGCCGCATAGGCGGCACGCGCGGCGAGCCCATCGAACGGGTCGGGGAGGATCGCGCAGCCCACCTGCTCGATGTGCTCAACGGCGAAGCCTGCGGCGGCGAGAAGCGCGAGCGCACGGTCTCGTGGCAGTGGCGCGCGACGCGGCTGCGGTAGCGGACGCCCGAACGGCGCGAGTCGCTTGACGCGGCGGGCTACAGGCAGGGCAACCTTGCTGTGCCAGATGACGGTAGGAGCCGACCCGTTGCGCAGGCCGATGATCGCGCGTCCGTCCGGTCGAAGCACTCGGGCGAGCTCGCGAAGTGCCCGCTCGAAGTCGGTGTACTCGAGGACGCCGATGCCGACGACGACGTCGAAGCAGTCGTCCGGAAAGGGCAGCTCCTCGGCACGGGCCACAAACAGCTCGCCGCTGTCTCGCAGCCGCCCGCGGGCGTGCCGGACCATCTCGGAGGCCGGGTCGACGCCGGTGACGCTCCAGCCGCGGGCAGCGAGCTCTGCGAGCAACCGGCCCGACCCGACGCCGACCTCGAGCAGCTGCCCCGGACCGCCGCCGACAAGCTCGAGCACGCGCTCGAGCCTCGTCCGCCACCAGTGACCGCGCAGGGTAGGTTCGTCGTACTCCCGGTCCCAGCGCTCAGCGGATGCGTCGAAATGCTCGACTGCGTCTCGCTCGGCCTCGGTCTGCGGGCCGTTGGCGAAGACGTCGCGGGTCCACAGCTCGACGCAGTTGCCGTCAGGGTCGTCCACGTAGGCAGAGCGGCCCGCCCGGCTCGTCCGGCTGCGCCGGTCGACCACGTGCGGTGCCAGACCCCCGGCTCGCAGCCGCTCGATGGCCGCGTCGAAGTCGTCATCAGCGAGGTGGAGAGCGAAGTGGACGTGCGCGCCACCGCGGCCGCCCGCTACACCGAGCTGCGGCCGCCAGAGGCCGATGCGCGTCCGCTTGCCGGCAAGCACCCAGATCGCCTCTCGCTCCGGCCACCGCTCGACGACGGGCAGACCGAGCACGCCGACATAGAATCGCTCGGAAGCGTCGAGGTCGCGCACCTCGAGCACGAGCTCGCTGACGCCCGTCACGGGGATGCTCACCGCAGCGAGCCCGCCTCGCGACAGGAGAGCTCCTCCCGAAACGCTTCGACCGCGGCTCGCATAGCCTGCCAGCGCTCGCTCGGCGAAGCGGAAGCCGTGGAAGCGCAGCGACGAGCCGTCCTCGAGACCGGCAACGGCGTCCGTGGGCACCGAGCGGCCAAGCGACCCGTAGTGGATCGCGAGCCTGTCACGCGCCACCCCGCGGGCTCGGCGCTCGAGCGCCGCTCCGAACCGGCCGCGAAGCGGCGCCTCGAGAGCGCGTTGAAGTAGCGAGCCGGTCGGTCGCGGCGGCGAGTCCGTACTCGGGCAGTCGAGGTTCGGGAAGAAGTCGGCGATCCAGGCGTTCGCCGCCAGGAGCGCACCCGCCCTCCCGGCGAGCTCCTGGGCCTGGGCAAGCTCGTGGGCCACGTAGAGGCTTCCGGGCGCAAACGCCAGGCAATCCTCGGCTAGGTAGTAGTTCGGGCAGAGGATCCGACGGCCGAATAGACGGGACAGCGAGGCGAGCACCAGAAAGACGGTGCCGATCCTGCCTCGAGCGCAGATGATGAGCAGGTCGAGGTCGGCGTCCTGGCCTGCGTCGTCAACGGCCACCGAGCCCGTGAGCGCGAGGCCGCGTACGAACGGGACGTGCGCCGCGAGGCGGGCGACGCGTCGGGCTCGGCGCCGGAGGTGTGACGCTCGTGCAATCCGCGCCGGCCGCCGATCGGCCAGCTCGGGCCGCTCTGCGAGACAGTAGAAGCCGTTCCGCTCGGTCACCAGACGAGTGAGCGCCTCGTCCTCGGCGACGAGGCGGCGCAGCTCATCCCTCGCAATCGGAACGCGGGCGAAACGCCAGAGCTCGTCGAGCGTGAGGGCGCAGTCGAACGCATCGCCGTAGAGGAGCCCGTCCAGCAGCCCGAGAAGATCCTCGGAAACGGCCCGATCGCTCATCGCCGCTCCAACATCACGACGAGCCGCTCTGCTCGGCCGACCGGAGCCTTCGTCTCCGGGTCGACGTGGAGGCGCCAGCGGCGGCCGATTGAGGCCAACGAGAGCGTGATGATTGCGCGGGCAAGCGGCTCGCCGATACAGGCGTGTACGCCGGCGCCGAAGGGGAGGTACGCGCCCCGCGCCGGAGGCGGAGCGTGCCCGAGCCAGCGCTCGGGGTCGAACTCGTCGGGCCGACCGAAGGAGTTCGGCTCGCGGTGGAGCACGGCCGGGCTGACCAGCACGTTCGCTCCTGGCCGGACGCGGGCGCCGGCGAGAAGGCCGTGGTCGACCGGGCAACGGTCGATGTGGCGCGCCGGCGGGAACAGGCGGAGCGCTTCCCGGACGACGGCGCCGAGATACGGGAGGTGAAATGCCTCTTCAGGGTCGGCCACCCGGTCGCCGAGGGTCGCGTCGAGCTCGGCGTGAAAGCGCCGCTCGACCGCCGGGTTGCGGCCGAGCAGGTACCAGGCGGCAACGAGCGCGCTGGGCGGCTCGTCGACGGCGGCGAGCAGGAACGCGATCACCTCGCCGCGCACGATGCGGTCGGGTAGACCGGCGCCGAGGAGAACGCCGGCGAGATCGTCGCCGGGCCCGACCGATCGACACCGCGCCGCCAAGAGCGTGTCGACTCTTTGCTCGACGCGAGTGAGCGCCCGGCCCGCTGCCGTTCCGTGTAGCGGCGGCGTCAGTCGGGGGGCCCGCTCCATCACCTGGGCGAGAGCAGCGGCGAGCGGCGCGGCTTCATCCTGGAGGTCGGTCGAGAGGAGGACGTCTCCTGCAATAGTCAGCGATAGCCGCTCCAGCTCGTCTCGCAGCGCGATGCGGTCGCCGTCGCGCCAGCTCTCGTCAACCCGGTCGATTCGATCGGCGATGACGCCGCCGAAGCCCGCGACCCGTCTGCGCTCGACGCTTGGCTGGAGCAACAGGCGCCGTGTCCGGTGGGCCTCGCCGTCGAGCGTGTTGAGCGTCTCGCCGACAAACCGGCGCATCCTCCGCTTCCACTTCCCCGGCCGGAACGAGGCACCGTCCGTCACGAGGACTCGCCAGGCCTCATCGGGGTCGCGGAGAAGGATGAACCGAGCCTGTCCGGCGCCCAGACGGATAGCCGAATTTCCGTTCGCATGCCGGCGCACGTAGTCGACCGGGTTGCGAAAGAACGAGCGAGCGCTGAAGGGGGAGACGATCACGACCAGACCGCGACGAGAAGGATGACGGCGGCAGCTGCTCCGGCGGCAGCCAGGAGACGCGGCGTGACGATGTCCCGCATCAGCAGCGCTGCGGTGGCCGCCGCGACCGCGGTGGAGACGAGCAGCGCGACGGTCGCTCCGGCCGCGCCCCACACAGGCACGGCGGCCACGGCGACGGTTGCAAAGGCGACCACGGCGGCGCCGCTGATCCAGACCGCGAGCCCCGGGCGCAGCCGAAGCGAAGCCGCCTGCCAGGCGAGCAGGGGCAATGCTGCGAGCGGAAGCAGGGCAAGCGCGGGTCCGAGCGCGCCGGCAGCGCCGGCGTATCGCTCGCCAACGCCGATCCGGAGCAACGGGTCGAGGAGGAGCGCAGCCACGACCGCCCCGCCGCCCGTGACGGCGACGGCGCGCCACGCCAGCACCCGCGCGGCGTGGTCCACGCCCGCCGGATCAGTCGCCCACCGCTCCGACAGCTCCGGTAGCGAGGTGGTGAAGAGCTGGCGGACTGCATAGACCACGGCTAGTGCGGCGGAGGTCGCGAGCGCTGCGTAGCCTGTCTGCACACTCGATCCGGCCAGCAGGGCAACAGCGATGACCGGGCCGCGATGTGAGAGCTGCATCAGCCCCATCGAGATCCCGACCACGAAGCCAAAGCGGGACGCACCGTCTGGCACGCGGGCGCCTCGACCGGCCGAGAGCAAGCGTCGGCCTACCACGAGGGCTCCGAGCAGGACCCCGCCTCCGGTCGAGATAGCGACACCCGCGACCGCGCCCGCCGTTCCCGCCGCTGCATACAGGGCCGGCACGGCCGCCAGCAGCACGACGTTCTGGAACGCTCGCCGAAAGCTCCAGAGCCACGTTTCCCCGAGCCCGAGCGCGGCCTGGGCGGCGAGCAGCGCGAGCAACTCGAGCACGAGCGCAGCGAGCACGAGCTCCGTCTCCAGCGACGGGAAACGCCTCGGGTCGACGAGGACCAGCAGGGTGGCGAGTGCAACGACTGGGGTGAGCTGGAGTACCCGCAGACGGGCGGCGCGGACCGTGAGCGCGCGGGCGAGCGCGACGCGCTCTGCAGGACTGGCCGGGGGTACGAATCGCGCGAATGTGACCGGGGCGCCGAGCGACAGGATGCTCGCCCCGATTGCGACGACCGCGAGCGCGACTGCCATCCGTCCGAAGTCTTCCGGCCCAAGCAGGCGGGGCAGAAGGGCGACGATCGCGAGCTGTGTAGCGAGCTCGGTGCCCTTCCCATGGAGTGCGATCGAGGCCGCTGACGCATTGCGTGGGACCCGGCGCCGCAGGAGGCCGCTGACGGCTCCCACGGGGTCCGCCTGAACCTCGGGCATCCGATAGAGCGTCGCTCGGATCCTGCCCGGAGCGGCCCTTCGAACGTCCAGCCTTCGACCCTTGAAGGTTCAGACTGCGCTCAACGCCGTGGGCGGGCAGGCGGCGCGGGCGTTCCCTGAGAGCCCGAAAGCCTTATCCGAACGATGGGCGAGTCTGGACGATCTTCAGTCGCGCGGAAGCAGCACGAAACGGAATACTCGAGTCGTGGTCGCGCGCGGCGATACCGTTGGCACGGCCATCCTCGGTGCGGGACCTGCCGGACTCACGTCGGCCTACGTGCACGCTGCCAGGCGGGCCCCGGCGGTCGTGCTCGAGGCAGATGCAACAGTGGGCGGGCTCGCGAAGACCGTCTGTGTGAACGGCTATCGCCTCGATCTCGGCGGACACCGATTCTTTACGACGATCGAGCCTATCCATCGGCTCTGGGACACAATGCTCGGGAGCGACTTGCTGACGCGACCGCGGCTGTCCCGGATCTACTACGACGGCAAGTTCTTCTCGTATCCGCTCCGCGCACGAGACGTGAGGGTCGGCCTCGGCTTCGCCGAGTCGGCTCGCTGCGTCCTGTCCTACCTGGCGGGCCAGCGGCAACGAAGGCATGAGCCCGAGTCGTTCGAGGACTGGATGACCACGCGGTTCGGCCGGCGACTCTACGAGACATTCTTCAGCTCCTACACCGAGAAGGTCTGGGGCATCCCCGGCTCGGAGATCCGTTCCGAGTGGGCGGCGCAGCGGATCAGGAACTTTTCGCTACTCCGGGCGATGCTTGCAATCGCCGGGATCAGGCAGAGGAATGTCCGGACGCTGATCGAGGAGTTCCGCTACCCCCGGCTCGGCCCAGGTCAGATGTGGGAGGGCTTCCGCGACTTCGCCGCGAGCCGCGGTGTGCCGGTGCTCCTCGGCCACCGTGTCGTCGCGCTTCGGCACGCGGCAGGACAGGTCGAGAGCGTCGTCGTACACGCGGAGGGCGACGAGTTAGATCTGCCAGTCGACAGCGTCGTCTCGAGCATCCCGATCGGCGAGCTCGTGCTCGCTCTCGATCCGGCGCCGCCCGAGGTGGTCATGGCAGCCGCGCGGCGCCTCCGCCACCGGAACCTCTGCATGGTTGCGCTGATGACCGACGAGTGCGCGCAGTTCCCGGACAACTGGATCTACCTCCACGACCCTGGTGTCAGAGCCAGCCGAGTGCAGAACTTCGGCGCCTGGAGCGAGAGTATGGTGCGCGCCGGAACCGCCTGCCTGGGCGTCGAATATCACTGCTGGGAGAGCGACGAGATCTGGGAGCTCCCAGAGGACGATTCCGTTGCCCTGGCCACCGAGGAACTCGCGCGAATCGGCCTCATCGATCCGGCCCGCGTGTTTGGCGGGGTGAAGGTCGCCGTACCACATGCGTATCCCGTGTACGACAACCACTACCAGGAGGCGGTCGCCGTGCTTCGCGCGTACCTCGCGGGATTCTCCAACCTCCAGACATGCGGCCGCAACGGGCTACACCGCTACAACAACCAGGACCACTCGATGTGGACAGCGGCGCTTGCGACGCTCAATGCCCTCGACGGACTGCAGTACGACGTCTGGTCGGTCAACACAGACGCCGTCTACCACGAGGAGTGCGCCCGCGTAGGCGCCGGCCTCAACGTGGATCTCGATGAGGAGCCTCTGAGCCACTTCGTCCCGTCGCCCGCCGGCGCGACGCCCGTCGCCGATCCGGCGTAGCCCGGCCGGCGGAGGCGGCCTGAGCACCGAAGTGAGCGAGCAAGCCGCCTGGAAGAGCAGCGGTTCCGGCGAGATGATGGAGCGCGTGCAGCCCGATTCCGGCGACACCGGCACGCAGGCCGAGGCGCTGCACAAGGAGGGCGTAGAACGCGCGATTCAGCGCGACGAGCCCGACGAAGGCGGCAAGCGCGGCTCTCGGTCGGTGGCGGACGAGCGCGACCATCGCGACCACTACGGCCAGCCCGCTGAGCCTGTGACGCCACCCGAGGTTGAGGGCACGCGACGGGGCTCGGCGCTCGAGGAGCAGGCGCACCCAGGGCAGGCCGCGGCGCGCGAAATCCGTCCAGAGCATGCCGCTGAGCGTCCAGTGCTTCAGATGCGTGGCCTGGAGAAGCGGATCCAACTCGACGGCGAAGCCGTGCGCACACAGGCGCATCCCGAACTCGACGTCCTCGATCGAGGAGCGGGCCGCGTCGAAGCCTCCGACGGCGGCGAAGGCCTCTCGGCGAACCGCTCCCAGCCCGGTCCAGAACGTGCTCGCGGGCCCCGCCGCTTGCTGGTGCACGTGATGGTGGAGGAGGTTGCGGAAGCGCGAGACGACGCCAGGTGCCGCCGGTGCGTCGTCGTACGAGCCGAAGACCGCCGCCAGGTTCGGGTCTTCGGCGAACGCCGCGCGCACACGGTGAAGCGCATCCCCGTGAGCGACGACGTCCGAATCGATGAACACGAGCACATCGCCGAGCGCCCTGCGCGCGCCGGCGTTCCGCGCCGCCGCAGGTCCCCCTCCGGCCGGCTCATCCACGACCACCACCTCGTCCGCATCGCCCAGTGTCGGCATGAGCGCGGCGAGGCAGAGGTCGAGAGTCGGGGGACTGTCGGTGGCGGGCACGATCACCGAGAGACGCAACTCCCCGCCACCGTCTTCCTTCCGAGCGTCGGCCATCGCGTCGATGCTACATCGGCACCGGTGGTGCGACCCGCCACCCGCCGATGAGCGCCGAACGGCCGCGAGGCGCATGCCTGCACCGGATCGACCCGACTGCGGCACGCGCAGGCCACCGGCACGCGCACGCAGAGTCGGCCGCCCGCGACGGCATCTCTCTCTCCGCCTTCCGGCCGGTGGTCGCGCGCGCCTCCTCGGCACTGCCCGTCCTGGCCTGGTCCCTGATCTTGGTGGGCGGCTTCCTGCGTGTAGCGCGCTACGCCGAGGGTCGGTCGCTCTGGTACGACGAGGCCGCGGTCGCGCTCAACATCGTCGACCGCCCGTACTCGGCTCTGTTCGGGAGACTCGACTTCCAGCAGGGCGCCCCACCAGGCTTTCTACTCGCCGAAAAGCTGGCAGTCGAGATTCTCGGACGAGGCGAGTACGCGCTGCGGCTGCTTCCGCTGCTCTTCGCACTCGCCTCGCTTCCGCTGTTCCACGCGCTGGCCCGCCGGCTGCTTCCGCCTGCCGCGGCCACTCTGGCGCTGGCCTTGTTCGCCCTCTCGGAGCCGCTCGTCCGGTACTCGGCTCAGCTGAAGCAGTACTCGACCGACGTCGCGTTCGCGCTCGCGCTGGCGCTGCTCGCGCTCTCGTTCCTCACCGCACAACCCTCCGTCCTGCGGACAGCAGGCTTCGCGGCGACCGGACTGGTCGCGGTCTGGTTCTCGCACGCGTCGCTCTTTGTGCTCACGGCTGCCGCGCTCTCGCTCGCCGCCGTTTCTGTCACGCGGAGGCAGCGCACCCAGATCGTCCATCTCGGAGCCGCGCTTGCGGTCTGGCTTGCGGGATTCCTGTGCGTGTACCTGATCGCCCTTCGCCATCTCGAGGGGTCTGCGCACGTCTTCGTCGGACATCGCTACGCGATGCCGTTTCCGCCCACTTCACGCGAGGACCTCCGCTGGTTCGCCGGCACGGGTGCGGAGTTGCTCAGTAGCACGTTCGCGGCGCCTCGGCCGATCCTCGCGCTGGTCGGCCTACTCGTCGTCGCGGGTGCGCTCGCGACCTGGAGACGGGGCGCGGCCGGTCTCGGCATCCTGATCCTCCCGGGCGTGCTCGCGCTCATCGCGTCCGCCCTGCACGAGTATCCGTTCGGCCTGCGGTTCGCGCTCTTCCTCATCCCCGCGATCAGCGTCCTGCTCGCTGCCGGCAGCTCGGCACTCTGGTCGGGCTTCCCCAGGCTGGCGCTGCCGCTCTCCGCCCTGCTTGTTGCGGCGGTATTCGCCTTTCCGGCCCGGACCGCGGTCGAAGGGCTCGTCGGGACGCCGCGGCAGCGTGAGGAGATCGCGCCGGCTCTCGCGCACCTGAAGACCGGCTGGCGACCGGGAGACAGCCTGTTCGTTACCAGCGGCGCCGAGTACGTGTTCCGATTCTATGCGGAGGCGGGCGGCCTCAACCGAAGCCCCGGCGGCTCGATGCGACTGTGGCCGATCGTGCCCACCGGGGGACCGGACGGAGCGGCGCCCGCGCTGGTCTCACAGCCGCCGAGCCTCGTCGTAGCGGGCGTGTGGGACGGCCGGGTCAAGCGCATCGACCGAGACCTCGGCCGGCTCAGCAGGCGCGGTCGCACGTGGATTCTCGTCGCCCACACGGAGCCGGCCGAGGAGCAAGCGCTGGTGGCCCGGCTGAACCGGCTGGGAACGAGGCTCGACGCCTTCCACCAGGGCGGCGCAGCCGTCTATCTCTACGACCTCGGCTCGCCCGCCGGCCGTCGGCGGGGCGCGTAGGCGCGGCAACGAGCGCTGATGCGTGGGGCGGGGTGGGGCCGGACTGGCTGCGCTTCGTCGAGCGGAACGAGCCGGCTGCGGGGACCAGCGGGGAGATCGGCTTCCCGAAGGTGTGCTCCGCCGGCCGATCGCCCTTGCCCGGCTAGGATCGGGTCGAGATGAAGCCCGACGTGGCAATCGTCGGAGGCGGCGCGATCGGCGTCTGCTGCGCGTACGAGCTGGCGCGGAAGGGCGCATCGGTCGTCCTTACGAGCGCGGCCCGGAGCTGGCGTCCGGCTGCTCGTCGGGAAACGCCGGGCTCGTCTGCCCGAGCCACGCGACGCCGATCTCGAACCCGGCCTCGCTTCGCAACGGCCTGCGCTGGATGTGGAAGCGGGACAGCCCCTTCTACCTGCGCCCCCGCCCAGCGGTGGTGCCCTGGCTCGCCCGGTTCGCGCTCGCCGCACGGCACTGGCAGGAGGGCGCCGAGGCCATTCGCAGGCTCACGCTCGAGAGCCTCGACCTGCACGCTGAGCTGGGCGAGGAGCTCGGGACGAGCTTCGAGCGAACCGGGACGCTGAACGTGTACGCGACCGCGGAGGGACTCGCCGCCGGTGCGCGCGAGGCCGAGCGCTCGGGCCTACGGTTCGCAGTGCTCGCCGCGGACGAGACGCGTACGCTCGAGCCGGCGCTCGCCGGCCCGGTCGAGGGCGGAGTGCACTACCCCGACGAGGGCCGCGTCGATCCGAGGACGTTCGTGGAAACGGTCGGGCGCGCGGCGGCGGAGGCGGGCGTCGACATCCGCACGGGAGTCGAGGTGCGCTCGCTCGACGACCTCGACGCCGACACGGTCGTCGTCGCGGCGGGCGTCTGGAGCCGGGCGCTCGTCGATCTTCCGCTCGAGGGCGGCAAGGGGTATCACCTCGACTTCGAGCGCGTCGGCAAGCGACCCGCGCATCCCGGTGTGGGTGCAGGAGACCTGGGCGATCGCGACACCGCTGCCGGCGCTGGAAGCGTCGCCGGCAAAGCCGGCGACGCCCGGCGTGAAGACCGGGGCGCCTGCGGCACCCCCAGGCCGCCTCCGGCTGTCGGGAACGCTGGAGCTCGCCGGGCTCGATCTCTCCATCTCGCAGCCGCGGGTCGACGCGATCAGGCGCGGCGGCGAGCGCTGGTTCCGCGGGCTCGCGGGCCGACCCGTGCTCGACACGTGGGCGGGACTGCGGCCGTGCCTACCCGACGGGCTGCCCGCGATCGGGCGCGCAGGCCGGATCGTCGTTGCGACCGGCCACGCGATGAAGGGCGTCTCGCTTGCGCCGGTGACCGGCCGGCTCGTGGCGCAACTCGCCGCAGGCGAGGAGCCCGGCCACGATCTCGCACCCTTCGACCCGAGCCGGTTCTCGTCGTAGCAACTACCAAGCGAGAACTGCCGGCTGCACGGTGAGACCCGGCACATGTGCCCGGCATTGACTTCCTCAGGAGTCGCCGTGAGAATCGACGCGTGGCCGAGTCGACCGCCGTTCGGCGCAAGGCGTATGGGGTCCGTGCCGCCGACGCGTACGGGGTCGACGACTCACCCGCTCCCATCTTCGTCGACGTCAACCGCGCGACGCGCAAGCAACTCGTCGAGGGCCTCCAGGTGAGCGCCAAGGTGGCCGACACGCTCGTTGCGGCTCGGAGACGCCGTCCCATGACCGGCGCGGCGGATCTCGCTGCGGTCAAGGGGATTGACGCGGCCCGCGCCCGGGCGCTCGCGCACCGAATCGTCTTCGCCGGTGAGGAGTCCTTCCACATCACCGACGTCCGGCCGGTCGGCCGGGGCATCTTCAGCGGGCGGCCATTCGCGCTGCGGGTCGGGTTCCACGATCCGGAGGGCGCCGTCGTATTCGTCGCAGCAACGGTGCACTGGGCGGGTGATCCGTTCGTGATCGAGAGGCGGCTGACCAGGCAGGCGACCCGGGCAGGCGTCGTCGAGCTGCGCTTCGACTCGAAGCACACCCTGCCCGTCGGCCTGGCCGCGTTCGAGGTCGCCCTCTACCGCAAGGACGGCGCGCAAGCCTCCTTCCGGAAGACGTTCTACGTGCTTCCGTCGAATCCGCTGTCGCTGTCGCTCTCGCCCGGAGGAGCCACGGTGACGGGCAGCTGGAGCGCGCGCGGCGACTACCACCCGGAAAACGACACGTTCCTGACGGAGTGCACGATCACGATCGCGAACGGCGACTCGAGTGCGGTGTCGATGAACCGCGGCGTCGACTGGAGCTTCTGGGACGGCGGGGTGGGCTCGGGCACGCGCGTCGAGTCCGGATCGTTCAACTGGAGCGGCCCGATCAGCGTCCCCGCCTTCGGCACCTGGCAGGGCGGCGTCTGGTTCAGCTCGCCGAACGGCAGCGGGATCTACAACAGGTACCACCGCAAGGAAGACATGGCGATCGACATCGAGATGACGGCCGCCGACGGGCGCCGGATCGCAGGACAGATCACCTGCCGCGTGATGCTCGCCTACGGCGTCAACATCATCAAGGTCGGCGACTTCGGAGCTCAGGAGCACGTCGACCTCTACGCCGCCGTCGACCAGACGCGGCAGATCTACGAGGGGCGGGACATCACCTTCCGCGGCATCGACCGCCGGATCATCAACAACTCGCTGGCCGGCAGCTTCACGACCCTGAACGACGATCCGGAGTTCCGCGACCTGCTGAGCAGCTGGTCGGTCCCGAACGACTGGGTCGACGTCTACGTGGTCCAGAGTTTCTCCTGGTCGACGTTCAACGGCATGGCGGGCGACATCCCCGGCCCGGCCTCCAAGGGTGGTGACAAGGACGGTGTGGCGGTCGACAAGACCGGCTTCACGGACGCGTCGGGTACCGCGCGGCTGGACGTCACCACGCTCGGAAAGCTGATCGGTCACGAGGTCGGTCACTACCTCGGCCTCTCGCACACGACCGACTCGGGCCGGCTGATGCTCGCCAACACGGGAGTGCGCGGGACGACACTGACCTACGACGAATACCGGACGATGTTCCCACACGGCTTCATGGTGTTCCTCTAGTGGCGAAGGGCCGGATCCAACCGGAGCACCGGCGACAGCCGATTCCCGGCGGCTTCCGGCGGCCGTCCGTGCGCGCGAGCCTGAGCGGCCTCGACAACGTCCGCCTCCGGCAGCAGCTGAACGTCCGGCTGCTCGAGCGGTCATGCGGCAACGACCCGAGCACCGGCGGTGTCCGGTTCGAAGACGCCGAGTTGCCGTTGCTGCTGCAGATCGCGCGCGAGCGCGTGTCGGGCACAAACCCACTCGTCCGCCGGGCGGCGGTCTCGGCGCTGGGCACCTTCCAGCGGCTCGAAGCGGTCGAGGCGCTGATGCAGCTGGCGGCCTCGGAGGTCGAGCATGAGGTGCTCCGCGCGGACGCCGTCGTCGCGCTCGCCGGGCCTCGCCGGTCATGGCAGCGGCGATCCTCCGTCCGCACCTGACGGACCCGTCCCCCCTCATTCGCCAGTCGGCGGCGATCGCCCTCGGCCGCAGCGGCACCCCCGAGGCTGCGGAGCTGCTCGCCGAGCTGACGCGGGCCGAGCGGAATCCCGGCGTGCGGCAGCGCGCCACAGCGGTCGCCGAGTCGCTCGGGATCGCCCTCGGAGGCGCCCGGCCGGCGCGTCGGAAGCGCAAGGCGATCCCCGCCGTCGACCGGACGCGCGGAGCAGTCCAGCCTCCGCGCTGATCGCCGAGGGTTCGCGGACTCAGGCGGGCGTCGTCACACGCTAGGGCTTGGGCGGCGGCAGGTCGTCCTTGCCGCGTATGCCGCGCTTGAACTCGCGGCCGCCGGCGCCGAGCGCGCGAAACGTGCGGCCGATTCGTTTCGAGCCGAAGAAGAGCGCGATCACCACCACGATGATCACGAAGTCCCAGGGACCGATCAGAGCGAGCATCGCTTCCGACAGAGTAGACGCTTCGCCTACGTCGTGAGACGTCCGTGCTCCCGCAGGAAGCCGACGAGCTGTTCGTGGTGAAAGGAAACGTGCTCGAGCTGAGAGTCGAGGAGCGCCGAGAATCGGACCTCGCCGCGCGGGGACACGATCGCCGGGTCGCGGCGGCCGAGCTCGTCTGCGTGCTCGAGCACGAAGTCGGTCCAGCCCGCCAGAATCCGCTCCGCGTAGGCGACGACGTCCTCCGGGGTTGCGAGCAGCGCCTCGCGCTCGCCGTCGCGCTCGGGCTCCCAGGGAAAGTCGAGTGTCGTCCACGCCTCGGAAAGCAGCTCGAAGGGGTGGAAGACGTTCACCGTCAGGTTGCGCAGGCTGCGTCCGCGCGCTGAGGTCGGCTCCGACAGGAGCCGCTCGTCGAGCCCGCGCAGATGGTCGAGCCACGAGCGCAGCAAGGGAAGCGTCTCCCACGCGGCCCGGGTCGCGTCCTGAGACGGTGGGGCCTGGAGTCCGAGCGCCGCCGCGAGTTGGGAGACGTGCAGGATCGGCGTGGTCACCCCGCCGGAAACGAGCGACGGCACGATCGGCCTGCCGGCCTCCTCCCAGCGGCGGGCCCCTCCGCCGCCGTCGTGGATGTCCAGCGCCTCGTAGTCGACCCCGCGTTCGCCAAGGAACTCCCTGGCCGCAGCGCAGGACGCTCAGGCCCGTTGCCAGAACAGCGCGATGCGCTCCATTCGGAGATGATCGCACCGGTGAAGATCGCGGTCGTCGGAACCGGCGCGATGGGCTCCGTCTACGCCGGGCTGCTCGGGAGTGCCGGGAACGAAGTCTGGGCGATCGATCGCTGGGTCGCGCACATCGACGCGATCGGCGAACATGGCCTCCGCGTCGAGGGCGCGAGCGGCGATCGGGTCGTCCGCCTTCGGGCAACGACCGACCCCGGCGAGGCCGGTGAGGCCGAGCTCGTCGTCATCGCCACCAAGGCGTTCGACGTGGCTGCGGCCGCCGAGTCCGCGCGCCCTCTCGTCGGATCCGGAACGCTCGTTCTCTCGATTCAGAACGGCCTCGGCGGTCCAGACATCGCGGCCTCGATCCTCGGGGAGGAGCGGGTCGCCGTCGGCGTCGCCGGCGGTTTCGGGGCTTCGATCGTCGAGCCCGGCCACGTCCACCACCACGGCCTCGAGCTGCTCCGGCTCGGCGAGCGCAAGGGGCCGGCAACGCCGAGGATCGAGGCGATTGCGCAGGTCTGGCGCGCGGCGGGGTTCACCGTTCAAACCTACGACGACGTCGACCGGCTGGTCTGGGAGAAGCTGATTTGCAACGTCTCCTTCGCCGGCCCCGGAGCCCTGCTCGGCATGACGATCGGAGAGGTGATCGCCGACCCGCACGCATGGACCGTCGCCTCGTGCTGCGCTCAAGAGGCGTTCGACGTCGCCAGGACGTCGGGCGTCACGCTCGGCTTCGACGACGCCGCCTCGTACGTCCGCGACTACGCGGTCGAAGATCCCCGGCGCACGCCCGTCGATGCTGCTCGACCTGCTCGGCGGGCGGCCGACCGAGATCGACTTCATCAACGGAGCGATCCCGCGAGTCGGTCGCGAGCTCGGGGTCGCGACGCCGTTCAACGAGGCCGTCACGGCGCTGGTCAAGGCGCGCGAGGCCGCAGCCCTTCAGCGCTCGCCCTAGCCTTCGACCCCCTGACGTCGCTTCGCCAGGTAGACGGCGGAATAGTCGAGGGTGCCCAGACCGGCATGCTGAGCCGCGCGGTACTCCGCGAGAGCCGCGGCGCCGAGCGGGACCGGGACGCCGCACTCGACTGCCAGCTCCTCTGCCAGGGCCAGGTCCTTCGCGATCAGGTCGAGCATGAAGAGCGGCTCGTAGCCGTTCGAGGATGGGTGCGACACGTCGGCGCCGGGCAGCGGGAAGCGGGTGCGGAGGACGCGGGAGTCACCGGTCGAGCCGGTCAGCAGGTCGTAGAGGACGATCGGGTCGATCCCCTCGCGCTCCGCGATCGCGCACGCCTCGGCGATCGCCGCCATCGTCACGCCGGCGATCAGGTTGTTGCACAGCTTCGCTGCCTGTCCTGCCCCGGGGCCGCCGACGAGGACGATCTGACTGCCGAGGGCGTCGAGGATCGGGCGGCAGCGCTCGAAGACCTCCTCACCGCCGCCGACCATGATCGTCAGCGAGCCCGCCTCTGCCCCGCGCGGCCCGCCGCTGACCGGCGCGTCCAGCGAGTCGATACCGGTCGCTGCGAGCTCGGAGGCGAGCCGGCGTGCGAGCGCCGGCGGACCGGTCGACATGTCGACGAAGACCAGCCCCGGCTGCGCGGCGGCCCGGATGCCGTCACCGCCGAGCGCGACCTCCTCGACGGCACTCGGGGCGGGCAGCGAGGTGATCGCGAACTCCGCTTCGGCGACCGCTTCGGCCGGCGTCGAAGCGGCCGGGATGCCGAGCGCGGCGGCGCGAGTCGAATCGAGATCGCAGCCCACGACGTGGTGGCCGGCGGCGACCAGGTTCCTCGCCATCGGCAGGCCCATCGTGCCGAGGCCGATGAAGGCGATCCGGGCCACTCCCGTTCAGGGAGCGGTGGCGAGCTCGGTTCCGAACTCGCCGAGCCGCGACTGCGGCCTGCCGCTCGAGGCGAGTGCGACCCAGATCACGATCTCGTCCGGCCGCGGCGCGTCCGGAATCCGCACCTCGAACGTCTGATGGTGTGAGCGCACCCGGTGGTCGGTCTTGTGCTTGATCGCCAGGTCGAGCGGTGAGCCGGCGACGCCGCGCTTCTCCGCCGACGGGAGCAGCGACGTGCCCTCGACGGGATCGCGGACGCGGTTTCCGAAGCGCAGGTTGTGGATGATGGCCGAGCCGTGCTCGATCTCGCCGTCGAGTCCGACGAGCGCACCCTTGCCGTAACCCTCGACCTCGCCGCCGAGCAGCTCCAGCGCGCGTGTGGTCAGCAGCGCTCCGAGGGGTTCGCAGTACGCCTCGATCAACGGCTCGAGATCCTCGACGAAGCCGCCGGCGAGCAGGTTCTCGACCACCGCGCCGGCCGCGACGACGCGGACAGGCGCCTCGACCTCGCGACCGCCCTCGACGAGCACGTCCTCGACGACGCAGACGATCTTTCGAGTCCGTTCCACCCGCCTAGGATACGCCGGTGGGTGCACCCGTGAACCGGCCGGCCGCGACGCAACTCGGGCGCATCGGTGTCTGGCTGGGCCGGCTCGGCTGGGTGCCGGCTGCCGTCGAGCGCGAGGCGGCGGCCGAGATCGAGGAACTCGGGTACGGCGCGCTCTGGTACAGCGAGGCGCACAACAACAAGGAGTCGCTCAGCCACGGCGCGCTCTTGCTCGCCGCGACCCGGCGAATCGTGATCGCGAGCGGAATCGCCAACATCTGGGTGCGCGACCCGATGGCGATGGTCGCCGGGTCGAACGCCGTCGCGGAGGCCTATCCCGGGCGGTTCCTGCTCGGCCTCGGCGTCAGCCATCCGCCGCAGGTCGAGCCGCGCGGTCACGCGTACGGTCGCCCGGTCGCGACCATGCGCGCATACCTGGAGGCGATGGACGCCGCGGAGTACGAGGGCCCCAGGCCGGCCGAGCCGCTTCGGCGAGTCCTCGCGGCTCTCCGGCCGGCGATGCTCGCACTGGCGGCCGAGAAGGCCGACGGCGCCCATCCCTACCTCGTCCCCGTCGAGCACACGCGCCGGGCGCGGGCGATCCTCGGCCCGGGCAAGCTGCTCGCGACCGAGCAGTTCGTGCTGCTCGAAGCGGATCCGGTGAGGGCACGCGCTGCCGGCCGCGAGGCGCTCGCCTGGTACCTGACGCTTCCCAACTACGCCGACAACCTGCGCTGGCTCGGGTTCGACGACGACGATCTCGCCGGCGGAGGCAGCGACCGCCTCGTCGACTCGCTCGTCGCCTGGGGCGACGAGGAGCGGATTCGCGAGCGGGTCCGCGAGCACCTGGAGGCGGGCGCCGACCACGTCTGCGTCCAGCCGATCGGCCGCGGCGCAGACGATCTGGGGCTCGATCAGCTGCGCCTGCTCGCACCGGCTCTGCTCGGCCTCTCGTAGCGGTCAGAATCACCAGGATGGGCTCGAGCGAGATCGAGACGATCCTGGAGAAGCTGCTCGTCCGAGACCGGCGCGAGCCGGGTTACGCTTCGCGAGGACATGCCCGGCGACTACGCCTTCCCCGTGACGCACGAGGCGCTCGCGCCGGGGGCGGGCTCGCTGCGGGAGGAGCGGACCGTCGATCTGCGCGGGCAGCCGGTCGCTGCTCGAGGTCGCAGCAGGGGCGGCAGGTCGTCCAGGACGACTGCGCGCAGGCGTTCGACGATCCGGCCTTCCACCGCATGCGCGAGGCCTACGGCGGCCTCGCGGCGCAGATCGTCACACCGGTGCTCGTCGAGCGGGCGTGTCGCCGCGATCGTGTCGCTGCACCAGCTCGGGTCGCCGCGGCACTGGACCGAGGCCGAGATCGAGGCCTGCCGCGCCGCCGCCGCCCGGGTCGGGGAGCTGCTCTGATGCACAACCGCTGGCATCCCGGACATCCCCCCGATCGCCGAGGTCGCGCCGGGAGAGGAGATCCGGCTCGAGACGGAAGAGGGCCTGGCGGGCCAGCTGACGCGCGACAGCACCCATGCCGACGCGGGTCGCCTGCACCTCGGCCTCGGCCATCCGCTGTCCGGGCCCCGTCTACGTCTCGGGCGCGGAGCCGGGCGACGTGCTCGAGGTCGAACTCGTGGCCTACGAGTCGGCCGACTTCGGCACCACCGCCGTCATCCCGGGCTTCGGCTTCCTCGCCGACCTCTTTCCGGAGCCGTACGTCGTCAAGTGGGAGATCGCGGAAGGGTTCGCGCGATCCGAGGAGCTGCCCGGCGTGGCGGTGCCGGAGGAGCTGTTCGCCGGCGTCGTCGGCGTCGCACCGTCCCACGAGCGCATGGAGGCGTACCGGAGGCGTGAGGAGGCGCTCCGTGCGCAGGGGCAAGCCGTCGCCGATCCCTTCCCCGACGCCGCCGTTCCACCGGAGGCGGCAGACGGCCTGCGGACGATCCCGCCGCGCGAGACCGGGGGGAACCTGGACGTCCGCCAGCTCGTGGCGGGCAGCCGGCTGTGGCTGCCGGTCGACGTGCCGGGCGCGCTCTTCTCGATCGGCGACCTCCACTTCGCGCAGGGCGACGGCGAGGTCTGCGGAACGGCGATCGAGGTCGCGGGTGCGGTCACGGTTCGCCTGACGCTGCTCGACCGGCCCGGCCCCCGACCCCGCTTCCCGTCCTACGAGACGCCTGGCCGGCCGGCCCGCCGCTCGTTCGCCACCACCGGCATCCCGGTCGACAGTGGGAATGAATCTGAACGCCGCCGCCCGCGAGGCGCTGCATCGAGATGATCGACCATCTCGAGCAGACGTACGGCTTCGAGCGCCCGGCCGCCTACGCCCTGTGCAGCGTCGCCGTCGACCTGCGGATCTCGGAGGTCGTCGACGTGCCGAACCCGGTCGTCTCGGCGCTGCTCCCGCTGGACATCTTCGAGCGCTAGCGCTCTCGTCTACGCGTCGGAAATCCGCCGCCGCGACCGACCCGGCGGGCGCGGGACACCATCCCCACTGCGAGCACGAGCCCTTGGGGAAGGGGGCAAATGGGGGAACCGGCCGTTACCCCGTGCTACTTCAGTGGCACCGCGTAGCAGGGCGAAGGGGCACCGGTGGCGCCGCGCAGCTTCAGCGGGAAGCACATGAACGCAAACTCGTACTGCTTCTCCGCGGCCAGCTCCTCCATGTTCACCACCTCGATGATGTTCGCCCCCGCCGTCGCGAACATGTAGGCGTGGACGGGGAGGAAGACGTCCGACTCCTCCGACGGCAGCACCTCGAGCCCGATCGTGTCGCCGGCGATGCACATCGCGCCCGCCTCCTCGCACAGCCACTTCGCTGCGTCGAGGGAGAGGCCCGGTGAGCCCTCGAGGTAGCCGTGGAAGTCGGGCCAGGCCTGCATCCGGCCGGTGCGTACGAGCACGACGTCCTTCTTCTGCAGCTTGACGCCCTGCTTCCGCGCCGCGCTCCGGAGGTCCCTGGGCGTGATCGCGTAGCTGTCCGGCAGGGAGTCGACGCCCTTCATCCCGGCGATGTCCAGCAGCACGCCGCGGGCGATGATCGGCGGATACTTCTCGGGGCCGCCCTTGTTCCAGATCCGGCTGCCGAGGTGCTTGTCCGCCGTCCACCCGTTCCAGAACTGCCCGTAGAAGCCCAGGTGGTTGAACGTGTCGATGTGCGTTCCGCAATGGGTGTACATGTGGATCGAGTCGCCGCAGTACGAGTACTTCTTGTGTACGGCCGAGCCGACGCCTGAGAGGTTGTCGTTGACCGAGCCCTGCGGCGTATGCGTCATCCAGATCCCGTACGGCGGGTCGCCGGCCGCGACCCAGGACGGCATCCCGACGAAGTACTCGACGTTGAGGTCGAAGATGTGGCTGCCGTCCAGGTGCTCGAGGATCGCCCGGTTCGTGTCGCGCGTGATCCAGTTCAGGCGGCCGATCTCGTCGCGCGGCCCCCATGGGCTCTTCGAGACCTTGACCCCGCCCCGGTTCAGGGCTGCGTCGGGGATGAGTTCCTTGTCAGCTGGCATCGACTCCTCCTTAGGTCTTGACCGCCTGCGTCTCCTCGACGAGGGCGCCGTAGAGCTCCGGCCGTCGGTGGCCGAAGAGGTAGAGCTCGTACTCCCCTGGAATGACGTAGTCCTTGTCGCGCGCCTTGGCGACGTCGACGTCGGCCACGAGCAGGGCCTCCTCCGTCTCGCCCGCCTCGGCCAGGCGCGTGCCGTACGGGTCGACGATCTGGCTCCAGCCGCAGAACTCGCCCGTCCGCTCCTTGCCGACCCGGTTCGCGGTCAGCAGGTAGACGCGGTTCTCCGCGGCGCGCGCGACGGTGATCAGTTCGGTCTGGATCCGCGCCGCGACGGGGAAGTTGGTGGGGTGGG
This sequence comes from uncultured Actinomycetes bacterium, assembly GCA_963764565.1. GTDB lineage: Bacteria > Actinomycetota > Thermoleophilia > Gaiellales > Gaiellaceae > DATBLE01. Next base: position 314,313 of record CAVXTD010000008.1, read on the forward strand.
CGATGATGTCCGCGCCCTTCAGCGCGAGCGTTCGCGTCACCTCGGGGAAGCGCAGGTCGTAGCAGATCTCGACGCCGATCCGGCCGAGCGGAGTGTCGTAGACCGGCAGCTCGTCGCCCGGGACGACGAAGCGGTCGATGCCGAGGAAAGGCAGATGCGTCTTGCGGTAGGTGCCGATCAGGCCGTCGGGGCCGATCGTGACCGCGGCGTTGTGGAGCACGTCGCCGTCCCGCTCGAGCAGGCCGCAGACGACGTGCATCCCGAGCTTCCGGCAGGCGCGCTCCAGCGCCTCGCTCGCCGGGCCGGGAATCTCCTCCGCGAAGGGGAGCGCCTCTTCGGCGCTGTCGAACACGTACCCGGGGATCGCGCATTCCGGCAGCACGAGCAGCTCGGCGCCGGCAGCGGCCGCCTCCTCCAGTCGGGCCAGGCACGCCTCGAGATTGCGCGCGTTCTCGGCGAGCTTGGGGTCCATCTGGGCGACGGCGACCCGCATCCGGAAACGAGTCTAATAGGCTGACTTTCGACGTGCGAACGATCCGGTTCTACTACGACGTCGTCTGTCCGTACTCGTACCTGGAGTCGCACGCGGTCGAGGCGGCCGAGGACGCCGGAGAGGTCGAGGTCGAGTGGCTGCCTTTCGAGCTGCGGCCGGCTCCGGCCCCGCTGCTCGAGCCGCGCGGCGACCACCTGCGGGTCGACTGGACGCAGAACGTCTACCGCCATGCGCAGGGTCTCGGGGTCGAGATCCATCTGCCGCGCTACCAGCCCCGCTCGACGCTTCCGCTCGCCGCGTGCCTGTGGGCCGGGGAGCAGGGGCGGCTGCGCGACTTCAAGCACGCGCTCTACGAGGCGTTCTTCTGCGAGGGTGAGGACATCGCCGCCGACCGGGAGCTCGCGCGCGCCGCCGCCCGGGCCGGGCTCGACCCGGACGGCGCGGTCGCGGCCGCCTATTCGCCGGAGCGCTTCGTGCAGCTCCGCGAGATCCGCCGAGCTGCCGAGTCTGCGGGGGTTCGGGGCGTCCCCTCGCTGCTGACCGGCGAGGGCGAGACGCACTGGGGCCTCGGCGGCCTCGAGCGCCTGCTCGCCGGGCAGCCGCTCGTGCCGCGCTCCTAGCGATAGACCTCGCGCTCAGCCGAGCTCGAGCACGTCCACGATCTTCATCTCGGGCTCGACTCCCACCTTCCGCATCAGTTCCGTTCCACGCGGCACGACCCCGGTGGCCAGGTAGGCGTCGAGCGTCTCGCGGTCCCGCCAGAAGGCGACGAGCCGGACGAGGTTGCCGTCGACGAGCAGGCCTGCGGTCTCGACCCCGGCCGGGCGCGTTGCGCGTCCCTCCTGCATCAGCTCGGCGAGCTGCTCCGCCTGCTCGCGGCTCATGACGGCTTCGAAGAGGACGGCGACGCGGCTCATGCGCCGATCACCCACCCCTCCGGAGCACTGCGCAATCCGAATCGGCTCCGGCAGCGAATCAGCCAAGCGAGGGGACGGCGATCCAAGAGGGAAACCTTGCCGACCTGGATCGCTTCCCCTCCAATCACGTCGAGATCATCTTCTTCTCGATGCCGACTCCGGCCGCGACCGCGCGCTCGTACTCGAGCGGCACCGTGGCCGAGTCCTGGAGGGCGATCCCGGTCGAGTCGAAGACCGTCACCTGATCGTCCGACTGCCGGCCCTCGAGCTCGCCGCAGATCACCTTGCCGATCTCGCCGGCGACGTCCTCCTCGGTGATCAGACCGTCGGAGAGTGCGACGTTGATCTCGCCGTCCTCGCGGCACTGGCGGATGTCGTCCACGAACACTCGCCCGCGCTTGAGCGTGCGCGGGTCGAGCTCCTGCTCGCCCTTCAGGTCGGCGCCGAGCGCCGCGATGTGCGCGCCGGGCTTCACCCACGCGTCGTCGACGATCCACTTGCGCGCGTGCGTGCCGGTGACGATCACGTCCGCCCCCTCGACCGCGGTGCGCACGTCGGTCGTGCCCGTGATCCGCAGGTGCGGGTACTTCGGCGCCTCGGCGGCGATGAACCGGTCGACCGACTCCTGCGAGCGGCTCCAGACCCGGACGTCCTCCCAGCGCGAAGGCGGCGTCGCAGGTGGCGAGTGTCCCGACCCCGACGCTGCCCGTCCCGAGGATCGCGAGCACGGTCGAGTCCTTGCGCGCCAGCCACTTCGCCGACACGGCCGCGGCCGCGCCCGTGCGCATCAGGGTGTGGTAGGAGCCGTCGCAGATCGCGAGCGGGAACCCGGTCTCGGGGTGCGTGTAGATCAGGATCGAGAACACCGCCGGCAGCTCGTACTGCGAGTTGTCCTCGCGGATCGAGACCCACTTGCAGGCGGCCGCCTCCGGCTCCTCGATGTACGACGGCATCACCTCCCACTCGCCCCGGTAGCGGTCGAGCACGATGTGCCCCTTCGGCTCCATGTACACGCGCCCGAGCCCGTGCATCCGGAAGGCATGCTCGACGCGGTCGTTGTACTCCGCCGGCGTCAGCAGGCCGATCATGTCCGCGCGGCCGAGGATCAGCGTCTTGCGGCTACGCCAGCTGTCCGCCATGGCACGACTCTACGAGCGAAGCTCGCGCTCGACAAGCTCGACCAGCCGCCGTTGCCGACGCCCGAGCCGGCGGCGGGCGTGCTCGAGCTGCCGGCGCGCCCGCTTCGCGTCTCCTTCCTGGTGCTTCCAGCCGGCGGCGGCGAGGTGGTGGAGGCCGCGCAGGAGCGACTCGTCGCCGCCGAGGCCGAAGACGCGGGCGAGCGCCTCCGCGGCCTGTGCGTACTCCCCGCGCTCGATGTGACCCTCGGCGCGCCAGACCGCCGAGCGCACGCGTGCCGCCGGTCGGAGGCCATTCGACATCCTCGTCCACGCTTCCTAGAGTCTCCCTGATGGACAGGGAGAGAAGCGCGCAACGGATCGAGCGCGACATCGAGACTCTCGCCGGGCCGGAGTACACGCTGTCGAGCGAGGCGATCCGCCGCTACGCCTACACGCGACGTCTACCGGAACACGCTCGACTACTTCACGCAGGAGCTCGAGGCGATCGGCTTCGAGGTGTTCGAGGACCCCCTCGGGACGCTCGTCGCTCGCAACCGGCCGCGCGGCGAGCCCGCGTTCGGCGTCGGCTCGCATTGCGACTCGAACCGCAACGGCGGCCGCTACGACGGGACGATGGGTGTGGTCACGGCGCTCGAGGTCTGCCGTCTGAACGAGGAGCTCGGTCTCGGCCTGCCGCTCCAGCTGATCTCGTTCCTCGAGGAGGAGGGTTCGGGCTTCGGGCAGATGCTGCTCGGCAGCCGCATCGTCGCCCAGCGCGTGACCGAGCAAGAATTGCGCGAGACGTTCCGGTCGATCGACGACGGGCGCAGCTTCTGGGAGCACGCCGAGGAGGCCGGCTACGAGCCCGCGCGCTGGCGAGAGGCGATCCATGTGCTCGACGGCCTGACCGGCTGGATCGAGCTGCACATCGAGCAGGCCCGCGTGCTCCAGGACACCGGCAACCGCATCGGGGTCGTCTCGGCGATCGCCGGCTACGTCCACGCCGACGTCGTCGTCCACGGGTCGCGGCGACCACGCCGGGGCGACGCCGATGGACCTCCGCCTCGACCCGACGCTGCCGCTGGCCGAGTCGATCGCCGAGCTCGAGCGCCTCGCCACGGCGGCGGGCAAGGGGACCGTCGGCACGGTCGGCGAGATCGAGGTCGACCCCGGGATCATCAACGCGATCGCGAGCCGGGTGCGCTTCTCGCTCGACATCCGCGGCCCTGCCGACGACGCCTTCCAGGGCGTTGCCCGAGAGCATCGCCGCGTTCGCCGAGGAGGCGGCGCGGCGGCGCGGGATGACGGCCGAGTACCGGCGAGCGCCAGACGCTGCCCGCGACCCCGCTCGACGAGCGCATCGTCGGCGCGCTCGAGGAGGCGGCCGGGGCGACCGGCGAGCCGTGGATGACGATGCACTCCGGCGCCGCCCACGACACGATGTGCGTGGCCGACCACGTCCCGAGCGCAATGGTGTTCGTGCCCTGCAAGGACGGGATCAGCCACCACCCCGCCGAGGAGGCGAACCCGGCCGATGCGGCGCTCGCGGCTGAGATCATCCTCGGCGCGATCCAGGCTCTGGAAGGTTGATCGACGGCCGGCGTCCAGCCAGGGGCCTGGCCGAGCACTGGTTCGCCGCTGGCCGAACCCCGCTTTCCGCCATGGCGTTCCGAGACACGTCCGGTGCCAGGCACCGGACGTGTCTGTTCTGGCCGTAGAAGTGCTGCAAACCGGCTGGTTCAGTCCGATTTGGCCAAGTTCTGACAGGTCGTTAGGTGCCTGGCACCGGACGTGGCTGGTTGGGGCGAGCCTGCAGCAGTCAGGCCCTTGGAACAGCGCCGTTAGCCTCGACCCCGAGTTGCCGTGCGGTCGGCAGCACGAGCAGGGCGGCGATCCAGAGCGCGGCGACGACCGCGAAGCCGATCCGCCCGTCGCCGGGCAGGGCGAAGGACAGCCCGAGCAGCGGCGTTCCCGCGAGGGCGACTGCGCTCGCGGCGCCGTTCACGAGCCCGACCGCGGCGGCAGGGGAGTCGGGCCGCATGTGCCGCCGCCCCGGTGAACGCTGGCGCGAACGGGATCCCCGCGCCGATGCCGACGAGTGCCGCACCGACGCCGCCAGCCACGGCGGCTGTGCGACGGTGAGCAACGCGGTGCCTGCCGCCGCCGCACCGAGGCTGCGCGCCGACGGCGAGGCGAGTTGACGCAGGATGGTGGCGCATGATCCAGCCGCCGAGCGGCCGGGTGACGACGCCGAGCACCAGCGTGAGCGAGCCGATCGCGCCGGCCGCGCCTTTGTCGAGCCCACCGTGGCGGTCGAGCAGGGTGACGACCCAGTTGCCCGCCGTCACGCTCAGCCCGAGCGAGGTCCCGTAGAGCGCGGCCAGACGGTACAGCCGCCGGTCGCGGAGGACACCGGCTCCGAGCCCGTGCTCTCGCGCGGGCCTCGGACGCCGCTCGTCGCGCGGCGCGGCGGCGAGCAGCGCCAGCCCGATCAGTGCAACGACGACGGCGCTCGCGTAGGGAGCACGCCAGCCGATCCAGCTCTCCACCTGAGGCACGACGGCGAGTGCGAGGCCGCCGCCCGCGAGCCCGACGCCTCCGTACAGGCCCTGCGCGGCCGGCGAGCCTCCGATCGCTCGCACGTAGGCGCTGCCGGCGATGAACCCGAGCCCGGTGCCGATGCCGGTAAGCGCGCGCATCGCGAGTGCCAGTCCGGTGACGGGCGCAGCCATCGATGCGGCCGCGAACACGGCGATCAGCGCGAGTCCGAGCAGCCCGGCGCGGCGCGCACCGAAGCGGTCGCTCGTCCGGCCGCCCGGGATCTGCATCGCCAGATGGGTGACGAAGAGTGCGGTCGTGAACAGTCCGACTGCCGCCAGCCCGATGCCGTAGCGATCGGCGAGCTGCTGGGCGACCGCGCCCGTGTTGGAGATGTTCCAGCCCGTCGCCAGGCCGAGCGCGCAGGCGCCGAGGATCCCCCGTCTCACCCGCGCGCGTAGGCGATCAGCCCGCCGGCGAGCAAGATCTCCCGCTCGCGCGCGCTCAGCTCCAGCTCGAGCCGCACCGGCCCGTCGAGCGCGACCCCGCCCGACTCGACCGCCGCGCGGACGCCGGGGATCCGCCACTCGTCACCCTGCTCGACCCGCTCGTAGTCCGTCTCGTCGTCGAACGTCAGCGGGAGGATCCCCTGCGCGATCAGGTTCGTGCGATGGATCCGGGCAAAGCTCTTGGCCACGACCGCGCGCACCCCGAGGTAGAGGGCGGCGAACGCCGCCTGCTCGCGGCTCGAGCCCTGGCCGTAGTTGTGGCCGGCGACGACGATCCCGCCGCCCCAGACTCTCCGCGCGCGTCCGGGAACTCGCGGGTCGAAGCGGCGGAACATGTAGCGCGCGCAGGCGGGGATGTTCGACCAGATCGCGAGGCCGAGCGCTCCGTCCGGGGCCATGTCGCCGGTCGAGACGTCGTCGCGGAACGACGATCAGCACGCGTCCGGCGATCTCCTCGGGCAGCGGCGGCACGGGCGGCGGGGGCACGATGTTGCGGCCCTTCTCGAGCTCGACCTCGCGGCCGTCTCTCGGGCGGGAGGACGATCTGGCGGTCGTCGATCTCCGGGTTCGCCGGCGGTGGACTCAGGTCGGGCAGCTCGCCCAGCTCACGCGGGTCGGCGATCTCGCCGCGGAGCGCGGTCGCCGCTGCGGTCGCGGGCGAGCAGAGGTAGACGCGGTCGTCTGCCGTCCCGCTTCGCCCGGGGAAGTTGCGGTTGAACGTCCGCACGGAAACGGCGCCCGCCGCCGGCGCCTGGCCCATCCCGATGCACGGGCCGCAGGCGGGCTCGAGGATCCGCGCGCCGGCCGCGAGCAGGTCGGCGTAGACGCCGCCGCGCACGATCATGTCCAGGATCTGCCGCGAGCCGGGGGTGACGGTGAGGTCGAGCTCGGGCGCGACCGTCCGGCCGCTCAGCACCGCCGCGACGATCGCGAGATCCTCGTACGACGAGTTGACGGACGAGCCGACGCACACCTGCCGCGTCACCTCGCCCACGGCCTCCCGCACCGGGACGACGTTCCCCGGCGATGACGGAAGCGCGATCAGCGGCTCGAGATCGCCGAGGTCGATCGTCTCCGCCTCGTCGTACTGCGCCTCCGGGTCGGCGGCGAGCTCGAGCCAGTGCTGCTCGCGGCCCTGCTCGCCGAGCCACGCGCGCGTCCGCTCGTCCGAGGGGAAGATCCCGGTCGTCGCGCCGGTCTCCATGACCATGTTGCAGATCGTCCCCCGGTCGGTCGCGCTCAGCGTGGCGACGCCTTCCCCATGGAACTCGAAGATGCAGCCGCGGCCGCCGCGCACGCCTCGCCGCCGCAGCAACTCGAGCACGACGTCCTTCGACTGCACCCACGGCTCCAGCCGGCCGCGCAGCTCGACCCCGACGACGCGCGGCCGCTCGACGACGTACGGCCTGCCCGCCATCGCGACCGCCACCTCCGTCGCACCCGCTCCGATCGCGAGCATCCCGAGCGCGCCCGCCATCGTCGTGTGCGAGTCGGCGCCGACGAGGACGTGCCCGGGCCGCGCGAACCGCTCGAGGTGCAGGTAGTGCGAGATCCCGTTGCCGGGCCGCGAGTAGAGAGCGCCGTACCGCATCGCCCAGCTGCGCAGGTACGCGTGGTCCTCGGGATTGCGGTTGTCGAACTGGATCACGTTGTGGTCGACGTACGAGACCGTGGGCACGGCGACCCGGTCGAGCCCGAGCTGCTCGAACTGGAGGCAGGCCATCGTCCCGGTCGCGTCCTCGAGCAGGATCTCGTCGACGCGGAGCTCGATCTCCTCCTCGCTCTCGCCGACCAGGTGGTCGGAGATGATCTTCGCCGTGAGCGTCTGCGCCACGCCGGAGAGCCTAAAGCGTGCTCGCCGTCCTGTTCGGCGCCTTGTCGGGCGCGCTGTTCGGGGTGCTGGCGCTCGCCGTGCGCTGGGGCCTGCGGCGGCCTGGAGTCGACCCGGAGGCGGGGGCGCTCGCGGTCATGTGCACGGCGGTCGCCGTCGTGGCGATCGGCGCCGCGGTCGAGAGCGGTCCGTTCCGGGCCGGCGATCTGTGGCCGTTCGTCCTCTCGGGAGCGCTCGTCCCCGGCGTGTCGCAGATCCTCTTCATCCTCGCCATCCGCGACGCGGGCCCCTCGCGTGCGTCGGTTCTGATCGGCGTCGCGCCGCTGCTGTCCGTCTTGATCGCGCTGACCCTGCTGAGCGAGCCGGCGAAGTGGGAGACGCTCGTCGGCACCGTGCTCGTGGTCGGCGGCGGCGCCGCGCTCGCGCTCGAGCGCTCGCGGCCTGAGCACTGGCGCGTGATCGGCGCGGTGATGGCGCTGATCTGCGCAGCCCTCTTTGCGGTGCGCGACAATCTCGTCCGCTGGGCCGCGCGCGACGCGCACCCGCCGCCGCTGCTCGCGACCGCGGTTTCGCTATCCGCGGCGGCGATCGTGATCGCGCTCTACCTCGTCGTGTTCCGGCGCCGCGATCTTCGGCGGCGACTCGCGTCCGCGGCGCCGGCGTTTGCGCCGGCGGGAGTGGCGCTCGGGTTTGCGTACGGCTGCCTGCTCGAGGCGTTCGACCACGGCCGCGTCTCGATCGTCGCGCCGTTGAACGCGACGCAGTCGCTCTGGGCCGTGCTCCTGGCCACCGTGTTCCTGGCGCGGCACGAGGAGCTGATCGGGCGACGCCTCGTCGTGGCGGGCCTGCTAATCGTGGCGGGCGGCGCGCTGATCGGCGTCAGCCGCTAGGCGCTGACGGCCGCGGCGACGCGCGCGGCGACGGCGTCGCCGACCTCGGCGCGTCGTCGCCTCGCCGCCGACGTCGCTTCGTCCGCGGCCCTTCGCGGCAGACGTTCTCCAGCGCGGAGAACAGCGCCCGCGCGGCCTCCGCCTCCCCGAGGTGCTCCAGCATCAGCACGGCGCTCCAGATCGCGCCGCACGGGTTCGCGATCCCCTGCCCGGCGATGTCCGGGGCCGATCCGTGCACGGGCTCGAACACGCCGACCGTGCTCGTCCCCGGCGCGATGTTCGCCGACGCGGCCATCCCCATCCCGCCCTGGAGCGCCGCCGCCAGGTCGGTGAGGATGTCGGCGAACAGGTTCGAGGCGACGACGACGTCGAGCGAGTCCGGCGAGCGCACCATCCGCGCGGCCAGCGCGTCGACCAGCACCTTCTCGTAGCGGACGCGCGGAAACTCGCCCGCGATCTCCGCGGCGATCTCGTCCCAGAGCACGTAGCCGAAGCGCGACGCGTTCGACTTCGTCGCGCTCGTCAGGATGCCGCGCCGCTCCGCCGCGTGCTCGAACGCGAGCCGCAGCACCCGCTCGCAGCCGGCGCGCGTGAAGACCGACGTCTCGAGCGCGACCTCGGTGGGCAGCCCCTGGTGCGCGCGGCCGCCGACGCCGGCGTACTCGCCCTCGGTGTTCTCGCGCACGAAGAGGATGTCGAAGTCGTCCGGGCCCCGGCCGGCGAGCGGACCGGGGATTCCCGGCAGCAGCCGGCACGGCCGCAGGTTCGCCCACAGGTCGAGCTTCTGCCGGATCTCGAGGATCGTCTGCCACAGCGAGATGTGATCCGGCACCGACGGGTCGCCGATCGCGCCGAGCAGCACCGCGTCGAACCCGGAGATCTGCTCGAGCGCATCCGGCGCCATCATCGTGCCGTGCTCGTGGAACCAGGCCGAGCCCCAGGGCAGGTCGGTCCACTCGACGCAAGCCCAGCGCGTCGACCGCCTTGCGGGCCTCCGCGATCACCTCGGGCCGACGCCGTCGCCGGCGAGGACGGCGACGCGATGCTCAGGCATCGGCGGCGAGGCGATCGCCTCGATCTCGATCTCCAGCTCGGGCAAGGCGAGCGCCGACACCTCGACGATCGTGTCCGCCGGATACGGCGGCGTGAACCATGCCCGCGCAACTCGACGATCTTCGGGAAGTTCGACATGTCGGTGAGGAAGATCGTCACCTTGACGACGTTCTCGAGGCTGGACCGCCGGCTCGAGCACCCGCGTGAGGTTCCGGAACACCTGCTCCGCCTGGGCGTCGAAGTCGCCGGCGCCGACGACCCGGCCTCCTCGTCGATCGCCGCCTGGCCGGAGACGAGCGAGGTCTCCGACCCGGAAGCCCTGCGAGAGCCGGTAGGGCTCGTACGGGTCCGGCTCGACGCGATCTGCTCGGCTTTCATCGGCCTCCCCTTAGGCGTGGGCAGAGACCTCTCGGCACGTACTCGAGCGCCTCCTCGACCGACACCACGTCGGCGTACTTCGCGTTGATGTCGAAGAGGTTCGCCTCGTGGGGTGCCTGCGCCCGGTCGGCGACGCACTCGCGCGGGACGAGCGTCGGGTAGCCGTACTGGAGCAGGTCGATCGCGGTCGCCCGGATGCAGCCGCTCGTCGTCGCCCCGCAGAGGATCACCGAGTCGACCCCCTGGCTGATCAGGATCGAGGCGAGGTTCGTTCCGAAGAACCCCGAGGCCCCCTTCTTGAGCACGATCGTCTCGTCCGTCGCGCGGCTCGAGCCGGGGGTCGATCTCGACCCAGCGGCCTCCGACCTGGAGGTCGCCGAGGCTCGGCACCTTCTGGAGCCAGAGTCCGCCGTCCTTCAGGCTCGGCTCGTAGCCGATCGTCGTGAAGACGACCGGCAGGCCCTTGGCGCGGGCCGCGTCGAGCAGCCGCTTCGTCGCCTCCACCGCCTCGGTCATGTCCGCCCCGAGCGTGCACTCGGGATCGGTGAAGCCGCAGCTGAAGTCGACGACGAGCACGGCCGGCCGCGAGCCGAGCGTGACGCTCTCGCCGAGCCGCGCCTGCGCGTAGACCTCGCGTGCCTGCTCGTCCGACACGGCTACGCCACCGCCTTCGCCCCGGCCGTCAGCGGCTCGCCGTAGCGCGCACGCTTGACGAACTGGCCGTCGCCCGGCTTGCCGACGAGCTCGTCGTCCTCGACGATCACCTGCCCGCGGACGAGCACGACCTCCGGCGCACCGGTCACCTCGGTGCCCTCGAACAGGTTGTAGTTGATGTTCGTGTGATGCGTCTTCGCCGAGATCGTCAGCTTCTTCTCGGGATCCCAGACGACGATGTCCGCGTCGGCGCCGACCGCGATCGTCCCCTTCCGCGGATAGAGCCCGAACAGCTTGGCGACGTTGGTCGAGGTCAGCTCGACGAAGCGGTTCAGGCTGATCCGCCCGGTGCGCACGCCGAACTCGTGCAGCATGTGCAGCCGGTTCTCGATCCCGGGCCCGCCGTTCGGGACGACCTGGAACTCCTCGCCGTTGATCCCCTTCTGCTCGGGCCAGTTGAACGGGCAGTGGTCGGTCGAGACGACCGAGAGCACGTCCGCGCCGAGCGCCTTCCACAGGTGCTCCTGCTGGTCCTTCGGCCGGGGCGGCGGCGTGTAGATGTACTTGGCCCCCTCGAAGCCGGGCTGGTCGAGCGCCGTGTCGTCGATGAACAGGTACTGCGTGCAGGTCTCGCCCCAGACGTCCCAGCCCTTCTCGCGGGCGAGCGCGATCGGCTCGACCGACGGCTGGCAGGAGACGTGGACGACGTACAGCGGAGCGCCGGCAACCCTGGCGAGCTGGACGGCGCGGTTCGTCGCCTCGGCCTCGGTCTCCATCGGCCGCGTGCGCGCGTGCCAGATCGGCTCCTTCTTGCCGTCGGCGACCGCCTTCTTGACGATCACGTCGATCGCGTCGCCGTTCTCGGCGTGCACCATCACGATCGCCCCGGTCTCGGCGGCGGTCTGCATCGTCTTGAAGAGCGTCTCGTCGTCGACCATGACGGCGCCCTTGTAGGCCATGAAGAGCTTGTAGGAGGTGACGCCCTCGGCGGGGAGCTTGGCGAGATCCTCGAGCGTCCCGCCCTCGCGCAGGTCGGTGACGCCGATGTGGAAGCCGACGTCGATCACCGGCTTGCAGCGGTCGATCTTCTCGTTGTGCGTCTCGATCGCCTGCGCGAACGACGTCCCCGGTGTCTGCATGCAGAAGTCGATCAGGGTCGTCGTCCCGCCGAATGCAGCCGAGACCGTCCCCGACGTGAAGTCGTCGCACGTCGTCGTCCCGCCGAAGAACATCTCGATGTGCGTGTGCGGGTCGATCGCGCCCGGGATCACGTACTTCCCGCTCGCGTCGATCACCTTGTCGGCGGGCATGTCCAGCGACTCGCCGATCAGGCTGATCGTGCCGTTGTCGACGAAGATGTCGCCGACGTAGTCGTCGGCGGCGGTGACGATGCGTCCACCCTTGATCAGGACTGACATGGGTTCAACCTCCTGGTCGGAGCATGAGCTTTTGTATACAACCCTCGGGCTCGAACATCAAATCGCAGGCGGCGTCCGCTCGTGCCAGTCTGTCACCCGCTGGAACGCCCGGGCTGCCGCGAGCGGCGTCCCGTCCTCGCCCGGGCGCCCGACGAGGGCGAGCGCGACCGGGAGTCCGTCGACGAACCCGCAGGGGACGACGCAGACGGGAAGGCCGAGGAGCGCCGCGTACGAGTTGTACGGGATCACGAGCAGGCGAAAGCCGTCCGGGATCGCGTCCAGGCGCGGAGCCGGAACCGGCATCGCGGGGGCGACGAGGAGGTCGTAGCCGCCGAGGGCGCGCTCGTACTCCGCGCGGGCCCAGCGGCGGGCGCGGAGGCCCGTCACGTAGGCGGTCGGGGGAAGAAAGAGACCCGCGAGCAGCCGGGCGCGGACGTCCCGGCCGTAGTCGGGGAGTCGCGTCCGCAGCCAGTGCAGGTGGGCGGTCGCCGCCTCGGGGAGGAGGATCAGCTGCGTGATCGTCGCGATCTCCTCGTGCAGGGGGATCTCCACCGGCTCGCGGGTGCCGGCCAGCGCCGCCAGCGCCTCTTCGCAACGGCCTGCGACCCGCGGGTCGGCCTGCTCGAAGAGGCTCGAGACGACCCCGATCCGCTCCGGCTCGCCGCCTGCGAGCGGCCGGCCGGCGAGCACCTCGAGGAGCTGCGCGCAGACCTCGGCGCTCCGGGCGAGCGGGCCGACCGTGTCGAGGCTCCACCCGGTCGGGAAGACGCCCTCGTTGGGGACGAGTCCGATCGAAGGACGGACGCCGGTGACGCCGCAGAACGCGGAAGGGATGCGAATCGAGCCGGCGGTGTCCGTGCCGAGCGCCGCGTCGACGAGTCCGGCGGCGACGGCCGCGGCGCTTCCTCCGCTGGATCCGCCCGTGACGTGCTCGGTGTTCCAGGGGTTGAGCGCGGGCCCGAAGTGGGGGCTGGTCGTGAGCGCGCCGTAGGCGAACTCGTGCGTGTTCGTCTTGCCGGCGATTGCGGCGCCGGCAGCCCGTAGCCGCGCAACCGACACCGCGTCGCGCTCGGGAACGCGATCGAGGATCTTCGAGGCCGCGGTGGTCGGCATGCCGGCGACGTCGATCACGTCCTTGACGCCGATCCGCAACCACGTCCCCGCCTGCGGCTCCAGGTGGAGGAACGCGTTGAACGGGTCGAGGCTCATGCCGGTGTCTCCGGTGGAAGCCGCTCCTCGAGCTCGGCGAGCGCGGGCAGGATCAGCGTCAGGAAGTCGAGGACGCCCTCGAGGTCCTCGTCGGTCGGCTCGACGCCCTGCGCCGCCGCTGCGGCGCGGAGCGCCTCGAGTGAAGGACTCTGACGTGCCATGCAGCACCGAGTCTCGCGCCTCGGCGGCGCGCCTGCATGCCCCTCTGTGGTCGGCCGAGCGCGGGAGCGGTACCATCCCGGCACTGTCATGCCGGTCTACGAGTATCGGTGCAAGAAGTGCGACGAGCGCTTCGAGGAGTACCTGACGAGCTCGACGAAGCCGGCGCCGCCCTGCCCCAAGTGCGGTGCCAAGGCGCGTCGAGCGCCTGATCTCGCAGATCAACACCGAGTGGCTCCCGAGCGACGTCGCCTGGGACCGCGTCGGCCGCAGCTGGGACTAGGCTCGGGCCGGGCGGCCGTTGCAGCGCCGACCCGGATTTGGAATCCTTCGAGACACCTACAAGGGAGGTGTCATGAGGTTCCTCGTCGTCGCAACACCCAAGTTTCAGGCTCCCCCCGAGATGATCCCCGCACTGATCGATGGGGCAGAGGCGTGGCAGCAGCGCTACCAGGACAAGTTCGAGGTGTTCGGACTCTTTCCGGGCGGCGGCGGCTTTGCGATCACCGACGTATCGGACGAGGCGGAGTTGCATCGGCTGATCGTCGAGATGCCGTTCTCGCCCTTCTCAGACCACGATATCCGGCCGATCGTCGATGGGGCGACCGGTTGGCGGCAGGCGCGCGAGGCCTTCGCCGCGATGATGGCGTCCGCATAGGGCGCGTTCGAGACTGACCCGCTGGGCGAGGCCAAGTGCCGCAAGGCGGCCTCGCCCAGCCTCTTGCTAGGTGCCTGCGCTTGCCAGCGAGAAGAACCGGTCGTCGATGATCGTGGCCGGGGAGGGGAACGCGACCTTGGAGTGGCTGAGCCCGAGCTGGACGAACAGCTCGGCCATCTTGATCCCGACCGGCCCGGGGTTGATCACCGGCGCCGGCAGGTGCGCCGCCATGTAGTCGCCCGCCTGGTGCATCGTCGTCGAGCCGAGCAGGATCACGTCGGCGCCGTCCTCGTCGATCGCCTTCTGCGCCTCCGCGGTCAGCTTCGCGAACATCTCCTCCTCTTTCCCGGTGAAGAGCGCCTCGACGTCGGGCGGGATCTCGACCGAGCGGATCGACGCGCACTTCTGCTTCAGGTCGTAGATGGCGAGGTTCTTCTCGTACAGGTGGCGCCACTTGTCCCACATCGTCACGATCGAGAAGCGCTTGCCGAGCATGATCCCGACCGCGTAGGAGACGAGCCCGGGCCGATCACGGGAATCGACAGGCGCGAGCGGAGCGCGTACAGGCCCGAGTCCGAGACCGTGTCCATGATCACCGCGTCGTACCCCTCCTCCTCGGCGCGCAGGCCCGCCTCGGCGATGTACATGTCGAAGACGAGATCCTCGTAGTAGCAGTCGAGGAGCGTGACGCTGTTCCGGACGGGCACGCACTCGACCACCGTGTCCGGCCCGAGAATCTCCTTCGGGATCTGGGCGGCGCGGTTGGCGATCCCCTCCTCGTCGAACGGGAACGGGATGATGTACTTGATCCGCATGGCGACCTCCTGGTTGGCTCTGACGGTCGTATAAGTCAGACTCGGGGCCCCCTGTCAAGGAGGAAGACCGTGCCGTACGCGCAGATCGAGGACGGAATCCGGCTCTACTACGAGCTCACCGGGCCCGAAGACGGGCCGGTGATCCTCCAGCTCGGCGGCGGGCTCTTCGGCCGCCACAACTTCGGCCTCGTCAACGACGGCTTCCGCGAGCGCTTCCGGCTGCTCTCGTTCGACGCGCGCGGCTACGGCGCGTCCGACTGCCCGCGCGAGGCGTACACGATCGAGGGCTGGGCCGCCGACGCTCGCGGGCTGCTGGACGCGGTCGGCCTCGAGCGCGTCCTCGTCCACGGCACGTCGATGGGCGGGATGATCGCGATCGCGTTCACCGCCCTGTATCCCGAGCGGACGATCGCCGCCTGCGCCGACGTCGCCTTCGCGAAGCCCGACGTCTACCGGCGGACGCTCTTCCGCGTCTGGCGGCGGATGGCGGAGACGATGCCGTGGGACGAGTTCTCCGACCACGTGACGACGCAGGCGGTGGGGGCGAAGTTCATGGAGAGCCCGGAGGGCGAGAACATCTTCCAGCTCGTCCGCGACATCGTCGGGCTGAACGACCCGTACACGGTGCGGCAGGCCTGCCTGGCGATGGAGAACATGGATCTCTCGCCGCTCGTCCCGAAGATCTCGCGGCCGCTGCTGATGACGAACGGGACGCACGACATCCTCTGCCCGCCCGACCTGGCCCCGAGCGGCCTGGGCGCGCGGAAGATGGCGGAGCTGAACGAGCACATCGAGCTGGTCGAGTTCCCCGACATCGGCCACGCCGACCTGGTCGAGTGCCCGGCGGACGCGGTGCGGATCGTCGGCGAGTTCTTCGAGCGGGCGCTCGCCATGTAACACATCGCACACTTGTGTTACACTGCGCGCGTGGATACGACGATCCGGAACCTCGACGAGACCGCGTACCGCCAACTCAGAGCCCGCGCCGTGCTGACCGGAAGGACGATCGGCGAGCTCGTCAACGAGGCAATCCGGTCGTACCTCGCCCGGCCCGAGCGTCCTCTGCGAACGCGAGCCTCGCCGATCTTGCCCCGGAAGACTACGGTGAGGGCCAGGAGCGTCTGAGCGAGGAGATCGACGCCGTCGTCTACGGCGCCTGAGCGCCGGTCGTGATCGTCCTCGACTCGAGTTTCCTCGTCGGGTACCACAACACACGCGACGTCCACCACCCATCGGCTGCGAACCTCATGAAGAGGCTGGTGGCCGGCGAGTGGGGCCGCGCGCTCCTGCTCGAGTACGTCTTCGTCGAGGTGACGACAGTGCTGCTTGCCCGCCGCGGACTCGATGCCGCTGCGAAGGTGGCGACCGCCCTGCTCGGGAGGCAGCGAGGTCGACTTCGTGCCCTGCTCGGACATCTTTCTCGAGAGCCTCGAGACGTTCACGCGCCAGTCGGGCGGTGCTCTCAGCTTCACCGACTCGGCGATCGTCACGGTCGCGCGCAAGCAGCCGGCAACGGTCGTGGCGACCTTCGACCGCGACCTCGCACAGGTCGAGGGGATCACCGCCGTTCCCCCCTGACAGCCTTCCGGCTGCGCCTCTGCTTCAGCCGCTACTTCAGCGGGTTTGTCCCCGTCGACGTCCTTGGCATCGACTCCGAAGACGACATCTTCCAGCTCGTCCGCGACACGTCGGGCCGAACGACCCGTACACGGTGCGCCAAGCCTGCCTGGCGATGGAGAACATGGATCTCTCGCCGCTCGTCCCGAAGATCTCGCGCCCGCTGCTGATGACGAACGGAACCCACGACATCCTCTGCCCGCCCGACCTGGCCCCGAGCGGCCTGGGCGCGCGGAGGATGGCGGAGCTGAACGAGCACGTCGAGCTGGTCGAGTTCCCCGACATCGGCCATGCCGACCTGGTCGAGTGCCCTGCGGACGCGGTGCGGATCGTCGGCGAGTTCTTTGCGCCGGCGCTCGTCACGGCGTAGGTGGACGCGGCTGGGATCGAACTTTCCGTTAGTCGTCTCCGGAAACCCACTTCGCTTGACGCGCGGGATCGACTGATCGCGGTTAAGCTGCGGCGCTGCTGCCGCCACGCGCGCCCGAGCGTGACGACCGCGATGATCATCAGCGTTGCGAGCGCACCGCCGACGGAGAACCCGAGAACCCACCACCGACCGCCGCTCGGAATTGAAACTCCTTATCAGCTCCAAAGCATAGTCGGGCATCGAAGTCCTCATATCGACGAGTGTGTTCCGCGGGTAAAGCGCAGTCGCGTGCTTAAAGACACCTGACCGTTCAAGCAGCAGAGCAGCAGTTGCGAATTGCGGGGGATGGATGATGCGGCGTTGGCATGAGATTGCGTGGTAACCAAACCATGATGTCCCACATTGATCGCAGCGTTCAGGCCTCGGGTTACCATGGTCCGGAGGAACGTGACCATCGGGAACCGAGTAATCAGTTTATCGTCGACGTCCGTTGAGCCGTCGTCGATCACGTAGACGTCATCAGGCGGTCGGCTCTGACGTAGCACCGATTCAAGGGCACACGGCAGGTCGGTCCTGCAACCGAAGGTCGGGATGCAGCAAATAAGTGTCTCAGACATGGTGCTGAAGCTTGGGCTGTATGAAGCCACTGCTTACAACACTTGTGTTCCGAACTAACCGCCCGCTTCCAGCCCCACACTCATGCCAAGTCGCGCCAAGTCAGCACCCTCGGCGACCTGGATCAGAAGGACCGACTATCGCCTTGCGAGCCACGAAAAGCCTGCAAGAAGCTTGAAGCGTGAAGCGAGCGTCAGAAATTCGTCAGCAAACCGAAGCCTAACGGCGGGTGCACGCACGCGTACGCGGCCTACGACGGCCGCTCGCGAGCTTCACCTGGACGGTGTTCTCTTGCCGTCGCGGACGTAGGTGATCGAGATCTGGTCGCCGGGCTTGTGGGCGTCGATCGCGCTTCCGAGCTCGGCGGCGCTCGAGACGGTGGTGCCGTCGATCGCGATCACGACGTCGCCGCCCGTCGGATAGTCCTGGCCGGCGATCGTCTGCGAGCCGGTCGCTCCGGTCAGGCCGGCCTTGTCGGCCGGGCTGCCCGCCTTGACGTCGGTCAGCTCGACTCCGGCGCGGAGGCCCAGGTCCTTCGCGACCGAGTCGGGGATCGTCGCGATCCCGACGCCGAGGTAGGCGTGCTGGACGTTCCCGCTCGAGATCAGCTGCGCGGCGATCGCCTTGACCGTGTTCGAGGGGATCGCGAAGCCGACGCCGGCGTTGTCGCCCGAGTCGCTCTCGATCTGCGCGTTGACGCCGATCACCTTGCCGCTCAGGTCGAGCAGCGGGCCGCCGGAGTTGCCGTGGTTGATCGCGGCGTCGGTCTGGATCGAGTCGGCGATCGTGAAGTTGTTCGGCGCGGTCATCTCACGGTGGAGCGCGCTGACGATTCCGGCGGTGACGGTCTCTTCGAGCCCGAACGGGCTGCCGATCGCGACCACGCCCTCGCCCACCTGAAGCGGCGCTCGAGTCGCCGAGCGGCGAGCGGGTGGAGAGCCGACGCGGGCGCGTTCACCTTCAGCACGGCGAGGTCGGTCGACGGATCGCTGCCGACGAGCGTCGCCTTGTAGGTCGCGCCGTTCGAGAACATGACCGAGATCGAGCCGGCGCCGTCGACGACGTGCTGGTTCGTGACCACGTGGCCGGTCGTGTCGTAGACGAAGCCGGAGCCCTGCGCCTGGCCGCGCTGGCCCCCGTACGGGTAGCCCGACGAGCCGACGCTGACGGTGATCTCGACCACGCCCTTCGAGGCGGAGTCGTAGACGTCGGTGACCGACTGGTTGCTCGCGGCCGCGGTCGGGACCGCGCCGGCGACCGTGACCTGGCGGACGACGGTCTTCGTGCCGTCGGAGGAGAACGCCGCGTAGGAGAGCGCGCCGATTGCGCGGCGGCGGCGAGCGGAGGCGGCGACGGCGAAGATGCGGGTCATTGCGAATCCTTTCAGGCGGGTGCGCCCAGATCAGATCATCGAAGTCTGAAGAGCGTCTGAGAGCAACCTGAGAGCAGGCTAAGAGTCCCGAATAGAATCGTCGGCTTGACCGCGATTCTCGGGCTCAACGCGTATCACGGCGATGCCGCAGCCGCGCTCGTCGTCGACGGCGAGCTCGTCTGCGCGGCCGAGGAGGAGCGCTTCAACCGGGTCAAGCACTGCGCCGGCTTCCCGGCGCAGGCGGCGGCGTGGTGCCTGGCCGACGCCGGCCTGTCCGCCGCCGACCTCGACCACGTCGCGATCGGCCGCGACCCGAGCGCGAACCTCGGCCACAAGGTGCTGCGCACGCTGCACGCACGGCACGAGCCCGCGCTACCTGAAGGCCCGGCTCGAGAACGCCGCGAGGGTGCGCGACGTCAGGGCCGAGCTCGCAGCCGGCGCTCGGAGCCGAGGTGAGCGCCGAGCTCCACCACGTCGAGCACCACCAGGCGCACGTCGCGAGCGCGTTCTTCGTCTCGCCGTTCGAGGACGCCGCGATCCTGTCCGTCGACGGCTTCGGCGACTTCGCCTCGACGATGCTCGCGGAGGGCCGCGGATCCTCGTTCCGCGTGCTCGAGCGCGTCCTGTTCCCGCACTCGCTCGGGATCTTCTACACCGCGGTCACCCAGTGGCTCGGCTTCCCGAAGTACGGCGACGAGGGCAAGGTGATGGGCCTCGCGCCGTACGGCACGCCGCGCTTTCTCGACGAGATGCGGCGGGTCGTGCGTCCGCAGGGCGACGTCTTCGAGCTCGACCTCGACTTCTTCGTCCACGACAAGGAAGGCGTGGACATGAGCTGGGACGAGCGGACGCCGACGATCGGCCGGCTCTTCTCGGCGCGGCATGGAGGAGCTCTTCGGGCCCGCCCGCGAGCCGGCGTCGGAGCTGACGCGCTGCACGAGGACGTCGCCGCGTCGCTCCAGGCGATGCTCGAGGAGGTCTACCTCCACCTCGTCGGGGCTCTGTGGGAGCGCACGCGAATCCCGCGGATCTGCCTCGCGGGCGGCGTCGCGCTGAACGCGGTCGCGAACGGGCGGATCCGGCCGGAGACGCCGTTCGAGGAGGTGTTCGTCCAGCCGGCGGCCGGCGACTCGGGCATCGCCGTCGGCGCCGCCTACCACGTCTGGAACCAGCAGCTCGGCCATCCGCGCGGGTTCGTGATGGAGCACGCCGCCTCGGGACCCGCCTACTCGGACGAAGAGTGCGCGGGCGCGCTGGCGGTCGCGGGGCTCGACGCCCGCCGGCTCGACGACGGCGAGCTCTTCGTCCACGTGGCCGAGCGGATCGCCGCCGGCGACGTCGTCGGCTGGTTCCAGGGGCGGATGGAGTTCGGGCCACGTGCGCTCGGCAACCGCTCGATCGTCGCCGACCCGCGGCGGCAGGACATGAAGGACATCCTCAACGCGCGGATCAAGCACCGCGAGCCGTTCCGGCCCTTCGCGCCGTCGATCCTCGCCGAGGCGGCCGGCGAGTGGTTCGAGCAGGACTACACCGTCGCCGTACATGGTGCTCGTCTACAGGACTCGGGTCGAGAAGCGGGAGCTGATCCCGGCCGTCAACCACGTCGACGACACGGGGCGCCTCCAGACGGTGACCGAGGCCGCCAACCCGCGCTACTACCGGCTGATCGAGGAGTTCGAGCGCCAGACCGGCGTGCCGATCGTGCTGAACACCTCCTTCAACGAGAACGAGCCGATCGTGATGACGCCCGCGCAGGCGGTCGAGACCTTCCTGAAGACCCGCATGGACCTGCTCGTGCTCGGCAACTACGTCGTGCGGCGGCTAGCCGGAGGCGCCGAACAGGCCGCGGAGCCGCTGGCGCTCGGCGGGCAGGTAGAAGCCGAGCGGTAGCAGCACGAGCGGGTACGACAGCGCGATCAGGATCGCGACCGCGAGCGGCACGTCGAGCACGCTCGCCGAGAACGGTCAGCCCGACGCCCGCGCCGAGGAGGATCGCGATGCGGCGCCACTGGTAGGCGACCGGGTAGACGCGATGCGAGTTCAGCACCATGCCGCCGAAGAGGACGAGGTACGCGGCGGCGGTCGAGATCGCCGCGCCGATCATCCCGTACGGCGGGATCAGGATCACGTTCAGCACGACGTTCACGACCGCGGCGATGCCGGAGACGACCCAGTTGAACTGCGTCTGGCGCGCCCGCCCGATCCCGATCGCGACCACGGCGTAGCCCGCATACGCGGTGCCGGCGAACGCGAGCAGCGCGACCGCGTCGGCGGCGCGGTGGAACGAGGCCTTCGGCGCCAGCAGGTCGACGAGCCACGGCGAGAGCACGCCGAGGGCGACCGACACCCACGAGCAGACGAAGGTCAGGTAGGTGAGGACGAACGAGTACGTCCGCTTCGCCTCGCGGTCGTCGTCGATCGAGTAGGCGAACGCGGGCCAGGCGAGCCGGAACGCGACGATCAGGAAGACGATCGCCGACGAGATCCGCACCGCGACCGAGTAGACGCCGACCTCGGCCTGCCCCTTGTACTGCGCGATGAAGATCCGGTCGATGAAGTTGATCGCCCAGAGCGCGAGCGCCGAAGGAACGAGCGGCATCCCGAAGTGGTTCATCTGCCGCAGGAGGTCGCGCTCGAACTGCAGCCCGAGCTGGTAGCGGCGGTAGCCGAGCGAGCACGAGGTAGACGCAGAGCGTGCCGACGAAGTTGCCGACCACCGCGCCGGTCGGCCCCTTGTGCACGCCGACGACGAGCAGCACGGTCTGCCCACGGTGATCAGCACGTTCGCGACGCTGGCGAGCACGAACTGGGTCGAGCGCTCCTCGACGCGGAAGAGCGAGGTCAGCTGCTCGTAGTTCATCTGCGCCCAGAGCCCGACGAAGGCCGCGCGCACGAGCCACGGATCGTCGCCGAGCGCGAGCGCGTGGGCGATCGGCGTCGCGAGGACGAAGCCGGCGACGAGCCCGGCGGTCGCCATCGTCATCGTGAACCAGAAGGAGGTGCGGACGACGAGCGTCCGCTGCGCCTCGTCGTTCGTGTCGAAGTAGAAGCGGAAGAACGCGCTCGAGATCCCCAGTCGCAGGACGATCACGAGCACGGTCGTGAGCGCGACGACCGTCTCGATCTTCCCGAATCCCGCGCGGCCCGAGGTAGCGCGTGTACAGCGGCAGCAGGAGGACCGCGAGGATGCGCGAGACGAGCCCGCCGAGGCCGTAGACGGCCGTGTGCTTGCCCAGCCGCTTGACCTGGGCGCCGATCGGCATCAGTGCGCGGTCACCGCAGTCGAGAGTAGATCTCGAGCAGGCGGTCGGCGACCCGGTCGGCGTCGTGGACGTGCTCGACGTAGGCGCGGCTCTCGGCGCCGATGCGACGGCGCTCCTCCGCCGACTCGACCAGCGGGCGGAGCTGCTCGACGAGCGTGGCCGCGGTCGCCGAGACGAGCGGCACGCGGAGGCCGAGCGCCTCTTCGGTGCGGGCGACCGCCTCGTCGTGGAGGAAGGTGACGACCGGCTTGCCGAGCGCCATCGCCTCGATCGCGAACAGCCCGTACCAGCCGGCGTTCAGCTGGTCGACGACGATGTCGGCGTGCGCGTAGCGGCGGCGCGCCTCGTCGTGGTGCAGGCCCTCGACGATCTCGAGCGGGACCGGCAGCTGCTCGCAGGCGGCGATCACGTGCTCGGTTCCCTTGCGCCGCCGGCTCGACGGCGCGTGCACGACGATCGGCCGGTCGCGGTCGGTCGGCGGGGTCGGCGTGTAGTCGCGGAGGTCGATCCCGGCGGCACGACCTCGGCGTCGGGCACCCAGCGGATCGCGTCGTAGGAGCCGACGATCCGCGCGCCCGGCGCGGCCGGCCCAGGCGAGCTCCGGCGGGCGGCTTGCCGCGGATGTCGGAGCCGAGGAAGTGCATCACCGAGCGCTTGCCCAGCGCCCGCAGGATCGGGAACTGGAGCGACTTCGGCACGAGCGTGAGCCCGAAGTAGAAGTGGAAGACGTCGGTCTGCGGGAGCAGGCGGGCGAGCGCGCGCCACTGCGTGAGCTGGCGCCGGACGAAGCCGCCGCGGCGGTCGAGCGACTCGTCGGCCTCGGAGTGGAGCTGGTAGCGCTCGAAGACGACCAGCCGGGCGTCGACGCCCTTGCGGCGGAGGGCCAGGACGTTCTGCCAGGGAACCCCGGCGGTGTTCACGGGGCAGTGGGTGACGCGCACCGGCAC
>CAVXTD010000009.1:0-47048 GCA_963764565.1 uncultured Actinomycetes bacterium
CGACCGGCGAGCCAGCCGTCGACCGCGGCCGCGCACTGGCGGCCCTCGTTGATCGCCCACACGATCAGCGACTGGCCCCGGCGTGCGTCGCCCGCGGCGAACACGCCGTCCACCGAGGTGGCGTAGGAAGGCGCGTCGGCGTTGCCGCGGGCGTCGCGCGCAACACCAAGCTGGTCGAGCAGACCGGGCTCAGGCGAGAGGAAGCCCATGGCCAGCAGCACGAGCTCGGCCGGCCGAGCCTCCTCCGTGCCCGCGATCGGCTCGAACGGGGGGACGCCCGTGTTCTGGGCCCAGTGGATCTGCTCGACGTGACCGTTCCGGCCGCTCAGCTCGGTCGTCGAGATCGCGAAGTCGCGCTCGCCGCCCTCCTTCAGCGCATAGGAGGTGCGGAGCTTCATCGGCCAGCGCGGCCAGGGCGTGACGTCGTCGGGCCGGTGCGGCGGCGGCTCGCCGACGAGCTCGATCTGCGTGACCGACGCCGCACGCTCCCGGTGCGCGTTGCCCACGCAGTCGGCACCCGTGTCGCCGCCGCCGATCACAATCACGTGCTTGCCGGCGGCGCTGATCGTCTCGGCGGGCGGCGGCGGAGCTCCCTCGGGCAGGGGGCCGAACTCGCGGGCGACGAAGCGGTTGCGCTGGTACAGGTACTCCATCGCAAAATGGACACCACCGAGCTGTCGGCCGGGAACCGGCAGGTCCCGCGGTACGCGCGAGCCGGTGGCGACGACGACGGAGTCGAACTGCTCACGCAGCTCGCCCGCGTCGAGATCGACGCCGACCGCGACGCCGTAGCGGAAGGCAATACCCTCGGCGGCCAACTGGTCGAGGCGCCGCTCGACGATCCATTTCTCGATCTTGAAGTCCGGCACGCCGAACCGCACGAGCCCTCCGCCCGCCTCGTCGCGCTCGAACACGGTCACCGAGTGACCGGCGCGATTCAGCTGCTGCGCGCAGGCGAGACCCGCTGGGCCGGCACCGACCACCGCGACCGTCCGGCCCGTGCGCGCCGCCGGAGGACGGGGCTCGATCCAGCCTTCGTCCCACGCGCGATTGACGATCGCGACCTCTACCTGTTTGATCGACACCGCGTTCCCCTCCTGGATCTCGAGGACGCAGGCGGCCTCACACGGCGCCGGACACAAACGGCCGGTGAACTCGGGGAAGTTGTTCGTCCGGTGGAGCTGGTCGATCGCCTCCCGGAACCGGTCGCGGTAGACGAGGTCGTTCCAGTCGGGGATCAAGTTCCCGAGCGGGCACCCGCTCTGGCAAAAAGGGACGCCACACTCCATGCACCGCGCTCCCTGATCGCGGAGCTCGACAAGCGGAAGCGTGGCGACGAACTCGCGGTAGTCGCCGACCCGTTCGCGCGGATCGCGCTCGGGCGCGTCTCGGCGGTCGTACTTGAGAAACGCGCGCAGCTCGCCCATCAGACGGCCGCCCGCGCACTCTCCGACTCAGTGGTGAGGAAGCCTTCCCCGCCACTCGAGATCGGGTGGTCGTCGCCCGCGGAGACGTTTCCGTTCTCGCTCTCCAGCTCGGCGAGAGCGCGCTTGTAGTCGCGGGGCATGACCTTCGCGAACAGGGGCAGGTGCAGCTCCCAGTCCTCGAGAACGCGGGCGGCAACCGGCGAGCCGGTACGGGCCAGATGGCTCTCGACAAGCAATCGGATCGTCTCGGCGTCCGACTCCTCGAGGGGCTCGAGTTCGACAAGCTCGGTGTTGCAGCGCGTCGCGAACGTCCCGTCGCCGTCCAGCACGTAGGCGATCCCGCCGCTCATCCCCGCGGCGAAATTCCGCCCGGTCGTTCCGAGGACGACCACGCGCCCGCCCGTCATGTACTCGCACCCGTGGTCGCCGATGCCCTCGACGACCGCGTCCGCCCCGGAGTTGCGGACGGCGAACCGCTCGCCCGCCCGGCCGCGGAAGTACGCCTCTCCCGCAACGGCTCCGTAGAGAACGGTGTTGCCGACGATCACGTTCTCCTCCGCAGCAAAGGTCGCCGCGAGCGGCGGCCGGACCGCGATCACCCCTCCGGAGAGGCCCTTGCCGGCGTAGTCGTTCGCATCGCCGAAGAGCGTCAACTCGATCCCCGGCGCGAGCCAGGCGCCAAACGACTGCCCAGCCGACCCGTTGAAGGCGAACCGGATCGTGCCCGGCGGGAGACCTGCCGCTCCGTGCCGCTTGGTCACGTGGTGCGAGAGCAGGCCCCCGACCGCCCGGTTGACGTTGCGGATCTCGAGCTCACCGGTCACCGCCGTGCCGTCCTCGAGTGCCGCAGCGGCCAGCTCGATCAGGTCCCAGCCGAGCGCCCCCGGAAGCGGTGAGACCTGCGCGTGGGTGCGGCGCAGCGGGGCGCCCTCGGCCGCCTCCGGCATGCGCAGGATGTTCGAGAGGTCGATCCCGCGCGAGCGCCAGTGCTCCATCGCCTCGTCGGCCTCGAGCAGGTCGACGCGACCGACCAGCTCCTCGAACCGGGCGATGCCGAGCCGGGCCATGATCCGGCGCGCCTCCTCGGCGACGTAGAAAAAGAAGTTGACCACGTGCTCGGGCTGACCCTTGAAGCGCTTGCGCAGCTCCGGGTCCTGCGTCGCCACCCCCACGGGACAGGTGTTCAGGTGGCAGGCACGCATCATGATGCAGCCGGTCGCGATCAGGGGCGCGGTGGCGAAGCCCATCTCGTCGGCGCCAAGCAGCGCGGCGACGACGACGTCGCGCCCGGTCTTCAGCTGCCCGTCGGTCTGTACCCAGATCCGCGAGCGCAGGTCGTTGAGCACGAGTGTCTGCTGCGTCTCGGCGAGACCGATCTCCCAGGGGATGCCCGCGAAGAGGATCGAGGAGAGCGGCGAGGCGCCGGTGCCGCCGTCGTGCCCCGAGATCAGGACGTGGTCGGCGTTGGCCTTCGCGACCCCGGCGGCGACCGTCCCGACTCCGACCTCGGCGACGAGCTTCACCGAGATCCGAGCCTCGGGGTTCGCGCAGCGCAGGTCGTAGATCAGCTGCTTCAGGTCCTCGATCGAGTAGATGTCGTGATGGGGCGGAGGCGAGATCAGGCCGACGCCGGGGGTGGTCAGGCGAACGCTTGCGATGTAGCCGTCGACCTTGTGGCCGGGCAGCTGCCCGCCCTCGCCGGGCTTGGCGCCCTGGGCCATCTTGATCTGGAGCTCGTCGGCGTTCGTCAGGTAGTTGATGTTCACGCCGAAGCGGCCCGAGGCGACCTGCTTGATCGACGAGCGGCGCGAGTCGCCGTTCGGGCCCGGGATGTAGCGCGCCGGGTCCTCCCCGCCCTCGCCGGTGTTCGATCGCCCGCCGAGGCGGTTCATCGCGATCGCGAGCGTCTCGTGCGCCTCGCGCGACAGCGAGCCGAGCGACATCGCTCCGGTGACGAACCGCTTGACGATCTCCTTCGCAGGCTCGACGTCCTCGAGCGGGATGCCCCCGTCCTCCGCGTACCGAAACGAGAGCAGCCCGCGGATCGTGCGCCGGCGCGCGCTGTCGGCGTTGACGGTGTCGGCGTACTGCTCGTAGGTCTCGAAGCCCCCGTCTCGGACGGCGTGCTGCAGGAGCGCGATCGTCTCCGGGTTCCACTGGTGGTGCTCGCCGTCCCGGCGCCACGCGTAGAGGCCGACGACCGGCAGCAGCTCGTCCGGCGAGCCCGGATAGGCGCGGGCGTGCCTGGCGAGCGTCTCTTCGGCGATCGTCTCGATCCCGATCCCGCCGATACGCGACGGCGTGCCGGTGAAGTGACGCTCGACGAGGTCGGGCGCCAGACCGAGGGTCTCGAAGATCTGCGCGCCGCAGTACGAAGGGATCGTCGAGATGCCCATCTTCGACATCGTCTTCAGGAGGCCCTTGGCGATCCCCTTCACCGCACGCCGCTGCGCCTCCTCCCCGCTCATTGTCGGAGCTCGCCACCCGCGGCCAGATCGGCGAGCGTCTCGAGCATCAGGTACGGATTGACGGCCGCGGCGCCGTAGCCGACCAGCACGGCGACGCTGTGCACGCTCCGCGCCTCGCCGGACTCGACGATCAGGCCGGCCTGCAGGCGCGTCCCTTCGCGGACGAGGTGGTGGTGGACGGCCCCGACGGCAAGCGCAGACGGGATGTGCACGCGTTCCGGCCCGACCGCGCGGTCGGAGAGGATCAGGATGTTGACACCGTCGGCGAGCGCCGCGTCGGCCTCCCGGCAGACGCGCTCGAGTGCCGGCTCCATCCCGGCGGCGCCGTCCTCGACCGGCCAGGTGATGTCGAGCGTGGCCGACTTGAAGATCGCCGAGTCGACCTGGCGCAGGCGCTCGAGCTCGGAGTCGAGCAGGATCGGGTTGTCGATCACGAGCTGGCGCGCATGCTCGGGCGTCTCGTCGAGCAGGTTCCGCTCCGAGCCGACGCTCGCCTGCACGCTCATCACCACCGCCTCGCGGATCGAGTCGACCGGCGGGTTCGTCACCTGGGCGAAGAGCTGCTTGAAGTACGAGTAGAGGAGGGGCTTGCGATCGGACAGGACGGCCAGCGGCGAGTCGTTGCCCATCGAGCCGACCGCCTCCTCGGCGTTGCGGGCAAGCGGCGCGAGGATCACCTTCATGTCCTCCTGCGAGTAGCCGAAGGCGAGCTGCCGGTTGCGCAACGACTCGGACGGCTGCTCCTGCGGCTCTCGATCGGGAAGGTCGGAGGAGTGCACGACCTCCTGCTCGTACCACTGCGCGTACGGCCTGCGGGTTGCGATCTCCCGCTTGATCTCGGCGTCCTCGACGATGCGGCCGCGGTCGAGATCGACGAGAAAGAGCTTGCCGGGCTGGAGGCGACCCTTGCGCAGGATGTTCTCCGGCGGCACGTCGAGCACGCCCGTCTCCGAGGCGAGCACGACCCACCCGTCCTTGGTCTCGAGCCAGCGCCCGGGCCGCAGGCCGTTGCGGTCGAGGGTCGCGCCGATCACGCGCCCGTCCGTGAAGGCGATCGCCGCCGGCCCGTCCCAGGCCTCGATCAGGCACTGGTGGTAGGCGTAGAAGCCCTTCAGGTCGTCGGAGAGATCGTCCCGGCCCTGGTAGGCCTCGGGGATCATCATCATGATCGCGTGCGGCAGCGAGCGCCCGGCCAGCACGAGCAGCTCGAGCACGTTGTCGAAGTTCGCCGTGTCGGATCCGCCGGGACGGACGACGGGCAGGACCTTCGCGAGGTCGTCTCCGAAGAGGTCGGAGGCGAGCTGCGACTCGCGCGCCCGCATCCAGTTGACGTTGCCGCGCAGCGTGTTGATCTCGCCGTTGTGCGCGATCAGCCGGTAGGGGTGCGCGAGCTCCCAGCTCGGGAACGTGTTGGTCGAGAAGCGGGAGTGGACGAGCGCGAGCGCCGCCTCGATCCGCTCGTCCCGGAGATCGGGGAAGTACCCCGGGAGCTGCGGCGCGGTCAGCATTCCCTTGTAGACGAGCGTGCGCGAGGAGAAGCTCGGGAGCGCGAGGTCCGGGCCGGCTGCAAGCTCCGCAACGCGCCTGATCACGTACAGCTTCCGCTCGAACGCGTCCTGGTCGGCCGCGAGCTCGGCCGAGGCGCCGACGACGAGCTGCCGGATACGCGGGGCGTGCGCGTTGGCGCTCACCCCGACGTGGCGGTCGTCGACCGGGACGTCCCGCCAGGCGAGGACTCGCTGGCCCTCGGCCTCGACGGTCTCGACCAGGAGCTGCTCGAGCTCGAGCCTGCGGGCGTCGTCCTGCGGGAAGAAGCAGACGCCGACGCCGTACTGACCGGCGGGGGCAGCCCGTCGCCGACGAGCGCGCGGATGAAGCGGTCCGGCATCTGGAGCAGGATCCCGGCGCCGTCGCCGGTCTTGGGCATCCGCGCCCGCGGCGCCGCGATGCTCCAGGTTCCCGAGCGCGGTCAGCCCGCGCACGACCGTCTCGTGCGTCGGTACGCCGTTCAGACGCGCGACGAGGGTGACGCCGCAGGCGTCGTGCTCGAAGGCAGGGTCGTACAGGCCGACCCGCTCGGTCGGACGCGGCCTCATGCTCTCGACCCCTCGCCGGTGTGGTGTGCGCTAGTCCGGCGGGGCGAGGGGGTGGGGGAGCCGGCTAGCGCGATGGCGGGCGCACAACAAAGGCGACCTCGAGGGCCGCGACGAGCTTCGGCTTTGCGCGCTCACTGAGCAACTCGCTTCAAAGAGTAAAGCAGCGGCGGCCGTGCCGCAACGTTCAATGCGCTCGACCCCTCGCCGGGCGCCGGCGCGGGCCGACGAGACGCGCCGAACTTGACAGACGGGCCGCCGCTGGCAAAACTCATGTGCCTGAAGTGATGAGCGACGACTCCAACACCCACTCCACCGCCGGCCTCGCGCGGGCTGCGCTCGTCGCCGTCCTCGTCCTCTCGATTCTCCCCCGCTAGGGGGAGTTTTCGAACACGCGCTAGGCAGCGCATACGTCGACCGAGAACACCACCGGTACGTCTCCGGACGGACGCACGACGACGAGGAGGAAACGAGTTGTCCCACCGCAGGATCACGATCTTCGACACCACTCTCCGTGACGGCGAGCCGTCGCGCCCAGCCGTGACCCTGCGGCGGAGCAGGTGCCGGCCGATGAGCGAGCATTACACGGTCGCCTGCCTCGCCGGAGACGGAATCGGCCCCGAGCTGATCGCGGAGGCCAGTCGCGCGCTCACTGCCGCCGGCCGGTTGCACGGCTTCGGCATCGACGAGCTCCACCCGCCGTTCGCCGGCGAAGCGCTCGCCCGCCATGGACATCCGCTGCCTGCCCACACGCGCGCCGCCTGCCGCCGCGCCGACGCCGTCCTCGTCGCCCTGACGCGAGAGCCGGCGCTGGAGGGCGTGAAGGCCGAGCTCGACCTGACCTGGCGCGTCCAGCGGGTACGGATGCCCGACGGCGACATCGCGATCGTCAGCCCACTCGTCGACGACATCGAGCCGTTCGTCGTCCGGCGCGCATTCGACCTCGCTCGGTCTCGCCGCGGCCGCGTCGCCGCTGTCGGGCATGGGCGCCGCATGGGACGCGCTCGTCGACGCGGAGGAAGACTTCCAGCCCGGCGTCGATGTCGAGCGGCTCTCGGTCGGCGCCGCAGTGAAGATGCTCGCCGCCGGGCAGGATCAGTTCTGCGTCCTCGTCACGCAGGAGCCCTACGCGGAGGCCATTTCCGACATGGCCGCGGCCGAGCACCACGGAACGCGGATCGTCGCTTCGGGACGGCTGTCGCAGACGGGTCCCGGCGTCTTCGGGCCGACGCACGGCTCCGCCCCCGAGATCGCCGGCCAGGGCGTCGCGAACCCGAGCGGGATCCTCCTGGCCGCGGCGCTGATGCTCAGCGAGGGCCTTGGTCAGCGGGCAGCCGCGCGGACGCTCGAACGGGCGGTCTCGCACGCGCTCGCGGCCGGCATCCGCACCGCCGACCTCGCCGGCGCGGGCGTCGCCTCGACGACCCGGGACTTCATGGACGCCGTCCTCGACCTGATGCCCGCTGCACGGACGGACGTCGAGTTCTTCCCGGGAGCTGCGAGGACATGAGCAACCGCATGCTCGGCTCGGATGCGGTCCTCCGCGCCCTGGAGGCGGAGGGCGTCGACGTCGCCTTCGGAATCCCGGGCGGAGCGATCCTGCCGATCTACGATGCGCTCGCCCGCGGAACGACCCTCCGGCACGTGCTTGCGCGCCACGAGCAAGGCGCCGGCCACATGGCCGAGGGCTACGCGCGCGCTTCTGGCCGGACGGGCGTCGCGTTCGCCACCTCAGGCCCCGGAGCGACGAATCTCGTCACCCCGATCGCCGACGCCTGGATGGATTCGACGCCGCTCGTCTGCATCACGGGGCAAGTGCGGAGCCACCTGATCGGCACCGACGCCTTCCAGGAGTGCGACATCACGGGCGTGACCACGCCGATCGTCAAGCATTCCTGGCTCGTCCAGAGCGTCGAGGAGATCCCGCATGTGATGAAGGCGGCTTTCCACATCGCGCGGACAGGCCGCTGCGGGCCGGTGCTCGTGGACATTCCGCGCGACATCCAGGAGGCGGAGATCGACTTCTCCTACCCCGACGAGGTCGACCTGCCCGGCTGGAAGCCCCCCACCCGCGGCCACGCGCGCCAGATCGCCGAGGCGGCCAGGCAGATCGCCGTCGCCGAGCGGCCGGTCCTCTACGTCGGCGGCGGAACGGTGAACGCGGACGCGTGCGCAGAGCTGCGGGCGCTGGCGGAGGCCGGGCGGCTGCCGGTCGTGACGACGCTGATGGGGAAGAGCGCGTTCCCGGAGACGCACGAGCTGCACTTCGGCTGGCCGGGGATGCACGGGCCGAAGTGGTCGAACCTGGCGATGAACACCTGCGACCTGCTCGTCTCGGTC
Source organism: uncultured Actinomycetes bacterium (assembly GCA_963764565.1). Lineage (GTDB taxonomy): Bacteria > Actinomycetota > Thermoleophilia > Gaiellales > Gaiellaceae > DATBLE01. Next base: position 8,329 of record CAVXTD010000009.1, read on the forward strand.
GGCGCCCGCTTCGACGACCGCGTCACGGGCAAGCTCTCCGCCTTCGCCCCCGGCGCGACCGTCGTCCACCTGGACATCGACGCGGCCGAGATCAGCAAGCTCCGCCGCGCGGACGTCCCGGTCGTCGGGCCGCTGAAGCAGGTGCTCGCCGACCTGACCGGCGAGCTGGCGAAGCTGCGCCAGGCCGGTCCGGTCGCCGACACCCAGCCGTGGCTGAACCAGCTTGACGACTGGCGCGCCGAGTTTCCGCTTCGGTACGGCACCGGCGAAATGCTCAAGCCGCAGAGGGTGCTGGAGACGCTTCAGGAGCTGACCGCCGACCGCGACGACATGATCTGGACGACCGGCGTCGGTCAGCACCAGATGTGGGCCATGCAGTACCTGCTCTGCGACCGGCCGCGCACCTTCATCACCTCGGGCGGGCTCGGGACGATGGGGTACGGCGTCCCTGCGGCGGTCGGCGCCAAGGCGGCGCGCCCCGACGCCACCGTCGTTTGCGTGGACGGAGACGGCTGCTTCCAGATGACGAATCAGGAGCTCGCGACCGCCGTGCTCGAAGATCTCCCGATCGTCACCGTGATCGTCAACAACGGCTATCTCGGGATGGTTCAGCAATGGCAGAGCATGTTCTTCGACGAGCGGCACTCCCATGTCCACCTCACCCACCAGGTCCCCGACTACGCGCTGCTCGCGCAGGCGTATGGGGCCAGGGGCTTCACCGTCTCCTCCGAGGACGAGCTCGAGCCCGCACTCGCGGAAGCGCTGGCTTGCGGTGGAACCGCCGTCGTCGACGCCAGAGTCGACCCGGTCGAGCAGTGCTTCCCGATGATCCCGGCGGGCGCCGCCGCGCTGGACATGCTCGAGTACGGGGATCCTCAGGCCGAGGCGGTGAGGGCGCTGTGATCCACACGCTTTCCGTGCTCGTCGAGGACAAGCCGGGCGCACTGGTTCGCGTCTGCCAGATGTTCGCCCGGCGCGGCTACAACATCGAGAGCCTGGCGGTCGGCCCGACCGAGCGTCACGACGTCTCGTGCATCACGCTCAGGGTCAACTGCGAGCTCCAGCCGCTCGAGCAGATCGAGAAGCAGATGCACAAGCTCGTCAACGTGCTGCGCGTCCGCGAGCTCGAGCCGGGCGAGGCGGTGGAACGCGAGCTGGCGCTGATCACGGTTGCCGCACCGCCGGACCGCCGCGCCGAGCTAATGGCGCTCGCAGATGTCTTCAACGCGCGCGTTGCCGACGTCGGCCCGGAAACGATCGTGTTCGAGATCGTCGGCGAGCCGGAGGAGCTCGATTCGTTCGAGGAGCTCGTCCGGCCACACGGCATCCGCGAGCTCGCCCGCACAGGCCGCATCGGCCTGCGCCGCGCCTCCACCCGCCGTGCTCCCCGTTCGCAGCGCGTCCTCAGCTAACCCGACAGAAGTAACGAAAGGAGCCTCGATGGCAACGATTCACCGCGAAGGCGATCTCGGCCTGCTTCAAGGCAAGATCGCCGTCATCGGCTACGGAAGCCAGGGCCATGCCCACGCGCTCAACCTGCACGACTCAGGCGTGGACGTCGCGGTCGGGCTGCGCGAGAGCAGCGGCTCGCGGCAGGCGGCCGAGGACGCCGGCCTGAAGGCCACGACCGTCGCCGACGCGGTACGCGGTGCCCAGATCGTCGCGATCCTCCTGCCCGACCAGGTGCAGCCTGCCGTCTACGAAGCCGACATCGCGCCGAACCTCGAGCCCGGAGCGGCGCTCCTCTTCGCCCACGGCTTCAACGTCCACTACGGGCGGATCGCTCCGCCCGCCAGCCACGACGTGATCATGGTCGCTCCGAAGGGCCCGGGCCACATCGTCCGGCGTCTGTTCACGGAGGGGTACGGCACGCCGGCGCTGGTCGCGGTCGCCCAGGACTCGAGCGGCAACGCCTTCAAGCTCGCGCTCGCCTACGGCGCCGGGATCGGCGCCGCCCGAGCGGGGATGCTCGAGACCACGTTCGTCGAAGAGACCGAGAGCGATCTCTTCGGAGAGCAGGCGGTGCTGTGCGGCGGGGTGACCGAGCTCGTCCGCCTCGGCTTCGAAACGCTCGTCGAGGCCGGGTACCAGCCGGAGATCGCGTACTACGAGTGCCTGCACGAGCTGAAGCTGATCGTCGACCTGATTTACGAGGGCGGCCTCGCCGGGATGCGCTACTCGATCTCGGACACGGCCGAGTACGGGGACCTGACGCGCGGTCCACAGGTGATCGACGACCACGTCCGCCAGAACATGCGCAAGCTGCTCTCGGACATCCGGGAGGGCTCGTTCGCCCAGGACTGGATCGAGCAGATGGACACCGGCGAGCCGCGCCTGAAGGAGCTGCGCGCCAAGGCGGCCGACGAGCGGATCGAGCGCGTCGGGAAGGAGCTGCGCGGCCTGATGCACCGGCAGGCACCCCAGGCCGGGGCCGAGGCGTAGGATCGGCCGCATGACCGTCGCTCGCCGCCGGCTCGCTCCCGCAGGGGAAACCATGTTTCCCCCGCGGACCCCCTTCTTCCGGAGGCCGATTTTGATGGGGGAACCTCCCGGTTCCCCCTGGCCCCTCCCCGTTCATAGGCCGAAGGCTGGCCTATGAGAAACCCGTACGAGCGCGCGTCGGACCCCGCCAAGCGTCACAGCCACGCGATCACCGACGGCCCCGACCGCGCCGGCGCACGCTCGATGCTGAAAGGGGTCGGCTTCACCGACGAGGACCTGGCCAAGCCGCTGATCGGCGTCGCCACGACCTGGATCGAGACGATGCCGTGCAACCTCAACCAGCGCGAGCTCGCACAGGACGTCAAGCGCGGGATCCGCGAGGCGGGCGGCACGCCGATGGAGTTCAACACGATCGCGATCTCCGACGGCGTCTCGATGGGAACGGAGGGCATGCGCGCGAGCCTCGTCTCGCGCGAGGTGATCGCCGACTCGATCGAGCTCGTCTGCCGCGGCCACCTCTTCGACGGCCTCGTCTGCCTCGTCGCCTGCGACAAGACGAACCCGGCCGCGGTGATGGCGCTCGCCCGGCTCGACATCCCTGGCGTCGTCTACTACACGGGTTCGATCGCCCCCGGGGTCTTCCGCGGGCGCGACGTCACCGTCGCCGACGTGTACGAGGCGATCGGCGGCTACGCGGCCGGATCGGTCAGCGCCGAGGAGCTGAACGAGCTCGAGTCGGTCGCCTGCCCGGGCGCCGGGGCCTGCGGCGGCCAGTTCACCGCGAACACGATGTCTACGATCCTCGAGTTCCTCGGGCTGAGCCCAGCGGGTCTGAACGGCATTCCGGCGCTCTCGAAGAAGAAGGCCGACGCAGCGTTCGAATGCGGACGGATCGCCATGGACCTCGTCCGCCGCGACGTGCGTCCCTCGCAGATCGTCACGCTCGAGGCGATCGAGAACGCGGCCGCCTCCGTGGTCGCGACTGGCGGATCGACGAACGGGCTCCTGCACCTGCTCGCGATCGCGAACGAGTTCGGCCTCCCGTTCACGATCGACGACTTCGACCGGATCGCCGCGCGCACTCCGGTGCTCGCCGACATGAAGCCGTGGGGGCGCTTTCACGCCACCGACGTCTACCGCGCGGGCGGCGTCGCGCTCGTCGCCAGAGAGCTGGCGAAGCGGGGTCTCGTGCACGGCGAGCTGCCGACCGTCGACGGCCGCTCGCTCGGCGAGATCGCGAGCGCGGTCGAGGAGACACCGGGCCAGGAGGTCGTCGCCACGATCGAGCAGCCGATCAAGCCGAGCGGGACGCTGAGGATCCTGCGCGGCAACCTCGCCCCGGAGGGCTGCGTGGTCAAGCTCACGGTCGGGCGCACGCTGCACAGGGGGCCGGCACGCGTCTTCGACAACGAGCAGGATGCGTTCGCGGCCGTCCAGGCGAAGGGCATCGCGGCGGGAGACGTCGTCGTCATCCGTTACGAGGGGCCGGCCGGTGCGCCGGGGATGCCGGAGATGCTCCAGGTGACCGCGGCGATCATCGGCGAGGGGCTCGGCGACTCGGTCGCACTGATCACCGACGGCCGCTTCTCGGGTGCGACGCACGGGTTCATGGTCGGCCACATCTCCCCGGAGGCGTTCCGCGGCGGCCCGATCGCTGCCGTCCAGGAGGGCGACACGGTGACGATCGACGTCGACGCCGGAGCCTTGACGGTGGAGATCTCGGACGACGAGCTGGCCGCCCGCCTGGCCGCGTGGACGCCCCCGGCCCCGCGGTACGAGAGCGGCGTGCTTGCGAAGTACGCGTCGCTCGTCTCGTCCGCCAGCGAGGGCGCCGTCACGCGGCCGGCATGAGCGCCGTCACGCGGCCGGCGTGAGCGCTCCCGCTCGAATTACCGACGAACACGCGCTCGGCGTACTGGAGTCGATCGAGCGCCGCGTGCTCTGGCTCGCGGTGCGAATCGTCGACTACGCGAATCGCGAGCGACCGAAGGAGGACGAGCTCAAGGTCGGCGGTCACCAGGCGTCGTCGGCGTCGATGGTGACGCTGATGACCGCCCTCTACTTCGCCCACCTCGAGGCATGCGACCGCGTCAGCGTCAAGCCGCACGCATCGCCCGTGCTGCACGCGATCGAGTACCTCCTCGGGCGGTTGCCGGCCGAGTACCTGACGACGCTGCGCGACTTCGGCGGTCTACAGGCATATCCGAGCCGAACGAAGGACCCCTTCGACGTCGACTTCTCCACGGGGTCGGTCGGCCTCGGCTCCACCGCGCCGCTCTTCGGCGCGCTCGCAGACCGTTATGTGGAGGAACACTTCGAGATGGGCACCGGGGGCCGCTTCATCTCGCTGCTCGGCGACGCCGAGCTCGACGAGGGGACAATGTGGGAGGCGGCGATCGAGCCGGCGACGCGAAGCCTGGGGAACGTACTCTGGATCGTCGACCTGAACCGCCAGAGCCTCGACCGAGTCGTGCCGGTGATCAAGTCGAGCGAGCTCCAGCATCAGTTCGAGGCGATCGGCTGGCGCGTTCTCGAGATCAAGTACGGCCGCCGGCTGAAGCGGGCGTTCGAGCACGAGGACGGCGACCTGCTCCGGCGCGCCATCGACGGCATGCCCAATCAGGTGTACCAGATGCTCTTCGGGGCGAGCGAGGAGGTGATCGTCCAGACCGTCCTCGACGCGGTCGACCCACATGAGCGCGGCCCGCTCACACGGCTGCTCGCGGCGTTCGACGGAGAGGTCGGTGCGCTGGTTCAGGATCTCGGTGGCCACGATCTCGGCGAGGTTCTGGCGACGCTGCGCGAGGCCCAGGCCGACACTTCACGGCCGACGGTGATCTTTGCCTACACGGTCAAGGGCTATGGACTGCCGATCGCGGGCAGGCCGCAGAACCACTCGGCCCTCCTGACCGGAGAGCAGATCGACGACCTGCGCGGATCGGTGGGCCTGACGCCGGAGAACGAGTGGAGCCGCTTCGACGCCGAGACACCCGAGGCTGCCGCGTGCGAAGAGGCCCGGCAGCGACTCGAGCGGTCGCCGCGGCCGAACCGGCCGCACATCGAGGTCCCCGCGACGCTGGGTGGCCGCGACGCTCCGAAGACCTCGACCCAGGCGGCCTTCGGCCGCATCCTGCTCGACCTGTCCCGCCTGCCGGGCGTGGCCGAGCACGTGGTCACGGTCTCACCGGACGTCAGCGCCTCGACCAGTCTCGGAGGCTGGATCAACAAGGTCGGAGTGTGGTCGGCCCTCGCAGAGCCGGCCGTCGACGAGCCCGACCCGGGGCCGCTGCGCTGGAATGTCTCCCCGCAGGGACGGCACATCGAGCTCGGGATCTCGGAGATGAACCTCTTTCTGCTGCTCGGCCAGCTCGGGCTGGCCCACGAGGTTCAGGGCGTGCCGCTCTTCCCGATCGGCACGCTCTACGACCCGTTCGTCGTGCGCGGGCTCGAGGCGTTCCTCTACGGCACCTACTCCGGGTCGCGATTCGTCGTCTGCGGAACTCCGTCGGGGGTCAGCCTTTCACGCGAGGGCGGTGCCCATCAGTCGACGATCACGCCGGGAGTTGGGATCGCGCTGCCCGGCGTCGTCTACGCCGAGCCCTGCTACGGGCGCGAGCTCGAGTGGCTCTTGCTCGACGGGCTACGGACGCTCCACGAGCCGGACGGAGAGGCGCTCTACCTCCGGCTTTCGACCACACCGGTCGACCAGGGTCCGTTCCTCGAGCTCGTCGAGCGGCTGGGCGAGGAGGCCGTGCGCGCCGACGTGCTTCGCGGCGGTTTCAGAATCCGCGAGGCCGGCGACAGCAACGAGGCGGTCACGATCGCAACCTGCGGCACGCTCGTCCCGCAGGCGCTCGAGGCGGCGCGGATCCTCGAGGAGGAAGAAGGCGTAGCTGCAAGCGTGGTCGTGCTCTCCTCCCCGGAGCGGCTGTACCGCGGCTGGCACGCCGGACGGCTGCGTCCGCTGACAGACGGCGCGCCGCCGGCGCCCGCTCACATCGACACGCTCTTCGCACCCGACCGGGGGGCGCCCGTGGTCAGCGCGATCGACGGCGCCTCGCACGCGCTCGCGTGGCTCGGAGGCGCGCTGGGGGTGCGCGGGATCGCGCTCGGCGTCGACCGATTCGGGCAGACCGGCAGCCAGCCAGCGATCTACGAGGCTTACGGGCTCTCGGCGAGCGCGATCGCGACGGCTGCGCTCGTTGCCCTCGAGCCTCACGCCTAGTAGCAGCCGGAGCGGTCAGCCGAGCACGGCCTCGACAGCCTCTGCGATTACGCGCATCGGCCGCCCCGAGGTCTGGCTGGCAGTTCGCAGCCTTGCGTAGGCCTCGTCCTCCGAGAGACCTTCCTTCGTCATCAGCAGGCCCTTGGCCCGCTCGACCGCCTTGCGCGCTGCGAGGGCCTCTGCGAGCGAGTCGGCTTCCTCGCGCAACGCCCCGAGCTCACGGTGCCTCGCGCATGCCGTCCGGATCGCCGGCGCCAGATCGCCCTCGCGGAACGGCTTTGTCAGATAGCCGAACACCCCGACCTCGACCGCCCGCTGAACGAGCTCGGCCTCGCCGTAGGCGCTCACGATCACGATCGGGATCGAGCGCTCGGCGATGATCGTCCGCGCAGCCTCGATGCCGTCCAGGCCCGGCATCTTCACGTCGAGAATCGCGAGGTCGGGCTCGTGTTCCCGAGCCAGTGCGACCGCCTCGATCCCGTTTCTCGCCTCCGCGCAGACCTCGAACCCATCTCGTTCGAGCACGGCGCGCAGGTCGAGGCGGATCAACGTCTCGTCTTCGGCGATCAGGATCCTCATCGAGCCTCGTCCGCCTGCCCGGGAGCCGCCGAGACGCGGACGGTGCCGTCTGCCAGCCGATGGACGCGGATGGGCCAGAGGTGCCCGCTGGGGGAGGGCAGCCCGACCTCGATCGTGTCGACCGAGGCGCCGACGACCCGTCGCGCCGTGATCAGCTCGCCGTGGCGCGCCGCCGCCGCCCGGATCGCCGGGACCACGTCGGTCTCGCGAAACGGCTTGACGAGATAGGTGAACGCACCGGCGGCGATCGCGAGCTCGACCAGGCCGCGTTCGGAATGGCCCGTGAGCATCACGATCGGAATCGGCCGCTCCGCATAGATGCGGCGACACGCCTCGATGCCGTCCAGCCCCGGCATGCCGACGTCGATGAGCGCCGCATCGGGCTCGAGCTCACGCGCCAGAGCCACGGCTTCGATCCCGTCGCGCGCCTCGCCGCACACGATCAGGCCTTGATCCTCGAGCACGCCGCGCAGGTCGAGGCGGACGATCGTCTCGTCCTCGGCAATCAGAACGCGCAGCGGGCGCCTGTCGCTCGTGCTCTCGCTCATCGCAGTCCTCCTCTCGCGCAACAAAAAAAGCCCCCAGGAGCCACTGCTCCTGAAGGCATCACCGCCTCGCGCCGACGCTGCATCGCGCCCTCGCACGGCCAGGATAGTCGCCGGGTCGGTGCGCGCGCAAGCGACGATCTGTGGCGGTGGTCACGTTGTTGCGCCCGAGCCCGGCGTCGGCTACCGTCGTGGTCGGGTTCGCTGGACGCTGTCGTTCGCGGTCCCGATGGCGACGACGCCTTCCGTGGCAAAGCGACTGGAAAGGGCGTCGGCCGTGCAGAGAACGATCAATCCACGATGCGCCGCCGTTCGGCACGTGCTCAGCGCACCGCCGATCGCGTCGAGAACGGCCCCGTACATCGGCGTGGACGACTTCGACTTCGACGGTCTCGAGCTTCAGCTCGAGACGATGTCTGGAGGCGAGTCGTTCCTCGTCAAGGTCGCACAGGATCTGTGGACCGCCGAGCACACGGTGAGAATCGCAGACCTCGTGCAGAGGCTCGACACGCGGAACTTCGCCCGCGTGATCGAGGCACTCGAGATCGCGCGCAGCACGCGCGCGCCGGATCTCGTCGATGCAGTCGGCTCAGAGCAACGCGGGGAGAGCCTGGCCGCCTAGCTCGGCGAGTGTGAGGACGGGTTCCGCCCTCCGGGCCCGGGGCGGGCGGCTTTGTGGCGAAGCCGCCCGCCTTCCCTCTCGCCCCCGACCGGCCGGGGTCGGCGGCCGAGCTCGGGCAGGGCGCGCCTGAGCCCACCGACCGCCTGGCCGATCCGATGCTCGTTCTCCACGAGGGCGAAGCGAACGTGGGCGTCGCCGCCCTGGCCGAACCCGATCCCGGGGCTGACCGCGACCCGCGCCTCACGCGCGAGCTTGATCGCGAACTCGAGCGAGCCGAGGCTGCGATACGGCTCCGGGATCGCCGCCCAGACGAACATCGTCCCCGCGGGCGGCGGCACCGCCCAGCCGATCCGAGCGAGACCCCCGCAAAGGGCGTCGCGTCGCGAGCGATAAACATCACAGACCTCGACCGGGAAGTCGGGCGCCTCGTTCATGGCCACGATCGCCGCGATCTGAATCGGCTGGAAGGTGCCGTAGTCCAGATACGACTTGAGCCGCGCGAGGGCCTGCACGACCTCCGCGTTCCCGAGGACGAAGCCGACCCGCCAGCCGGCCATCGAGAACGACTTCGTCAAGGTGTACAGCTCGACGGCGACGTCCGCCGCGCCCTCGGCCTGGAGAATCGAGGGCGGCACGTGGCCGTCGAAGGCGATGTCGGCGTACGCGAAGTCGTGGACGACGATCAGCTCCCGCTCCCGAGCAAAGTCGACGACGCGTTGCATGAAGTCCGTGTCGACGACCGTCGTCGTCGGATTGTGGGGAAACGAGAGCACGAGCACGCGCGGCCTCGGCTGCGAGCGCTCCCAGGCATCGACGACGTTTCCGAACAGATCCTCGTCGGGCCCGATCGGCACCAGCTCGACGACCGCCCCGGCGAACGTCGGCGCGAAGATGTGGATCGGATAGCTCGGGCTCGGTACGAGCGCGGCGTCGCCGGGCTGGACGAGCACCCACATCAGATGCGCCAAGCCCTCCTTCGCCCCGATCGTCGTCAATGCTTGACGGTCCGGGTCGAGCGAGACGCCGAAGCGACGCTCGTACAGGTCGCAGATCGCGCGCCGCAGGTTCGGAATCCCCCGGCTCGCCGAGTAGCGGTGGTTACGGGGATTGAGCACGGCTTCGCGCAGCTTCTCGACGGCGACCTCGGGGGAGGGCAGGTCGGGGTTGCCGAAACCGAGATCGACGACATCCTCGCCGCCGCGGCGCAGCTCGAGCTTGAGCTCGTTGATCGCCGCAAACACGTACGGCGGCAGCCCGCCGACCCGGCGAAGCTCCATCAGAAGACGACGAGACGATCGCGGTGCACGGCCTCGACTCCCCGCGCGCGGGTTGCGATCTCGCCGGCCGGAGCCGAGGCGATTCCCTTCGCGAACGGAAGCCCGTCCGGGCCGACCAGCTCGACGGCGTCGCCGGCTTCGAAGCGGCCCTCGCAGGAGACGACGCCGACGCCGAGCAGGCTCGCACCTCCCTCCGAGATCGCTCGCCGTGCTCCTGCGTCAACGCCGATGCGGCCCTCCACCGGCTTACCGAAGCGAAGCCAGAGCTTGAAGGCCGATTCGCTCCGCTCGGCCGCGGCGAAGCGGGTGCCCTTCGGCTCGCCGGCGACGATCGCCCCGAGCACGTCGCTGCCCGCCCCGCCGGCGATCACCGTCGGAATGCCGGCGGCCGCCGCCAGCTCCGCAGCGAGCACCTTGCTCCTCATCCCGCCCTTGCCGAGCGGGCTGGTCTCACCGAGCACCGCGCCGGCAGCGTGGGCTCCCTCTTCGAGCAGCTCCGCGCCGGGCAGTCCCGGAGCCCGCGAATACACGCCATCGACCTCGGTCAGCAGGACGAGCAGCCGTGCGCGCACGAGCACCGCGACCTGCGCCGCGAGCGCGTCGTTGTCGCCGAACGTGATCTCGTCGGTGGCGGTCGCGTCGTTCTCGTTGACGACGGGGACGGCGCCGAGCCGGAAGAGCGCCGTCAGCGTGCTGCGAGCGTTGACGTACGTCGTCCGGTTCCCGACATCGAGGGCGGTGAGCAGCACCTGCGCGGCGGGCAGGGGAGCGAGCGCGGCATCCCAGGCCGCCTGGAGCCGCGCTTGACCGAGCGCGGAGGCCGCCTGGAGCTTGGCTACCGTCCGCGGCCGCCGCTCCAACCCGAGCCGCGGCAGCCCGAGAGCGATTGCCCCTGAGGAGACCACGCAGACCGGATCGCCGCCGGCCACGAGCTCGCGGATCTCGCGCCCTCGATCGGCCAGGATCTTCCGGCGCACGGTGCCCCCGCGCCCGACCACGAGGCTCGACCCGAGCTTGACGACGACCGTCACCGCGTCTGAGTCCCGTCCCCCGTCAAGCGGTACTGCCGTAGCCAGAGATCACGGTACGTGACCGGTCCGCGCGGCCCGGGCGCCCAGCCGACGTTGATCCCCGTCTCGGGCGCTCCCGTCAGCTCGAACCCGTCGACGAACCGCGTCGAGGCGTTCCAGGACGCGCTCGTGCCCCGATACGCGTCGAGGAAGACCGCGGCCGCGTCTGCGTCGTCGGTGACGATCGCCGCCGCGAGACCCGACGTCTCCTCGTGAGCGATCCGCACGGCCTCCTCGACTCCATCGACGAGCGCGATGCTGACCGTCGAGACCCGATCGGGATCGCTCGTCCAGTCGTAGCCGAGCGGCCGGTCGAGTGGCAGCGCGCCCTCGACGGTTCCACGTACCTCGAGTCCCTTGTCCCGAAAGAGCGCGAGCAGCTTCGGGATCAGCTCGGCCGCGCCCCGGTCGACGAGCGCGAGGTTGAGCCGGTTGCAGACGCCGAGCCGGTCGAGACTCGCCTCCGCGATCGCCAGCACCATCGCCGGGTCGGCTGCAGCGTGGACGTAGAGCACGCCGCCTCCCTCCGCATGAGCGAGCGTGGCCGTTCCCTGCTCGGCCGCAAGCCGTTGGAGGGCGGCCGTCGTCTCACCGCTCCCGCGGAGGATGACGAGCGGGACGAGCTTGGGCAGCGAGACGAGCATCCTCGCGCCCTCGTGGTCGGGCGAGCGGACGAGCCCGACCAGCGCAGCGGGCAGACCTGCGCCCTCCAGCGCGGGCCGCAGAACCTGGTCGACGACGACCGTCACCGTCCGCAGGGCCGCGCTGCCCGTTCTGAGCACGGCAGCGTTCAGGCTTTTCAGCAGCTGCCCGGCGACATCGAGCGCGACGTTCGGCCTCGCCTCGAAGTTCGCACCGACGGTCCCGATCGGGATTCGGCGCTCGCTGACGATCAGACCGTTGGCCAACGTCCGGGTGGCGATCTCCCGGTCGAGCGGCTCCAACGCCGCCATCGCCTCGACCTGGCCGGCCATCGCCTGGATCCGCCATTCGTCGAGGCGAAGCCGGTCGAGCATTCCTTCGTCCAGTTTCCCCGCCGCAGCCTCGACGTCGGCCCGGTTCGCCTCCAGGACCCAGGCGCGGCGCTCGCGCAAGATCGTCGCCGCCGACGCCAGAGCAGCGGACACGGCGTCGTCACGCAGGTGGGGCGCAGCCTCGCCGGCAGCCCGCGCTTCACATTCGATCTGCTCGCGAATTGCCACTTTCGTATGTAGAGTAGTTCGCGGAGAGCGGGCCACCCCGCTCACATCGAGAGAGGCTGAGGGAACCGGCCCTGTGAAGCCTCGGCAACCTGCCCCAGCGGCAAGGTGCCAACCCCGGCCGAGCCACCCGGCTCGGAGGATGTAGAGCGAGAGGAAAGGAGATTTCGTTGCCCGCCACCGCACTCCGTTGTCGCAACTGCGAGACCGAGCACGCCCTCGAGGCGGTCGGGATCTGCTCCCGCTGCTGGGGGCCGCTCGACCCGATCTACGACCGTGCCGAGCTGGCGCGGCTCGCCACCCGTGAGACGATCGCCGCCGGCCCGCCCTCGATCTGGCGATATGCGCCGTTCCTCCCGGTCGCTCCGCCGGCCGAGCAACGACTCGCGCCCGGCCTGACACCCCTCACGCGCGCGCCCCGGCTGGCGGCGGCGCTCGGGCTGGGCGAGCTGTATCTGAAGCTCGACACGGCGAACCCGACGCACTCGTTCAAGGATCGGGTCGTCGCCGTCGCCGCGGCCAAGGCGCAGGAGCTGGGCCTGGAGACACTCGCGTGCTCGTCGACCGGGAACCTCGCGAACGCCGTCGCTGCCCGCGCGGCCGCGGAGGGGCTGGAGGCAGCCGTGTTCTGCCCGGCCGACCTGGAACCGGAGAAGCTGACCGGGACCGGGATCTTCGGCGCAACCCTGTACTCGGTCGCCGGCAGCTACGACGACGTCAGCCGGCTGACGATCGAGCTCTCGTTCGAGCTGCCGTGGGCGTTCGTCAATGTCGGCCTGCGCAGCTACTACGCCGAGGGGTCGAAGACGATCGCGTACGAGATCGCCGAGCAGCTCGACTGGACGACGCCCGACGTGGTCGTCTCCCCGATCGCGTCCGGGTCGCTGTTCACGAAGCTCAAGCAGGGCTTCTCCGACCTGCTCGAGCTCGGCTTGGCCCAGGGCGCCGCGCCGCGGCTCGTCGGCGGCCAGGCGGCCGGCTGTGCACCTGTCGCGACCTCGTTTGACGACGGCGCGACCGTGCGCCCCGTTCGCCCCGCGACGATCGCCCGTTCGCTCGCGATCGGGAGCCCCGCCGACGGCGACCTCGCCGTGGCCACCGCCCGGTCAAGCGGCGGGTCGATTCATGCGGTCGCCGAGGATGCGATCGGCGAGAACATGGCCCTCCTGGCCGAGACGACCGGCGTGTTCGGGGAGACCGCCGCCGGAGTGACGCTCGGTGCGCTTCGGGAGGCCGTCGCCGCCGGAGAGATCGGCCCCGAGGACATCGTCGTGCTGCTCGTGACGGGTGACGGGCTGAAGACGCCCGGCCCGGTCGCCGACCGGCTCCGGCCGGTCGCGATCGATGCGGATGCCGACGCGTTCATGGGTCAGTTCGCCGCTGCGTAATCACGAATCGTGGGACACTCGCCGCCGATGAGGGTGGTGTGCCTTCCCGGCGACGGGATCGGACCGGAGGTGAGCGCGGCGGCGCAGGAGGTGCTGGCCGTGCTCGCGCCCGACCTCGAGCTCGAAGAGCACCTCTTCGGCGGGGCGCGATCTCGAGACGGGAACGCCCCTGCCGGACGAGACGCTCGCAGCGTGCCGGCAGGCCGACGCCATCCTGCTCGGCGCGGTCGGACTGCCTCAGTTCGACGCCGCCGAGGTGCGCCCCGAGCAGGGCCTGATCGCGCTGCGTGGCGAGCTGGACGTGTACGCGAACCTGCGGCCCGCGCGCAGCCGCAACATCGACCTGCTCGTCGTCCGCGAGCTGACCGGCGGTCTCTACTACGGAGCCAAGGGCACGCGCGACGACGGCACCGTCTTCGACACGTGCGAGTACCACCCGCGCCAGGTCGAGCGCATCGCCAGACGCGGATTCGAGCTTGCTCGGAGCCGCGGGCGGCGTCTCACCTCCGTGGACAAGGCGAACGTGCTCGAGACCTCGCGCATGTGGAGGCGGGTCGTTACGGAGACCGCGACCGACTACCCCGATGTCGAGGTCGAGCACATGCTCGTCGACAACGCCGCGATGCAGCTCGTTCAGGCACCCGAACGCTTCGACGTGATCGTCACCGAGAACACGTTCGGGGACATCCTCTCGGACGAGGCGGCGGCAATCACCGGCGGGCTCGGGCTGGCCGCGTCCGCGAGCCTCGGCGACGGCGGCCCCGGGATCTTCGAGCCGGTACACGGGTCGGCACCCGACATCGCCGGCCGGGGAATCGCAAACCCCGCCGCCATGCTCCGCTCCGTGGCGCTGATGCTGGACCACGGCCTCGGCCGGGCCGAGCCTGCGCGGCAGCTCGACGCCGCCGTCGACGAGGCCCTCACCCGTGCCCGGACACCGGACCTCGGAGGCACCGCCACGACGGCCGACGTGACGGCCGCCGTCCTGGAGGCGATCGGGCGTTGACGGACCCGCCGATACCCCCTAGTCTTTTTCGAGCGATGCAGCGCGCGCGCGAATACCGGTCGAACCTCCTCTTCGCGATTCTCGGCGCGCGCGTCTTTACGCGCTAGCCGGCGTCCTCCACCGCCCTCGTCGGCTAGCTCACCTTCTGGCGGTTCGTCGTATCGCATCTCCTCTATCCGAGAAAGGGCGCCAACATGCATCCCGAGTCGACCATCGAGCCCGGCACCTCCCCCAAACCGCCACTCCCGGAAGCGCAAGCGCATTTTTGCGGCTGCGCGATCCCGCTCGCCGTAGAGCGTGCCGAGCGGCGCGGTGCCGCCTATCGCGTCTGCACGCGCTGCGGCCTGCCGATTGCCGTGCGCTGGAACCGCTGGTGAGCGTCGGACTCAGCGTTGCGTACGCCGGCCGTGACGGGGCGCACGGCGCGACCGCGTGCGACCGGCTCTTCCCCGGCGAGACCCGGGTCCAACCGCTCGCCAGCTTCACGGCGGTTGTCGAGGCGACCGTCGCCGGCGACGTCCAATTCGGGGTTCTGCCGATCGAGAGCTCGCTCTCGGGCCCCGTTGCGGAGACTCACGACCTGCTCCATTCGTCTCCGCTCTCGATCGCACAGGAGACCGTGCTCCGGATTCGCCATTGCCTGGTCGGCGTCGAGCACGTCCCGCTCGAGCGGATCCGCATCGTTCGCTCCCACCCGGCTGCGCTCGACCAGTGCCGCCGTTTGCTCGCCGCCATGCCGCAGGCGACGGCGATCGCGGCCGGAACGACAGCGGAGGCCGCGATCGAGATCGCGGAACGCGGGGACCCCACAGAGGCTGCGATCGCCGGCGAGCGGGCGGCCGAGCTGTACGGTCTGAAGGTGATTGCAGGCGATGTCGGCGACCACTCTGAGGCGTACACCCGCTTCGTCTCGATCGCGACGCACACGAGGCTCGACCGGGCGCCCGGCGAGTGGAGAACCGCGTTCACGTTTGTCACCGACCACCGCCCCGGCGCGCTGCACCGGGCGATCGAGCCGTTCGCACGTCACGGCATCGACCTCGTCCAGCTCGTCTCCCGCCCGATCCCGGAGACGGCCTTCCGCTACTGCTTCCACGCCGTCCTCGCCGGCCATCCGCTCGACCCGGAGATCGGGAGCGCTCTCGCCGAGGTACGCGCACAGGCGCGACGGTTGAAGCTGTTCGGCTCCTATCCGGCCGCCGGGAGCGAGACGTGAACGACCCGGTCGTCAGCCGGCTCCGCCAGCAGCTCACGGCCGCCGACCGCGTGATCCTGGATGCGATCAACACGCGCCTCGAACTCGTCCAGCAGCTCTGGCGCCACAAGGAGCAGAACGGCCTGCCGTTCGTCGACCCGGACCGCGAGCAGTGGATGCTCAGCTACCTGACGCGGGAGAACACGGGCCCGCTCTCGACGGAGGGACTCGCTGAGATCTACGCGCAGATCCTCGACCTGACGAAGCGGGAAGCTGCTCGCGGAGAAGGGGCATGAGCGTCGCTCACCGCCGGCTCGCTCCCATGGGCAAGACGATGTTCGAGCGCGTCTGGGACAAGCACGTCGTACGTGAGGAGGTCGACGGGCCTGCGCTGATCTACGTCGACCTTCACCTGATCCACGAGGTGACCTCCGCGCAGGCTTTCGAAGGGCTGCGAGTCGCCGGCAGGCGGGTGCGGCGGCCCGACCTCTCGCTGGCGACGATGGACCACAACGTGCCGACCGTGGACGGGCCCATCACAGACGAGCTGGCGCGCGCGCAGCTGGACGCGCTCCGCCGCAATTGCGAGGAGTTCGGCGTCCCCCTGTACGCGACGGGAAGCGGACGCGAGGGGATCGTGCACGTGATCGGGCCGGAGCTCGGAGTGACGCAACCCGGGATGACGATCGTCTGCGGGGACAGCCACACCTCCACGCACGGGGCGTTCGGAGCGCTCGCGTTCGGCATCGGCACCTCTGAGGTCGAGCACGTCCTCGCCACCCAGACGCTGCCCCAGCGCAGGCCCGGCACCATGCTCGTCCGCTTCGAGGGCGAGCTGCCGCTGGGCGTGACGGCGAAGGACGCGATTCTCGGAGCGATCGGGCAGATCGGCGTTGCCGGCGGCGTCGGCCACGCGATCGAGTACGCCGGCTCGGCCGTCCGCAGCCTGTCGATGGAGGGCCGGATGACGATCTGCAACATGTCGATCGAGGCGGGCGCGCGGGCGGGAATGATCGCCCCCGACGACACGACGTTCGCGTACCTGGAGGGACGGCCGGGTACCGCGAGGAGCGAACTGGGAGCGGAGGCTCGACGAGTGGCGCGCGCTCCCGTCCGACGACGACGCCGCCTTCGACCGGGAGGTCGAGATCGACGTGCGTGAGCTCGCTCCGCAGGTGACCTGGGGTACGAACCCCGGGATGGTCGCGCCGGTCGACGGCTTCGTGCCGGACCCGGCCGAGATCGCCGATCCCGACGACCGCGCCACGGCCGAACGAGCACTCGCCTACATGGCGCTCGAGCCCGGAACGCCGATCTCGGAGATCCACGTCGACCGCGTCTTCATCGGCTCGTGCACGAACGCACGGATCGAGGACCTGCGGGTCGTGGCCGGGATCGCGGCGGGACACCGTGTCCACCCCTCTGTTCACGCGATGGTCGTTCCGGGCTCGGCGGCGGTCAGGCGCCAGGCCGAGGAGGAGGGACTCGATGCGATTCTCACGCGGGCGGGCTTCGAGTGGCGCCGGGCCGGCTGCTCGATGTGCCTCGGCATGAACCCCGACGTCCTGGCGCCTGGCGAGCGCTGCGCCAGCACCTCGAACCGCAACTTCGAGGGCCGCCAGGGCCGAGGCGGCAGGACGCACCTGGTCAGCCCCGTGATGGCAGCGGCAGTCGCGCTGGCCGGCCACTTCGTCGACACGCGGGAACTCGAGCTCGAGCCGCCCAGCCGATGAGAGCCTTCCGCAGGACGACGGGGGGTGTGGCGGTGCTCGATCGCGCCGACGTCGACACCGATCAGATCATCCCGAAGCAGTTCCTGAAGCGGATCGAGCGGACGGGCTACGGGGAGTTTCTGTTCTACGACTGGCGGCAGGATCCGGCCTTCGAGCTCAACCGACCCGAGTACGCCGGCGCAACGATTCTCCTCACGGGGCGGAACTTCGGCTGCGGCTCCTCGCGGGAGCACGCGGCCTGGGCGCTCCAGGACTACGGCTTCGAGGTCGTCATCGGCCCGTCGTTCGGCGACATCTTCGCCTCGAACGCGGCCCAGATCGGGCTCGTGACGATCACCTTTCCGGCCGAAGAGATGCGGACGCTGATGGCCGCCCCCACGCTGACGGTCGATCTCGAGTCCCTGACGGTCTCGCCCCCGGCGGGGCCGCCGATCGCGTTCGAGTTCGATCCGTCCCGCCGGCACCGCCTGCTGAACGGGCTCGACGACATCGGCCTCACCCTCGAGCACGAGCCGGCGATCGCCGCGTTCGAGGCCGAGCGCAGCGCACCCGTCGATACGACGGCGCTCCCCGCCTGACGAGGGACTACGACACCGAGAAGGTGACGGTGACGGTCGCCTCGACCAGCTGCGTGCCCGGCTCGATCGGCGTCGGCGAGACGATTCCAGCCTTCGCCGCGTCGGCCAGCGGTGTCGGGCCGCCGCTCTCGCTGACATCGGTGATCCGCCGGAGCGTCAGGCCCGAAGCCCGGGCGATCGTCTGCGCCTTTCCCTTCGCGTTCGCAATCGCGACGCGGAGCGCCTGACGGTACAGAGCCGTCTGATCGGAGCGCGAGAGGTTCGGCCCCGCAACCTGGTTGGCTCCGGCGTCGACCGCGGCGTCGATCACGGCTCCCGCCTTGCCGAGGTTGCGAAGAATTACGGAGACCGAGTTCGTGGCCGTGTAGCCGACGATCGCCTCGCCGTTTTGGGAGTAGCGCGAGGTCAGGGCGACAACCTCGGTCTTGATGTCCGCGGGGGAGATCCCCTGGGCCTTCACTGCTGCGATCACCTTCGTCATCTCCCCCGCGTTGGCGCGCAGCGCCGCGGACGCCGTCTTCGCGTCGGTGGAGACGCCGAATGAGATCTGCGCCCGGTCGGGCACGGCCGCAACCGAGCCGTTGCCGCTGACCACGATCGAGTGCTGGGTGGCAGCGGCGGGCGCGCCGCCGGCGCCGCCGGCCCCGACGAGAAGCGCGACGGCGACAATACCGGCGAGTGCGAGCGACTTCACTGCTCTCTCTATACGCCGCGGGCCGGACAAACGGTCACCGCCGCTTCGGCGGGCCCGCGCGGCGCTCAGGCGGCGGCGAGCGATGAATCGAGGTACGGCCGCCAGCTCGTCGGGAGCCCCGACGGTGCGGCGAGACGGATGAAGAGCACCGCGTGCGGCGGACGAGGTGGGCGGCGGAGGGTCATCGAGGCCTCCTCGGGGAGCCGGTCGCCCTTGCGCAAATTGCACGGTGCGCAGGCGGTGACGACGTTCTCCCATACCGAATCGCCGCCGCGACTGCGCGGGAGAACGTGGTCGAGGGTCAGCCGCCCGCCGCTCGTCCCGCAGTAGACGCAGCTCCATTCGTCACGGGCGAACAGCGCCCGGCGAGAGATCTTCCGCTGCGCCGCGCGTGGAACGCGAACGTAGGTGACCAGCCGGATCACGTTCGGCCGCGGAAACGTGCTGGTTGCAGAGTGGAGCCGCTGATCGTGCTCCTCCAGCACCTCCGCCTTCCCTTTGAACACAAGCACATGCGCGCGCCGGACCGAACAGACGTTCAGCGGCTCATAGCTGGCGTTGAGGACGAGAACCTGGCCCAATCCGCCAGTAGATTAGCCATTCGCCGGCAGGCGACGGCTCGAGTGCGAGCGTGGCTACAGACAGCCAGAAGAACTCTTCGCGCCTCGTTGTCGCCGCGACCGACGCGACGGGCACGAGCACGCCCACCGCCCGCACTGACACGTCCGGATACCCCTTCGGGGGGGTGCAGCGCAAAAGGCTCCCGAAGAGGATGAGTCGGCAACAGCGCCTTTCCGTCTATATCCCCAAGGAGGTGTCAGATGATTCGGTGGAAGGTCCGCGCGATGCGCGCTTGCATCGTCCTCGGCGCACTCGCATCGCTCGCGATTGCAAGTGGCGCAGGAGCGCGGTGGATCTGATCGAAGCACCACTGGTGAGGCGCTTCCGGCGCGCGAACGGTGCCGGAAGCACCTATCCACCTCGGCTGATTGCCTTTGTGACAGCCACGATCATCGTGGCTGTCCCAATCGTGGCCTGGGCTCTCTATACCGTCGTCGGCTCGACGCCATCGGTACGTACGGTCGCCGGCGTCGCGGTCCTCTTTGCGATGGCGCTCGTCGCGGAGATGAGGCCGGTGCCGGTGGACGTCCAGGGTGAGCGTCTCATCTCACTCGCGTTCGTCTTCGTCGTCTCGACGCAGATGCTGTTCTCGGTGCAGTGGTCGGTGCTGGTCGGCACCGCGGCGATAGCGGTCGCGCTCACGATCGAGCACGTGCCACGCGTGAAGCTCCTCTTCAACAGCGCCAACTATGCGATCTCCGCCCTCCTGGCCGGTGCGTGGCACACCCTCGGCCCCTCGTTAGGGCCGTCCTCCCCGGGCTACGGAGAGCTCACCGCGCTGGTCTTCGCCGCCGGTGGGATCTTCGTGCTCGCAAACGTCACGCTCGTCTGCGGGGCAATCTCACTCTCGAGCTCGACCCGCTTCCGCCCCGTTCTTGGCGACCATCTCCGCCACTCCGGGCCGGCGTTCCTGATCATGGGGTTCATCGCAGCCCAGACCGTGATCTTCTGGCACGTTTCACCGTTTCTCCTCATCCTGATCAGTGCTCCGCTGTTCACGCTGAACCTGTATCAGCGCTCCGCGGTTCGGGGCCGCGCCGCGCTCATGGCGGCAACCACGGACAGTCTCACGGGCCTCAGCAACCACCGCGCCTTCCAGGACGACTTTGCCGGGACCGTGGACGACGCTCTCGGCGGTGGAGACCCGGTCGCGCTCTGCCTGATCGATGTCGACCACTTCAAGCAGGTCAACGATCGCTGCGGACACCCGGCAGGCGACACGGCACTCAAAGCGCTGGGTGCGCTCTTGCGCTCCGCCGCGCCTGCGGCCTATCGGCTCGGCGGCGATGAGTTCGCGCTCGTGCTTCGGGGCTCGGCCGAAGAGGCGGCGGCGATCGTCGGCCGAGTCAACGCGAAGTTCGCTGCCGGGGTCGACGGCGTCTCGGAGCCCTGCACGATCAGCGGCGGGATCGCCGTCCTCCCCGATCACGCCGACGACGCTGCAGCTCTCAAAGCCCATGCCGACCTCGCCCTCTACCTCAGCAAGCGAACCGGGAAGAACAGGATCAACATCTACGGCGCCGGCGACGACCGCGAGCGATCTTCGGGGCGTGATCTCGAGCGGGCCTTCGCTTGGGATGTGCAGCTTCGTCTTGCCGAGAAGCTGATGGCGGTGGTGGACGCACGCGATTCCTGCGTCGGTGAGCACGCCACGGCCGTCTCCGAGCTCGTGGTTGCGACCGGGAAGATCCTCGGCGTCTGCGACCGGGATCTCCGTCATCTCCATGCGGCCGGCCTCCTGCACGATCTCGGCAAGATCGGGATCCCCGACCAGGTGCTCCGCAAGCCCGGGCCGCTGAGCCCGGCCGAGCAGGCGCTGATACGCAAGCACCCGCAGATCGGCTTCGACCTGCTGGATGGGCTCGACCTCTCCCCCGCCGACACGTGGATCCTCCACCACCACGAGCACATAGACGGCAGCGGCTACCCCTTCGGCCTCACGGGCGAGGACATCCCGCTCGGCTCGAGGATCGTTCTCGTCGCGGACGCCTTCGACGCGATGACGACCGGCCGCGTCTACCGCGCAGCGATCTCCGAAGCCGCCGCGCTCGCCGAGCTCTGGGCGAACGCCGGAAGGCAGTTCGATCCCGCCGTCGTTGCCGCGCTGGCGGCGCACCTCGAGGCTGTGGCGCCGGCGAGTTCGGCACGAGCCGCCTGAGCGGCAGGCAATGGTATTCCTCGACGCCGTTCTCGCCGCGACCGCCGTGGGCGTCCTCCTCGGGGGAAGCCCGGCGGCGCTCGGCGAGCTTCGCCTCAGAACACTCTGGCTTGCGTACTCGGCGATCGCACTTCAGGTCGTGGCCTTCCCCTCGAACGTGCTGCCGTGGGCGACACCCGACGGTCTCGCACGAGGCGCCTGGCTACTCTCGTATTCACTGCTGATCGGGATGATCGCCCAGAATCGCCACGTTCGCGGCCTACTCATCGTGGGCGCCGGTCTTGCCTGCAACCTCGTCGCGATCGTCGCCAACGGAGGCCTCATGCCGGTCACGAGGGACGCTCTCCGCGCCACAGGCCACAGCTACGACGTGCGGAACAACAGCATCTCGCTGGCTGAGCCGCGGCTCTCCGGGCTCGTCGACCGGTTCGCCGCGCCCGGCTGGCTCCCGTTCGGCAACGTCTTCTCGGTCGGCGATGTCCTGATCGGTGCCGGAATCATCCTGGTCATCGTCCTGGCGATGAGGCCGCGACTCCTGCGACGGATCGCGCCGGCGCTCGAAGCCGGCTGGGCGAGCACGGCCGCGGGGCCGCGACCCGGAGAAGTCGGCTTCGCCGGCGTCACAGGTCCGGAGGACGCGATCAGCGCTGAGCTTCACGAGTGGGCGGACAACCTCCGCTCACATCGTTCCCCCTCCCGCGCGCCTCGCTCGCAAGCGGCTGCTGCCTCTTACACACGTTCGTCCCGTGGCGTGAGTCTCAGACTCGGGCTATGAGACTGGGCGAAACCGGCCGTTTCCCCCGCGACGCGAGCAGGGCGAGCGTCAGCCCTCGGCCATCGCCCGCTCGACGGCCTGCTCTTCCTCGGGCGAGAGCGCGATCGGGGTGCGGCCCCGGTCGAGCTGCTTGACGTACACACGGGCGTAGTCGCGACCCTGGATTGCCGTCAGGACGATCCCCGAGCGCTCGGAATCGAGGAGCGCAACCGAGGCGGACTGATGCCCGCCCGTGTCCTCGTAGGCGTCGTAGCGAATGAGCGCCGCGCGCGACAGCGTGCCGTCGACGCGCCGGTCGACCCGCGCGAGGGCAGCGGCGACGTCGTCCACCGCGCCATGCAGATCCTCGACTCGGCCTTGCAGCGAGACCGCGAACTCGACGACATCGGCCTTTGCGTCGCCGCCGAGGATCACCCCCTGCGCCTGGCGAACGCCCGCCAGCCGCGCCAGCGCGAGCAGCCCGATCGCGACTGCGACGGCCGCCACCACGACCGCTCCGATCGCAATCCACCCGGCGAGCCCCAATCTCGTGCTCCGCTAGCCGAGCGAGAAGATGACGGGGTACGAGGCCGAGTTGTTCGCGGTGTTCTTCTCCTCGGGCACCGGCTGGATGTCGACCTTCACGGTCGTACGGGTCGCGAATTGCACCTGTCCGAGATTGCGGAAGACCACCGTCTTCTGCTCGCCCGGGTTGATCAGATCCACCGTCTTTGTTGCGACGATCGGCGACGGGCTCTGCTGGATCGTCAGCGTCACCTTGACCTGGACCTCCTGCGAGTCGCCGGTGTCCTCGATCGTGACTGCGAAGCCGAGGTCGGTCGTCGCCGTAACGGTGTTCTCGTTGGTGTCCGAGAGCTCCTGGTTGCCGGGCAGTGCCTTCACCGTCACGAGGCCGGTCCCGTGGAGGCCGCCGCTCGTGCCGCCGGTCGTCGCCGCGCCCTGGAGGCGCTGGAGGATCGCCTCCCAGAAGCGCGTGCTCGCGTAGTCGGGGTTGGGAACGAACGTCGAGTCCGGAACCGGCACACCCGTCACGCCCTGGCGGCGCAGCTCCTCGATCGAGGGATCCTTGAACAGATCGTCCCAGACCACATCCCCGGAGACGAGACGCTCCGCCTGGCCGGCGAGGAGCAGCGCGTTGCCGGTCACGTTCTTCGGCGATCGCGACGCCTGCGTGAATCCGTCGGCGAGCCCGCGCAGGCCGCTGACCCGGAACTCGAGCGCCTCGACCGCGTGCTGGTGCTGAAGGCGCAGCGGGCCCGGCGGACGCATCTGGCGCGCCGCGGCGACATCCTGCTGCTCCTGCTGGGCAAGGCCGGAGAGCTTCGTGTCCAGGTCGGAGAACTTGATCCCCTGCGTGGTCAGCGCGTCGTTCAGCTCACGGCCGATCTGCTCGGAGTCCTTCGCCACGACCGCGACCTTCTCCATGTACCGCTTGTACGCGTTCTTCTTGCCCGCTCCCTGGCAGCTCGAGATCCAGAAGACGAAGAGGACGACGACCAGGATCCCGAAGGCGATCAGGCCGGCAAGCCTGAGCAGCGGAGTCACGCCGACGGGTGGGCGCGACGACGGAGGGCGCCTCGGCGGCCGGCCCCGAGGGGGACCGCGGGGAGGCTCCTCGTCGACGAGCTCCCGCGGCTCGGGCTCGTCGTCGAAGAAGTCGAAGTCCAGGTCGGTGTCGTGCTCGGTCATCACGCGGTTTGCAGCGGATTTCGGCCAACTCTAGCCCATTCCTTGTTTACAAAAGGACTTCGCCCGCTCGCACGAAACGTGTCACGGGGATGGCGGAGGCATCTGAAGCAGCGGCACGAAGCGGCCTTGTGCTCGGCCGGTATCGGCCGTTGCGGCCACTCGGCAGCGGCGGCATGGGCTCCGTCTGGCATGCACGCGACGAGCGAAAGGGCCGCGACGTTGCCCTGAAGATCGTCCCGCGAACCGGAACCGCCGGACCGCGCGCCGAGCGTGAGGCGGCCGCGGCCGCGCAGCTGAGACATCCCGCGTGCCTCCGCGCATACTCGCTCGCAAGAGACGAGGGGCACGTCTACATCGCCTACGAATACGTGGCGGGCCGAACGCTCCGCCAGGCGCTCGAGCGAGGCGAGCTCGACGACGCCGGCGCGATCGAGGCCGCAGCTCAAATCCTCGAGGGCCTCGCCCACGCCCACTCCCAGGGGATCGTCCACCGCGACGTGAAACCGGCGAACGTCCTGCTCACGGACAGCCCGGATGTCTCCGTCCGGATCCTCGACTTCGGGCTCGCCCTCGTCAGCGAAGAGGAGACGCTGACCGCCGCCGGCGACGTGCCCGGCACGCTCGCGTACATCTCGCCCGAACGGCTGACCGGCAAGCCGGCAGGGCCGGCAACGGACGTCTGGTCGGTGGGTGTCCTGCTCTGGGAGTCCCTCGCCGGGCGGCATCCGTTCGGCATCGGCCCGTTCCTCGAGATCGCCAAGCGAATCGGCCAGGGCGCCCCTTCGATCGGAACGGTCAGGCGCGATCTTCCGGCCCCGATCGTCCGGCTCGTGGACAGCGCGCTCGCGGTCGAGCCCGCCGAGCGGCCGGCCGCAGCAAAGCTCGCAGCCGGGTTGCGACGGGCGGCGAACGCCCGACCTGGGCGGCGACCGGCTTCAATCCGCCGACCGCTCCCGGTCTCGTCCGTTCTCCCAAGGCTCGCTCCGGCAACGGCGGCAGCGCTGCTCGCCGGCTGGACTTCGGCGACGCTCGCGTTCTTTCCCGCACATTGGCCGCTCGGGCTCTCGGCGGCCGCGGCCCTGCTCACGATCCTCGGCCCTCGGCTGGGCCTCGCCTTCGCCCTGGCCGTGCCGGTGCTGCCGCTCGGCAACATCTCTCTCGGGCTCGCCGTGCTCTACGGCGTCGTCGCCTGCGTCTGGTTCGCCCTCTTCTGGGTTCAACCACGAGCGGCGTTGCTCTTCGTCGCCGGCCCGCTGCTGGCCCCGCTTGGCGCACTCGGGCTCGTCCCCCTCGCGACCCTCCCCGCGCGCGACCCCGTCCGGCGTGCCGCCCAGGCGATCGCCGCCGTACTCAGCGCCGCATTCGTGGCGGCCCTCTCGGCTCATGGGCTGCCGATCGTCGGCGGGCGCGCACCGGACCTCTCACTCGGAGGACTCGAAAGCCCGTTTACGGCGGGATCGACTCTCTGGGGCGCGATGTCCGCCACCCATTCGCTGCTCTTCGAAGGGATCGCGTTCGCAGTCGCCGCTCTCGCGATCGGCTCCTTCCGCCGGCGCGGCCCATGGGGCGGGGCTGCATTCGGCTCGCTCCTGACCACGCTCACGCTGCTCGCCGACCCGAGCGCAGCCGCGCTCCCTCTGATCGCCGCCGCCTGGATCACCGCCCTCGCGCTCGCCGCCGAGCCCGCACCCGGTCGGCCCGCGCCGGAGCTCTCCCGGTTGATGCGCCGGATTTCGCCGAAGCGCCCGAGGCTTCGTTCCGTAGCCGGGAGCTAGACTCGGACGCGGGGAAGCCCTGCCCGTGAACGTACTGCGCAGCATCGAGCAGAAGATCGAGGGCCTCTTCGAGGGCCTGTTCGGCCGTGCCTTCAGGACGAACGTCCAACCGGTCGAGCTTGCCCGCAAGCTGGTCAAGGAGATGGACGACCACCGAACCGTCTCGGTCTCGCGAATCTACGTGCCGAACGAGTACACCGTCTTTCTCTCGCCCCAGGACCGCGAGCAGTTCGCCGACTACGAAGCTTCGCTTCAGAACGAGTTGAGCGACTATCTCGCCGAGCACGCCCGCCGCGAGGGATACGTCCTGCTCAGCTCCCCCCCGACGCTGCTGATCGAGACCGACGCCGACCTCACGGTCGGAGAGTTCGGAATCGCCACCCGGATGGTGCAGAGCGACCGCTCGCGCCGGGCCGCGAAGGATCCCGAGCCGCAGGTCGAGCCGGGAGCGACGATGGTCTACCGCCCCCGCACGCCGCTCACGCCGGAGGGATCCCCCGCCGACGTCGCGCTCGCCCAGGAGATCGTCACGTTGACGATGGACGGACAGCGGCGCGAGATCGACAAGCGCCGGGTCGTCTTCGGCCGGTCGAAGGACTGCGACTTCCAGCTGGCCGACCCGAACATCTCCCGCCGTCACGCAGAGCTCCGCCAGGAAGGCTCGGCGTACTGGCTCGTCGACCTCGACTCGACGAACGGGTCCCAGGTCAACGGGCGGCGCACGGCCCGCGCGAAGCTCGAGAGCGGCGACGTGATCACTCTCGGCTCGACCGACCTGGTGTTCGAGCGGAAGCTCGTCGAGTGACGCTCTCCTCGATCGCGGTCGGCGAAGCGCTCGTCATCCTCAAGATCCTCTTCCTGCTGCTGCTCTACCTCTTTATCTGGCGCATCGTGCGCACGGCGAGCCGCGACCTGCGATTGCCCCAGGAGAGCTTCATCCTCTCCCCGGGGCAGGCACAGGCCGTGGGGCTCCTCGGCCGCGGCCGCCGGATTGAGACCGGGCGTCTGGTGGTAATCGCCAGTCCGATCCTCCAGGTCGGCGAGACGCGGGTGCTCGACTCGGCAGCGATCACGGTCGGGCGGAGCAACCAGAACGATCTGCCGCTCGGAGAGGACGATTTCGCCTCCGCACGTCACGCGCGCGTGGAGCCGCGCCGCGACGGGGTGTGGGTCGAGGACGCCGGCTCGACGAACGGGACCTTCGTGAACGGGGCCAAGCTGGCGAAGCCTCGGCGGCTCGCTCCCGGAGACGTGATTCGCGTCGGATCGACCGACCTCCGGTACGAGCGCTAGATGGTTCGTTCCCACGCAGTCGTCACCGACGCCGGCCGCCGCCGCCGGCACAACGAGGACGCTTACGTTGTCGACCCGCCGCTGTTCGCGGTCGCGGACGGCATGGGGGGCGCCCAGGCAGGCGAGATCGCCTCGCGGATCGCCGCCTCGGTGCTCCGCGACGCCGGCGACCGCTCCGGCGAGGAGGCGGTGGTGGCGCTGATCCAGGAGGCAAACCGCCGCGTCTACGAGTCTGCGGTCACCGACGAGGCCCGCGCCGGAATGGGGACGACGATCACGGCTGCCCTCGTCGAGGAAGGGGCGGTGCAGATCGGCCACGTCGGCGACTCGCGCGCATACGCGATCCGCAACGGCCAGCTCGACCAGCTCACCGACGACCACTCGCTCGTCGCGGAGCTCGTCAGGAGCGGCAAGCTGTCCGTCGAGGAGGCGGGCGTCCATCCGCAGCGCTCGGTGATCACGAGGGTGCTCGGCACCGATCCCGAGGTGGATGTGGACACGTTCTCGATCGAGGCGCGCCCCGGGGACGTCTTCATGATCTGCTCGGACGGCCTCAGCTCGATGATCGACGACCGGACGATCCTCGAGATCGTCGAAAGCAACCGCGGCAGCCTCGAGAGAGCGGCCCACGCACTCGTGGACGCCGCAAACAAGAGCGGCGGCGAGGACAACATCACGGTGATCCTGTTCGAGATCGGAGACGGTGCGACCGAGGAGACGGCGACGCTGCCGGCGGCCGAGGAGCCTGCGGCCGGCGAAGAGGACACGCTTACCGGTCTCGACTCCGTCCCGACGGTGGACGAGACCATGCTGCTCACGCGCGACGAGCTCGAGGCGATCGCCGATTCCGGGCACGGCCGCCCCGGGGGCCGTCGAGTTTCCCGAACCGCGATCCTCACCGCCTCGATTGCCGGCGTCGTCGTTCTCGCGGCGCTCGCCGTCTGGACGCTGTCGCGCTCCTACTTCGTCGGAGCGCAGCCGAACGGCCACATCGCCGTCTACCAGGGTCTTCCCTGGAATCTTGTCGGCAGCCTGAAGCTGTACCGCATCCGCTACGAGAGCCCCGTGCTGGCGGGGCAGCTCTCACAGAGCGAGCGCCGCAAGCTCTTCGACCACGACCTGCGCAGCCGCGACGCGGCCCTGGGTTCGGTCAAGCAGTACGAGGCCGAGGTCGTACCGTAGGCGCGGCGAGCAGAGAGGCACCCCGATGACCGCCAGAAACCGGGAACTGGTGAATCTCGTCGCCGTCGGAGTCCTGACGGGGCTCGGGTTCGCAAGCGTCTACATCGCCCGGCAGTCGGTGATCTCGGCCGGGTCCGTCTCGTATGCGCTGATCTTCCTCGGTCTCTACGTCGCCGCCCACGCCGTTGCCCGCGTCGCCGTGCCGTGGGCCGACCCGTACCTGCTTCCGCTCACCGGCCTGCTGACCGCGATCGGGCTGACCGAGATCTACCGCCTCGGACCGGCGAATGCATTCCGGCAGGGCTTCTGGATCGTCGCGGGCGTCGGCGCGTTCGCGGCCACGCTTCTTCTCCTGCGCCGCGACTTTCGCGCGCTCGAGAGCTACAAGTACCTCTTCGGGGTCTCCGCGGTCGGACTGCTCGTACTGCCCGCCCTGCCGGGGATCGGGACGACGATCAACGGCGCCCGGCTCTGGGTGAAGCTCGGCCCGCTCCAGTTCCAGCCCGGTGAGCTGGCGAAGATCGCCCTGATCGTGTTTCTCGCCGGCTACCTGCGTGAGAAGCGCGAAGTGCTCGCCCAGGGCCGCCTCAAGGACTTTGGCCCGCTGCTGGTGATCTGGGGCGCGGCGATGCTGGTTCTCGTCGAGACGAACGACCTCGGCAGCGCGCTTCTCTACTTCGGGATCTTCCTCGCGATGCTTTACGCCGCCACCGGTCGGCTCGCGTTCGTCGCGCTCGGGCTGGGACTCTTCGCCGGCGGCGCAACACTCGCCTACGAGACGATCGGGCGCGTCCAGGAGCGCGTGGACATCTGGCTCAACCCTTGGCAGGACGCGCAGGGCGCCGGGTACCAGCTCGTCCAGTCGAGCTACTCGATCGCCAACGGCCACTTCTGGGGCACGGGCTTCGGCCGCGGCACGTTCTCGACGACCGGCGGCGCGAACCTGATCCCCTTCGTGAACACGGACTTCATCTACTCGGCCCTTGCTCAGGAGCTTGGCTTGATCGGCGCCGCCGGGCTGCTGCTCGTCTACATGGTCTTCGTGCTGCGCGGCTTCCGGATCTCGGTGATCGCGGACGACGGCTTCTCGAAGCTGCTCGCCGCCGGTCTCACGTTCGCGTTCGCCCTCCAGACCTTCATCATCGTCGGTGGCCTGCTACGCGTGATTCCGCTGACCGGGATCACCCTTCCATTCGTGAGCTACGGGGGGTCGAGCATCGTCGCCAACTTCATCCTCGTGGCGGGGCTCCTGCTCGTCTCGAACCGGGCGAACGCGCCGCAATGAACAGGCAGATCACACGCCTTGCCGTGGTCGCTCTCGTTCTGCTCGCGGCGCTCGTGGTCGCGACGACGTACTGGCAGACCTGGGCGGTGGCCGGGCTCGAGGATCGGCAGGACAACGCAATCCAGCGCGTCGCCCAGTTCACGATCCGGCGCGGGCTGATCTACGCGGCCGACGGTTCGCTGCTCTCCGCTCGGCGCGCGGTGAAGAAGGACGGGTTGACGTTCTACTTCCGCCGCTATCCCGCCGGGGACCTCGCGCCCCAGGTGACCGGATACTCGACGCAGTCGCGCTCGCGCGCGGGGCTCGAGCGATCGCTGAACGACTACCTGACGGCGTCCAACTCGCACCTGGACACGGTGCTGGAGCGCACGCTCGACAGCCTCAAGGGGACAACCGTCACCGGCAACAACCTCGTCCTGACGATCCGGCCCGACGCCCAGAGGATCGCGCTCGACGCGCTCGGCGACAACTGCGGCGCGGTCGTCGCGCTCGACCCGGCGACCGGCGCCGTCCTCGTCATGGCGTCGTCGCCCTCGTACGATCCCAATCTCGTCGAGCAGCACTTCTTCTCGATTGCGCGGCGCGCGAGCGGCGCGAACTGCTCGCCCGGCGCGCCGCTCGTCAACCGGGCGACCGCCGGCCTCTACGCGCCCGGCTCGACCTTCAAGGTCGTCACTGCGGCGGCCGCCCTCGACTCGGGCGTCTACAAGCCCACCTCGACCTTCGACGACCCCGGCTACTGCATCGAGTACGGCAAGAAGGTCTCCAACTATGCCGACCAGAGCGGTCCGGAGGTGTTCGGCCGCGTCAGCCTCGCGACCGCGCTCGAGCATTCGATCAACGCCGTCTTCTGCGAGATCGGCAAGAAGCTCGGGCCGCTGGCCGTTCTCGACTACGCCCGCCGCTTCGGCTTCTACTCCGATCCGCCCCTGGAGACCCCCTCGAACGAGCGCGCCCCGAGCGGCCTGTACGACCGCGGCCGCCTGTTCTCGCCGCACGACCCGAACCAGGTCGACCCGGGACGGCTCGCCTTCGGCCAGGAGCGGCTCCAGGTCACGCCGCTCCAGATGGCAATGGTCGCGGCGGGGATCGCCAACGGCGGCACCGTGATGCGGCCCTACGTGGTCGGGAAGATCACCGCACCCGGAGGCGAGACCGTCAAGCGCACGAGTCCCCATGCGCTCTCGCGGGCCGTCTCGCCCGAGACGGCGGCGGCAGCTCACGCAGATGATGCAGGCGGTCGTTCAGTCGGGAACCGGCACGGCCGCGCAGATTTCGGGAGTGCCGGTCGCCGGCAAGACGGGCACGGCCGAGACCGGCGTCGCCGGGCGCAACACGACCTCGTTCATCGCCTTTGCCCCCGCGAACGCGCCCAGAGTCGCGATCGCGGTCTTTCTCGAGAATCAGAGCGGGGTCGGCGGACGCACCGCCGCCCCGATCGCGAAGACGGTCATGGAAGCGCTGCTCCGGAGCCACCCCTAACCTTACGCAGAGGATGCCGGGCCCCGACACCCTCATCGACCAGGTCTTCGACGGCCGCTACAGGGTCGTCCGCAAGCTCGGCACCGGCGGGATGGCGAACGTCTACCTGGCCGAGGACCAGGAGCTGGGCCGCCGAGTCGCGATCAAGATGCTCGACGACCGGCACTCGCAGGACGAGCAGTTCGTCGAGCGCTTCCGGCGGGAGGCGAAGAGCGCGGCCGGTCTCTCGCATCCGAACATCGTCTCGATCTACGACCGCGGCGAGGCAGAGGGCACGTACTACATCGCGATGGAGTATCTGGAGGGACGGACCCTCAAGGAGCTCCTCGTCGCCAGAGGGCCGACGCCGATCGCGGTCGCGATCGACTACGCGCGGCAGATCCTCGGCGCGGTCGGGTTCGCCCACCGGAACGGGATCGTCCACCGCGACATCAAGCCGCACAACGTGGTCGTCGCACCGGACGGCCGGCTGAAGGTGACCGACTTCGGGATCGCCCGCTCCGGGACGAGCCAGATGACCGAGGCCGGGTCGATCATCGGCACCGCCCAGTACCTCTCGCCCGAGCAGGCGAAGGGGGCTCCGGTCACACCGGCCTCGGACATCTACTCGGTGGGGATCGTTCTCTTCGAGATGCTGACCGGCTCGGTTCCGTTCACCGGGGACACGCCGCTCGAGATCGCGATGAAGCACCTCTCGGAGACGCCCGAGCCGCCGTCGGCGAACCGGCCCGAGGTCTCGCACGAGCTCGATTCGATCGTCCTCCGCGCGCTCGCCAAGAACCCCGCCGACCGCTATCAGAGCGCGGAGGAGATGGATGCCGACCTTGCCCGCGCAGCGCGCGGCCACGCAGTCGCTCCGGAGACCGAGGAGGCGGCCACGCAGGTGCTCCGCGGGGCCGGCGCAACGACGCTGGCGAACGCGCCCACGCAGATCAGCCGGCGCCCGATGACCGTCGTCCCGCCGCCGCCTCCATATCCACCTTCGACCGGCTACTACGAGTACGACGAGCCGATCCGACGGCGCTCGTTCTGGCCCTGGCTCCTTGCCACGGTGCTGGTCGCGGCCGCAGTCGTCGCAGGCTGGTATGTCTACACGAAGATCCAGGACCAGCTCAATCAGTCGAAGCCCGTCGCCGTGCCGCTGGTCGAGGGCTCCGTCGAGCGGCTGGCGGTGCAGAAGATCGCGGCGGCCGGCTTGAAGTACATCGTTCGCCGGCTTCCGAACGACAAGGTCGACGTCGGCAGGGTCTACGACCAGACGCCCAACCCCGGCGAGCGGATCGACAAGGGCAACACGGTCACGATCCTCGTTTCGACCGGCAAGGAGAAGGTCGTCGTGCCGGGAGTCGTCGGCTCTCAGGCAACCGATGCCGTCGCTGCTCTGACGGAGCGAGGTCTGAAGGCGGACATCCACCAGGTCAACTCGGACAAGGAGACCGGCCTCGTCACAGGCCAGTTTCCGAAAGCGGGCACGCGGATCGTCAAGGGCGAGAAGGTGCGCATCAACGTCTCGCAGGGGCCGAAGCCGATCGGAATCCCGCCCGTCGTCGGCCTTCCGTACGAACAGGGCGCCGGCACGCTCCAGGGCGCCGGCTTTGCGGTCGCCCGACGCGACGTCGAGTCGAACGAGCCGAAAGGCGTAGTCGTCCAAATGGATCCGGGGGCGAACACCCTCGCGGCCAAGGGCTCGACGATCACGCTGTTCGTCTCGAAGGGGCCGAAGACGCTGGCCGTCCCCGACGTCACCAGCTTCGGCCGGGCGGACGCGATCGCGACGCTCCGCAACTCCGGCTTCAAGGTGCTGGTCGAGGTCGTCGACACGGCAGATTCGTCGCAGGACGGGGTCGTGCTGACCCAGACGCCCGGGCCGGCAGAGCCGGCCAAGCCGGGTGCGACCGTCGCGATCACCGTGGGCAAGTTCGTCGCGCCGCCGACGACGGCGCCGATCACGACC
Organism: uncultured Actinomycetes bacterium; assembly: GCA_963764565.1. Taxonomy (GTDB): domain Bacteria; phylum Actinomycetota; class Thermoleophilia; order Gaiellales; family Gaiellaceae; genus DATBLE01. The sequence goes on from CAVXTD010000009.1 coordinate 41,096, forward strand.
GCGCCGCCGCCGACGACGGACACGACGCCGACGGACACGACGCTGACCGACACGACGCTGACCGACACGACGGTAACGGACACGACGGCGATCACGCCCTGATGCGTCGCTCGCCCAAGGCCTGTGGCGCGATGCCGGGCTTTGCGCGGCATCGCTGCCGGCAAGGTCGGGCTCGCTCTCGTAGAGGCTCATCGGCCGGGATCGGCCGATGAGACGGCGGGTCGCGGTGCTGATGGGGGGACGCTCGTCGGAGCACGCGATCTCGCTCGCGTCGGCGCAGTCCGTGCTCGACGCGCTCGACCCGGAGCGGTACGAGGTGACACCGGTCGAGATCGGCCGCGACGGCCGCTGGGCCCTCCCGGCGGGGAAAGCGCGTCACACTCTCGGATCGGGGTCTGACCCTGATCCGAGCCGCCCGCAGCTGCCGGTGCCGGCCGTGTCCGGCGAGGTCGCGGCCACGCTGAGCGAGGTCGAGGTCGTCCTCCCGATCCTGCACGGGCCGTTCGGCGAGGACGGCTCGCTCCAGGGCGTCCTCGAGATGGCCGGCGTCCCCTACGTCGGCGCCGGCGTTGCCGCCTCCGCCCTGTGCATGGACAAGGATCTGTTCAAAGCGGTCATGCGCGACCAGGGCATCCCCGTCACGCGGAACATCACGCTCCGAGAACGGACGAGGCGCCGCAGAACCCGTTCGGCTATCCGGTCTTCGTCAAGCCCGCCAGGCTCGGCTCGTCGGTCGGGATCACGAAGGCCCACGACGAGGCCGAGCTCCGCGCCGGGGTCGAGCTCGCCTTCGAGCACGACGAGAAGGTGCTCGTCGAGGAGTTCGTCTCGGGGGTGGAGGTCGAGGTCGGCGTCCTCGGCAACCGCTGCGCCCGTCGCCTCGCTCGTCGGCGAGATCGTCGTCACCGCGAACGAGTGGTACGACTACGAGGCGAAGTACGACGACGGCGAGATGGAGCTGGTCGTGCCCGCCCGGATCACCGGCGAGCAGGCCGGCCGAGTACAGGAGCTCGCCGTGCAGGCGTTCGTTGCGACCGAATGCGAGGGGATGGCCCGCGTCGACTGCTTCGTGCGTGACGACGGGGAGGTACTCGTCAACGAGCTGAACACGATCCCCGGCTTCACGGCGACGAGCGTCTACGCGAAGCTGTTCGACGCCTCGGGCGTCCCCTACGCCGAGCTGCTCGACCGGCTCGTCGAACTCGCGCTCGAACGCCACGAGCGCCGCAGCGGGCTCAAGTACTAGCGGGGAGTTGCGCTCAGCGCGCCAGCTCGGCGAGACGAGCCGCGACCGCCTCGAGGATCTTGCCCTGGATGCCCGGCGAGGTGCGGAGCAGCTCCCGGAAGGCGCGGTCGGTGATCACGAGCGCGCGGACGGGGGTGGTCGCGGTCACCGTCGCCGTGCGCGGCACGTCGGCGATCAGTGCGATCTCGCCGAGGAAGTCGCCGGGGCCGAGAGAGGGCAGCAGCCGGGTGTCTCTGCGCACGTCGACGGTGCCCTCCAGCAGGATGAAGAACTCCCGCCCGCGCGCGCCCTCCTTCGTCAACGTCCGGCCGGTGCGGATGTCCACCTCATCTGCGATCTGCGCGATGCGACGAAGCTCCGACTTGGAGCACCGCGAGAAAAGCGGCACATTCGCCATCGCCTCGATCTTGGAGTCGTGCCCGATCTTCACGCGCTGAGTCTAAACCGTCACGGCACCGAAATCTCGCTCAGATGCGTGCGTGGGTAACCGGGCGCAAGCCTGGTGATCCAGACCAGGAAGTAGCGGCGAGGTTGGTCGAGCGTGAGGTCGAACGTGGTGCGCGAGCCGACGGTCTGAGAGCCCGAGACCGGGTCGAACGGCCCCGTCGGCGAGGAGCCTGCCTTGATCTCGGCGATGAACCCCGGCGTGTCGGAGACGACCGTCAGCGAGCGTGGCCGAGCCGCTGCGCCCGCGTCGAGCACCAGCCCGACGCCGCTCTTGAGGTTCCCGAACGTGGTGCTCGCATAGCGTTCGGTCTGCCACGAGGTGGACGGATGACCGTCCGTCGCGTTCCCCGCGAGCTCGTCGTACTCCCGGCCGTCGCCCTGCGGATCGTAGGCGCGGATGCCCGTCAGATGAACCGGCCCGCTGCCGCCGCCGGAGCCCGAGTCGCGGAGCCCGAGATAGGCGGCAGCTCCGCCGCCGATCGCCGCGATCGCGAGCAGGAGCACGAGCAGCCGGCGTGGCCTCCTGCGACGCCGGCGCGGCCGCGGCACGGCGGCGGTGCGCATGATCGCGGTCCGGTCGGTGTCGGGCTCGGCCAGACCGGCGAGGCAGGCGTCGAGCTCGGCGACAAACGCCTCCATTGAGGGAAACCGGTCGGCGGGATCCTTCGCCATCGCCCTCATGAGTGCCGTGTCCAGCCTGGCCGGAACGTCCGCGCGGGCGCCGGCGATGCTCGGCGGCGGGTCGTTGACGTGGCGCATCGCGACGGCGACGAAGCTGTCACCGGTGTACGGCGGCTTTCCCGCCAGGAGCTCGTAGACGACGACCCCGAGGGAGTAGACGTCGCTGAGTGCATCCGCGGGCCGACCGGTCGCCTGCTCCGGCGCGATGTAGTCGCTCGTCCCGAGCACGGTGCCCGTCTGCGTCAGCCCGGCCTTGACGTCGGCGGCGTGCGCAATCCCGAAGTCGGTCACCTTCACGTCGCTCTCCCCGATCAACACGTTCTGGGGCTTGACGTCGCGGTGCACGAGGCCGGCGGCATGGGCGAACGCGAGCGCACGGCCGACCTTGATTGCAAGCTCGAGCGCGGTTCTGACCGGCAGCGGCCCCTGTCCGCGCGACCAGCTCCTTCAGATTCTCACCATCGACGTACTCGAAGACGATGAACTGGCGCCCGTCCTCCTCGCCGCGATCGATCACAGTGACGATGTTCGGGTGCGAAAGCCGCGCCGCCGCACGCGCCTCGCGGCGGAAGCGCTCGACGTAGTCCTCGTCGCGGGAGTAGTGCTCGTGGAGGATCTTGATCGCGACCGCGCGCTCGAGCAGTCGGTCGCGAGCACGGTAGACGCTGGACATACCGCCCTTGCCGACGAGCTCCTCGAGCTCGTAGCGATCCGCGATCAGCTCGCCGGTCATCCGGCGGTCATTTTCGCTGGGACGTCCGAGCTAGGCGCCGATGACCTGCTCGAGCGCCTGCTCCCAGACGCCAAGCGCCTCCTCGAGCTCGGCAGCAGAGATCGTCAGCGGCACGAGCACGCGGATCACGTTGGAGTAGATCCCCGAGCTGAGCAGGAGCAGCCCGTTGCGGAAAGCCTCGTCGCAGACGGCGGCCACGAGCTCGGGTGCCGGGTTCTTCGACTCGCGATCGTGGACGAGCTCGATCGCGAGCATCGCCCCGAGCCCACGGACATCGCCGATCTCGCTGAAGCGGTCGTGCCAGGCGTGCATCCGCGCCCGCATCGTCTCGCCGATCGCCGCCGCGCGATCGACGAGCCCTTCCTCGTCGATCACATCGAGCACGGCCAGCGCCGCCGCCATCGCGACCGGATTCCCGATATAGGTGCCGCCGATCGCTGCGGGGCCGGGCGCATCCATGATCTCCGCGCGGCCGAGGACTCCGGAGAGCGGCAGGCCGGACGCGATCGACTTCGCGATCGTGATCAGGTCGGGCTCGACCTCGTAGTGCTCGATTGCGAACAGCTTGCCGGTGCGGCCGAACCCCGTCTGCACCTCGTCGACGACGAGCACGATCCCGTTGTCGTCGCAGATGCGCCGCACGCCGGCCATGAACTCCGGCGGCGCAACGACGAACCCGCCCTCGCCTTGCACCGGCTCGATCACGATCGCTGCCACGGTCTCCGCGGCGACCTGCGTGACGAAAGTCCGCTCGAGCGCCTCGAGCGCACTCCGCGAGTCGGGGCCACGGTAGTCCTGGGCGAAGGGGACCCGGTAGACCTCGGGCGCGAACGGGCCGAGGCCGGCCTTGTACGGGTGAGTCTTGGAGGTCAAGGACAGCGAGAGCAGCGTGCGGCCGTGGAAGCCGCCCTCGAAGGCGATCACGGCCGGCCGCTTCGTGTAGCTGCGGGCGAACTTGACGGCGTTCTCGACCGCCTCGGTGCCGGCGTTGAAGAACGCCGCCTTCGTCGGGCCGGTGATCGGCGTCCGCTCGAGCAGCCGCTCGGCCAGCGTCACGTAGAGCTCGTAGGGGACGATCGTGAAGTCGGTGTGGAAGAAGCGCTCGAGCTGCTCGCGCGCCGCAGCGACCACCTTCGGATGCGAGTGACCGACGTTGAGGCAGCCGACGCCCCCGGTGAAGTCGATGAAGGTGTTCCCGTCGACGTCGGTGAGCGTGCGCCCCGAGCGCATCGGCTGCGACGACGGGGAAAGCCCAGCCGAGCGGCCCCGCGACAACGCGCCTCTGGCGCGCGAGGATCTCCTCGGAGCGCGGCCCCGGGACGTTGGTGCGAAGCTCGATCGACCGGGTCACCGCCATGCGGCCAGCATAGCCAAGCCCCCGGCGACCGTAGAATCGGGCCTGTGGTTCTCTCCGACCGGACGATCGAGCGCCTGCTCGGCGAAGGCCGGATCGAGATCGACCCCTACGACCGGGCGCTGCTCCAGCCGTCGAGTGTGGACGTGCGGGTCGACCGCTACTTCCGCGTCTTCCGCAACTCCCGCTACCCGTACATCGACGTCAAGCAGGAGCAGGAGGGTCTGACCGAGCTGGTCGAAATCGACAGCGAGCCGTTCATCCTCCATCCCGGGCGAGTTCGTGCTCGGCTCGACGCTCGAGCGGGTGAAACTGCCTGACGACCTCGTCGCCCGGCTCGAGGGGAAGTCGTCGCTTGGCCGCCTCGGCCTGCTGATCCACTCGACCGCCGGCTTCATCGACCCAGGCTGGGACGGGCACGTCACGCTCGAGCTGTCGAACGTCGCCAACCTGCCGATCACGATCTACCACGGGATGAAGATCGGCCAGCTCTCGTTCGTGCAGCTCTCCGAGCCGGCCGCCTCGCCGTACGGCAGCGACGGCCTCGGCTCGAAGTACCAGGGGCAGCAGGGCCCGACTCCGAGCCGCTACTGGCGGAACTTCCGGTGATCCTCGTCACCGGCGGCACGGGATTCGTCGGCCCGAAGGTCGTTCACGCGCTGCGCACCGAGGAGCGCGAGGTCCGCTGCCTCGTCCGCCGGCCGGAGCGGGCCGCGACGCTCGAGGCCTGGGGCTGTCGAGCTCGTCGAGGGCGACGTCACCGACGCCGCGAGTCTCCGGCGAGCTGTCGCCGGTTGCGACGCGGTCGTTCATCTCGTCTCGATCATCACCGGGAAACGGGTCGACTTCGAACGCGTGATGGTCGAGGGAACGCAGAGCCTCGTCGACGCGGCCGAGGACGCCGAGCGTACGACGCTTCGTGCTGATGAGCGCGCTCGGCGCCGACGAGCAGCTCGCAGGACCTCGTCCCGTACTTCGGCGCGAAGTGGGAGATGGAGCGCGGCGATGAGGGCGTCGGGCCTCGAGCACGTGATCTTCCGGCCGAGCTTCGTCTTCGGGCGAGGACGGCGGCGTGCTGCCGACGTTCATGCGTCAGGTGCGCTGGGCGCCGGTGACGCCCGTGATCGGCGACGGCGAGCGCGCGGCTGCAGCCGATCTGGGTCGAGGACGTCGCGGCGTACTTCGCGCGTGGCGATCGACCTGCCGGCGGCCGCGGACCGCACGTTCGAGCTCGGCGGCCCCGACGTCGTGACGTGGAACGAGCTGTACGGGCTCGATCGCGCGCACGCTCGGCAAGCGCCGCGCGCTCGATGCACGTTCCCATCGGCGCTCATGCGCATCGGGGCGGCGGTCACCGAGCGGCTTCCGGGCGCGCCGCTCACGCGCGACCAGCTGACGATGCTCGAGGCGGGCGACAACGTCTCCGACCCGAGCGCGGCTCGAGACCTTCGGGCATCCGCTCGTCCCGCTCGACGAGCAGCTTCGCCGGGCC